>NZ_LT632547.1:0-1394851 GCF_900119695.1 Actinomyces urinae
TTTTGTTTGGAGAGTTTGATCCTGGCTCAGGACGAACGCTGGCGGCGTGCTTAACACATGCAAGTCGAACGGGATCCAGGGCGTTTTTTACGTTTTGGTGAGAGTGGCGAACGGGTGAGTAACACGTGAGTAACCTGCCCCCTTCTTTTGGATAACCGCATGAAAGTGTGGCTAATACAGGATATTCCGCTTTGGTCGCATGGCTTTGGTGGGAAATGGTTTGGTCTGGTGGGGGATGGGCTCGCGGCCTATCAGCTTGTTGGTGGGGTGATGGCCTACCAAGGCGGTGACGGGTAGCCGGCCTGAGAGGGTGGGCGGTCACACTGGGACTGAGATACGGCCCAGACTCCTACGGGAGGCAGCAGTGGGGGATTTTGCACAATGGGCGCAAGCCTGATGCAGCGACGCCGCGTGAGGGATGGAGGCCTTCGGGTTGTAAACCTCTTTCGCTGGGTTGAAAGGCCATGCTTTGGGTGTGGTTGATTTGAACTGGTAAAGAAGTACCGGCTAACTACGTGCCAGCAGCCGCGGTAATACGTAGGGTACTAGCGTTGTCCGGATTTATTGGGCGTAAAGGGCTTGTAGGTGGTTTGTCGCGTCTGTCGTGAAATCCTGTGGCTTAACCATGGGCTTGCGGTGGGTACGGGCAGGCTTGAGTGCGGTAGGGGAGACTGGAATTCCTGGTGTAGCGGTGGAATGCGCAGATATCAGGAGGAACACCGGTGGCGAAGGCGGGTCTCTGGGCCGTTACTGACACTGAGGAGCGAAAGCGTGGGGAGCGAACAGGATTAGATACCCTGGTAGTCCATGCTGTAAACGTTGGGCACTAGGTGTGGGGGCCGTGTGGTTTCTGCGCCGTAGCTAACGCATTAAGTGTCCCGCCTGGGGAGTACGGCCGCAAGGCTAAAACTCAAAGGAATTGACGGGGACCCGCACAAGCGGCGGAGCATGCGGATTAATTCGATGCAACGCGAAGAACCTTACCAAGGCTTGACATGCACCGGTACAGTGTAGAGATATGCTGGCCTTTTTGGCTGGTGTGCAGGTGGTGCATGGTTGTCGTCAGCTCGTGTCGTGAGATGTTGGGTTAAGTCCCGCAACGAGCGCAACCCTTGTCTCGTGTTGCCAGCATTTGGTTGGGGACTCTCGAGAGACTGCCGGGGTTAACTCGGAGGAAGGTGGGGATGACGTCAAATCATCATGCCCCTTATGTCTTGGGCTTCACGCATGCTACAATGGATGGTACAGAGGGTTGCGATACTGTGAGGTGGAGCTAATCCCTTAAAGCTGTTCTCAGTTCGGATCGTAGTCTGCAACTCGACTACGTGAAGGTGGAGTCGCTAGTAATCGCAGATCAGCAACGCTGCGGTGAATACGTTCTCGGGTCTTGTACACACCGCCCGTCACGTCACGAAAGTTGGTAACACCCGAAGCCCGTGGCCTAACCACGAAAGTGGGGGGAGTGGTCGAAGGTGGGATTGGCGATTGGGACGAAGTCGTAACAAGGTAGCCGTACCGGAAGGTGCGGCTGGATCACCTCCTTTCTAAGGATTTTCTTTTTTTAAGGGCCTGGTTGGTGGTTGTTTCCACTGTTTTTGGTGGTGCTGCCCTCTGGGTTGTTCCTTAGTTTTTTGGATTGTTTTTGCAAGAACAGAACTGTTTTGGGATGAAGCAGGATTTACTCTGGATCAGGTTGCACTGGTTTTGTGTGGTTTGGTTTGGGGGCATGCTGTCGGGTTTATGGCTAACACTGTTGGTCTGGCCCTTCCACTATTCCATTGTTTGTTTGCATTGGCTGTTGGCTGGTGTGTGGTGGTTTGGTGGTTGTGGTTGGGTTGTTGGTGATTTGTATAGTGGTTGCGAGCATCTTTTTTGTTTGTTTTGTTGGGTTTTTTAGTTTTTGTGGGCGTTTGGTGGATGCCTTGGTGCCTAGAGCTGATGAAGGACGTTGTGGCCTGCGATATTCCCTGGGGAGTTGGCGAGCGAGTGTTGATCCGGGGGTTTCCGAATGGGGTAACCTGACAGGTTTTGTGGCCTGTTACCACTGCTTGAATGTATAGGGTGGTGGGGGGAACGTGGGGAAGTGAAACATCTTAGTACCTGCAGGAAGAGATATTCTGTGAGTAGTGGCGAGCGAAAGCGGATGATGGCTAAACTGTGTGCGTGTCAAGGCGGCAGCTGTTGCGCATGTGGGGTTGTTGGGGCGTGTTTTTCCATTCTCTGCCGGGGGTGGGGGTAGTTATAAATGGTTGTGTGGAGCTGAACAGTTTGGGATGGCTGACCGTAGGGCGTGATAGTCGTGTAGGTGGTTCATGCAACTCTGCTTGAGTGTGTTCCCAAGTAGCAGCGGGCTCGTGGAATCTGCTGTGAATCTGCCCAGACCACTGGGTAAGCCTGAATACTTCTAGGTGACCGATAGCGTATAGTACCGTGAGGGAATGGTGAAAAGTACCCCGGGAGGGGAGTGAAATAGTGCCTGAAACCAAGCGCTTTTAAGCCGTCAGAGCCGGTCGGCCCTTTTGGGGTTGTGGTGATGGCGTGCCTATTGAAAAATGAGCCTGCGAGTTAGTGATGCGTGGCGAGGTTAACCCTTGTGGGGTAGTCGTAGCGAAAGCGAGTCTTAAGTGGGCGGCTAGTCGCGTGTTCTAGACCCGAAGCGGGGTGATCTACCCATGGCCAGGTTGAAGCGATTGTAAAAGGTCGTGGAGGACCGTACCCACCTAGGTTGAAAACTGGGGGGATGAGTTGTGGGTAGGGGTGAAAGGCTAATCAAACTCCGTGATAGCTGGTTCTCCCCGAAATGCATTTAGGTGCAGCGTTCTGCGTGTGTTGTTGTGGTGGTAGAGCTACTGGTTGGTTGATGGGCCTTTGTGGTTACTGACGTCAGCTAAACTCCGAATGCCATTGATAATTGCAGGGCAGTGAGACTGCGGGGGATAAGCTTCGTAGTCGAGAGGGAAACAGCCCAGATCATCGGTTAAGGCCCCTAAGGGTGTGCTGAGTGGGAAAGGATGTGGAGTTGCATAGACAACCAGGAGGTTGGCTTAGAAGCAGCCATCCTTGAAAGAGTGCGTAATAGCTCACTGGTCAAGTGATTCCGCGCCGACAATGTAGCGGGGCTTAAGCACACCGCCGAAACCATGGCAGAAGTTTTTTCTGGGTAGGGGAGCGTCCTGATTGGGGTGAAGCAGGCCTGTGAGGGTTTGTGGACTGGTTGGGAGTGAGAATGCAGGCATGAGTAGCGAGTGGTGGGTGAGAATCCCACGCGCCGATTGACTAAGGGTTCCAGGGCAAGGTTTATCCGCCCTGGGTTAGTCGGGTCCTAAGGCGAGGCCGACAGGCGTAGTCGATGGATGACCAGTTGATATTCTGGTACCGGTTTTTTCTTGTCCAGTGCTGACAAAGTTGTGCTAACCAACGCCGTGATGGTGGTGATTCCTTCGGGTTTTGCCTCCTAGTGGTCTTGGGGTCCCTTCTTGGGTAGGCAAGCGTGTTAACAGGGGTGACGCAGTAGGGTAGCTGGTGCTGGCCGGTGGTTGTGCCAGTCTAAGGTTGTGGCCTGCATGCTAGGTAAATCCGGTGTGCTGTCTTTAATGACAAGGGTGAGGGCTGATGGGACTGCCATTTTGTGTGGTGGTTATTGGTGTGCCTGTGCTGTCTAGAAAAGCCTCGACGTTAGAGAAATAACCGCCCGTACCCTAAACCGACTCAGGTAGTTAGGTAGAGTATACTAAGGCGTGCGAGTGAATCATGGTTAAGGAACTCGGCAAAATGCCCCCGTAACTTCGGGATAAGGGGGACCAGGCCCGGACAATACTGTTTTTCTGGTATTTTTGTTTGGGTGTGGTCGCAGTGATTTGGAAGAAGCGACTGTTTACTAAAAACATAGGTGTGTGCGAAGCTGTAAGGCGATGTATACGCACTGACGCCTGCCCGGTGCTGGAAGGTTAAGCGGAAGGCTCAACCCCTGTTGGGGTGAAGGTTTGAAGTTAAGCCCCAGTAAACGGCGGTGGTAACTATAACCATCCTAAGGTAGCGAAATTCCTTGTCGGGTAAGTTCCGACCTGCACGAATGGCGTAACGACTTCTTCGCTGTCTCGACCATGAACTCGGTGAAATTGCATTACGAGTAAAGATGCTCGTTTCGCGCAGCAGGACGGAAAGACCCCGGGACCTTTACTATAGCTTGGTATTGGTAGCCGGTTGTGTTTGTGTAGGATAGGTGGGAGACTGTGAAGCCGCTACGCTAGTGGTGGTGGAGTCGTTGTTGAAATACCACTCTGATATAAACGGTTATCTAACCTTGGTCCGTGATCCGGATTGGGGACAGTGCCTGGTGGGTAGTTTAACTGGGGCGGTTGCCTCCTAAATGGTAACGGAGGCGCTCAAAGGTCTTCTCAGCCTGGTTGGTAATCAGGTGTTGAGTGTAAGTGTAGAAGAAGGCTTGACTGTGACACTGACGGGTGGAGCAGGTGCGAAAGCAGGAACTAGTGATCCGGCCGTGGTTCGTGGAAACGCGGTCGCTCAACGGATAAAAGGTACCCCGGGGATAACAGGCTGATCTTGCCCAAGAGTCCATATCGACGGCATGGTTTGGCACCTCGATGTCGGCTCGTCGCATCCTGGGGCTGGAGTCGGTCCCAAGGGTTGGGCTGTTCGCCCATTAAAGCGGTACGCGAGCTGGGTTTAGAACGTCGTGAGACAGTTCGGTCCCTATCCGCTGCGCGCGTAGGAAACTTGAGAAGGCCTGTCCCTAGTACGAGAGGACCGGGACGGACAAGCCTCTGGTGTGCCAGTTGTACCGCCAGGTGCATGGCTGGTTAGCTACGCTTGGGAAGGATAACCGCTGAAAGCATCTAAGCGGGAAGCCTGCTTCAAGACCAGGTTTCCAACCCCCGCTTGGGGGGAGAGACTCCCAATAGATGATTGGGTTGATAGGCCAGGCGTGTAAGCATGGTAACGTGTTTAGCTTACTGGTACTAATAGTCAACAACTAAAAACAACCAAACAACATGACAAACAGGAATCCTGTTTGCTCGTAACTACTATGCAAACCACTACCAACCCCACACACTCCAAGGCGTGTAAACGCTAACCGCGTGTGTGCAGCGAACACTGCTGGTAAACCATTTTGGTTAATACTAGCGTGTTTGGCAGGTTGGCTGATATTTTTGCGGTGGTCATAGCCACGGGGAAACGCCCAGTATTCCTTTCCGAACCTGGAAGCTAAGCCCGTGAACGCCGATGGTACTGCACCTGGTAGGGTGTGGGAGAGTAGGAAACCACCGCTACCACACTCAATTTGAGGGGGCTGCTAACCAAGCCGGTTAGCAGCCCCCTCAAAACAATTCACCCAGTAGTCGGCCCCAAAACCATACACACACCCCACAAACACAACAACACAGACACATGAGGCTGCCACTACCCGTAGTAAGCCACCGGCCTCCTCCCAGTGGGGCGTACCGCCAAGTCATGTACGCCTTTCACAGAAATCACCATTACAAACGCGCATAAGGCGTTCGGGCTGGGAGGCTCTTCGGCATTGATCGATCCCTTTAGCGCGCTAGCTCACCAACATGCGCTCCCAAAGTATGCCTATTAGGCGGTATTATGAGGGTTGCACAATCCTGAGGTAGGAGCCGTGCCAGCCAGATACGTGGCTGCGGAAGACAAGAGGAATAATGAGCGAAAACCAGCGCGGTAGAGACCGAAACTTCGATAACAGGCAGTGGCGCGGAGAGCGCGAAAATAATTTTGGCAATAGAGGACGACGCTTCGAGAATAGGGGTGAGGGCGGCCGACGCAGGTTTGACGGCGAACGCTCGGATTTTGGAAACCGCGGTGGACGTTTTGGCCGTGACGGCAATGGCGAGGGCCGACGAGAGCGCAACTTTGACCGCAATGATCGTGGTTTCCGCCGAGATGATCGTGGGTACCGCCAGTTTGATCGCAATGAGCGCGGTGGTAGGCGTTTTGACAACGATCGCGGGTACCGTCGTGATGACAACCGCCGTCGTTTTAGTTCCGATGACCGTGGAGGCCGGCGCTTTGAGCGTGGCGATCGCGACTTCCGCCGCAACGACCGTGGAGGCCGCCGCTTCGAGAATGAGGACCGCCCACGTCGACGTTTTGACCGTGATGATCGTAACTTCTCGGGCGATGGTCGTTCGGACCGCAGGTTTGGGCGCGGCGAAAGCGACTTTGGAGGACGCGGGCGTGATGACCGTAGAGGACGTCAGTTCAACCGTGAAGATCGCCCGGGTCGCAGGTTTGACCGCGATGACAGGCGCGAACGTGACTTTGGCCGAAAAAACCCGGGTGGTCGCAGGTTTGACCGAGACGATCGTCGTTCCGGCTTTAACCGCGAAGGTGGCGGGCGTCGGAATTTCGATTCCGACAGGTACCGTAATCAGCAGTTCAACCGGTTTGAAGACCAGCACGATGTGGCAGCCGCAGCCTACGACAAATTCGATGACGAGTTCGCGGAGCGTAGCAACCAGATTGAGGGATTGCCGATCCCGGATGGGTTGGAGGGCCAAGAGCTTGACGCCGCGGCGTACGAGACCCTCGCAACTCTAGGTGCACACAGCCAGGAAGAAGTTGCGAAGCTCCTTGTTATGGCCGGTCAGCTGATTGACATGGATCCGGAGCGTGCCTACACGTACGCGCAGGCGGCGGTTAGCCGTGCTGGCCGCGTCGACATTGTGCGTGAAGCCGCCGCTCTCACTGCTTATGCTACCGAGCGCTACCAGGAGGCTCTGCGTGAAGTGCGAGCCGTGCGCCGTATGCGTAACGATTTTTCGCTCCGCGCTGTTGAAGCAGATTGTGAGCGCGGCCTTGGAAAACCAGAGAAGGCAATTGAGCTCATTGATGAAACCGATCTTTCCCAGCTAGACGTTGCGGAGCAGGTTGAGCTGGTTCTTGTAGCTGCTGGCGCTCGCTCAGATTTAGGAGAGAACGACACCGCACTGGTGCTCGTCGAAGATGCTCTGGCTAAGCTCGGTCCGGATGCTGACGATGAGCTTCGAAGCCGTTTGATGAGCGCGCAAGCTGACCATCTGCGTTCTCTTGGTCGCGGCGAAGAAGCTGACGAAGTCGAAGCTTCGATGCCGGCTCTGCCTGAGGACAATGACATTCTTGACCTTAAGATGATGGCGGAATCGGATGTGGATGACGTGCGCTCGGATCTGAAGGGTTCCGATGAACCGCTATCGCAGCGTTACGACACACTCCTGCTTGACCTTGACGGTGTGTGCTATCACGGTAGCCAGCCCGTTGCACATGCCGCGCAGAGTGTCTCAGAGGCTGTGAATGCGGGGATGAAGCACGCGTTTGTAACGAACAACTCCTCGCGCACGCCAAAGGCCGTGGCTGCTCAGCTGGCTGATCTGGGATTCCCGGCGATGCCTGAGGACGTCATGACCTCCGCGATGGACGCGGTGAACCTAATGGGTGAAGACCTCGAGCCGGGAGCAAAAGTACTCGTAATTGGTGGCGAGGGCTTGCGCGAAGCTGTTACGAATGGTGGATTTGAGATCGTCGATTCCGCCGATGACAATCCGGATGCAGTAGTGCAGGGGCTTGATAAGAGCCTGGGATGGGCAGAGCTGTCTGAAGCTGCATACGCGGTTACCAACGGCGCTGCCTACTATGCGACCAACATGGACGGCTCGCTGCCAACCGAGCGCGGTTTTGCGCTGGGTAACGGCGCTCTTGTGCGCGCCGTCCGCTACGCGAGTGGCAAGAAGCCGAAGGTCTCAGGCAAGCCATTGCCCGCTATCTTCCGCGGCGCCATTGAGATGGTTGGGGGAGAGCATGCTGTCGCCATTGGCGACAGGCTGGAGACCGATGTTGCTGGAGCGCTTTCAGCTTCGATCCCGTCGATGCACGTGTTGACCGGCGTCCATGACGCGCGCTCGGTAATCCTTGCGGATCGTGGTTTGCGTCCCCAGCTCGTACACACCGATATGCGCGGTCTCAATGAGCCGCATCCCCGTCCTCGTCACCATCGCGACGGCACCTGGAGTTGTGGCGTTGGTCAGATAGCAAAGGTCGTGGCAGGCAGGCTGACTCTCGATGGCGTAACGCTTTTGGAAGACGGCGCTACCGTCACGCTCGACTCCTACAGAGCTCTTATTGCGGCTGCTTGGGAGTACGCGCGGGAGCATGACTCGAAGGTATTTTGCCCGCTGATCACCGTTGTGGACAACGATGATCCCGCAGGAATTTTGGAGCCCGTTGAACCTGAGGCGGAAGAACCCGTAGTGGCAGAGTCAACCGATCTGGACGATATGCCCGCCTCGGATGTAAGCGATGAGGAGCTGGCGCAGGTGGATGTGGAATCCGTTGCGGCATTCTTGCCCGGTGAGGAAGATCTGGAGGAGCTACTTGAAGAGACTCGTCATCTTGCTGAAGAGGACGAGGAATCGCAGGAGTCTGAGTGAATCTGGAGCAGTGGGAGGAAGACTGGGAGCAAGCTGAAAACCTGCCTCTAGTTCAGCGCCTTGCGAAGCTGAAGCAAGCTGAGGCAGAGCTGTCGGCCCAGCTTGAGGGCGGGACCGAGCAGTGGCACGCCTAAGACGTATCGATGCGGAGATGGTGCGACGTTCGCTCGCGCCATCTCGCTCGAAGGCGCAAGAACTGATTCATGCTGGTTTCGTTAAGCTGGATGGGGAAGTTGTTACCAAGCCTGCTAGGCAGATGGATCCGGCGCAGGCATTGATTGTGGATGAAAGCTCCTCGCCAGATTATGCGTCTAGAGGTGCATACAAGCTCGCGGGTGCTCTTGAGGTCCTCGGTGATCTCGCTCCGGTGATCCGCGGTCAGCGTTGCCTTGATGCGGGAGCATCGACCGGTGGTTTTACAGACGTGCTACTACGCGCGGGCGCTACGCAGGTGGTGGCCGTTGATGTGGGTTACGGGCAGCTGGTATGGCGCCTGCAGTCCGACCCACGCGTTGAGGTTAAAGACCGGACAAATGTTCGCTACTTGTTGCCTGAAGACGTGGCGCCGTCACCAACGGTTGTAGTGTCGGATCTTTCCTTCATTTCTCTAACTTTGGTGCTACCGGCTTTGCGGAAGGTTGCGCATCCACAGGCTGATTTCTTGTTGATGGTGAAACCGCAGTTTGAGGTGGGCAAGGATAAGCTAGGGGCAAAAGGCGTGGTTCGGGATACCGCACTGCATCACTTTGCTGTTCGCCAAGTCTTGGACAAAGCCGCTGAGTTGGATCTGAAGGTTTACGGTTTGGCGGCTAGTCCTCTTCCCGGCCCCGCAGGAAATGTTGAGTATTTTGTGGCGTTGAAGTCGGAGCACCCGGCAGCAATCAGTCAGGCAGATCTGGATGATCGGATTGCACAGGCGATCGCAGACGGTCCGGCCGGTAACCACCTAAGTTAGGAGACTTAATGCGCTCGATCATGATGATCGTGAACGAGAAGCGTGAAGACGCGGCCAAGCTGGCCTCCCAGGTGCAAGCCGCACTGGAGGAACGAGAGATCGTTGTTGTGGGCGCGGAGTCTGACCGGGATGTTGAACTGGTTCTCGTGTTCGGTGGTGATGGCACTATCTTGTGGTCGGCGCAGGCAGCGCGCGAGCGGTCTGTCCCGCTTTTGGGTGTGAATCTGGGGCATATGGGCTTCTTGGCCGAGGCCGAGGTTAGTTCCTTGGAGTCACTGGTAGATCGAGTGGCCGCGGCCGACTATGCGGTGGAAGAACGCATGACATTGGAGCTCGATGTGCAGATGCCTGACGGTAGTGTGCAACATGATTGGGCGATCAATGAGGCAGCAATCATGCGCACCGATCTGGCACATCCGGCTCACTTTGGTATAGGTGTGGATGGGCAGGGGGTCTCAACGTACGGGGCGGACGGAATCATTTTGTCCACTCCTACGGGATCCACCGCGTACTCCTATTCGGCGGGCGGACCGGTAGTGTGGCCAGATACCGAGGCCGTACTGATGGCTCCGCTGGCCGCGCACGGCTTGTTCACACGGCCTTTGGTCGTCGGCCCCAACTCAGAACTTGAAGTGTCGATCTTGAAACACCAGTGGGCAGACATTGAGGTGTGGTGCGACGGTATCCGTCGCATCACCACCCCGGCAGGCACTCGAATCCTTTGCCGCCCGTCCAAAGTTCCAGTGAAGCTCGCTCGTCTATCGGATACCCCGTTCTCAGCTCGTTTGGTAGCTAAGTTCGATCTTCCGGTCTCGGGTTGGCGGCGGCTGGGGTTGGAGGAGTCTTGATCGAAGAGCTCCACATTGAGAACCTGGGTGTTCTCGAATCGGCGCACGTAGAGTTTTCACCTGGATTAACAGTGCTTACGGGCGAGACGGGTGCCGGCAAGACAATGGTGCTGTGGTCGCTTCAGCTCCTCCTTGGGCAGCGGGCCGATTCGTCTAAGATCCGGGCCGGCCAGTCGCAAGCTGTGGTTGATGGCGTGTTCACCATAGATCCGAATGTGCTTGATGAGTTTGACCTTGAAAGTGAAACCGTTGTGGTTTCGCGAAAGGTGTCGCAGTCGCGCTCGCGAGCCTATTTGGATCGCCGCCCTGCCCCAGTGTCGCTACTTGAAGATCTTGCTTCCAATCTGGCGGTTATTCACGGCCAGTCCGATCAGATTGAATTGCGTTCTCCGCGCGCTCAGCGCGAGTTTTTAGACAAGTTTGGAGGCGCTAGCCACGCTGATCTGGTTCAGCGCTACACGGACGCGTGGAACCAGGCTGTAAATGCTAAGCGCGCCCTCGATGAGTTTTCGCGAGGTCTTGACGAGGCTGAAGCGGAGATTGCGCAGTTGCGCCCGGTGGTGCAAAAGGTCCGTTCCCTTGACCTAGTTGAGGGCGAGGATGAGGCTCTGCGCCTCGAAGCTGAGCGCATCACGAACGTGGAGGAGCTACGTAACGGCCTTGCGCTAGCATATCGCGCACTTGTGGGGGAAGACGGCGCTGGATCTGTCGATGCTGTTGGATTAGCCACCGGCCAGGTAGCAAAGCTTGAGGGGCTTGACCCAAAACTTGCTGAAATCTCTCGGCGTTTGAATGCGCAGCTCGTTGAGTTAGAAACGGTTCGCGACGACCTCGCCGAATACCTGGAGGGATTAAACGCCGATCCGTCGCGCCTGGAGTACGTACATCAGCGTCGGCGTGCCATTACTGCTCTTTTGCGTGGCCGTGCTCTTGATATTCCAGCGCTGCTCAAGTGGACTGATGAGGCTGAGGCCAGGCTTGATGACCTGGAGCGGCGCGATGATCGTATGGCTGAGCTCCAGGCCGAACTCGCGAATGCGCAAAGGCAGGTAATTGAGGACGGGCGCAAACTCTCTAACGAACGGCACAAGTTAGCACACAGGCTTTCGAAGCTGGTGGACGCAGAGCTTGCGGGCTTATCGATGAAAGATGCGCGTCTGCTCGTAGAGTTCAAAGAGCGCGAAAAACCTGGGCCCAATGGTCTCGAGGATATTGAGATGCTTCTGCAGGCGCATCCCGATGCGAATCCGGCGCCGCTGGGGAGTGGAGCATCTGGAGGTGAGTTATCGCGCGTGATGTTGGCGTTGGAGGTGGTGCTGGCCGAGCACAGTGAGGCGTCGGCAACGAACTTAACCTACGTGTTTGACGAAGTGGATGCAGGCGTTGGTGGCCGCGCAGCGCGTGAGGTAGGGAAACGGTTGGCCCGGCTAGCTCGTGATCGGCAGGTGCTGGTAGTGACCCACTTGGCGCAGGTAGCGGCGTGGGCGGATAGCCACCTGCTCATTACAAAGTCGGGCGCCACTACTGAAGTGAGCCGACTCACAGAAGAGGAGCGGATTGTGGAACTTGCCCGCATGCTCTCAGGGTCGGAATCGTCACAAACGGCGCGCGCGCATGCCGCTGAGCTACGTTCGCAGGTAAAGGTGGCACAATCAAGGGTGTGAAGCGTTTCTTTAAAAAAGCTAAGAACCAGGTTGAGTTGCCCGGCGAAGGCTTAAGAGTGCGCGTGGACGAGCGCACGAAGAAGCTGGCTCGCCGCTTGGAAGAGGGCGAGATAGCGGTTATCGACCACGAGGATATTGACCGCGTTGCGGCCGAGTCTTTGGTGGCTGCCAAACCGGTGGCCGTGCTGAATGCGGCGAAATCAACCACGGGTCGTTATCCCAACTTGGGTCCGTCGATCCTGCTTGAGTCTGGGATCATCTTGATTGATGATCTTGGTCCGGACATCATGACCCTGCATGAGGGGCAGGCGGTGAGTATTGATGGAGATTCGGTATTCGCTGGAGACAAGCTCGTGGCGCAGGGTATTCGGCAAACGGTAGAGACGAATGATCAGGCGATGGCGCTTGCCCGCGATGGAATGTCGAGCCAGATTGAGGCATTCGCAGCTAACACTATGGAGTATCTGGCGCGTGAACGGGACCTATTGCTCAACGCGGTTGGCATTCCTGATGTTAAGACGAAGTTCAAGGGTCGCCACATGTTGGTGGTTGTGCGAGGCTACCATTACAAGGAAGACCTTGCTCTTTTGAAGGCATACATCCGCGACTACCGGCCGGTGCTGGTTGGCGTAGACGGTGGTGCGGATGCGATTCTAGAGTCCGGGTTCAAGCCGGACATGATAATCGGCGACATGGATTCGGTGTCTGATAAGGCCTTAACGTGTGGCGCTGAGATCGTGGTGCACGCATATCGTGATGGAAGAGCTCCAGGCTTGGAGCGCGTGGAACGCATTGGCGTTGAACACGTGGTGTTTCCCGCAACGGGCACGTCAGAGGATGCGGCTATGCTCCTCGGTGATGCTAAGGGAGCAAGTTTGATCGTTACTCTTGGTACGCATACGACGCTGGTGGAGTTCTTGGATAAGGGCCGCTCCGGTATGGCTTCCACGTTCTTTACGCGTTTGGTTGTGGGTCCAAAGCTGGTGGACGCGAAGGGCGTGTCAAGGATTTATCGCACGCGAATTTCTTCCCTGCAGCTGTTCATGCTTTCAGCTGCGGGCATTTTGGCTTTGATTATTGCGCTTGCGGTTACGCCCGCGGGGCAAACATTTTTGCAGATTATGGCAGTGTATTTTTCTGATGTCGTTGACGTCGTGCGCGGCTGGCTTGGTTTGGCGCCGGGTGCGCCCCTTACGTGAGTGGAGGAACATTGGTCGATTTTAGGTACCATTTGGTTTCACTGATTTCAGTATTTTTGGCGCTTGCGGTTGGAGTGGTGCTCGGCGCGGGCCCATTGCAGGGGCCAATTGCGTCTGGACTTACGAGCCAGGTCGAAGGCTTGCGTGAGTCGCAGGCGCGTACTTCTGTGGAGATCGAGCGTTTGCGCACGGATGTTGCGGATCGTAATGCGTGGATCGAGCAGTCGGTGCATCAGGTTTTGCCCGGCACGTTGAAGGACCGCAAGATAGCGATTGTATCTACGGAGGACGCTGCCGCTGAAGATGTTGATGGAATCGCCAAGTACATTGATGTTGCTGGCGGGGTTGTAAACCAGCGCGTTGTGCTCACGAATGCGTGGTATTCGGAGGATATGTCGCAGTTCCGTGATTCGTTGGCGGGTCCGGTTGCTACGCACCTGTCGGGCGAGGTGTCGGCGGAGGCTCCAGCGGCAGAGATCTTGTCTCAGGCACTCCTAGAGATTATTTCGAAAACGAATGATGAGACGAAGTTGCTACGTGAAATATTGGCTGATGCTGACAATGCGTTGCTTTCGTTCGAAGCGGATCAGGTTGTGTCAGACTCGATTGTTTTTGTCGGTCCTCGTCCGGTGGAAGAGGATGCGACAACGGCCGCCACACAGGAAGAGAACAATAGGGACAACCAGGAGGACGCCAAGACAGGTAGTTCGGATTCGCAGATGCTGGTTGCAGTTGCGGGAATAGTTGCCAAGGCGCCTTCGGCAGGTGTTGTGGTTGGCGATGCTTCGGCTTCGGATTCTTTGATTTCGCTAGTGCGCGGCCAGGGAATTACGGTAACTTCGGTTGACTCGGTGGGTACCTCAATGGGGCATGCCTCTACCGTGATAGCACTGCTGAGCGCGGATCGCACGGCTCGAGCATTTGGCGCGGCCTCGACAGCAACAGAGCTTGTACCGCCGCTACCGCAGGCCAAGACCGAGGCTCCGCAACCGAGCCAGACGGAGGCGACTGCCGGTGAATAGCAGGTCTGCGATCGCTTTTGCAGGTGGCGTGGGTGCGGCGGCACTGACGGCAATAGTCACAAATGTGATTCGCACCGCGCCGTCATTGCAACGTACAAATCACGCGGGTGAGCCGGTTAGTCTTTCCGAGGGCGTGGGTGCTGCCACGGCTTTGATTGGCTCTGCTGTGGCTCGGCGTGACTTCGCCGCCGCCGCCGCCCTAGCTACCACCGCTAATGCAGGTCTCGCGGATGATATTGAAGATTTGCGCGAGGACGCCCCAAAAGCTAAGGGACTAGCTGGCCACTTTGAAGCATTTAAGCGTGGCGAGGTAACTACCGGCGCGGTAAAGGTAGCAGCTATTGGTTCTTCTGCTGCCGGCTACGCACTGGTCCACTGCAATCGCTACAATCGCGGCTTTTACGACTGGTTGATTGATTCGATCATTGTGGCGGGGTCTGCCAACATCGCAAACCTGTTTGATTTGCGTCCAGGCAGGGCACTCAAAGCTTCAGCCGCTTGCTCTCTATTAGCCTCTGTTGGTCGCGTCAGCCCGCGCTCGTTTGGTGCAACTCTTGGCACAATAGCCGGAAGCGCCCCCTCTGATTTGGCAGGTAAAACCATGCTTGGTGACGTGGGTGCAAATACGCTCGGCTTGCAGGTAGGTATGCTCGCGATAGTTCCGTCTTCTCGCGCCTTCAGAACGGCAATGGCTGCGCTTACGCTCGGTGTAATTGGGGCAGGCGAGGTGGTGTCTTTCTCGAAGCTGATTGAAAGCTCGAAGGTGCTCTCGGCGCTCGATGAGTTGGGCGTGAAATCTAAGTAGATGAAAGCATCGGGCGGGCTGGTAAGACTGCGAGGCGTCCTCACCGGCGCCGTAGGCATAATCGCAATTGCAACATTGTCCTCGCGGCTTATCGGGTTCTTACGATGGCTCATGCAGTCCGCATTGGTGGGATCGGGAGCTACCGCAGGTGCCTACGCTTCTGCTAATCAGATTCCAAACATTGTTTTCGAGATAGTGGTGGGCGGAGCACTAGCGGGGATAACGGTGCCTCTACTGTCTGCGCCCCTTGCGAAAGGGCGCGTGCAATATGCTAATCGCGTAGCTGCTGCACTTTTGTCATGGGTTACCTTGATACTTTCTGTGGTGGCAGTGGTTGTGTTTCTTGCCGCCCCGTGGATTGCGCAGGCGCTCCCCGTGCCAGCGGATGCCATCGTAGCCGACCAACAGGCATTGGTGACCCGCTTCTTGCAGATTTTTGCGTGGCAAATCCCGCTGTACGGGGTCTCTATCGTGCTGACGGGCGTGTTGCAGTCACATAAGAAGTTCTTCTGGCCGGCAATAGCCCCAGCGCTGTCATCCTTGACCGTGATCGCGTCGTTCTTTGGCTATGCGCTTTTGAACCCGGCGCGTGACCAGGCTCCGCCGCAAACGGCTGTTGAGGTGCTGGGTTGGGGGACAACCCTGGGAGTGGCGGCACTATCGCTACCACTGTTCGTCCCTGCTCATAAGGCAGGATTCCGATTTCGCCCCACCCTGCGCCTCGGGACCGATGAGCGTCGACGTGCGATCGGTTTGGGAGCCTCCGGCCTGGGTGCTTTGGTGGCGCAGCAACTTGCCGTTGTTGTTTCGCTTTGGCTTATGCGTTCCTACGGTGCTTCAGGAACGGTAGCGGTGTTTCAGTACTTGCAGGCGGTCTACTGGTTGCCCTACGCTGTAGCGGTTTATCCGGTTGCAACTGCGGCTTTTCCCCTCCTTTCCGAGCAGGGAGAGAGTGGATGCACGGATCAGTTCAAAGTTACGTCCGCGAGGGCGATGCAAAAAGTTTTGATTGCGGCCTTGCTCGGCTCTGCTTTGTTGGTCATCATGGCGCCGGTGGCACAGGCTTTCTTCGAGCTACTCACGCCCGTTCCGGGGATGGCTTCCGCTCTTACGATCATGGCTCCAGCCCTAATCGGATTTTCTTTGCTGTTCTACGGCCAACGCGCGCTTTACGCGCTTTCACATCCGCGGCTAGCCTGGCTGGTGGCAGCCACTGGGTGGGTAACGGTCGCGGTGGCACAAGCCGCATTAGTTGCAGTATTTGTGCGATCCGAGGGTGATGGCGTGGAAACGCTACGTGCAATCGCGGGTGGACATTCAGTGGGGATGACAGTAGCGGCGATCGGAGTGCTCGTATCGATTCACAAGGTGACGGATGGCTACGGCACGCGCGATATGCTGGTTGTAGTCGCACGTTCGCTAGTTCCGTTGGGGTTAGCAACTGTGCTTGGAACATTGGCGACGACGCATATTTCCGCTCTAGGTGAAGGCTTGGGGCACGTGCTGGCGGTAATCGCGGCCGGCTTCGTGGGGCTAACGATCCTCGCGGGAGTGGTGTCCACGCTTGGAAAGAAGTCGGTGCTGGCCGGCTTACTGCAATCCATGGAAGACAAAGACAGCTAGGAGTTCGTCATGATAGCCGATCGTAGGGATACAAGGCCGGTTCGCTCGCACGAACGCGTGTGGACGGGTGCGGTGTTCGACATGGATGAGGACCGCGTTGAAGTAACTGAGGGCAACGTGGTGACGCGACACTACGTGGCGCATACCGGGGCAGTAGCTGTTGTAGCTCTTCGTGAGGGGGTCGAGGACCTCGAGGTCGCCCTGGTTGATCAGTATCGCCACCCGGTGCAGGCAACTTTGTGGGAGATCCCTGCTGGTTTGCTGGATATTGAAGGCGAGGAGCCCGTGGATGCCGCTAAACGAGAGCTGTTTGAAGAGGCTGATCTCGAAGCCGATACCTGGCACACTCTGGTTGACTATTTCACCTCGCCGGGAGGTACCACGGAGGGGCTACGTATTTTCTTGGCGCGCGATGTAAGGCAAGTGCCTGCCGGGAAGCGGTTTGAACGAACTGATGAAGAGGCCACAATGCAACTGCGTTGGGTTCCGATGCGTGAGGCGGTGGCTGCCATTCACGACGGGAGGATGCATAATCCCTCGGCGGTGGTGGGGATCTTGGCGGCGCAGTCAGCGCGAGCACAGGGCTGGAGCTGTCTGCGTCCCGCGGACGCTCCGTGGCTGAGGTCGCCGTTCAGTCGCAAGCAACGCGACTAGGCATGTAGCCGACATTGAAGCACAATAAAGCGCGTGGTCGCCGTTAAAACGGCCGCCACGCGCTTTCAATCGATTAGTTTTCGTTGCAGGTGCACCAATCAGAGTCAGCAACCATTGCCTTAACCTGATCTACGTGCTGTCCGCAACCGGTCCAAGTGGTCTTGCCACACTTTGCGCAACGAATTGGGCTACACATACCATGCTCCTAAACTCGGGGAACGCATCCTGATGGACTCGTCCTTTTTCAAACTCATTTTGGAATCACAATAATCATATCAGAAATACCCCCGCGGGTATATGGTCGTCTGGTCATGCTGATAATCACGGCTCGCTCGCGCGTCGCTAGAGCTTCGTCTTTCTTTGTTTTCGGTGTGATCTCGGGCGTAGACGCGACATTCGCGCTATTACGTAATGAAGATGTTGCTTAAAGAAGGTAGACTTGCAAAAGTCGGTCATGGGAAGCATTACTGACTTGCGGATACGGCCTTGAAGGGAGGGCGCCTTGGCAGAACCAGTAGATCAGGGGACTCGCGAACTCGTCCTCGACCTCATAGTTGAGAAGGGCCCGGTAACAGCATCGGTTATCGCCAAAATTCTAGGGCTTACAACCGCTGCGGTTCGCCGTCATATCACTACTTTGGAACAGTTAGGCGAGATAGCTGAACGCGAGCAACCGCAGTCAGCGAAGCGCTCGCGGGGTCGTCCGGCCCGTCATTACATTGCCACGGACGTTGCTCATGAACGCTTGCATGACAGCTATTCAGAAATTGCAACGAGGGCTATGGCCTACCTCGCGCAAACGGCTGGAGTGGAAGCAGTCGAGAATTTCGCTGCGGTTCGTTCGCGCGAAATCGAACGCAAATATGCGCCCGTGGTTCGCGCTGCGGGACGTGATCCGAGGGCGCGTGCGGTGGCGCTTGCAGACGCCCTTACTCAGGATGGCTATGCGGCCAGCGTTCGCGACGTTGGGGGAGGCAACTTTGCCATCCAGCTGTGCCAGGGGCACTGTCCGATCCTGGACGTAGCCGAGGATTTTCCACAGCTATGCGAGGCGGAGACACAGGCGATTGGGCGCCTGCTAGACGTACACGTGCAACGTCTTGCCACTTTGGCAGGGGGCGAGCACGTGTGTACAACGCACATTCCAGTTGCGGCGCTGACCAGAAGAAATGGCTGGCGCCACGGTGGAGATCGAGCGCACGAGCGTTCGAACTAGGAAGGAACTAATGACCACTACAACGAAAGTTGAACGAGGTGAAGATAAGCCGCGCACCGATGACGAGATCATCGACTCGATTGGTGCGTATCAGTACGGCTGGCACGATACTGATGTGTATGGCGCTGACGTGGAGCGTGGCTTAACTGAAGCCCTTGTTCGTCATATTTCGAGCATTAAGGAAGAGCCCGAGTGGATGCTTGAGCGCAGGCTCAAGGGATTCAAGGCGTGGGAACGTAAGCCCGTTCCTAAGTGGGGTCCAAACCTCGATGACATCGATTTCGATTCGTTTAAGTACTACGTTCGCCCGTCTGATCGTCCGGTGAGCTCGTGGGATGACCTACCTCCCGAGATCAAGGAAACGTACGAGCGTCTTGGTATTCCGGATGCGGAGCGTAAGCGTCTGATCGCGGGTGTGGCTGCCCAGTATGAGTCTGAAGTTGTGTACCAGCAGATCCAGGAGGACTTGGAGAAGCAGGGCGTTATCTTCCTCGATACCGATACGGGTTTGAAAGAACACCCGGAGCTGTTTGAGCGTTTCTTCGGCAAGGCTGTTCCGGCTGGCGATAACAAGTTCGCTGCGTTGAATACCGCCGCGTGGTCTGGCGGCTCCTTCATCTACGTACCTCCGGGCGTGCACGTGGAGATTCCGCTCCAGGCTTACTTCCGTATCAATACTGAAGCTATGGGCCAGTTTGAGCGAACGCTAATTATTGCGGATGAGGGCTCTTACGTTCACTACGTCGAGGGTTGTACTGCGCCGATTTACGACACCAACTCGCTTCACGCGGCAATCGTGGAGATCTTCGTCTTGAAGGATGCGCGCGTTCGCTATACCACCATTCAGAACTGGTCTAACAACGTTTTGAACCTTGTGACTCAGCGTGCTGTCGCTGAAGAGGGCGGGACTATGGAGTGGATCGATGGCAACATCGGTTCCGCTGTAACCATGAAGTACCCGGCCTGCTACCTCATGGGTGAGCACGCGCGCGGCGAGACGCTCTCTATTGGTTTTGCGGGCGAAGGTCAACACCAGGAGACGGGCGCAAAAATGCATCACATGGCGCCCTACACCTCTTCAACAGTGGTTGCGAAGTCCGTTGCCCGTAACGGTGGCCGCGCGTCTTACCGTGGTCTCGTTGAGATTGATGAGAAGGCACACCACTCGAAGTCGAACGTCCTTTGTGACGCCCTCCTCGTTGATAAGGAGTCGCGTACCGACACGTACCCGTACGTTGACGTTCGTAATGACGATGTGGAGATGGGCCACGAGGCAACTGTGACGAAGGTTTCAGAGGATCAGTTGTTCTACCTGATGTCGCGTGGGCTAGAAGAAAACGAAGCTATGGCGGTGATCGTCCGCGGATTTGTGGAGCCGATTGCGCGCGAACTTCCGATGGAATACGCGCTTGAACTTAACCGCCTTATTGAACTACAGATGGAAGGATCGGTGGGCTAAATGTCGAACGCAATGGCTAGGGCCCATTCACATGGCGCGGGCACCCAGGCGACGTACTCGTCGCGAGCGGACCGCCCCAGCTCCTTCAACCCGGCTGATATTCCGGTTCCAAACGGGCGTGAAGAGGACTGGCGTTTTACGCCTATAAAGCGCATCCAGGCGCTTTTTGATGAGTCTGGCTACGCCGAGGCGGACCTTCCGGTTTCCGTGACCGCTCCGAGCGAGGTCTCGGTGAGCGTTGTGGATGCTAAGGATTTCGATCTCGATAAGATCTTGGCTCCCGGCGATCGCACCGCGGTTGTGTCGTGGGTCCGTGCGAACTCGGTAAACCTCATTGAGATTCCGAAGGGTAAGGCTCTTTCGGAGCCCGTGTTTATCAACATCTCAAACGACGATGAAACGCCCCGCAGTCAGCGTATCTACGTTCGCGCTAACGAAGCTAGCGAGGCAGTGGTAGTAATCAACCACAAGGGTAAGGGAAAGCTGAACCAGACCGTGGAGATCGATGCGGCTGACGCAGCAAAGCTAACGGTGGTTTCCCTTCAAGAGTGGGATGACACCGCGACTCACGCGTCGAACCATCGCATGCGGGCGGGGCGCGACACGCAGTTGCGTCACGTGGTAGTCACGCTCGGAGGCGACCTCGTTCGTCTGAGCGCAGATACTGAGTTCGCGTCTCCGCGCGGCAATATTGAAATGCTCGGCCTGTACTTCGTTGATGCTGGCCAGCATTTGGAACATCGCCCGTTCATCGCACATACGCAGCCGCATTGCTACTCTCGCGTTACTTACAAGGGTGCGCTTCAAGGCAAGGATGCTCAAGCAGTTTGGGTGGGTGACTGTCTGATTGGCGCAAATGCTGACGGAACGGACACTTACGAGCTGAACCGCAACCTCGTGCTTTCCGAGGGGGCGCGCGCAGATTCCGTGCCAAATCTTGAAATTGAAAATGGTGAGATTGAGGGTGCGGGCCACGCGTCTGCAACGGGCCGTTTTGATGACGAGCAGTTGTTCTACCTGATGGCCCGCGGCATCTCTGAACGCGACGCGCGTCGTCTCGTGGTACTAGGATTCTTCGGCGAGCTGGTAAACCAGATTGGCGTACCCTCCGTCCAGGAACACCTTATGGAAACCATCGAGGCTGAGCTGGAAAAGGGCGGCTCAATGGACAAGCTGGTGTCGCGATGAGCTTCCAAGTTGCATGCCCTGCAGACCTAGAAGCGGGCCAGGCCCGCATGGTCGAACTGACGAATGAGGCGGGAGAGGAGCTTCCGATCGCGATCATTCGTGACACGGTAGGTGACTGGTACGCGATTGACGATACGTGCCCCCACGCGGACGTGTCTTTGTCCGAGGGAGACATTTCGCAAGCATGTGTGGAATGTTGGGCACACAGCGCTGAAATCAACTTAAAAACGGGGGAGGCCACGCTACCTGTGACCGAAACTGTGCGTACTCATCCCGTGAAGCTTGAAGGCCAGAACGTTCTGGTTGATCTGGAAGTAGAGTAAGGAAAACTTAAATGACTACCCTTGAAATCAAGGATCTGCACGTCAGCGTAGATACCGGCGAGGAAATGAAGCACATCCTCAAGGGCGTAAACCTGACTATCAATTCTGGGCAGAAGCACGCGATCATGGGGCCGAACGGTTCTGGTAAGTCCACGCTCGCGTATGCGCTCGCGGGCCACCCGAAGTACCAGATTGATTCCGGTGAGGCCCTGCTTGACGGCGTGAATATTTTGGAGATGGATCCGCACGAGCGTGCCCAGGCTGGTCTGTTCCTCGCGATGCAGTATCCGGTTGAAGTGCCGGGTGTGACCGTGTCGAACTTCCTGCGCACCGCGAAGACCGCCATTGATGGCGAGGCTCCAAAGGTTCGCTCTTGGGTGAAGGAACTGAAGGAAGCTACGGATAACTTCCGTATGGATCCGGCGTTCACGGAGCGTGAGGTTAACGTAGGTTTTTCGGGCGGCGAGAAGAAGCGTCTGGAGATTTTGCAGATGGAAATGCTGAATCCGAAGATGGCTATCTTGGACGAGACGGACTCTGGCCTAGATATTGATGCGCTACGCATTGTGTCTGAAGGTGTGAACCGTGTGGCCGACAAGTCGAACCTCGGCGTTCTGCTGATCACGCACTACACGCGAATCCTGCGCTACATTAAGCCGGATTTTGTACACGTGTTTGTGAATGGTCACATTGTTGACGAGGGCGGTCCGGAGCTTGCTGACCGTCTTGAAGAAGAAGGCTACGACCGTTACCTGAACAACTAGTCCGGAGATTTTGATGACAACTGATCGGCTTGCCAAAGCGCTTTCTGCCCAGGAAGTGGAGGATCTGCGCACGCAGTTTCCTATTCTTGGACGCATTGGACGCGATGGTAAGCCGATCGTTTATCTCGATTCTTCGGCTACGTCGCAAAAGCCCGTTAGGGTGATCGAGGCTGAAGCCGAGTTTTACCGTTTGCATAACGCCGCGGTAAACCGGGGCACGCACATGCTGGGCGATGAATCAACGGGAGCTTTTGAGGCTGCGCGCGAAACGGTTGCGAGCTTTGTTGGGGCTGATGCCCGTGAGATCGTCTGGACTAAAAACGCAACTGAGGCTATCAACCTTGTGGCTTACGCGATGTCTAACGCATCCGCTGGTATTGGGGGAGCTCAAGCGCAGCGTTTTCGGGTTGGGCCCGGTGACAAAATCGTCGCCACGCGCGCCGAGCACCACGCTAATCTGCTTCCTTGGCAAGAGCTCGCCGCTCGCACGGGTGCCGAGTTCGCGTTCCTCGACCTGCTACCAGATGGTCGCATCGACCTCGAAACGTTGAATGTAATCGATGAGCGCACCAAACTGGTTGCTTTTACTCATGCATCAAACGTGACGGGCGCGGTGTCCCCGGTAAAGCAGATCGTGGCCGCAGCGCGCAACGCGGGTGCCCTCGTTCTGCTTGATACGTGCCAGTCATCAGCGCACATGCCCATAAACGTGCGCGAACTAGGTGTTGACTTCGCCGTGTTCTCTTCGCACAAGATGCTTGGGCCAACCGGTGTGGGCGCGCTTTGGGGGCGCTACGAGCTGCTTGAGGCGATGCCTCCGGTACTGGTGGGAGGTTCTGTTATTGCTAACGTGACGATGGAAAAATCGATCTATTTGCCTCCGCCAAACCGTTTTGAAGCCGGCTCGCAGCCGGTAGCTCAGGCGGTGGGTTGGGCCGCTGCGCTCGACTTCTTGAGCGAGGTAGGCATGGATCGGATTGCGGCACATGAGGAGCAAATCACAGCCGCTCTGCTCGATGTGGTTAAAAACGCTGATGGCGTGCAGCTACTCGGCCCAGCAGATACTAAGAATCGTCTTGCCGTGGTGGCGTTTGCCGTGGAGGGTGTACATCCGCATGATGTGGGCCAATACCTCGATTCGGAGTCCGTTGCCGTGCGCGTGGGGCACCACTGCGCGATCCCTCTGCATAAGTTTTTTGGGGTGCGCTCATCGAATCGCGCTTCGGCGGCGTTAACAACTACGCTGGATGAGGTGCACCGGTTCGGTGAAGCCTTGTCGCGGGTGCGCGGCTTTTTTGGAGGAGTGTAAGTGTCAAGCTTGGAGACGTTGTATCAGCAGGTCATCCTCGATCATTCACGCAGGCGTGTTGGCGAGGGGGAGATTCCTGGGGACGTGGATGGAGAGTCCTACCAGGTTAATCCCACCTGCGGAGACGAGATCACGCTCGGCGTTCACGTGAAGGATGGCGAACTCGTTGACTATACCTGGGCAGGTGATGGGTGCTCGATTTCGCAGGCCTCAATTTCGGTGATGGCAGAGCTAATCAACGGAAAGTCGATTGAGGAAATCTCGCAGCTGTACAAAGATTTTGAAACCATGATGCATTCACGCGGAAAAGGTGTTCCTGACGAGCTCCTTGATCGTTTAGAGGACGGCGCCGCGTTTGAGGGCACCGCTAAGTTTCCAAACCGTATTAAGTGCTCACTGTTGGGCTGGTACGCGTTGAAAGACGCGCTGGTGAAGGCAGGAGTTGCATTGGAGGATCAACAATGAGTAATCCCATGGCTAATCCCGAGCCCGTGGAACAGCGCTTCCAGGAAGTCGCACCTGAGGAGGCCGCCGCTACGGTGGATCATGAGAGCCTCGGACAGCTTACTGCGCAGGAAGTTGAAGACTGCCTTCGCGATGTAATTGACCCTGAACTTGGTATCAACATCGTTGACCTTGGCCTGCTATACGGCATCATGATTGACGAAAATGATCACGTGAATATCGACATGACGCTAACATCCGCCGGCTGTCCGCTTACGGATGTTATTGAGAACCAAGTGCGCATGATGCTAAATGGCGTTGCAAGTGGCGTGACTTTGAACTGGGTGTGGCTACCGCCATGGGGTCCGGACCGTATTACTGAGGATGGTCGCGAACAGCTACGCGCAATTGGCTTCAACGTATAGTTTTGCTACGTACAGTTTTGGCTCCGCAAATGCGGAGCCAAAACTAATTTCTAAGGATTATTTTCCACCACGCTCTATCATGAGTCGGTCTTTCACAACTCTGCGCATGATCTTTCCGATCTGGGAGTGTGGAAGTTCAGAGACTATTGCCAAAGAACGGGGGAGGGCGTAGTGGGATATCTTCTTTTCTGCCCAGGCGCGTACGTCCTCTAGCGTGATGTTTTCGACGTCCTCATCCAGCACGAGCGCCGCAGTGACCTCTTCGCCGCCCGGAATGGGCATGCCAACGATGGCTACGTCTTTAACTCCCGGCATGGAGCGAATCGCCTCCTCGACTTGCGTGGGGTAGACGTTGAAACCGCCGGACAGGATTAGCTCTTTGCGTCTGTCTGCAAGGTAGATGAATCCGTCGTCCACCATGCCTATATCGCCGGTGCGGAAGTATCCATCTGTTGTGAATGCCTGCGCGTTCTCTTCGTCCGCATCCAGGTAGCCGGAAAATACTTGTGGGCCTTTAACGAGGATCTCGCCCGGCTCGCCCTCGGCTGGCTCAACATCGGGGTCGTTGAGGTCTCCCAGACGCATTTGCGTGGAGGGGAAGGGCAGGCCGAGAGCGCCGCGGCGGCGTTGGCTAGTCATGGGAGAACCGCACATTGTGGGCGAGGTTTCAGTCATTCCGTACCCCTCGATAATGTACCCGCCGGTGGATTTCTCCCAGCGCTCAGCAACATCGGCTGGTAGCGCCATGGCGCCGCTGATTGCGTAGCGGATGGAAGAAATATCGATCTTCTTCTCGCGTGCACGCTTTTCAATCCGGTCGAACATGGGCGGCACACCAACAAAAAACGTCACCGGCGTTCGCGAGTGAGCGGCCAGGGCCATGTCGACGTCGAACTTGGGGAGCATGATCTGGCAGGCTCCGTACTTCACAGCGCAAACCAGGAAGAAGCAAAGTCCGAACGAGTGGAAGTAGGGCAGCAGTGAGAAAAAGTTCTCTGCTCCCTCGTGCAACCTGTATACCCACGAGAGGTTTTGGTTTGCGTTTGACCCGATGTTCTTGTGGGTCAGAGGAACTGATTTTGGTACGCCGTTAGTGCCTCCCGTGTGCAAGATTGCGGCTATATCAGATCCGGTTGCATGCGGCGTTGACGGGTCAATGGGGCTTGCGGCGCGCACCTTGTCATCCCAAGATAGGGTGCCGGCCGGAGCGGCCAAGCGCATCTGATCGCGAACTTTTCTGGCCGGTGCGATAGGAAGCGCCAGCATAGTCTTTTTTGTCACCGGCATATAGCGCGTGATGTCGACGGTAAAAACAGTTTGGAGCTGGTGGCCGGGGCCAAAGGCAAACTTGGAGACTGACTTTTCCCATACGACGGCCACCTTGCCGCGGTGGCGCTTAATCTGCTCTTCAATCTCTGATATTGGAGCTAGCGGATTGTGTTCGGCAGCAATCGCGCCAATGCGCATGAGGGCGTAAAAGACGATCACGTGTTGAGGGCAGTTTGGTAGCGCGATAGAAACGGCGTCTCCCCTGCGAACGCCCGCGAGGCGAAGGACGTTTGCAGCGCGATCAACTTCGTTCTTTAGCTGACCGTAGGTAAGTTCCTGCCCAAAGTACTGGGTGGCGGGCCTAGTTGGATAGAAGCGTGCCGTTTCTTCTAACACCTGGTAGAGGGAGGTTTCTGGCTCCGCAATCTCGTAAGGCACGCCTTTTTCGTAGTGTGAGCGCGCCATCTCGGTGATGGTCGACATGATTCTCCTAAAGGAACTATGCTCTTATCTTACGCTAGCGTAAGTTATTGCCCCTTGCATAATTTATCGCGTCTAAAGTGCCTTCGTGTAGTATTTTGCCCGCCTCAAAGGGCGGGCAAAATACGTCGAGATGAAGCAGGTGGTTTTACTGGAAGTTATCCTGGCCGTGCGGCTCCTGCGCGTGCGGCTGGGCTTGAGCTGGTGCAGGCGGAATGATGCCGCGTTGAGCCAGCACCCATTGCGGATAGAGGCTTTGCCATTCGGGGTAGAAACGTCCCTTGGAAAGCTCTCCGGCCAAGTAAACGGGGTCGGGCTGCGGCGTCTTACTTGGGTCGTGAACGCGGCTCACTTTTGCCTTCTTCGCCGCGAAGGCGAGGGCAGCGGTAACCGCGCTCATTATCGCTGCGGAAAGCAAGAACGAAAGCGGCGTAGACGTGGTCTCTTCACTGATGAGGGAATCAGAAGTGTTAGAGAAAGCCTCGATGGAAAGGATGACCATGTTATTGGAGGCGTGCATGGCAACCGCAGCCTCAACGCCGCCCGTGTACCACATAAGGAACACTGCGCACAAAGAGAACACGGCCAGGTCGGCGAGGATCCACACGTCCAACGATCCGTGTAGAAGCGCGAATACCGGGGCAGAAGCCAGGGTAGCTACGATCAAAGACGCCCAGCGGTTAGGGATCCATGATCCGAACATTTGCAGGAATCCCGCGCGGAATGTCAGTTCTTCTGCCGCGCTTTGGAACGGGACCAACACGAGCGTGAGTAGTAGGAGGATAGCCAGTTGTGGTCCGGGTTTGAACTCCGTGCCCTCAAGCAAACTCATTGGAATGAAAGCGAGTGCGAAAATCGGTATGGCAATGGCGAAGCAAGTGGCCAGCCACTTGTAGCGCAAGCGGCCCTCAACCGAGAAAAAGTAGCCCACGCCCGTACGTGCGCCCAACGCCACACCGGCTAATACGGCGGGAATCAGAACGGCGATGCTCAGCATTAAGACGGCGAAGACAACCGGATCAGTAGCATCGATCTCGCCGGTAAATAGCTGCTCGTATCCGGGGCTGTAGAGCGCGGGAATCCCTAGTGGAAGTAATGTCACCACAGTTGATAGGGCAAGGAAGACTACCAGCGTGATAACGATCGCTAGAAGAGGCCGGTACCAGCGTCTGTCTGGGCCGGCAGAGAGCTTGTGATATTCGGCAGGCTCTCGCGGTTGGATTTGCGGTAGGTGAAGCAAAACGGCCTCCTAGTTGCCGTAAAAACGGGCAAGGGTTTCTTGCTTGTACTCGGTGTACTCACCGTTTCGGATGGACTCGCGAATGCTATCCACAAGGTGAACGGTAAACCATTCGTTATGAATCGTTGCAAGTGTCGAAGCTAATATTTCGTGAGCTTTGAACAGGTGGTGCACGTAGGCGGTTGTGTAATTTTGGCACGTGTAGCAACCACATCCGTCAGCTAACGGGCCGAAATCCCGTTTGAACCGTGCGTTCGTAATGTTAACGCGCCCATCGGGAGTGTATATCGCAGCGTTGCGCGCCACACGCGACGGGTTGACGCAGTCGAACGTGTCAGCACCCGCCTCAATCGCGGCAAAAAAGTCATCGGGTTCAGAAATACCAAGTAGGTGACGCGGCTTATTGTCGGGTAACGCGCTGGTTAGCCAAGAAACGATTAGCCCAAGATTTTCTTTTTCGAGGGCGCCGCCCAGGCCGAACCCGTCAAAGCCTTCACTGTTAATACCCAGCTGCTCCAAGTCTGGTGACGTGTGCATTTGGGTGAGCGTGCGCGCGGCTTCGTTACGCAAATCTTTGTACTGTGCTCCTTGCAGAACTCCGTAAAGCTGCTGGTACGGCTTGTCGGGATTCTCAGCGGTGAGACGCCAATGTTGATCTAGGGACCGTTGCGCCCAGCGGTGCGTACGCGCAAGTGACTCAACCTGATAGTCATAAGGGTGGAGCAGAGAAGTGAGCTCGTCGAAGGCAAACATTATGTCTGCCCCCAGTTGATGCTGAATACTCAGCGAAATCTCGGGGTTGAACCTGTGCTTGGTGCCGTCAATGTGTGAGCGGAACACCACCCCGTCTTCGTCCACGGCTGCGCGGTTGCGGCGAACGGCCTCTGCGGCTTCATCTTCGGCAGTTACCTTCTTGCCGGCAAACTCTTGCGAGAGAACCTTCTTGTAGTTGGATCCAAGCGATAGAACTTGGAAACCACCAGAATCAGTGAACGTAGGGCCAGCCCAATTCATGAACTTGCCCAGGCCGCCCCCGGCCTCCACAATATCTGCGCCCGGCTGCAGGTAAAGGTGGTAAGCGTTTGCAAGTAGGGCTTGCGCACCAAGCTCCTTCATCATTTCGGGAAGCATGCCCTTCACGTTGGCAAGGGTACCAACCGGGATGAAGGCGGGCGTTTCAATGGTGCCATGCGCGGTTTGAAGCGTGCCAACACGCCCGAGCGGGCGCGGACCGTCGTCGGTTTCTACCTCGACCTCATCCAACCACGCCGCAACTTTGAAACCGCGCGAAGCCTCGATGCGTTCGCGGTGCGCCTGCGTGATTGGCGCGTTAGACATGGGACTCCTCGTAGCTTTCGATGCGCTTGATCCAACCGATCACTCGGTAGGTCACAGGCAAAAGAATGACCTCAACACCGACTTTATACACGTAGCCGACAAACAGATAGTTCAAAAATTCCGCGCCCGTAATCACGCCGTAGAACGCAACCGTGCAGAAAATCAGGGTGTCGGCAAATTCTCCAACCAGAGTGGAGCCGATCAGGCGCGCCCACAGGTGACGCTCTCCCCACTTCGCCTTGATGCGTACTAGAACCCAGGAGTTCAGTAACTGACCGGCCAAATATCCGAGGACGGATGCCGCCACAATACGCGGAACAAAACCCAGTACGGCAACAAAAGCTTCCTGGTTTTCATAGCCTGGACCGGCTGGTGCCGCACCTACAACGAGGAAGGTGAGAGCGGCAATGATAGAGAAAGCGAAGCCGGCGAGTATGGCTCTGCGGGCACGGGAGAATCCGTAAACTTCTGAAAGGACGTCACCAAGAATGTAGGTGAGGGGGAACAGTACGGCGCCGCCATCGAACACTAGAAGTGCGGGGCCGATATGGATTCCGATTAATTTGGTTGCGGCAATATTTGAAAGTATTAGCAGGGCAACGAACGATATCGCGACGATGTCATAAACGCGCGGTTCGCGGGTTTTCACACTGTTTAAAGTCACGCGGTAAACATACTACAAGGCCGGTTTAGACTCTATTCGCCTCCCATTTACACTGTTCATTGTGATTAATGTTTCGAACCTTACTGTGCGGATTGGTCCGCGCACGCTTTTGCAAGGCGCTAGCTTCCACGTCGATAAGGGAATGCGAATCGGTTTGGTGGGCCGCAACGGGGCCGGCAAAACTACAACCATGCGCATGCTGGCCGGCGAGCCGGATCGGGGTGAAGCCGAGTTTGATGGCACCGTAGTGCGTCGCGGCAGCCTCGCCTATTTGCCGCAGGACTCGCGTGTAGCCGATCCGCAGCAGAAGGGGCTGGATCGGATCTTGTCGGTGCGAGGCATTGATCAGCTGCTTGCGAAAATTGAGAAGGCGCAAATGCAGATGAGCACCTTGGAGGGGCCGCGCCAGCAGAAAGCTATGGAGCGCTATGTGCGCCTAGATCAAGAGTTCACCAATCAGGGCGGGTATGCCGCCAAAGCGCAGGCTTCCCAGATTGCGTCCTCGCTCGGTTTGAACGAGGATCAGCTGTCGCGCCCCCTCGGTACTCTCTCGGGCGGTCAGCGTCGCCGCGTTGAACTCGCGCGCGTCCTATTTTCCGAGGCTGAAGTTCTGCTCCTTGATGAGCCTACGAACCACCTCGACCATGATTCCCTAATCTGGCTACGCGACTTTTTGAAGACGTATCCGGGTGGGATGATAATCATCTCTCACGATGTTGCATTGATCCGCGAGACCGTGAACCACGTGATGCACCTGGACGCGGACCGCGCGGTTGTGGACCAGTACAACATGGGCTGGGATCTGTATTTGAAGCAGCGAGAAGAAGACGAGCGGCGGCGCAGGCGTCAACGGGCAACAGCTTTAAAGAAGGCGGAGGCGCTACGCGCGCAAGGCGAGAAAATGAGGGCGAAAGCAACTAAGGCGGTCGCTGCTCAGCAGATGCTTCGCCGTGCTGAAGAACTCGAGGCCAGCGTCGAGCCGGTGCGACAGGTAGAGAAGGTTGCGCGTCTGCGTTTTCCAGAGCCTGCTGCGTGCGGAAAGGTGCCGTTGCGTGCCTCTTCGCTTTCGAAAACCTATGGATCGCTCGAAGTCTTTACAGGCGTTGATTTGGCCATTGACCGCGGCTCGAAAGTGGTAGTACTTGGGCTGAATGGTGCGGGTAAAACTACGCTTCTTCGGATCCTGGCTGGAGTTCTCAGCCCCGATACTGGCGAGGTTGAAGCCGGTTACGGGTTGAAGCTCGGTTACTACGCGCAGGAACACGAGACGCTAGATCCAAACAAAACCGTGCTGGAGACGATGGTTGCGGCCGCCCCCGCATTCGATGACACGCGAGTCCGCAATGTCCTCGGCCAGTTTCTGTTTTCCGGTGAGGACGTGGACAAGCCTACGGCTGTGTTGTCAGGTGGGGAGCAGACCCGCCTCGCCCTGGCCACGCTGGTGGTGTCGGCCGCGAACGTTTTGCTATTGGACGAGCCAACGAACAACCTCGACCCAGCTTCACGAGAGGAAATCCTCTATTCGTTGAAGACATATGAGGGGGCGGTGGTGCTAGTAACGCACGACCCGGGTGCGGTGAAAGCTCTGGAGCCGGACCGCGTGCTATTGCTACCCGACGGAGATGAGGACTTGTGGGATGACTCTTACTTGGAGCTCGTAACCCTTACCTAAAGTTGGGGTCCTCGCCTAGGCTCGCGCGCTCTTCTTCGGTGAGTGAGCGGGGGTCTACGGGCTTGGGGGCTGGTGCGGTGGCCGCTTCAACCTCGCTGATAGGAACAACGCGATGGGGGAAAGACCGTAAGCTGACAAATTCGGTGAGGAAATCGCGGTGCCTCTCGCACGCCAGCCAGGTTTTTTCGCGCGCGGCGTGGATCTTTGGGTTGGACCAGATAACCGCCCAGCGAGCCACTTCGGTGCACTGGCGGGCTGAACAGACGTGGAAATGCTTTTCGCTCACGCCCCAATACTATAGTTTGCCTGCAAGGTCCTCGATTCGCCCTACAAAACGAGTGCGCGATCTCCTAGAGTTGAGGCATGGGGCAAACGCTGATTCTTGTCCGTCACGCCCAGGCGCGTCATGGAGGTGGGCGGGATGAGCTGCGCCCGTTGACCAGGGCCGGCCAAGAGCAGGCCCGACAACTTGCCCGTAGAGTAAAAGATTTAATCGCCAATGGCGTGATTGTGCATTCGCCTGCGGTCCGGGCTTTACAGACCGCGCAGGAGGTTGCGCGTGAGAGCGGCGCGGAACTGTTGCAACTGAACGAGCTTTACTATGCCGATGAGTACGATCTGTTGCGATCTATCCCCGCGTTTACCGGTCCTGTGATGGTGGTCGGTCACGCGCCAACGATCCCGTATGCAGCCGCGCTTATCGCACGGGGGGAGGGTAGTGCCCTCATCGCCGCCGGGGGCTGTCCAACCGCCACTGCCTACGTGTTCGAGATCCCCGACTTAACCCAGTTACGGCGGGCCAGCGCCGCCCTAAAAGATTTGATTGTCACGCCCGCCCGGTGACTTTTGTAATGCCAAAATTGTGACTACAGGCAGGGGGCCAAGAAGCCGATCCCTGGTGTAGTTGGAGTATGGAAACAAAAACGAATGCTCCCGCGGTCTCGGTTGCTTCAGTTGCCAAATCGTTCAAATCCGTGCAGGCACTAAAAGGCGTGTCGTTCGAGATTGAGCGTGGCGACATAGTTGCGATTCTTGGACCCAACGGGGCTGGCAAAACAACACTGATAGACACTGTTCTTGGACTTGCCAAGCCGGATAGCGGAAGTACTAGCCTTTTTGGCCTTACCGCAAGCGAAGCTATCGCGAAATCCCTGGTGGGGGTCGTTATGCAAACGGGTGGTCTTTTACCAAACGTTTCTGTGCGCGACACGATTAGTGAGGTTGCGGCAGCGTTCCCGAAGCACATTCCGGTAGCGCAGGTGCTGGAAGAGGCTAACCTTGCCGATATTGCTAACCGGAAGGTGGGGAAATGCTCCGGTGGTGAAATGCAGCGCATCCGCTTTGCGTTGGCCCTATTGGGCGCGCCCGACCTCCTAATCCTTGATGAACCGACGGCTGGCATGGATCCTCGTGCTCGCCGCGACTTCTGGACCACCATGGAGTCACAGGCTAAGCGCGGACGCACAATCATCTTCGCTACGCACTACCTCGAAGAAGCGGAACATTTTGCTAAGCGCGTCGTCTTTATGAATGAGGGCGAGGTTGTAGCTGACGGAACCGTTGATGAGGTGCGCGGTATGGTTGCCGGCACCACGGTGGAAGCCCATATTGATGGGGCGATGACTTTGGAGCAGGTGCAGGCATGGCCAGAGGTGCTCAGTGCTCACCTGGAGGGACAGAAGGTGTGTATTTCAACGGGTCTTTCTGACACCGTTGCACGGCGCTTGCTAGATGCTGGGGCAACGAATCTTCGCATCAGTTCAGCTTCGCTTGAAGACACGTTCTTTGAGCTGACGGGAAGGAGTGGAAAATGAGCGCAAGCTTAGTAACGTCGCGTCCAGGCGCGTACGTGTTTTACAACGTAAAGAGACTACTTTCAGATTGGTCCCTATTGGCATTTGGCATTGGTTTGCCTGTTGTTCTCTACCTGGTTTTTGGCGCTACTTTAGCAGACATGGACGCTCAGCTGGAGCATGGAAACCTCGCGGCTTACGTGATGATCTCAATGGCTGTTTACGGCGGGATAACCGGTGCGGTTGGGCAGATTGGTAGCGCGGTGGTGGAATCGAACACCGGATGGTCACGCCAGCTCGCCCTCACTCCACTTACTCGAGGGAAGAGGATAGCCGGGCTTATCGTGCCCGCCTTGGTGAGTATCGTGCTTCCCGTTGCCGCCGTATTCCTCACGGGGTTCTTGACGGGATCTGAAATGAGCACAAAGGCGTGGGCTACTAGCTTCTTGTTTGCATGCCTGTCGTCTATTCCATTCACGTTCTATGGCTCGGCCGTGGCATACGCATTTCGTTCTCCAACAGCTGTTTCGATTGCGGCTACTGCTTTAGTTCCGTTAGCGTTTTTTGGCAATATGTTCGCCCCGATATCGCCCACGATGTTGAAGATAGGTATGTTCACCCCCATGTACGGTCCAGCTGCGCTGTCACGTTATTGGCTAACCGATGGAGAGCAGATGATTTCTCAAGATCCTTGGGTTATACAGCATGATCTGTGGATAGGGGTAGTTAACATATTGGTGTGGGCGGCCGTGTTCGCCTTGGCAACGGCGCTGCTTCGCAGCAGGACGTTGGAGAGGCAATGAAAATGAAGAACGCAGCGAAGTTTAGTTGGACTGACAGTGCTTATGCTTCTGTCTGGCTAATCTTCTTAGGAATCTCAATCGTCTCACTGGCCACGGATGACATGCCTAATCCGCAACGCACATTTGGATTCGTATTCCTCATTATGTTTGCGCTGATGTATCCCGTCGCTAACGGGTATTTGGGTAGCTGGCCTCAGGGTTCAGTTGGCAAACGTGTGGCTTTTTGGTGGGCGGTGCTCTGCATTCCCATAATCGGGTTCAGTATTTTTGTGAGCCCTCTGTTCAGCTACGTGTTTTTCCCCTACATGTTCGCAATCACGGTGTTCACACTCCGTGGACCAGTGCGGCTTTGGGTGGCAGGAATATTGGTGGCGGCGTGCACCGTTCTTGCGTTACTTTTTGCGCCAAGTAAAACGGTTTTGATGGTATGGCTCGGCCACGCACTACTGTCGCCAATCCTGATGCTTCCAATCGCGCTTGTATCGGAAAAAGTTGAGCGTCAAGATGCCCTCGCAGCCGAGGTTGCGATAGCGCATGAACGTGAAGAAATAGCAGCCGACTTGCATGATTTGCTGGGGCAAACCCTCACGCTCCTTTCCCTGAAGGCAGATGTGGCGGCGAAGGTAGCTGAACGTCAGCCGGAGAACACCGCAGTAGTAAAAGAGAGCCTGGATGAGATCGCGGGCCTGTCAAGAGTTGCCCTCGCAGAAGTGCGCGCCGCAGTAACCCGCACTCGAATGCCCGACTTTGCGGGTGAGATGCAAGCTGCAAGAAGGGCTTTGCAAACTGCAGGCATCACAGTCCAGTCTCCGGCTCCAGAAGAGTCAGCTCGTATCGCCGGCGTGAACTCCTACCTGTTCGGGTGGGTGCTTCGTGAAGCCGTAACTAACGTGGTGCGTCACTCGGGCGCATCTTCTTGCATCATCAACGTCACGCCTACATCCATAACCGTTAGTGATAATGGGCGTGGATTTCAGCAAGTCGGCGCAGGTGGATCCGGTCTTTCCAGTATGAAGCGTAGAGTCGAAGAGGCTGGGGGAAGCGTCGCTATCACGGGTGATGAGGGTACAACGGTTGAAGTTCGCATGGCGGGGAGGAACTAGCGATGGAAGCAATCCGTGTCGTAATCGCAGACGATCAGCATCTCGTGCGCGGAGCACTTGCCGCTCTGCTGGCTCTCGAAGCTGACATTGAGGTTGTGGCGGACGTTGCAACGGGTAATGAGGCACTTGATATCGCGCGCCGCAAGGAAGCGGACGTGCTTTTGTTGGACATTGAAATGGGGGAGGAATCCTTAACTGGCCTTGAAGTTGCCGAGAAAGTATCGCAGCTTCACCTGCCTGCGCGCGTCCTTATAGTTACCACGTTCGGTCGGCCCGGATACTTACAGCGAGCCCTTGAAGCTGGGGCCCTCGGATTTATCGTCAAAGACACCCCATCGTCGCAGCTCGCTGAAGCGGTGCGGCGCGTCCATCGCGGTCTGCGCGTGATCGACCCCGCGCTCGCGGAAGAGTCCTTGTTTACGCCGCGTTCTCCGCTATCGGAGCGGGAGGCAGACGTGTTACGAGCGGCCCTTCCGGGTGGGTCGATCAAACATGTAGCCGAGGCGTTGGGCTTAAGCCAAGGAACGGTGCGAAACCACATTTCCTCGGCTATAGCAAAGGTTGGGGCAGACAACCGTTACGAGGCGTCGAGGATAGCTCGGGATCGCGGCTGGCTGTAGCTCCACTTCCCACCACGCATCCTGTTTGGGCTGAGAGATTTTCCTCTCAGCCCATTTTCGCGCCCATGGTACTCCTCCTGGTTCCGAAGATTGACGCAAAACACAAAAAATCCCTCCACCTCGCTCCACGGCTGATTTTTGGCTATTTAGCAAGCTTTATTTATGTTCAACATTTGGAAATCGCGCTTATATTGTTCCAATGGGGTTGGAAGTGGGGTAAAGTGGTGATAACCGAATAGGTGTGGTTAGCGATGGGGAGGTGAAACGTGTTCCTAGGTACGTATGAGCCAAAGCTGGATCCGAAGGGGCGCGTGATCTTGCCCGCGAAGTTTCGTGAACAGCTTTTGGAAGGCTTGGTGCTAACGCGAGGTCAAGACAGGTGCCTGTACGCGTTTCCAAAGTCCGAGTTTGAAGGCATGTTCGACCAGCTACGGCAGGCTCCGCTGAGCTCAAAGCAGGCACGCGATTACGTTCGCGTGATGCTCTCGGGCGCTTCAGACGAGTTGCCGGACAAGCAGGGCCGAATCACGATTCCGCAAAACCTTCGCACCTATGCGGGTCTTACTCGCGATCTAGCTGTCATAGGAGCTGGCGCGCGGGTGGAGATTTGGGACGCCGAGCAGTGGGCAATGTACCTCGAGAATCAAGAAGAGGTCTTCTCGTCTACTGCCGACGAAATTATTCCGGGAATGTTCTAGTTCATCCTGGTCTCCAACCGAGAATCCGAAGTCACTTCCCCGGCGGCGGACGCGGTGGGAGTCCTGGCTGAACTAGTTGGTAATGAGAGGGGGCATCGTGGAGCTTACGCCTGAAGCAATCAGTGAGCTACACGATCCCGTTCTCGTATCCGACGTTCTTGAATTGCTGGAACCAGTTTTAGCCGATGGTGGCGTGCTGGTAGACGGAACGCTCGGCATGGGCGGTCATACCGAGGCGATTCTCAAGGCCTTCCCAAATGCTTCGGTTATCGGTATTGACCGAGACCCGCGTGCCGTTGAGTTGGCCAGTGCGCGCCTTGCACAGTTCGGAACTCGGTTTACTCCCTTCCTCGCTACTTATGATCAGATTGAAAGTGTCATTGCGCAGGCTGGTATACCAGCAGTTGATGCGGTGTTCATGGATCTGGGTGTCTCGTCCCTTCAGCTCGATGACGACGAACGAGGCTTCTCATATTCGCGCCGGGCACCCCTCGATATGCGCATGGATCAAACCACCGGAGTGAGTGCTGCGGATTTGCTCGCGTCGGCAAGTGAGTCTGAGCTTGCGCGAATCCTGCGAGTTTATGGTGAAGAAAGATTTGCCGGCCGGATCGCGCGACGCATTGTTTTGACACGCGAGGAGCAGCCGCTTACGGATTCGGTGCAACTAGCTGATCTGGTTCGTGAAACGATTCCGGCTGCAACGCGGCGCTCGGGCGGGCACCCCGCGAAACGGACGTTCCAGGCCCTTCGAATAGCTGTAAACGACGAGCTTACGATTTTAGAACGGGCGTTGCCCGCCGCGCTGTCGACTTTACGCGTTGGGGGCCGCCTGGCGGTTGAATCTTATCAATCTCTCGAAGACCGGATCGTTAAACACATATTCAAAGAAGGCTCCACACCTGCGCAGTTGCCTAAGGGATTACCGATCCTACCTGGCGAAGAACCGCAAGCTCCCTTGAAACTTCTTACGAAGAAGGCGATTCAAGCGTCAGAGGCTGAAATCACGGTGAATCCGCGGGCTAAATCAGTGCGCTTACGCGCAGTCCAACTCAACACCCCCTACAACAAGCAAGATAAAAGGAGCTCCCAATGACGTCGAGCGCTCTAAGAACGCGGCCGGCTCAGCCAAGGCGCGAGCATTCACGTCCCCCTCTTCGCGTTATCTCGTCCGAGGCGGGTCCACGAGCTGCCTTCCCCGTGATTGCTATCGTTGCGTTGGTGTTGATCGCGGTACTTGCCGTGAACCTGTTTATCACCACTCAAATGGCGCAAACCGCGTACGAGATTCGTGACTCGCGTGCGGAGCTTGTTCGGCTGACTGAAGAGACACAAGCGCTGCGTCAGAAGTTGCAGGTGGCCTCATCTCCAGCAGCGTTGCAGAAGGCGGCGGACGCGCAGGGCATGGTCCCTGCAGGTCAGGCGGGTTTCATTAAACTTAGTGAAGGTAGTGTAGAGGGCGGGTTCGCAGCCGTTCGTTAGTTAGGAGGCCAGGTGAGTAAATCGCAGGCCGGCTCGCAAACGGCGACACGTGTATTTTTTGGTATTGCTATCTTCTTTTTCGTTGCGATCACATTTCAGCTGATTAATGTGCAGATAATTCAGGGCGCTGATCTGGCTGAGCAGGGCAGGTCGGTGCGTATGCATGCGGCAACGATTGATCCGCGGCGCGGCGACATTGTAGATGCTAACGGAAGCACATTTGCAACAACAGTGGAGACCTACCACATTGCGGTAAACCAGGTGAATATAGCAAATACCAAGGTGTGGGATATTGATGAAGAGGGTAACCGAACCCAAATTGGGGCGGGCCCGGTTTTTGTCGCGCAAAAGCTCGCTCCGGTTCTGCAAATGGATGAGGCCGAGGTGGGAGGCCAGCTGATTGGCAACTCCACGTATCACTATCTGAAGAAAGACGTTGACGTTGAAACCTGGCGGAAGGTGCGGGCACTTCAGATTTACGGCATTGAGTGGGAACCTTCCTACAAGCGCGTGTATCCGAACGACGCGGTCGCGGCCTCGATCATTGGAACTATTGATGCTGAAGGAAAGGGCTCTTCGGGTCTTGAACTTACGCAGGACGCGAAGCTAACGGGTGAGCCCGGCCGTATGGTCCAAGAGTATGGTCCCTATGGCGAGGTTATTCCGGGTGGCAAAACGATTTCGGAACCAGCTGTTCAGGGCGCAACCGTGCACACCACCCTGCGTCTGGATCTGCAGCACTCCACTGAAGAGATTGTAAACAAGGCCGTGGAGACATATTCGGCGCAGTGGGGAAGCGCCATTGTTCAAGAGATATCCACTGGCAAGATCTTGGCCATGGCCGAATCGGGTAACAAACCAATTACCAACCAGCCACAACCGGTTAAGAGCGTGCAATACTCGGTGGAGCCCGGCTCTATCGGCAAAGTTTTGACATTTGCCACTGCCCTCGACGAGGCAAAGATTACGCCCGTTACACCGGTGCTGTCACAGTACAAATACACAACGCCAGACGGGCAAGAGTTTCAGGATTCACACGAGCATCCCGATTACACGCTCACCGCAACGGGTGTCCTCGCAGAATCTTCTAACACGGCTACCGTGCGGGTCGGATCGATGGTGACCGACGATGAGCGCTATAAGCTTATGAAAGCAATGCACCTTGGCGAGACGATTGATATCGGCCTGCCGGGTGAGGCTCCGGGTATCTTGGTAGAGCCATCGCAGTGGGATGGGCGTCAGCGTTACACCACTATGTTTGGGCAGGGTTATGCGGTGACCCAGCTACAGCAGGTTGGAATGATGGCGGCCTTCGCTAATGGAGGCGTGTATCAGCCGGCTCGCCTGATTGAAGGGTGGACCAGTCCAGACGGCACCTATGAGGCCGCTCCGCAACGCGAACCGCAACGCGCACTTGACGCGGATACCGCAAAGACGGTTTTGACTATGCTCGAATCAACTACGGCCGACGAAGATGGCACGGGCTACACGTTTAACATTGAGGGTTATCGGATTGCCGCCAAGACGGGTACCGGCGAGGTTTTCGAAAATGGTTTGACGATTGGCACTGCCACGACGGTTGCAGGGGTTGTTCCCGCCGATAAGCCAGTTCTTGCGGTTTCGGTGATCCTGTACCTACCCAAGTACGGCATTCTGGCTGCACAGTCCGCGGGCCCATTGTTCAAATCTATCGTTACAGAGTCGGTGCAAAATCTGGGTATTCCAGGCTCGTCTGAAGAGGCTGTGCTTTACCCGATGAAGCCTTAGGACTGCTATGAGTGAACTAAAAGATCTCCGTCCTAGCTCGGTAAGAGGAATAAGCGCACAGCATCTTGCGAATGCACTGGGGGCTACAATCCGTCGTGCGGATTCAGATCCGCTAATTACTGGAGTAACGCTTGATTCTACGGATGTGCAGACCGGGGACCTATTCGTTGCGATCCCCGGTTTCAAACGTCACGGCGCCCAGTTCGCCCCTAAAGCTATTGAGGGTGGTGCTGTCGCGGTTGTAACAGACGCCGCAGGGGTTTCTATGCTCGAGGACGCGGAGGGTTTCGCACTACTGGAGGTAGCGGATCCGCGGGCATTCGCCGGGTTGGCGGCAGCTCTTGTTTACGACAATCCCAGTGAGTCCATGAGCGTTATTGGGATTACCGGAACGAATGGCAAGACCACAACTGCACACTTCGTGCATCATGTGCTTTCGGCACTGTCGGGACCCACGTTGTTGATAGGGACTGTGGGGGTGCGCCTCGGCGACGTACACGTTTCCTCTGTGCGCACGTCTTTAGAAGCACCCGTTTTGCATCGTGTTTTAGCCTGGGCGTTGGAGCAGGGTGCGAAGAACGTGGTCATGGAGGTGTCTAGCCACGCCATGAGTCTGCATCGCGTTGCGGGGATGAAGTTTGACGTTTGCGCATTCTTGAATCTGCAGCGCGATCATTTGGATTTCCACAAAACGATGGAGAGCTATTTCGAGGCAAAAGCCAGCCTGTTTGACGGTTCTCTTTCGAAGCGAGCAGTGGTTTGTGTAGATGACGGGTGGGGCCAACGGTTGGCGCAAATGGTGCGTATCCCCACAGTGACGGTTTCAACCAATTTCGAGGCTGATTTGTACGTGATTTCGCACTCGCTTAACCAGGTGGATGCGGGAACGGATGTGATGATTCGCGCCGGTGACGCTAATGTACGTATGCATTGCCCACTGCCGGGAATGATTAACGTGCAAAATGAGCTGACGGCCCTCGCTATCATGGTCAGTTTAGGTTTTGAGACCGCCAGAGTGTGCGAGGAACTTGCCCGCACCCCGGGGGTTCCCGGGCGCATGGAGGTGGTGGCAGAACGCTCCTCGTCCACGCCACTCGTGATTGTGGACTTCGCGCACACAACCGATGCTATTGCGAGCGCGTGTGCGGCTCTAGATCCGGTAACGCCGGGAGACCTGTGGATTCTCTTTGGCGCAACGGGTGAGCGAGACCGCGGTAAGCGTCCGGAAATGGGCGCGGTGGCACTGGCCTCAGCTGATTTTGTGGTGCTTACTGATGACGACATCTACGGAGAAGATCCGGCGCAGATTCGCGCTGAGGTTGCCGCCGGGTTTGTAGGCGCAACAGGTCGGGCCCGTGCTGCGTGGGAAAGTGATGACCGCAAGAGTGCGATTTACGAGGCCGTGCTGGCAGCAAGCCCGGATGACACGGTGCTGATCGCGGGCCGCGGACATGAGACGATCCAGATGATTGGTGAAAAACCCCACGTATTGGACGATCGGGTGGAGGCGCGAGCCGCTCTTTCGAAGCGTTCTTCACGCACTTCGTCGCTGGGAGCGGGCGAGCCGGCAACAACCGCGTTGCCAAAGTTACGGATGATCAGCAAAACGTGGGAAGATTTTCAGTAATACTGATACAAGGACGTGTCGCGGCGTTTAGATGGAGAGGCGAATGAGGTACTCAGCAGACGAGATTGCGAAAGTCGTCGACGGTCGACTGGTTGGTGATAACACGGTCGTTTCCGGTGGCGTGTACACGGATTCGCGTGAGGTGACCCCGGAATCGTTGTACATTGCGCGTGTAGGTGAGCATGCCGATGGTCATGATTACCTTGAGTCGGCGGTTGAACGTGGCGCTGTTGCGGCGATTGTGACGCGAGAGGACGCGGGGCCGCAGAATCTGACCAAGATCGTGGTGAAAGATGCAACGAAGGCGCTGGGGTTGCTGGCGCAGGCCCATCTGAAGAAGCTTCGCGACGCGGGCGATATCGATGTGGTAGGGATAACCGGCTCTGTAGGTAAGACCACCACGAAGGATCTAACGGCGGGAATTTTGCGTGCGTTCGCACCCACTGTTGCACCGGTTTCTTCGTTTAATAACGAGGTTGGCATGCCGCTGACAGTTCTTCGAGCGGATGAGAACACGCGTTATTTGGTATTGGAGATGGGGGCTTCCGGGCCGGGCCATTTGCTCTACCTTTCAAAGATCGCCCCTCCGGATATCGCGGTTGAGCTTGCGGTGGGCAAGGCGCACCTGGGTGGTTTCGGCTCGGTTCCGGCATTGGCACACGCCAAGGCGGAGCTTGTTGAGGGTCTAGCCAAGGGCGGCACAGCAATTTTGAATCGCGATGATCCAAATGTTCGCGATATGCAGTCGTTGGCCAAGGGCGCGGTCTTGTTCTTTTCTGCTGCAGGTAAGTCTGACGCGGAAGTGCGCGCCGTTAACGTAAAGCTCGATGACTCGTCTTGCGCTACCTTCGATCTTGAGGCGGGAGACGTTCTGAAGAAGGTAAAGCTTGGCCTTGTGGGCCGTCATCAGGTGTCCAACGCGCTCGCGGCCATCAGCGTTTGCCTGACTCTTGGTTTGGATCCGCAAAAGATCGTCGAGACGCTAAATTCGCTACGCGCGCAGAGCCCGCACCGTATGAGTGTCACGCACACACGCGGCATTACGATAATCGACGATTCGTATAATGCGAATCCGGATTCTATGAAGGCGGGCCTGGAGGTGCTTGGAAAGCTGGGGGAAAATGGGGCGCGCCGCATCGCTGTGCTTGGCGTGATGCTTGAGCTGGGGAAGAGTTCAACGTCCCTGCACCGGGAGGTAGGGCGCCTGGCTGATGAGGCCCGCGTGGATGTGCTGATCACGGTTGGTGAGGGTGCGCAACCAATTGGCGAGCCTCTTGTTGGAAAGGCCGACATTTATCACTTTGAGAGTGCGGAAGAGGCGGGAGCTAAGTTGCGCGATTTGGTTCAAGCGGGAGACTTCGTATTCTTGAAGGGATCGAATGGTTCGGGGGTCTGGAAAATCGCCGACGAGTTTTTAGCGTAGTTAGGACCGGAGGGCTTAAACGTGGTAGCCATTGTCGTTGCGACGGCCGTATCATTGGTCATCGCGCTGTTCGGCACCAAAGCTTTTATTAAGCTGCTGATTCGTAAAGAGTACGGGCAGTTCATCCGTCAGGACGGGCCAACCCAGCACTTTACGAAGCGCGGCACGCCAACTATGGGCGGTGTCGTGATAATTGCTGCTTCGTTGATTGGCTGGCTGGTAGGGCATATTTCGATTGGGCGGTTGCCGGACCTATCTTCTAGCCTGCTCATGTTTCTGTTTGTTGGACTCGGCGTCGTTGGCTTTTTGGATGATTTCATCAAGATTAAGAGACACCGTTCACTTGGTTTGAATCCGGCGGCAAAGATCCTGGGACAATTGGCCGTCGGCACGGTTTTTGCCGGATTGGCGTTGAGCTTCCCCGATGCGAGAGGCAACACTCCCGCCTCGATGAAGATTTCGGTCGTGCGCGATCTGGATTGGGCAAACTTAGCTTTCGCCGGCACGGCGTTAGGCGTGATCCTGTTTATTTTGTGGGCGAACTTCCTCGTGGCCGCTTGGTCTAATGCGGTGAACTTAACGGATGGTCTCGATGGCCTGGCAACGGGCTCATCGATGTTTGTTTTTGGCGCGTACACCGTGATCGCGATATGGCAGTACTACCAATCCTGTGCGATAACGGTTGCGAACGCCGCCTTGTGTTATGAGGTAAGGGATTCCCTGGGGCTCGCGGTAGCGTCCGCGGCGATAGTGGGCGCGGCGTTTGGATTCCTCTGGTGGAATGCGGCCCCGGCACAGATTTTTATGGGTGACACCGGCTCGCTCGCCCTGGGGGGTGCGTTTGCAGGAATGTCGATTCTTACCCAAACGGAGTTCCTAGCGATCATCATTGGCGGACTATTCATGATTATCGTGATGTCTGATGTGATCCAGATTGGCGTATTCAAGATGACGGGCAAGCGTGTGTTCCGAATGGCACCGTTGCACCACCATTTTGAGCTGTTGGGTTGGAAAGAAATCACGATCGTGATTCGTTTCTGGATTATTGCAGGCTTGTTTGCCGTAATTGGCCTGTCGCTGTTCTACGCGGAATGGGTGGCTGGGCTGTGAGCTGGCTTGAATCTAAAGTCGCGGTTATCGGCCTGGGAGCTACGGGCCGCGCGGTTATGGATGCGTTGGGCCAGCTTGGGGTGCGAGCCGTTGGCTTCGATTTGAAGGCGCCCGAGGGGTTTGCATCTTTTGAATCGGGAAGCCAGCAGTTCGTTATTGGTGGCGAGGCCGAGCAGGCTAATGCGCTTGCAGATGACTTCGGTTTGGTGGTGGTATCGCCCGGAGTTGCCCCGCATTCGCCCGTGTTTCAAGCGGCGCGAAGTCTGAACTTGCCGGTGTGGAGCGAGGTCGAGCTCGCCTGGCAGATTCAGCGCCACCTCGGTAAAGACATCGCTTGGCTGACCGTAACTGGCACTAACGGCAAGACCACCACGGTTGGCCTTTTGGGTGCGATTTTGGAGGCGGCTTCCGAACGCGTGCGCGTGGTTGGCAACGTCGGTATGCCGATTGTCAGCGTTGTGATGAACGAGGACGTGGACGTACTAGCTGTTGAGCTTTCTAGCTTCCAGTTGTATTCCACTCACTCGGTGGAGCCGGTAGCATCTGTCTGTCTGAATGTGGATGCCGATCATTTGGATTGGCATGGAACGGTTGAGGAGTACGCGAAGGCTAAGGCACGAGTGTACGAGAACACGCGCGTGGCATGTGTGTATGACGCGGCAGATTTGGCTGTCGAGAATATGGTGATGCAAGCCGATGTGATCGAGGGGGCGCGAGCTATTGGCTACGTGCTTGACGTTCCAGCGGTGTCCCAGGTGGGCCTTGCCCAAGATGGGAATGAGGTGCTCATCGTAGACCGTGCTTTTGTGGCAAACCGGCATACGCAGGCAGCGGCCCTTGCCACGCTCGCCGACGTGGCTCACTTTGCAGGCCCGTCCCCATCTGCCGCGATCATCAAAGACACTTTGGCCGCAATTGCGCTTGCTCGAGCCTACGGAGCGTATTCCAAGAAAGACATTGATTCTAGTGCTGTAGTTGCGGGCCTGCGTGCATTCCATCCGGCTGGGCACCGTCGTCAGGTGATTGGCGAGGTTGCCGACATGATTTGGATTGACGATTCGAAGGCTACTAATGCGCATGCGGCTGCCGCGTCTCTGTCAGGTTTCGCCCCGGGAACAGTTATTTGGATCGCCGGCGGTGACGCCAAGGGCCAAGACTTCCACTCCCTCGTAAAGACTGTTGCGCCGGCGTTGCGGGGTGTGGTGGTGATCGGCGCTGATCCTACGCCAATCACCAGCGCGCTTGCCGACGCTGCCCCGCAAATCCCGCACGTGGTTGTGGATGGGCATGAAGATTGGATGTATTCCGTGGTCAATGAGGCCGTGGCTCTGTCACGGCCTGGAGACACGGTTGTATTGGCTCCCGCCGCCGCATCCTGGGACCAGTTCAATAGCTACGCTGAACGCGGTGACGTGTTCCGTGAGGCCGTTGCACGTCTGGACGAAGCGTGGCAAAACCCGCAGGAGCTACCCGGTGATTGAAAAGCTGAAGACCCGTGCAAGGCGTATCCCGAAGCTCCAATTTGGAACGGGAAGCCGTGCTGAGCCTTCTCCCGTCACCACGTATTACCTGATTTTGGTGCCGGTCATCTGCCTGATCGCGATCGGTTTCGTGATGGTGTTCTCTGCCTCAACAGTGCGGGTGATATCGCAGGGAGAGAATCCATACACTGCCTACCTTCGCAACCTGCTAATCATGGCGTTTGGGGTAATCGCCCTTGTCGTGGCTATGAGGCTACCAAATCGGTTTTGGTACCGCGTTGCTCCCTGGGTGTTTATAGGGACCCTAATACTGCAGTTCTTAGTTATCACCTCTTGGGGCGTCGAATCCGGTGGTAATACCAACTGGATCATGATCCCCGGCGTATCGTTCTTAATCCAGCCATCGGAGGCATTAAAGGTAGGAATGGCGCTGTTTATAGGCTGGGTAATTATCAGGCTGAATCTGGATCGAACTAACTTTACGCACATCGCGGTAAATGTGGGTTTGCCCCTCGCGGTTGGCCTGGGTGGAATCATGGCGGGTCACGACCTCGGTACGGCGCTAGTTGTGGTGGCACTGGCTGCAGGAGCTCTAGCGGCTGCACGCGTGCCCGGTAAGTGGTTTGGTATTGCCGCACTTGCTTTTATCCCGGTTGCCGCATTTGCGGTGTTTCAAAACCAGTCACGTTTGCAGCGCGTCATTTCCGTAATACCGGGCTTTAGGAAGCCTCCTAATCCCGCTGCACCCGAACAGATTGACCACGCGTTGTGGGCCTTAGGATCGGGCGGTCTAACCGGTGTGGGGCCGGGTGCATCCAAAGAGAAATGGAACTATCTGGCCGAAGCCCACACGGACTTCATTTTTGCGATTTTAGGTGAAGAACTCGGTCTGATCGGTACGGTGTTTGTGGTTGTCACGTTTGCAGTGCTGATCTATGGCCTCACGCGTCTGTCGCTGTACCACTCCGATGATTTTTCGCGCATTGTGTCGGGCGGTGTAACCATGTGGATCGGGGCGCAGGCAATCATTAACATGGGTGCAGTGGTGGCGGTTTTGCCCGTGATTGGTGTTCCGCTACCCCTGATTTCAACGGGTGGTTCCGCGTTTGTGGCCACCTGTGGTGGCCTGGGAATAGTATTGAGCTTTGCTCGAAAAGATTCGGGTATGGAAAAGGCGTTTGGTTTGCGTACTCTATTTCGCAGGCATTCAAAAAAGTAGGTGTTGAGATGACGTCGGTTAACGCGGGTGCAAGAGTCCTTCTAGCGGGAGGTGGATCCGCGGGGCACGTGAATCCCTTGTTGTCTGTGGCTTCGGTTTTGCGTGATCGCGATATCGAAGTGCAGGCCTTAGGAACGGCTTCGGGCCTCGAAAAGGATCTAGTGCCTGAAGCTGGCATTACACTTCACACCATTAAGAAGGTTGCGGCGCCGCGTCGCCCAAACAAGGCGGCTTTGACATTTGCGCCGGACTTAGCAAAAACGGTGCGCGACGTTGAGCGTTTAATAAAGAGCGGGGGAGTCGAGGCCGTAGTTGGTTTTGGCGGTTACGTTTCAGCGCCTGCATATTTGGCGGCTCGAGCGCAAGGAATCCCCGTGGTGATCCACGAGCAAAACGCTCGCGCGGGGTTAGCAAATAAGCTGGGCGCTCGTTTTGCGGCGGCACTTGCTCTGACTTTTTCGCAAACTAGTTTGAAAGCTCGCAGGGGGATAACGGATGTTACGGGACTACCCTTGCGTCCAGCTATTAGACAGCTTGCTGAGGACCGGGCTAGTCAAGAAGGCAGGGCAAAAAGGCGCGAGCAGGCAGCCGCGCAGCTGGGACTCAATCCGAGTAAACCAACCGTGCTGATTACGGGAGGCTCACTTGGAGCCGTGCATTTGAACCAGGTGATGGTGCAGGCAGCCTCGGCATTTGGGGCAGATCACCAGGTTTTGCATTTGACGGGCAAAGGAAAATCGGAAGGGATTGCCGAGGAGGTCGCGGCTAGCGGTTTTGCGGGCGCTTGGATTGTGCGCGAATACGCGATGGATATGCAGACGTATTTCGCGGCCTCGGACCTGGTTATCGGCAGGGCGGGTGCAGGCATGGTTGCAGAGCTCACGGCCTTGGGGTTGCCCGCAGTTTACGTTCCGCTTCCGATTGGAAATGGCGAGCAGAAGCTGAACGCGCTCGAGCAGGTGCGCAAGGGCGGGGCAATGCTCTTCGATGATTCTGAGTTTTCAGAAAAGATTGTGCGCTCCTTTGTGGTACCTATTCTGGATTCCCCCCAGCGCCTGGAGGATATGGCGAGGGAGTCTGCAAAGCTCGGTCACGTGGACGCTGCCTACCGCGTTGCCGATTTGGTTGAATCGGTCGTATGCAAGGGGCAGGTCAAATGAGTTTTTATCTGATCGGTATTGGCGGGGCGGGTATGTCCGTGGTTGCGGAGCTGCTTCACGCTAAGGGCGAGTTCGTGAGCGGATCGGATGCGAAGGATTCGAAGAATCTCGATCATTTGCGTTCGCTAGGGATCGAGGTTTTCGTGGGGCACGAGGCTACTCACGTGCCGGCTGACGCCCGCGTCGTAATCTCCACGGCCGTGCGCGAGTCAAATCCTGAGCTGGCGATTGCGCGCCAGCGCGGCCAGGAGGTGCTCCACCGCTCCCAGGCGCTCGCGTTGGCAGCAGAAGGAATGGATTTTGTTGCTGTCGCGGGCGCTCACGGCAAGACGACTTCATCGGGAATGCTCGCTGCGGCGCTGTCTCAGACAGGAATGGACCCATCGTTCGCGGTGGGAGGCGTTGTGACAGGTTTCGACACGGGCGCGCATTTGGGTTCCTCTTCGGTGTTCGTGGCGGAAGCTGATGAATCCGATAAGTCGTTCTTGAACTACAGCCCCAGGGTGGCGTTGGTAACGAACGTGGAACCGGATCATTTGGATAACTACGGTTCACGCAAAGAGTTTGAACAAACTTTCTTGAAGTTTGCGCAAAAGATAGTGCCGGGTGGCCTCCTGATTGTGTGCAGCGATGACGAGGGGGCGGCAAGGCTCGGTAAGGCGTATGAGGAACTGGGCGGGCGCGTATGGTCCTATGGCGGGCTAACTGAAGAGAAGGCTCTGTGGTGCGGGCGAAAACACGCGCTGGTTACCGCGGCACACCTGGAACCTGCACATGCGAGCGCCACGGTTTGCTTCGACGGACAAGAAATACAACTGTCGTTGAACGTGGGCGGCGCGCACAACCTGGAAAACGCTACGGGTGCGCTACTGGTGGGTATTGAGCTGGGCGTTCCGATGGAGCGTATGGCAACGGCATTGCATTCGTTCAAAGGCACGGGGCGACGTTTTGAATTGCGCGGAAAGGCACAGGGGAAAGTCCTAGTGGATGATTACGCGCATCATCCGTCCGAGGTTGCGGCGGCGCTGCGGCAAGCCCGCGTGGAGTCGGGTAGCGGACGTGTGCTGGTACTGTTTCAGCCGCACTTGTATTCTCGCACCAAGACTTTTGCGAACGAGTTTGCTAAGGCTTTCCAACTGGCCGATCAGCTGTACATCGCCGACATTTTTGGGGCGCGCGAAGATCCGGTGGAGGGTGTAACGTCGCAGCTCATCTCTAACCAGGTTCCTGGGGCCCACTACATTCCGGATATGCGTGAGGCAGCGCAAGCGATCGCGAACGAAGCGCGTGAGGGCGATTTAGTTATCACCATGGGAGCCGGTAGCATCACATCGATGGGTGAGTTCATTTTGAACTGTTGGGGCGCCAGTCAGTGAAACGTCCAGGGTTGCCAAACACGCCTCGGTCCGAGGAACGCGCGGGCCGGGGGGTTGATGCTGAGCGCCTTGGAAAATCCAGCTCCTCTACGTCAGAGCCGGTTGAAGGTTCTAATCATAAGTCTTCGGAAGATGCGCCAGAAGAACCAGAGTCCTCATCGCGCCTAAGCCTTACGCATTGGGCCCGGGTGAAAAGGTCGAACCAAGTGCCTTCCAGTGCGCCAGATGACGATAGGTCCAAACCTTCGGCGGGCAAATCTAAACCTTCGCATAGTTCCAGCTTGCAAGAGTACTTCACGTCGCGGCGTGCCACCGAGGTTTTTGGTTCCAAGAAAAACACAATCAGTCTGAACGAACGTCGCGCGGAAATGAAACGCGCTCGCCGTAGCGCCATACTCAGCCGCGTGGGTATCGCACTCGCGACGGTGCTGTTAGCAGCCGCTGTAGTGTGGGCAGTTTTCTTCTCGCCGTTCTTTGCACTAACGGCCTCGAAGATCAAGATCTCGGGTCTGAATGAGGATGTGACCGTCGAGGTTGTTGAAGAGAAGCTCGCAGGTTTTGTGGACGTGCCGCTCCCACGTATTTCGATGAGCGCTGTGCGAAGTGAGGTGGAGAGCATCGCCCAGGTGGATGCTGCAGAGATCACGCGCGCATGGCCGGATGGTCTCAACGTGAAAATAACGGTTCGTACTCCTATGGCTGCCGAGAAAAGCGATGAGGGCTACAACGTGATCGATCGCGAGGGAGTGGTGTTGCGCTCTTCGCAAGATGTGCCAGAGGGTTTGCCAATCGTGGAGGTCAAGACAGAGTCGCAAGAGCAAAGGGCAGCCGCTGTTGCGCGGGTTGCTACGGTGAAGGAAGACCTGCCCGTGGAGCTGTCGCAGCAGGTCACGGTATACACCGCATACCCAACGAGTGTAGAGATGCGCACGCTGGATGGGCGCATCATCAAATGGGGCGATGAAAGCGATTCGAAGCTGAAAGCGCAGGTCCTCAAGCTATTACTGGACCAGCGTCCTGCCCAGGTGTATGACGTGTCTACTCCCGCCCGCCCGGTAACGTCGTAGTTCAGTTTCCGTATTACAAGGACCTTAAGCGAGGGTTTTAGCGGCCGGTTATTGTCGGGCCGTTTAAGGTGAGAATTCAAGGGTTTTGCGCGGCCTTAAAAATAGGTTGCGACACGCCCATTGCAGTGTTTGAAACCGGCATGAAACGCGTTTATCTTCTGCGTGCAACGATGAGCCAAAACTTAAACCTTCAACTTAAGGTTTAGGTCAGGCGAGACAGACGTAAGGGGATCACGAGTGAACGAGGCACACTACCAATCCGTTATTAAGGTCGTGGGCGTAGGCGGTGGCGGTTGTAACGCCGTTAACCGCATGATTAGCGCCGGTGTTAAGGGCGCGGAATTCATCACGATGAACACGGATGCGCAGGCACTTTTGCAGTCTGATGCAGAAGTCAAGATTGACCTGGGAGATGAGCTAACGCGAGGCCTTGGAGCCGGCTCTGATCCGATGGTTGGCCGAAAGGCGGCTGAGGAGAACGAAGACACCATTCGGGAGGCGCTCGAGGGCTCCGACATGGTGTTCGTTACCGCCGGTGAGGGCGGTGGCACGGGTACGGGCGCTGCTCCGATTGTGGCACGTGTAGCGCGCTCGCTCGACGCTCTGACCGTCGGTATCGTTACTCGCCCGTTTGCTTTTGAGGGGCCGCGTCGCGGCCAGGTTGCGCAGCAGGGTATTGAGGATCTGCGTAAGGAAGTTGATGCTCTGATCATCATTCCAAATGATCGTCTGCTTCAGATTGCTGACAAGAATGTTTCGTACCTTGACGCATTCCGCATTGCCGATGATGTGCTGCGTTCGGGCGTGCAGGGCATCACTGACATCATCAAGGTTGCCGGTGACATGAACGTAGACTTCCGCGATGTGAATACGATTATGCGAGGCGCGGGCACGGCTCTTATGGGTATCGGTACGGCGCAGGGCGAGGACCGCGCATTGCGTGCAGCCGAGGCTGCGATTTCGTCCCCGCTTCTCGAAACCCGCATCGATGGAGCGCACGGCGCTCTCATCAACGTGCAGGGCGCTTCCGACATGGGGCTTGCCGAAATCAATGCCGCTGTCTCGCTCATCGGCGAGTCTCTTCACGAGGAAGCCAACATCATCTTCGGTACCGTTATCGACGACTCGCTTGGCGACGAGATGCGCGTTACCGTTATCGCCGCTGGATTTGACGAGGAGGAGGCATCGGCGCAGCCTGCGCCGGCAATGCCGACCCGTCATGTTCAAACAACGGAGCCGGTAGAAAAACCCTCCTATGATCGTCCGCTCGGTTCTTTGCCCACGGCGCAGTCGGCCCAGCCGGTTCAGCCTGCGCACCGCGCTGAGGTGAAGCCTCCGACGCGTGAATCGAACTTCCCCTCGGCAACGCCAAGGCGTAGTGAACCGGTAGAGGAGCCATCTTCTAACCGCTTTGAAGTTCCCCGCATTTTTGACGAGGAAGATTCGAAGGACCAGCTAGATCTTCCAGACTTCTTGCGTTAATGAATAGTTCCTTCGGTCGGGTTCGTTATGGCTTTACAAGGGCAGTGACGAACCCGGCTCAAGTGGGGCAGGATCTCTCGAGTCCCAACTATGGATTGAATACGGGTGCGCCGCGTAGCGTTGTGCTGGCCGACAGGCAGGCACTTGCCGATTCGATTGGTACGCCGGTGGTGTGGATGAACCAGATTCACTCCGACATAGTGTGCGTGGTGGGGCAGGAGGATTCCGGCCTGGACAATTCGGTCACTGCTGATGCGGTGATAACTAGGGACCGTGTCGCACTGGCAGTGCAGGTAGCTGATTGTGTGCCTGTGTTGCTGTTCGACAATGCCGCAGGTGTGGTAGCTGCGGTACACGCGGGGCGAGCAGGTGCGAAGGCTTTCATCGTTGCAAAGACTGTCTCGCAGATGACTAGCATGGGCTGCTCGCCCCGCAATATCCGTGCCGTGGTAGGCCCAAGCATTTGCGGCGCGTGCTATGAGGTGGGCGAGGACGTGTTTGCCGAGACGGTGTCTGTGCGCCCGGAAATGGCTGCGCAGTCCAGATGGGGCACCCGAGCGCTAGACGTTCGCGCAGCGGTTTTGCGTGACTTGGTGCATGTGGGTGGTGTCGAGGTCGATGATGCATGCACGCTCGAATCTGATGATTTGAACTCGTATAGGCACAACCCGAAATGCGGCAGACAGGTGGGTTGGGTGGTCCTCGACTAGCCGCGCGACCGGCTAGTCACGGTGTGTGTTGAATATCGGCATGAAAAGCAGGGTGGGACATGACACGCCGCTTCAAAAACGTATATTTTGCGGTAACTCGATTAGCTTAAGAGCAGCTCAAACTTTTGTTGCCTTGGGAGGAATGACATGGGTGATGCACTGAACCGTGCGATGGAACGCTTTGGCTGGCGCGGCTACGACGAGGATGAGGATCAGGTTTTTGACGATTCCGATTTCTCGGAACCGAATTTTTCTCAGCCGGAGTCAGTGACCCCGCTTCCTCGCCCTGAGATCGTTTCTTCGAGGAGCGCAAGCCTGGACATCAGCCGCATTGTTTCCTTGACTCCTGCCTCCTACGCGGATGCTGAGGGCATTGGCCACGCGATACGTGATGGCGTTCCCGTGATTATCAACCTTTCGAAGGTGGGTGAGGCGGAAGGCCGTCGAATCGTCGATTTCACCGCGGGTCTTGCTTTCGCGCTCGGCGGTTCAATGGAGCAGGTAGTGGAGGGGGTAATACTCCTGACTCCCGAATCTGTAAAGGTTGAGGAAGGCCAGCACAAGCACCCGTTCGCAAATGAGCCGCTGTTTGCTAACAAGTCGGGCCTAGGATTCTAAAAGGTAGGTTTTAACACTTGTCTTGGTACATAGGGCAGGCGCTATCGTTATTGGTCTCGATTTATACGCTGGTGCTACTGATTAGGCTGGTTTTTGACTGGGTTCAGTTCTTCAGTCCGCAGTGGCAACCGCGAGGTGTGCTCCTTGTACTCCTGAACGTTATTTACGCTCTTACGGATCCGCCATTGCGTTTTTTACGCCGTTTCATTCCTCCATTGCGGCTCGGTGAGATCTCTTTGGACGTGGGATTTATTGTCTTGTTTGCAGGTGTAGTAATTTTGGGAGAAATTGCGAGATTGCTCATGTAGGTGCACACTTACAATGAAATTCTGTAGTCTATGAGATAGAAAAAGTTTGACTGCGCGTGCTGTGGACAAGATTACTTGTCAGAAGGCGAGCGCCGTGCAAATCCCGTTTAGATATAGAGGTGAAGAAATGGCACTGCTTTCGACAGAGGATGTCTTGAATAAGACTTTCCAGTCGGTGAAGTTCCGTGAGGGATACGACCAGGTCGAGGTGGATGAGTTTCTCGACGAAGTAGTTGAAACCATCTACGCTCTCCAGGTTGAGAATACGGAGCTAAAGCAAAAGCTTGAAGCAGCGCAGCTTCGCGTTGAAGAGCTTGAGGGGTCTGAGCCGGGCTCCGCGCCCGCGCCGGTTGTGACTGAGCCGGAGGAGGAAGTCAAGCCTGAGCCGGAGCCCGAACCGGAGCCGGCACCCGCTCCCGCTGTTGCGGCTGCTCCCGCCCCGTCCTCCACACCGCAAGATGCAACCTCGATGTTGGCTCTGGCTCAACGCGTTCACGATGAGTACGTGCGCGATGGTCGTGAGGAAGGCGAGCGCATTATTGCCGAGGCTCGCGAAGAGGGTAGCAAGATCGTTGCCGAGGCTGAAGACAAGCGCGATTCGATCCTCAACCAGCTTGACGTTGATCGCGGCATGCTAGAGGGCAAGATCAACGAGTTGAAGAGCTTTGAGGCTGAATACCGCACTCGTCTGCGTGAACAGCTGCAGGGCTTCCTCTCGGAAGTTGCCAACTAGTTCTAACTGTTCCGGCAAAGCGGAGGCGATGTGTATCGCCCCCGCTTTGTCTTATTCTCCGGGGGCTATCGAATGCAACAGGTGACACAGAGTTTTAAGACCCGCATCATCTTTTACCTGGTTTCCATCGTCGCGGTGGTTACGGATCAGGTGAGCAAGGTCTGGGCTTTGAATAACCTGTCAACTGATCAAGTTGACCCCTTTATTGGTTCGTTCATTAGTTTGCAACTCGTCCACAATCCCGGCGCCGCTTTTTCTTTGTTGGATAATGCTACGTGGGTTTTCACGGTTGTGGCTATTGCAATAATCGTGGTGATTTTGTATTACGTTCGCAGGGTTTCTTCACCGCTGTGGTTGTTATCGATGGCTCTCCTTTCTGGCGGGGCAGTTGGAAACTTGATTGATCGTCTGATTCAGCCACCTTCGTTTGGAATGGGCCACGTGGTTGATTTTCTAAATTGGAACGGTTGGTTTGTAGGAAACGTTGCCGATATTTATATCGTGGTAGCGGCAGCTGCAATGTTTTTTCTGGCTGTTCTTGAAGTGCCGTTCAATCGAGATCTCGGCGGTGAAAGGCAGTGAGCAAAACACGCTTCTTGCCTGTTCCTGACGGCCTTGTGGGGGAGCGAATCGACGTTGCGCTCTCGCGAATGCTGGGGCTATCGCGTTCCGCCGTTGGCAAGATGATTGAAGCGGGAGAGATCGAAGTCGATTCGGTTGCTGCCAAGAAAGGCCAGCGGCTGGAGGCTGGCCAAGTGATTTTGGTCAACATGCAGGTGCATGAGAAGGCTCCTGCGCCAGTAGTGGGCATGGACATTCTTTACGATGACGAGGACGTAGTTGTTGTAAACAAACCGGTGGGGGTTGCAGCACATACGGGTCCGGGCTGGGATGGGCCCACGGTTATTGGCAACCTGGAGGCGGCGGGCTATCGTATTTCCACTTCGGGTCCGCCGGAGCGTCAGGGTATTGTGCATCGCCTGGATGTAGGCACCTCTGGTGCCATGGTGGTGGCCAAGTCGGAGCTTGCCTACACCAAGCTGAAGCACGCATTCAAAGAGCGCACGGTAGACAAGATCTACCACGGTCTGGTTAGCGGACACTTGGAGCCGGCTAAAGGAACGATTGACGCTCCGATTGCGCGCCATCCGTCAAAGGAGTGGCGAATGGGCATTGTGGCTTCGGGGCGCCGAGCGATTACCCATTTTGAGGTGCTGGAGTACTTACCGGGCGCAACGCTGGTAGAGGTAGAGCTGGAGACGGGACGTACCCACCAGATCCGCGTCCATTTTTCGTCAATCAATGCTCCTCTGATCGGCGACACGTTCTATGGCGCGGATGAGTGTAAGGCTCAGGAACTGGGATTGCAGCGGCAGTGGTTGCACGCGGTGGAACTGAAGTTTACGCACCCGCGCACGGCGGTCAGAATGAGCGTTACTGCGCCGTACCCACCGGATTTGAAGCAAGTCCTCGAACAACTTCGCAACCCCTCCTGAAGTTTCTTCGAGGGTTTAGCTAGCATAGACTAACCCTATGTCCGTTCCACAGTTTGCTCACCTTCATAATCACACCGAGTATTCGATGCTCGATGGGGCGTCCAAAATTGTTCCCATGGTTAAGGAGGCTGCGCGGCTTGGTCAGCCCGCAATCGCAATCACGGACCACGGCTATCTGTTTGGAGCTTATGAGTTTTACGCGGCGGCGAAGAAGCACGGAGTAAAACCAATTATCGGCCTCGAGGCGTACATGACGCCGGGTACGTCACGTTTTGACCAAACGCGTGTGCGCTGGGGGGACGAGTCCCAAAAGGATGATGATGTTTCCGCTCGCGGCGCCTACACGCACCTGACCCTCATTTCTGAAACCACGGAGGGAATGCATAATCTTTTCCGCCTTGGATCTGGTGCCTCGCTTGATGGCCAGATGGGTAAGTGGCCGCGCGCCGATATGGAACTGTTAGAGCGTCACCACTCTGGTTTAATCGCATTTTCGGGTTGCCCTTCGTCCGAGGTGCAGGTGCGTCTTCGTTTGGGACAGTGGGACGAGGCGGTTGCGGCAGCTGGTCGTCTGCAAGATATCTTCGGTAAAGACAACTTCTACATTGAGTTGATGGATCACGGCATCGAGATTGAACGCCGTGTTCGCACCGACCTATTCCGCCTTGCCGAGCATCTTAAGGCCCCGAAGATCGTCACCAATGACGCGCACTACGTGACGGCTGACGATCGCGATATTCAAGATGCGCTGCTTTGTATTAACTCTGGTTCAAAGTTGGCAGATCCAGACCGCTTCCGATTTGACGGCTCGGGCTACTACATTCGCTCATCCGAATCAATGCGCCGGGATTGGCAAGATGCCCTTGACGCATGCGATGCCACGTTGGAAATTGCGGAGCGTTGCGACGTTCACTTCACCACGGTTGGCGAAGGCGCTAACTACATGCCTCGGTTCCCGGTTCCTGCGGGAGAAGACGAGACTTCCTGGTTTGTAAAGGAAGTTGAACGGGGCCTGAACTACCGCTTCCCGGGTGGTGTTCCTGACGACGTGCGCAAACAGGCCGAGTACGAGGTCGGCATCATCACGCAGATGGGTTTCCCTGGTTACTTCCTCGTCGTTTCTGACTTCATTCGCTGGGCAAAAGAACAAGGTATTAGGGTAGGGCCTGGTCGTGGCTCCGGCGCAGGCTCGATGGTCGCATACGCGATGCAGATAACCGATCTGAACCCGCTGAACCACGGCCTCCTGTTCGAGCGGTTCTTGAACCCAGAACGTGTATCAATGCCTGACTTCGACGTCGATTTTGATGAGCGTAGGCGCGGCGAGGTAATCGACTACGTGACTGAGAAGTATGGTTCGGATCGCGTGGCGCAGGTGATTACCTACGGCAAGATTAAAACCAAGCAGGCGCTGAAGGACTCGGCGCGTATTTTGGATAAGCCGTTTAACTTGGGTGACCAGCTGACCAAGGCTCTGCCGCCATCGGTCATGGGCAAGGACATTTCGGTAAATGGCATTTTTAACCCGGAAGATCCTCGGTATGAGGAGGCCGCCGAGTTCCGTCGATACCACCAGGAGAATGCCGAAACCCACGAGGTGGTTCAGCTTGCCAAAGGCATTGAAGGCCTGACTCGCCAGTGGGGCGTGCATGCCTGTGCGGTGATCATGTCCTCGGAGCCTTTGCAACAGATCATTCCACTAATGAAGCGTCCGCAAGATGGGGCCATAATCACTCAGTTTGATTACCCCACGTGTGAGACGCTGGGCCTGCTGAAAATGGACTTCCTGGGGCTCACCAACCTCACGGTGATCTCGGATGCGCTCGACAATATTGAAAAAAATGGCAAGGAGCGCCCTGACCTAAACCATATTGGCCTCGATGATGAAAAGACTTACAAGCTGCTTTCACGCGGTGAAACGCTAGGTGTGTTCCAGCTTGATGGTGACGGTATGCAAAAGCTACTCAAGCGTATGCATCCGGACAACTTCGAAGATATTTCAGCTGTGGGCGCCCTGTACCGTCCCGGTCCGATGGGTGCGGACTCGCATAACAAGTACGCGGACCGTAAGAATGGGCGCGCACAAATCGTGCCTATTCACCCCGAGCTGGCGGAGCCTCTTGAGGACATTCTGGGTACCACTTACGGCCTCATCGTCTATCAAGAGCAGGTTATGGCTATCGCGCAGCGCGTTGCCGGCTACTCGCTTGGACAAGCAGACTTGTTGCGCCGTGCGATGGGTAAGAAGAAGAAGGAAATCCTCGATAAGGAATACGGCCCATTCCATCAAGGGATGATTGAACGCGGATATTCCGAGGACGCAGTGAAGACCCTGTGGGACATCCTGGTTCCGTTTTCTAACTACGCGTTCAACAAGTCTCACTCGGCTGCGTACGGCCTTGTGTCTTACTGGACGGCTTGGCTGAAAGCCAACTATCCCACTGAGTACATGGCTGCCCTCCTCACTTCAAATAAGGATAAGAAGGATAAGCTCGCGCTCTACCTCTCCGAGTGTCGCCGTATGGGAATCACGGTTTTGCCGCCTGACGTAAATGAGTCGGCTGCAAACTTTACCCCGGCTGGTAGCGATATTCGTTTTGGCCTGGCCGCAATCCGTAACGTGGGTGCGAACGTGGTGGACGGTATTGAGGAAGCGCGAGATGAGAAGGGCGCTTACACGTCTTTCGCCGATTTCTTGGATAAGGTTCCGGTGCGGGTGTGTAACAAGCGCACCATCGAATCCCTCATCAAGGCGGGGGCTTTCGACACGCTGGAGGAAAACCGCCGGGCAGTGGTAGCGGTGCACGAGGAGGCCGTGGATTCGGCCGTTAAGCTGAAGCGCAACGAGTCTATCGGCCAGTTCGATCTCTTTGGTGCGATGGGCGGTGAAAGCGCGTCGGTGCTCCAGGTGGAGATCCCTGACATCCCGCAGTGGTCCAAGCGTGAGAAGCTCCAGTACGAGCGCGACATGCTCGGCCTGTACGTTTCAGACCATCCGCTCTCGGGTATTCACCGTGCGCTTGCTCGCTACCAGGACATGACTATTGGCGGCATCGTCCACGGCGAAGGCAGCATGGATAACCAGAGTGTGAAGGTTGCCGGCCTCGTTACAAAAGTTGATGTAAAAACCACCCGCAAGGGGGAGCTGTGGGCGATAGTTACGGTTGAGGACCTATCCGGTTCAATCGACGTCTTGTTTTTCCCTCGCTCATACGAGTCGATCTCGCACATCCTCGCTACCGATCTTGTAGTGCAGGTAGAGGGTCGGGTGAAAGAACGCGACCGTGAGCGCACGATTAATGGCATGTCGATGACCGTGCTCGATTTGGGTGAGGACGGTAATGCGCCCGTGGTTTTGGAACTTCCGGTTCACAGGTGTACGGAGCCGGTACTGACCGATTTGAAGAATATTATTGCGGGCTATCCGGGGCCGTGTCCGGTGCAGCTACGGGTTTTGCGACCGGGGGAGAAACCCACATTGGTGCAGTTTGACCCGTCCTTCAACGTCGATTCGAATACGTCTTTCTTTGCGGATTTGAAGGCGGCGCTTGGGGCGGGAGTGTTGCGCTAATAGAAAATGATGGCGGCTTTCAGAGCCACCACTGGGTTGTTCGGCTACTCGCCTTCGGAGCGGACGATGACGGATTCGATTTCACCGCCGTAGTCGATGGATACCACTTGACCGTCCTTGAGGCGGGCGCCGCGGCGGGTATTTATTTCGCCATCTACGCTAACGTAGCCCTCCTGTATGGCCACGCGTGCTTCTCCACCGTTTTCTACTAATCCAGCTAGTTTTAGCAGTTGGCCCAGGCGGATTTCGCCGCGGACTCGGATTTCGCGCTCATTCATGTGTTTTCTCTTTCTTAACTAGTAGCACCACTATTAGCCACGCGATGAGGATGCCTGCCACGTCTGCCACGATGTCTAGGGCCTGCCCGGTTCGCCCGCGGATGAAGTAGGCCTGGATGATTTCGGACAGGCCTGCGTGGATAATGCTGAGCCCAACGACAGTGTCCCTACGCCATCCGGTCAGTAGCGCTGCGGCAGTGACCGTGGCGAATGCGCTCGAATGAACAACCTTGTCTAATCCGACTGAGTCGGTGAGGTTCAGAGCGGGCACGAGTTCGCTTATGCGGTTTAGCAACGTCGTTAGGATTCCGGGGTTGGAGCTGTCTGCAGGGGTATAAAGGATCCAGCACAGCGCGGTGAACGTTACGGCAAAAACGGCCACCCACCAGTAGTTGATTTCGGGTGTGTCTTTTGCGTGACGCGGCCTCATACTCATGGGGTCATTATGCCAGGTGGGGCGCGGGGGTGTATTCCACGTTTTCGTCCGCCAGCGCATTCGCGCCGTAAAAACCCTAAAGTAGAAAGCATGATGAGCATACTTGACCTGCGTGAGATTTCGCTTAGTGCCAGTGAGCTTTCTGCAAGACTGCCGCGCGCTTCTCTCGATGTGGAAGGCGCTCTAGAAAAGGTTATGCCGATTATTGAGGATGTGCGCACTCGCGGGGGGCAAGCTGTTCGCCGGTGGACCGCTCAGTTTGATGGCGTGGAACCCGCTCATATTCGCGTGCCGAGGTCGGCCTTGCAAGATGCATTGGCGGGGCTTGATCCAAAGGTTCGCGCGGGCTTGGAGATCTCGATCCGCAACAATCAGATTGGGCATGAAGCGCAGCTACCCATGGAGCGCGTGGTTGAGGTAGTGCCGGGCGGTTTTGTACGGCAGCGCTGGATTCCGGTGCGACGAGTCGGCCTGTACGTGCCGGGCGGCTTGGCTGTTTACCCGTCCTCCGTGGTCATGAATGTTGTTGCGGCGAAGGTTGCAGGGGTCGATTCGATCGCGATTGCAAGCCCGGCGCAAAAAGAGTTTGACGGCCTGCCGCACCCAACGATCTTGGCGGCTTGCGAGCTTTTGGGCATCGATGAGGTCTATGCCATGGGCGGGGCGCAGGCGATAGCAGCGTTCGCGTATGGATTCACCGACGAGGTTGATGGCAGTGTCTTGGAGCCGGTTGATGTAGTTACGGGGCCGGGCAATATTTTCGTTGCCGCCGCAAAACGCGCGGTGAAGTCGGTGGTTGGTATTGACGCGGAGGCCGGTACGACAGAGATCGCCATTATTGCCGACGAGGCGGCGAATCCGCGCTTCGTGGCGCGCGATCTGATTTCGCAGGCCGAGCATGATCCGGCAGCTGCTTCGGTTTTGATTACGGATTCCGTGGCGCACGCGCAGGCGGTCCAGGCACAGCTTTCACGGATGGTCCCACAGACGAAGCATGCGCAGCGTATTGAGACAGCACTGGGCGGTCCGCAGTCCGCGATAGTACTCACAAAGGATGTTGCACACTCGATTTTTGTGGCAAATGCGTTTGGGGCAGAGCACTTGGAGATCCAGACGGAGAACGCTCTTGATGATTCCAAGCAGATCCGTAATGCGGGCGCCATTTTTGTCGGCCCGTACTCGCCGGTTCCGCTGGGTGATTACATTGCCGGTTCCAACCACGTTCTACCTACCGGAGGTACAGCGCGGTTCGCGTCGGGATTGAACGTGCATGCTTTCTTGAAATCGGTGCAGCAGATTGAGTACAACGAGCAGGCCCTTCGAGGTCTAACCGATCCGCTGGTGGCACTCGCCAATAGTGAGGACTTGCCCGCGCACGGCGAGGCTGCCATCGAACGCTCTGCGGTGAAGGAGCAAACGCTATGACATTACCCCTTCGCGAAGAGCTCGCCGGTGTGCAGCCCTATGGCGCGCCGCAACTCGACGTTCCAGTGCGCCTCAACGTAAACGAGAACCCGTACTCGCCATCTTCGGCTGTAATCAAATCTATTTTGGAGGGCGTGGCTAAGATCCTGCCCACTATGAATCGCTATCCTGATCGCGACTTCATGGAACTTCGCGCCGGATTGGCTAACTATCTGCACGCAGAAGCGGGCGTAACGCTCGACAAGGAACGTATCTGGGCTGCCAACGGTTCGAACGAGGTCATGCTCCACCTGTTGCAGGCCTATGCGGGCCACGGCAGAACGCTGCTATCTTTTGCCCCTACCTACTCGATGTACCACGAGTACGCTCGCGACACCGGTACAAACTGGGTGGCTGGTACGCGTAGCGCTGGCTTCAAACTCGATCTCGAACAGGTTGAGGCACAGATTGCGCGCACGAAACCTTCTGTGTTGGTCCTGGCCTCTCCAAATAATCCGACGGGTACGGCTTTAACCTTAGAGGAAGTATGCAGGATTGCCGAGGCCACGCGTGGAAGTGGCCCCGTAATAGGGGGAGTTCCAACCGACACGGTTTTGGTGATCGACGAGGCTTACGCGGAGTTTCGCCGCGAGGGTACCCCCTCCGCGCTGACCCTTCTGGATGAGTATCCGCACGTCGTTGTCAGCCGTACCATGTCGAAAGCATTTGGGATGGCCGGCTTACGCCTGGGTTATTTCGCAGCTTCGCGCGAAATAGTTGACCACGTTATGAGAGTTCGCCTTCCGTACCACCTCTCTGCTACCACGCAGGCGGTGGCGCTCGCGGCACTGTCACACTCGAAAGAGTTGATGAGCCAGGTGGCGCACATGCGCGCTATCCGTGACGACCTCGTCATTTGGCTGCGGGGCAAGGGGCTCGAGGTTGCCGATTCCGATGCAAACTTCGTTCTATTTGGCAAGTTTGCGGATCGCGAGCACGTGTTCGAACAGCTTTTAGAGCGAGGCGTTCTGATTCGCGTTGTGGGCCCCGAAGGGTATCTTCGGGTTAGTGTAGGTACTGATGAGGAAGACGCTCGTTTTCGAGCGGCGTTAGAGGAGGTTTTGTGAGAATGTCGAATTCGCGTACGGCCGTCGTGGAGCGTTCAACGTTCGAGTCCACGATTCGAGTCGAGTTGAACCTGGATGGCACTGGCAAAACCCAGATCAATACGGGCGTTCCCTTTTACGACCACATGCTGACTGCGCTCGGTAAGCATTCGCTGATCGACCTGACGATCGAGGCAAATGGCGACGTTGAGGTGGACGTTCACCACACGGTTGAAGACACCGCTATTTGCATCGGTCAGGCGCTGAAACAAGCGCTGGGTGATAAGAGCGGAATTCGTCGTTACGGCGATGCTACGGTGCCACTCGATGAGGCGCTTGCCCGAGCAGTGGTAGACCTTGCGGGCCGTCCGTACGTGGTGCATGAGGGCGAGCCAAACGAACAGATTTACCACCTGATTGGTGGTCACTTTACAGGTGCAATGACCCGGCATGTTTTTGAGTCCCTGGCGTATAACGCGGGAATCTGCCTGCATGTGGATTTGATTCGCGGTCGCGACCCGCACCACATTGTTGAAGCGCAGTTTAAGGCGTTTGCGAGGGCATTGCGCGCAGCTGTTGAAATGGATCCGCGGGCTTCTGGCATTCCGTCCACAAAGGGCGCGCTGTGACCGATCGCAATATTGATGAGGAGTTCGAACGCATCATTGCCGGCATGGAAGAGCCGGATGCGAACGAAGGCGCCTCAGGGCCAGACGCGACCGTGCCGGAAGACGATCAGGTAGCGCAGGCGGACCCGGACCAGCCGGTTGATGAGAGTCTTCACCTGGAGGAAGGCGCGCAGCGCATCGGACTTATCTTCGCGCCCCTGCGTCCAGCCTCCGCAGTCGCCCGCATGCTCGGCATGTACAAGATCGCCAGGTGGATCGTGCCAATCGATCACCAAATCGTCCTCTACCTAGAATTGGACCTCGATGATGGGGAAGAGGAGTTCGCGAGCCTGCTGGGTGAAGAACGCCCGATGCCCGAAGAGGTCGACCGCTTTGCAAAAGTTATTTCAAAGCTTTCGAAGTTCGGGGCGGTAGCTGTGGTATCTACGCTCGCGGAGGAAGATTCGCTGGTTTCCGGATCGGTGTATGCCAGGCGTTATGTGAACGGCAATCCGGAGGATGCGATTCCTGCTGGCCTATTGATCAACTCGATCGATATCCGCGCTGAAGACCTGCTACTTGGTAGGTCTCGCCCGCAAGATTACCCGGACGCGGTGCACGCTACGGAACGTCCGGTTCCGAAAGGGCGCGGCTTTGGTTTTCCCAAACGAGTTTAGGAAGCAAAATGATTGTTCTACCTGCCATAGATATTGTGGACGGTCGCGCTGTGCGCCTGCATCAAGGTGAAGCTGGAACCGAGACATTCTACGGTGAGCCAGCACAGATTGCCGCCGACTTTGCGGCTAAAGGCGCGCAGTGGATCCACATGGTTGATTTAGATGCGGCGTTTGGGCGCGGATCTAATGCGGAACTCGCGCACAAAATCGCCGGGAGTGTGGATATTAACATTGAGCTTTCGGGCGGTATTCGTGACGATGAGTCGCTTAACCGGGCGCTTCGGGCCGGAGCAAGACGCGTGAACCTCGGCACTGCAGCTATCGAAAACACCGAGTGGACCAAGCGCGTTATTGATGAGTGTGGCGATCGCATCGCTGTGGGGTTGGACGTTCGCGGTACTACGCTTGCAACTCGCGGATGGACCAAGCAGGGTGGTGACCTGTTCGAGATGATTGAGCTTTTAGACCGCGCTGGTTGCGAGCGCTATGTGGTTACTGACGTTGCCAAGGACGGTACGCTCACCGGACCTAACATTGAGCTTCTAAAGCAGGTGTGTGCACACACGGATGCGGCGGTAATAGCTTCGGGCGGCGTGTCTAAGCTGGATGACATTCGCGCGCTTTTGCCGCTTCAAGATGAGGGCGTGGAGGGCGTGATCGTTGGTAAAGCCATCTATTCCGGCGCCTTCACCTTGGAACAGGCCCTGGAGGTCGCAGGTGCCTAAGCATTCATTCGAGAGCCTGCAGGCAAGACTAAACCAGTCGGTTGATGCCAGCGAATCCGGCCAGACTCTTCCGCAAACGGCAACTGCTTTGGCCCTGCAAGATCCGGCGGGTCGCCTGGTGGCCCTAGTAGAGGCTTTTGAAAATGAGCGTTTGCTTGTGCCCGCCGTAGTGGAAGGCGGAGCATGTGAGGAAGGTGAGGTCTCGGTTACGCAAACGAAGCAGGGGCCTGCTGTTGTTGCTTTTACCAGCGCTGATGCGATGAACGAGTGGGATGCGGACGCTAGACCGGTACCCATGCCTGCTCGTAGGGTAGCCATGCTGGCGGTTGCCCAAACCTCAGGACGCCTTGTGATTGATAAGGGGCGGTCTGACATACGTATTCCGCGGCCGGCAACGGTAGCTTTGGCGCACGGGGATAGGTGGCTTCCTGCCTGGCAGGACGGCGAGCTACTCGACGAGCTTGCCAGCCGCCTTACCCCGCGCATTGCATTTGTGAAGCCGCTACCCAGTGCGGGTGCCACCTTGCGCCTAGCAGTTGGTATCTTGCAGGGGGCATCTAAAGAGAGTCTGACTCGTGATTTACAACAGATTGCGGCCACGCCTCGGTTGCGACCGGCAGCAGAACTGGTGGAAATTGTACCAACCGTCGTGGCGCAGGCGTGACGAACTCCATACCGACAGTTCGCTATTGGCGCGCCAAGTTTGTTAAACTAACTGTTGATTGTTGAGCGAGAGTCTCAACCAGTAGGCGTTCAAATGAATGCCAACAGCAAGCGGAGTAATCCCACCTGGGTTTCAACCTCTTCTTCGAGGGTAAGCCTTACGGCCACCGGAACCGGGTAAATACTACGGCAGTTTTGCCGTTATTTTCGGGGTCTTCGTGTGCTGACGGCGCGAAGGCCCTCTTCGTGTCACCAGGGAACTATTGAAGGAGCAACTTATCAACGAGCCTCGTGTTAATGACCGAATCCGAGTCCCAGAGGTACGCCTCGTGGGACCTGAAGGAGAACAGGTCGGCGTCGTGCGTGTGGCTGACGCCCTCCGGTTAGCTGAAGAGGCGGGCCTTGACCTAGTTGAGGTTGCCCCGAATGCACGTCCACCGGTTGCGAAACTAATGGACTTTGGTAAGTACAAGTACGAACTTGCGCAAAAGGCACGTGAGTCTCGTCGAAACCAGGCAAACACGGTTTTGAAGGAAATCCGTTTCCGCCTAAAGATTGACGATCACGATTACGAGACCAAGAAGGGTCACGTTGAGCGGTTCCTGAGTGGTGGTGACAAGGTCAAGGTCATGATCATGTTCCGTGGCCGCGAGCAGTCTCGCCCGGAAATGGGTATTCGTTTGCTTGAGCGTTTGGCTGAGGATGTTGCTGAACTTGGTGTGGTGGAGTCTAAACCGCGTCAGGATGGTCGCAACATGACGATGGTTCTCGCACCAACTCGCAAGAAGTCGGAGGCAAAGAGCGAACAGCGTCGCCGTCGTGAAGCTGAGCGCCAAGCGAAGCGGGATCGTCAAGCTGAGAGATCAGCAAAGTCTGGCAGCTAGAGCCCCCGCATTTGACTAGTAGAAAAAGGAAAAACATGGCGAAGATGAAGACGCACTCCGGTGCGAAGAAGCGTTTCCGCGTTACGGGAAGCGGAAAGCTTATGCGTGAGAGGGCCGGTAAGCGTCACCTCCTGGAGCACAAGCCTTCTACCCGCACCCGTCGCCTATCGCGCGACCAGGTAGTTGCAAAAGCAGATGAGAAGAACGTTCGCCGCCTACTGGGTATGTAACCCGCGGTTTTAGATTTAACAGGAGACTTTCATGGCACGAGTTAAAAGGTCTGTAAACGCGCGTAAGAAGCGTCGCACTACCCTTGAGCGCGCATCCGGCTACCGCGGTCAGCGTTCCCGCCTTTACCGTAAGGCGAAGGAGCAGGTTACCCACTCAATGGTGTACTCCTACCGTGACCGTCGCGCTCGCAAGCGTGATTTCCGTCGCCTCTGGATCCAGCGCATCAACGCTGCGGTCCGTGAGAACGGTATGACGTACAACCGCTTCATCCAGGGTCTTAACCTGGCTGGCGTAGAGGTTGACCGCAAGATGCTTGCCGACCTAGCTGTTTCGGATCCGAAGGCATTCACCGCTCTCGTCGAGACCGCCAAGGCCGCTCTTCCGGCAGACGTTAACGCTCCGAAGAACTAAACATGTCGGCTGATTTTCAGCCACGTTCCAAACGCCCGGCTTTGCTGGACAATCCGAATGCTGATCGCATTCGTCAGGTTGCAGCATTGGCCGGGCGTTCGGCACGTAGGCGTAGTGGTGAAGTTCTTGTAGAAGGGCCCCAAGCCGTGCGCGAGGCCGTGCGGTTTTGCGGCAAAGACCTGGTGGATGTCTATATCTCGCAAGAGGTGGAGGAGCGCGATCCGCAGCTTCTGCGCGATGCTTTAAAGGCAACCCATTGGGTTCACCCGATGACGGGGCAGGTAGCCAAGGCCATGTCCCCTTCGGCGCAGGGTGTTGCCGCTGTAGTAAAGGATTTTCGTACCGATGGTCTGCCCAAGGTTGATTGGGATTTCGTTGTGATCATGGGGCAAACTCAAGATCCGGGTAATGCGGGTAACATCATTCGAGCGGCCGATGCTGCTGGGGCAGATGCCGTGATCGCATGTTCAGGAACGGTTGACGTTTCGTCTCCAAAAGTTGTGCGTGCTTCGGCCGGCTCTGTTTTTCATTTGCCCTCGATTGTGAACGTTGGTTTCGATGAGGTTGCGGAGTGGGTAAAGTCCCGCAAGATGTCTTTGGTTGCTGCGGACGGGCACGGTAGCGTGAACTTGTTTGATGCCCAAGATGGCATGGAATCGTTAGATCTTGCCGCGCCCGTGGCCTGGGTGTTTGGCAACGAGGCGCATGGTTTCGCTCAGCTCGATGAATCGGTTTTCGATCATTCCGTGTCAATTCCGCTGGGCGGGCACGCCGAGTCTTTGAACGTCTCGGCAGCCGCCGCGATTTGTCTGTTTGCCACTGCAAAGGCGCGCCATAGAATGCGGGTATGAGTAGCGAAGGACGATTGATCGCGCGGATGCGCGAAGTGCTCCCCGAAGGCACGCGAACAATGCTTGGGTCAGGTGATGACTGCGCATTGCTTGAGGCGCCGGAGGGGAGTTTTCTCGTTACTGCAGATGCTCTCGTGGAGGGCAGGCATTTCCGGCGTGATTGGTCCACTCCTGGCGAAATCGGCGCGCGGGCGGCGGCCCAGAACCTGGCTGATATCGCGGCGTGCGGAGGCCGCGCCTCGGGCCTCGTGGTCGCAATGGTTATTCCTCCTGGTAGCGATGAGGACTGGCTTATCGAGGTTGTGTCTGGTTTTGGCAGTGAAGTGGCCAAAACGGATGCGGGAGTTGTCGGTGGCGATATAACGGGCGGAGAAGATTTCACGCTGGCCGTAACTGCGTTCGGTTATGCAACCCGCGTGGTGACACGCTCTGGTGGTCAGGTGGGAGACACCGTTGCGTTAGCGGGTGATGTTGGGGTTAGCGGGGTCGGATTAGGTTTGTTGCAACGCGGTCTGTTTGATCCGCAGGCAAGAGGAGCGGCCCTTGGCGTTTTCGAATACCCGGTTTCAACCTACCGAGTGCCCAAACCTCCGCTTAATGCAGGTCCGCGAGCGGCAGTTGCGGGCGCCAGTGCGATGATGGACATCTCCGATGGTTTAGGTTTGGATTTGTCCCGGTTAGGGAAGGCTTCCGGCGTGTGCGTGAGCCTGCAATCGGATTTGTTGACGCAGTTTGTCAGCGCACATGAGCCCTGGCTTGATTTGGCGCTCGAAGCGTTCGGTATGGATGATCCGATGCCGCTGTTCAACTTGGGGGAGGACCACTGCCTCGTCGCTACTTTCCCGCCTCGGGCGCCGATACCGGAGGAGTTCGTACCCATTGGAACCATTGCACCGGGCACGTCCGGCCTTGTTGTGTTAGATGGCGAGCCGTTTGAGATCGGCGGATGGGACCACCTGGCAAATGGTTTTGAGTAATAAAAAATCGCCTCCGAAGAGGCGACTTAGTTTGAGAGCTTAGATAGCGCGGGTAACGCGCTCGCTCTTGATGCAGGTGGTGCATACGTTGAGGCGCTTAGGGGTGCCATTAACGACTGCACGCACACGCTGAATGTTGGGGTTCCAACGACGGTTGGTTCGCACGTGGGAGTGCGAAACGCTCTTGCCGAAGCCGGGTCCCTTGCCACACACGTCGCACTTAGAAGCCACGGTTTATCTCCGATTCCTAGTAAAGTCTCATACAACTGTTCAATTTTGAACACTGCTGGGGCACGCGGGCACGCGCACCTCAGGCAACCTGTTTAGACTATCGAAATGAGGGCCCCTTTGCCAACTATCGGAGCGTGTTTTTGTGTCTAGTGGACCACAGTATGGTCTCTGCGGGCAGTTGGGCTCCCTCATTTTGTCTGCGTCTTATGAGACGATTTAACTATGACCAGCCAGTATCGCTCCGCACTGAGTGGGCAAGACATTGTGCAGTTTATCGACCGTTGTGGCGAGGTGCTTGATACCCTCGCCCCATTCCTGGATGACTTGAATGCTCTGGGCGGGTCGGATTTTGATACGGGAGCTAACGCGGCCCGCTCGTTTGCGGCAATAAATCGGTTAATGCGGCGCTCAGGTGAAGAGGCGGATTCGGCGTCCACGCTCTTACAGGCACTAACGGTGTATGCGCGGGCGGGGTCCGCGGGCCACGTGGGCATACTGATCACTAGCGTTATTGCAGCGTTGTCTTCAGCTACCTCGGCAAACGAGGTAAGGCCGATTGATATGCGCGCATTCCTCGCGTCGCTTCCGGACGCCCTGGAGGATGCTTTTTCAGCGCCTGCCCCAGAGCTGATGGAGATGGCTACGGCGGCGCGAGCGGTGGCGTTGGATACGCCTGATCCGATTGATGCGGCGCACATGATGGTCGGCCGCGCTTCGATGGTGGTCCAGGATGCGCTAATAGAGGCCACGAGCGGGTGGATAAACCCCGGTGCTTGCGTGTTTGCTGTGATGATTTCGGCGCTGCACTCGGTCTATGAGAACTCGCTTGCTCCACTTGAGGTAGCGCGTGACATGATGCGTTCGCTCGCGCAGTCGACGAAGATCTCAAAACGTAGCGAGGCTCCGCATGAGGGCGCGCAGTTCTCGGTTGATTTTCATCTAGATTGCATGGCGGAGGACCTTGCGGAGTTTCGGGCGAGTTTGGACGAGCGGGGTTATCGGTATTCGATGCAGGGTAGTGCGGACCAGCTTGGAATGGGGACGTGGCGCTTTCACATTGACACATCGGACCCTTCAGCGGTGTTGCCCAAGGTGGGGTGGGCGCGTCATATCGTGGTTAAGGATGCCCGCTATGGGGAGTTGATTGGGTATGACGAGCTGGCCGTGCAAGAAGAAGAGTCGGGCGTTTTGTATCTTTCTCGCCCCACCTGGCAGCGCCCCGAAACTGTGCTCGTAATTGCTCTGTTGCGTAATGAGCATTTCTTGGAGGAGGTTGCCTCTACTGGAGCGTACGTGATTTTGAACCCGATTCGTCAGGACGCGGTTTTGATTTCTGAACTAATGCTGTCAGCCCCCTCCCAGGTGAGCCTTGTGGTGGCAGGTGATGAGGACGCCGCTGAGGTGGCGATGCGCGCGAAAAAGCTTGCGCTAAAATCCGCTGAAGTTTTTGTGGTGAGTGATACGCCGCCATATTCGGATGTAGCGGTAAGCGTCCTTGCGGGTAATGCAGCACCCATATTCATGCCGCAGGTGGGGGATCGAACCGCCAAGATCACTCGCGATCTGCTCGAGTCGGCGGCGAGGGCTGCGAAGGCGCGCGTCGCGGTCCTAGAGGAAGCGGACCCGCAGGCGGTGTCATTTTCGCTTAAACAGTTGGTTGGTTACGGGCTGGAACGGGTCGTGATGATTGCGCCTGAACCGGATATGCTTCTGCGACATTCGATTGAAATGGCGCTAGATGATCGCGGAGCCACGCAGTACGTGGAGTATGCGCGTGATAATCGCACCCAAGTGGTGTTGGTAAATCGATGAGTGCTTCCGTTCCTAGTAAGCCGCAGCTACTTGATTCACCATTAGATCGTCTGCTTGGGACGCGCACAGCTAAGAAGCTTGCCTCCTTGGAGCTTGAAACCGCGTCAGATTTGCTCATGTTCTTCCCGCGACGTTACGGGCATTGGGGCAAGCTAACTCCTCTCGCAGCGATTCATGAGGGGGAGGACGTGACATTGCTGGCTCAGGTGGAGTCCGCGCAGATGGTGCGCAACCGCAGTGGGGGAGTGCGTCTATCAGTTGAACTTACGGACGGCTACAAGAGTATCAACGCAACGTTTTTTGCTCGCCACCCGGGTGCGCTGTCGGTGCATGAGAGGATGCTGACTGCGGGTTCGTCGCACTTATTCGCGGGAAAGGTATCGTCATATCGAGGTCGCCTCCAGCTGACCCATCCTGATTTTGAGCGGTTTGAGCAGGGTGATGCCAAGGATCGGGCGGATCGTCCAATCCCGATTTACTCCGCGAACTCGAAGTGTCCAAGCTGGCTTACATCTAAGTCCGCGAAAATTATTGCGGCGATGTTGAAGCCCGGTGATGTCCTCGACCCGATTCCGCCAAAACTGCGCGAAGATCGCGACTTAATGACGTATACTGAGGCGCTCATCCAGTTGCATGATCCACAATCTGATGAGGAAATTGCGCGTGCCAAACTAACCGTTAGGTGGGCCGAAGCCCTCACCTTGCAAACCGCGTTGCTTCGCCGTCGTGCTCGCAGTAAAGACGATACGGCGCCATGCATAGAAGCAGGGGAAGCATTTGCGGCGGCAAAAGCTGCGCTACCGTTCACCTTGACTGCCGGCCAGGAAGAGGTCTTGGGGTTAATCCTGTCAGATATGGCGGGGGAACACCCCATGCAAAAGTTACTGCAGGCCGATGTTGGTGCCGGTAAGACGGTGGTGGCTGGCCTTGCGATGACGGCTGCTGTGGACGCGGGGTATCAGGCTGCCCTGTTGGCTCCCACCGAGGTGCTTGCGGCTCAGCACGCGGTGTCACTTTCAAGAATGTTGCCCGTCCCGGTGGAGCTCCTTACGGGTTCGTCTAAGTCCAAACATCGTGGTGATGTATCTGTACTCGCATCTTCAGGCCAGCCGGCGATTTTCGTTGGCACGCATGCGCTGATTCAGGATTCGCTCCAGTTTTCTAATCTGGGGCTTGTGGTGGTGGATGAACAGCATCGCTTTGGTGTTGCTCAGCGCGATCGACTTCGCGAAGGCGGCCAAATAGTTCCGCACATGCTAACCATGACAGCTACCCCCATACCGCGAACAATCGCAATGACGGTTTTTGGGGATCTAGACGCGATCACTATTAGCGAGCTACCAAAGGGCCGCAAAAAAGTTAAAACTTTCCTCGTCGACGCATCAAATGCGGCTTGGAACACCCGCATGTGGGAGAGAGCTCGAGAAGAAGTTGAGTCGGGCGGCCGCGTGTTTGTGGTGGCTCCTCGAATAGATTCGGCCGATGGTGATGATTCGCAGTTGACCAACGTGATGGATAGCCGCGATATGCTGGCCAACCTTCCGCAGCTAGGAGGGATTGAGGTTGGTGTGCTACACGGGCGGATGAGCGCAGAAGAGAAGGCCGAGGCAATCGATCGGTTTGATGGCGGAACCACCCCCATTTTGGTAACAACAACGGTGATCGAGGTGGGTGTGGATATCTCTGCCGCCTCGATGATGGTTATTTTGGATGCGCAACAGTTTGGTCTATCTCAGCTGCACCAGTTGCGAGGACGAGTTGGTCGCGGTGGTCAGCAGGCGATCTGCATGGCGCACCACCGCACGGGACTCGCCCCGGAATCTATGAAGCGTTTGGAGGCGTTTGCCTCCACCACGAATGGATTCGTGTTAGCGGAGGCGGATTTGAAGCTCCGTAGGGAAGGCAACGTGCTTGGCGAGAGCCAGTCGGGTGCGCGCACTTCGTTGAAAGCACTGCGTGTCACGCGCGACGGGGCGATCATTGAAGCTGCTCGCGAGTACACGGCAACGCTGTTAGAAGAAGATATTTCCCTAGGCGCATATCCGCAGCTACTACAGGCGACAAATCGAATGGATCAGGCAGCTAAGTGGATGGAACGATCATGACGTCGCGTAGGCTTTACGTATGACACGGATTGTTTCAGGAGCATTTGGCGGGCGCAGGCTCGACGTGCCTGCAGCGGGTACGCGCCCAACGTCTGAGCGGGTAAGAGAGGCTCTATTTTCGCGTTTAGAGAGTTGGGGAGAAGTTCGCCGCTCCAGAGTGCTGGACCTGTTTGCTGGTTCGGGTGCGCTGGGTTTGGAGGCGCTCTCGCGAGGAGCAGCCAGCGCCACGTTGGTAGATAACTCGGCGGGTGCCCTGAAGGTTTTGCGTTCCAATGTGAGCAAGAACGGCTTCCCCAACGTGCGGGTGGTTCGAGCCGACGCGGCGAAGTTTGAGAGCATTCACTCGTTCAGCCTGGCATTCCTAGACCCTCCTTACGATATTGATATGGGCGTGCTAGGAAACGTCCTTGAACATATCGAGAAGTTCTTAGAGGAAGGCGCTCTTGTCGTAGTCGAGCTGTCTGCTCGCACCCCTGAACCGCAGTGGCCATCCGCGTACGAGCGTGAGTCGAGTAGAAAATGGGGCGAAACCATGGTGTGGTTCCTAACTTTTTCCCCGCAAACCGGTAGCGTGGAAGCATGATACGCGCGGTATTTCCAGGCTCCTTTGATCCGTTCACAAACGGTCACCTCGACATTGTTCAAAGGTGTGCGAACCTCTTTGACGAAGTGATCGTTGGAGTGGGAGATAACCTGTCTAAGAAGTACTGGTTTTCAATCGAGGAGCGTGTGGAGCTTGCTAAACAAAGCACGGCGGGGCTTCCCGGTGTACAAGTTAGACCTCTCGACGGACTGTTGGCCAAATGGTGCGTTGAACACGACGTGGACGTCATTGTGAAGGGGCTTCGTTCCGCGGTTGATGCGGGGTTTGAGCTTCCCCAGGCTACGGTTAACCGCGAGCTGGGCGATATTGAGACGATTCTGCTAGCTACCAACCCGGCGCTTGCTCATATTTCTTCTACGATTGTTAAGGAAGTTGCGGCTAACGGAGGTGATGTTTCGTCTATGGTTAGTGCAGGCGTGAAAGAAACATTGGAAACCAAGATTCGTGGCTAAGGGGGCCAAATCATGAGCGATTTTTACTCGGACGATCTGCAGGGCGCGCAGGCGGGGGAGCCTATTGACGACGTGTACGGCCCTTCCACGGTGATCGCAGCTCTTGACCAGATTGAGGATCTAGTTGAGATTGCGCGCGCACTGCCTATGAGTGCTTCGGTGCTCGTTAACAAGGCTGAAGTGCTTGACTTGTTGGAGCAGGCACGCCAGGCACTACCCGATGATTTGGTGGCGGCGGATGCTGTAGTTGCAGATGCGGATGCGGTAATGGGGCGCGCGGATTCAGCCGCTGAATCCACTATTAATGAGGCAAATGCTAGGGCTGATGGCATTGTTGAGGACGCCCGTAAGAAGGCTGACGATTTGGCGCAGCGTTCGCGCGAGGACGCCGAGGCTGTTCTCGAGCGTGCCGCGGCAGAGTCCGAGCGCCTGGTTGCCAATGCTAAGGAGCAGGCAGAGCAGATAGTTGAGCAGGCGCGCGCACAGGCCGAGGGGCTGATCGCGCAGGAGAACATCTCGGTGCAGGCTCGTGAGCGCGCTGAAGAGATCGTGAGCTCGGCGCATCAAAAGGCCATGGAACTTGCCGAAGACGCCGATCAGTATTGCGCGGATTCGTTGGAGACGCTCGCAATCGCGATTGATCGTATTGCTCATCAGACTCATGCTGGCCAGGATGCAATCGAGTCTCGTCAAGAGGCACGTCGCGCAGGGCGCTAGAATGTTTCCCTGCGCAGCCTTGCACTAGGGATGCAGTAGCTAGTTGTAGATACTTTTCTTGGAGGGATTAGCGATGGCTGATCGCCAGTTTAATGGTGCGATCTTAGATATTCGCACGCTCCCCGCAGAGCCGAATCAGGAGCGTAGCTTCCACCTTGATCTTGCGGCGCCACAGGACCTTGGCACGGTCGTGATGGAGGTGGTTCCCGGCTCTGTTGTGAGCGTGGATATTACGGTTCGTTCCCTCGTTGAAGGCGTGCTGTTCGAAGGGCGAGCTCAATCTCAGGTGCGTTCGGAGTGCGTGCGGTGTCTCGATCCGATTGAGGGTGTGGAAACTACGGAAGTATCGCAAATGTTCTTCACTCCTGAGGCGATCGCGCGTATGCGAGAGGAACATGGTGAAGAGGGCGTCGAAGACCTCGAGGCTTTGGAAGGTGACGAGATCGCGCTGGAGCCAATCTTTAGGGATGCGATCGTGACCAGCTTCCCGTTCCAGCCTCTGTGCAAGGCCGATTGCAAGGGGCTTTGCGATGTGTGTGGCAAGAAGTGGGAGGATTTGCCGAGCGACCACATGCACGAGGTAATTGATCCGCGTCTCGCTAAGCTGGCGGCGTTGCTCGAGCAAGACGAGAAGTGAGTAAACAAAAATCACCAGAGGCCAGCGGTCCGGCTGCCGATCCTATGGATCTTTTGGGACGATGGCGAATTCAGCTGGATCCCGATCTTTTAATCCTTGCTTTAACGCATCGCTCTTTTGCGTACGAGCAGGGCGGTTTGCCGCACAATGAGAGGCTGGAGTTTCTTGGTGACTCGGTTTTGTCGATCATTGTGACGGAGCATCTTTTCGTTAAGTTCCCCACGTGCACTGAGGCTCAGTTGTCGCGGATGAGGGGCGCTATAGTTTCGCAGGTGACGCTCGCTAAAGTGGGGAGAAGCATCGGCCTGGGCAGTTTTATTCTGCTTGGAAAAGGCGAGAACTTAACGGGTGGGCGCGATCGTGATTCCATTCTTTGTGACACGGTCGAGGCCCTAATTGGGGCGACCTACATGTCGCATGGTCTGGAGCCCACGCGAAGGGTTGTTGAGGATCATTTGCGTCCCTTCTTGGAGGATGCGGTTGAGCTTGGCCGTTCGTCTGATTATAAGACCACGCTGCAGGAGTACACGGCGCAGGCGGGCCTTGGCGAGCCAATGTATGAAACGACGAGCCACGGCCCGGATCATGCGCGTGTTTTCAGCGCGACAGTTTCGATTGGCGGCGTTTTGATGGGCGAGGGGGAAGGCACGTCGAAGAAAACCGCGAACTCGAGTGCCGCAAAGGTAGCTTATTTCCACCTGCGTGAGGACGCTACGAGTAGCGCAGAATAGTTGGAGTGAGCGATGCCTGAACTTCCCGAGGTAGAGACCATCCGCATGGGGTTAGCTCCCCATATCGTGGGGCAGACGGCTACGGGCGTAACTGTTTGGGGCGAGCGTACGGCGCGCAACCAGCCGGGTGGGCCCGCTGCGCTAGAAGACGCTATCCGAGGTAGGCGAGTGCAGGCTCTGGCACGCCGAGGCAAGTTCTTGTGGGCGGAGTTGGATAGTGGCCGCGGGCTTGTGTTTCACTTGGGAATGTCCGGGCAGCTTCGTCTTAGTGATGGTGACCGTCCACGTTTTCGCCATGAGCACGCCAGAATCGTTTTGAGTAATGGGCAGGTGCTTTCATTCGTAGATCAGCGCACGTTCGGTCGAATTGAGGTGTGTGATTACGTTCCCACTTCTGACGGGTCTGTAGCCGGTCAAGGCGCCACTTTGGATGCGATTCCGCAGTCTGCGGCGCACATTGCGCGTGACCCACTAGATCCAGCGTTCGATCCTAACGAGGTAGTGCAAAAGATCCGCGCATCAAGAAGCGCGGTTAAGAACTTGCTTTTGCATCAAGAGATAGTGTCTGGCATAGGCAATATTTATGCGGACGAGGCTCTATTTCTAGCTCGCGTGCACGGCCAGCGAATGGGTAAGAACACTCGGGTATACGAGGTGCACAAGATCCTGGAGGCGGCCCGAGATGTTATGCGCAGGTCGATTGAGGCGGGAGGCACCTCTTTCGATGAACTGTATGTAAATACAGTTGGAGAGCCGGGTTATTTTGCCCGGTATTTAGCGGTTTATGGACGCGCTGGGCAGGATTGCATTAACTGCGGTACGCCTATCGCTAGGGTCAGTATTAGTGGCCGCTCACATCATTATTGCCCCGTGTGCCAGCCTCGCTCCGGACGACGTGAACGAAGGGCATGAAAGTATAACCTGCGCTGAGAAATTATCAGGTTTCGCATATAATCATTCAGTGGCTATGAAGAATTCCAGTATTGACTCAAATATTCGCGTAATGGTTGTGGATGACCATGAGATCGTGCGCTACGGAATTATAGAGCTCATCGGTCGTACCGAAGGATTTGAGGTGGTGGCGGAAGCCGGTAGCGTGCAGGATGCTACAACCAGGGCTGATTTGACCACTCCGGATGTAATGTTGGTTGATTTGCAGCTACCTGATGGCACGGGTATAGACATCATGAATCATGTGCGGGAATCGCTTCCCGAAACGAAGTGTATTGTCCTTACCTCTTTTGATGACGATGATGCGCTTGCGGAGTCTTGTAAGGCTGGAGCCAAGGCATTCATTCTTAAGAATGTCCATGGCGCCGAGGTAAGTCGCGTTATCCGTCTTGTTCATGATGGCAAGGTGCTTTTGGATGAGAAAACGATAACTCGCAAGGCCGGTAGTCGAGATGATGTAATGGCCGCTTTGACGCCCGCGGAGCGCCGCGTGGTGGGACTGATAGCAAAGGGCATGTCGAATGCCGAAATTGGCGACGAACTAGGAATCTCTGAGAAGACGGTAAAGAATCACATTACGTCGTTGCTGTCTAAAATGGGGTTGAAGAGGCGCACCCAAGTGATGGCATGGGCAGCAAGCCAGCAATCAGCTCCGTGGCGTGGCCAGCCGTAGCTCCAGGCACTGTCAGCACCGAAGTCGAGTACCGTTGTTACGTGATCGGTAGCTCGCATTTGAGGGTGGTGCCCTTGTCGCCGCGTTTGCCGATGCTCATGGTGCCCCCGTGTTTTTTCACGCGCTTGTCTAGATTTGCGAGCCCCGAATTGCGGGTCCTGTTTGGATCGATCCCAATCCCGTCGTCCAGGATTTCAATATTGATCTGCGGTTCATCTTGAGTTTTTAGATTGATGTTAACGGTCACTGCATCTGCTTGCGCATGCCTTGCGATATTGGAAAGGCCTTCTCGAACAAACGCGGTAATATCGCTAGCTATCTCATCATCGAATAGGGATAGGGCTTGTTCCACAACTGGATCTTGTACGTCAGTTACCGCGTTGCCGTCAATATGTAGAACGCATGAAGGAGCGAAGCCAAGTGATCTTCTTGCCGCAGAAGTCACCTGGTAGATTCGCGCAAAAACGTTTGTTCCTTCAACATCATCCTTGAGGTTTTGCACGATTGATCGAACCTGTACAACGGAGGTGTCGATGGCATTGAGGGCCCCATCTAGGTATTGTTTGGCGTCATCTGGCGCATTGATTTTCTCAAGTTCGTTCTTTGCGGCAGTTATTTGAATGCCGGCTGCAAAAAGCTCTTGAATGGCAAAATCATGCAGGTCGGCGCTGATGCGTTCACGTTCGTTAGCAAGCGCGGTCATTTCGATGATGTGGCGTGCTTCGAATACTTCCAGGCCGAATGCCCCTTGTAGTGCAACACTTTCGGCGAAGCGAAGGTCGGGCATATCAAAGGGGATAGCGCCTTTTTTGCGAAGTAGCATCAGCACGCCAACTGCTTCATTGCGGTTCATGAGGGGGGCGTATAGAGCGGGGCCGAAGTTTCGCAGGGGAGCGAGCTTAACGTTGAGAGCGGTAGCGAAGGACTCGACTATCATGCCGGCCTTCTCTGCGATTACAAACAAGGCGCGTCCTCCTTCAGGGAAGACAGTGCCCAGCAGTTCCTCGGCCATGTATCCACTGGCAAATTCGCACGCCCAAGTGCCCGCAACTGATGGGAGAATGACCAGCACGGTGTCTACTTGCAACCCGCTCTTAATGGCGCCAACTACGGGTTCTAGCCCCTCATCGTCTGTTGCGTCGAAGAGCGCCTGGGTTACCCCTTCGCTGGTTTCTATCCACTGTTCGTCTTGACTAACGCGCCTGGATAGTTCAGAAACCTCTGCTTCAAGGCTGATCATTTTCGCAAAGTGTGTGGCTATGCGAAGGTCATATTCGCTGTACGGTTCAGACTTGTCAAAAACCACGAGGCGGCCAAGCAGTTGCCCGCGCTGTAAAACGGGCACACCAATGGCTCTCTGAATGTCAAGAGTGATGCCAGCCTGGAGAACCTGCGGGTTTATCTCATTGAGAACAACGGGGGAATTCGGGTGAATGTTCGCGGCTATGAGCCTTAAAAACGTTTTTGCGGGGACGTCCATGTTCTCGAAGCGATCGTTATTTGAAATGAGGAGCAAGTGAGCCCCCCACGCGTCTTGAATAACGAATAGTCCCTGGGGAGATTGCGTGAGATCACATACTTCGTGGACGAGTGCTTCGAGTGTAGTTTTGAGCTCGGGGTCGGTCGCAAGGGATGAGTTTGCACTCACCATCGCCCCGGGTGAGTCCGCTTGGAAAAGATCAAACATGGTGACTTGTCCTAGTTGGAGATATCCAGATTGCCTTCGCGCGCAAGTGCCCAGCGGTAAGCGCTGTTGTCCGCGACGAGCTCGGCGTGGGTGCCGCGTGCGGTTATGTTTGCCGGCTCTCCTTCATTTGCGGAGATAACCATCGCCTGCTGAGCGCGATCTAGAGGAGTTAGGCGGTGCGTGACAACCAAGACGCCCAGGTCGTGGCTTTCCCCATCTACGGTTAGAAGGTCGCGGATGAGTCTGTCGGCAGTCTGGTTGTCCACGTGTTCGCCAGGCTCGTCGATAAGCAGAAGGGGAGCCGGCGCGGCAAGGGCACGCGCAAGCAGAAGGCGTCGCCTTTCACCTCCAGAAACGGTGGTGCCTCCAGAGCCGAGGATAGTTTCCAGTCCTTCTGGCAGATTGGTTCTCCACTCGCGAAGGCCCGAGCGGTCTAGTAGTGCAATCGCGTCTTCTTCGGTTAACGAAGGGTTAGCCACGCGCAGGTTTTCCAGTACTGAGGTTGCAAAAATGTGTGCGTCCTCAGCGGTTAGGGAGACTCGCTTGCCCACTTCCGCGCGGTCGGCGCCGTAGATGTCCACGCCATTTAAGGTCACGCGTCCAGCTTTTGGCTCAAGCATGCCGGCTAGGGTGAATAAAACAGTGGATTTGCCAATGCCCGATGGGCCTACGAGGGCCAGGCGAGAGCCGGGTTTTAGCTCTAGGTTTATATCTGTTGCAACAATCGGGCCGCCCGGCCAGCCCACGGAGAGATTCTCTGCTCTTAGCACAGGGGCTGCTTCGTTTGGAATGTCCGTGCGGCTCGATGTTTCGTCGGTATTGAGGATTTCGTCGATGCGGGTAGCAGCGCGTGCAGAGCGGATGAGTTGAACGGCTGCAGGGCTAAGTTCTGCGGTTCCTTCAAAGGAAGATAGCGGCGTGAGTACAAGCACGGCGAGCGCAACGGCCGAGACGAGGCCGGCGTGCACTTCTGGTATGCCAAGAGCTATAGCTCCGATCACGGCAAGGCCCATGGCGATTGCGTCGATGGCTGCAGCGAATGCTGCGGGACGGGCTGCCTGATCTTTGGCCAAGGTGAGGTCGTTTTGAGTTTTGCGAATGGAGTCGCGAACGCCTTGCATTTTTCCAGATACCGCAAGTTCAGCGTAGTGGTCGGTGAGGGTCAGCGCTTCACTGGCTAGTTCGGTGCGGGCCTTTTCTTCAGCAAGCTGTGCGATCCGCGCGGAACGAGCGGTGAGGAGGGGGCCAACGACCCCGGATAGGAGCAGACACAGTGCCAATACGAGCGCTACGGGCAGGGACAGGAACGCAATGCCGATAACTGTGCCAATACCCGCTACTGCAGCGATCCAAGCTGGAAGCACCGACTTTACGAGCAGGTCGCCCAGAGCGTCCACGTCGGCTCCGGTGCGCTCTAAGAGGTCACCTCGTTTTAGTTTGGTGATGGCATCGGTTTTGCGTGTGGAGAGTGTGCGGTAGACATTTTCGCGAAGGTCTGCGATGCCATAGATTGCAACGGTATGTGAAGCAAGACGTTGCACGTAGCGCAAAACTGCTTTGGATACGCCAAAGAAGCGTACGCCGACGGTAGCCACGGTGAGGAAGAGGACGGGTGGCATTTGTGACGCGCGAGCGATGAGCCACGCGGATGTGGCTCCCATTCCGATGGTGGCGCCAAGACCGAGGGCGCCGAGTAGTACGGCTAGGGCAAATTGCGCCTTGTTTACCTGAAGCATGGGCATGAGTCGCTTCAGCGCGGCGCGTTCTGGCTTGGTAATGAAGAGTCTCATCGGGTTTCCTCCAACAGTCGGGGCTGTTCGGTAAGGAAGAACTGCTGGGCCGTCTTTTCCGCAAGTTGCGGGTAATCCCGAATTTCTTGTTCGGTGGCAGGGCGTGACTCGATTTGCAGGATGGAGTCGGCGGCATCCACCACGGCTTTGCGATGCGCGATGACGATAACTGTTCGTCCCATGTCTCGAAGGCGAATCATGGTGTCGATAACCTGTGATTCGGTGAGGGCGTCCAGGTGCGCGGTTGGTTCGTCGAGTATTACCCAGGGAGTCTGTTCAAGAAGGGCACGAGTTAGAGCCAGGCGCTGGCGTTGCCCGACCGATAGGCCGATGCCTCCTTGCCCGATCGAGGTTTCCCACTTGGCCGGGAGCTTTTCCACGACTTCAAGAAAACCGGTTGCGCGCGCTGCTTCCTCAAGTTTGTCTTGTGAGACGTCAAGACCGAAGGAAATGTTTTCTCGGATAGTTCCCGGCAGTATGGCGGGTGCTTGGGGAACCCACGTATGTTGCCTCCACCACGAAGCCGGATCGATTCCGGCTAGGTCCATCCCTCCCACTAATACACGTCCGCGAGTAGGTTTGAGCAGTCCTAGAAGGACCATAACTGTGGTGGTCTTCCCTGCGCCTGACGGGCCTACGAGGGCGGTAATCTTCCCCGTTTGGATGGATGAGTTAAGTCCCGCGGGAGCCCATGCGCCACGTGCTGCAACGTGGAGATCTTCAATCTGAACGTCGTCGTGGGCAAGGTTTGGGGCCTTCGTGCTGCCTTCGGCTTGGACGGGCTCTTCGAGAATCTCGAAGGCGGCGTTGGCGGCGGCTACACCGTCTGCCGAGTTATGGAATTGCTTTCCCACCTCGCGCAGGGGCAGGTACACCTCGGGGGCAAGCATGATTACGATCAACCCGGCGTATAGAGATATGTTGCCATAAACCAGGCGCATGCCAACTTCAACGGCAACAAGTGCAACGGACAGGGTGGCGATGAACTCCAAGATTGCGCCAGAGAGGAATGCAACGCGCAGGGTTTGCATGGAGGTTTTCGCGTGGGTTTGTCCGAGCTGATGCACGTGTTTGTTAGGCGCTTTTTCGCGACCGAGGGCTTTTAGGGTGGCGAGGCCGGCGATGAGGTCAAGGAGTTGGGATCCAAGCCGCTCCATGGTTTGCAGTTTTTGGTCGGAATACTCCTGGGTGAGTTTGCCAACGAGAATCATGAAGATTGGGATGAGGGGAATGGTAAGTACCGCGATAAGGGCAGAGAGAAAGTCGTAGTAGAGCATGACGGCGAGAGCCACGGGAGTGACTGTCATGGTCATGAGTAGTTGCGGTAGGTAGGACACGAAGTATGGCCCTAGGTCGTCTAGGCCGCGGGTTATGAGGGTGATTGTGTCGGTGCCTTTGCGGGCTAGCCACCGGGAGCCGAGCTTGGTGACGTGGTCAAGCACCTGCTCGCGAAGTTCAATGATGGCGTCATTTGCGGCGCGGTGTGCACGCGAGTTTAGAAGATAGAGCAGGCCGGCCCGCACGACCACAATTACCAGTAGCGTAATCAGCCACGGGAAGACGTCCGCGAGGGTTTTTCCCTCGGATATGACGGGGGAGATAGCAGAGGATATCGAGATTGCCTGTGCGAGTACGAGGACTGCCGTGAGCGTGCCAAAAATAGTAATGAAGATGATGTATTTCTTGGCCGCTGCAGCGTATGTCAGCAATCGTTTATCCAGGGGTTTCACGCTTACCCGTCCTGCACTTTCCTACGGATTCAAGTGGAATACACATCTTATATTAGAGATGCGGGGCTGACCATGCATTGGTCAGCCCCGCATCTTGGTGCTTTATCTAGCCTTTGAGGAAGTTCGCTCCAACGCGGATTTGCTTGGGTAGCAGACCCTGGTTTTCTGCGACGTCATCAGGCGAGACGCGCTTGCGGAATACCCAGTAGGAGTATGCCGTGTACGCAAGGACGATCGGTACCATCACGATCGCTACGGTCAGCATCACAACGAGCGTCGAGTGTGAGGACGACGCCTGCGCGATGGTGAGGGAGTATGCCGGGTCGATGCTGGACTTCATCACGTTCGGTGCCATTGCAACGAAGATGAAGGAGACAGCGCCGGCAATTCCAACCGAGGACGCGACGAACGAGCCCATCGAATTGTTGAGTGCCTTCTGCGATAGTGCGGCCGACACGATGAGGGCGATTGCGGCAACCACGAGCGGTAGCCATGCCCATACGGATCCGGCGTAGGCAATTACTGCCCACAGTGCCCAGATCGCGGTGACGCCAGCGGCAATGATCGAGAGCTTGGAGGACAGAGCCTCTGCGCGGTCGTGCACCGGGCCAGCAGTCTTGAGCGACAGGAACTGTGCGCCCTGGGAGAGCGCAAGGAGCAGAACAGCTACGCCACCTAGAAGTGTGAACACCGTGAGGAGCGAGAAGAAACCGCCCGTCAGGTGGTGTACGGAGTGTACGAGCACTTCATCGGTGATTGGGGGCGTTACTGCCTCGAGGGTCATCGGGTCCACGACCTCGATCTTCATGCCCTGTACGAGGTTTGCAAATGCAACGCCGAACAGTAGGGGAACGCCGAAACCTGCAACCGTATGGATGGTGTCCCACGTGGAGCGCCATTTAACGGAGTCAATCATCTTGCGCCACTCGATCGCTGCGATACGCAGGATAAGGAGGACGAGGATGAGGAACAGCGCCAGGTACATGCCGGAGAACATGGTGGCGTACCACTCTGGGAATGCTGCGAAGGTTGCGCCACCTGCGGTGAGGAGCCAAACTTCGTTGCCGTCCCAGTGAGGACCAATGGTCTTCACGGCTTGGGAGCGTTCTTCGTCGTTCTTAGCGAGGAACGGGAGGAGGGCACCAACGCCGAGGTCGAAGCCTTCCAGAATCAGGTAGCCGGTCCAGAGGACGGCGATGAGAATGAACCAAACGATACTGAGCCAACTCATTGTTTATACCAACCTTCCTCAGTATCCGAACGACAGGTGTGTGTCGGGGGTTACTTCATTCGTCTTCGAGTAGGGCACATGCATGCCTTCACGTACCCAGCGACGCAACAGTAGGAACCAAATGACGCCGAGCCCGCCGTATAGGAGGGTGAACAGCACCGTGGTTACCAGCACCTGTCCCGCTGGCACCGTACCCGATGCGGCGAACTCAGTGAGCTGGAGAACGCCACCGACTGGATCTTGGTTCAGCGCGCCGGCAATGTTCGGGTATACCACCCATGGCTGGCGGCCAATTTCGGTGAAGATCCAACCTGCGGATGCACCGATGAACGGCCATGGCAGGCAGAAGAGGGCGAAGTTAGCCATCCACTTGGAACGGGCGAGCTTGTCGCCGCGGTACCAGTAGAGGATTCCTAGGCCCAGCAGCATCGAAATGAGGCCGAGCGTAACCATGATGCGGAATGAGTAGAACACTGGCATCGATGGTGGGCGGAAGTCGTACTGCGATGCATCACCGTAGCGCGAGGTGAACGACTCGTTGGCGTTAAGCATCTCGACCATGCGGTCTTGGATGTCGCGCACGCCTTCGACTTCAGCGTTGAAGGAGTTGTGCGAAAGGAACGATGCGAGTCCGGGAACCGTAATGAAGCGGGTCATATCGCCAGAATCGTCGAGGGGGCATTCGCCAAAGCCTGCAACGGTGAAGGCGGCGCCTTCGGTATCCATACAGATGCCTTCAGCAACAGCCATCTTCATTGGCTGGAGTTTGACCATTTCTACGCCCTGGAAGTGGCCGGTGGCAATGGTGCCGAGGCCAGCAATAATGAGGGCCCAAGCGCCGAACTTAGCGATTGGCTTCCAGATTTCGCGTGCTTCGCGTTCGCCGTGCTCACCAGCGTTTGCGCAGCGTACTGTCCACCACACTGCAATGCCTGCAATGAAGGTGCCAGCTACGAACAGGGAGGTGAAGAGGACGTGCGTGAATCCGAGGAAGAGCACGGGGTTGGAGATGACCTTGAAGAAGCCGCCGGCTCCGTCAAGTTCTGCGCGGCCGGTGGCCGGGTTGTATAGGGCGCCTACAGGGTGCTGCATCCAGGAGTTTGCACCGAGGATCCATACGGCTGAAATCGTTGAGCCAATGGCTACAAGCCAGATGGCAGCTAGGTGCATCCGCTTTGAGATGCGGCCCCAACCGAAGATCCACAGGCCTAGGAAGGTCGATTCCATAAAGAATGCGAGCAGTGCTTCAACTGCTAGCGGTGCGCCGAAGATGTCGCCAACGAAGCGGGAGTATTCGGACCAGTTCATACCGAACTGGAACTCCTGCACGATGCCGGTGGCGACGCCAAGCGCGAAGTTAATAAGGAACAGTTTTCCGAAGAATCGCGTTGCCTGCAGCCAGACCTCATTACCGCTTCTGTGCCACTTGGTTTGCATGATTGCAACCAGGAGGCCCAGGCCAATGGTTAGGGGTACCTGTAGGAAGTGGTAGACAGTTGTGATTGCAAACTGCCACCGCGCCAGAAACACTGCGTCGAGTGCTGCTGGGAGGACGGTCATGTTTCCGCCTTTCCGAGTTGATAGGTAAATAAGGTCGGCGACTTTCGACGACCCCTCTTAGAAACCACTTTATGCATTAATGCAAGGAGTGTGCGGAGAATTTATCTCCCAATCGAGGTTTTATCTGACAAAGCGTGTAATAACGCGCAAGTTAAGCCGCTCACAAAGCGTTTTTTTGATAACAAAATGGTAAATGAAAAAATAATTAGGAAAAATTATTGTTTCTAAAAAGGGTTTTGATCAATTTGCGAGGCTCTTTTCGGCCTGTGTTTGCGACGGCGAAAAAGGTGTTTATGGACGCATTTTCGCCCCCTGCGTCGCCGTATTCGGCCGATCTTCGGTGATTGTGCGATAATTCCTCTTGGAAATACTTTCGCCATACCGTGAAAGTGGTGCATGCAGGTGATGTTTTCTCCCTGTTTTGTGCTTGTGTTAGCCGCCTGGGCTACACCGTTTAGGTTTCCGTCTGAGTAAGACGGCTGCTGCAGGAGCTTGGTATGAAGTCCTGCGCCAACTGGAGAAGGCTTGTGACAACAGAAAAAAATAATGAGGCTGATCGCGCCGAAAATGGAGTCGAAACCGATCCGTTTTCGCCCGGTGTAGGCGCCCCCGTTTTCTCGGGTGCGCACAAAGTGAATGAGGAAGTCCCGCAAGGGACAAAGGTCCCTGTGGCTGCTGCGGCAACGTTGCTGTTCCAAGCTCCTGCGATTTCTCACCCGATTTCAAGCGGGAATGATGACGAGCGTCCCGCTCGTAAACAGAGGTCTCGCAGGCGCATGGTGGAAACGGAAGAAGATGTTACGGAATCGTCCTCAATCGATGATGACGAGAACGACGATGAACACTCGGAACAAACTGGTGACGACGCGAATGAAGAGCAGGTCACTACGGTGCGTCGGCGCAGGCGCAGGCGTTCCGCGGCAGAAGATGATGATTCTTCTGAACTGTCTAATGAGGTTGAAGGCGTCAAGGGGTCGACGCGTCTAGAAGCAAAACGTCAGCGTAGGCGTGAGGGGCGTCGAGAGAATCGTCGTCGTCAGGTTGTAACAGAATCGGAGTTCTTGGCCCGGCGTGAGTCTGTGAAGCGCGAGATGATCGTGCGCGAGAAGAACGGGCTGAACCAGATTGCCGTTCTTGAAGATGGGTTGTTGGTCGAGCACTACGTTGCGCGCCGCACCCAGCAGACAATGGTCGGCAACATTTACCTCGGTCGCGTGCAGAATGTTTTGCCGTCTATGGAGGCCGCGTTCGTTGACCTTGGGAAGGGCCGCAATGCGGTTTTGTATGCCGGTGAGGTGAACTGGGAGGCACTCGGATTCCAAGGCAGGCCGCGTCGCATCGAGCAGGCTTTGAAGTCTGGTGACACTGTCTTGGTGCAGGTCACGAAGGATCCGATCGGGCATAAGGGTGCTCGTCTGACTTCGCAGATCACGTTGGCAGGCCGGTTCTTGGTGCTGGTGCCGGACGGGCAGATGACCGGTATTTCGCGCAAGCTTCCCGAGAAGGAGCGGGCGCGCCTCAAGAAGCTACTGTCTAAGATCGTTCCGAAGGATTCGGGAGTGATTGTCCGTACCGCTGCAGAGGGCGCTACGGAAGTGCAGCTGCGCGATGATGTGAATCGTCTGCAGGCGCAATGGGACGAGGTCGTACAGAAGCAGAAGAAGGGGCAGAAAGCTCCGGTGATGTTGCGATCAGAGCCAGAGCTCGCTGTTCGCGTGGTTCGCGATGTCTTCAACGAGGATTTTTCTTCGCTAACCGTGCAGGGCTCGGGTACGTGGAAGACCATCAGCGAGTACGTGTCAAAGCTGTCACCGGACCTGGAAGATCGTTTGGTTCACTGGACCAAACGCGAGGACGTATTCCACTCGCATCGCATTGATGAGCAACTTGCGAAGGGAATGGATAATAAGGTCTGGCTTCCCTCGGGTGGTTCCTTGATCATCGACCGCACGGAAGCAATGACCGTCATCGATGTGAACACGGGTAAGTTTATTGGCTCGGGTGGCACGCTTGAAGAGACGGTCACCATGAACAACCTGGAAGCCGCTGAAGAGATTGTTCGTCAGCTGCGGCTTCGCGATATTGGCGGAATCATCGTCATTGACTTTGTTGACATGGTGCTCGAGTCTAATCGCGACCTCGTGCTTCGCAGGCTGGTGGAGTGCTTGGGGCGCGATCGCACGCGTCATCAGGTTACGGAGATCACGGCTCTTGGCCTTGTACAAATGACGCGAAAACGGGTTGGTGAAGGGCTAGTCGAGGCCTTCTCTACCCCGTGCGAGTGCTGTGAGGGCAGGGGCTTCATCGTTCACTCCAGTCCGGTGGAGAAAGATAAGTCTGGTCACGCTATCCCGCCTAAGAAGCAGAAGTCGGAGCCGGCGAGAGAGCCGGAATCCGACGAAAAGCATGAGGAAGTGAAGGCAGCGCTTTCGGCAATCGCCGCCTCCGCTGCTTCGAAGCATCACGAGGAAAAGGAAGAAGGCCAGAGCCACTCGAAGAAGTCTGATCGCAAGCGAGGGCAAAGAAAACGCAAGCACGGCGATGACAAGAATTCGAGTAGTGAGTCCAGCGATTCTCATGCGACCGGGGATAAGGAGCCGGTAGTTGCGTCTGAGCAAGAAAACGGTGATGGTGCGGTAGCCCCCCGCAAGCGAGCGCGGCGAGCGGTCACCATGGAGGTTGGAAACCCCAAGGTTAAGCTCGATCTGCCCGAACCGATAAAAACTGAAAAGATTGGAAGGCCCGCGGCTGTGAGCCTCGATGACATTCAGTTACCTGACGCTTCTTCCCGCCCTGCCAAGAAGGCTAGACGAGCGGTAATGTCGCAACCTAATGCCGGTGGGGAAGAGGATAAGTAAACTCAAGACGACACGCGCGCGGCTCCGGTGGTGAATGCCACACGCCTACAAGCGATAAAACGAGCAAATTCGTTTGATTGCTGCGCGCGTTTCAAGTAGTCTTGATCGTCGGTGCGTTTCTTTAAACGCATAATTATTTCGTAATCTATTAAGAGATGAGCAGCAACGTGGTCTACGCGATCGTCAAGGCCGGCGGCCGACAGGAGAAGGTGTCCGTCGGTGATGTCGTCGTCGTCGACAAGTTGGCAGGAGAACCCGGCGATACTGTCGAACTCCAGCCCCTAATGGTGGTCGACGGTGACAAGGTAACCTCGGACGTGTCGGAGCTCGGCAAAGTTAAGGTAACCGCTGAAATCGTTGAGCCCGCCAAGGGTCCGAAGATTTCTATTATCAAGTTCAAGAACAAGACTGGCTACCGCAAGCGCCAAGGTCATCGTCAGCCCCTGACGAAGATCAAGGTAACTGGCATCAAGTAGTTAGTGTTCCTAAACTCGTTTTAGGACTGACAGAAAGAAGCTGAAAGATGGCAAGTAAGAAGGGACTCGGTTCTTCCAAGAACGGTCGCGACTCTAATGCCCAGCGTCTCGGCATCAAGCGCTTCGGAGGCCAGTTTGTACAGGCCGGCGAGATTCTAGTTCGTCAGCGCGGCACTCGTTACCACGCTGGTGAGAACGTAGGTCGCGGCAAGGATGACACGCTTTTCGCACTCGTTGCAGGCGATGTTGAGTTCGCGAACAAGCGCAATCGTCGCGTCGTTAACGTGGTTGAGGCAGTATCTGCCTAACTAGTCTTAACGTTTTGAGGGTGATTGGGGTTTCCCATCACCCTCAAAATTTTATTATCGGAATTTGGAAAACTTGCCGCTTAGGGAGTAGCTATGGCGTCTTTTGTTGACAGGGTGACTTTGTACGTTACCGGTGGCAATGGTGGTCACGGCGCCGCATCGATTCGCCGTGAGAAGTACAAGCCACTCGGCGGCCCTGACGGGGGAAATGGCGGCGATGGTGGAAATGTGATCCTTGAGGTTTCGGATCAAACCACGTCTCTGCTTGACTACCACCATCTTCCGCACCGCAAGGCTGAGAATGGCACTCCTGGTCTTGGTGGAGACGGCGAGGGCCGAAATGGTGAAGACGTAGTACTTCCGGTTCCAGTGGGCACAGTGGTTAAGGATGCGGACGGGTCCTTCATCGCTGACCTGACCGAGGTGGGTGCGCGCGTGGTCATCGCTGAGGGTGGTAGAGGAGGCCTTGGCAACGCGGCATTGGCTTCTCGTAAGCGTAAGGCTCCGGGTTTTGCGTTGAAGGGTGAGCCGGGCGAGGAGCGCACGGTCATTCTGGAACTGAAATCGGTTGCTGACGTTGCGCTGGTGGGTTTCCCGTCCGCCGGCAAATCTTCGCTTATCGCCGCGATGTCAGCTGCGCGTCCGAAGATTGCGGACTATCCGTTTACAACATTGGTTCCGAATCTAGGGGTTGTGCAAGCGGGCGAGATTCGCTACACCATTGCGGATGTGCCCGGCCTCATTCCGGGAGCTTCGGAGGGCAAGGGGCTTGGTTTAGAGTTCTTGCGTCATATTGAACGCTCATCTGTGATCGTGCACGTTTTGGACGCGGCAACGTTTGAGCCTGAGCGTGATCCGGTTTCGGACCTCAAGACGATTGAAGAGGAGCTGGCTCAGTATCGTTCCGATTTGGGGGAGCTGGAGGGCTATGTTCCTCTGGGGGAGCGTCCGCGTGCGATTGTGGTGAATAAGATCGACATTCCAGATGGCCGCGATATGGCGCACATGCAAAGCGAGGAGCTACACGCGTTTGGCTGGCCGGTTTTTGAAATTTCTGCGGTGACGCACGAGGGATTGAAGGAACTGTCTTTTGCGCTTGCGAAGATGGTACAGGACCACCGTGACGCGATGCCTGAGATCGAGCCCGCACCTACGGTATTGCGTCCGCAGGCGATTGGCGGACGTGAACGCGATGAGGTCATTACGGTTCGCAAGGTCTCTCACGCGGGGCAGGACTTGTTCCAAGTTCGAGGACGCAGGCCGGAGCGTTGGATTTTGCAGACTGACTTCGCAAATGATGAAGCGGTTGGCTACCTGGCAGATCGTTTGAGTTTGGCGGGAGTGGAAGACCTCTTGGCACAGGCTGGTGCATTGCCTGGTGATCCCGTGGTGATTGGATCCATTGAGGATGGCGTCATTTTCGATTGGGAGCCGACCATGGAGACAGGTGCTGAGTTGCTTGGCCCGCGCGGTTCAGACATGCGATTTGAGGGTGGCGAGCGCCTGACCAGGCGCGAACGCAAGGCGCGTTTCCACGAGCGTATGGATGCAAAGCAGGCGGCGCGCGACGAGCTTTGGATGGACCGTGAAGCCGGAGTTTGGACCGATCCGGACGAGTAGTGCGTATACGCTTCCAGCGTCCTTTCAAACCCGTAGGATAGGGAAGTAGTTAGCGGCCGGTATTTTGGATTGAATGTGAGGCACGTGAAGGGCGAGGTATTGAATCATAGACCGTCCATCGGGGTGATGGGCGGTACGTTTGACCCGATCCACCATGGGCACCTCGTTGCGGCCTCGGAAGTGATGGACGTGTTCAATCTGGATCAGGTGGTGTTCGTTCCCACGCAGATGCAGCCGTTCAAGGAAGGTCGCAGGGTTACGTCCGCGGAGCACCGGTATTTGATGACGGTGATTGCAACCGCCTCGAATAATCGTTTTACGGTTTCGCGCGTTGATATCGATCGTGGGGGCACCACCTACACGATTGATACGCTGAGCGATATTCATGCAATGAGGCCGGATGCTGACCTGTTCTTTATTACGGGCGCGGATGCGCTGGAGCAGATCCTCACGTGGAAGGATTCGGACAAGCTTTTTGAAATGGCACATTTTATTGGCGTGACCAGGCCGGGTCATGAGCTGAACGCGAAGGGGCTTCCGCCGGCGGCGGTGTCTTTGCTGGAGGTGCCCGCGATGGCAATTTCGTCTACGGATTGTCGTGCGCGCGTGAAGGCTGGCAAGCCGGTGTGGTACTTGGTGCCAGATGGGGTTGTGCAGTACATAGATAAGTACGGATTGTACAGGCAGTAGTGGTTGTTGGGGCCGGAAGGTGGATTTTGGAGCTTAGTGATTCTACGAGGCAGTACCTGCAGGTTGCGGTTAAGGCCGCGCAGGACAAATTGGGGATTAACCCGATTGCGATTTTGGTTGGAGAGCGCACTCCATTCACGGACGTATTCTTGATCGTTTCTGCGTCGAGTGGTCGCCAGGTGCAGGCTATTGCAAATGAGGTCATCGATAAGGTGTTGGAGGCCGGAGGCAAGCGTCCGCGCGTGGAGAGCGGCGAGGAGCTTTCTTGGCTTCTGATGGATTTCGGCGATTTCGTGGTTCACGTTCAGTTAGATGAGCAACGCGAGTTTTACGCGTTGGAGCGTTTGTGGGCCGACTGCCCGGTTCTTGAGCTTTGAGGAGTTGCGTGGCTTATGAGTGACGCGCCCCTTGTTAAGTCTCGTGTGATTTTTGTGCGCCATGGCCAGACGGACTTCAATATCGGAGGTCGCGTTCAGGGCGTGATTGATATTGAACTAAATGACGTGGGGCGAGCACAGGCTGCCGAGATGGGGCCTATAGTGGCAGCACTTCAACCAGATGCGATTGTTTCATCTGACTTGTCACGCGCTATGGATACGGCCCGTGAGATCTCGAGGCATTCTGGTCTTCAAGTGGTTGCGGACCCGCGGATTCGTGAACGTGGTTTTGGCGCTTTTGAGGGGATGAGCCGCGATGAGATGCTGGCTGAGTACCCACAGTGGTATCGCGAGTGGCGTGCAACGGGTGATTGCGCAGGAGCGCAGATCGAATCTCGCGAGGATGTGGGGCAACGCTTCGCCGAGGTAGTTACGGCAGTTGTTAACGCTGCCCCCGGTACGTACGTATTTGTGTCCCACGGGTCGGCGATTACGCAGGGGATTACCCAATTGCTCGGGATTGCGCCGGGTTCTTGGTCTGGTCTGCGCGGCCTGGACAACTGTCACTGGTCGATTCTGGAGCAAGCTGATAGGTTCCCGTACTGGCGCTTGGTAGGCCACAACATCGGGGCATGACTACCGATTGTCAGTAGCGCCGTGCGCGTGAGCGGTCGCACAGGTGCCGGTTTGGCTAGGCCAGAGTTGTTCTGTATAGTTGTTACTTGTTTAAGGGGCTATGGCGCAGTTGGTAGCGCGCTTCCATGGCATGGAAGAGGTCAGGGGTTCGAATCCCCTTAGCTCCACCATTGGGACGCTCATTTTGATACAAGGTGAGCGTCCTTTTGTTTTGCCCGGATGGGAGGCGTTTTGGCTTGTCAGAGGCATTCACTCGAGGGCTGACGGTAGGGAGCAGAGGATGGCACTTGGGGGCTTAGTCGCGTGAGGATCTGGATGAGCCGGCGCGTACCTCCTGGTTGCAATAACAAGGGTTCAAGCCATCCAAGTCTCAGAATAAAAACGGCCACCTCGTCTGTCTAACAGTTTAAAACTGACAGAAGAGACGAGGCGGCCTATACGACTTAGCTTCGGTAAATCGCTATCCGCGTAGTTCATGGTCGAGCATGACGGGAAGTTGCACCACTTGTACCCCTGCCTGATCAGCGACCGAGTTAATTATCTCCTGTTGCGCATTGGCTCGTCGTAGCAGGAACGGTGATGACGTCTCGGTTGCCGGGAGTGACTGGTTGATTACCCATGCCCAAGGCTCAATACCTACTCGCGATAGGTCGGCTGCGAGGGACTTTGCCTCGAGCATTGGCGTGGTTTCTGGCAGTGTCACGAGGATCGGCCGGGTTACTTCCGCATTTTGCAGGTGTTGGAGCGTGGTCGCGGAATCGTCACTTCCGGATTGGCGCATGAGTTCGCGGTGGTAGGATCCAGTAGCGTCCAGTAGTAGCAGGGTGTGCCCGGTGGGGGCGGTGTCGAGCACGACCCACTGATCTTGGGCCGTTGCTACGACCTCAGAAAATGCTTTGAAAACGGCCACTTCTTCCGTACATGGGGAGCGCAGGTCTTCCTCCAACTGTGCGTAACCGTCGGCATCGAGAGAAGCGCCTTTGGTGGCGAGCACCTCTTCACGGTAGTTAGCCGTCACCGCGTCCGGGTCGATCGATGACATCGTCAAACCTTTGATGCGATCTTCGAGGGAAACATCGAGGTGATTCGCGGGATCCGTGGTGGATAGATGCACTGGCTTGCCGCGCTGAGCGAGCTCGAATGCCAGCATTTGCGCCACGGTGGTTTTCCCAACCCCACCTTTGCCCATACACAAAACGAGTTTCGGTTTCCCCTCTGCTAGCTCATCCACCAGATGGGATAAACCAACGTGCAGTTCGGAATTGGACTGCGCAGAGCCAGGCTCTAGTGCAGGATCCGCGCTCGAAGTTTCATTACCGTCAGCCTCTCCCAGATGTAGCAGGCCGTCTACCCCCATCACCGGGTTAGCACTCAACTCGATCCGTACCGTTGGAACACTCTGGATCGCGCTCAGCTGCGCATTTGCGGCAAGACCATCTAGTAGTGCCTGTTCCCGGGTGTAAATAGACTCCGACAGCTGATCTGTAGCGGCACTCACTGGCAGAATACCGTTGATCACCAACAGTGCGGGTTTGATTCCCATCTCGAGTAGTTCACCGGTGGAACGGTTAGCTTCTTGCAGGGTCGAGATTTGAGCTCTGGCCACCAGAACCAGTGAAGTTTGTGCCGGGTCGGACAGAGCTGCGACCGCCTCATGATAGGTTTGCCGGTTCTTCTCTAGCCCCGACATCGGCCCCAGACACGAGGCGTCACCCGCGCCTTTATCAATGAAACTAGACCAATCACCAGGTAGGGACAGTAACCGCAGGGTGTGTCCAGTAGGGGCGGTATCGAAAATGATGTGGTCATAGTGGCTAGTAATGTCTTCGTTGGTTAGATAGTCGACGAATCGATTAAAACTAGCGACTTCAACCGTGCAGGAACCGGACAAGGTCTCTTCGGTTGTTGCTAGTACCTCGGGTGGTAGCAGACCGCGAACCGGACCCAGTATAGACTCGCGATACCGCTCCGCTTCTGCCTCTGGATCAATCTCTACAGCATCAAAACCAATAGAGCCGGGAACAAGATCGGTTAGCTCTGCTCCGCTCGATCCGATCTCACGGCCAAATACCTGCCCGATATTCGAGGCTGGATCAGTTGATACTAGCAGCACTCGTTTACCCTCACTTGCCGCGCGGGTAGCTAAAGAGCAAGCAACCGTAGTCTTTCCGACTCCACCTTTACCGGTGAAAAACGCAAACTTGGTACTCAGTTCAGGAAGAGACATTAGCAGCACCCACCTCCGCCACAGCAGCCAGACTCAACGACGGGCAAAGTCGTACTTCTCTCCGGGGATGCCCCCGCGAATTGTCGGAGCTGATCAATTTGCGGATAAGAACCAGTAGCAACGATAGTGCCATCAACCACAGTAACTGGCAGGCCGTCTGTGCCAGCTACCTCGATATATGCGCGAACCGGTTCACAAGTCGCAAAATCAGCCGGGGCAGATGCCAAATTGTGCCTGGTGACGGTAATGCCCTCTTTATCCAGGGCGGTCAGTGCCGCATTGAAATCAACGAGAACCTGATCTACGTCGGTTCCGCAGATTCCGGAAGAACAACACAAAGCCGGTTCATAGATGTCAATTTGACGCACAATTAACTCCTTACGTTTCGATGAGCATCGAAACGTATGATAGAGTTCTTGTATGATCAGCCAACACGCTCCTAATTGCTGTCCCGCACCTGCAATCGCCGGCGAAGGTCAATGTCAGGAAGCAGCAGATATTTTTGCGGCACTCAGTGATATCACGCGGTTGCAGCTGGCTCTGTTCATATACCGCTGTTCGCCTAACCCGGTGTGCGCATGCTCATTTCCTGAGGTCTTCAACATCAGTCGGTCAACCATTTCGCACCATCTCACCAGGCTGGTAAATACTGGCATATTAGGCCGCGAACAGCAGGGTAAGTGGGCCTACTATTCGATCGCCCCGGATTTTGATACTCGACTCCTTGACGTTGTCGCTAAACACGTGCCGCAACAAACCGCAACCCGAAAGGGAGCCACCGTGACCAGAATCCTTTTTGCCTGTAGACAAAATGCTGGTCGCTCACAAATGGCAGCTGCCATTGCGCAAGAACTAGCTGATTCTGACGTGACCATCATGAGCGCAGGCACCGAACCGGCCGAAGAAGTACACCCCGAGGTGCGCGAAGCCCTCGCCGAAATAGGGCTAGAGCCGTTTGCGCAGCCAGAAAAACTTGATCCGGCGAAAGTAAAGATGGCCGATTGGGTGATTACGATGGGGTGTGGCGAATCATGCCCAATTTTCCCCGGAACCCACTATGAAGACTGGCAGGTCGCTGATCCGTCGGGTGAACCCATAGAGGTCGTACGCGAAATCCGCGACGAGATTACCAAGCGCGTAAAAGAGCTACTAACCCGAATCTCTTAACGAAATACTGCTTCCCGCCCCAATCAAATCCGAAACATCATCCGTCGGGAAAGACTGTGACTAGCCAAACCGTTGGGATGAACCCAGCACTCGGAATTTGCACCCACCTAGCCGGGTTTTGTACCCGCCCAGAGCCTTGTATCAAAATGAACGTCTAAGTAACTAACTGCCTGCTGGTGTTGAAACAATTTTGCGCCAGAAGGTTTTGTTTTGCATGCGTGGTTCATTTTGTTTGTGGTGCGTGAGCCTTTGGTTTGGGTAATTGCAGTTCAGGCGGCCAGGGAACGAAATCAGGTTCTAGGAGCAGAAATTCTTCCACCTTGTCTGGATATATCCAGACGATTGCTGGTCCTTGCACTTCTAGTTCCGCTAAACGTATCCGTCCGGGCACAGTAGCGATGTCCTTGATAATGAACTCGGCTATGTCGCGTGGAATCCAGTCGCTTCCTTGTTCAAATATGAGTTCGCGTGGTGTGCCATCGAATGTGTAGTTCACGGTCATCATTCCGTTAGAGTCCCAGGTCGATGACACGTCTGTGAGGCGATCTTCCACTTCTACGGCGTTAGCGATTTCGTGGATGAAGGTGGGGTAGTCTTGCTCGTCATAGATGCATTCGTAATCGATGGATACGAAATGGCTGAACGCCGATACTCCTGCGTGATCGGAGGCCCAGAGCACTGATTCTTTGTCATAGATATCTTCGGCTTTGAGAGCTTCTGGGTTGCGAAGCGTGAACCCCATTTCTTGCAGTTGAGCTGCAACCATCAAAGTGGTGCCGTAGTCGAGTGTTTCAGTGAAATCGTCTTCGTTGTCCACTCGATCATTTTTTCATGGAAGATCAAGTGGTAGCAGTGTTGCGTCTCGTGATTAGTTGACGGCGATTGCGGGAGGGTGGCAGGTTTGAAAAAGCGTTACGCCGAGTTTGGCCTGATAGTGAGCATCAAAGGTGTACTTTCCACATATTGCTGCGGGCGATACGCCCGGTACATGTTGAAGCCTGCTAGGAAAAGATCCACGTGACCCGTTCGGGCACGATCTGGCGTAGCTTCTTTAGCGCCGAGGCTAATTTTTCGCGACTTCCTGCGCCTAAACCAACGACTATTCCCGGCGTTCCGGATTGCCCAGACCAGTATTTGCCCAGTGACTCTACAGCTAGTCCGGCCTCGTGAGCACCCGCCAAAACTCGCTCTTCTACACTCGCAGAAAGTTCTATGATGGCTCCCAGGCTTCCGTCCATGGTGCGACCTTCCGGGAAAATCTGCTCAAAAACGCCTCGGCGATATTTGTATTCGCGGCGCATGCGAGCAGTGTGCAGGCGAAGCCCGTCAGCGGCGAGGAAGTTGGCGAGCGCATCTTGCGCGATTCCGCAGACGGGGGTGAGCCGGTCCGCGATGCTCTCTCGTAGCGCATGAGGCGCGATGACGTATCCCAATCCCAACGCGGGCGTCAGCGTTTTCGCAAATGAGCCAAGTAGCACCGTGCCAGCAGGGTCCAGCGCCACTAGGGCGGGGTGAGTAGCACGTAGCTCAGAGTCGTAGTCGTCCTCAATGAGAAACGCGCCCGGGGTGGAACGGCGCCACTCCACTAGCTCGCGCCGCCTCCTAGCCGGCATTTGTAAGCCGTATGGAAATTGGTGATTGGGGGTGAAAAGAACAGCATCGGGGGACAGATCGTGCAACCCTGTGGATAAGTCGCTTTCATCACTGGTCGGTAACAACACGGTTTCCCAACCGATCGAAGCCGGCACTGCGCGAAGAGAGCCGAAACCCGGATCTTCTACAGCGAGGCGGTTGCCTTGAGGTGGTGTATGCAAAGTGGCCGTGCGCATCGCTAACGGGGAGGCGTGGTTGGAATGGCGCATGGCTGCGAGCGCCGCAAGGGTGGCGCGTAGCCCATCACGGGCGCCGGCGGTGATGAGTATTGACTTCGGGTCGATGGACACGGCCCGCGTGAGCCGGAAATGCTCTGCAAGTAGGTAACGCAGGCGGTTCGAACCCGGGCTTGGATACGCATGAGGCTCAGCAACGGCCATGCGCCAGGCCCCGCGCCAAGCCGAGGTGGTGAGAGCCTCCAAAGGAGCGCCGGGCCGAAGCAAAATTGGGGCCGGCACAACCGGCGGCACTCCGTCCTCAGGTGGCCGCGAATGCCTCGTGGGCAAAGTGACTACAAGGTCCGGGTGAATGCGACTGCCCGAAGGAGTGGACAGCAAGATGCCCTCACCGGAAAGTTGCTCGTACGCACTAACAACCGACCCTCGCGATACCCCAAGTTCGTCAGCCAATGCGCGCGTAGAGGGAAGTCGATCGCCGGGTGCAAGCGAGCCGTCCTCCAAACGCCTGCGAATACTTGCAACGATGGAAGCAGGAATTGAGGGCACGGAATCCTCCAACCCATTCGCATTGTGGTCTAAAAAAGTATTTCAAAACTGGTATTAATAATAGTCCACGGGTGGGCGAGAATAGGAACTATGAGTTACATGATTGAACCAGAAAAGCTCGTGCTCGCTGAAGGCCTTAAGGGCGGCGTCATTATGGACGTCGTAACCGCCGAACAAGCCAAGATTGCTGAAGATTCTGGCGCCGTAGCCGTGATGGCACTTGAACGCGTTCCCGCAGATATTCGCGCCGAAGGCGGCGTTGCCCGCATGTCCGACCCCGATCTTATCGAGGGGATTATGAATGCCGTATCGATTCCCGTCATGGCCAAAGCGCGTATAGGTCATTTTGTGGAAGCGCAAGTGCTTCAAGCACTCGGCATTGATTGGGTGGACGAGTCCGAGGTGCTCTCGCCAGCCGACTACGTGAACCACATCAGCAAGCGCGAATACTCCGTTCCCTTTGTGTGCGGCGCAACTAACCTTGGTGAAGCCTTGCGTCGTATCAACGAGGGCGCTGCGATGATCCGTTCAAAAGGTGAGGCCGGCACGGGTGATGTCTCGGAGGCCACCAAGCACATTCGGAAGATCAAGAAAGAGATCGCGGCGCTGGTGAACCTCACCGAGGATGAGCTGTACGTGGCCGCCAAGGAGCTTGCTGCTCCATATGACCTAGTGGCTCAGGTGGCTCGCGAGGGTAAGCTTCCTGTTCCACTTTTCGTGGCCGGTGGCGTGGCTACTCCGGCAGATGCTGCGATGATGATGCAGCTCGGCGCCGATGGTGTGTTTGTGGGCTCGGGCATTTTTAAGTCTGGTGATCCGAAGGCGCGGGCCGCAGCTATCGTCAAGGCCACCGCCTCTTATGATGACCCGAAGGTTATTGCAGATGTCTCGCGCGGTTTGGGTGAGGCCATGGTTGGGATCAATGTGGCTGACTTGCCTGCGCCGCATCGTCTTGCTGAGCGTGGCTGGTAACGCGATAGGTATGACTGTTAGAGCTTGATAGCCATTGCCAAGTGCTCAGTAGCGTGGGGACTGGTTCGTAATTGAACGGGTCCCCACGCTTTTGCTCTGCCTGTTAATGAGGGTCGCGCCGTACACTCTAAGGGTGTGTGAGTAGTCTCATGGTTCCGTAGCCCACCTGGTGGACTCGTTTTGTTTGGCCGCAGGAGCAACCATAGGTTTTTTATATGTCCACAACCGTACACTCGCCACTGGCTTTAGGAGCCCGAGATGTCCTGCCCGTAGCCCTGGGTTATGTTCCTCTGGGCATGGGGATGGGGATGACGCTCACCGGCGCGGGTTTGGACTGGTGGTGGGCGCCCATCTTCTCGCTGTTCATGTATGCCGGTTCTATGCAATATCTCATCGTGCCGATGATTGTGGCGCACGAGCCGTTTGCAGCAATAGCGCTTGCAACCCTTCTCATTCAATTTCGACATGTTTTTTACGGGATTAGCTTCCCGTTGGACCTCGTGAAGAACAAGGTGGCGAAAATCTACTCGATCCACGCGCTTACGGACGAGGTCTATGCGGTTATTGCGTCCAAACCAAAGGCCGAGCTGACGGGGGAGAGAGTGCTGTGTACTCAGGTTTTCGCGCACGCTACTTGGACTTTAGGGTGTACACTTGGTGCGCTAATTGGGCTCGCTGTTCCGATTGACGGACGGATTCTTAACTTTGTACTGACTTCGCTTTTCATCGTGCTGATGTTAGAGGCCTACCTCGCGAACCGGGCGCGTTTTGATTTTGCACTTGCAGTAGTAATCGGTGTGGGCATGCTCGTGTTACCAGGCTCGATCTATCTGCCCGTTTCTCTGGCTACGCTCACAGTCGCTTTGCTAATCGCCTCACGTTTGAATCCGGTTAGCCCGTCGTCAGGTAGGGTTAGGAGGGATGGAATGCCGTGACCGGATACATTATCGGCATTATTGCCACCGTTTTTGTTATAACGTTTTCGCTACGTGCGGCGCCATTCGTCTTTTTGTCTCGCGTTCGTGATTCTGAAACACTTGCCTACCTCGGCGCGGCCATGCCGGCAGGTGTCATGCTCATACTGGTGATTTTCACACTTCAGGGCACCTCGTTTTCCAGTGTGGAGTCTTGGCTACCACCAACAACGGGAGTAATCACTACCCTTGGCGTGCATCTGACATTCCGTAAGGTGCTGTGGTCTCTGCTGGCAGGCACCGGGGCCTTCGCTATTGTCCTTGCACTGGTTGGCTAGGCATCACTGGAGCCGATAGCCAAGTGCTCGACATGTGAGAAAAACCGCAAATATTGGTGGTTTTGATATGATTATTCCGCGCAAATCCAACCCAATAAACACATGCGAAAGGGAGCTCATGGATAGCCAAAATAATCCCACAGCAGAATCATCCGATGTGCCTGACAATGGATCAGCTGCGCAGAATTCAGAGCCGGAAGTGACAGGTGCCGAGCCAGTCGAACCCGCAACCCAGGTTGCGCCTCCGCCCGCGCCTCCCGCGGCCGCAGCTCCAAGCGCACCCATTGCAGATGCTCCCGAAGCAAGTGCGCCCGCCGCGCCGAACGGCAGTGTTTTACCCGCCCCAGCTCCGGATAATGGTCCTGCGCAACCAGCACCCGGCCAAGTAGCATATGCGGCGCCGGCAGCTCCAACGAACCCCGCTGATTCGTTTGGTGGTGCGTTCCCGGCAATGTGGGCAGCATTCGTGCTGATCTTTAAGGGCAAATTGGTTGACGCATTCCAGATCGGTGATACCTACCGCCACTACTGGCACGTAGCGGTTGGTGGATTCATCATCTTGGTAAGTATCCTCCCAGCCGCAACTGCGATCGCCGCTGCAAACGGATTGAATACTACGTTTACGAGCGTATTCGGATCTTCTGCATCGCTTGTGGAGAGTCCGTTTACGCTGGGCTTGAAGGTATTCTTTGGTTCGCTCGTGGTCTTCGCGATAATCACTTTTTCTTTCATTACTTCACTCTTCTTCACTCTAAGAGTTCGCGGCGTGCAAGCACCTTACGGCCGCGCGGCAACCGTGTGGAGCGTAGCGGCAACCCCTGCGATCTTCGTTGTGGCAGTGACCGCGCTTCTCGTAATCATTCCCTCGGGTATCACCTATGCCATCGGAACCTTTTTCCTACTTGCAACCACTGGGATTGTAGGAATGATGGCTAACATTGCAAACTATGTTGGTTTGAACCGAATTGCTCCGGTGCACAAGTCCTACCTGGTTCCGTTCGTCTTGTTCAACATGCTTGCGTCTGTTGTGTCGGCAGTGGCAGTGTCCGTGTTTCTTTCTAGTGTGATGTCGTAATGAAACAGAACCAGAAGTCACGTTTCAGCCTAGTGGCCCTAGGCCTTGCCCTCGTGATGCTCCTTAGCGCCTGTGGCGCACGCGTCACCACTAACCTCACCCTCGACGAGAACGGTGCTGGAACCCGTACTATCGCTTTCAAAGTGAAGAACGATTCGGATGCGAAGGAGAAAATTAACGGCGGCTACGAGGCGATACAGGCTGCAATCGAAAAGCACCTGCCCTCCGAGCTTGAATTCTCCGGCATAAACGCCACTGACGAGGAAGCGACTGGCAACTTCAAGCTGACCTTCAGCTCCCTAGATGACTACCGGGAGAAAGTAGCCAGTATTCTTGCCGCCGGCGGAATGGACAGGGATCCGGAAATCACCTTCTATTCGGCAGACGGAATCCTTAAAAAGGGAGTTCAATACACCGAGAACTTTACTTCTACCGAATTGTTGGCATGGGTGCCAGATGCGCTTGTTGTTGAAGGCGTGATTGACTCCTCAAACAAGTCGTACGTTATTGACGGCGAGGATGCAGGAACGCTCACGATCGGGGACAAGAGCTTCAAGCAAGAGTACGGCGGTGCGTTCAGGATCAATGAGACCAAAGACCAGGCTTTTTCCTACGTTGGCCTCGAAATCACGCCACTAGATAACGACGAATTTGACGTCGTTATTCGCATGCAGCGTCCGAAAGACACTGCTGCCCCGATTAAGAAGCTAGATGATGAGTTCCTCGCTTCCCTCGGTAGCGATGTGGAAATTGACGCTGACGTAGAGTCCACAACGGACGTATACGAGCGCACCGTCAGTTTTCAGGCGGCCTCAGTGGATGATCTAGTGAAAAAGATCGACACAGTTTACGGCGAAGGCACCACGCAGCTCGAGGTGTCCAACGAAAAAGCTGAAGGTAGGGCGGCCATTAGCCGCACGTACAAGGGCAGTGTAGACCCGGTCCAGATCTGTGCTCAGAACTGCCGAAAGAGTGTGACTATCTACGCGCCAGAAGGTTTCTTATCGCAATATGGTGACCAGCAGTATTTCGCCGACTACTCGGGGACTTTTGAGGCTGCGTTCGAAAAAGACATCACATTCGAATCAATGGATGTGGCTCTCAACGTATCACCCTCTGCGGAATGGACAATGGGGATTGACCTCGTTGTAGATACGAGCGAATACGCAGATTTCCTCGATGACGTCGACGCCTTGGTGACGGTGCCAGAAGAGTTTGGGACGGTCTCTTCGTCCGATTCAGATGGTGAGCGAACCTACTCCATTAAGGTATCCGCATCGGCAGATAACAACGACGCTATTGTTAACGCGATGGATGGTTATATCGATGTACATGAGTTTTCAAAAAGTGAAAAGCAGTACATGGAAGGGGACTACGTAGTCAGTGTTTCTATCGATCCTGCGCAGCTTCTCGGCGGAGTCGATACAAAGGCAATGACCGCACGTATCGAGCTTGAATCAGGAGATAAATTCGTCGATGGTGAATGGTTGAATGACTGGCAAATTGACGGTTCTACAGCCACCTATTCGACAAGTGACTCAACGTATATTGCCTTCGAAGGCGCTGCATTTAGGCATTCGATAGGCAAGACGATCGCCCTCATTGTAATTGGCGTTCTCCTTCTTGCAGGCGCGGTGTTGGCTTACATTTACCGTAAGCCTCTAGGGGAATTCCTCTCACGCGCGGGCAAGTCGGCCAAGGTCGCGAGCGCAAACGCCACTGAGCATGTCAAGCAAGCATCTCAAAGTGCGTCGGCAAGCTATGCCACCGCCATGGAACAGTCGCAAAGTGGCACAGATTCAGCCCGCCCGGTTGCTGGCAACGGAATGACTGCGCCTGGCTCCGCAGCAGTTCCGGTATCTACGGGGATGGGAGCCAGTCCTGCCGATGCTGTTTCAACAACAGCGGGTGTAGCTGACGCGTCCAATGGTGGTGTATCCTCTGAAGCCGGTCGAGAGCCGCACGGGTTCACCGAGCACCAATTGACATAGTACGAACGCAACCACTAGTAGGGGCCAACAGTCTTTTTGCAGACTGTTGGCCCCATTAGCGTTGGTTGCAATTTGCGCCTCTACCCGGTGATAAATGCAGACCACCTTATACAAATCGTGTCTTTACAAAAGAAGAGGGAAAACCAAACCAAAATCCGGGCACGAGGTCCACGCATGCATTGAAGTCGCAACAATGTTATATCTTTGTGTGCAATAGAACCAACGAGGGGGCTTCATATGAGCTATCCAGAAAACAACAACCAGAGTCAGGTTCCCGGCGCTAATGGCAACTCCTACGGTAACCAGTACCAGGCTCCACCTCCTTCATATTCGCAGCAGCCTGGAGGCCAGTACTCGGCCCAGCAGAACTATGGATCGTATTCGGGCGTGTACGGCTATCCGTATGCGGCTAGTGGTTACAAGCACGTGAACAAGCACCTGTTCGTTTGGCTGGGAGCATTCCTGCTGGGCGGGTTTGGTGTTGACCGCTTCATGCGCGGGCAGGTGGGGCTTGGCCTCGCCAAGTTCTTCTGCAACTGGCTGACGTTTGGCATCTGGGGCCTGGTGGACTGGATTATTGCCGCCGTCAAAGCCTACGGGGAAGCATACGGTGCCTCAGAAGAAATTGTTTTCGATTACACCGGAGCGTACACCCGCTAATAGAAACCACAGTAGACGGGGGCGTGCAGCTGGCGCGCTCCCGTATTTTGCACGTTATATTGGCTGTATGAACAAAACTTTGCCTTCAATGCCATACAACCGTTTAGGCTCCTCGGGTCTACAGGTCTCCCAGTTCAGCTTCGGCTCATGGGTTACGTTTGGAAGTCAAGTAGACACGGGTGTCGCAAAAGAACAGCTCCAGATAGCTGCAGAGGCCGGTGTCAACTTCTTCGATAACGCGGAATCTTACGAGTTTGGTAAATCTGAAGAAATAATGGGTCAGGCTATCCGCGAGCTCGGCTGGAAACGCCACGAGTACATCATCTCCACAAAGCTGTTCTGGGGAATTCACGACATGGTGAATATGAAGAACACGCTTAACCGCAAGTATTTGATGCAGGCAGTTGATGGCTCTCTAGAGCGTCTTGGTTTGGACTATGTGGACCTGGTTTACGCACACAGGCCCGATCCGAACACGCCCATTGAAGAAACTGTTTACGCATTTTCAGACATGATCAGTCAGGGCAAGGCCCTCTACTGGGGGACTTCTGAATGGTCTGCCGATGATATTCGTGCTGCCTACGAAATCGCTGACCGCAGGAACTTGCGTAAACCTGTCATGGAGCAACCGCAATACAATCTGCTCCATAGGCACAAGGTGGAAAGCGAGTTTGCGCGCCTATACGAGGATATTGGCCTTGGTCTTACCACTTGGAGCCCGCTCGCCTCTGGAATCTTGACCGGTAAGTACCTTGATGGTATTCCCGAAGGATCGCGAGCCACATTGGAGGGGCGCGAATCGATCGCTGAGGAGGCCCGCAAGCATGAAAAGGGCGTTCGCGCTCTGGTAGCTATGGCGGAGGAACTCGAGGTATCTCCGGCGCAGCTTGCACTAGCCTGGGTTGCAGCAAACCCGCATGTTTCTACGGTTATCCTAGGAGCCTCGTCCGCGAAGCAGCTTGAGGAAAACCTGGGGGCACTAACGGCTCTGGGGCGCCTCACCCCCGAGCTCAAGAGCAAGCTAGACCAACTTTTCGCATAAACGTAGTGACAACTGTAGCGGCCGTGATCGACATGATTCACGGCCGTCACTAGTTGGTGCTATCACCTAACCAATAAAGGCAGGCGGTTTAGCTGATGATGAATACCTATTCGGCTTGCCTCCTAGCGATTAGGATTCCACCACCAACTATTAAGAGAGCAACAGCAATCGGGATAAGAATGAGCAGGTCCGTGCCTGTCTTCGGTAATTGCGGGTGACTTGGAAGTGAAGGTTCCGTGCTTGTGGGTGGCACAGGGCTTGTCACTGTTGTACTCGGCTCGGTACCACTGGGCTGGGTAGTCGGCTGGGTAGTTGGCTGAGTGGTCGGCTCCGTCGGGATGAACCTGTTGGTTATTTTGAAACCATCGGTTTGGTTCCCGGAGATAGAAGACTCGAAAGAACCAGCGTTGTCTTCGACAATACTGTAGGCATTCGCTTCAAACTGCCCTGTTTCACCATCCCATTTTTTGTAGGGTTGCAGATTAGTGAACTGCCCCTTCCAGCCGTTGGCTTCGTTGAGCGTGATCGTTTGATCCGTTCGTTCTCCATTTTGAAGAAGCCGAACTGTCACTGATTTAGGACGATCAGTGACCTCTCCGCCTTCCCAGAATTTCTCCACTGGAATAGAAATAAGATCCAGCTCATTCTTTACTATGAAGGTCTTTTCCTTATCTGGATCAACAGCCACCGACGAGCTGAAACCGTTCTTCAGTACGTCGGAATCCAGTTCCTTCACCGAGTAGATTATGCTGCGTCCCTTATTCTCAGTAGGGAGATCTCGGAAGGTGTAACTCCAGTTATTATCGCCATCTAAAACGACTGGTTTTGCCACCGGAAACTTCTCGGTCTCATGAGCGAAGTTAGCTTCAAGTTGCACGGTCACTGGGACCTTTAGATCTTCGGAGAGTTCATGGCCCGTGGTGTAGGTCCATTCTTTTCGCACACTAATCTCGGTGGACTCGGGAGTGCCGAACGTAACATTCCCATTGGAGCCAATGCCACTTCCACGAGGCGCCTTGTTTCCGGTGATGATCAAGCTGGCCCAAGACTTTGCACGTAGCTTCGCTTCATCCGAAGCCACGTTCTTGAGCCCCGCGTTGGACAGAGTACTTCGATATTCGGCGTTTTCGTCAACCTCTCGTCCTGAGGAACCATCGGCTAGGTTCTGGAAAACCTGTTCTTTTCCGCGATTCTCATCATCGAAGCGAGTCTTATTCACACCGCCATCCTTGTAATACGCTGCGTTTCCGCCGCCAAGCATATTCTTATCAAGAATGAGTTTTGCCGGGTTGGCTTTGCCAAGATTGTCATGCGCGATGTCATCGCCGTAATAGTCGCTAATCTCATCTGAGTTTCGCGGAGCCTTATTGTCAAAAATTGCGCCTCCATCGGTCACGTGCATAATCAGTGAGCCGGTAGGACACAACCATATTCCGCCGCCCTTGCCAACGTCGTATTCAGGCGTATCTGAAAGCCCGTTTTGAGTTACTAGCGCGTTTTGAAGATGGGCGGAATATGACTCGGTTGCAACGTATAGGCCGCCGCCTTGACTATCTGCTGTATTGTTCGAAATCTCGCCGCCAAGTAGCCACACTCCATTGGACACGGTGTTCACGCCGCCACCGGTATTTGCCGCCCAGTTGTTGCTAATAGTTCCACCCCGCATGGTGAAACTAGCCGGGGAGATCTTGGTCCACTCTTCGGTGGTGAAACCGTTCCCCTTACCTTCAGCTGGGACCTCCTCAAAGGGCTTGCTTCCAGCTTTAACGTAGAGGTCCATAGCATTGACGCCGCCTCCATAGGCAGCTTCATTGTCGCTGATCTGGCCGGCGTTCATGGTTACGGCCCCGTTGCCGAAAACATTTATGCCACCGCCGCCAAACTGGGCGTAACCTTTGGAAATCTCGCCGCCATTAATCTCAACAACGGAACGTTTAGTTTCATAACCTTCTGTGTTTGCGCCGGAGAGCCAACTGTAAATCCCGATGTTGCCGGCCCAACCGTGGTTACCAGTAATAGTTCCGCCATTGATAGTCAGATGGGATCCTCCAAATAGGCCAATGCCGCCAGTTTCTCCGTAGGCGCCTTCATCCGTCATTGCGCGTCCCTTTGAGATTTCGCCGCCGTTCATGACCATGGTTGCGCCGTTGCTCAGCGCCACATTTGCGGCGCCTTCTTGAGTCGCATTCGCGGGATCTAATAGACGCTGGTTATCGGTAACTTGTCCTTCATTGAGAACGAACTTCGCATTCGGCCCCGTGACGGTAATAGCGCCTTCTTTTTTATTAGAGAGGTCCCTAGCTCCCTCAACGCGGCCATGGTCCATAATGAGCTCGCCCTTGACTTCAATCGCGGGAGAATTTGCTTTTACCCATTCTCCGCGAGCGCCAACAGATAGAGTACCGATTCCAGATTCGTTCTTATCTAGAGTTAGCCTTGCCCCCTCTTCGACTTCAATCAGGGTGCCGTCAAACCCGTCTTCGCGCAGGAGGCGAGTGTCGTTCACGTAATTGGGGTCTGTGGTAGGGGCGTTCACTATCGTTATGTCTGCACCGGTCGGTATGACTAACGTTTGGTCAACATCTGTGTCGAGAAGACCCAGCACTATCTTGGTCGGGTTACTGCCGGCGTCGACAATAAAGTCTTGGAGTTCTTCACGCGAACACTGGAACACGCATTCAACGATTTCTGGTTCGCCACTAGCCTGAGCGGCATCTTCTTCAGCAAGGGCGGTAGTCGCCGGAATGCCTAGCATTACCGCGCACACCGTTGAAAGAGCAATGAAAACAGATCGGACTCTTGGGAGACGCATTTTGAAAACACCCGCTAAAACAGATCGTGCTAAGAGACGCTGTGAGAAGCATCCATAGGCACGATGCTATCAGGCTGAAACAACCGTTTGGGTGGGGTCGAAGAACGCCTGTCGGTGCCATTCTTAATTGTGGTTTTTGCGCAGGGCCTTCAAGCCGTGGTGGACGCCAACCAGGAGGGATCCTAGAAATGCGCCCACCAGCAAAGAGGCCAGCGTTTCTATAGTCCAGCTCAAAAAGCCTGCTCCAAAGGTGAAATCTGTGCCTAGGTGAGCCAGGCGTTCAATAATCTGATGCGGCGCAGTCCACCCCAAATCCGCGGCGGAAACAACTACGATGTGCCCACCAACCCAAAGCATTGCGAGTGTGCCGATCACTCCGATAGTGGCCAACACGCGCGGCATCGCTTCAAAAAGCAGTTTGCCAATTCGCTGCGAGGATGCCTTCTCTCGCTTCATCAAGGCAACGCCAATGTCGTCGATTTTTACCAAAACTGCAACCATTCCGTAGACCACGAAGGTGATAAGAAAGCCAACAGCTATCAAGATTATGGAGCGTGCAACGAAGCCCTCGGAAGCCACTTCATTCAGTGCGATGATCATAATCTCTGCCGACAAGATCAGGTCGGTTCTAACCGCGCTCTTTACAATCTGCTCTTCGCCGGATGGTCCCGCAACAATAAGAGGCTCGTCATGCTCACCACCGCGCAGTTTCTCCCAAACTTTCTCCATTCCCTCAAAGGCTAGGAAAGACCCGCCTGCAATCAAGAGGATAGGAAGTGCCCATGGCGCAAACTGGCTGAGCAGTAACGCGGCAGGCAAGATAATTAGTAGCTTGTTCTTTAAAGATCCACGAGCAATTCGCTTGATGATGGGAAGCTCACGTTCAGGTTTGAGGCCTTGTAGATACTGAGGCGTTACCGCAGTGTCGTCCACAATAACCCCAACAGTTTTGGCGCTAGCCCTGCCGGTGGCAGCTGCCACGTCGTCGACGCTTGCCGCAGCCATTTTGGCTAGAGTAGCGATGTCGTCAAGTAAAGCAACGATGCCGCCAGACATAAATCCTCCATCCGGTGACGAGTTGGCGCCAATGAAAACTTATGTAAATAATGGCAGAATTTGATGCAGATCGCGCACTATTGTTAGATGATCGCGTTTCAAGTTCTACGAGGGGTGAGCATGACTCCACTGGGTAAGCACGCGTTGCGGGTAGGTTGCGCAGCTTCGCTGGTAGTGGTGCTCGCCGGTTGTGGCGGCCAAATCGCAGGCCCGGAAGGTTCAACTCCGGAGGCGAGCGCTTCGGCGCAATCGCTCTCGCAGCTCCAACCTGGGGGAGCGGTCTCAAGAACGGCTAAATTTGATGAGTTCGTAGAAGCGGAGATCGGGGTGAAGGTAGCTGTTGGCCAGCCGCAGCCGCTTGGAACCTACACGGGGGATCAGGGCCAGCCGGTAACGCTTCCAATAACCATAGAGAATGTGGGAGAGGAAGAGTTCTGGACGGACCAAGTCACGGTTTCTGTAGTCTCTAACGGAGTTAGCGCGCCAATCGTTGGATCGCAAGATTCTGGAGCCATACCACTTCCGCCCACGCCCGTGCTCGCCGGCCAACAGGTCACGTTAGACCTTGGGTGCGAGGTCGCAGATATCCACAATGTAACTGTCAGTCTGGATTTAATGGGACGCAGTTCAATAACTTTTCACTGATAGACGCCGTTTACAAAATTGGTTCTGTTCGATGTAGATCCTCGAGAAGAACTCGCCGATCTCTTCGGGCTTGTGACTCGTCCATCCACTTAGCCCACTCGGCAACCTTTGTGCCCGAAAGCGCGGCGCGTTCCTTGTCAGCGAATTCGTAGATGCGCCAGCGGCTATCAGCCTCGTGCGTATGGCAGGCATCACCCGAGATAAAGACGTGCGGGTCGCGAGTTCCTACTTCTTCGGTTGGGATCTCATCGAATCGATCCGTTACGCGGTGGCCAACTTCGTAGACGGACCACCAAGCAACGTTCTTCACGTCAACCGAGTATGGGGCCACGATCTCGTTCATCCGCCGAATGATTTCTTCGAGAGGTGTCGTACGCACCGCGTGGTTGTCGTTCTCGTTAACGATGCCAAGATCCACGTACGTGCGGAACAGGTATCCGCCTTCACGCGGAATATGCAGGATTGATCCGTGGTTGGACTGGATGATGGACTTAAGTCGAATGTCGGGGAACTCAGCAATTCGATACGGATCGTCCTCCGTGCGGTGCATGCGCTTTATGTGATCGAGATTCGCTGGATCCGGCTGCCAAAATGCAGTCTCAACAATCATGTAAGCTTCTGCGGTGATTTCCGGTGCGAAACCAAAAGCCTGGAATGTTTCAACCGAACGCGCCTGAATGCCATCAGCATGGCCAAGCGGTAGCCTGCCGCCGCGCTTATCAATGATCGCAGTAGAGATGTCTGGGAAAACCGACATCTGGGCTGCCATCAGCATGCCTTCAGGGCCAGCGCCAACGATCAGAACATCGACTTCATCGGGGAGTTCTGCAGGGCGATCAGCTCCCAGGCCCTGAGCAACTCTGACACGAGGATTTTCAGAGACGTAACCATGGTGGGGAAATTACACGATTATTCCTCACTTCTTTGTGGGTGGCGGACCATCTCGCCGAACCGTTCGTACACATATTCGTATACGAATATGGCAAGAGTGGCCGACTAACGCGCGCGAATATGCCGCAACTCACACTCTAACGGGAAATTGTGTGCAGCGTGGGGAGCTTTGGTCTCGCGTATTGGTTTTGCGAGGAACCTTGCGTATGTAAGTCAGTGAGAGATGCGCCCTTGTGAATGCGGGTGTTCTGGCTCAAATCCACTAGACTTAGAAAAAATCTCGAAGATCGGGGTAGTAACGTGCGTTCGCTCGTCATTGGCATTGCTGGCGGAACTGCAAGCGGTAAGACGTCCTTGACTAAGGCGCTTGTGAAAGAGTTCAAAGGTAACACGGCAGTTGTGTATCTCGACAATTATTACAAGTCGCACACCGGCCTCACCTATGAACAACGCGCGGCCCTCAACTATGATGCTCCCAGCGCATTTGATATTGATCTGATGATAGAGCAGCTCCGCGAGCTGGTTGAGGGGAACCCTATCGAGTGTCCCGTGTATGACTACACCATCCACAACCGCAGTGAAGAGGTTGTAACAATCGCGCCAAAACCCGTTGTGATTGTGGAGGGGATATTGTTATTCGTGTTTCCCGAGCTTTGTGAGCTATTCAATATAAAACTGTTTGTGGACACAGACGCGGATGAGCGTATCTTGCGGCGTGTACGGCGCGACATGGTTGAGCGCGGTCGCACAATTGATTCAATTGAAAAGCAGTATCTGGAAACCGTTAAGCCTATGCACGACCTCTACGTCGAGCCGTCTAAGCGTAAGGCCGACATCATCATTCCTGATGGGGTGCAGAATCTGGTTGCACTAGACATGATTGTCAACAGGATCCACCACTATTTGCAAAGTGTTTGAATCGCTCTCGATTGTCGCCTCTCCTTCTAGCCAGGGAAGAGCGAGGCCGAAAGACTCGACTAAAGCGCGAATCAGTTTTGGGCCGGTAAAAGTGAATCCCCAGTCGTTAAAAAAGTGGCGAAGCAGCGTCATTTGCTCCTCGCCGTAGACCGGCCAAACCCCAGGTTTCCCCGCGGAGTTTGTTAGCACGGCTAAGAATGCATTCTTTCGCTTCTCGTGTTGTACGGTGCTGCGATACTCCTGAATGGCTCTAGCGTTTTGGATAACCGCCCGGATTTTCCGCTCGTTCTTAATTGGGCTATCGCCTTTTAGCAGTCTGGCGACATCCTCATCCTTCATTCTTGCAACCGCTTCGATCTTGAAGTTGCTGAACGCCGAGCGAAGTGCCTCTCGTTTGGAAAGCACAGTAGCCCAAGTTAATCCGGCTTGGAAAGTTAGCAGGCTTAACATTTCAAATGCGGCGTCGTCGTTTTCTGGAAGCCGGCCCCACTCGTTGCTGTAGTACCTTCTTGTCTCTTCGTTGGCATCTGCCCATTTTGGAATAGTCATTGTCTCTCCTTTCAAGCAAAAAGTAAGCCTGCGAGAGGGCTTGGCGAAGACGCCGTTAGTAGTGGTGTGGATGGGGCGGGGTCCAAACCCCGTGGGGATAAAAACGGGGAGCGCCGCCCGGCGCTCCCCGTTGTGGTTCAGGTTTAAGCAAACGCTGCGGCTACCGCCAGCTTTAATGCTCCCTGGAACTTAGTCTCGCGATCCTCGGCGCTCATGTCGCCAGAGTGGTCGAGGAGGTGGTCGGAAACGGTTAGAACCGTAAGAGCTTGTTTGCCGAACTCGGCGGCCACCCCATAGAGTGCGGCAGCTTCCATGTCTACGCCTAAAACTCCATAGTTTGCCAAGCGTTCAACCTGGCCCTCAGGCGTTAGGTAAAAGTGGTCGCGAGAAATAATGGTGCCAACGTGAACGTTGTCGGTTTCGCTGGCCGCGTCAACAGCTGCGCGGATCAGGTCGTACGAGGCAACCGGGCAGAAGTGAAGGCCGGGTAGTCGGTAAGTGTTCATTGCAGAGTCGGTGTGTGCGCCAAGGGCAACCACGACGTCGCCAACCGTAACATTGTGGGCTATGCCGCCGCAGGTTCCAACACGGATGATTCTCTCAACGCCGTATTCGCGAAAGAGCTCCGTTGCGTAGATGGTGGCCGATGGCTGGCCCATACCCGAGCCCATAACCGAAAGAGGTTTGCCGTCAACTGTGCCGGTAAACCCAAGCATTCCGCGCACGTCTGTAACTAGGCGGGCATCATCCATAAGCATGTGGGCGATGCGTTCGGCGCGCTTCGGGTCGCCAGGGAAGAGGACTGCCGGTGCGAAATCTCCCTTTTCTGCTGCGATGTGAGGTGTTGCCATTAGTTTTGCCTTTCTTTAATAACTGAATGAAAAAGTGCCTTCATATAGTGTTGCTCATTACAGTTTCGATCGCCAGTGTTCATACTTAGAGACAGAGTGTTGAAAAATGCGAGTGTGGCGCTATGTTTTGCTTATCTCATTAAATGCAAGGAGATAAAATGTCTGCAAATGCTGGACCGGTCGAGACAAATAGTGCATCGCGCGATCATTGGACTGGCCAATATGGTTTCTTGATGGCCGCAATTGGTTCTGCAATCGGCCTGGGCAATATTTGGCGCTTTCCAGGAGTAGCCTATTCGAATGGCGGAGGGGCGTTCATCCTCCCGTATCTAATTGCGCTGCTATTCGTTGGTATTCCCGTACTGTTTCTCGACTACAGCCTGGGGCACAAGTACCGCGGCTCCGCGCCGCTCACGTTCAAACGCCTAAACTCCAAGGCAGAAAGCCTTGGTTGGTTCCAGGTAATGGTTTCGTTCATTATTACCGTCTACTACGCAGTGATCGTGGCGTGGGCGATGATGTACGCAATCTATTCGGTTCGCCTCGCGTGGGGTGAAGACACCACCAACTTCTTCGTTTCAGATTTTTTGCAGGCAAGTGGTGACCTCATTAGCTTTAAACCAGTGCTGAGTATACTTATCCCTCTGGTGGTTCTTTGGGTCTTCGTCCTCTTTATTCTCGGACGCGGTGTCTCCAAGGGCGTTGAGCGTTTGAATAGGGTTTTCCTCCCACTATTGGTGGTTCTGTTCCTCATTATGGTGGTGCGTGCTCTGTTCTTGCCGGGCGCACTGGAGGGCTTGAACGCGTTCTTCACTCCGGACTGGTCCGCACTCTTTGACGCCAACGTTTGGCTTGCAGCAGTAAGTCAGATCTTCTTCTCATTGTCCATCGCTTTTGGCATCATGCTCACCTATGCTTCCTACCTGCCGCGTAAGGCGAACCTGGCTGGTACGGGCCTTGTTGCTGGATTTGCTAACTCCTCGTTTGAGATCCTTGCGGGTATCGGCGTGTTTGCAACCCTCGGTTTCATGGCGAATCAGGAGGGCGTCGGGCTAAATGAGCTTGAAGGAATTTCGGGCGTTGGTCTTTCCTTCATGACCTTCCCCGCAATCATTAACCAGATGCCTGGTGGGCCGCTGTTTGGCGTCTTGTTCTTCATCTCGCTCGTCCTAGCTGGTATCACTTCACTTTTGTCGCTACTCCAAGTGGTGTCGGGTGCATTCCAGGACAAGTTCGGATACTCCGCGCGAAAAGCTGCAGTTACTGTGGGCGCGGTCGCGGGGGTAGTTTCGGTGGTCCTATTCTCTACAACCACCGGTCTGAACACACTTGACGTGGTGGACGCATTCATCAATAACGTAGGTGTCGTGTTCTCGGCGATCATGATGACGCTACTGGCCTACTTTGCAGTTCCAAAGGTTCGGGCGTTGCGTAAGCATCTGAACCTCGCCTCCGCTGTTCGTGTTCCCGCGGCGTGGGATTGGATAGTTGGCCTGGTTACACCCGCACTTCTGGCAGTGATGCTATTCCAAGCTCTAATCGGATATGTCACCGAAGGATATGGGGATTGGAGTGCAGGAAGTCTCAACGTCCTCATATTCGGCTGGGGAACCATCGCTGTGGCCGTGATCGGCGCGTTCATTTTGACAAAACTACCTTGGCGTCATGCCGAGCACGAAGACGTTATCAAGTTCAAGGGAGAGGAAGACTAATCATGGAACCAGCATCGATTATCCTCATGGTCCTAACCATCCTCGTAGTGTGGGGAGGCCTCGTTGCCTCCGTAGTGGCGCTACAAAAATCTGACATTCCAGAGCCGGAGATTGAGGGCGAGCCCACAGGTGCGCTAACCGACTAGTTTCCCGCTTAGCGAAGAGTTGCTTAAGATGGTGGCAGTTTTGCCACCATCTTTTGCATTTTGGGAGAGTCATGCAACTAAAGCTCGTAGCGTTTGACCTGGACGACACGCTCGCGCCTTCGAAATCGAGTTTGCCGAACGAGGTTGGGAAGTGTTTGCGTCGGCTGCTGGATAGGGCGCAAGTGTTAGTAATCTCCGGAGGTAACCTGGAGCAGTTCCAAACTCAGTTGCTTTCGAACCTGTTTGCGAGTGAGGAACAGATGAGCCGCCTGCACCTGATGCCAACGTGTGGAACGCGCTACTACCGGCGCGAAAATGGTAGCTGGCAGGCGCAATACGCGCATGACCTGGACGAAACTACCAAGCGTGATGCCGTCACCATCTTGGAAAAATGCGCTAAAGAACTTGGCTTGTGGGAAGAAGATCCCTCCGGTGACATTATCGAAGACCGCGGTAGTCAGATCACGTATTCAGCTCTTGGCCAGCGGGCGCCATTGGAGGCAAAGAGGGCTTGGGATCCTACCGGAGAGAAGAAGGCGAAACTACGCGATGTAGTTGCAGTACAACTGCCTGATCTTGAAGTTCGCTCGGGTGGGTCAACCTCGGTGGACATCACCATGAAGGGCGTGGATAAGGCCTACGGGATGGCAAAAATCATGGAGCAAACAGGACTGGCGCAAGATCAGATCGTGTTTATTGGGGATCGGCTTGATCCGCAGGGCAACGACTATCCCGTCAAGAAAGCAGGTTTCGAAACCATTTCTGTGGGCGGATGGCAGGACACAGTGGGTGTTATTGAGCACCTAATTGAAACCCGGTTAACTTGAGCGGCGCGTTACCCAAAACGCAACCGCGCTGGCTGCCGCTACATTGAGTGAATCCACGCCGTGGCTCATCGGGATCATTACGGAACTGTCAGCTGCGCGAATAGTGCGCTCTTTCAAGCCGTACCCCTCTGAACCAAGAACCCAAGCAACCTTCATTTCGGGATTGAGCTTTACACGTTGCTCAAAGTCATCGAGACGAACCGTGTTTTCCCCTAATGCGAGAGCAGCAACGTGGAATCCGAGGTCATGGAGCGGTCTCATATCGGGCCATGTTTCAAGCCGAGTCCACGGCACTTGAAAAACCGACCCCATAGATACTCTCGCAGATCGGCGATACAAAGGATCCGCGCAGCTTGGCGTTACAAGTACTGCATCTACATCGAGAGCTGCTGCCGAGCGGAAAATAGCCCCCACATTCTTGTGATCGACAATGTCTTCGATGATTGCAATGCGATGCGCGTTTGCTATTACCTCCTGTACGGGTGCCAACTGGCGCCTGTGCATGGCCGCCATTGCACTGCGATGTAGGTGGAACCCAGTGATCTGCTCCAGTATGTCCTCACTCGCTACGAAAACGGGAACATCTTCACCTTCGGGGCCCAAACCTGTCAGGATTTCCTGCATTGAATCCAACCACTTTTCCGGAATCAGGAAAGATCGTGGTTTGTAGCCCGCCTCCAGAGCGCGTTCAATTACGTTCTTAGACTCGGCCATAAAAAGCCCGAGTTCTGGTTCTAAACGAGAGCGCAATTTGACGTCCGTAAGTGACGTGTAATCCAAAAGTCGCTGATCGCTAAGGTCGTCTACTGCAATGATCACTACGTCATTATCGCATCTTCCATTTGTCCCCAAGACTCTCAGTGCCGGCGCATCCACACCTGCCATTTGATTGGGCTCTTAGATAACTAGATTGCGGCCAGCATTGGGGCATCCATACGAAAGGAGCAAAAATGCTGGTCGATGAACAATCGGGTTGGACTACCAAAATTGGGATGAAGCGGATCTTGGAGCCATACATGGTTTGTATGGAAAGTGACCAGACGGGGGAGGAGTTAGAAAGCTTTGTTCCATTTCACGGTCTGGACGCGAGCGCGGCAGAAAGACTCTTGAAACTGTTACCGAGTCGGCAGTTAGACGGACCGCAAAACTATGGGCCAACAACGCTCCAACTACTGCAGGCAACAGTTGCCCACCCGGGCCAGGTAGAGCTGGTGGGGTACGCGATCGGCCCCACGCGCCCCGATGAACGCGTCAGTATCGAAGGTTTTGTCTACTACGGTGCGCCAGGTTTTCACGTTGAGGCTTTTCACCAAACCTCTTGTGAATGTGACGCCTTGTGGGATTACTTAGAGCGTGAACTTGGTTTAGATTCCGCCCTTGACCGCCCCGACGAAATAACGAAGATAAGGCCATCTTGGAACCCGGGGCGAGAAGGCTGGTGGGTTTGGTGGGATTGATCGCCACCTGTGCCGAGTTTGTCTGGCAAAACTCGCGTGGTTCTCGCCTCGGCAAATGCCGAGCCCTGCCAATGTAAGCTAAGGGCGTGTACAGGTGGATTTTTGATTATGGTCTGGTTCATACCGACCCAGAGATAGCACATGAAGTAGCGATTAAGGCGATCGAACTGGCTGGTTCAAGCACGGTTGCAAGAGCTGGCATGGGAATGGTGTTTGACTATGCTGACACCTCCATACCCGCCGGCGCTACCTTCTTGCCACGCAGACTAAAGGGCAGACTCGGACTTGCCGCCGGAATGGACAAGAACGCGCTCGCGGTTGAGGGCATGGCGGCTATGGGATTCGGTTTCTTAGAAATTGGAACGGTAACGCCCCGTCCGCAGCCAGGCAATGATAAGCCAAGGCTTTGGCGCCTGCCCGCATCTCGTGAAATCCGCAACCGGATGGGTTTTAACAACGATGGCGTGGATATTGTTAAGCAACGCCTTAAGAAACTGCGTTCAACCCCTGCAGGTAGACAGATTGTTGTGGGCGCGAATATCGGCAAGAACAAGGTTACAGCTAACGCGGACGCGGCAAGTGATTACGAGATCTGCGCACGGGAGCTGGCGCGTTTTGTTGATTTTCTAGTCATCAATGTGTCCTCCCCCAACACTCCGGGACTTCGTAGCCTACAATCTACCGAAACTCTTCGACCAATCATCGAGACCACCCTGCAAGCCGCCCGTAAATCTGCCCGCAGAGATGTGCCCGTGTTTGTAAAGATTGCACCTGATCTTACGAATGAGGACATCCTCGAAGTTGCCGATCTTGCTAAAGAACTTGGCCTTGCGGGCGTAGTGGCTGCTAATACGACGATTAAACACACACTGGGAGAAGGCGGTGTTTCGGGGCCCAGGTTATTAAAGCGCGGCCTCGAGATAGTAAAAATGCTGCGTGAACATTTGGATCCAGAGCAAACTATCATCGCAGTAGGTGGAATTTCGACACCAGAGGATGCCCTAGCATACCTTGACGCAGGAGCAGACCTTCTGGAAGCATTCACCGCGTATATCTACGAGGGGCCCACTTGGCCCGGCAAAATCAACCGTGCGATAGCAAAATCTCTTAGGGAAGGCGCCTACGCCAAATAAAGGCGATACAGGGCGGGACCACGCTCCGCAACTGTTGCTAGGCCGGTGTTCGAAAGAGTGCGCAGCTGTAAAAGAACGTGCGAAACTCTATCAAAATGTTGAGGTTCCCAATCGGATGGGAACCTCAACATTACATTTATGCACTTACTTTTCTGGATGCTCGCCGCGCTTGACCTGGGGCCTTGGCTGGCGCCATCTGCGAAGCATAATCATGCGCGAGAACGTGTAGAACCAGTTACGAACCCACGGCTCGTTCGGCCACTTCTGCGCTGTGATCTTCTTGATCTGCATGTTGATGAGGATCGACTCGAACACCGAGAAAATCAACATGCCGTATGTTAGGTAAGTGACTACCTGGACAACTAACGCGGCTGTTTCAGGCGTGGTCAGCCTTGCCAGGAAAATCATCGAGAACATAGCAATGATTAAAACCAACATCATTGGAAGTACGAACTCAGCCAAGGTCCAACGCGCATCCACGTAGTCACGTGTGAACCGACGAATCCTGCCCTTGTCGCGGGCCGGCATGTAGCGTTCGTCGCCGGTTTCCATTGCGCGCTGCTGGCGCTCCCATAGAGCGTTTTCACGTTCGCGACGGCGGCGCTTAGCTTCACGACGATCCTTCGGGATCATGGGGCGACGGTTCGCGGCCTCAGCCTCTTTACGACTTCTGGTAGGACGACCCTTGCCAACTACCTCGTGAGCCTGATCGCCAGAGTTATCCTTAGACTTTTCTTTTCCAAACACGGTTCCAACTGTACCGCAGGGCATCTGAAGGCCTAAATAACAGGCCGATAATAGCAATATTGCCGAATGGTTCCAAGGTGTTTAACGTAAAGAGAGTGAACATTAAACAGCGACTTGAAGATCAGTTCGACCAGTTTGTGCGCGAACTCGAAGACATCATCCGTATCCCCTCCGTTTCCTCGGCCTCCTTTGATCAATCAGAAGTCGAGCGTTCCGCAAAACACGTGGCATCGAGGTTCGAAAGCCTTGGCCTAGAGGCGCAAATCCTTCGCGCCCCGCGTCCCGATGGGACGGATGGAGCCCCCGCCGTGGTTGCAAAAACGCCAAGAATCGAGGGCGCCCCAACAGTTTTGCTGTACGCCCACCACGACGTTCAGCCAGGCGGAGATCCGGACAAGTGGACCGGCAGCCCGTTTGAGCCGCAAATTCGGGATGGTCGTCTATATGGTCGCGGCTCTTCTGATGACGGTGCTGGCATCGTTGTTCACCTGGGCTCACTGAGCTTGCTGTCCGATCAACTACCCGTAAACGTAACCGTTTATATAGAGGGTGAAGAAGAGGTTGGTTCTCCCTCGTTTGAAAACTTCCTCACTAAGTATCACAAGCAGCTCGAAGCGGACTATATTATCGTCACCGATTCGGATAACTGGAAACCAGGCAAGCCCGCATTGACTTCCTCTCTGCGCGGTGTAATCGATGCAACCGTAACGGTTCGTATGACCGATCACGCGATGCATTCAGGTATGTGGGGAGGTCCCGTCCTCGATTCCATTACCGCGGCATCGCACCTAATTTCCACATTCCATAATGAGGCTGGCGAGGTTGCTATTGCCGGCCTTGGCGGCAGTAAGAATGCGGATGTGGTATACGACGAGGCGGAGTTTAGGGCTGAGGCCGGTCTGCTAGAGGGAGTTCGCATCGCCGGGTCTGGAGATCTTGCGTCACGGATGTGGACACAGCCCGCAGTGTCGATAATTGGTCTCGATGCGACCTCAGTTGCACACTCGTCAAACACCATTTGGCCCGAGACGAAGTTCAAGGTTTCGGTACGCACTGTGCCTGGCACGGACGGTAGGGAAGCCATGGCGGCACTTGAACGCCACATCATGGAAAACCGTCCGTTTGGGGCCGCTGTTGAGTTTGAGGCCGGTGAGATCGGCCCGGGCTACCAGGCAGACCTCGAGTCGGATGCAGCAAAAATCGCGCATGAATCTCTGTCGCAGGCGTGGGGAGTGCCATCGGTAAACATTGGCGTGGGTGGTTCAATCCCGTTCATCTCTACGTTCCAAGAGCAGTTTCCGGGCGCGCAGGTGATAGTCACGGGCGTTGAAGATCCGCTTACCAACGCGCACTCTGAAAACGAATCACAGGATTTGAACGATCTGAAGAACGCTATCTTGGCCGAAGCGCTAATGCTACAAAAGTTTGCGGATAAGGCGTGACATACACGTTCAACCACGTCGTGGTTGCCGGTGAACAGGCCGCCCTCGAAAGTAAAGATATAGCGAACATTATCGCCACCATTTTTGAGGGCGCCGTGTCCGCTACCGCGGTTGACCTCGAGCCGGCTCACGCGGCTACCAATCTGACCGCGGCGGGGATGCACGTCTGTACTAGGGGGCAGTTGGGTAACGTTCAGGCTTGGGCGCCCGAAGGAAAAACCACCTGGGTGGTAGCAGGTCATGAGGGGCCATCCGCGAATCCGGTTACCTCATTGCCGCAAAGCTCAACGAAGAATCCGCAGATCGGTGCAATCGGAACCCTTATGGAGCTGGCCGGCGCTCCTGCCAAGCGAGCATTTGCATCTGTGGCAGAGGTGAGCGCGGCCATCGGGACGGAAATTGAAGGCGAGGCGGGCGCCGTCTGGTTTGAAAACCAAGAGCTTCTGGCTCAAGTGCGTTTCCGCGCGCTAAATAGTATTGGCAACCGTAACCTCACGGTTGCAAGTGCTACCGAGCGCCCATTACTTGGATTGGACTCCACATTGGCTCAGGGTCCTACCGGCAGTGCATTGGACACGGTTGGGCAACTGGCCGTGCGTGGATTGACGGCGTTTTACCAGAAGCTGAGTGATATTGGTCAAGCTGAACAGCTTGCGCCTAGCTCATTCTCGTTCGCGCGCGCGGTTGGTTCAGGAGCGGGACTTGGTATTGGCGCTCTTGCGCTTGGGCTACGCGGACAGTTAACCAGTCTGGCGGAAGTCTTGGCAGAAGTGTTTGATTTACGTAAACAAATCGCCCAGGCCGACCTGGTGGTCGGAGTAATTGACACTCTCCATCCGCAAACCATTGCGGACTCGCCAATCCGGATGCTGGGTGCTCTAGCCGCTGAATACGCCCTACCTTGCATCGTTTTAACGCATGAAAGCTCCCTGTCTAATCACGAGCTATCCGAATGGGGCATCCATCAGGCGTACGTGATCGATAGGTGCCGCGCAGACAGTGATGTTAGCCGCATATTGGCCGGAACGTGGATCAGAAGGAGGTAATCCGAGCGGTGCGAGATGCCAGTCCCGCCCGGTTCGGATTAGAGTAAGCACTGTTACGCACAAGCGATAGGAAGAATATGTCTGACGAATTTCCAACTCATGAGATTGAGCTGACCGAGAATGCGGCCGCAAAGGTAAAGAGTCTGCTTGAACAGGAAGGTCGAGATGACCTTCGTCTGCGCGTGTCGGTTTCGCCGGGCGGTTGCTCCGGCCTCATCTACTCGCTGTATTTTGACGAGCGAATCCTAGATGGGGACCACGTTCGCGACTTTGATGGTGTTGAAGTGATTGTGGACCGCATGTCCGTGCCCTACCTCAACGGTTCAACCATTGACTTTTTTGACACTATTGAGCGCCAGGGCTTCACTATCGAGAACCCGAATGCAACCGGCACTTGCGCGTGCGGTGAGTCCTTCCACTAAATCGTCATTTAGGAACCAACTGTGAAACGTAAACTCTTATCTTTAGCTCTGGCTACCACCCTTACTGCGGGTATGCTCACTGCTTGCTCAGATGACGCGGGCAAAACGCAACCTAGTGAAACTGGTGAAACCACTGCCGCCACCACGGCCTCGGACGAAGTACCGGTTGATCGCAATTACGATGGAGAAATACCAGAAATCGGTGGCGAGTGGGGTAAGAGCGTTACTTTCACTGCTGCCAAGGGGACAGAACCTGACGTAGTTGTCGCAAAAACTCTCATCGAGGGCTCTGGTGAAGAGGTTGGAGCCGATGACATAGTGGCTGCGCACTACCACGGCATGCTGTGGGATGGCACTGTGTTCGACTCGACGTTTGACCGTGCCCCTGAGGGGAAGAATTCTGAACCCCTCGTGTTTAGTCTTAATCAGGTTATTAAGGGATGGAAGCACGGCCTTGCAGGACAGCGCGTGGGCGATCGTGTCGAACTCGTCATCCCGGCTGCCTACGGATACGGCGAAGCCGGCGCAGGGGATAAGATCCCCGGAGGCGCCACCCTGGTATTTGTGGTTGATCTGGTAGGAAAACTTGACCCCACGGACACCTCCGCTCTTGAAAACGCGAAGATCACGGACAATAAGCCGCCTGCCGGTCTTTCAATCGAGGGGCCGCTAGGGATGAAGCCAACCATCGCGTTTGACCACGACGCGAAGGCTCCCACCGAAGCTACGGCTATTGAATTGGCTGCGGGTAGCGGACCGAAGATCGCCGCGAATGATGCGGTTAGCTACCACATCACTGGATCCCAGTGGGGCAAGGGTGATGATGCGGAATCAACTTGGGACATGGGCCTTGCGGAATACTCACAGCAAGCGATTGGGAATACCCTCGGTTTTGCAAATATGAGCGTTGGAAGCCGTGTTCTCGTGATTCATCCAGATACCCAGAATCCTGAAAACGCGATGGTGTTCGTAGTTGAGATTACGGGCGCCATGGACGTTTCGCCCGTTAAATAGCGTCGGTTTGAAACCGTTACTACGGCCCATACAATAAAGTATTAGTTAGCTCGCGCAGAGTTTAGTTTCATAGGAGAAAGACATGTCTCAAACGGGTGAGAAGGAAACGAACAAGATCCTCCTCTACAGCGACAATTCCGAGTTTCGCGCTAACGTGATCGAAGCGGTTGGTGTACGCCCAGGCGCGGGCATGCCAAAAGTAGAGTGGGTTGAGGCTGCCACCGAAGATGGCGCTGTAATGAAGTACAAAGAGGGCGAATTCGACCTCCTCATCCTCGACGGTGAAACTCAAAAGGTAGGGGCTATGGCCCTGTTGCGCCGCCTCGAGGTTGAGTTCGACAACCTGCCTGCCTCGATTACGATTCTTGCTCGCCAGCAAGATTCGTGGCTCGCGAAGTTCTCGGGCACTACGAAGATGCTGTACTACCCGATTGATCCGATTGAGTTGCAAGAGACCGTAGCACAGCTACTTTCCTAACGGTTATCACTTGTGGGCGACTGGGAACAGTCGCCCACAAATCATTTTGGCCCCAGATTTCATAGGCGATCGGGACAAGGCCGAGGAATATGCTCGAAGCGGGGAAACTCCTTCAGATCTGAGTCGGCTGGCCATGCCCATGGATCGGGCGATTCCCATTCGATAAGCCGCGCACCGGGCTCGAGAAGGCTGCGGGTGATCATGCGAACCTCTTCCCAGGAGGAGTGGGCCAGGTGCACACCGGTTTCAGGCAGCGGCTCAAGTTGCTCGAGATCGTTAACCCAAGGCACTGGCGATTTGCGTGGTGGAGTTACCACGGAGGCGAGGAGTCTACCGCGAGATGCCGCGTGGATCTGCCATCCTCCGCCAGGCAAGTGATGAGCCCAGATAACTCTCGTGGCTCTAGCAATCAATGCCGTGTCGCGCGCTCGCTCTACGCCCTGGATGTAATACGAAAAGTAATCGCGGATGCGGGCGGCAAGTTCAAAGTGGGATTGGTTTGAAAAGTCAGCCATTCTCTCCAGCAGGTTTTGGGAAACAATTTGGCCGCGTCCCTCCAAACACATTCTTGCAAGTTTGACGTCAGGGGCAGCCACTTCCCGCAGGGGAATGTCCGAAAATGGCGCGAATTCTCCACCCAGTGCTAACAAGATGGCCTCGCGGGCTTTGAGCGCGTGGTTGACTCTTCTATACGGGCCAAGAGCCTGCGGGGCTAGAGCGGAAGAAATCGTGTGCGCGGTTTTCAGCATCCCGTTTTCCATAAGTAGCCACGCTGTTTCGAATTGGTGGCGTGAGGCAGAGTTGAAGAGCGGCTGTTCTTCCGCGATGGCACGCAGTTCAAGAACTCTGGCTTCGAGCTCACTGGCACAAACCTCGATGCGCACAGATTCTACTCGCTCGAGCATCGAGTGGATTCGACGCCGTTTTTCTGAAGCGGAAAAATACGAGCGAACGCGTGAGCGCAGGTTGGTTGCCGAACCGATGTAGAGCACCAGGCCGTCGGCAGCCAAGAATCGATACACTCCGGGTTTTGCAGGTAGGTCTTTCGCGATAGAAACTTTTTGTCGGTGACGGTAAGGCACGCTTTGTGCGGCGACTATGAGGTCTTCAAAGTCGGTGGCCCCCAGTTTTTGAAGCTCGCTCACCAGGCCGTCAAACACGTGTGCAGTAGCGGTTGCGTCCGAGAGGGCGCGGTGAGCACTATCGTTTGAAATCTTGAAATGACGTACCAGCGTGCCCAGTCGATGATTCGAAATAAGAGGGCGGGGGAGTACTGTACGGGCGAGCGCAAGGGTATCTACTATTCTCGGGTTGGGCCACTCGACTCCCGCGCCGGTAGCTGCTCGCGTTAAGAAACCACAATCAAATGAGGCGTTGTGAGCAATCAAAATGCTGTTCTCAAGTTGCGCAAAGCCTAGAAATTGACGAATCGCCTCATCTGGATGTGGGGCATCAGCCACCATCAGATTGGTGATTCCAGTCAGTGCGGTGATTTTAGGTGGAATCTCCATTTGCGGATTTACGAGGGTATTAAAAGTATCTACGACCTCGCCATTATGTAGACGGACCGCGCCGATCTCAGTGATCTGCGAATCGGCTCCAAGCCCGGTGGTTTCAAGATCAACCACCACGTACTCGCGACGCCAAACGTCGCCTGCAAAGTCGTCTGTGTCGCTTTCACTGTTGGGCAATGAAGTCGATCTGCAGACATGCGATAAGCCGCGGCCAATGCTGCTTTCACTGACTCGCCTGACCATCACGAACCCCTTTTGAAAATCTAACCTCCTAAGCGTATCGGATGATGGGAGCAAGATGACACTATGGGGCGGAAGATGCCAAGGCGTCATAAACTATGAGGACGGGTACTAGACTGAACATTTAGTGTTGCATTTGAATCCAAGCGGGAGGAAAGCGTGCTTTACCAGGTGCTAAAAACAGGATTTGGGCCTTTGCTGAAGGCTTTTTATCGTCCTTGGATTCGCGGAAAAGAGAATATTCCCGCCACCGGCCCGGCCATCCTTGCTTCCAATCACCTGGCTGTGTTCGACTCGGTATTCCTGCCCCTTATGATCGATCGCGAAGTCGTGTTTATGGGCAAGTCCGATTACTTTACCGGCACGGGCCTGAAAGGCAGGGCAACTGCGAAGTTTATGAAGGCAGTTGGCACGATTCCGGTTGATCGCTCGTCTGGTAAAGCAGCGGAGGCCGCGTTGCATACGGGGCTCGCACGTCTGCAGGAAAATGAGCTGTTTGGTATCTATCCGGAGGGTACGCGCAGCCCGGATGGCAAGCTTTATCGCGGTAAGGTGGGTGTTGCTCGGCTCGCTCTCGAATCCGGTGCCCCCGTTATTCCAGTTGCGATGATCGGAACAAACATTGCCCAGCCCATCGGGCAGAAGATCCCGAGTCGCCACCGAGTGGGCATCGTTATTGGTGAACCATTGGATTTCTCCCGCTACCGCGGCCTAGCCAAAGATCGATACACGCTTCGCGCTGTTACCGACGAGATCATGTACAACCTCATGACTCTTTCCGGACAGGAATACGTGGATCTTTACGCTGCTGATGTTAAGGCTCAGTTGGCTAAGGAAGGCAAGTTTGCTGGCCCCGTTCCCGCCGGAGCTAAGGCACCGGGCGGTCGCGAAGTTCCTGAGGTCAGCGTTCCTGAACCCACTGAAGATGACGAGGTTGTTGATCTTTCCAAGAAGCTAAAAGAAGACGAGAAAGACTAAGCGTTTGGGAAAGCAGCCTTAAAATACTCCAAAAGGTTTTCAATGTAGACTTGATGTGTGCATTGCTGCGCAAACCAGTTTTCTAGGTGAAAGGTTCTTAGATGTCAGTCAAGCGAGTTGCTCTGCTAACTGCCGGTGGATTTGCACCGTGCCTATCCTCTGCAGTTGGAGGATTGATTGAGCGCTACAACGAACTAGACCCCACGATCGAAATCATTGCCTACCAACACGGTTATCATGGTCTTCTGACTGGAAACTACGTGACGGTCACTGCCGAAGCTCGTAAGAAGGCGGGTTTGCTCCATGAGTTCGGTGGTTCCCCGATTGGTAACTCCCGCGTAAAGCTGACGAACGCTAAGGACCTGGTAAAGCGCGGCCTCGTTAAGGAAGGCGAAGATCCACTGAAGGTAGCCGCTGAGCGCCTGCGTGCAGACCACGTGGACGTGCTGCACACGATCGGTGGCGACGACACGAACACCACCGCTGCGGATCTTGCACACTACCTCCATGATAACGATTACGAACTCACGGTTGTTGGTCTGCCAAAGACCATTGATAACGATGTTATTCCAATCAGGCAGTCACTGGGCGCATGGACCGCTGCCGAGCAAGCTTCGATTTTTGCCCGCAACATTATTGGCGAGCACCGCTCAAACCCGCGCATGCTGATTATCCATGAGGTCATGGGTCGTAACTGTGGTTACCTAACGGCTGCAGCCGCATATGATTACCGCAAGTGGTGGAAGCAGCAGGAATGGGCTCCGGAGCTGGGCCTAATGAAGGAACGCTGGGACATCCACGCTGTATTCGTTCCGGAAGATCATGTTGAGATCGAGCGTGAGGCTGAACGTCTGCGCGCCATCATGGACAAGTACGGCAACGTAAATATCTTCCTGTCCGAGGGTGCTGGCGTAGCAGAAATCGTTCGCGAGATGGAAGAAAACGGTGAGGAAGTTCAGCGCGATCCGTTTGGTCACGTCAAGCTTGACACCATTAACCCGGGCGAGTGGTTTGCGAAGCAGTTCGCCAAGCTAATTGGTGCCGAGAAGGTAATGGTTCAAAAGTCCGGCTACTTCTCGCGTTCGGCGAAGGCTAACCAGGAGGATCTGCGCCTCATTAAGTCGATGACGGATTACGCGGTACAGTGCGCGCTTGAGGGCACGTCCGGCGTTATTGGCCATGATGAGGAAGACGGGGATCGCCTAAAGGCTATTGCGTTCAAGCGCATCGCCGGTGGCAAGAAGTTTGACATTAACACTCCGTGGTTCCAGGAGATGATGGCTGAGATCGGTGAGCGCGTATCGCCGGCTCCGTCAGTCGACTAGCATTGAAGGTTCGCGGCGCGCATTCCAGCTTGCGGGATGCGCGCCGAACTTTTACCTGAAAGGTTTACCCTAAGGTATATGATTACGGATCAGAGTTTCCCGTGGAATTCGTGGCGCAGCTTTCCGGCTATGCAGCAGCCGCAGTATCCCGACCTTGACCATTTGAAGGCGGTTACAGCTAAGCTTCGCAAGCGCCCACCTCTAGTGTTTGCCGGCGAGGCCGATTCTCTGCGTGAACAGATGGGACGCGCTGCTCGCGGTGAAGCGTTTGTACTGATGGGCGGGGACTGTGCAGAAACATTTGACGGTTCCACTGCCGATCAGATCCGTCTAAAAATCCAAACGCTGTTGCAAATGTCGGTTGTACTGACGTATGGAGCATCCCTACCTGTAGTGAAGGTGGGGCGAATCGCAGGCCAGTACGCGAAGCCGCGGTCTTCTGATACCGAGACACGCGATGGCAAGGTTTTACCGTCATACCGGGGCGACGCGGTGAATGATATAGCGTTCACTGAAGAAGCAAGAGTAGCCAATCCGGAGCGTTTGTTAGAAACCTACCAGCAGTCCGCTGCTTCGCTGAATCTGATTCGCGCATTCACCAAGGGTGGTTACGCGGACATGCGTCGCGTCCACACTTGGAACCGCGGTTTCACTAAGAATCCGGCATACGCACGCTATGAGGCATTGGCTAGCGAAATCCATCGTGCAATCATGTTCATTGAGGCAGCGGGTGCGGACTTTGATGGTCTAAAGGTTGTAGATCTGTACTCTGCGCATGAGGCGCTTTTGCTCGAGTACGAGGCGGCTCTTACCCGTATTGATTCGCGTTCAGGGGAGCTGTACAACACTTCCGGTCACTTCCTGTGGATTGGGGAGCGCACTCGCCAGCTTGACGGTGCCCACATTGAGTTGCTTCGCGAGGTTCGCAATCCGGTTGGTGTAAAGATTGGTCCGACGGTCACGCCGGAGGAAGTAGTCGGCATCATCGACAAGCTGAATCCTGAAGGGGAGGAAGGACGTCTTACTTTCATTACCCGTATGGGGGCGGACAAGATTCGCGATGTTCTTCCAGATATTGCGAGCGCTGTTTCGCGCGACGGACGTCCGATTGTATGGATTACGGATCCGATGCACGGCAACACAATCGAAACTGCGACGGGCGTTAAGACTCGCGACTTCGACACCATCATGAACGAGGTAGAAGGCTTTTTTGAGGTCTTGTACGAAAACGCTATGGTTCCGGCTGGTCTGCACATTGAGCTAACCGGTGATGATGTAACCGAGGTTCTGGGCGGTTCGGAGAATCTGGACGAGCTGCGTTTGAATGAGCGCTACGAGACGCGCGTGGATCCAAGGTTAAATCACCAGCAATCTCTAGAGATAGCCTTCCGAGTGGCGGAGCTACTGCGTAGGAGCGAAAGCCTCGATGATTAGGTAGAGCCGAGCCTTGAGCTTTTGGGGGAGCAATCCAGGTCGGAATGCTCCCCCAAAGAGTTAACGGATCAGACCACCCGGATTGTTACGGTTGAACCGACCTTAACTTCGGTTCCAACACCCGGATTAACGGTTGCCACCATGTCTACAAGCATGAATACGCGGTCGACGTTTACCACCAGCCCGAGCTCTTCTAAAGCCGCCTTAGCCTCGGCCTCTGACATTCGGATCACGTTGGGGATAGTAACGGTTTCCGGGCCCTTAGAGACAACAATTGAAACCGGGTCCGCCCGGTACAAGGTCTCGTCAGCAACCGGTGTTTGCGAGATGACAATGCCCTTCTCTACCTCGTTGCTGAACTCTTCGTTGGTATTTACCTGCAGACCGGCATCAGAGAGTAACTGACTGGCTTCGGCAAGGGTCAGGCCTACAACTTTTGGCACCTTGATAGGCTCTCGGCCCTTGGAGATAACCACGTCTATGGAAGCGTCGTGTTTTACGCTCTCGCCGGGGGCAACGGACTGAGAAATGACCCGTCCTTTTTCGACCTCCTCGTCGTAGGCCTCCTGGGTGTCGCCGCGGGTTAGCTTTGCGCCTTTAAGAATCTGATCGAGCTCTTCACTTGTGGCGTTGGTGAGTTTTGGAACCTCAACCATCTCAATGCCTTTCGAGAGCAATATAGTGACAATGCCGGCTTTATGTACGCGCTCGTCGCTGGATGGGCGCGTGTCAATAATGATGCCTGCGGGAACCACATCGTCAAACTTTTCTTCAACCACGCTTTGAATACCGAGGGCATCGAGCTTGGCTGTGCCATCTTTCAGATTTGCTCCAGCAATAGCGGGAACATCAATGTAGGAGCCGGGCCCGTACTCGAACCACCACCACGTGAAGCCGCTTCCTGCGGCAACAAGTAGCGTAATTATCGTTGCAATAACGAGGGGGGCGCGTTTGCTCTTTTTGGGAGCGGCGGGAATGGTGCGCACGGATGTGGTTGGTTTTGAGGCGGGTACGGGAAGTGCTACGGTCTCGCCTCGCAGTTGGATTTTGTGAGTGGTTTCGGAGGTAACCTTCGGGGCAATATCCGCTTTGCGGCCAAGCAGTGATTCGGGTAGCTGCGAACGGATCCGTACCAGGGTTTCTAGAGCCTCCGCCGCGCTTTGTGGTCGGTCATTGCGATCGCGCGCGGTAAGTGAGCAAACAAAGTCGTCAACTTCGGATGGGATCCAAGATTCGAGCTCGGAAGGGGAGGGAATGTCTTTTTCCGCGTATGATTTCACGATCTGGTAGACGGAAAGATCCTCGAAGGGCGTGTGCCCGGTAAGGATTTCATACAGCATAATGCCAACGGAGAACAGATCAGAACGAGCGTCCGCGTGCTCGCCGGCGGCGAGTTCTGGGGCAAGGTACGCCACTGTTCCCATCACAGATCCGGTGGAAGCGGCCGAAACATCCGAGACTGCGCCTGCCAGTCCGAAGTCTGCTACTTTCAGGTTTCCGTCATTTGGTACGAGGACATTTTCGGGCTTGATATCGCGGTGAATAACGCCGCCACGGTGTGCGGATGATAGGGCTTGGAGAACAGTTTCGGTGACTGCTAGTGCGCGATCGAGGGTGAGAGCGCCCTCCTCATTCAAAAGGGTGCGTAGGTTTGATCCGTGCACCAGCTCCATCACCAGATATCCGGAGCCCTCAATAATGCCCTGGTCAAAAACGGTCACCACTGCGGGGTGGATGATGCGCGCGGCAGAGCGGGCTTCCTTGCGGAATCTATTCACGTAGTCTGCCGACTGCGCGAGGTGGGGGTGCATCACCTTAATGGCTACCGGGCGTTCCAGACGGTTGTCATATGCCACGTATACGGTTGCCATGCCGCCGCGGGCCAAGAGGCGCTCAATCTTATAGCGCTCGTCCAGAACCATGCCAACGAGGGGATCGGTTAGTGTGGGGGCCTCGTTTTCAGCTCCCGAGTTGGTTGTTGCATTTGCCTGTTCACCGTCATCGGATTGTTCGGTGCTGGCAGAGTCTTCCGTGCCCGGCGTATCTTCTGAGGCGGACAGTTGCATGTTCACGTCAGAGGTAAGCTCGACCTCGGGTTCTTCGACATCTTCAGCTGTGCCGGTAGACTGCGCGCTCTCCGACGCCGCTTCATCATCAGAGCCCGGCGCAGGGGGAGGCACCGTGTTGGGGTTTTCGTTTTCCCCCACTTGCTCGCGCCAATTTTTAAACAATCCCACGCCGCGATTGTACGTGTAAACCTTGCAAATGTTGAACACCGCGAGGGTGTGCCTCCAACAAGGTGGCGGATTTACTTTAAACTCATAAGCATGATCGAACTATTATCACAGCGTGAAGCGGCCGCGATGCTGGATGTAACCCCTGCTCGTATCAAACAGCTCTGGGCCGAGAACGAACTTTTGAAAGTCATAGAAGATAGCAAGCCCATGGTGCCTGCTCTATGTATCGCACATGAGGAGGGGGCGCCACGTCCTCTTAAGTCGCTTCACGGCACGATGTTGATGCTGCTAGATGCTGGGTTTTCTCACGACGAGGCCACAGAATGGATTCTGTCTAATCACGACGGCCTTGAGGAAACCCCGCTAGAGCTGCTTGCAAAGAACCGGGTGCGCGAGGTGCGCAATGCGATTTTGCCTCTGGCTTTCTAAGCGCGAGCTGCAAATAATGATGCTTTCACGTATTTAGAATTCGCGATTTAACAGTACTTTCCCAAACTGGGCGAGGGCGGCCTCCCGCTCCTCGTCCAGTTTTAATTCGCGCATGTATTTGCGGCCTTCTTCGGCCAGGTTTGCAATAGCTTTTTCGTGTTCGAGGCGTGCGCCAGAAGACTCAATAGCTTCTACCACGCGCGCAAGCTCCTTTTCAGACAAGTGTTGGTTGCCAAGCGCATCTTCTAGAAATACCCGATCGGCTCCGTTGGTGCGCGATAGCGCCATGGTAATGAGGATTGTGCGCTTGCCTTCACGAATATCTGATCCCGTGGGCTTGCCCGTAACTGACTCGTCGCCAAAAACACCAATCTCATCGTCTCGCATTTGGAATGCGACACCCCACGCGCGGCCAATCTTTTCGAGCGTTTCGATGAACTGCGGGTTTGGATCTTGTAGGAGAGCGCCGAGAACCAGGGGTCGCATAACGGAGTAGTGTCCAGATTTTAGCGCGATGACGTCGTAGACGTAGCGGCGAAGTGCCTCGGGATCAGACAGTGGGTGTTTCTCGGTGAGGACATCCAGGTACTGGCCCCACGCAACCTCGGCAGTAATTTGCGCCATGTAGCTGGAGATGCGGTGTGCGGTTTTTGCATCAAGATCTTTGAGGCTGTGTTCGGTGGCCAGGTGGTTCAGGGAGAGCAGTAGGTCGCCAACCAAGATTGCCACGGGCCCCGCCACGGCTTCATCTATCTCGCGCGCAGCCTGCACATGTACGGATGGGATGCCACGCCTGGTGGCGGCGTTGTCGATGAAGTCATCGTGCACGAGGGCCGAGCTTTGGTAAAGCTCGAGAGCAGCGCCTAGGTTCATCGCGGGTTCGCTATGACCGATATCTTCGCCACCGGCAATGAAATTACCAATGGAAACGCCGAGTGCGCGCAGGGCCTTCCCCGATCCTACGTACGAGCGAGCAAACGATAGGAATCGATCAAGCTCGGGATGGGGAGCCAGGGTTGCTGCGAAGGTATTGAAGAAATCGAGGGCCTTGTGGTTCATCACCGGTGCGAATAAGGCCTGGTTAAACGCGGGCTTCGCGGCGTTCGCGACGTTTCGATCCGTTTCCATACTCTAAAGATATCGAATCAAACGCGCAGCGCCTTCTCAACGGACGATTAGGGGATTGTCTACCTCAGTTGGGCGAAAAATACAAGACCTGATTATAATTGGTTCTAGTTTCGTCTCTCACGATTAATCACAGCCCGGACAAGTTGTACAGCCTTGCGCCGATAGACGAGTGAGAAGACCCCAATGCTCCCGTGGAAAGGAAAACTTCGTGGCAGTTTCTAAAGCCTCTAAGACTAATTCTAAGACCGCAGGATCCACCACTAGCAAAGTTGAGGTAGCTGAATCTACCGAGTCGAAGGCAGCTAAAAAGCCTGCCACGAGGAAGAAGACTGCCGCTAAGGCCACCACCGCAACCAAGAAGACCGCGGCTTCCAAGGCGACTACGGCAGCTAAGAAAACGGCCGCCCCGAAGAAGACTACCGCGGCTAAGAAGACTACCGCTGCGAAGAAGACCGCAACTGCTACAAAAAGCGCCGCTACTAAAGCCCAGGCGGATGGCGGCGCAGAAACCGCCAAGGAAGCTACAAAGGCCCCCGCAAAGAAAACGACTGCTAAGAAGGCTCCCGCAAAGAAGGCCCCTGCAAAGAAGGCGGCGACGAAGACTGCCGCTAAGGCCTCTGCGAAGGCAACTGAGGCTCCGGTAGCTGAAGAAAAGCCGAAGACTACGCGTAAGAATGCTACCAAGACCACGCGTAAGACAGTTGCTAAGAAGACGGCAACCAAGACCGCAGCGAAAACTGTTGCCAAGGCAGATGAGTCTGAAGTAGTTGAAGAAAAGTCGAAGACTACGCGTAAGAGTGCTACCAAGACCACGCGAAAGCCGGCTGCTAAGAAGACGGCGGCCAAGGCTAAGGCCAAGACGGAAGAAGAGGCCGCTAAGAAGGCCGCGCCGGCAAAGAAGACCACGAAGCGTGCAACCGCGAAGAAGGCAGCCGCTAAGCCTGCGAACGAGCCTGAGGTTAAGGACGAAAAATTACAGGACGAGTCTGCAGATCTCGATGAGGATGCTCCCGAAACTTTTGAAGACGAGGATGTAGACGACGACCTCGATCTTGATCTTGACTCGGCCGATTCCGCTGAATCCGCCGAATCAGCAGAGCTTTCTGACGACGACGATGATGAAGACGACGAGGACGAGAACGACGCGGAGGATGACGACAAAGACGACGATAAGGATGACTCAGATTCCGCTGGTTCTCGTAAGCGCCGTTCGCGCCGCAAGAAGAGTGAAGATAAGCAGACCGAAAAGGTTGGCGGCTTCGTAGTTTCTGACTCGGATGACCGTGACGAGCCTGCACAGAAGGTAACCGTTGCGGGTGCAACTGCGGATCCGGTTAAGGATTACTTGAAGCAGATCGGTAAGGTCGCGCTTTTGAACGCGGAAGAAGAGGTCGATCTGGCCCGCCGCGTCGAAGCCGGACTTTACGCCGAGCAAAAGATTTTGCGTGAGGGCGACGAGATGCCGTCCAAACTGCGCCGTGAATTGCAAATCTTGGTGCATGATGGCCAGCTTGCAAAGAATCACCTGCTCGAGGCAAACCTTCGTCTGGTGGTCTCGTTGGCCAAGCGCTATACGGGCCGCGGCATGCTGTTCTTGGATCTGATTCAGGAAGGCAACCTTGGCCTTATTCGCGCGGTAGAAAAGTTTGACTATTCGAAGGGCTACAAGTTCTCCACGTACGCAACGTGGTGGATTCGCCAGGCAATTACGCGCGCAATGGCAGATCAGGCCCGCACCATTCGTATCCCGGTGCACATGGTTGAAGTGATTAACAAGCTTGCGCGTGTGCAGCGTCAAATGTTGCAAGATTTGGGCCGCGAACCCACTCCGGAAGAACTTGCAGAAGAGCTTGATATGACGCCGGAAAAGGTCGTAGAAGTTCAAAAGTATGGCCGCGAACCGATCTCGCTCCACACGCCACTAGGTGAGGACGGCGACTCGGAGTTCGGCGATTTGATTGAGGACTCCGAAGCGATTGTGCCAACAGATGCGGTTGCCTTCACGCTCTTGCAAGAACAGCTCCACCGCGTGCTCGATACGCTGTCAGAGCGTGAGGCGGGCGTTGTGTCGATGCGTTTTGGTCTTGGCGATGGTCAGCCGAAGACTTTGGATGAGATCGGCAAGGTATACGGCGTTACCCGCGAGCGTATCCGCCAGATCGAGTCGAAGACCATGTCGAAGTTGCGCCACCCGTCCAGGTCGCAGGTGCTTCGCGACTACCTCGACTAGGGGCAATAGATCATTATGTGAGGCGGGAACCCGTTGCACATACGAAAAGGGAGTGGCTCAATGTGAGCCGCTCCCTTTTTATAGCAACTGTCGTAAAGTACGCGAGGTTAGTTCACCGAGGTGTATAGCTGGTCGGTGAAGTCGCGAACTTCAAGCGCGGTTTTGGAGTATGAATCGCGAAGCTTTCGTGCATGATGACCGCAGAACATTAGCGTGCCTGACTCCATTACGACCTCAACGAATGCTTGTGCGCCACAGAGGTCGCAACGGTCAGCGACTTTAAGTCCAGTACTTTCAGTAATGTTCGATTCGTATGTCATGTTTCCATTGTTGCAGTGCGTGCGAGCCAAGTCCTGTTTTGACGTCCGTTTTCGCAATCAGCTGAAGACGGCCGCGTGGGAATGCTAGTTTGGCCGGATTTTCGCCTAACATGTTTGCGTGGCTAGTAAGAATAAAACCCGATCTAACGCGTCAGAGTACACGGCAAGGCACCTTTCCGTACTGGAGGGCCTTGAGGCGGTTCGTAAACGCCCAGGCATGTACATTGGTTCAACGGATTCGCGCGGCCTGATGCACTGTCTGTGGGAGATTATTGACAACGCGGTAGATGAGGCGCTTGAGGGGTATTGCGACCACATTACCGTTACGCTCCACCCGGACTATTCGGTATCAATCAGTGACAATGGGCGCGGTATTCCGGTTGATGAAGTGAAGGGTGTGGGCCTTTCCGGCGTTGAGGTCGTTTTCACGAAGCTACATGCCGGAGGCAAGTTTGGTGGAGGCTCGTACGGATCTGCGGGCGGTCTACACGGCGTTGGCGCGTCGGTAGTAAACGCGCTCTCAGCCCGTTTAGATGTACAGGTAGATAGAGCGGGAAAGACCTACCAGATGTCATTCCTGCGCGGCGAGCCGGGCCGTTTTGATGATTCTAAGGATCGCACTCCGAATTCTCCGTTCACTCCGTTTGTGGATGCATCCCAGCTAGATGTGGTGGGCAAGGCCCCGCGAGGTAAGTCGGGTACCCGCGTACGTTTTTGGGCTGACTTCCAGATTTTCCCAAAGAATGAGGGATTCGACTTCGAGCAACTACTTGGTAGAGCCCGCCAAACAACATTCTTGGTTCCAGGCCTGGCTATTACGTGTATTGATGAGCGCGGTGACGAGGTAGTTGAAGAGACTCTCCAGTTTGATGGCGGAGTTGTTGACTTCGTTAATTTCCTGGCGGTTGATGGGCCAGTTACAGAGACGATGCACATCACCGGAGAGGGGGTTTACAACGAGACTGTGCAACGCTTGAACGAAGGCGGGCACCTACAACCAGTTGATATTGAACGCACTTGTAACGTCGATATTGCGCTTCGGTGGGGCGTTGGTTATGACACGACGCAGCGTTCGTTTGTGAACATCATTGCCACTCCAAAGGGGGGCACACACGTCCAAGGATTTGAAACTGCGTTGCTTAAGGTGATTCGCGACCAGGTGGATAAAAACCAGCGGCGTTACAAGGTGACAAAAAAGGATGGGCGCATCGAGAAGGATGACATCCTGGCCGGTATGACCGCGGTTGTCACGGTGCGCTTCCCAGAGCCACAGTTTGAAGGACAGACTAAGGAAGTACTTGGCACTCCGCAGGTTCGCCAGGTTGTTAACAAGGTTGTGAGCGACTACTTCCAAACCCGTTTCAAGTCCAGTAAGCGCGACGTGAAGCAAACCAATGATGCTCTAATTGAGAAAGTTGTGGGCGAGATGAAGGCCCGCGTTTCCGCGCGCGTGCACAAAGAAATCTCTCGTCGCAAGAATGCTCTTGAAACGTCATCATTGCCCGCAAAACTTGCCGATTGTCGCTCGAACGATGTGGATTCTTCCGAATTGTTCATTGTTGAGGGTGACTCGGCTCTTGGTACCGCAAAGTTTGCGCGTAACTCCGAGCACCAGGCACTGTTCCCGATTCGCGGCAAGATTCTAAACGTGCAGAAGAAATCTACTGCTGACATGCTTGCAAACGCGGAGTGCGCGGCGATTATTCAGGTGATTGGAGCTGGTTCGGGCAGAACGTTTGACCTTTCGGCCGCAAGGTATGGCAAGGTCGTTTTGATGACGGATGCTGACGTGGACGGCGCGCACATCCGCACCCTGTTGCTTACGTTGTTCTTCCGTTACATGAGGCCTTTGGTGGAAGCTGGGCGCGTTTACGCGGCTGTGCCACCGCTGCATCGCATTGAGGTACCGAAGCAGGGTAAGAAGCCAAAGGAAGTTTTGTACACCTACTCCGAGGAAGAGCTAAAGCAAACGCTTGCCAAGTTGAATCGACAGGGACGCAAATACAAGGAACCGATCCAGCGATACAAGGGTCTGGGTGAGATGGACGCGGACCAGTTGGCTGAAACCACGATGGATCCGGCTCACCGCACCCTCCGTCGAATCACGCTCGCTGATGAAGCCGCGCTCCTTGAGGCTGAGAAGGTTTTCGAGCTTTTGATGGGATCGGAAGTGGCTCCTCGTCGTAGTTTCATCGTTGAGGGGGCAAACGACTTCGATAGGGAAAAGATCGACGCGTAAAGTTTGAGGTGCCTCTAGTAGTTGCTTGGTGGAGGTAAAAGCTTGGCGTTGATTGGGTGGGAATGAGCGTGTCCTTTAGAATGGCGCTATGTCTACAACCTTGGCAAAACGAGCGGCGCCGCTAATCGACGCGACCTACCCGCCAGCGAATCTGGGGCTGGAGTGGTCCGAAATTGAGCCGAGTGACGGTTATGACGCGGCGCGCCAGGTGCACAAGTGCGAGTTTTTTGATTCCACCTTGTTCTCCACTAGCGCCGATAGGATTGCTGATCTGCTGGTGACGGGCGAAGGTAAAGACGTGATTGTTGGCCGCGATGATCACGGCAAGATCCAGGCCGTGGCCGTCGTTGAAGTCCTCCCGACTGATGGGGAAGTGGCAAGAGCTGAGATTTCTAGCGAAGTCCACCCAGATTTTCGAGGGCGAGGCATTGGCCAGGCCATTTTGGAGTGGCAGACGGCTCGTGGCGCGCAGCTCCTGTTAGAAAAGTACGGCCCTGATTGTGAGCTGCCTGCGCAGATCGCTACAAACGTTGATGGGCATCTGCTCCAGCGCGTGGCGATACTCGAAGATGCTGGATTCAAGAAGCAGCGCCAGTTCCAAGTGATGTACCGCGATTTGGAAGGCGAAGAACCTACGGTAGATGAGCCTCGTGGCGGCTACACGGTGGTTCCGTGGATAGCTGAGCTTGAAGCGCAGATAAAAGCCTTGCACCTGCGCGCTTTTTCAGACCACTGGGGAAGTACCGCAGACGCTGCTAAATGGTGGGATGATGCGATCGCGTCCGTTGAGAAGCGGTGGTCGTTTGTAGCGATTTCGCCCACCGGTGAAGTTTCTGGATACATCCTCGTGGTACGCCACCCCGCCCGGTGGCTTCACACCGGAATGAGCGAGGCCTACGCTGAGCTTCTTGGCGTTGATCCAAACACGCGTGGCTCTGGCCTCGCCAGGGCTCTGATTACGAAGGCTACGAAGGCCTCGTATGATTCGGGTATGCAACGTATGGGGCTGGATGTGGATATGGATAATCCGCACGGTGCTCACAGTTTTTACGAACGGCTTGGATTTAAGGCTGTAGGCAACTACTTTGTTTATAGTCTTGATTTTTAGTCACGTGGTCTGAGATAGAGAGGATTCGTCATTCTAACGTCCCTGCCCGCGACTCCAGAAATGCTTGCGCCCGGTCTTGAATGTTCGTGGCGGTTCCTTGATGTGCGCGATTCCCGCATGCTTGCAGGTTTACAGCATCGCATTGAGAAGTTTGATGACCTTCCGTACCGTACTTCTGAAGAAGAGATAGCCGAGCTGTTTAGCTATTCGGATGAGTTTTTTGCAATCGGCGGGTTTATTGATGACAAGTTGCGCGTCTACGGCTATATCCGGTTGTTTGATGACGAGCCTGTAGTAGCTTCGTGTCGAGGCGGGGTGGATCCGAAGTTCCGTGGTATTGGCTTTGGGCGAGTGCTGGTTGAGTGGCATACGCAAACCGCAACGGCCGCTCTGCTGGCCATGAGCGGGGAGTCCAAACAGATCCTCTTTAACGTTGAAGAGGGCCACCGCGTCCTCGAGGAACATCTGCTGGATTACGGGTATGAGTGGAATCGTTCGTACTTTGACATGCGGGCGGCGCTGGATGAAGAGCCAGAGTTTGTAGAAGTAGATCCATTCATAACTATCGTTCCTTGGGACAGTGTTGGCGAGCATACAATCGACCATGCGTTGGATCTCATCACGCGCGGCGAGGGAGGTCGCGGCGAGACCTACAAGTGGAGCGGCGAGGACCGTGCAGGTTTCATCCCCGAATGGTCTTTTGTGGCCGTTTCACATGCCGCGGATCGCGAGGCCATCGCGGGCCTGGTCATGGCATCAAAATACTCTCAGGATTGGTCCGTGCTGGGCTGGCGTGAGGGAACCATCGATATGCTTGCCGTGCTCCCAGAGTTCAAAGACCAAACTATCGCGCCAGCCCTCGTTTCAGCGTCGATGCGCGCGCAGAAGAAAGCGGGGATGGATGCCGTCCTCGCAGGGCTCTCGTCTCTCTCATCGCCTTCAATGATGTCGGTCTACGATTCGCTGGGGTTCGCCACGGTTGCAACGTCGCGGGTATACACCCTGGCCGTAACCGAACAATAGGCACGCTACGGGCAGTATGCCATCTTCGATAGCCTCATTAGACCTATTAAAAGTGCGGAAGCTGAATACAGCTTCCGCACTTTCGTGTGCTACGTCCCCGTTGGTGCTAGAGCTAAGCCAGCGAGGCAATCGTCTTCGTGATCGGCGTTCCAGAGCCGTCACGGCGTTCGTCTGCCTCGGGTAGCTCGAGAGGGGAGCCGGTAGAAGAAGCTGCAAGTGCAACTCCGGGGCATACTCGAGCGAGTGCAAGCGCATCTTCACCCTTTAAGAAACGGTGGCAACGCACGCCCTGCGTCGCGCGCCCCTTCTCGGGAAATACTTCGCCCTTCGTGACCTTTAAAGAGGTTTGGGTGGGGTAGAGCATGCCGTCGTCGGCAGCCGCAACGGTTACGACTTCAGCCGTGTCCAAAGCAGTGAACGCCGCCTCTATGACACTGGCTCCATCGGCGAGCTTCATGCCGGCCACACCGCCTGCTACGCGTCCTTGCGGACGGATCTTGCCTGCCGGCGTGCGCAGGAGCTGCGCATTAGAAGCGATAAACACAACGTCTACTTCGTCGGGGCAGGGCGCTACAAATAGCACTTCGTCGCCATCAGCAAGATTCATGACCTCAAACTCGTCGGATTTGGCGAACTCGGGTCGCATACGTTTGATGACGCCTTGCTTAGTGACTATGCCGGTGATTGCTTCGCCATCAAGATCAATGAGGCCGCGTGGCTCAATGTCGCGGCTAAGCAGGTGGCTGGTAGACACCGCGGCAGCAAACGACGCGTTTGAGGCGGTTCGAGGCACCGCGGGTAGATCAACCACGTGGAGGCGGTGGGCGAGGCCCGCGCTATCCACTACAGCAATCTCGCCGCGCGTAGTGGTGGGAATCGCTACCCGGTAGGTGTCGGCTACGGCTCTCGCATCTGTTTTTCCAAGGGGCTCGTTGCCTTCAACGCGAATAAGACCGCCGTCTGGTGTAAGCACTACTGTTGCGGGCCCGTCAGGAATTTCCAGTGGCACCGCGCTCTTGGCAGTAGTGGTGATTTGCGCGGCGTCTGCCGATAGCAACATGGTCCGTCGCGGAGTGGACAGACGTTTTGATACTTCTAAAAGCTCGTCCTTAACGACGCCCCGCAGTACTTGTTCGGAGCCCAATATCTCATCGAGTGCGCGAATTTCGGCTTCCAACTCGGCCTTCTCGGTTTCCAATTCGATCCGGGAGAACTTGGTGAGCCGGCGCAGGCGGAGCGACAGGATGTGGTCAGCTTGGATCTCATCCAGTTCGAAGGCAAGCATGAGGCGCGAACGCGCCTCATCTACATCGTCGGAGGAGCGAATGATCGCAATCACGTCATCGATGTCGAGAATCGCAACCAGGAGGCCTTCCACCAGGTGGAGGCGGTCCATCGCCTTTTGGCGGCGGAACTGCGACCTGTGCCGCACCACTTGGTAGCGGTGGTCGAGGTAAACCTCCAGCATCTCTTTCAGACCAAGAGTTTGTGGGCGTCCATCAACGAGCGCTACGGCGTTTACAGAGAACGAATCTTCGAGCGGTGTGAGCCGGTACAGTTGCTCCATCACAGCCTCGGGATTAAAACCGTTCTTGATTTCAATAACCAGGCGCACGCCGTGGTGGCGATCCGTTAGGTTTGTGACGTTTGAGATTCCCTGGAGCCGCTTGGCATTCACCTGATCTTTGATGCGCTCGATCACGCGCTCTGGGCCAACCATGTATGGCAGTTCGGTGACAACCAGGCCGCGCTTGCGGGGAGTCACTCGCTCCACGTTCATCTTGGCGCGAACTTTGAAAGATCCGCGGCCGGTGGTGTAGGCCTCCTCTATGCCTTCCTGGCCAATAATGATGCCGCCCTCGGGGAAATCCGGGCCGGGCACGAAGCGCATGAGGTCGGAAACGGTGGCGTCCGGATTGTCGATCAGGTGCGTGGTTGCAGCGATGACCTCACCGAGGTTGTGCGGAGCAATGTTTGTAGCCATTCCCACCGCAATACCGGATGCGCCATTGACTAATAGATTTGGAAATCCTGCTGGCAGAACATCGGGCTGGGTCAGACGGTTGTCGTAGTTTGGCACGAAGTCAACGGTGTCTTCATGCAGATCTCTCACCATGTCGAGGGCGGCAGGGGCAAGGCGAGCCTCCGTGTACCTCGCGGCAGCCGGACCATCATCTAGCGAGCCGAAGTTGCCGTGCCCATCAACCAGGGGAACGCGTAGGTTGAAGTCTTGTGCGAGGCGCACGAGGGCGTCGTAGATTGCCGCGTCACCGTGCGGGTGGAGCTTACCCATCACCTCGCCGACAACACTTTGCGATTTCACGTGGCCGCGTTCGGGGCGCAGCCCCATTTCGGACATTTGATAGAGGATACGGCGTTGCACGGGCTTTGCGCCATCGCGTGCATCCGGAAGTGCGCGAGCGTAGATTACAGAGTAGGCGTATTCGAGGAAGGATCCTCGCATTTCGCTGGAAACATCGATCTCGACAATGTGTTCGTCTACGCTGGTATCAACCGTTTTTGGCATAACTCTCATTGTGTCAAAAAGTTTGCGCAACTGAAATTTAAGCGAGGGCATGTCTGTTGGAAGCGGCTATGAGTTTGGATAAAGCGCTAAGTATGCGTGCCTCACACCCGTCTATCTGCGACATCCTGCCGGTTGTTTTTGGAGCGTGGGGAGTGAGCGGGCCACCGCCGCAGTCCCAAGAACAGCGCGACCGTCTTGCTGATTATCTGCAGCTGGAACGGGGCCAGCAAACCCTCGTGGTATTGATCGACGGTTTTGGTTTTGATCTTGTAGTAAACCATTTCGCTTACACGCCGTTCTTGCGTTCACGAAAAGCCGACATGATGAGGGCTTGCACAGTTCTGCCCTCAACCACTGCAGCTGCAATTTCGTCTTTCGCAACCGGCCTTATGCCCGGACAGACGAACATGGTGGGCTGGTCCGTTAAAGACGGTAGCCAGGTAGCTACGCTTCTTACCTTCGAGAACGCGAGTGTTCCACCGGAAAAATGGCAGTCGAATCCCACCATGTTTGAGATCGCGAGTCGAGCGGGCGTAAGTTCTGCGGCGATCATGCCACAGCGGTTTGCCGGATCGGGCTTAACCATGGCGGCTCTGCGTGGAGCGCGCCCGGTGGGCGCGGAGAGCTTTGACGAGCGAATAGATGCAGCAATGAAACGGCTCCGCGCGGGCGCGGCGGTGGTCTACCTGTATTGGTCCGACCTTGACCATGCGGGGCACGGGTATGGCACGCATTGCGACCAGTGGGTTGGTGAACTTGAGTTGGTGGATGCGGCGCTGGCGCGCATAAATCGAGAACTGCCAAAGGGTGTCCGAGCGCTTGTAACGGGCGATCATGGCATGGTGAACACGCGAGCGGACAGGCGCATAGACGTGGCGCAAAACTCTAAGTTGCTTCAGGACCTAGAACTGATCGCGGGCGAGGGCAGAGCCGTGCATATCCACGCGGCAACCAATCCCAACAAAGTGATCGGTCGTTGGCGAGATGAGCTGGGGGAGCGTGCCACCATCGTGGAGGGCGGTGAAGTAGTAGAAATACTGGGCGGTGAAAGCGGAGCAAAACTAACGGGTAATGCCGTGGCTTTCATGCACGATGACTGGGTGGTAGTGGATTCACGCACTCAGCCTAAACAGTCGATAGACCTAGTGGGTGTGCACGGCTCGTTCAGTTCTGCTGAGCTTGCCATCCCGATTCTCAGGTTCGATTAGTTACTGCGAGTGCCAAAAACGATCTCGTCCCATGAGGGGACGGAGCGGCGCTTAGCGCTACGCGTGCTCTTCTTCGGCTCAGGCTCTTGAACTTCGAGTTTTTCAAGGCCGGGCAACGCATCGCTGTCTTCGCTTACCACCGGTTGCGGCTGGGCCGGTTCGGGCTCGGGGACGGGCTCCTCGACCTTCGCCTTTGGCTCAGACTCAATCGGTTTGGGGAAGCGCAACAGCGATGGCTTCTCAACGGTTTCAGCCTTAATTTGCGGTTTCGATTCCCTGCGTCGGCCTCGTTTCGAAGCCAGATCACCAAGAATTCTCTCAACGTCGTCAGGCGAGGCCGCTTCGCCCGGCGTGTTGGTAGGAGCTTCCCCTCCGGGAAGGCTCGTCACATTGGTGGCGGCAGGAGTGGTGGTTTCGGTAAGCCAGCGGGCTTCTTCGTCCAGCGCGCAAATGAGGGTGCCGCGGTTGGACACCTGCCAGGAGGCGCGGCGCTCGGTGGCTGCCTGAACAAATGTGAGGTGCAACTCCCAGGGGCGGTCGCCCTCGCGCAGTGCGGTCCAGGACAGAGAGTGGGCATCAACGCCTCGGGTTGCAAGCCTGTCGATTACCAGGTCGCCCAGCTGGGGTGCTCCCGCTTCGCCGCCTACGGGCGCAGCCAGTGCAGACGACACGATGTAGTTGCGTTCGGTAACAACCGGCGCGAGGAAGCGATTAATGCGGTCAATGTCGATGTCATAGTTCGCCGCGATTTCGGCGGCCGGCATGCCCGCACGCAGAAGTTGCTGGATTTCGCGAGGACGCAGGACGGATCCGGATTTAGGAAATGACTCGAGCTTCAGCTCACCTCGCCTGATCGCTGCCTTTAGCGCATCATCCACAACAATCATGTAGCGTTCGCCGTCTTTATCGGTAAAAACCAACTGCGAACCATCCCCGTGCGGGCCTAAAAGTTCAAGCTCGATCATTAATCCTCCGTCCCTAGTATGAAGCATGGCACCTAAGTGGCCCTCATCGTGCTACATTATGCGCGTGTCGCTTGTCGGTTGCGTTCATTGCTCAAATCAATGCTAATATCCCCGCGCGGCATTAATATGCAGTAAAAGCTTTCATGTTCACCCAGACGAGTATAAAGAGGTAACCATGGCTACAGATTACGATGCGCCTCGTAAGAACGATGATGATGTTTCGGAAGACTCTCTCGAAGAACTGAAGAGCCGTCGCAATGACCAGGGCTCGAATGTGGTCGATGAGGATGAGAACGAGATTGCAGAAGATTTCGAACTACCGGGCGCGGATCTATCTAATGAGGAGCTGACAGTTCGGGTGGTTCCGCGTCAAGATGACGAGTTCACCTGTTCGGAGTGCTTCTTGGTACATCACACTTCTCAGCTTGCCTACGAGCAGGATGGCCTACCCGTATGCACGGAGTGCGCGGAGTAGACTGGCCATTCGGTAGGTTTTGATTGTAGTAGGTGAAATTTAGTGGCGTTTTTCAAGCGCAAGAAGAAGACCGAGGACGTGGCGCAGGTCCGTGACGAAGAACCGCTCGCAGATGATGTGCCAGCTGAAGCGAGCGAAGTGCAAGCCCCGGAGCATGGGCCGTTCGACATCAGCCAACGTGACGTTTCTAAGGGATACATTGACCTTGGGCCACTAAAACTTCCCGCAATTGCGGGAATCCAAATCCAACCCGTGTTCTCACCGGACAAAACCATTTTGCGAATGAACGTGGTGATTGGTAACTCCGTCATGCAGATGATGGTGATTGCGAATCCAAAGTCCGGTGGCGCAGCTCAGGAAGTGCTGAGCGCCACCAAGGAAGCGCTGGAACAGCAGGGCGCCAAGGTTGAAGTACGAGAAGGCCCATGGGGCGAAGAGCTGGTTGCGCACACGGTGGTGAAGACCCAGGATGGGCGCGATGCAATAGCTCCGAGCAGGATCTTCACCATTGAGGGCAACCGTTGGGCGCTGCGTATTGATCTTGCTGGCGCGGCCCTGTCCGATGAAGAAGCTTGGCGGCCAGTGGCGGCGGTTATTTCTGGCCTCGTAATTGAGCGTGGTGACGCGCCGCGCGCGCCGCTTTCGGTAATACCGTTCACGCTTCCGTCAGAACTTACAGTAGCGGCCGAGCCGCAGGATGATAAGCAGTAAGTTGACTCTTCCAACGCGCCTCGTAGACCAGCCACGCACCGCTATTGCGGCGTTGAAACCGCGGATGCGCGCCGTGGTCTCAGGGCGAGTGGTTGCTATCACGTACCCGATTGAAGGCGCGTCGATGACGCTGCGGGCCCATTTGAAAGATGATACGGGCACGATTATTGTTGCCTGGCCGGGCAGGCGTGAGATTCCGGGCGTTCACGTTGGTGCCCACATGGTTGTCCAAGGCAACGTGATGCAACAGTTTTCTGAGCAACTTCTGTGGAATCCTCATTTTCAGATCCTGGGGGACGATGATGACTGATTCGATCGACGAGGCGGCGGGCAAGCCCGGAGGGAAGAGCAAATCTTTAGCCAGCCAACTTAACGCCGATCAGTTTGACGCGTGGCAGGCCGTTGGGGGAGTGCGCGGCGCGATCGAGTCTGTGCTTCCTGTCTTGGTGTTCGTGGTTGCTTACGTGATTGCGATGGATCTGAAATGGCCGCTCATTTTGGCAGGCGGAATCTCGGTGGCGTTGATTTTGGTTCGGCTGATAAGCCGGCAGCCCATCACGTATTCAGTTTCAGGGTTCGTGGGCGTAGCCATCGGAGTCGTTTGGGCACTGTGGTCGGGTAGAGGCGAGAACTTTTTCGCCTTCGGAATTATTGCTTCGGCGGCGTACGGGCTAGTAATCATGGCGGCTAATTTGGTCCGCTATCCGGTGGTGTCGATGGCACTGACACCGGTTTGGCAGTTGCGGTGGAAGTGGTGGCAAAACCCGGGCTCGCTTGATCGTTTGGCACGGGTATCGAGAAGTCTGTCTTGGTTGTGGTTCGCCCTGTTCGCCTTGCGGTTCTTGGTGCAGATCCCCCTGTGGCTGGGTGGGCAGGTTGCGATGCTCGGAACAGCCAAATTACTTCTGGGACTGCCCCTATTCCTCCTGGTCGCTTGGGTCACTTGGGTTCAGCTACGCCCGTACCGGGAGGTCGTGCAAACCGAGTCCGACGGCGATGCGGCGTCCGCCAACTAGATTGGTGCGCGGTTCTTAAACCTGCGCCAACCCCTCGCGCGCGGCCTATTTTGAGCCGAACACCTGCTCGACGTCTTGGCCAAGTGATTTTTCAAACGAAGACAGCATTAGAACCACTTCGTCCCCGGCGGCCAGCTCGAACTCGTCCTCATCATCAACGGGCGTGTCATCGCGCAATACGGTGAGCACGCGCGCGTCGGAAGGCAGACCCAATTGGGCGATCTTCTTTCCGCTTGCGCGTGAATCAGCAGGAAGCGTTATGGCATAGATCGCGGTTCCGGCCTCGTGGAACTGGAATAGGCGAACCAAGGCTCCAACACTCACGGCTTCTTCAACGAGGGCGGTCATGACACGCGGGGTGGAAACGGGCACGTCAACTCCCCAAGTTGAGTTGAACATCCACTCGTTTTTTGGGTTGTTTACGCGAGCAACAACGCGTGGCACACCAAACTCCGTTTTGGCTAGCAAAGAGATGACGAGGTTTGCTTTGTCATCTCCGGTAGCGGCAACCATGACGTCACAGCTACCCACGTTTGCGGCTTCGAGAGTTTCGGGCGAGCAGGCGTCTGCCAGGATCCAATCAGCCTCAGCCACGGTGGCAACACGCATCTGGTCGGGCAGACGATCAATGAGGGTGACTTCGTGTTTCTTGAGCAGAAGTTCGCGTGCGATAGAACGCCCAACTGAACCTGCTCCGGCGATTACGATAAGCATCTATGCTCCCACTGCTGGATCGTTGGCAAGGATTTCGCGGATCCTGGTTTCCTCAGCCAGTGAGATCGCGAAGTAAAGCTCGTCATTTTCTTGAACGATTAGGTCATCGTTAGCTACGTCCATGTGGCCTTGACGGGACACGAATACAACGGGGTATTCGGTTAGCTGGCGAACCACGGCAAAGGACAACCCGTACCAGCTGGATGCGGGGCGGGCACAAACGAGGGCAACATCTCCGGTGGGATGCGTCCACACTCGATTCACGTCCGGCGGCATCATCCAAGAAAGTACCGCTTCGGTTGTTCGCCGCACAGTGGCAATAGTGGGGATACCAAGCTTTTCGTAGACTTCCGCGCGAGTTGGGTCATAGATCCTGGCCACAACGCGTTCAACTTTGAAGGTTTCGCGCACCACTCTTGCAGAAATGATGTTCGAGTTATCTCCGTTAGACACTGCCGCAAATGCGTAAGCATCTTCAATACCGGCTTGCCGTAGCGTGTCGCGGTCAAAACCGACGCCTGTCACGCGTCGGCCAGAAAAATTTGCGGGCAGACGCCGAAAAGCCTCGGGGTTTTGGTCGATTACGGCCACCGAGTGGCCTCTTTGATCTAAAAGCGTGGCAAGCGTTGTTCCAACGCGCCCGGCTCCCATGACAACAAAGTGCATTTAACAAAACTATCAAGAACGCGCTCGCTTCGTGTGCCTGTAGAGTTGGGGATATGACATCAACGAGCGCGGGTATTAGGCGAGCGAAGGGCGGAGCATATCCGCTGGCGCGAGTATCCGCGTTCTTCGCTTCGGCTTCGCTACTGGTTTTGATCCCCATTTGGCAGCCGGATGCGCTACTGCACGTCCTGTCACCACTGGGCTACCTCGATGCCTCGCTCGCGGCCTGGCTCACAGTGTTTGCGGTTCCGCTTATCGCACTGATCACGATTTCTGACATTCCGGTTCTACTGGCAAGGCGCCGATACGTAGGGGACTTCGCAGGTGTTGATGATTCGCTTGGCACCCGAATGTCCACTCTCACGGCGGCGGCGCAGCTTTCCGAGTACATCGTGACATTCGCCATCGCAGGAGCCTCGATTAGTTTCTTGCTCGGATCCATGTGGCCCGTGCTTATGCCCGCGCGCACGCCGATTGCAATATGTGCCGTTGTCGCCATAGCGATGCTACAGACGTTCCAAGTGGCGCCGCGCTCAACCACGGGCGGTGCAACCATAGTTGCGCTTAGTTTCCTCCTGTTGCTGTTCTTGACGGCCGGCATGATCGGGTCATCGCCGTACTTTTCACAAACCTCCTCGGCAGATCTTGCGATAGTCACAACCGAGGTTGGAAACCGTTCGCCGTTTGCGCGCGGAATCGTGCCCGCCCTCGGCCTTGGTCTTGGCGTTGTCCTCGCCCCCGCGCTGCTCCTTAGACACCTAACCGCAGACCTCTCTTACTTTTCTTACCCGCATGTTAAGCACGCGGGTATTGCAAAAATTTCGATGAGTCTTGCAGCCTCAATGACGGCCATGCTCGCCATGTTAAACATCCGTGACGTCGATTCTGCACGGTTCATTGGGCGGCGTAATACTTTTTACGCGGCCCTGCGTACGGTAGGCGTGGAAGAATGGTTCTTGCTGGTTACCACGATCGTGTTGATTATTGCAGCGATAGCATCAGCTAGGACAGTGTTGCACAGCGCGGACAAGCTCAGCGGCGAACTCGCGAACTTCCACCTGCTTCCCGTCCACCTCATGAACGATCCAACGCGAATGGCCTTTACCCCCTTCGTCTTCACCCTTGGAGCGATCGGCCTAATACTGGTGGGATCGGCCCAGTTCCGCATTCTCGTTCCGATGCTTGCGGTGTCAGGCTTCTTATCGCTCACCCTCACCCGATGGTCAACCGTGAAATTCTGGAACGCGAAACTGAAAAATGAGGGGCACTTCCCAGAGAGGAACAAAATGAGACGTGCGCGTCTGATGGCACTAGGCGGCCTCGTAATCAGTGTGGCGGTGCTCGTGCTAGTCGTAGCCTCCGGCATCTTCGAGGGCGCTTGGGTAGTGGCCGGGCTCATTCTGCTGCTCTACTTCGTGCTGTACACCGTACGCCGCCACTACCTAAACTACGGAGTTGGCGCCGGTGAAACCACCACTGAAGATCCGATAACGCCTGGGCGCGTGCACTACATGATCATCGCACAAAGTATGGGGCCAGCTCTCACGCGTGCAACCAAGTGGATCAAATCGACCAGGCCATACTCGATTGAACTGATCCACGTAGATACCGGCGGCAGTGATAGTGAAGAAGCGCTCAAGAAATGGCGCGAAGAAGACCTTGGAGCAAGCCTCACCGTCCTCGATGCCGGTCCTTCCCGGCCAACCGAAGCGATCATCGAACACGTGCGTCGGACCCGTGCGGCACACCCGAACCGACTCGTAAACGTGGTGCTGCCTCATGTAGTGTTCAAAACCGCCTTGCTTGGGCGCTTGCACAACACGGAAATGAAACACCTCGAAAAGACACTCCTAGACGAGCCCGGCGTGCTGGTAACACTCGTACCCTGGGCAGATTAAGGAAAGATAATGCACACCAACGGCGAAAGCCCGGACATCGTCAAACAGGTCAGGGCGTTGCGTCCTGCTCACGGGGGAACATGCTTCTCCCTCGTGGATGGCCGGCCCCTGTTCATCTCCGGAGCAATCCCGGGAGAGCTCGTAGATGTGCGCGTAGATAGTCGTCGCTCCAAAGTCTCCTACGGAAGTGCCATTAACATTTTGGAGCCATCCGAACACCGCGTGGCGCATATTTGGCCCGAGGCCGCAGTCAATGGGGTAGGAGGCGCCGACCTCGGACACGTTGCCCTCGAATACCAGCGCGAATGGAAGACAGAAGTCATCAAAGACCAGTTGGCGCGAGTCGGGGGCGCAAACACCCTCGAACGAGTCGTAGGCGCCGTGGGAGAAAGCGCCCTGCAGGTTCACCCGGCAAGTGAACCCCGCGGCTTAAACTGGCGCACTCGAGTTGATTTTGAGGTATCACCGGCCGGGCGCCTCGCGATGAAGAAAGAAAACTCAAACGAGCTGGTCGAAATTGAAACCATGCCCCTCGCTGTGGAACCGATCCTCGAACTTGGCATGTTAGGCGATACTCCCTGGAAGCAGTACCTGCGTCCCGGCAAGAAAGTTCGCATAGTTGCCCCCAATGACGGCGGACGTCGGGTTGTAATCGGCAACCAGGTATTCAACGGCGCAAACCGGCGCGTAGGTGACCGGGCCGATTGGCAGGTGCGCGCTCGCGGAACGGTTGAGAAGTTCTCGGTGGCTGCCTCGGGCTTTTGGCAGGCTCACGTTAGCGCTCCTGCTGACCTGGTGGAGCTCGTGCTTGACGGTGCGCGCGTGGAAGAGGGCGACGCCGTGATTGAGCTCTACGCCGGGGCGGGACTGTTCACAAAGTTCTTGGGCCGCGAGCTCGGCCCGCGCGGCGCTATCGTGTCGATTGAGGGATCAAAAGAGGCAGTTGGTCACGCTAGGGAGAACCTGCGCGGAGTTGAGGTTGATCGTGATCTGCGTGCCGGACGGGTGAACTCAAAGTCCATCATGCGCGCATGGTCTGACCTGGGGGAGAGGCCGCGAACTATCGTTTTGGATCCTCCTCGCAGTGGTGCCGGTAAAGATGTCATAGGTGCGCTCGCGGCGGTGGGAGCCAGCCGGGTAGTGCTGGTGTCCTGCGATCCGGCCGCGGGTGCGCGTGACCTCGCAGGCCTTTTTGATGCCGGATATGAGCTAGAGGCGTTCACTGCCCTCGACCTGTTCCCGCAAACCCACCACGTGGAGATAGTTTCCGTTCTGACTCGAAAGTAACCTCGTGCCAAACTAGCCGAGCCGCGTGTATTGGCATGGCTGTAGTGTGGAATAAAGCTTCTACCAGTAGGAGGAACCGCGATGATTGCAATAACTGATAGCGGCGGCTTTGTGAAGATCGATACTGACCAAATTGACCAGGCTATGCGCCAGGAGTTTGGGAATGCGGAAGAATGGAAGGTTTACTCCGATTTTGATTCGATGCTTCCCGATAAGGAGAACATCGAAATCATCTTGAATAACGCGCCCTTGAACGCGGCAAAGCTAGATCAGTTCCAGAACCTGCGTTGGGTGTTTTCTTATTCTGCGGGTATAGATCGCTATCCGCTGCGCGAACTTTCTAAGATGGGCGTGGTTTTGACCAACACCTCTGGCGTGCAGGCAAAGCCCATCGCAGAACAGGTTTTCGGCGCAATGATCATGTTCTCACGCAACCTGATAACCGCGTTCCAAAACCAAGCGAATAAGGTCTGGGATCAGACCATTGCGGTTAGTGAACTAGCCGATCAGAAACTCTTGATCGTCGGAGCTGGGGCGATCGGGCGCGAAATTGCTCGCAAGGCAAAAGCCTTCGACATGCACGTTACCGGTATCCGAAATCGCCTTACCGATGAGCTCCCTCAGTACTTCGACGACATGTTTACGATGGATTCGCTGGAATCCCTCCTGCCTCAGGCACACTACGTTGTATGCGTACTTCCTTCCACAGACGCCACCCGAGGACTCTTCGATGCTTCCAAAATTGCGCTAATGAACGACGAGGCTGTTTTCATAAATGTTGGGCGCGGTGACCTCACCGTTGAAGAAGACCTCGTTGCCGCGCTGCGGGCGCAAACGCTAAAGGGTGCCTACCTAGATGTGTTCGCCACGGAGCCGGTTCCGAAAGATTCGCCGCTGTGGGACCTGGATAACCTATTGATGACCCCTCATAACTCCGGTCCGAGCCAGCACTATTTCGAGCGTGCCTTCGCGATTTTTGCGCAAAACCTTCGCCGTTATCGGCGCGGCGAGCAGCTCATCAACCAGATCGACTACGACCTCAAATACTAGTTGGTAGTGAACCGTCCTTACCGCGCTATTTAACTAAAGCTCTCGTAGCGAAAAGTATGCGGCGAAGGACGGTTTTTTCTGCTTGAAAACCGCATAATCTCGGGCCTGTTACTTGAAACACAGCGAAAAGCGCGCCAACCAACGAAAATGTTGAGTGAAAGTGTTAGCATTAAGTATCTTGACATCGAGATAATGATGTTGGAGAGCAAGTCTCATATTTCACGAGGAGATGACGTGACCAGCCTAGACAGTTTCAAGTCCCGCGCGGATCTTGATGTAGATGGTAAGGCTTACGAAATTTACCGGCTCGACGCTGTGCCGGGAGCATCGAAGCTACCGTACGCTCTGAAGGTTTTGGCAGAAAACCTTCTTCGTACCGAAGATGGTGCGAACACCACCAAAGAACACATTGAGGCCCTGGTTAACTGGGATCCTTCGGCCGATCCAGACACGGAGATCCAGTTCACCCCCGCACGCGTAGTGCTTCAAGACTTCACGGGTGTGCCCTGCGTGGTAGACCTTGCAACCATGCGTGAGGCCGTGGCTGACCTGGGCGGCGATCCAAACAAGATCAATCCACTAAATCCGGCTGAACTCGTGATTGACCACTCGGTACAGATCGATTCGTTCGGTACACAAAGTGCATTTGCCCGAAACGTCGAGCTGGAATACCAGCGTAACGGCGAGCGCTACCAGTTCTTGCGTTGGGGCCAGGACGCGTTTGAGAACTTCCGCGTTGTCCCGCCGGGCACGGGCATCGTCCACCAGGTGAACATCGAATACCTAGCGCGTACCGTGTTCACCAAGGAAGAAGACGGTAAGATCGTTGCCTACCCGGACACCTGCGTGGGAACCGACTCGCACACCACGATGGTGAACGGCCTGGGCGTCCTCGGCTGGGGCGTTGGCGGTATTGAAGCTGAGGCCGCAATGCTCGGCCAGCCTGTTTCGATGCTGATCCCGAAGGTTGTGGGCTTCAAGCTGTCCGGCGAGATCCCCTCCGGCGCAACAGCAACTGACGTTGTCCTCACCATCACGCAAATGTTGCGCGAACACGGAGTTGTAGGCAAGTTTGTTGAGTTTTACGGCGAAGGCGTTGCAGCAGTGCCACTGGCCAACCGTGCAACGATCGGCAACATGTCGCCAGAGTTTGGCTCCACTGCCGCGATCTTCCCGATCGACGACGTCACCCTCGACTACCTGCGCCTCACCGGCCGCGATGAGTCTCTTATCCGCCTCGTTGAGGTATACGCGAAGGAACAGGGCCTATGGCATGATCCGTCGCGCGAAGCGAAGTACTCCGAATACCTCGAGCTTGATCTTTCCACGGTTGTTCCATCCATTGCCGGCCCGAAGCGCCCGCAGGACCGGATTGAACTATCTGAAGCCAAGGAATCCTTCGCGGGCACGCTCCCGGACTACATTTCAGGCAAGGGCCTGGAGCCAACCGGCCTCGACAAGTCTCTTGCAGATTCGATGGGAGCTTCTGACCCGGTTAAGCTCGGCAGCCAAGAAGACGCCGCTGCGCCGAGCGAGCCAAAGCTTGCTGATGAGCGTCCTCATCACCGGGTGGGCATCACGCTTGCTGACGGCACCGAGACGGTACTTGACCACGGTGATGTTGTAATCGCCTCGATTACGTCCTGCACCAACACGTCAAACCCGTCGGTCATGATGGCAGCCGCGTTGCTCGCCAAGAACGCGGTAGAAAAAGGTCTAAAGAGCAAGCCGTGGGTTAAGACTTCAATGGCGCCTGGCTCGCAGGTTGTTACCAACTACTACGAGAAGGCCGGAATGTGGCCGTACTTGAACGAGCTAGGCTTCAACCTGGTTGGTTACGGTTGCACCACGTGTATCGGTAACTCCGGACCACTGCCAGACGAGGTCTCGGCAGTGGTAAACGAAGAGGATCTAACGGTGGTTTCGGTACTCTCCGGTAACCGCAACTTTGAAGGTCGCATTAACCCTGACGTCAAGATGAACTACCTGGCTTCGCCGCCGCTCGTAATCGCTTACGCGCTGGCCGGAACCATGGATTTCGACTTTGAAACGGAGCCGCTTGGTCAAGACCAGGACGGCAACGACGTGTTCCTTCGCGACATCTGGCCCGATCCGAAGCTGGTACAGGAAACGATAGACGTGACGATTGACCGCGAAATGTTCCTGCATGACTACGCTGACGTGTTCAAAGGTAACGAGAAGTGGCGAGCCCTTGAAACGCCGGACGGCGCAACGTTCGACTGGGCGGAAGACTCCACCTACATTCGCAAGGCCCCGTTCTTCGAGGGCATGACGATGGAACCGGATCCGGTCAAGGACGTGAAGGGCGCGCGCGTACTTTTGAAGCTCGGTGACTCGGTAACCACCGACCACATTTCGCCAGCAGGCTCATTCCGCGCAGACACGCCCGCCGGTAAGTACCTAGTTGACAACGGTGTGGAGCGCCGCGACTTCAACTCCTACGGTTCTCGCCGCGGCAACCACGAAGTCATGATTCGCGGTACTTTTGCGAACATTCGCATCAAGAACCAGCTACTGGACGGTATTGAGGGTGGTTACACCCGCGACTTCACGGCTCCCGGTGGGCCGCAGTCAACCGTGTACGAGGCTGCGCAGAATTACCGCGAAGCTGGCGTCCCGCTGGTGGTACTCGGTGGTAAGGAATACGGCTCCGGATCGTCTCGTGACTGGGCTGCTAAGGGCACCAGCCTGCTGGGCGTGAAGGCGGTTATTACCGAATCCTTCGAGCGTATTCACCGCTCTAACCTGATCGGTATGGGAGTCATGCCGCTGCAGTTCCCGGCCGGTGAAACCGCTGACTCGCTCGGCCTCGACGGTACTGAAGTCTTCGATATTGAAGGCATTGAGGCGCTGAATGAAGGCATAACACCGAAGACTGTTAAGGTACGCGCTACCAAGGAAAACGGTGACACGATTGAGTTCGACGCGGTTGTACGCATCGATACACCGGGTGAAGCGGACTACTACCGCAACGGTGGCATCTTGCAGTATGTTCTTCGCGAACTCGTCAAGTAAATACACGCTAAGTGGGCGGGGCCGAAGAACTGGCCTCGCCCACTTAGCGTGTATGGAGCGAGGTGCCAAAGAATCTGGTTCTAGCCAAGCGCACGGTAAACCCTCGTGAGAATCAGGGCATCGAAGTGATGTGAGGATTACCCGCGAGACTTAAGAAGTAGCCTCGTCGATGTCACGATTGGCGCGTCGTTCCTGCCAACGCGACCCCCAGGAAGACTCGGCTTCGCGTCGGTCCAAGGCGCGGCGCTGCTCGCGATACATGCGGCGAACCAGTTCCTCAGAAGAAATCCAGCCAACAACCTCGCCGCTTTCAACCACCGGCATGCCGGCCACGTGCGTGGCAAGCATTCGTTGCATGAACACCGAGGGCATGGCGTTTGCTGGAACTGAAGCGGTGGACAGATGTAGGTCAGCCACAGTTGGGGGAGTATCGTCAGACAGGCGCGCGCTAGCAAGCTCCATTGAAGATACGGTGCCCGCAAACTTCCCCTCCTCATCTACGACGGGCAGGAGTGAAGATTCTGATGAGCGCATGATTTGGGAGGCTTCCGGGATTGTATTGGTTGTAGCGATCAGGCCCGGAACGGGGCCCATTAGGGTCTTCGCAGCGTTATTGCCCATCAAGGTGGCATCGACGGGATCATCGAGGATGTCGCCGCGGCGAATAAGCTTTTCGGTGTAGATTGTTTTGCGGCTAAGGAATCGCGAAGTTCCGGTAGCAATGACAATGGCAAGCATGAGGGGAAGAACGAGGCCGTACTGACCGGTCATCTCGATGATTAACAGGACGGCGGCCATAGGTGCACGAATAGCTCCGGCAAAGCACGCTCCCATACCGATAACGCCAAAGACGGCGGGACTGGTGGAGGTTAGTGGCTCCAGGTACAGGCCGGTGGCGGTCCCCACAATCGCGCCAATGTACATCGAGGGGGCAAACAGGCCGCCTGCGCCTCCGATTGCAACGGTGTAGGTGGAGAACAGTATTTTCAAGCCCGCGTGCAGCAACAGAGCTGAAGCGGTGTAGGCGCCCAAGAGAGCTTCTGTTTGGATGGCTGTCGAAGTGCCGAAAAGTTCGGGGAACATCCACAGACCTAATCCAAGGAGGATGGAGCCAATCACGGGCCGGCGCCATTCTGGGCCGCGGTCGATTCGGTCTAGAAGATCGGCCAGCAAATAGAGGGTTTTTGACAGTAGTAGACCGGTGAGTCCGCACAGTAGTCCCACTAGGGGAACCGCCCACAGGTCCAGTTGTGACTCCAGGTCATAGGTGCCCGGAAGGCTGATGATGAATTTGTCGCCGAGGATTGCTCGCGAAACTAACGCGGAGGAAACGGATGAGAGCACGGCTAGGCCAAAGATCTCTGCGGAAAACTGTACGAGGATTACTTCCATCGCGAACACGGCCGCAGCCAGGGGCGCGTTGAAGGTGGCGGACACTCCTGCGGCAGCGCCGCAAGCGACGAGTACCATCACGCGTTTTACCGGCATACGCAGGCGGCGTGCGATCATTGAGGAGATCGCAGCGCCCGTCTGCACAACAGGGCCCACCTTACCCACCGAGCCGCCGCCCCCAATGGTTAGTGCGGCAGCAATGACCTTGATAAACCAAACGTTGCGTGGCATGTCGCCGCCATTTCGGCGAACTGCCAGCATTACTTCTGGAATGCCCAGGCCGCGCGTAGTAGGCGCCCACTTTTGCATCAGCGGACCGTAGATCAGCGCGGAGATTACGGGCGTGAAAATCACAAACCACGAGCCGATCCCAAGCCAGCCATGCGTAACGCCACCCGTTGGAGCGTAGTCCGTATAGCCGGTCATGAGGTATTCCCACCCGATGATCAGGTAGTGCATGAACACGACCATCAGACCGGTAAGGGCACCGGCCGTCACCGCAACCGTAGCTTGACCGGTGCGCCTATATACGAGGAGATGGCGGAACCTTCCAGTAAGCTCACGCGGGTGAGGTAAGCCGCCCGCCTCACTTGGCACTGGCGATTCCCCAAGCGTGCTTGTAGAAGTCCAGTTCAGTTAGTAGAGCATCTTGGATCGTGTCGGAACGGACAAATCCGTGGCCCTCTCCCTCATAAATTTTTAGTTCGACAGTGCGGCCCAGCTTCTCGAGGGCATCCTTCATCATGTTTGCCTGAGAAGGTGGAACCACGCGGTCTTCACTACCTTGCAGCAAGAGGAGGGGCGCTTCAACGTTTTCAATATGGTTGATCGGAGACTTCTCGGCCCAAACCGGGTCGGAAAGATCGCTTGAACCCACGAGACGACCAATGTAGCGCGACTCAAACTTGTGCGTCTCCTTGACTAGTGCGGCGAGGTCCGCGATACCGTACAGCGATGTGCCTGCGGTGAATGTTTTGGACGTTGCGAGGGCTAGCAGGGTGGCGAAACCGCCTGCGGAGCCGCCGCGAATCGCAACGCGCTTCGGGTCAGCCAGGCCTTTATCAACTAGGTACTGCACGCCGGTTTCGGCATCGCTTACAACCATCTCGCCCCAGTTGCCGTTCAGGCGCTCACGATAGGGCCTGCCCCAACCTGTGGAACCGCGATGATTGACATCCAAAATCGCAAAGCCGCGTGAAGTCCAGAACTGTTGTGACAAGGTGAGGCCCGGGCGGGATGCCGATGTGGGACCGCCGTGAATCATGACGATAAGCGGGGGCAGTTCGCCCTCGGGCGCCGTGAAAGTAGGCGAGGCGGGCGGGTAGTAGTATCCGTGGGAGATTTCGCCGTCGTCGGTGGGCCACTCGATGGGCTCGGGCTTAGAAATAACGCGTTCGGGCAGATCCGTCCAGGTAGAGGAGCGCAACTCGGTGACCTCACCGTTCTTGATCTGAACGATTGCGGGCGTGCGCGTGTCGGAGTCTGCAAGCATGACAACCCGGCCGTTGTAGGCCGCGACGTTGCCAACGGGACGCCAATCTGTATGCCAGGTCTCCAGTTGCCCATTATCTAGGCGCACGGTTCCCAGGTGCCAGTACGGGCCTTCAGCCCACGAACAAATCAGATGATCTTCATCTAGGTTGTCAAACGAGTGCAGGCCCAGTTGCCAGTGCGGATGTGAGAAGGCTTTTTGAGAGGGATGTAGGCGACGAGTGCGCAGGCGCGTGGCCCACGCGTTCAAGTCCTCGCCCTCGTGCCACTCAAACCCCTCGGTGCGGTACAGGTTTGCCCAGCCGCTTGAATCATCGACGTGGACGAGGTCGCCAGCGGCGGTCCACCTTGGTTCATAAACGGCTACGTCCTTCTGCCCGACAACCGTAACCATCTGGTCAATGTCGCCTTCGAAAGAAATCGATGCGACGTGGAGTTTAGCGCTGGTCCACGGCATGTGCGGGTGATTCCAGGTAAGCCATGCAAGTTTGGTGCCATCGGGTGAGAGCGTGGGGGCGGCAACGAAATCTGTCTTGTCGTAAAGCGTCTTCACACGCTCTGGTTCGCGCGCTCCCGACCCGTCCAGCGGGATTGAAACCAGGTAGTTCTTTGGTTCGCCCTCGCCGGTGTGGTCTTCACAGACCGCGTAAACCACGTCGCGCACGTCAGCGATGTGGAAGTCGCCGTAGCGGCGCTTAGATAGCTCTGTCAGAGGAACAATGCCGGGGGTTTGATCGTTGAGATCGAACTTGTACACGCGGTCGTCACCGGCGTGCGAGAACACGATGACGCCCTCGTGAACGGCGTAGGCGCGGCCGCCGTACTCGTGCACGCGAGTGCGAACGTCCGGCAAGATAGTGCCCTCAATCATAGGCAAGACCTCTTCGGTAATGCCTACGCGGCCCTTGCGAAGCAGAACGTTACGACCACCCTGGTTAGCCCTGCCTTCAACCCACATGGTTGCGTCACGATCCACGCGAAGTTGGGAAAGAGTGACCGTTCGTGCGGTTAGGTCGTCAACACCGATTGGGGAATCCCAAGTGCCGTAGGGGCGTTTTTGCGTCATTTTCAGTTCCAATCTTCACTCTGGGCCTGACTACTAATTTAGCGCGTTTAATTTTTGTGTGGGCGGGCAAGCTGATTTCGCCTTTAGTTATCGTTAATGAGCTTTGCCCATTAAGATGGTGCTCATGAGTGAAAAGCCAGCCCCTAAACCCGGAAGACTTTTGGCTTCCATTAAGCAGCCTGCGGATTTGAGGGACCTCACTTCTGCTGATTTAGAAGTGCTGGCTGGCGAAATTCGCGAGTATTTGGTGCAGTCCGTTTCTCGTACGGGTGGCCACCTGGGCCCAAACTTAGGTGTGGTCGAGCTGACGCTGGCGATTCACCGCGTGTTTGATTCACCGCGCGACACGATTATTTTTGACACGGGCCACCAGGCGTATGTTCATAAGCTCTTGACGGGGCGCACGGATTTTTCAAAGTTGCGCCAAGAAGGGGGGCTATCTGGATATCCGTCGAGGGCGGAGTCGCCTCATGACGTGGTAGAAAACTCGCACGCTTCAACCGCGCTGTCGTGGGCGGAAGGTGTGCTACGCGAATATCAGCGCACCGGCCGTGAAGACCACGTGGTTGCAGTTATTGGTGATGGCGCTTTGACGGGCGGCCTGGCATGGGAAGCGATTAACAATATCGGCGACCATGCGGACGGCAACCTCGTAATCATTGTGAACGACAACGGGCGTTCCTACGCGCCCACCATTGGAGGCCTCGCGCACCACCTGGATGCGCTGCGCGTATCCGAGGGGTATGAGAAGGCTTTGGCGTGGGGTAAGAAGAAGCTCCTGTCTCACGGACGCCCCGGAGAGGTGGCGTTCGACGCTCTTCACGGCATGAAGGAGGGCATGCGTGATGCGATTAGCGCGGGCATAATGTTCGCGGACCTCGGCATTAAGTACATCGGCCCATTCGATGGACACGACGAGGTGGCGCTCGAGTTTGCCCTCACTCGCGCGAAAGCGGCAAAACAACCCATTTTGGTGCACGTAATCACCAATAAGGGGCGCGGCTATGTTCCCGCAGAGGAGGACGTTGCTGACCGCTTCCATGCGGTGGGGAAGATTCACCCTGAGACAGGGTTGCCGGTAGCTCCCTCGCGATTTGGTTGGACGGCTGTGTTTGCAGATGAGATCGTGAAGATCGCGCGGGAAAACCCGAGAGTAGTAGCGATTACGGCGGCGATGATGGCCCCGGTTGGTCTGCTCCCAATGCATGAGGAGTTCCCCGATCGCGTGATTGACGTGGGCATTGCGGAACAGCACGCGGTTACTTCCGCTGCCGGTATGGCTTTTGCGGGCGCACACCCGGTATTCGCGGTGTATGCCACGTTCTTGAACCGTGCGTTTGACCAGGTGCTTATGGACGTCGCTTTGCACAAGGCAGGCGTCACTTTTGTGCTTGATCGTGCAGGAATCACGGGCGATGACGGTGCTTCTCACAACGGCATGTGGGACATCGCAATGCTGTCCATGGTTCCGGGTCTGCGTTTGAATGCGCCGCGTGATGAGGAGACTCTGCGTCTCGCTCTTCGTGAAGCCATTGAGGTAGATGATGCGCCCACGGTGATTCGTTACGCAAAGGGTGCCCTACCGGACCCGATTCCAGCTATTTCACGCCATCCGTGGGGTGATGTGCTGCGCGAAGCTGATCAACCTCATGTTGCGATCCTCGCGACGGGCGCACTCGTGAAGAACGGCTTGGAAGTTGCGCGAATGCTTGATCACGCGGGCGTAGCCGCAACCGTGATCGACCCGCGCTGGCTACTACCTGTCAGTACTGACCTGGTGGAACAGATCGCGGATGCGAAACTGGTTGTTACGTTCGAGGATGGCCTTCAGGAGGGCGGGTTTGGCTCCGCGGTGCGCGAGGCGGTTGCACAAGCGGGCAGGTACACGCCGGTTATGACCCGTGGCGTACCAAAACAGTTCCTGGACCATGCCAAACGAGATCAGATAATCGAGGATATTCACCTGGATCCTAAGCATTCGGCAAGCGAGATCCTGCAGGAGCTGAACAAGCTTTCATAGCGGGAGCAGATACCGACTAGTTGCTACCTCGGCTTAACCGCATTCGCCGTCTTCTTGGACACCTTGTATACGAGCCCGTAGTACAGGACCTAGTTGGTAGCTTTCACCAGCGCGCCTGCAACGCGTTCAATCTGCCACTCGCGCGCGCCGCGGCGGCGTAGGTACTCTCGCATTTCGTCCGGGCGAAGGACCGGGCCGTCCCAGGCTAAACGCTTTTGTACCCGAGGCTCTAACAAAACAGCTGGATCTATACCTATTTCTTTAGCTAGCGGCTCAATGGCACGACGGATCGTTTTAAGGCGCGCAAACTCATCGGGGTGTGCAGATCGCCATCCAGACACTTTCGGTAGCGTTCCCGGCGCAACGGGCTTACGTAATGGTGGTAAATCGGTTTCCGACATGCATTTTGCGTGTCTGATTGCGCGGATCCACTCATCGGTGTGGCTGCGGGTGCGCGGGCGGCGCATTTCTTGAATGCTGAGTAGCGCCCGCTTATTGCGCGGAGGTTTGAATGCTAGGGATACGAGCGTGCGGTTGCTGATCAAGCGAGTTGGACCAATATCCTGCTCCCTCGCAATGGCTTCGCGTGCTCTCCAAAGCTGTTCCAAAATTGCCAACTGGCGGCGCGTACGGATCTTGCCCGCGCCGGGAATCGAACGCCACTTGTTCGGGTCCGCCGGTTTAGGCTCTCTACTCAAAATGTGCGCGAATTCCTGCGCTGCCCAATCCCAGCGACCGGCCTCATACAGTTCGTGGCTGAGCGCCCTGTATAGCTGGGTTAAAAATTCCACATCCAGCGCGGCGTAACGCAGCCAGCTTCGGGGCAGTGGGCGGTTAGACCAGTCAGACGCTTGATGCTCCTTATCCAGTGTCACGCCCAGGGTTCGCTCCAACACGGCGGCGAGCCCAATGCGCTCAAATCCCAGTAGCTGCGCTGCCACCTCGGTATCAAAAAGCTCGGGAGCGTGTAGGTTGGCGCCGCGTAGGCTTGGCAGATCCTGGTCTGCCGCGTGCAAGATCCACACGGCGTTTTGCAGTGCTTCGTTCAAAGAATGCAAGTGGGGGAGCGCATCTGCATCGATGAGGAAGGTGCCCACATCCTCACGTCGAATCTGGATCAAGTAGGCGCGGTCTGAGTAGCGGAAACCGGAGGCTCTTTCCACATCAATGGCCACGGGCATAATGGAGCCTGCGAGTTTCTTCATCGCGCGGTCAAGGTCTTCCGGCGTATCGGTTGGATCGGGCGTGCCTTCGCGCGGATGCACTATCAGGGTGGGTTCGGAATCGGTCATGTTCTCAGTAGGTTGTGGATGGTCAGGCATGCGGTATCGGTTCTATCGCAAAAGCGTGATCGTCATCTATGTAAGTTCCGGCCGTGCGGGCAATCAGTTTTAACCAGGCCGCCATGTGCGGGCCAAGGTCGTTTGTTGCCGGCGACCAGGAGGCGCGCATTTCTATCTCGACCTCGGAACCGGATAGCTTCAGGCCGCCAAAAGTGTCAGATAATTCGCGCGTAACCGTGCCGTTCATGTTGTGTGCGTTCGCTCCAGCATCGTCGAGGGCGTCGTGGGCCCAACTCCACACAACTTCACCAAGCAAAGGATCGCTGCCCATCTCGGGCTCCACCTGTGAGCGCGCATGCATGATTATGCGAAACCGGGAGTTCCAACCCGGTTGCCCATCAGGGTCAAACAGCACCACAAAACGGCCTGTTGCTACGGGAAGCTCGTCTTCCTCAGCCTCTGTAAAGGCTCTAAGTGCAGCCGCATACGGGGCGATTTTACGAGGAGCCGGTACCTCTTGTAACTCGATGCCGGGTTCGGGCGGGGCGGAACGCAAGCTGAGCAGGGCCTCAACGAACTCTTGCGGAGGCGACACTCGCCCAGATGCGCTTACTTCGGCTAACACACATTCAGGCTACCGAGCATTACGGAGCTTTTCCGCTACGGCGCGCCCAGGTAGGTAAAAGAGCGGCAGGCAGGTGCAAAATGTTGCTTGAGGTGTGAATCTCGGCCTGCTGGTGCGCAAACGCAGGCAAAGCACATGTTGCATTAGACTTAATGGAGTTAAAGCCAGCTGTTTGAAGGAGCGCGCAGTGGACGCAAACAATGCAGGTATGGGCCGATTTGAGGGTCTGCCGGTGATTCTTGGCGGAGGTATCGAAGCCTACGCGCTTGCCCGCCAGTTTAACGACGCCTATGACACCCGGGTCGTATGCATTTCCACGGCACCCTCTAAGGCCGTAATCTACTCAAACTTCATCGACTGGATGCCCGTGGAGGATGCCACTACAAACAGTGGTGTGCTCGATGTTTTGGAACAGGTTGCCAATAAGTACTCGCAGCGTCCCTTGATCCTCATGACGAACTCTGATGCACAGATCGCAAACCTCGTGGAGGTACGAGACCGTCTGCCCAAGGGCTACAGGGTTGCGCTGCCCTCAAGCCAGACGCTTGCGGCCGTGTCTGATAAGGCTTCGTTTAAGAAGATTTGCGAGGCAGCCGGCATATCTACCGCACGTTTTGCAACGGTTAAAGCATCCGCGCGCGGTGTTAATCTGAACTACCCGGTTGTGGCCAAGCCTGCTCTTTCCGCTGAGTTTGACCTGCTGGATATGCCAGATAAACACAAGGTCTACTATTTCGACACGCCTGCCCAGCTGGATGGTTTTTTGTCCCAGTTGGAGAGCTATGGGTACACCGGCGATTTTGTAATCGAAGAGTACATTCCTGGCGGTGACAGTCAGATCCGCTCCATCACCGCGTACGTGAATACTAAGGGCAAGCTGGTGATGCTCGTACACGCGCACGTTGGCTTGCAAGACCATCGTCCCAGCCTGGTAGGCAACCCCGTAGCGATGGTAACTGGCCCAAACGAGGCTCTGTTCAATCAAGTGAAGACCTTCTTCGAAAAGGTTGATTATGAGGGATTTGCAAACTTTGACATTAAGATCGATCCGCGTGATGGGGTTGCCTATTTCCTCGAGGTAAACCCGCGTATTGGACGCAACTCGGGCTATGTTTTTGCCGGGGGAGTGAACCCCATGGGTGTTTTGGTTGACGACCTCGTGTTTGGTAAAGACAGTGAGTTGAAGGTTGGCGCGCGTGAGGCCCTGTACGCTCTCGTCCCAGTTCGCGTTGCCACCAAATGGTGTGACGACCCAGAGCTTTCCCGGCGCATGAAGAAGCTGGCGCGTGAGCACTTGTTTAACCCGCTGAAGAATCCGAAGGATCGTTCGCTAAAGCGCGCGGTATTCTTAGCTGCTAGGGATCTGCACCTGGTGCAGGTGTTTGAAAAGTTCCCGCCAAACGAGCTCTAAATAGGCGGCGTTATTGCTTGTAAAGATGCCCCGCGCAGGTTGTACGCGGGGCATCTTTACATTGGGGCTATTCCGAGCCAGCGAGTGCAGCTCAAGCAAGTAGCTAGCTCTTATAAATCGCGGCTTCCCCGGGTTGTAGATCGCCCGCGTTACCGGACCAGCTCAAGATGAAGCGTTGTTCCTCGCTCAAAGCAGGATGAGCCGGGCTAGTGCCCATGTTTACTACCACTTCGAGGCGCCCGCTACTCATCCGCAACAGATCGCCTTCAAAGCACACCCGCATGGGCTTACCGTCGGTTGCTTCTTCCTTGCGAATCTGAATGAGCTTCTTGTACCATGCGAGCATCCGCTTACCAGACTCGGACTGTTGTGTTGCCCAGTCCAGTTTCGATGCTTCAAACGTGGAGTGGGCAGTGGGATCCGGGACCGTAATTTTGCGGCCGTATATCGAGTCGAAGCCGTGCGATGCGAACTCGGCGCGGCGTCCCTCGCGCATAGCGCGAGCCATGCCCTCGTCGCCCTCTTGATCTGAGAAGAACAGGAACGGTGCTCGTGAAGCCCACTGTTCACCCTGGAAGAGCATCGGTGTGAACGAGGAGAGCAGAACCAGCGCAGCAACCGAACCTAGTTGCGCATCTGAGAGCGCCTCTGATGGGCGGTCACCTATCGCTCGATTACCCACCTGGTCGTGGTTTTGCGAGGAAATGACAAACCGGCGCCGGTCCATGTCTTTAGGGACGGGGGCTCCCCACACTTTCCCTCGAAACGAGGAGTACGTACCAGCGTGAAAGAAGACGTCCTCGAATGCCGCTATGAGAGCCTCGCGAGTTTCAAAGTCGGCGTAATACCCGTGCGTTTCCCCCGTGAACGCGGTGTGGAGGGCGTGGTGCACGTCGTCATCCCACTGCGCGTCCATGCCTCGGCCGCCCGTGTCGGTGGGGGTAACCATGATCGGGTCATTCAGGTCAGACTCGGCGATAAGTGTGAACGTGCGGCCAGTTTGGTGCTCCAACTTGGCTACGTCATCGGAGAGTTCAGCTAGGAAGTGATAGTCAGAATCGTCATCCAGAGCGTGCACGGCGTCCAGACGCAGGGCGTCCACACCCATGTCTCGTAGCCAGTGCAAAGCTACACCCTTCAAGAACGCGCGCGTGTGAGTAGCGTTCTCGCCGTCAAGGTCAAGCGCAGCGCCCCACGGTGTCTCATGCTTACTCGAATAGTAATTGTCGAGCGAAGCAATGTAGTTTCCAACCGGCCCAAAGTGGTTCAAAACCAGGTCTAAACACACTGCGATGCCAAGGTCATGCGCTGCCTCGACAAAGTGGACAAAACCATCCGGGCCGCCATACGCTTCATGCGCTGCGTACAAGCTCACCCCGTCGTAGCCCCATCCAAACGTGCCGGGGAAGGGAGCAACGGGCATAACTTCAACTACCTGCACACCCAGGTCGGCCAGGTGAGGTAGTTTTTTCGCCGCTGCTTGGAGCGTTCCCTCGGGTGTAAACGTGCCGATATGGATCTCCATGAACACTTTTCCAAGCAGATCGCCGGCATCAAAGGGTTTGAGTTTGGGTGGCTCCCACGTTTGCGCAGGTCCGTGCACGCCACTCGGGCGGCGTAGAGCGCGAGGATCGGCAACGGGCGCGCCACCGTCCACGCTGTAACGGTACTTGGCTCCAAGAGGAAGTGGGGAGGGGCTGGTCCACCACCCGGCGTGGTTTTCCATTTCCAGCGAGTGGGTGCCCTCGAACTCGTACTCCAACGTTATTGACTTAGCGGTTGAGGACCATACCGGAACAAGGCCGCGGCCAGGAGTGTCCTCAATATTCTTCGGTATGCTCACGGTTTAGTTTTCCTCAATCTTCTTGAGTACGGATACCGGGAAAGTGTCGAGCAGATCGGTAGCCGGCGTTGCTCCGCCCTCGAAAACCTCGCCCGTGAATACGTCTTGCCACGATCCGTCGGGCAGAACAACCGAGACTTCGTCCCAGCCGCCGATCTCATCGAGGGCGGCCTTCCGCCTGGTTGCAACCGTGACTACGCGAGGTTCGTCGGCGAGCGTGCGGGCAAACGCGACGCAGTGACCTGACGAGGTAGGAAGTGCCTGGTATCCCGAATCCTTGGATACGAAAACGTTAGGCAAGTCTCGGCGAAGACGTAGTAGTGATGCGGTGATTAGCATCTTTTCTTCATCCAGGCTCTGCGGGGACGAGGCAAAAACTTTGTCCAGCATTTGTGAAAGCCCCGGGAAGTCTACTGGCCGACGGTTGTCAGGATCTACAAGGGAAGTCGCGGTGATCTCAGTGCCCTGGTAAACGTCCGCAACGCCCGGCAAAGTCAATTGCAGCGCTTTCATTGGGAGGATGACCGAGCGCAGTAGGTCCGTGTTGGACGCACACCATTTGTCTAACAGCTCGATGATCTGCGGATCTGAAATGATTGCGCAGGCGTATTCCAAGAACTCTTGTTCGCGGCGTTCATCGGAGCTGGTCCACGAAGTCCACTCTTTTTGTTCCCGAATCGCTTTGGTGAGGTATTCGGTCAGCCTATCCGCGGTGATGCGATCGGTTGCTCCCCATGTGCCCACAATCGTTTGCCACATGAGGTTTTCCGCGCGTCCATCAACATGAGCAGGGCAGTATTCGCGTGATAGGGCGCGCATTTCGTTCAATAGGCTGGCCCAGTCTTTGGAGCGCTGCGAAAGCAGTGAGATGCGTGCGCGCACATCCTCGCCCCTCTTAGTGTCGTGCGTCGTGCCACACGTCATGGTTGCAGTCCAGTTGCTTTGGAGTTTGGACTCAAAAGCGTGGAATCGGTCAATGTCGAGGCTAAATACCTCGGGCGTAGATCCCACTTCATTAAGGGAAGTCATGTGGGTCCAGCGGTAGAAGGCGGTGTCTTCAACACCCTTAGCTTGTACGGCTCCGCAAATTTGTTGGAAGCGTACCATCACCTCGCGGCGACGCTCATCACTTACGTCTAGGCCAGCAGAGCCAACCTCGTCACCAAGAACGAGGCCAACGATAACGTCCATTGCGTCGTCGAGGTCATCATCGAGCCGGGTCCGGGCACGCGCAGCAGCGTCTTCAACAACCGAGCGGGTAGCATCGGAAACGGGCTCGAGGGCGGTCACGTATGCGCGGTAGCGGTCAAACTCGATTACGAGTTCACGCAGGCAATCGATGAGTGAGCGGAACGTGTAGTCGCGCAGGCGAATGTCTTCTTGACAAATCTGCCAGATTAGAGTGCCAACTCGGCGAACTTCTGCCGCAAGCGAGGTGTCAATGATCTGCGCTTTAGCCGCGCGAATGATCGATGGAAGCGAGGACGGCGAGTCTCCCGCAATGTTCTGCATAATCGCCCCAAGCGGCATTGCGCCGGCTGGCTCGGTGAGTAGCGCATGCAGTCGCCACGCCGTGTCATAGCCGGTGGTGCCAGCTACAGGCCAGTTAGAGGGCAACTCTTCATCACCTTCAAGAATCTTCTCGGCAACAATCCACTGGCCGCCCGTCGCCTCGTGCAGACGTTTGAAGTATTCGGTTGGATTTGCGAGGCCATCTGGGTGATCTACGCGCAGACCGTCAATGTATCCGGTTTGGACCAGGTCAAGAATCAACGCGTGCGTGGCTTGGAATACTTCCTCTTGCTCTATGCGCAGGCCGGCGAGCGTACCCACGTCAAAGAATCTGCGGTAGTTCAGCTCTTCGTCGGCTACCTTCCAGTGCGCCAGGCGATAGTGTTGGCGCTCGATGAGTACCGAGAGTGGAAGTGATTCGGTGCCTTTAGCAACGGGGAACACGTGCTCGTAGTATGTAAGAACCCATTGCTCGCCGTATTGAGGCTCGGTGGGGACCACCATTTTTTCAAGTTGAATTTCTTGGTCTGCCAGTACCTGGCCAATGCGTTTGCCAAGGACGGGCATCAGTATCGGGGAGTCCACGTCAATGTCGAACCAGTTCGCGTAGCCCGACTCGGCGCCGTGTTTAAGCACGGACCACATGGCTTTGTTATGCCATACGGGTGTGGGCACGGCCATGTGGTTGGGAACAATGTCAACGATGACGTGCAACCCCAGTTCGTGAGCGCGATCAGAAAACGCTTTAAAGGCTTCCAATCCGCCGAGCTGTACTGAAATGTGGGTGTGGTCCACCACGTCATAACCGTGCAGGCTTCCGGGCGCCGCTTGCAGGATAGGCGAAAGATAGACGTCCGTTACCCCTAGATCCACCAGGTAGGGAAGCGCCTCCTCGGCCGCGCTAAAGGGGAACTTTTCATTCACCTGAAGGCGATACGTAGATATGGGGGTGCGTTTTCCTTCCGCTGGAAGGTGGGGGTGTGGATTATTCATCTTCGTTACCTCGCGGGCTCCTGAGTATGAGTATCGACCTGGCGGTCACATTCACCTTAGCGTTGGCGTCGTGTTTCGACTGGTCCAAGTCATCAGCCGTGTTAAGGACTGTACTCCAGGTTTTCCCGTAGGTTTGCTTGGGCAGGGTGAAGTCAATGTCGTCGGGGGAGGCGTTAAAACAGAGGATGAAATCATCGTCGATGATTTCCCTGCCGCGCTCGTCGGGTTCATTGATTGCGAGGCCGTTGAGGAAAATCATGGTGGAGCGCGCCCACGCCTGGTCCCATTCCTCTTCGGTCATGTGCTGGCCGCCCGAGTTGAACCACTCGATTTCGCCTAGGTCGGATTCGCCGCCGCGTTTGGCTAGCCCTTTGTAGAAGCGCCTCCGTCTGAACACGGGATGGTCGTGGCGCAGTGCAATCACGCGGTTCGCAAAAGCTAGTAGCTCTTTTTGCTCGGCGTCGAGTTCCCAGTCCACCCACGAGATCTCGTTGTCTTGACAATACGTGTTGTTGTTGCCACCTTGGGTGCGCCCCATCTCGTCGCCATGCGAGATCATGGGCACGCCCTGGGAGACTGCGAGAGTGGTCAGGAAGTTGCGCTGCTGACGAAGCCGCAGGCTAATTATCTCGGGATCGTCGGTAGGGCCTTCGACTCCGTGGTTCCAGGAGCGGTTGTTTGATTCGCCGTCGTGCCCGTCCTCACCATTGGCTTCGTTGTGCTTGTCGTTGTATGTGACGAGGTCACGCATGGTGAAGCCATCGTGGGCGGTTACGAAGTTGATTGATGCCATGGGCAGGCGGCCAGAATGTTCGTAGAGGTCCGCCGAACCGGAGAGGCGGGAGGCGAATGCGGGAAGGGAAGAAAACTCACCGCGCCAGAAGTCGCGAACAGTGTCGCGGTACTGGCCATTCCATTCGGACCACAGGGGAGGGAATCCACCTACTTGGTAGCCACCAACGCCCACGTCCCACGGTTCTGCGATGAGTTTTACCTGCGAGACGATGGGATCTTGGTGAATGAGGTCGAAGAATGCAGAGAGTCGGTCTACCTCGTGGAATTGCCTTGCGAGAGTCGAAGCGAGGTCAAAGCGGAAGCCGTCCACGTGCATTTCGGTAACCCAGTACCGTAGCGAATCCATGATTAGCTGTAGCACGTGGGGAGAGTTCATTAGCAGTGAGTTACCCGTGCCCGTCGTGTCGAAGTAGTGACGCTTGTCCTCATCAACGAGGCGGTAGTAAGCGGCATTGTCCAGGCCGCGGAACGACAGGGTGGGGCCCATGTGGTTGCCCTCAGCGGTGTGGTTATACACGACGTCGAGGATCACTTCGATACCGGCCTCGTGGTAGGCCTTGACCATTTGTTTGAACTCTTGCACCTGCTGGCCACCCCCTTGAGTGGCGTAGGAGCTGTGGGGTGCGAAGAAGCCGATCGTGTTGTATCCCCAGTAGTTCGATAGCCCTTTTTCTTGTAGATGAGGGTCGTTTACAAACTGGTGGACCGGCATGAGCTCCACCGCGGTAATGCCAAGTTGCGTGAGGTGTTCGATGACTGCGGGATGAGCCATGCCCGCGTAAGTGCCTTTAATTTCGTTTGGAATCTCAGGGTGTCTTGCGGTCATGCCTTTTACATGAGCTTCGTAGATGACCGTGTTGTGGTACTCGTGGTTTGGCGGACGGTCGTGGCCCCAATCAAAAAACGGGTTAATAACGATTGAGACCATGGTGTCTGCAATCGAGTCTGTTTCGTTTCGCTCATTCGGATCCTCAAACTTGTATGAGTACAGGGATTCCGAGGTGGTTACCTGCCCGTCGATTGCTTTGGCATATGGGTCAAGTAAAAGTTTGGTGGGGTCGCACCGGTGCCCGTTCTCGGGCTCGTAGGGTCCGTATACGCGGTAGCCGTAGCGCTGTCCGGGCAGTATGCCGGGCAGGTAGGCGTGCCACACGTGTGCGTCTACTTCGGTAAGCGCGATGCGTTGTTCGTTGCGGTCTTCGTCTAGCAAGCAGAGCTCTACCGAGTCTGCCACAGAAGAAAATACTGCGAAGTTCGTTCCCGTTCCGTCGAATGTTGCGCCGAGCGGGTAGGGTTCTCCAGGCCAAATTTGCATGCTTCTAGCGTGTCATACTCTAGGGCGCTAAACCATGCGATGGCCAAGCTTTGTTATTTTTGTCGCGCAAATCGTGTTTGATGAGGCGCAGCATTGGCGGCTAGTTTTGGGAAGGTAGTGCCCAGAGCAAGTCGTCGCGTAGCGTTATTGTGACGTGATCTCCTTCGCTACCAGCAAACTCGCTGGCCGGAACTTCCGTACTAATCGCGCCGCGTTCAGTTTCTATGCGGAGCTGGTAGGTTTCGCCTGTGTAAGTGCTTTGAACTATCTGCCCGATGTTGCCGCGGATGGGAAAGCGTGAGGCAGATTTTACGGGCTGAATGCTTACCGAGTCGGGGTATCCGATAATAACGATCGGCAAATCCTTACCCTCGTCGATGCTAGGCGATGCGGCGATCGTGAGGTCGTTGCCAAGAACATATGCACGAGCCAATACCTCACCGGACAATAGTCTCTTCGTATTCGCAGGGGTGGAAATGATCGTGGTTGCGCCAAGGTGTTTGGCAATTGAAACTGTTGCGGGCCCGTCGTGAATTTCTTGTGGAAGGTCATCCTGCACGATGTGTCCGTCTTCGAGGTAGATAATGCGGTCTGCTATGGAGAAGGCTTCTTTCACATCGTGTGTGATGTAAATGGACGCGCAGTTCATTCGCTGGTGCACGCGCAGGATTTCGCTACGCAGGGTTTTGGCGGAGAATGCGTCAACGTGTGCCAGTGGTTCGTCAAAGAGAAGCACTTGCGGCCGGCGCACCAGGGTTCTAGCCAGCGACACTTTTTGACGTTGTCCGGTGGAAAGCTCTGCAGGGTAACGATTTGCCAAGTCCCGAATGTTCAACACGGTCATTGCAACAACAACTTGCTCGTCAGGAGTCGAATCAAACAAGTTACGGTTTACGGCGAAGGCAATGTTTTGTTGCACGGTCATGTGGCCAAAGAGTGCGGGAGAATCCATGACCATGGCGCTGGGACGCTGTTGGGGCGGAAGGGAGCTAACATCCTTGTCGGCCATGCGCAGCGTGCCAGTGCTGGGGCGTGTGAGGCCGCTAATAACTCGCAAAAGTGTGGATTTGCCAGCGCCGGAAGGACCGAGAAGAACAACAAGTTCGCCAGGATAGACTTCAAGATCAATGTTATGTAACACAAGACGGCCATGGCGCGTGAGATTGAGGTTTTGAAGGCTCAAGTTGGGTTTCATGATCGGCCTCCCTGGCGGCTGGTGCGAATCCTGAGTAGCAGGGACGTAATAGGCAGTAGTAACAAAATGATGGCGGAGATTGCGAGGGCGAGGATAGCAGCAGGGCCAAATTCCGCGTGATCGATAAGCCGGTATAGGTAGGGCACGAGTAGCGGCGTGGAAGGGGACGTCACCCACATGATGGGCGCGACGCTCACTGCGCTAACAGCGAGCACGATGGTGACGGACATAGCCACAGATTGGCGCAACCACGTTTGTGCGCTGACCCGGGTAGCCCGTACAACGCTTGCACCAAGCATGAGTGCGGTTTCAAAATCCTGTCGGGGGAGCACACTGCCATAGGCACGTACGCTCACGTAGGTAAGAGGCGCACTCAAAGTCAGGTATGCGGTGACAGTTAGTAATGATGTAATAACGGATTGCGCCAGTGGGGAGAGGCTCGTAGCAAGGTGCGAAGATGGCCCGTAAGCGAGGCCAAGGGCGCTTCCTGTAGTGGCACCGGGAACCACTAGGGCGAGGCCGAACACTACATCGATCATGTGGCGGCTCGGCCGGCGCGCTTTCAGCCACAGTCCGCTACCCGCAATCACGATAGAGGCTACAACCGTGAAAATCGAGATGATAAGCGTGGTGGTGAATACCGCGGGAGATGAGGAAGTCTGGTTCGTATCCGCCCGGGCGATCGTAAATAGCGCTGGGGCAGTGATCACTATCGTCAAGGTGCTCATCAAAGCCACCCGTGGCCATAATGCCAAACCCACAGGCTGGGAGAACGAAGTGCGGTTATTGTCTGGCTCGACGCCACGAAACGCCCCGAATAGGTCGGGCGATTCCAAAGCACGAAAAGCGATCGCACCAAGCCCAAGTGTTGCTAACAACAGAGCTAAGGATATGCGTGCTGCTCCGCCGGTATCACCGAGCGCGGTTGTCAGCGTCCAGACCGCCCGCGAGGCGTTCGGATACGGATATGACAGCAGGGAGGGAACAACTGGATCAGAGATAGACAGGATAAATACCACTAGCCAGGCAAGCGGAATGCCACGCCTCATTCTGGGCCACACGGTGTGCCTAAATATCTTCCACTCGCCAGCCCCGTTTACGCGGCAAATGTCAATCAGCGCTAGCGGAACTTTCAGAGTTGCTAGGCGCAAAAGCGCATAAGCGTAAGGCAACAGCGCCAAGGTGAATGTGATTATAACGGCGGAGCGCCCGAAGAAAGGAGGCAATACCCCCGAATCCAACATGCCACCGCGCCCTATCCCACGTGTGAGAGCGGCGCCAATAATAAATGGAGAAAACGTTGCTGGAATAAGAATAATCGCGTCGAAAATGTGGGAAATGGTACGAGGCAATGATCGATTTACCGCCGTCAAAATAACTGCGATTACAGTAGCAATGCAAGCAATTATAGAGCTGTCAAGCACTGACCAAAACACGGGTATAAATACCTCGTCGCCCGTCACATTCGTATTACTTGCCATAGCATTAAAAACTAAAATGAATGACGGATAGCCAAACCCAATCATCATGCTGAAAGCCAGAACTACGGTAGCGATCGTGTCAAAGATCACGGGCATGTTAGCTTGCAGGCGCTTCCAACTCATTTAGAAAACTCCAGACGCTTTGCTGCCCATTCCAACCACCACGCACGGTCTTGTGCCACCTCACCTGCAGTTGCATCCAAAATCTTCACGTTAGACGTTGCCAAGAGACTCTCCAGGTTGTTCGGTAGCTGCCTATTGATCGGACTTTGGGGAATGCCAGCCTTCGCTATCGCTTCCTGGCCTGGCTTGCTTGAAAGCCAATCCAGCATTGCCTCAGCCTCAGCTTGTGCGCGCGTGCCCGCAAGAAGTCCAGCGCCGCCAACCTCGTAAAACGTGCCCTCGCTCGGATACGTCACATCGAGCTGCACCCCGGAATCAAACTGTTGCTCACAGTAGGGTGCGAAGCTAATCGCAACTGCCGCATCACCCGCCGCAACCACGCTTGCGGGTGCCGTGCCCGAGTGGGTGAACCGCGCGACATTTGCATAAACTTTTTCGAGGTGGTCCTCCGCCTCGGATCCAAAAAGCTGTGCTTGTGTCCAAAGCGCGGTGAACGCGGTGCCTGAGGTAAGGGGAGAGGATGCCGAAATCCATGTTTTCAGACTCGGATTCTCCAAATCCTTCCAACTTGTTGGGCGTAGAAGATCGTTTGCCTCCAGAACATCTGGGTTGGAGCAAAGAGCCAGAACGGATCCGTAGACGCCAAACCAAGCAGCGTCTTCGTCTTTAAACTGCTTAGGAATGGCATCTGAATGCTTTGGCCTGTATGACTGCAAGAGGTTTCGTTCTTTGGCCAGGGCGTATCCGTCTGACGGGCCACCTACCCAGATGTCAAACTCAGGTTCAGCGCGTGTAGAAGTCAGACGTGCAAGGGCTTCCGAGGTGGGGAGGCGTAAAAATCGAGTGGAAATACCCGAGTCGTGTTCGAAATCTGCACGCCACTGTTCACATACAGATTCGTCGTTAGAACACAGAAAGGTGAGCTCACTTGTGGGTGCGCACGCCGCAAAGAGCAGGGCGCAGACCAGGGAGCCCATCACCAAGCGGGGTCGGATACGCATGCTGTAAGTGTAGCCAAGTGGGGCGCGGCAAAGCCGCGCCCCACATTGATTCCCATTCATCCAGGTGGATGTCTAGTTAGCGGGATGGCCTGCATTCCGCTGCGCCATGAGTTTCTTCTCGTCGCGGCCGACGATCGCGAACAGGATCACGGTCATGATGGCGAAAACGATGAAGCAAATAAAGGTTGCGTCCCAGCCGAGCTTGTGGACGATGATGCCAACGCCCGTAGACGCAAGGGTAGCGCCAAGCAGGTAGCCAAACAGGCCGGTGAAACCCGCTGCCGTGCCGGCGACGTTGCTGGGCGACAGGTCGATTGCCTGTAGCCCGATCAGCATGACGGGTCCGTAAATGAGACCGCCGATAAGACCTACGAGGGTGATTAATATCCACATTGGGGTGCCAACCGGCATGAGCCAGTAGGCAGCAATGGCGATTGCAGTTGCAATGGTGAATAGAATGCCGGTGCCGGAACGGTATCCCTTAAATACGGAGTCGGATAGCCAGCCGCAAAGGATGGTGCCGAGGATGCCGGCGAGTTCGAATACCGCGTAACCAACCAGTCCGGATCCAATTTCGGCGTGGTGCTTGTCGGCAAGGAACACAGTGATCCAAGAGAGCACACCATAACGCAGTGAATAGACGAATACGTTCGCAACAGCCAGCATGACAATGGTGTGGTTGGTTAGAACGTGCTTAAAGATGAGTTCCTTAGCGGACATCTGTGCACCTTCTTGTACGGTGACCTTGGCCGGGTCGTTGCGGTATTCCTCGATTGGAGGTAGGCCCATTGATTCGGGGGTATCACGGATAAGGAAGAATGCAATTACTGCAACAATCAGGGCAACTACGGCAGGCACCCAGAAGGCTGCTTGCCAGCTGTTGGATGTCCAGGCAAGACCAACGCCGATGAGGGCGGGAAGACCTGCGCCGCCAACGTTGTGAGCGGTGTTCCACAGGGAGGTTTTCCAGCCGCGTTCCGAGGTGGAGAACCAGTGCACGAGTACGCGCCCTGACGGAGGCCAGCCCATGCCTTGGAACCACCCGTTTATGAACATGACGGTTGCGAAGATGCCAACCGAGGCGGTGGCCCACGGTGCGAACGCTACGAGGAGGTTCGTCACCGCGGAAAGTGCAAGACCGAGAGGCAGGAAGTAGCGTGCGTTCGAGCGGTCGGACAGCATTGCGGAGAAGAACTTCGACAGGCCGTAGGAGAACAGTACGGCGTTAGCGATGATACCAATCCCCACGGTGTCGATGCCCGTGTCCTTCATGAGGAGCGGTGCCACCGCAGAAATGTTGTTGCGAATTAGGTAGAAACCCGCGTAGCCGATGAAGATGCCAAGAAATACTTGGAGTCGAAGGCGCGGGTACATGTGGTCAACGACGTCCCGAGGCAGGCGCTTTACAGGCGCGGGGGCGCGTAGCCACTTTGGAATCGAGGAGTTATTCATTTGGCACTCCAATGTGCAGTCGAGAATTGAGCTTAGCCTTTTGGCCTACGCTCCCAGTCTGACTGTAGGGGAGTAACACCTTCGCGTGCGACGGTCACACTTGGTAACAGCGTTGTTACATAGACAGCGTGTAGCCGCGTCCGCGTACTGATTGGATAGTGTTTTCGGCTAATCCCGCGGCTTCCAACTTCTTCCGCAACCGATAAACGGTGGTTTTTACCATGTTGCGCCCGCCCGCAGTGGCTGCGGTACTCCAAACTTCGTTGAGGAGGGTGCGCACAGGTACAACTTCACCTCGGTGATTGAGCAGGGAGCGGAATAGTTTTCGTTCGATCTCGGATAGGTCTAAAGCTGTTCCATTGACGTACACTGCGTCCATTTTGATCATTACCGGTCCGACATTCGTAACGGGCTCAGCGGGTGTGGGAGCGGCGCGGCGAACGATTGCCTTGGCACGAAGGATTAGTTCTTGGGGAGAAAATGGTTTCGCAATGTAGTCGTCGGCTCCCGCCTCAAGGCCGGCAACGCGTTGCTCGGTATCCCCAAGCGCTGTGAGCATGATGATGGGCACATCCGAGTTAGCTCTAATGCGTTTGGCGAGGGTCGCTCCGGATATATCGGGCAGCATGAGATCGAGAATCACAAGGTTAACCGGCCGGGTTTGGAAGAGTTGCCAGGCGCGAGCACCGTCGGGTGCGGTGATTGTGTCAAACCCGACTGTTTCGAGGGCGAAGCTGACGATTTCTGTCATTTGTCTCTCATCGTCGACAACGAGTGCAAGGTGTTTCATTTGCGCTTCCTAACCGGTTGCGTTGGAGTGTTTGGCAGGAGGACGTGAATGGAGGTTCCGCGTCCCCACAGGCTGTCTACGAGCACTTCTCCGCTGTGAAGTGCAACGATTCTATCGACGATTGCGAGGCCGAGGCCGGCGCCCTGCCCGGCGGGTGTGTGCCCATTCGCTCCGAGTTGCTGGAACGGAACGAAGAGCGAGTCTCTTTTGCTGGGGTTGATTCCGGAGCCGAGGTCGCGTACTTCGATGCATCTGTTGTTTGAGCTGGGGTAGGTGTGTACGAGGATTTGACTGTCGGATCCGGCGTGGCGCACAGCGTTATTTATGAGGTTCCACAACACGTGTTTTATTAGGGCAGGATCAGCGGTGATGGGAAGCGGTTCGCCAGAGTCCGTTAGGAGGATAGGGAAGTCGTGTATTGAGCGCATCTCTCGGGCCGTGTCGCGGGTGAGCTCACGCAGGTCGAAGTTTTGGAGGGCAAGGCGTCCTTCGCCTGCGTCTAGTTTGGCAAGGGTTAGGAAGTCTTCGGCGGTGGTGATGGCATGTTCGGCATTGGCTTGAATGGTTTTGGTGAACTGTTGTTGTTCTTCGGTAAGGGGGCCGGCCGATTCAAGGAGCTCAGCGGCTCCTTTGATGAGTGAAAGAGGCGTTCGTATTTCATGGGATAGCACATCCATGCTCTGAACAACTGTCGCGACATGGTTTGGTTTTTTGCTCTTTCGGTGTTTGCGCCAGGCACGCGCCATGAGAAATGCCGATATGAGCGCGATCAGGCCCAGACAGGAGAGCCAAATGTTGAAAGATGACGTAACTAAGATCACCGTTCCTATCTTTGCATCCGCGTGAGTTTTGCGCGAGTAATCCGCACGATATAGGCGTTTTGGGGCGCGGCTGTGTTGGTTTTGCCAAAATCTAGAATGTCCGTTAAGCTTGTCGATGTTCATTAAAGGACACTTACGCGGATGTGGCTCAGTTGGTAGAGCATCACCTTGCCAAGGTGAGGGTCGCGGGTTCGAGTCCCGTCATCCGCTCGGGCGATTGGCGCAGCGGTAGCGCACTTCCTCGACACGGAAGGGGTCACTGGTTCGATCCCAGTATCGCCCACCACCAAGCGGCTCGAAGGAGCCGCTTTCGTCGTTTTACTTTGTTTTCTGCCTGTGTAGGCATATAGTCCTATTGTACCCATCCGTACCCGGGCACTTTCTTGTTCCTGAGCTAGTTAGAATCTGCCTGCAGCACTTTGAAGGGGAAGACCTTGACCGATTCAAGAATATTAGTCTTAAAACGAGGGCTCGCACTGGCTCTGAGTGCGTTGCTATTCGTTACGCTTTTGGTTTTTAATACCATTTCTTCTGCTCCCGCACAGGCAGCTGAAAGACCGTTCCCTGACTACGACCTGAGCTTTGAGTGGATCCACGGCCAGGTTGATCCGGATTGGAAACAGGGCGACCCGGGAGATGGCTGCATCAGGTCCGATGAGAACGAAGTTACACCGCTTTCACACTTCGGTTTCAAAGCGAAACTTAATCCATGTGATGGCGTGCGTACTACCATGAAGTTTAAATTCGACACTGTTGACCCAGACATGGCTCCGACGCTTAATTTCCGCTTTGGCGTGACGTGGCAGTACACCAGAAGAAGCGATAACGATCCGTACACCTGGAAGCCAGTTGAAAACTTCAAACTCGATGGCGAGCTGGTGCCCGCGGATAAGTATGACCCGTCTAATCAAGAGCAGGTAGTCGAGAAGAATGCGGATGGCTCTTGGAAGCATTTCAATGACAAGGTGACCGATTTCTTTAAGCCGATACACGTCGTTTTTGACGACGAGTTTTACAATGACGAAGTACACACCTTCCAGTGGGACGCGTACCTGCCCGCTGATGGTGATCAGGCGGGTATGTCCATTGGCACCGGTTCAACCGGTGACACTCAAGGTGGATCGATTGGCGCAAAGGCAAACGGCCTGTACGTGAGCATTCCAGCCTACGCCGACTATCGCTATGTTCTTGATTCTGAATACCGTGCGGTACAGAATGTCGACGAAGAGGCAAAGATTCCGAATCGACGCCAGTCATTCTGGTCCGGCCCGATCGAGGGATCGACTTACACCACCATCACATGTCTGGAAGATCAATTGCTGGAGCCTGTGATGGCGCAGCAGAGCATCACCGACATCTACCCCGAGCTAGCTGGGGTAGTGGAGAATCCTGGAGAGGTTACGTTCCAAGATGGCTCTGGCAGTTATGCACTAGCGCGTTACCCGTACGAGTTCTACGTAGGGCAACCAGGAAACTGGACGTCGCTTTCGGGTTTGAGACTGATGAATTGGGACGATGAATCGCAAAAGTTCTTCCCTCACGGGGATAAGAACATTCCTTACAAGCCGACATTTGATTCGGTGAAGAAGGAGATCCCTGGTTATACCTACGTTGACAACGACCTGCCGATCCTTGAAGACGGGCGTATGGATATGCCTAACTACGTGCGCGTAAAGGCGCCAAACTTCGAGCTGTCGTATCACAAGACGCCGGGCGTAGAGACGCAGCACATGTATTTCACCTACAAGAAGAATCCTGGCACGTTCAAGCTCTCTAAGCAGGACGGGGACGGCAGTGCTCTGGCAGGTGCACACTTTGAGCTGTATCAGCTGGTCAACGATAAACCATCCCCTTGTGGTGTTGAGCCAGATTTGACCAACACGGAAGAGATCACCGTATGCCCGGTGCGTACCCCGTCCTCACCGAGTGAACTGCAGGAGATGCTCAATACCACCCCGGCCAACTGCGAGAGCAAGCTGGTTCGTAAGGTTGTGCTAGAAGGCTTTAACGCAGATGGTTCGTTTACCACTGGAGCAGATGGTACGTTTGCGCCCGAAGGGGAACCTGCCCTGGAGCCGGGCAATTACTTCGCTCGCGAAATTGGTGCCCCGAAGGATTATGAGATCTTGAATGAATACATTCCATTTGAGGTTCCATTGCAGACAGAACAGGACGATGAGGGCAATCCTGTGGTGGTTCCCGTAGACGTTAACGTCAAGAACTACAAGACTCCGCCTCCTCCAACCACGGAGCCGAGCACGGAGCCAACTACGGAGCCGAGCACCGAGCCGAGCACGGAGCCAACTACTCCGACTACGCAGCCGCCTACTCCGCATCTGCCAAAGACCGGTGTAGCACCCCTGTGGCCCGCTGCGGTAATTCTGTTCGCAGCAGGAGCGGTACTCACTGTCGTTCGTAAGAAGAACGCACGGTAACGGTATGCATGCGGCGTGACTAACAGCCGCGCGAATTAAATCGGGTGTCTGGTATCTACCAGGCACCCGATTTAATTACAGAACCCGCTGTTTCTAGAGGGCTTCCATGGTAGTTAGGACAGCCTACTCATGCTGGAAAACCGAGTTTTCGTATATGACAATGTGGCTATGCGTTCTGTTTTCAAGTTCTTCAAGTCGTACCCGCAAGTTGGTGCAACGCTCTTTGTTGGTGTAACGGCCGGCCTTCTTGAGCTCGGCAATGTGGGCTGGGTGCGCTGGTACGTTTCGGCATTCGCTCTTGTGATGGCCCTGATCCTCGCGTGGGACATGGTGACGGAAATCATGTCAGGTGCGTGGGGCGTGGACCTTCTTGCCATAACTGCGATAGTCTCGACGGTTTTGGTGGGCGAGTATTGGGCCGCCCTAATCGTTTGCCTCATGCTTTCGGGCGGCGAAGCGTTGGAAGACTTCGCTGGCAATAGAGCGAAGTCGCAGCTAACGGGTCTCTTGGAGGGCGCGCCCACCGTCGCCCATATATTGGATGACGCCGGGGTGCCAAAGGACGTACCGATCGAAGAGATTGAACTCGGTGCTCGCCTGCTTGTGCGGCCAGGCGAAGTGGTGCCGGTGGATGGCGTATTGGAGTCAGATTTTGCTCTGACTGAGGAATCCTCGCTGACTGGAGAGCCTCTTCCGGTGGAACACCACAAGGGAGATGAGCTGCTTTCTGGCGGCGTTAACGGTGCGGACGCGATTATCATGAGCGCTACAGCGGTTGCGGCACAGTCCCAGTATCAGAAGATCATTGAGCTGGTTCGACAAGCACAGGATTCTCAGGCTCCGGCGGTGCGCCTGGCGGATAAGGTTGCGGTTCCATTCACCGTGTTCGCGTTCATCATTGCGGGCATCGCCTACTGGATTTCGGGCGACATGGTTCGCATCGCTGAGGTGCTCGTTGTAGCAACGCCGTGCCCGCTGCTCATTGCGGCGCCTGTTGCATTCCTGGGCGGCATGAACCGTTCGGCGAAGGAAGGCATCATTATCAAAGACTCGGGAACACTCGAGCGTCTTTCAAAAATCAACACGGTTGCAATGGATAAGACAGGTACGCTTACTTTTGGTGACCCACAGCTCTCCCATATTCACGTGGCGGAGGGCGTTGACGGGGCGGAACTATTCGCCATGGTTGCTGCCGTTGAAAGCTACTCTGCGCACGTCCTTGCCTCCGCGATTGTGGCGGCTGCAAACCAGCTGGACATTCAGATGCCTTTAGCGCAAAACGTTACCGAGACAACCGGCAAGGGTGTTACCGGCGAGGTCCTTGGTCACAAGGTAGAGGTTGGCTCCGGTTCGTGGCTAAGCGATGGCATCAAGCGCGTGAAGCTCCATTCTGGGCAGATTCTGGTCCACGCGCGCGTAGATGGTAAGTGGGCGGGCGCGTTCAGCCTGGAAGATAAGGTGCGTCCAGACGCGGCCACCACGGTTGCAGCTTTCAAAGACTTTGGTGTAGAGCACGTCATGATGATCACCGGAGATGGCGAGGAAACTGCGAAATCTATTGCCAACATGGTTGGTATTGACGAGGTCCGCTACTCACTACTGCCCAAGCAAAAAGTTGACGCAGTGAAATCGGCTAAACACCCGGTTGTGGCGGTAGGCGATGGCGTTAATGATGCTCCCGTCCTGGCAGTTGCAAATGTTGGCATCGCGATGGGAGCGCGAGGCTCATCCGCAGCTTCTGAGTCTGCTGATGTGGTTGTGATGCTAGACGACATTTACCGTGCCGCAAGGTCTGTCACCATCGGTAAGCGAACAATGAGGGTTGCCATGCAAGCGATTGGTATTGGCGTGGGCCTATCGGTAATCCTCATGCTGATTGGCGCAACCGGCGTGATGCCCGCCGTAGTTGGTGCGTTCATGCAGGAAATCATCGACCTGGCATGCATTTTGTGGGCACTACTGGCAGCCCGCCCCGGTAAGGACGAGACACCAATCAATGAAGTGCTGAAGAAATTTGATGAAGAAGAGAGTCCCACAAAGCTGAATTCTCTAAAGTCTTTGATCGTTGAGGCCTAGGCTTGTTGCGCGGATTTGTTCTACTGAAATAAATCGCGTAAAGTATCGCATGCACCAAACAGCAACACGCTAAATGGTGTGTCCAGTACGCGGATGTGGCTCAGTTGGTAGAGCATCACCTTGCCAAGGTGAGGGTCGCGGGTTCGAGTCCCGTCATCCGCTCTGTTGGGGCCAGGTCGCTGGTAATCCAACTTTGGTGGGTTGGCCGAGTGGTTAGGCAGCGGCCTGCAAAGCCGTATACACCGGTTCGAATCCGGTACCCACCTCGGGCGATTGGCGCAGTGGTAGCGCGCTTCCTTCACACGGAAGAGGTCACTGGTTCGAACCCAGTATCGCCCACCAGTGCTTTTTCCTCCTCGCCGTATTGCTACGGGCTATTCCAAACCGGTTTAACATGTAGCATTGTTAAAGCATCTGACGACGGGGAGTTCCATGACTTTTGAGTTGATTCGCATCTCGGCTGAAGAAATGAAAGTTAAGGCAGCTGGCGTGAAGCCTCTTCCAGTCGAACAATCTGACGCATGGGACGATTTCGAGACGCGGGTTGGCCGCAGGGTTTTTGGTCGGTATGAGTTTGTAAAGTCCGGGCGGACTATCGCACTAATCTCGCTAACCGAACATGACATTCGCGGCGTGAAGTTCCTGTGGGCAAAGAAGGGCCCCGTCTGGTTGCGTTCGCAGTCGCCTGACAACGAGGCTGCGTTCCGCGAGGCACTTGTCTCAGAAGTGAGGAAACGCGACCCAAAGGTTGCGTTCGTGCGCCTGCATGCGAGGTATTCGGCTCCGGATCTGAAAGAGCTGATCAATACGATGTCGTATGACAGGACGGTATTGATCGACACGTGTGGTGGCGACATGGAAAAGATGCTTGCCGCAATGCCGAAGGATGGACGTCGCTCCATGCGTCGCTCGTTCAAACGCGCGCAGGAGGGAGGGGCGCAGGCCGTTGACCTTACCGACATTGATCGTGAAGCTTTCAACGAGATTTACGCTGTCATTGCAGAGACGGCGAATCGCAATGGTTTCTCGATCCACCCGATAAGTGTGTACTGGAACATGCTGGATGCGCTTCGCCCGAATCACGCGCGTCTGTACGGGGTTCGCTACGAGGGCGCCATAGTTGCTTGGGTAATGATCGTTATGAATGATGGTGAAGCCGCAGCCTACTACGGGGCGCACTCTAGCGCGGGTAGAGAGGTGCTGGCCAGCGAGTACTTGGATTGCTGGACAACAATGGAGTTGGGTAAAGAAGGCATAGTTAGCCTCGACCTCATGGGCGTGGATTCTACAAGGTTCCCAGAACTGTATGAGCTCGGGATCTATAAGCGGCGCTTCGCCGCGGCTGCAATCGAGGTCGACGGTGCGTGGGACCTTCCCGTGCACCCGGTCCTCTTCGATGGGTTGCGCATCGCCAAGCAGGGTAAACGCGCCTATACGGGTGCGCGAGCCCTGGGTGAAAAGCTCCTCAACAAGGTTCGATAGCCCGCTACCTTTTACACTGGACCGTGCGAGCGCGGTACGATAACAACTAGTAGTTTGTTGAGAAGATTATTAGGAGTTCTCGTGGCCGAAATCAGGGCGCAAATTGATGGTGAAGAAGTCGCTATTGAAGCGGGTACCACCGGTACGGAGTTCTTCAAGGATCAGCGCATGATTATCGCGATGCGAGTAAACGGCGAGGCTAAGGATCTGTACCTGGAGATCCCTGAGGGTGCCACCGTCGAAGGCATTGATATCAGCTCTGATGAAGGTTTGGCCATCCTGCGTCACTCGTGTACGCACGTAATGGCACAGGCAGTGCAAGATATCAACCCGCAGGTTAACTTGGGCATCGGTCCTCCGGTCAAGGATGGTTTCTACTACGATTTCGGCAACGTAGACCCGTTCACCCCCGAGGATCTCAAAGAGATCGAGAAGCGTATGAAGCGCATCGTGAAGGAGGGGCAGGTTTTCCGCCGCCGCGTCGTGTCTGCCAAAGAGGCCGAGGCCGAGCTGGCCGATCAGCCGTATAAGCTTCACCTCATCTCATCAAAGGGGAATACGGACGCCGAAGGCGCTTCTGTTGAGGTCGGGGGCAGCGAGCTCACGATGTACGACAACCGCAATCGCAAGGACGAGACGGTTTGGACCGATCTTTGTCGCGGTCCGCACATTCCTAATACGAAGCTGATCGGGAATGGCTTTAAGTTGATGAAGACTTCGGCCGCATACTGGTTGGGTAACCAGGCTAACGACCAGTTACAGCGCATTTACGGCACTGCGTGGCCATCGAAGGATGAACTGACGGCTTACATCACCCGTCTTGAGGAAGCTGAAAGGCGCGATCACCGCAAGCTGGGCAACGAGCTTGACCTGTTCTCATTCCCGGACGAGGTTGGGTCCGGTTTGGCAGTGTTCCACCCGAAGGGCGGCATTGTCCGTATGGAGATGGAGGAGTACTCGCGCAGGCGTCATATTGAGGCCGGCTATGACTTCGTGTACACGCCCCATATCACTAAGGGTGCGCTTTTTGAGAAGTCGGGCCACCTGAGCTGGTACAAGGACGGTATGTACCCGGCGATGCACCTGGACGAGGTTGTTGATGAAGAGACCGGAAAGGTTGTGAAGGAGGGGCAGGATTATTACCTGAAGCCAATGAACTGCCCTATGCACAATCTGATTTTCGCGTCGAAGGGGCGTTCTTACCGCGATCTCCCGCTGCGACTGTTCGAGTTCGGTACGGTTTACCGTTACGAGAAGTCGGGCGTGGTGCATGGCCTCGCTCGCGGACGCGGGTTTACCCAGGATGATGCGCATATCTACTGCACGCGTGAACAGATGAAAGATGAGCTAACCGGCCTCCTTGAGTTCGTACTGGACTTGCTTCGCGATTACGGCCTCGATGATTTTTATCTGGAGCTGTCCACGAAGGATCCGCACAAGTTTGTGGGCGATGATGCGACGTGGGAAGAGGCAACTCGCACGCTCGAAGAGGTGGCTACCGCTTCGGGCTTGGACCTGGTTCCAGATCCGGGCGGAGCAGCATTCTACGGTCCGAAGATTTCGGTGCAGGCTAAGGACGCTATCGGGCGCACCTGGCAAATGTCCACGATCCAGTTGGACTTCAACCTGCCTGAGCGTTTCGAGCTTGAATACACTGCGGCTGATGGCACGCTCAAACGTCCGGTGATGATTCACCGCGCTCTGTTTGGCTCCATCGAGCGTTTCTTTGCTGTCCTCACCGAACACTACGCGGGTGCTTTCCCGGCGTGGCTCGCCCCCGTCCAGGTTCGCGCGATTCCGGTCGCCGACGTCTTCACGGACTATTTGGAGGAAGTGGCGGGCAAGCTTCGTGCGCAAGGCATTCGCGTAGAAGTGGACAAGTCGGATGACCGTTTCGGTAAGAAGATCCGCAATGCGTCGAAGGACAAGATTCCGTTCACCCTGATTGCGGGCGGCGAGGACGTCGAAGCCAGCGCGGTCTCGTTCCGCTTCAGGGACGGTTCACAAGATAACAACGTGCCCGTTGACGAGGCAGTGGCACGCATCGTTACAGCTGTGAAGGAACGGCGAAATAACTGATGGAGGTCGAAAGCTCACTTCAGTTTGCGGGGGTCCCGGACGCATTCCAGCGTCTGTGGACGCCGCACCGCATGGCGTATGTTGAGGGTGAAGAAAAGCCGGCAACGCCCAGCAGCTGTGACTGTCCGTTCTGCCGCGCACCTTCGCTTAGTGATGAAGAAGGGCTGATTGTTCATCGAGGCGAGCATGCTTTCGTCCTCATGAATCTATTTCCATATAACTCTGGCCACCTACTGGTGTGCCCCTATCGGCATATTTCGCTGTATCCGGACATCAGCGTGGAAGAGCGAGGCGAGATTGCGGAGCTAACCGTGCGCGCGATGGAGGTACTCACCAAGGCCGTGGGTGCGCAGGGTTTCAACCTGGGAATGAATCAGGGCGAGGTAGCGGGCGCAGGTATTGCGGCGCACCTGCATCAGCACGTTGTACCTCGTTATAAGGGGGATGCGAACTTCTTGCCCGTGATTGGCCAGACCAAGGCCGTGCCGCAGTTGATTGAGGACGCGCGGCAGATTCTGGTTGAAAACTGGGAGCGTGTGTAGTGCTCGGAAATCACGGCAGAGGACTGGTGAAGCAGGTTTTCACCGCGCCAGCCAAAGTGCTTGCTCGCCTTGGCATCACACCGAACCAAGTGACGGTAGTGGGTACGGTCCTATCTATCGCGACCGCGGTAGGCCTTTTAGGAACGGGACAATGGATAATCGGGCCAATTGTGCTGGCAGTGATCCTATTCGCAGACTCGCTTGATGGGACTCTAGCGCGGCTGACCGGTGGCGCATCTACCTATGGGGCCTTCCTCGATTCCACTCTTGACCGGCTCAGTGATGGTGCCGTGTTTGGGTCCCTCACTTTTGCGATCGCTACGCAGTTTGCTCCTTCCTTGGAGAGAACTTGGGCGTTCATAGCTGGCCTCATCTCAATGATTGGTGCGGTGACGGTTTCATATGCTCGAGCGCGGGCCGAGGCCGTGGGGGCGCAAGCCAAGGTGGGGATCGCCGAACGTACGGACAGGTTAATTGTTGGGCTTGTGGGCGCGTTCCTGGTTGGCTTGGGTCTGCCGCTTTGGGTCATGGTGATCGCCCTTTCCTGGGTTGCCTTTGCTTCACTCTTTACGGTGGCACAGCGCATTTTCGCTGCGAAGCGGGAGCTGAGCGGTAAGTGAGCCACGGCCTCGTTACAACTTTTAAGGCGCTTGGACACGTGAACCCGCGAGTAGCAGCGGGCCTTGGTCGAGGCGGCGGCGTTGTAGCCTCGTTATTTAACTCCAAGTCCAAGACGCAACTGATTGCAAACCATCAGCGCCTTAGCGACAAACCGTTGGATAGCGCGCATATACGCGCGGCGTTTGCATCCTATTTTGAAATGTTCGCCCAGTCTCCTTCGCTGCCCGGGTGGAGCAAAGCGCGGATTACACGAAGTGTGTCTGTTGACTACGATCTGTGCCAGGCGGTTGCTCAAGAGGACGGCCCTATCGTTATCGCGATGACCCACGGGGGAAACTGGGATCTAGCTGCGGCCTTCGCCTCGTTTCATCTTGCCCCCGTCGTTACGGTTGCAGAGGCCCTCGAACCGCCGGAGTTATTCGACTACTTCGTGGAAAGCCGCGCAGCGCTTGGCATGAAGGTGTTCCCTGCAAAAAGGGGTGTGTTCGAGCAGCTACGCGAATACGTGCGTGGCAGGCATGTGATAGTTCCGTTGCTTGCCGATCGCGATATTTCAGGTAGCGGCATTGAAGTGGACTTTGGCGGCCACAGGGCGCTGGTTGCGGCTGGGCCGGCCGCTCTTGCTAGCCAGTTGGGCGCTCCGCTGTTTTCCCTTCACATGAGCCGTTTGCCGGGCCGCGAGCCAACCTATCACCTGCACGCCAGGCAGGTAGAGGTAACCGGCGACGTCCCGGCTGATACGCAGCGTTGGGTGGATGCTATTGTGCCGCTCATTAGAACGAACCTTACGGACTGGCACATGATGCAACCGCTGTTTGTAGAGGATCTAGATCCAGCGCGCCTCGCTCGCGCTAGGGAACGCGCCAAGAGGGAGGACACGCAGTGAAGATCGGGATTGTTTGCCCGTACTCGTTTGATTCGCCAGGTGGAGTGCAATATCACGTGAATGATCTTGCAACTGAGCTTATTCGTCGCGGGCATGAGGTAAGTGTGCTCGCGCCGGTTGAAAAGGCCGATGTTCCCGATTTTGTTTGCAAGGTGTCGGGGTCTTACTCGGTGCCTTACAACGGTTCGGTTGCCCAGTTGTCCCTTAGCCCCAAGGCGGTGAGTGAAACAAAAGCGTGGCTTGAAGAAGGCAAATTCGATGTTGTGCATATTCATGAGCCTCTGGCCCCCTCAATCTCGCTGATTGCCTTGGCAAGTTCCAAAAGCCCTATCGTTGCCACGTTCCACACCTCAATGGTGAAATCGAGGTCGTTGAAGCTCGCCGTCCCGGTTCTACGGCCTCTACTCGATCGCATTAGCGGACGAATCGCGGTGTCCAACGAGGCGCGTAGAACCCTCATCGAACACCAGGGCGGTGACGCGGTCATCATTCCCAACGGGGTTTATCGCGAGCCGTTTGCCACTGCTCCCGATATTGAAAAGTGGAAGGGCACGCTGGAGCGCCCGACATTATTTTGGATTGGACGCATCGATGAGCCGCGCAAGGGATTGCACGTGCTAGCCGGCGCAATAGATGAGGTTGTGGCCCGGCATCCGAATGTTCGCTTTATCATTGCCGGGCGCGGCGATGATACGCCGGTTCGCGAGCTGATGGAGAAGTACCCGGACAACGTCGAGTTTGCAGGCGACGTGGATCCACAGACTCGCAACTCGCTCTATCACGGGGCAACCGCCTATATCGCACCACAAACTGGAGGAGAATCCTTCGGGATCGTCCTGGTTGAAGCGATGTCGGCTGGAACGCTGGTGATCGCTTCAGATATTGAGGCTTTCCGCCTGGTGCTAAACGGGGGTGCTCTGGGGCGCCTATTCACCTCGGCTGACTCGGCCGATTTAGCGCGGGTTATTAACGATGTCCTCGCCCGCCCCGAAGAGGCTGCCCGGTTGGCCGCAACGGGGCACGAGGCGTCGAAGATGTACGACTGGGGTGTGGTGACGGACAAGATCCTCGCGGTATATGCCACCGTGGTCGGCAGCGCCAGTGTGGAGGTAGAGAACACGGATACGCTGATAGATTCGTTGCGCCAGTATTTTGCCAGCAGAAGGGATTAGTTGTGGGAGTAAAGGTTTTGGCTTTAGTTCTCCTTCTGCTTGTGCTGGTGGGGATGTGGCTGGTTTCGCGAGCGCGGCGTGTAGACCGCTTGCATAGGCAGGTGGAGCAGGCTCGCGTGGTCATGTTCAACCATTTGAAGACCCGCCGCCAAATCCTTAGAACTGCTTTGAATGATGGTTCTTTTGGGGCGGGTTTTGAAGCCGAAGAGTTAGAACAGTTGCTGTCAGGCGCGCCTGCTGAGCAAAGCGGGCACGCGGGGGCAGGCGAGTCCGGTATTTCTGCTTGGCTCGTGCGAGCTTGGGACCAGATTGAGCGCGAGAATCCGCAGGTTGCCCAAGAACTGCGCACCAATGGCTTCGAACTACGCGCGGCAAGGCGCTTCTATAATCAGCAGGTAGCGCAGGTGGTAAGACTACGTTCACAGCCGGACGTGCGGATGTTCCGCCTGGCTGGACGAGCACCTATGCCTGAACCGTTTGACTTTGACGATGAGGTTCCTCGTGCTTGAAAAAGAGTACGAATGGCCGATTGGTGAGGATGGATTGCCCACTCGACATGCGGCGCGAGTCATTTTGATTGACGAGGCGGACCGCGTGCTACTTGTACACGGCCATGACGCCAATGATTTGGATCACTCTTGGTGGTTCACGGTGGGCGGCGGCTTAGAAGCGGGGGAGAGCCATCGCGAAGCGGCGGTGCGCGAGTGTTTTGAGGAAACGGGCATCAAGTTGGATGCGCGTGATCTGGAAGGCCCGGTCATTTGCAGGGATGCGAAAATGTTCTTCGCTGACCGCACGCGCCGGCAGATCGAACAGTTCTTCATAGCGCGTGTGGCCGCGGTGGAGCTGGACTATTCGCATTGGAGTAATGACGAGCGCAACCTGCTGGATGAAATGCGCTGGTTCGATGTGGACGAGCTGATGGAGCTAGGAGAAAAAGAGAATATTTTCCCCAGCCAGTTGCCTCACTTGCTGGTGAAATGGCGAGATAACGAAGGCACGCATTCTTGCGTTAAAATCGATGAGTACAATAAAACGTAACTAAGCGGTTAAAACAGTTTTGGGAGGTTCTTCATGTCAGGGCATTCAAAGTGGGCGACTACCAAGCACAAGAAGGCTGCAATTGACGCGAAGCGCGGCAAGCTTTTTGCTCGTCTTGTAAAGAACATTGAGGTAGCGGCTCGCACGGGTGGTGGCGATCCGGATGCTAACCCAACCCTTTACGATGCTATTCAAAAGGCAAAGAAGAACTCGGTTCCCAACGACAACATTGAACGCGCGCGCAAGCGCGGTTCGGGTGAAGAAAGCGGTGGCGCTGACTGGGAAACCATCATGTACGAAGGTTATGGTCCCAATGGCGTCGCGGTTCTAGTTGAGTGCTTGACCGATAACCGCAACCGCGCCGCGTCAGATGTGCGTGTTGCTTTCACGCGTTCGGGTGGCTCGCTTGCCGATCCGGGTTCGGTTTCGTACCTGTTTGCTCGTAAGGGCATTATTGAGGTGCCTAACCAGGGCGATACGGATGAAGACTCGATCCTCATGGCCGTGCTTGATGCCGGCGCTGAAGAGGTAGAGGTTCAGGGCGATGAATTCCACATCTTGTGCCAGCCAAATGATTTGGTGGCCGTCCGTACCGCTTTGCAGGAGGAGGGCATTGACTACAACTCGGCAGAGGTTGGTTTTGTACCTTCTACCAAGGTGGAGCTGGAAGCTGAAGGCGTGCGCAAGATCATGAACATGATTGATGCTTTAGAAGAGTCTGATGACGTACAAGATATCTACACGAACTTCACTGCTTCCGACGAAGTGCTAAAGGAATTCCAAGAGGAAGAGTAGTGCGCGTACTCGGTATTGATCCGGGTTTGACCCGTTGCGGCATCGGCGTTGTTGACGTCGATGCCGCGCGTCGTACCAGCCTCGTTCATGTTGGGGTGGCCCGTAGCTCGCAGTCTTTGGCCACACATTTTCGGCTTGCAAAAATTGGGGATGAAATAGACCTCGCAATAAAAGCTCACGAGCCCGAGGTCATGGCGATTGAACGCGTTTTTGCCCAGGATAACCTCCAGTCGGTAACTACAACGATGCAGGTTATGGGTGTGGCGATGCTGTGTGCAGGTAGGGCAGGGTTGCCACTCGCGATTCATACACCATCAGAGGTGAAAGCGGCAGTCACGGGTTCGGGCACTGCCGGCAAGGCGCAGGTACAGCATATGGTTGCGCGCGTGCTTGGATTACAAAAGGTGCCTAAGCCGGCCGATGCGGCGGACGCACTCGCAATTGCAATCTGCCACGCGTGGCGCGGCACGGGGCTGCAGGGCGCAGGTCAGGATGGCGATATTAATGTGTCGCTGTCCGGTGGAGTGTCTGCTCGAGGCAAGATGACTGCCGCTCAGCAGCAGTGGGCAAATGCGATCGCGGCAACGCGCCGTAAGGGTGCAGTTGATCCGCGTGTCCAGGGTAAGCGTTAGGGTTGTTGCAGGACTAAAGGAGCACAATGATCTCTTCGCTAAGCGGGCAAGTAGCGTCGATCGGCCCGGATTTTGCCGTGATTAAGGCAGGGGCGTTCGGTATGCGAGTGTACATGCCCGGACGCTCGCTACTTGAAATGCGTCATGGCGAAGACGTGGATGTCTATACGAATCTGGTGGTCCGTGAGGATTCGCTGACCCTTTTTGGATTCCTCCTTGAAGATGAGTCTGAGGCGTTCGATATTTTGCAAGGGGTTTCGGGTATTGGCCCGAAGACTGCACTTGCTGCACTGAACGTGTATACGCCAGATGAATTGCGAGGTGCTTTGGCCGCGGCAGATGAGAAGATGTTGCAGAAGATTCCAGGCATCGGTAAGAAGTCCGCGCAGCGCATGATTTTGGAGATTGGTGACAAGCTCGGGCCGGCGAAGGGGCTCACTTTGGAACCACAGCCGGTAGCTGATGAGGTTGCTGATGAGGTCATTGCTGCGCTACAGAGTTTGGGATGGCAAAAGCAGCAGGCTCAGGCTGCTGTAGATCAGTTTGCGGGTAGCGGTCTGAATGCTTCAGACATGTTGCGTGCCGCGCTGGTAAACCTGGGAGGTAACCGTGGATGAGAAAGCTGATCGTATAGTGGGCGCGGACGCGGGCGATATTGAGCGCGCGGCAGAGGCGGCTTTACGCCCAAAGCAGCTTGAAGATTTCATTGGCCAGCAAACGGTTCGCGCTCAGCTTGATCTGGTGCTTTCCGCTGCGCATCACCGCAACACGACCCCCGATCACATCTTGTTGGCCGGCCCTCCCGGACTTGGTAAGACGACGCTTGCGATGATTGTGGCCAACGAGATGAACTCTTCGCTGCGGCTCACCTCTGGACCTGCGATTCAGCATGCTGGGGACCTCGCCTCGATCCTGTCCGGATTGCAGGAGGGCGATATCTTGTTCATCGACGAGATTCACCGCCTTGCCCGTACCGCAGAAGAGATGCTCTATCTGGCAATGGAGGATTTTCGCGTAGACATTATCGTGGGCAAGGGCCCGGGGGCCACGTCAATTCCGCTCACCCTTCCGCCATTCACCGTGGTGGGAGCAACCACCAGGTCCGGATTGCTTCCCGCGCCGCTGCGTGATCGTTTTGGTTTCACCGCACACCTGGAGTACTACGAGGCAGCTGAACTCGAACTTGTGGTAAAACGCTCGGCTAACCTGCTTGGTGCACGCTTGGATGAACGGGCGGGTGCGGAGATCGCGCGCAGATCTAGGGGAACACCGCGCATCGCGAATAGGTTGCTGCGCCGCGTGCTCGACTATTCACAGGTGCACGGCGATGGGCATATTGATCTTGAATCCACGAGGGCGGCCCTGGAACTGTTCGAAGTTGATCCGCAAGGTTTGGACAGGCTGGACCGCGCCGTGTTGGAGGCGTTGGTACGTCGGTTTGGGGGCGGTCCGGTGGGGCTTGCAACGCTGGCGGTTACGGTTGGAGAAGAGCCGGAAACTGTTGAAACCGTGGCGGAGCCCTACCTGGTTCGGGAAGGTTTCATGATTCGCACCGCGCGAGGAAGAGCGGCAACAGCTCAGGCTTGGAACCACATGGGGCTTACACCGCCGGAGCCGGGAACATTATTCGACGGTTAAAGGCGCGAATGTGACCAAACGCGAACTCTTTATGGGTATCAGAAGGGTGCATTTGGCTTGCATTAACAATAGAATCACCTAGGACGCAAACGATATTTAGGAGTCGACCCTTGGAATTCATTATCATCATTTTCATCATGCTCGCTGTGATGATGTTTATGTCTTCGCGTGCAAGAAAGAAGCAGCAGGAGCAGCTCGAGAAGATGCACGACGAAATTGGCATTGGCTCTTGGGTTCGTACCGCTTCTGGGTACTACGGCATCGTGTCAGACATTGATGGTGACGTATACATTCTGCAGTCGCCGAGCGGTGACGAAACCTATTGGGACCGTCGCGCTATCGCTATGGCAGCTGAGCCTCCGTTTGAGTCCGCTCTTGCGGGTGATGATGAAAACGTAGACGAGGCGGAAGAGATCTCGGCACGGCCTGAAGAAGATACCGTAGTAGAGCCTGAGCAAGAGGCTTCGCCAGAAGCTGCGATGCAGGAGCCGGACGGCCGCGAAGAAGACGCAGAGGACATTTGGGACGACTCCTTCACTAAGTCGGATAAGCCTCGCGAAGAAAACTAGGTGCCAGTTTTAGGCGCAAGACAATAACAAGGAACCAAAGTGGCTAAGAAAGCGAGTAGACCCGGGCGCAAGTTGATGAGCCTTGGGATCCTCATAATAATTGCATTAGTAACGCTCGGAATTGGGTCTGCCCGCGGTAGTGCGAGCATGGTGCCCGGCCTTGCACTCGATTTGCAAGGTGGTACGCAGCTGATCTTGACGCCTACCCCGCAAGAGGGTGAGGACGTTAAGGATGTCACGGTTGCCCAGGAGGATCTGGACCAGGCCATCGAGATCATTCGCAAGCGTATTGACGCGTCCGGCGTTGCTGAGGCTGAGATCACGAGCCAGGCGGGGCGCAACATCGTTGTGGCGCTGCCGGGTGAGCCTAGCGAGGAGACTTTGAACCTCGTGCGCTCGTCTGCAGTCATGAGGTTCCGTCCGGTGCTCGCTGCGGGTGATCCGGCGGTTGTTGACCCGGAGAAGTACAAGAACGCCACATCGGGGGAGGGCACGGATCAGAACGTGACCGACCCCAGCGCGCAGCCCTCAGAAACTGAGCCCACGGAGGAACAGCCTGAGCCCACCGCTACTGAAGGCCCGGATTTGTCGCAGCTGACACCGGAGGAACTTGCTAATACTCTTGCGGATACGAACAAGGATGGCGAGATTTCCGATAAGCCGGTAGCTGAGCCGAAGGATAATTCGGATCCGAACTGGGTTACCGAGCAGGTTTTGCATACTTTCTTTACCACGGACTGTAAGGCGCCTGAACAGCGCGCAAAGGGATCGGTTGATGATCCGGCGCAGCCACTGGTTGCCTGCGACACAGAAGGCAACGAGAAGTACATTCTGGGCCCGGTCGATCTTGAAGGTATTCACCTGACTTCTGCAACTGCGGGCATGAACCGAAATGAGCAGGGTCAATCGACAGGCAAGTGGATTGTTTCGCTCCAGTTCGACAAGGAAGGCACTGACATCTTCGCGGATGTTTCCAAGCGTCTGGTAGATCTGCAGTCGGTTGATCCTACGCGTAACCGCTTTGCCGTGGTGTTGGACGGAAACGTGATTTCCGCTCCGCGCATGAACAGTGTTATTCCAAATGGTTCGGCCCTCATTGAAGGCAACTTCACTGCTGATTCGTCCCGTGCTCTGGCTAATCAGCTCCAGTTCGGTTCGCTCCCGCTTAACTTCACGGTTGAGTCCGAGCAGCGCATCTCCGCAACGCTTGGCGCGGACCACCTGCGCACCGGCCTCCTAACCGGCATTATCGGCCTCGTACTCGTGCTCCTGTACCTGATCTGGCAGTACCGCGGCTTGTCGATACTTGCAGGTGGCTCGCTTATTGCAGCGGGCGTGATCGTCTACACGCTTATTACGCTGCTTTCATGGCTAATGGGATACAGGCTCTCCCTGGCTGGCGTGGCCGGTCTGATCGTGTCGGTTGGTATTACCGCAGACTCATTCATCGTCTACTTTGAGCGTATTCGCGATGAGGTGCGTAGCGGACGTCCACTTGTTTCAGCAGTGAGCGAAGGCTGGGATCGTGCAAAGCGCACGATTATCGTCTCTGACCTCGTGAACCTCCTAGCAGCTGCGGTCCTCTATTTCTTGGCAGTTGGCGGCGTGCAGGGCTTTGCGTTCACTCTGGGGCTAACCACCCTCGTCGACCTTGCAATCATCCTTTGGTTCACCCACCCGCTTATGGAACTCCTGGTTCGCACTGAGTTCTTTGGTGGAGGCCACAAACTCTCCGGTCTTGATCCGGAGCACCTGGGTGCTAAATCTGCCGCGATTTACGCTGGGCGAGGCCGCTTCCGTGAGCCGAAGCGGAATGAAAAGCATGTAAAGGCCGCGGATCAGCCGGGGCGTAAGTCGATTGCACAGCAACGTCGTGAGGCTGAAGAAGCAGCAAAAATGGAAGCCGAGGCGGCAGCGGTTGACACCGCCCAGGATGCCTCCAGTGAAGAGGAGGGGAAGTAACAATGAGTATGGCTTCATGGGGCAATGCCCTGTATGCGGGAGAGAAATCCTACCCGTTCATTAAGAACCGTAAGATTTGGTTCACCACGGGTGCGGTGGTGATATTGATATCGATCCTTTTGATCACGGTTCGTGGGCTCAACCCGTCAATCGAGTTCCGCGGCGGATCTCAGTTTGCCCTCGCGCACGTACAAACCACCGAGCAGCAGCTCGCGTACGACGTGATGAAGGCCAACGGCGTAGGCGAAGGGGTTAAGGTCTCTCAGCTTGGCACCGATGGACTGCGCGTGCAAAGCCAGTCCATCGGTGCGGATAAGACCGCTACTGTTCGAGCAGCGTTGGCGCAGGCTTACGGCATTTCCGAAAGTGACGTTGATGCAACCAACATCGGCCCCTCTTGGGGCGCGGATGTGACCAAGAAGGCGTTGCAGTCACTCGTGATCTTCCTAGTTCTCGTAGGTGCCATGATGGCGTTCTACTTCCGTTCTTGGACGATGTCTCTATCGGCACTTTGGGCGCTACTTCACGATGTTTTCCTAACGGTTGGATTCTTCAGCCTGATCCAGGTGGAAGTATCGCCGGCTACGGTAATTGGTTTCCTCACGATTCTTGCGTACTCCTTGTACGACACCGTGGTTGTGTTTGACCGCGTGCGCGAGCTTACCCGCAACGTTACAAAGCAGACCCGCTATACGTTTGGCGAGCTCGTAAACTTGGCGGTTAACCAAACGCTCGTGCGTTCGATTAACACGTCTATCATCGCGCTCCTTCCCGTTGGGTCCATCCTGTTCCTCGGATCGTTCCTGCTTGGTGCGGGCACTTTGACGGATATTTCGCTGGCCCTGTTTGTGGGCATGACCGTTGGTACTTTCAGTTCCGTGTTCATCGCGCCGGCCGTACTGGTAATGCTAGAAGGCAAACGGGGGCGCATTGGTGGCCACACCAAGAGCGTTCTAGAGGCGCGTGGGGATAAGCTAGTGAAGGCCGGTGCCGACGCATCAGATAATGACTCGACGTTCGAGGCCGTACGCACGTCGAACCTCAAGCCCGGTCATCACCTGGGCCAGGCCGCACAGCCAAAGCGTAAGAAGAGGAAGTAAGGGCAATGAGTAAAGATCTACTGCGTAGCCGCATTGAACCGCTTATTAAAGACAATCTGCGCGAGATTCCAGATTTTCCGGATCCGGGTGTCCTTTTCCGCGACATTACGCCATTGCTTGCGAATGGTGATGCTTTCAAGGCCCTTATCGATGCGCTTGCAGACCACTACCGTGGGCGCGTGGACGCGATTGCTGGCTTGGAATCGCGGGGCTTCATCCTGGCTGCTCCGCTTGCAACTGCGCTTGGCGTGGGCATGATTACGGTGCGCAAGGCGGGGAAACTTCCCGGTCCTGTGATTGGCGTGAACTACACTCTCGAGTATGGCGAGGCTCGTATGGAGCTCCGTCCTGATTCCGTCAAGGAAGGCAGCCGCGTCCTCATCATTGATGACGTGCTGGCAACGGGTGGAACCTCCGCAGCAGCAGTTGAACTGATCAAGCAATGCGGAGCCGAGGTCGTTGAAGTGAACGTTCTGCTCGAGCTTTCAGAGCTTGGGGGGCGCGCTAAGCTGGAGGGGATTCCCGTTGAGGCTGGAGTGATTTTCTAACTCTTCGCTGACACAAGCGAATACTGTATGCCCGTCCCACTTGGGGCGGGCATACAGTTATTTCAAATATCATTTTGTGTTTGAGATAACATGAGGGAATGACGTCGAATACTGGTAACACAGACAGTGCTAATCCGGTAAGTGGTTCGCGCGTGCGCTCGAGCCTGCTGTGGTTCGGATCGCGCAGACGCTCCACAGCGCCCGAGATTGAGCCCCTTATCCGTGCTGTAAAGGCCTACCATCCGAAGGCTGAAACCGACGTCATTGAACGCGCCTACGTGACTGCAAAGAAGTATCACGAGGGGCAGATGCGTAAGTCTGGCGAGCCGTATATTACGCACCCGGTAGCCGTCGCAACTATCCTCGCAGAGATCGGCATGACCCCTCCAACTCTCGTGGCTGCTTTGCTCCACGACACGGTTGAGGACACCGAGTACACACTTGAACAGCTCAGCGCTGATTTTGGCCAGGACATAGCACTCCTCGTTGATGGTGTGACAAAGCTAGACAAAGTGAAGTACGGGGCGGCGGCGCAGTCTGAGACTCTTCGCAAAATGATCGTGGCTATGTCTAAAGACATCCGTACTCTCCTGATCAAGCTGGGGGACCGTCTCCATAACGCCCGCACGTGGCAGTACGTACCGCGCGAATCAGCGCAGAGGAAGGCGCGCGAGACGCTTGAGATTTATTCTCCGCTTGCACACCGGCTGGGTATGAACACCATCAAGTGGGAACTTGAGGAGCTTTCCTTTAGAACGCTGTACCCGGAGATTTATCAAGAGATTGATCGGTTGGTCACTGAGCGGGCGCCCGAGCGTGACAAATTCTTGCGTGAAGTTGTTCTAACCATCGAGGATGATCTTCGTGAAAACGGCGTGCGCGGCACGGTTTCGGGGCGACCGAAGAATCACTATTCGATCTATCAAAAAATGATTGTGCGCGGTAAGGCGTTTGACGACATTTACGACCTCGTTGGCGTACGAGTGCTCGTTGAGTCGGTGCGCGACTGTTACGCGGTTATCGGCGCTATTCACGCACGCTGGCAGCCAATGCCAGGACGTTTCAAAGACTACATTGCAACGCCGAAGTTCAATCTTTACCAGTCGCTCCACACCACGGTGATGGGGCCGGGCGGGCGGCCAGTTGAGATCCAGGTGCGTACCTATGAGATGCATGATCGCGCCGAGTACGGTGTGGCTGCGCACTGGCGGTACAAGCAGGATCCTAACGCGTCCCAGACCTCGAGCGCTGACTCGGACCGGATGAAGCCGGAAGAGCAGATGAACTGGTTGCGAGGTCTTATTCAAATGGAGCGCGAAACTGGTGATCCGGAAGAGTTCCTGGATTCGCTCCGCTACGAAATCGCTGGTGACGAGGTGTATGTGTTCACTCCGAAGGGCGAGGTGCAGGTTCTACCTGCGGGCGCAACTCCCGTGGACTTCGCCTACGCCGTGCACACCGAGGTGGGACACACAACTGTAGGCGCACGCGTGAACGGCAAGCTTTCTAGCCTCGAATCGAAACTGGAGAGCGGCGATATCGTTGAGGTGTTCACCTCCAAAGCTCCGAACGCAGGCCCGAGCAGGGATTGGCTGAACTTCGTGGCGTCCTCGCGGGCGCGTTCAAAGATCAAAGCGTGGTTCTCCAAGGAGCGCAGAGAAGAGGCCATCGAGGCCGGCAAGGAAAAACTTGCTCGCACAATGCGCAAGCAGCACCTGCCGCTACAACGCCTCATGAATCACGACACCATCGTGGGAATCGCTGCATCCATGGGCTACCCCGACATCGGTTCGCTCTATGCCGCGATTGGGGAGGGTGGTATTTCCGCCCAGAGCGTGATGCAAAAGATCATGCAATCCCTCGGTGGGGATTTCGGAACCGAAGAAACTCTCTCCGAGGGAGTCACGCCGGGCACGCATCAAAACAGATGGGATCCCACCACAGCCGGCTCAGACGTCCTCGTTGAAGGCATGGGCGGCGGTGACGTGTGGGTCAAGATCGCGAAGTGTTGCACGCCGGTGCCGGGCGACCCAATCATTGGGTTCATTACCCGCGGGCAGGGGGTTTCCGTACACTCACCGGATTGTTCTAACGCTGTAGCGCTGCAACGCAACCATCCGGAGCGTTTCGTGAACGTCGAGTGGAGCACAAACGCATCCTCGAACTATCTGGTTAAAATTCAGATTAAGGCGTTGGATCGAGCTCGCCTGCTGGGGGATCTAACCCAGGTGCTCTCGGACTATCAGGTGAACATCCTCTCGGGCAACATGTCCACTTCGCCGGATCGAGTAGCAACAGTGCGCTTCACTGTTGAAATGGCTGAGCCTTCGCACATTAACGCAACGTTGAACGGTTTGCGCAGAGTGGACGGCGTTTTTGAGGCTACGCGCGTTCATGGCGGACATTCTACGAAGGCGAAGAACAAGAAGAAGCAGAAGCAGCCCCGCCCGTAGCCGGGTAACGAGGTAGACATTAAAAGGAAGGGAGAGCGGTTGCTCTCCCTTCCAAAAGTGTGGTTAGGCGGGCTAGTCCACAGAACCTTGGATCTGCTCTTGCCAAGCGCGCTTAGTTGCAAGCGCATCCCGGATCGAAGCAGCCTTTTTCTCGTTGCCATCAGCTTCAGCCTTCGCGAGGTCACCCTCGAGCTCGGCAATCGAGTCAGCAAGCTGACCGAGCATGCCTTCTGCGCGAGCCTTAGTTTCTGGATCGGTGCGACGCCACTGCTCTTCCTCTGCGTCTCGAACTGCCTTTTCAACGGCGCGCATGCGGTTTTCAACGCGGTTCATGTCCGCGCGCGGAACGTGACCGGCCTCCTCCCAACGATCCTGGATGCCGCGTAGCTTCTCGATAGTGGCTTCAAGATCGTCAACGGGAAGGAGTGCCTCAGCTTCTTCGAGGAGTGCTTCCTTTACCTTTAGGTTCTCGCGGTAAGCCGAATCTACGGCCTCGGAGTTGGCGCGGCGAGCATCGAAGAATACCTGCTGTGCTTCGCGGAAACGCTTCCACAGTGCGTCATCTTCCTTGCGGGAGGCGCGGCCCGCCTGCTTCCAACGATCCATCAAATCGCGGTAAGCCGCGGAAGTACGGCCCCATTCGGTGGAGTTCTGTAGAGCGGTGGCCTCCTCAATTAGGGCCTCCTTGACGCGCTTAACTTCGGCCTGACGCGCGTCCAGTGCCGAGAAGAACTGGCGGCGATGACGATCAAAACGCGTGCGGGCAGAAGAGAACCGCTTCCACAGGGCGTCCTCATCTGCGCGGTCAAGGCGCGGTCCTTTACGCTGCAGAGCCTTCCACTCGTCCAAGAGATCGCGCAGACGCTGCCCGGAATTCTTCCATTGGGTTCGTTCCGGATCCTGCGCGGCAATAGACTCGGCTTCTACAACAACGGCCTCGCGATCGGTCAGCGCCTGTGCCTTAGCAGCGGCCCGCTCGGCTAGGGCTTCTTCCTTACGTTCCTTCGCAGCCTCGTGAAGTTTCGCAACGCGCTCACGCAATGCGTCCAGATTACCTACGGCAGCGGGTTCCTTGATTTCCTCGTCCAGTGACTTCAGCGTCTGCTCAATCTCCCTCGCCGCGAGGGTAGGAAGACGCATCTCGAATAGGTTTACCTTCGCTTCAAGGTCTTCGAATCGGCGGGTGTACAAAGCGAGGGGCTCGTCCGGAATCCCATCTGGGTACGAACCAACTTGGCGTTCGCCTCCATTTTCCTTGACCCAGACGTTGCCTTCATCATCCACCCGGCCAAAAGCGGTGGGGTCTTCGCTTGAAGAAGCAGGCACAACCACCATGGGAACTTTGGTTTCTTCGGTTGTTGAAATCTCTGGATCGCCAGCCTTAGCGTTAATAGGTTCTTTTTGATCGCTCACGATATTCCTAACGAGGACGGGGTTGGCATTCGCCTGACCGTTCGACAATGTGCACAGCGGATGGTTCCGCAATGCTCATACTACGTCGATCTAGTGTCATTTCACACTTTTGCCCAACATTTATCTGCGTGGTGAGCCAAGGTGGTTGCGGTGAGGCTACGCGGTTTCCGCTAAAGTTAGAGTTATGAGGATTGAACGGATCGAATCTGTAGCTCTGGGGGAGAACTGCTACGTAGTGGTGCCAGATGGAGCCACTAACGCGCTGGTGGTGGATCCCGGGGTAGGAACAAGCGAACCCGTGAAAACATTTTTAGAAAGCGCAGGCTTATCTGCCGGTGCTGTTTTGCTAACGCACGGGCATTTCGACCACGTTTGGGAATGCGCGCAGTTTGACACCCCCGTATACGTGCCGGGCCCGGACATGTACCGAATGGAAGATCCGCTGTCGCACTCGATTGGTTTCGGGGATTTCGGAACGTGGAACAAGCCCGCACACTTGCATGAGGTTCCAAGCCAGGTGTTCCAGCCGATCGATGGCCTTAATATGCTGATGTTGCCCGCGCCCGGACACACGGAAGGCTCGGCCCTTTTCCTAATGGAGATTTCTGCCGGCGAGACCTTTGAGACCAATGCTGCTCTACCATCTATCCGCACTGGGTTGGGGCCGTTGCAGATGTCGCAACCGGTTGCGTTTGTAGGCGACGTGATTTTCGCCGGATCGGTTGGACGTACCGACTTGCCTGGCGGCGATGAGACACAAATGCGTCACTCGCTACGCACCCTGGCTAATGCTTTGGATCCTGATACGTGGATGCTGCCCGGCCACGGCCGGGCAACGAACTGGCGCAATGAACAGGCCACAAACCCTTACGTTAAACGAGCAAAAGAACTCGGCTAATAATCAGTTACTACTAGGAAGAAAATAATGCCAGCACGTACCTCACTGTCCGGTTTCCCCGAATGGCTTCCCGCGGAGCGGATTGTGGAACAGCACATCCTTGACCAGTTGCGTGAGACGTTTGAGCTCCACGGTTTTGCCTCCATTGAAACTCGCGCTGTTGAGACCTTGGATGATCTGCTTCGCAAGGGGGAAACCTCTAAGGAGGTCTACCTGCTAGAACGTTTGCAAGACAAGTTGCAAGAGCGTTCTGATTCCAAGAAAGACCGTACACTCGGCCTGCATTTCGACCTCACGGTGCCGTTTGCGCGTTACGTCCTGGACAACGCTGGTGAACTTCAGTTCCCGTTCCGCCGCTACCAGATCCAGAAGGTGTGGCGCGGTGAACGCCCGCAAGATGGCCGTTTCCGCGAGTTCACACAGGCTGATATCGATATCGTGGGTAACGGCATGCTCGCGTTCCACCACGAAGTTGAGATACCTCTGGTGATTTTAGAGGCGTTTTCTAAGCTTCCAATCCCTCCCGTAACAGTTTTGGTAAATAACCGAAAGATCGTGCAGGGTTTTTGCGAGGGAATCGGTGTGGAGAATGTGGAACAGGCGCTGCGTTCTATCGATAAACTCGACAAGATCGGGCCTGAGGGAGTGCGCGCGGAAATGGAAGAGTTTGACTTCCAATCCGAGCAGATTGATCAGCTTTTGAAGCTTGCCCAAATCTCTGGCGATGATCAAAAGGTGCTGGATGAGGTGCGCGGGCTTGGCGTGTCCAATGAGATTCTGGATGAAGGTTTAGAGGAACTTGGCGCGCTGTTGGCCGCCGGAGAGAAGCGGGCGCCGCACCGTTTGCGCGCTGAGCTTAAGATCACGCGCGGCTTGGACTATTACACGGGCACGGTTTACGAAACTGAACTCGAGGGGCACAAGGATCTTGGTTCTATCTGCTCCGGTGGCCGCTACGATTCGCTCGCATCGGATGGCAAGCGTTCCTATCCGGGCGTCGGCATCTCTATCGGCGTATCTCGCCTTGTTTCGCGTATCTTGGCCGAGGGGCTTGCAACTGCCTCGCGCTCGGTTCCAACCGCTGTCTTCGTTGCCGTCATGAATGAAGAGTCGCGGGAGGCCTCCGAAGATGTTGCTGTAGCGCTACGCGCACGCGGGATCGCAACTGAGGTTTCGCCGAACTCACAGAAGTTTGGAAAGCAGATCCGTTACGCGGACAGGCGCGGCATTCCGTTCGTATGGTTCATTGGCGAAGATGGTGCGCACGAGGTAAAGGACATTCGCTCGGGCGAGCAGCAAAGTGCTGATCCGCAGACGTGGACGCCACCGGCTGAGGATTTGAAGCCCGCAGTCATACTGGGGGAGTAGCAGGTGGAAGAATATGTTTCTCTAAGCGCGCTTGAGGGCGTGCTTACCGGCGTTGCGCTACCGCTGGATCTGCCCGAAGCTGCTAATGCGCGGGAGGTGGCGAACCGGTCTGCGCGGCGCCTGGGGGATCATATCTTGCCGCGGTTGCAAAGCCTGGATGCGCCGTTGGTATGCGTGGTGGGCGGCTCTACTGGAGCGGGTAAGTCAACGATTGTAAACTCGCTAGTGGGCCAGCACGTGTCTGCCTCGTCCGCTAAGCGCCCAACTACCAGAAGCCCGCTTTTGCTCCATCGCCCCGAAGATGCGCACTGGTTTGAAGACGAGAGGATACTTCCCACTCTGCCGCGCCGCCGCGTCGCAGTGGATGCGCCGCCCTCCGCGCCCAGTGCGGACGCGGTGAACGAGCTGGAGCTTCGCGCAAATGAACAGGTTCCGGGCGGCCTCGCAATTATTGATGCGCCCGACCTGGATTCGATTGTTGCTGATAATCGGGCGCTTGCACGCCAGTTGCTGGACGCTGCTGACCTATGGGTTTTTGTAACTACAGCAGCCCGGTACGCAGATGCGGTGCCGTGGCGAATGCTCCAGGATGCGGCGGCGAGAAGCATCGCGATAGCAGTGGTTTTGAATCGAGTGCCGCATGGAGCTGTGGAAGAGGTCCGCGCAGATCTTTCGAACATGTTGGCAAAGGCGGGGCTGGCAAGTGCGCCCCTGATTGCAATCGAGGAATCTACCCTCACAGATGGAATGATTTCGCAGGAGAATCTGCGTCCTCTTTCGAACTGGCTGACCTCACTAACCGATACGGCAGCAGCTCGCGCGGAGACCGCGAGGAGGACGCTTCGCGGATCTGTTGCAGAACTACTTGACGGTCTCTCACTGGTTGAATCGGCTCTGGTGGAGCAAGCGGTGGTGGCGACGGATGGTCTTGCGGTGCTCGATGCCCGGGTTGATGGCGCGGTGCGCAGGGTAGCCACCCAAACCGCAGACGGAACGCTGCTCCGCGGCGAGGTGCTTGCCAGGTGGCAAGAGGTGGTGGGCACTGCCGAGCTTTCGCGCCGGATCGATGAAGGCGTGTCTTGGCTTAAAGCTCGCGTAACTGGCTTTTTGACGGGTAAACCCGTGAGCGCACAGCCGGTTGAAGCCGCGCTCGGTGACGGATTACGCGCGTTGCTGGCGGATGAGATTGCTCGTACTCACGACGAGGTTAGGCGAACTTGGGCGCAAAGCAGGGCAATGCGAGATGTTGAGGCCGGGGTAGAGCCCCTACCTACCGCGCGTTTTGATGATATGGCCAAGGAATTGTCCCGCGAGTGGCAGCGTAGTCTGCTGCAAATGGTGGCAGATCAGGCGGGATCTAAGAAGCTCTCGGCCAGATTCTTGGCGATTGGCGTGAACATCCTCGGTGTTGCACTGATGATCGTCATATTCGCTTCTACAGGCGGTTTGACGGGCGCAGAGGTGGGAGTTGCGGGAGCGACTTCGGTTGTGGCGCAGCGCCTGCTTGAATCTGTGTTTGGAGATCAGGCAGTCTCGTCGATGACGAAGCAGGCCCACACTGATTTGCAGGAGCGGTTCCGTGCAGTGGTAAGTGAATCGCTCGAACCGTTTATGCGAAGCATGCCGAAGGTATCGGACCCTGAAGAACTTAGTGGAGCGATTCAGCGTGCACGGCAGACGTGGGAACGAGGCGACCATGCGAATCTTTAACCGCGTTGATGACGCGCCAATTGACGCGCGCGTTCGCGACCTCGCCACGGTGCTGGACCTACTCGGCGATGACCTACCGCCCGACAAACGCGGCGATTATGCGCGAGTGGCCGATATTGCAGCGGATCGTCTTGCCCTCGACCCCGACATGACCGTTGTGGCACTAATCGGAGCTACGGGATCGGGTAAGTCTAGCCTGTTCAACGCGCTACTTGAGGTGGATTTGGCGCCTGTTGGTGTGCGCCGACCTACCACGACCTCGATAATGGCAGCCAGCGCGCCGGGAACACAGTCGAATGCGATCTTGGATTGGCTTCAGATTAAGAATCGCGTGTTCATTCCGGCGGGGCTTGGGCTATCTCGTGATGTAACGATTGTGGACATGCCGGACGTTGACTCGGTGAACGCCCAGAATCGTGAGGCCGCACAGCGTCTTGCCCAGCGCGCAGACATCCTTGTTTGGGTGGTCGACCCGCAAAAGTATGCTGATGATGTTTTGCATTCACAGTTTATTAAGCCGTATGCGAAGCATTCGCGCGTCACCATTGTGGCGCTCACGCAGGTCGATCTGCTTTCGCCAGGTGACCAGATGGTGATTGTGGATGATTTGCGAGGTCTGCTTGCCGCTGATGGCCTCCAAAATGCTCGCATCGTGCCTACTTCTGCAAAGACGGGGGAGGGCATTGCCGAGCTCCGCATGCACATTAACGACACCGCGCAGGTACAGCGCATTGAGTCAGCTCGGTTGAAGGCTGACGTGAGTGACGTGGCCAGTCGCATCCGCTCTGACTTGGAGCAGAGCAGTAGCGTGCTTCCTGCTGTGAAGGAACGCGATGTAGTTAGGGATCTAACCGAGGTTAGTGCTCGAGCCGCCGGAGCGCCGCAGGTTGCTGACGCGGTGCGCCGGGCCTACATTCATCGCGCGAAGAAGCATGTCGGTTGGCTTCCTACCCGCTACTGGCGTAGCTTGCGCCCTGATCCGCTGAAGCGCTGGCATTTAGGCGAAGGCAAGGGAGAACTGCACTCTATGCAGGTAAGTGAGGTATCGAGCTCTTCGCTGCAGGTGAGTTTGAGGTCTCTTACCGAACGCGTTGCGCAAGGCCGCCCGCGCGTGTGGGCTAACGACCTGCGGGAGGTTGCAAGCGAAGCTGGCAGCGGCATAAGCGATGATTTGAATGAGGCTGTGGCTAGCACGGACCTCGCTATTCGCGATGAGACGTCGGGGTGGTGGCGTTTTTCCAATGCCCTGCAGTGGGTCGGATGGCTGATTGCACTTATTGGAGCTTTATGGCTTGCAGCCGTGTGGGCTTCGCGAGAGTTCCTGCTGATCAATTGGGATCTTCCGCGTTTGTACGAGGTGCCCTATCCCACCTGGATGCTTCTAGGAGGCTTGGCCTGGACGCTACTGGTCGTTCTGATCTCACACTTTGCAACGCGGATGATTGCAAGAAGACTTGGGAGGCGGGCTGCTCAGTCTCTGCGTACCAGTATTGAGACAACGGTGCGGGCAAAGCTCTGGGCTCCGCTGCGCGCCGAGGATCAGAGGCAGCGACAGATCACGGATCTGCTTTCGCGCTTATAGCACGACCGGTTCACATGAGTTGTCACAAAGCGTTCGTGGTGAAGACGAGGGCAGTCCTATCTCACACAGATAGCAAGAAATTCCCGCGCGGGCTTTGCCGCGAAGCCATTTTGCGTGCGCAAGCGCCTACCCGCCGTGTACGTGACGTCAAAATAGTGAAAACGCCAATTCGGTGACAGGATGTCTTCGAAAAAGTTGTCGTCACCCACGGTGCGATTACTCATGGCTACCGCGCAGTTTTTGTCATTAACGAGCAATTCCATCCATTCACACAGTTGCTTTTGATGCTCGTCATCAAAATCTGTGCCGTAGGAAGTGAAACTTCCGCGATAGGGCGGATCGCAGTACACAAAACTGCCGTCTGGAACCGGGACCTGCTTGTAATCAGTGCTGTTAATCTCTGTGCGTTGCAAGGCATTTGCCCAAGCTAGCAGAAGAGGTGCTTGAAAGACCTGTTCTTTGATCTTGTGATTCAGCAGGCCCGCAGGGGTGGCAAAAAGCCCTCCGCCCTCTCTATTTGTCTGCCAGATTCCATTGAATCCTGTGCGCATTAGAAAATAGAGCAGTGCAAAATCCTGGGTTTCCCAGTACTCGCGACGCTTTTCATAGTAGAAGGATTTGCGTCGTTCTTTGCCTTCAATCGCAAGGTATTCGTCTGTCAAAGCGTCAACGGCTTCGATGAAGCGAGCCGCATCGGTTTTGAGTGTCCGGAGGATACCTGCGAGTTCACTATTCACATCGTTAATAATGAAACCTAGTTCAGGGTTTGCCTCAGCGTATTCGTTGAAGAGGTTGCAAAATACTGCGCCGCCTCCAAAAAATGGCTCTACGTAACTACTGTATTGCGAGAGGCTTGGGAACTTGTCCTCGTAGTGCTTGAGCAATCTGCTCTTGCCTCCGGCCCACATGTAAAACGGTTTCAACTGCTCCATGTAGCTAAATCTTCACTACCACCAAGATGACTCTCGTTAATTCTTAACGCTTGTTTGTCTCTAAGTCTTGCAAAATCCCAACCATAGCGTGCGAAGTCGGGGATTCACAGCATATATTGTGCACAAGGCCAAGAGGTTTAATGGAAGCGTTTCCGCTTGAAACCGCTGCGTCCGCGCGAGTGCGAGGCGAAGTCTCGGCTTCGTTTACCTAGCCGGCGCTTCTTATCACGAAAGGTGTTGCCGTCGCGGCGATTTTCAAACGGTTCTTCCTCGCCGGCGCGCCTATTGCGGTGGCGAGATTCACGCCTGTCTGCGCTCTCATGGTTTCGCCTGGATGGGCCGCGATCCTTCTTAATGCGAAGCTGCCTGCCGGAAATGGTCGCACGCCCGATTTTGCGTTCCGCGTCATCGGTCAACGGCAGAGCCATATCAACGAGGGAGAAGGTGGGGAAGATGTCGATGCGTCCCAGATCCTTGCCCTCAACGCCACCCTCGTTCGTGATCGCACCAACGATCGCTCCTGGCTTCACATTGTCCTTGTGGCCAACCTCCACCCGGTAACGGTGCCTGAACCCGGATTCGGGTATGCGGCCAGCTCCACGATTCTTAGCTTTCTTAGGCTTGTCACGCCCCTCTTCGAACGATGCGACAACGAAATTGCCATCCTCATCCAGCACTTCTTCGCGTCGAATCCGGCCACTGCCACGACGTTCAGAATCCTCCACGCGCCCCTGGTCGCCAATAGCTTGCGCAAGAAGCGCCGCGGCAAGGTCATCCAGGTCAAGCTCACCGGTATCAGTGATTTCATTTATGAGGTCGTAGTACAGCTCCAGGCGCCCGGCCTCAAGTCGGCCAGGAAGCTTGTCGAGAAGGCGGCGCGCACGCACGGCAGAGACTTCGCGCGGGGTGGGGATCGCAACCTCCGTCATGGGGGTGCCGGTAAGCTTCTCAATCTTGCGTAGGCGTCCGCGCTCGCGCGGGGTGAAGAAGGTGAGTGAACGGCCAGAACGTCCTGCACGGCCGGTCCGGCCAACACGGTGAACGTAGGCTTCGGCTTCACGCGGCACGTCAAAGTTCACCACGAGGCCAATGCGGTCAACGTCCAGGCCACGCGCTGCGACGTCGGTGGCAATCAACACGTCTAGCGAGCCGTCGCGCAAACGACGCATGATTCGTTCACGCTCATTTTGGGAAACATCACCGGAAATACCCGCCGTTTTGAAGCCGCGCCGGGTCATGTCAGCCGATACCTCGTCCACATCGGAACGGGTGCGAACGAACACTATCGCAGCGTCTTCATCGCGGGTAGCCAGGACGCGGCCGAGCGCACCGAGTTTATGTTTGAACGGCACCACGGCATACGTTTGCTCTAGATTGTCAGCTGTAGAGGCTTGCGGGGCTACCTCTACGCGCACAGGGTCGGTGAGGTAAGCATCCGCGACTTTTTGGATGGCGGGCGGCATAGTTGCAGAGAACAAAGCGTTTACTCGCTCCTGCGATTCAGGCATGGAGGCCGCGATGGTTTCCACATCTTCGGCAAAGCCCATACGCAGCATCTCGTCGGCCTCATCAAGTACGAGCACGCGCACGTTTCCGAGCTTCAAATAGTCTTTGTTGATCAGGTCGATAATGCGGCCAGGTGTGCCCACAACGATCTGTGCGCCTGCCTTCAATGCCCGGATCTGCGGGGAATAGGACGAGCCGCCGTACACGGTGACGACAGAGACCGGCAGGTGCTTCGCAAAGGATTCGAGGGCGGTCGCGCTTTGCATTGCGAGTTCACGCGTGGGGGCAAGCACCACGGCTTGAACGTGTTTTTGTTCAGCATCAATTAGGCTCAGCAGGGGAAGACCAAACGCAGCGGTTTTGCCGGTTCCCGTTTGGGCGATGCCCACAATATCGCGGCCCTGCAGAAGAGGCGGGATCGAGCCAGCTTGGATAGGAGTCGGCGTTTCAAAGCCCATCTCACTAATCGCGTCCAAAATTGGCGCGGAAAGGGAAAGGTCAGAAAATTTGGGGGATTCCATGGCATCCGTTCACTAGAAAAAGAAATGCCGCATCCCCCGTCACACATACTCTTGCACCATCATTGGAGGCTAGCGGCTACTAAAACTCTACCGAATTTGTCTTCCGGGTCGATAAATCCGGGCGGTGAGGTTCCTTACAGCCACTGTTCACCTGGGTGCTCTAGATGCTGGCTACGCGCTTAACTCCAATGATGCGCGTGGAGGCAAAGATAGCGAGGCAGGCGAAACTGATCGACACGAACGAGGTGGGGAGGTACGGAGATACGCCGCCACCCAGGTGCGCCCATCCTGATAGAGCCACCGATGACAATCCCATGGCGAGGGCGGGCCCAAGTGCGTCAGCCAGCTGCAAAGAAGCAGAGACGTCGCCGTGGCGGGCTTTTGCAGCGATTCCAAGTGCGAGGTCAGAGGAAGTCGAGTGGGCTAAACCTTGGCCCAACCCCATGATGGCAAACCCCGCAATAGAGACGGCTGGGGAAACGGACTGCATGGGCATGGTTATAACTAGTAGCGCGCCCAGCAGAATGAGGATTGATCCAAGTCCAGGAATCTTAGTGCGGCTCTCCCATAACGCCACGCGTGCTTGCGCCCACGATCCGATGGTCCAAGCAACAGAACCAATCGCGATTGCCCAGCCCGTGGATGCAGGACTCCAACCGTGTACGCGGTCAAGAACGAGGGGCAGGAAGAACTCTGCACCAATGAGGGCGGCCATGATTGCCATGCGCAGGCCCACGATGGAAGGAACACCTGGGGCGGCTCTGAAGGTGCCTTTAGGGAGTAGGCGAGGCATGCCGACTGCAAGCAGTGCGGCTCCGATAATGACGCCTATCCACATGGATAGTTCGCTGAGGCCGCCGGCAACCTGCAGGGCAATGATACCGGCGCTCGTAAGCAGGGCGGCCACGAATGCCGGCGGTGGGGTAGCCTCGCCCAACTCTTTGGCCGGCATACGACGCAGAATTGGAATGAGAGGAAGTAAGGCGGCTAACGCGATGGGGATGATAAGCAAAAACACGAGCCTCCAGCTCCAGTGCTGAACGATATAGCCGGCAATGGAGGGGCCAATCATTGAGGGCAATACCCAGGCGAAGGAGAAGACTGCAAAGAAGAATGGGCGGCGCTCGTTGGACACCACGTCACCGACCATGACGTACAGCGGCACCATGATCATGCCTGAGCCAAGGCCTTGAATCGCGCGTCCAACAATGAAGACCGCGAGGTTTGGCGCCACCCCCGCGGCAAGTGCGCCAAGCGAGAACATAGTCATGCCGAATACCAGGGGCCTTCTAACTCCCATCTTGTCGGCCCACCAACCAGCGATGGTGGTAGAGAGAATCTGACCGGCCAAAACCATTCCCGCGGCAAGCGAATACCAGCGGTCTCCACCCAGATCTGCAACAACTGTAGGCAACGCATTAGTGGTTGCAAGCGCTTCAAAAGCCAAGCAAGTAATAAGTACCACCGAGCCGATTAGAAGGAGTTTTTCAATCGGAGTAGAGGTGTTGTTGCTTTGCGCTTGCTTCATACAGTCCAAGGTAGAGATCAGCCAAAAAAATAGCAAAACCTCCGCGCTTTGTCGTTTAGCCCCGACCTTGCGCTTCCATTTGCAAGTCTGTTGACAACGCCAATGCGAGGCGAACATTTTTTAGGAGTGGGGCGAAGGGTTTAGGATTGTGTCGCGCCCGCCCGTCTCGCGGTGCCGCTAAATCTGAAAGGAACGCCGAATGCTGCGTACACACAATATTGGGTCTTTGAACGCGTCACTGGCTGGCCAAGTTGTTACCTTGGCAGGTTGGGTTGACCGCCGCCGCGACCACGGTGGGGTTGTATTTATTGATTTGCGAGATGCGTCCGGAGTGGCGCAGGTAGTCGTGCGTGATGAGGTAGTTGCGCACCAGCTTCGCTCCGAATTTGTCCTGCAGGTTACAGGTGAGGTGTCGCTACGTCCCGAGGGCAACGAGAACTTGAACATCCCGACCGGTGAGATCGAGGTGCTCGGTGACGACGTCAAGATCTTGAACACTGCGGCCGCACTGCCGTTCCAGGTGTCAGACCATGCGGATGACTCGGGCAAGGTAGGAGAAGAAACACGTCTGCGTTACCGCTACCTAGACCTGCGTCGCTCCAAGCTGCAGCATGCGATTCGTTTGCGTTCCGAAGTGTCTAAAGCGGCACGCTCCGTCCTCGACAATCATGATTTTGTTGAGATCGAAACTCCAACGCTGACGCGTTCAACGCCAGAGGGTGCGCGTGACTTCCTCGTTCCTGCCCGCCTCGCGCCCGGTTCTTGGTACGCACTCCCGCAGTCCCCGCAGCTGTTCAAGCAGCTACTCATGGTTGGCGGCATGGAGCGCTACTACCAGATCGCGCGCTGCTACCGCGACGAGGATTTCCGTGCGGACCGTCAGCCGGAGTTCACCCAGCTCGATATTGAGATGTCATTTGTGGACCAGGAAGACGTAATCGCAGTTGCCGAGGACGTCCTCAAAGCCGTGTGGAAGACCATCGATTACGACCTTGAAACGCCAATTGCACGCATGACGTTCAAGGATGCGATGGAGAAGTACGGTACGGACAAGCCGGACCTGCGTTTCGGACTAGAGATCGTTGACCTGACGGAGTACTTCAAGGACACTCCCTTCCGCGTGTTCCAAAACGAATACGTCGGCGCGGTCGTAATGCCCGGCGGGGGTTCACAGGCGCGCCGCACGTTCGACAAATGGCAAGAATGGGCGCGTTCACGCGGTGCGCGCGGCCTAGCATACGTGACGATCAGCAACGAGGGTGAGCTTGGCGGCCCCGTTGCGAAGAATATTTCCGAGGCGGAGCGGGCTGGCCTTATGGAGGCTACCGGTGCAAAGCCGGGGGACTGTATCTTCTTTGGTGCGGGCAAACCGGCGGAGGCCCGGGCCCTGCTTGGCGCCACCCGTCTTGAGGTGGGTAAACGCGCCGGCCTCATCGACGAAGATGCTTGGTCTTTCGTGTGGGTTGTTGATGCCCCACTGTTCAAGGAAGCCGGGCTGGATGATGACGTGGATCTCGGCTCTTCGAAGTGGACTGCGGTTCACCACGCGTTCACGTCTCCAAACCCTGACTGGATCGATAACTTCGAGGAGGATCCGGGTAATGCCCTCGCCTACGCTTACGACATTGTCTGCAACGGCAATGAGATCGGCGGCGGCTCCATTCGTATTCACCGCCGCGACGTGCAAGAGCGCGTATTCAAGGTGATGGGTATTGGCGCGGAAGAGGCCCAGGAGAAGTTCGGATTCCTGCTCGACGCATTCAAGTTTGGCGCTCCGCCGCACGGTGGCATCGCATTTGGCTGGGACCGTATCGTCTCACTCCTTACCAAGTCAGAATCGATCCGCGACGTGATTGCGTTCCCGAAGTCAGGCGGCGGCTACGATCCGTTGACCCAGGCTCCGGCGCCGATTCCAGACGAGCAACGCGCAGAGACAGGCGTGGACTGGAAGCCAGAGGACGAAGAGGACTAGCCGCAAGCGCTGCTGCGTGCCGGCTGACTTAAAATGCTCCCCACTGGGTGGACGGGAAACCGTTCGGAGTGGGGAGCATTAATATGTACACTCCTTCAAAGTGCTCTCGCAAATCCACTCGATCGCGCGCGTTATAGGTAACGAAGTGATTACAATGAGCTATGGCATACATTGAGATTCACCCGGAAAACCCACAAGTTAGGTTCGTTAATCAGGCGGTTGAACTACTGAAAGATGGGGGAGTTATCGCGCTCCCAACCGACTCTGGTTACGCCGTTGCAACAACAATGGGTAACAAGGACGGGTTGGACAGGATTCGCCAGATCCGCCACCTTGATGAGAAGCACAATTTCTCCCTCCTGTGCCATAACTTTTCGCAACTTGGCCACATCGTCATTGTGGACAACAAGGCGTTTCGAACTATTAAGGCGTTAACTCCGGGCCCCTACACGTTCATTTTGCGCGGCACCAAGGAAGTGCCCCGTCAGACGTTGAATAAGAAAAAGCAGACCGTGGGTGTGCGCATTCCCGACCACAAGATCACGCAGTCCATAGTCGAGGCTCTGGGTGAGCCCATGCTTTGTTCCACGCTGATTATGCCGGGCGAGGACGAGGCGCTTTGGGATCCAGCGGCGGTGAATGATCGCGTTGGCCATCTCGTTGACATGGTTCTTGGTGGCCCGGTTGGCAACGCTGGAGCAACAACTGTTATTGATTTCACCAGCGGCAGTCCCGAGGTTGTTCGCCAGGGCGCAGGATCAACAGATCTGTTCGACTAATCAATCATGGAGGAGGGCGCGGATAGCGCCCTCCTTTTGTCTGCGCAAAATCGGTAGGCGGGCAGGGGATACAACTTCGCGCTGGCAATGTTGAACAACTAGGGTTGGGGTTATGGACATTTTTGAGGCGGCGAATATGGATCCGATTGGGATCCCAAAGGCCGGTGAGGCCGCTCCGCTGGCGGTGCGAATGAGGCCAAGCTCGATTGAGGAAGTACTCGGTCAAGACCACCTATTGAAGGAGGGGTCTCCGTTACGTCGCCTCCTTGCGCCCGCGGATTCCTCGCGCGCCGTGTCCTCTTTGATCCTTTGGGGTCCGCCGGGGGTGGGGAAGACGACGCTGGCGTATTTGATTGCTCGCCTGTCGGGACGTCATTTTGAGGAAATCTCGGCGGTAAATGCCGGCGTTAAAGAAGTGCGGGCTGTAATCGCATCGGCTAAGCGACGCTTGGGCGCAACCGGCGTGGAAACCGTTTTGTTTATTGACGAGGTCCATCGTTTCTCTCGCTCCCAGCAAGACGCCCTGCTCCCCGCTGTTGAAAATCGCTGGGTTACCCTAGTGGCTGCAACCACGGAAAACCCGTCATTTTCAGTTGTCAGCCCACTGCTTTCTCGTTCGATTCTGCTTACCCTAGAGCCGTTGCAAGATAACGATATAGAAGCCCTTGTGCGCCGGGCATTGAGCGATGCGCGCGGTCTGGACGGGCGCGTGGGAATAGATGAGGAGGCGCTCGAACTACTGGTGCGCCTAGCCGGCGCTGATGCTCGCCGCTCGCTTACGATATTGGAGGCCGCGGCTGCGAACGCTATTGACAGTGACAGCCGAGCGATTGAGCTCGATCACGTATCGCGTGCCGCTGACGCCGCCCTCGTACGCTACGGGGAGGATGAGCATTACGACGTGGCGTCCGCGTTCATCAAATCCATGCGTGGATCTGACGTCGACGCCGCCGTTCATTACCTGGCGCGCATGCTTGAGGCGGGGGAGGATCCACGATTTATTGCCCGGCGGATCATGATTTGCGCATCTGAGGATGTTGGTATGGCTGATCCAACAGCGCTGCAAACCGCTGTTGCGGCCGCTCAGGGAGTGCAAATGATTGGCATGCCGGAGGCGCGAATACTGCTGTCGCAAGCAGTTATCGCAATCGCTACAGCGCCGAAGTCTAACGCCTCATATCTTGCTGTTGATCGCGCTATTGCTGATATTCGCGCGGGTAAGGCCGGGCCGGTGCCAAAACACCTTCGCGACGCCCACTACGCGGGTGCGAAGAAGCTTGGTCACGGAAACGGCTACGTGTACGCGCACGATGAGCCCTACTCGATCGCAGCTCAGCAATACTTGCCGGATCAACTGGAAGGCACGCAGTACTACGAGCCCACGGCCAACGGCTTTGAGGCAAGCATCACTAAACGGCTCGAGAACGTGCGTAAACGCTTAAAAATGCGTTAGACTGCGAAGGTTGCAAAAAGCAACACCCTGGGGTCTTAGCCCACGCATTGCGCAGAGGTGGCCCCGCGTAGGTGACTACGCGATTCGTTTTGAAGAAACAGGAAGGAATTCCACATGGCACAGAGCTCACGCCGCCAGGTGCGCCTATCGCGCTCCCTTGGCGTTGCACTAACCCCGAAGGCAGCACGCTACTTCGAAAAGCGCCCGTACGGCCCCGGCCAGCACGGCCGCGCCCGTCGTCGTCAAGATTCCGACTACGCGGTTCGTCTGAAGGAGAAGCAGCGTCTGCGCGCACAGTACGGTCTGCGTGAGGCACAGATGCGTCGCGCATTCGAAGAGGCCCTCCGTATGGAAGGCATCACCGGTTCGAACCTCGTGCAGCACCTCGAGCAGCGTCTCGATGCGCTCGTACTTCGTTCTGGTTTTGCTCGCACCATTGCGCAGGCCCGCCAGTTCGTGGTGCACCGCCACATCCTCGTTGATGGCAAGATCGTCGACCGTCCGTCGTTCCGCGTGAAGCCGGGTCAGACCATCCAGGTTAAGCCGAAGTCCCAGACCACCACGCCGTTTGAGATTGCGGCGCAGGGCATTCACCGCGACGTGCTCCCGGCAGTACCGGGCTACCTTGAGGTTGACCTTGAACGTCTGCGTGCAACTCTGGTTCGCCTGCCGCAACGCGAAGAGATTCCGGTAGTTTGTGAAGACCAACTGGTCGTTGAATACTACTCGCGTTAATCCTTAACTTTTCAAGTGCCCCGGTTTTGCCGGGGCACTTGCAGTACATGCGTACTAGTTAGCGGTATGCGATTCCAGTTTCCAGCCGCGCGCAAAAACTGCGTATTATTGGCATTGATTTAAACTTCGAGCCCCACAAGGATCAGAATGCAAACTTCTGAGATTGCGAAGCGTTGGCTTCAGTACTTTGAGAAGAACGACCATATTATCCGCCCGTCGGTTCCACTGGTCTCTCCCGATCCGTCGATCCTGTTCACGATCGCGGGCATGGTTCCGTTCATTCCGTACATTATTGGTACCGAGAAGGCCCCGTGGCCGCGGGCTGCATCCGTGCAAAAGTGCATTCGCACCAATGACATTGAAAACGTTGGTCGTACCACTCGTCACGGCACGTTCTTCCAAATGAATGGCAACTTCTCATTCGGCGACTACTTCAAAGAGGGAGCTATTGACTTCGCGTGGGAGCTTCTAACCGGCCGTGTTGAAGACGGCCTGTATGGCCTCGACGGCGATCGCATGTGGGTGACGATTTGGGATCAGGACGACGTGTCTTACGATCACCTAACCAAGCACATTGGGATGGACCCAAGGCATATTGTTCAGCTACCTCGTGAAGATATTTTCTGGCATACCGGTCAGCCTGGCCCGGCTGGGCCTTGCGCGGAGTTCCACTACGATCGCGGCCCCGCATTTGGCCCCGAGGCCGTTGGTGGAACTGTGGATCCGGGTGGTGATCGCTACCTGGAGGTTTGGAACCTCGTGTTTGACCAGTACTTGCGCGGCGAGGGCACGGGGTCTGACTTCCCACTCCTTGGGGAGCTGGACGAGAAGGCTATTGATACCGGTGCCGGTTTGGAACGCCTCGCGTTTGTGCTTCAAGACAAGCCAAATATGTTCGAGATAGACCAGGTGCGCCCGGTCATTACCGCGGCGGAGGAGATGTCCGGCTACAAGTATGACACCGGCGATAATCCGGAACACGACGTGCACATGCGCATCGTCGCGGACCACGTGCGTTCGGCAATGATGCTCATCAACGATGGTGTTATTCCTGGCAATGATGGCCGTGGGTACGTGCTTCGCCGAATCATGCGCCGCGCAATTCGCTCTATGCGTCTGCTGGGTGTGGACGAGGCGACTATGCCAACTCTCATGCCGGTTTCTCGTGACGTTATGAAGAGCTCGTATCCAGAGCTAGAGACAAACTGGAGCCGCATCGCTGACGTTGCTTACAGCGAGGAAGAGTCGTTCAGGCGCACGCTGTCTTCGGGGACCACGATCCTAGACACCGCGGTGGATAAGGCTAAGAAGGGCGCCTCGAAGCTTTCTGGCGAGGACGCATTCCGTCTGCACGACACCTACGGCTTCCCGATCGACCTCACGCTTGAGATGGCTCGTGAACAGGGTGTCGATGTTGATGAGGCGCGTTTCCACGAGCTAATGGAGGAGCAGAAAACCCGTGCCCGTGCCGATGCACTGGCGAAGAAGAGCGGGCACGTGGATTCGCGTATTTACCACGACATTCAGCACAACCTCGGTGGCAACTCCCGTTTTGTGGGGTACACGGACTCCAAGATCGAGTCGAAGATCGCGGGCATCGTTGTGGACGGCAATGGCCTTCCGGCTGCGTCAGCTCCCGCCGACGTTGAGATCGTTTTGGATACCACTCCGTTCTATGCCGAGAAGGGTGGTCAGCTGGCTGACCACGGCACGATTCGTACGGCCTCTGGCGCTCTGATTGACGTACACGACGTGCAGGAGCCAGTGAAGGGGCTTGCAGTGCACCGCGGTCGACTGCTGGAGGGAACGGTCGCGCTTGACGAAGTTGCGATCGCGGAGATTGACGATGCGCGTCGTCTTGCGATTGCTCGGGCACACACTGCAACGCACATGGTGCACAAGGGCTTGCACGAGTTCCTCGGCGAACAGGCCACGCAGGCAGGTTCTGAGAACTCTCCTTCGCGGATGAGGTTTGACTTCCACCACCCGTCGCAGGTTCCCAGCGACGTTATGGATGGCATTGAGGAACGCGTCAACCAGCGTCTAGCTGAAGACCTAACCGTTACCGACTCCATCATGTCGCTAGATGAGGCTCGCGGCCTCGGTGCTATGGCATTGTTTGGCGAGAAGTACGGCAATGAAGTGCGCGTGGTCAACATTGGTGACGGCTGGTCCCTGGAGCTGTGTGCGGGTACGCACGTGCCCAGCACTGGCCACATTGGTCGTATCGCGGTGCTCGGAGAATCATCCATCGGCTCAGGCGTGCGCCGTATCGACGCGCTCGTAGGCGATGGGGCGTATGGTTTCCAAGCCAAGGAGCACGCGATCGTCTCGCAACTGTCAGCGATGATGGGAGCAAACGCAGATGAGCTACCTGGCCGCATCGAATCGCTTATGAAGAGGCTGAAGGAGGCCGAGAAGATCGCTGCGAAGCTCGGTGAACAGCAGCTTCTGGCTCGCGCGAGCGAAATCGCGGGCCGCGTCCACGAGCTCGGTTCGGTTCAGGCAGTGATTGAGGATCTGGGTGAGCTTCCATCCACAGACGCCTTGCGTTCTCTCGTAACTGACATTCGTGCTCGCCTTGGTGAGTCCAAGCCAGCTGTGGTTGCGGGTATCGGCGTGGTGAATGGCCGGCCCCAGGTGGTTGTTGCAACTAATGATTCGGCGAGGACTTTGGGAGTCAAGGCTGGCAACCTCGTGCGCATTGGTGCGAAGGCTCTCAAGGGCGGCGGCGGAGGCCGCGACGATCTGGCTCAGGGAGGTGGCCAAGATCCGGAGGCAACTGGGCTTGCCAAGGAAGCCATCGAGTCAGAACTGCGTTAACTTTGGTGAAACGACCTGGCCCGAGGATGGGCATCGACTACGGCTCCGTTCGAATCGGAGTCGCAGTCACCGATCCTGCGGGTCAGATCGTTTTCCCAAAAACTAATGTGCACGTAGATAAGTACGGTGGGCACATCATCGAGCTGATTGAGATAGCTGAAGAGCTCAATCCGATTGAAATTGTTATTGGATACCCCAAGCATCTCAAAGGAAAGTCTGGAGCGTCGGCAAAAGCCGCCCGCACACTAGCTCACGAGCTAAAGGCAGATCTGGACCGCCCTCGCATTTGTCTTTTTGACGAGCGGCTAACAACAAACTTGGCTCACGCTGACCTCGCAGCGCAAGGAATTGAAAATCGGCTGCGAGGTGACAAGGTAGATCAGCTCGCAGCGGCTATTATTTTAGAAACGTCCATAGACTTTGAGGAAAATACGGGAAGGCTTCCCGGAGAGACCGTAAGTCGCGGAAAGTTCTAGGAGAATCAAGGCAGTGAGTGACCAATTTCCCCACCCGCACGGCGATGGTGAACCCCAAGAGTTCCCGAATCGTCGTGACATTCTTCGAGAACGTCAGTTGCGGGCAGCAGAAGAAGCGCGTAAAGAAGAACGCCGGCGGGCTCGTGAAAAGCGCCGTCAAGCCGAAGAGGGCGGTCCTTCCCCGCAGTCGCAAAATGTGCCCGGGCCAAGATCCACAAGGGGAGTGCAGAGCATTCACGAGGAGCATCTGCTACACGATCCGCTAACCACGGGCACAAGATCCCGTCGCGTTGCTGCTGAACGTGCTCGCGTTTTGAAGCGTAGGCGTAACGCCAAGATCCGCACCGCGCTGGTTATTACCGCTGTGCTCGCTATTATCGCGCTGTGTGTTTACATTGCCTTGGGTGCAATCTCGAGTTCTCGTTCTCAGACCGGTGCATTGGACTATCCGGGTCCTGGCAGTGGTGAGGTTGAAGTGGTTGTGAACCCGGGTGATTCGGGCGACGCTATCGGCGCAAACCTTGTGAAGCTAGGAGTTGTAAAGTCTGAGGACGCTTTCTTGCAGGCGTGGGTGGACAATGCGGCCGCAAACTCTTTGCAGCCCGGTACCTATACGCTCAAGAAGGAAATGCGCGCAGTGGATGCGTTGGCTGCACTACTCGACCCGTCTAATAGATCTTCAAATGCAGTCACTGTTCCTCCAGGTTTTACCAAGGCGCAGGTTGTGGAACGGCTCTCAAGTTTCGGTAACTTCAGTGCGGACGAGGTCGAAGCCGCGATGTCGGACGCGGCGGGCATAGGCTTGCCAGCGGAGGCCAACGGTGACGCGGAAGGTTGGCTAGCGCCCGGTAGCTACGAGGTGCACAGTGATGATACGCCGCAGGATGTAATCGCCGAGATGGTTACAGCGATGAAGGCGAAACTCGATGGTTTAGGCGTGCCGGAGGATCAGCGTCAAGAGCTCCTCATTAAAGCTTCTATCCTTGAGCGCGAGGTTAACATCGAGCAGTATTACCCGATGGTTGCACGCGTCATCGAGAATCGTCTAACGCAGCCCCAGGCAGAGACTGTGGGTTATCTGAACATGGATTCAACGGTGCTCTACGGCGTGGGCAAGGTGGGCGGTGTTCCCACTGCCAATGAAGTTGCCGATGAGTCGAACCCGTATAACACGTACAAACACAAGGGATTGCCTCCAAGTCCGATCTCCAGCCCATCAGACTTGGCCCTCGAATCGATGCTGAATCCCGCAGATGGTGACTGGCTGTACTTTGTAACAGTCAATTTGGATACGGGTGAGACGAAGTTCGCCGCAACTCTTGAAGAGCAGGAGAAGAACCGGGCCCTCTTTGACCAGTGGTGCACGGACAATCCGGGGAAGTGCTAACGTGCGGGCTTTTGTGATTGGGCAGCCGATCGAGCATAGCTTGTCTCCTGTCCTCCATCGTGCAGCATACGAAGCACTCGAACTGCCCTGGACGTTCGAGCGGCGCGAAGTTGGATCTGATGATCTACCTGCCTTTCTGGATTCGATTGGCGAGGACGTTGCTGGCTTGGCGGTTACGATGCCGCTGAAACAAGCGGTGATGAGACATCTGGACGCTATTGAACCTCTTGCTGCGGCCGTTGGAGCGGTGAACACAGTGGTACCCGCAGCTCGCGTACTGTCGGGTTTTAACACCGACGTGTATGGGATTGTGCAGGCGATTTCGCGGGCTAAACAGACAGAAAAGGGCACGAGAGCAGTGATACTGGGTGCCCGCGCCACAGCTTCGTCGACATTAGCCGCACTGGGACAACTAGGGGCGAGCCAAATCCAGACGATTGCTCGTTCGTTTAGCGGGCCGGGATCGATAAGCTTGGCTGAAACCCGGTTGGGCGTATCTACGCAGCACATTCCGTGGCGCGATAGCGAGCGTGCACAGGCCGCACTATCGGCAGCAGACATCGTGGTATCGACCCTACCGGCCAGTGTCGGTGACCATTGGGCTAAGCAGTTCCGGCCTAAGCCAGGTAGCGTCCTCCTTGATGTCGCCTACAATCCCTGGCCTTCCAAACTCGCGCAAGCGGGCGAGGCAGGGGGCGCGGTGGTGGTCTCCGGCTACTCGATGTTGCTTTACCAGGCATGCCAGCAGGTTGAGCTAATGACTGGACGCGGCGCGCCTGTGGAAGAAATGCGTAGTGCGCTTCAAGAAGCGACTAAGCTATCTAACCTATGACAACGCAAATTATTACCTGGGTTCTCGCTGCCGTCATGGGCGTGGCGGTTGTAGTGTGGGCGGCATTCAGCGGCCCTACCTATCTCGACTCGTATTTCCATAAAGCTGATAAGCGTGCGCTTACGCGCACCGAACTGGCGCTCTACTCGGCTGTTCCTCAGGTTGTTGTCGCACTGTTTGGCACAAAGGACCCGTTCTTGATGACTACCGTTCCGTTAGCGGGGCTCTTTAGCCTTATAGCGGTGGTTGACGGCAGGACGAAGAAGATACCGAACGTGCTGAGCTTCCTCACAATGATTTCATTGGTTGTTGGCGGCGTAGTTGGTATTCTTATTAGATTTTTCGCGTTGCATGAAACCACTTCGATTGTGGGCATAGTGGCGGGCGCACTGATTTGGCTGGGACCATTTTGGATGCTTTACGCGTTCGGAGGCGGGATTGGCCGCGCGGATGTGAAACTGGCTCCAATTATCGGTGCCTGGCTGGGCTTGTACGGCGCTGGCGTTGCGTTTGGAGGACTCCTCACTGCGGTTATTGTTGGCGGCGTCTACGCTTTTGCGCTGTTGCTGATTCGCAAGGTCTCGTGGAGTACAACGGTGCCGTTCGGACCAGCACTGGTCGCTGGAGGTCTGATCGCTTGGTTTGTTACGGGTGGCGCTGTCTCACCCTGGTAGTTTTAACCGCCGGTATTTTCGCCGGTGTGTAACACTGGAACCATGATCAGGTGGATGAGTGCGGGCGAATCGCATGGCGAAGCCCTGGTGGGCATTATTGATGGCGTACCCAAGGGCGTTGAACTAAGCACCCAAAAGCTGGCTGACGAGCTCGCGCGCAGGCGCGCGGGGCATGGTCGCGGCGCTAGGCAGAAGTTCGAACAGGATCGCGTGCGCATTCTTGGGGGAGTGCGCCATGGCCTCACCATCGGATCACCCGTAGCTATCGAAATCGCGAACTCGGAATGGCCCAAATGGCAGGTTGTGATGAGCTCAGACCCGGTTGATCCGAAGGATCTTCTTATCGACGCGGGCACTGGCGACGAACGCGAGGTGGCTCGCAATCGTCCGCTTACTAGGCCGCGTCCGGGACATGCGGATCTAGCGGGCATGATGAAGTTTGACCACGAGGATGCGCGCCCAGTGTTAGAGCGAGCTTCAGCGCGCGAGAGCGCAACGCGAGTCGCACTCGGCTTGGTGGCGCGCCAGTTTTTGCATCAGGTGGCGGGCATTGAGATCGTCTCGCACGTGGTGGCGGTAGGGTCGGAAACAGCGGATATTCCCGCTCCGCGCCCAAAAGACGCAGATCGTTTGGATGCCAGCCCGGTAAGAACCTTGGATGAAGATGCGCAGGCACGGTTCATCGCCGCGATAGACCATGCGAAGAAGAGCGGAGACACAATCGGGGGAGTTACCGAGGTAGCCGCCTACGGCGTGCCGGTGGGGCTGGGAAGCTACACGCAGTGGGATGAGCGACTCGACGCCGCCCTTGCTGGCGCTCTTATGTCTATCCAATCGGCGAAGTCAGTGGAGATTGGCCGCGATCAGGTGGGACGGCCCGGCTCGATGGCTCACGACGAAATTGTTGTAGAAGGCGATCCCCGCCGGCTTTCTAACCGGGCCGGTGGCATCGAGGGCGGCATGTCCAATGGCGAGCCGATCCTAGCTCGCGTGGGTTTCAAACCGATATCCACTGTGCCGCGCGCGCGTTCTACGATTGACCTGACCACTGGCCAGCAGGCTCCGGCTCTGCACCAGCGTTCTGATGCGAGCCAGATTGTTCCGGCCGCAGTGATCTGCGAGTCCATGATGGCTCTAACGCTCGCAAACGAGATCCTAAAAATGTTCGGTACCGGCTATGTTGATCGTATTCGCGCCGCGATTGAGGCCTACAACGGTAGGGTTAGCGAGCGTCTGCACCCATGAGCATAGTTTTGGTTGGTCTTCCCGGAAGTGGAAAATCTCGGCTGGGAAGGATCGCGGCAAAGCATTTGGGTCTGCCCTTTGTTGACTTGGATGAGGCGGTCGAAGCCGCGAGCGGTCGTTCAATCCCAGACCTCTTTCGCGAGGGCGAGGACGTATTCCGCGCCTTAGAAACACACGCGTTGAAGGGCGCGCTGGCGGGGCCTGAAGCTCTTATTGCGACGGGTGGGGGAATCGTGGAGCGCGCAGAGAATCGCGCCCTCTTGAAGAACCGGCCGGTTGTGTTTCTCGATATTGATCTAGATGAGGCGATTGCACGTGCAAGCAGGAGTGAATCGCGCCCACTGTTACAAGGCGATGTGAAGCAAAGAATGCGGGCGCTATCTAGTCGGCGACGTCCGCTTTATGAGCAGGTGGCCTCCACGTCGGTGAAGCTTGGACAAGCGTCGAAAGAAGAAAATGCGCGGATCTTGTTGCGCGCTATTGACGAGTTGGTGAAGTAATGCGAGTGGTTGAAGTTCTTGGGGAACACAAATATCCCGTAGTCGTTGGCTCCGGCGTCATTAACCAGGTGGCTGGCAGTCTTGATCGCGATTATGCGCGGGCGCTTATTATCCATCCGGCGGCAGTTCGCCAGATCGCGCGCGAGGTCGGCGCACAACTGGAACAGGCCGGCATTGCAACCTCGTATTTTGTGCATGCAGATGGCGAGTCCGGCAAGACGGTTGAGCAGCTGTCTGCCGCCTGGGAGGCTGCAGGAGATTGCCACATCGGTAGGCGCGACCTCATCGTTGGGGTTGGTGGCGGCGCTACCACTGATTTAGCGGGATTCGTTGCGGCCACTTGGTTACGGGGTGTTTCAGTGCTCCAGGTGCCCACCTCCCTCCTCGCTATGGTTGATGCTGCGGTAGGTGGCAAAACGGGAATCAATACGCGGCATGGGAAAAACCTAGCGGGCGCGTTCCACTCGCCGATTGCGGTTATCGCTGATACCGATTGTCTGGCAACGCTGCCCGAAGCGGAGTTTCGTGCAGGCTTAGGCGAAATCATCAAGTGTGGGTTCATTCGCGATGAGACTATCCTTGATCTGGCATCCGAGCCGATCACAAAGACGTCCGCCCAAGTTGTTGACCTGGTGGAGAAGGCGGTGCGGGTTAAAGCCGACGTGGTCGGAGTCGATCTGAAGGAATCAGGCGAGCGGGAGATCTTGAACTACGGTCACACGCTTGCGCACGTGATTGAAAAGGTTTCTGGCTACCAGATTCGACACGGCGAGGCAGTATCGATCGGCATTGTGTTTGCCGCCCACGTGGCGGTGCAGCTGGGACTTGCGGATGAGGATTGGCTAGGCAAGCAACGCCGGTTACTGGCCACGCAGGGGCTTCCCACGAGTTGGCACTGCGACAGTATGCACACGATTTTGGATGTGATGAGCTCGGATAAGAAGGTGCGTTCGGGACAGGTGCGCATGGTGCTTACTACGCAAAGTGGTCATACGCTGGTTCAGGTAGTTGAGCCTGCAACGCTACATGCGGCCGCACTGAAAATGGGAGTTGTTGATGACTAGCACGATTATTCTGATTGGCGTTTCGGGTGCAGGTAAAAGCGATATCGCCCGGGCCATCGCTGCCAAATCGGGTCTTGTGCTCCATAATTTTGAGGAGTCGTTTGAAAGCTTGATGGGAGAGGACGACTCGCAGTTCTTGGTTCGCCGTGGTGAAGCACAGTACGAGGAGGCGGCTTTGCGGGTGGCGATGGATCTGCTGGATCGCGAGGGCGTCATAACCTTGGCTCCGGGAGTGGTGCGTACGCAGAAGGTGGCGGAGAAGCTGCGTGTGCTTCGCGCAGGGGGAGCGCTTGTAGTTGAGGTATTCGCTGATATCTCTACGTTGATGCGCCGGACGGGGCTGAACGCTCCACGATCTGTCGCGCTGGGACCAACACGCAAGATTTTTACTGAGATGGTGGCCGCTTACCGCGCTGATTTCGAGGGGCTCGCTGATCTAGTGATTGATACCTCACTGTCTAAACCAGAGCACGTGGCCGCGCGGGTACTCGCATTTGACGCCTAAAACGGGTTATCCTAGATCGGAACTAAAACTAGACGTAAGGAACAGTTGTGGCAACGACTAATGACTTGAAGAACGGAATGGTTCTTAAGATCGACAACCAGCTATGGTCGGTTGTCGAATTTCAGCATGTGAAGCCGGGCAAGGGCCCCGCGTTTGTGCGCACGAAGATTAAGAACGTTCTATCTGGCAAGATCGTTGACAAGACGTTCAATGCTGGCGTGAAGGTTGATACCGCTACGGTAGATCGCCGCGACATGACGTACCTGTACCAGGACGGCGACGACTACGTGTTTATGGATGCTGCGACTTACGATCAGATTCTTGTAACCGGCGAGGTTGTTGGCGACGCTAAGAACTACATGATTGAGAACCAGCCGGCCATCGTGTCGATGTATGAGGGCGAGGTTCTTTCGGTTGAGCTTCCTCCGAACGTGGTACTGGAGATTACTTACACCGAGCCGGGTGTTCAAGGCGATCGTTCGAACGCCGGCACGAAGCCGGCAACGGTTGAAACGGGTTACGAGGTGCAGGTGCCGCTGTTCATCGATCAGGGTACTCGCATCAAGATTGATACCCGTACCGGCGAGTACGCGGGGCGCGTCAACGACTAATGTCTCGTAGGATCACGTCACGTACGCGCGCTCGTAAGCGCGCAGTGGACACAATTTTTGAAGCCGACCAAAAGGGTGAGCTAACGCCGGAGGGCCTGCGCCAGATTCTTTCTGAACGCCTGCAGGTAACGGCGGCGCAAACGCCACTTCCGGAGTATGCTATTGAGGTCGTTGAGGGTGTAGCTGATCGCCTGTACGAGCTTGATGAACTTTTGGTTCTGCACACCACTACGCGTGACTTTGATCGTTTGCCTTCCACGGATCGTGCGATCCTGCGGGTGGGCGCATGGGAGATCGTGTGGAATGAAGATGTGCCTCCGATTACGGCGATTGATGAGGCCGTAACGCTGGCAAAGGACATTTCTACGGACGAATCTCCAGCTGTGGTTAACGCAATCTTGGACGCCGTGTTGAAAGACGCGGCCAGGGTTCGCGAGACAGATGATGCTCTTGCGGCGGCTTTGGCGCCACGTGAGGACATCGACCTGGAAGACTTTGGCCCGGGGGAAGAACCCGCTGCCAATGCGCTCGACGAAGCGAGTGAACAACTAAATAATCCGTAAGAATGATGCTCGGGCCGGTAGCGGTTCGGGCATTATTTTTATAGTTCATCCTTTAAAGCCGTCCAGTGAGGCGGGAAAGGTGGGGCACATGCCACAGGTGAAAACTGTTCTGGATGAGGGGCAGATTTCGCGCGCTGTTTCGCGCATTTGTTACGAGATTCTCGAGCGCACAGATGGCGCTGAAGATCTCGTTATCCTCGGAATCCCAACCAGGGGAGTTCCCCTGGCAAACCGGTTAGCAAAAAGGCTGCGAGAGGTTAGCAACGCGCCGGTTGAAGTGGGCTCGCTTGACATCACGATGTATCGCGATGATTTGGCGGGTAATCCGATTAGAACGCCCCACCCGATGTCTATCCCCGAATCGGGCATTGACGGCAAGATCGTTATCTTGGTTGATGATGTTTTGTACACGGGACGCACGGTAAAGGCCGCTCTTGATGCGCTGTTTGATTTGGGTCGCCCGCAAGCGGTGAAGCTGGCCACGCTGGTTGATCGCGGTCACCGTGAGCTCCCTATTCGCCCTGATTTTGTGGGCAAGAACTTGCCGACCTCGCGAAAAGAATCCGTCGATATTGAACTTGTTGAGATCGATGGCATTGACCGCGTAGTAATCCGGGAGGCGTGATGAAACATCTCATTTCTATATCTGACTTGAGCCAGGATGAAGCGATCCGCATTTTAGACGTTGCCGAGGCCATGGCGGCTACCCAGTCGCGAGCTGTTAAGAAGCTCCCAACGTTGCGCGGCAAGACGGTCATCAACCTGTTTTTTGAAGATTCCACGCGAACTAGGCTGTCGTTTGAGGCTGCAGCGAAGCGCTTATCCGCTGATGTGATCAGCTTTTCTGCAAAGGGGTCTTCGGTTTCTAAGGGTGAGTCACTCAAAGATACTGCGTTGACACTGCAGGCGATGGGCGCAGATGCGGTTGTGGTACGTCACCGATCGTCTGGGGCCGCTCACCGTCTGGCCCATGCCGGTTGGATTGACCTGCCGGTGCTTAACGCGGGTGATGGCACTCATCAGCACCCCACGCAGGCGTTGCTAGATGCAATGACGCTACGCCGTCACTTCACAAATGAGGGCCGCCCCGCAATGCCGGGCACCACGCTTGAGGGAGCACACGTGGCCATCGTGGGTGACATCCTGCATTCGCGAGTGGCGCGTTCCAACGTGGGACTCATGTCAATGCTCGGGGCGCGTGTAACCCTGGTTGCTCCGCCTACCCTCCTTCCGGTTGGCGTTGAAAACTGGCCGTGCGAGGTCACCTACGATTTTGACGAGGCACTTGCTACTCATCCCGACGCGGTGATCATGTTGCGAATCCAGCACGAGAGGATGAGCGCGGCGGGCGGAGGGTTCTTCCCCTCGGCGGAGGAATACCACCACTCGTATGGTTTGGACAGCGAACGGTTTGAAAGGCTTGGCAATCGCACTGCGATCATGCACCCGGGTCCGCTCAATCGGGGTTTGGAGATTTGTGCGCAGGCGGCAGATTCGGCCCAGTCGGTAATCGTGGAACAGGTAAATAACGGGGTGAGCGTTCGCATGGCGGCGCTGTACCTGCTTCTGGCAGCTAAGGAGAGTTTGAATGTCTAAAGAAATCCTGTTTGTAGGTGCGCGCCCGTACGGCGAAGAGAGCGCAGATATTGCCGTTCGTGGAAATAAGATCGTCGCTGTTGGAAAGGATGCTCGTAGCGCGGTTCCGGAGGCCGAAGTGGTTGACGTGACGGGCCTTGTGGCACTGCCTGGCCTAGTCGATCTCCATACGCACCTTCGCGAGCCCGGTCAGGAGGATGCCGAGACAGTGTTTACGGGCACGAGGACCGCCGCGGTAGGTGGGTACACCTGTGTGTTTGCAATGGCGAATACAAATCCGGTTGCAGATACCGCCTCGGTAGTAGAACAGGTGAAGATGCTTGGCGACAAGGCCGGCTGGGTAGAGGTTCATCCGATTGGTGCAGTCACTGTTGGCTTGGAGGGCAAGACGCTGTCCTCGATGAGCGCTATGGCTAAGTCCGAGGCTGCAGTGCGAGTATTCTCCGATGATGGCAAGTGCGTTGCCGACCCCGTGCTGATGCGCCGCGCCCTCGAATATGTAAAAACTTTTGGCGGCGTGATTGCCCAGCATGCGCAGGATCCAGCGCTCACCGAAGGCGCACAAATGAATGAGTCGCCACTTTCTGCTGAGCTTGGTTTGGCCGGTTGGCCGGCCGTTGCCGAAGAGGCGATTATTGCCCGCGACGTTGCCCTAACGGATCACGTTGGTTCGCGCTACCACGTGCTGCACGCGTCTACAAAGGGTTCGGTGGAGCAGATTCGCGAGGCTAAGCGCCGCGGAATCAACGTGACGGCCGAAGCCACGCCGCACCACATTTTCCTCACCGAAGAAGAAGCACGCTCGTACGATCCGCGCTTTAAGGTGAACCCGCCCCTGCGCACGCAGGAGGACGTAGAGGCACTGCGTGACGCTCTCGAAGATGGCACGATGGACACGATTGGTACCGATCATGCGCCGCATCCTCTGGAGATGAAGGATTGCGAGTGGCAGGCCGGCGCGTTCGGCATGATCGGCATTGAGACCGCACTACCCGTCCTCATCACCACAATGGTGGACACGGGGCGTATGAACTGGCGCGATATTGCGCGTGTCATGTCTGAAAAGCCCGCGCAGATTGGTCTTGCAACCGAGCAGGGCCAGCCGATCGAGGCCGGGTCTTTTGCGAACCTTGCATTTGTGGACCCAAGTGTGGAGCGCGTGGTAGAAAACGGCTGGTCGCGCTCAACCAATAACCCCTATTTGGGGCACACGCTGAAGGGTCAGGTTCAGTACACGGTTTACCGCGGCAAGATCACAGTGCGTGAAGGCATGCCGGTAGAGGAGGAACGATGAGCATTGCGGTTCTGGTTACATCAGATGGTCACGTGTTTAGTGGCCGCGCATTTGGCGCGATTGGCGAAGTTGTCGCTCCCGTTATGATCGACGCATCTGTAGCGGACTACCCACGTGTGCTCGCCAGCGCTGATAACGAGGGGAAGATCGTTCTGTTTGCCTCCCCGCATATTGGGAACGTAGGGCTACCCGATGCGTTTGAACCGAAGGCACTAGGAGTTGTGGCTCGCGAGGCTTCCAAGGTCGCATCGAACTGGCAGTCAAAGGCTGAGCTTGAGCCGGTATTGCGGGCGGCAGGCGTGGTTGGTATTGAGGGGATCGATACGCGAGCCCTCGTCAAGCTGTTGGTGAAGAATCCTGATCTGCGCGTGGGGGTTTTCTCTGGCGCAGTGATTGATTCCCATGATTTAGAAGAGGGCGAGCGCATTCCACGCGACCTCGTGAACTGTTTGCAAAGCCGCGTCAAGGGGGCCAACTAATGCCACGCAGAAATGATTTGAAATCCGTTCTTGTAATCGGTTCTGGCCCGATCGTCATTGGCCAGGCATGCGAGTTTGACTACTCGGGCTCGCAGGCTTGCCGCGTGCTTCGAGAAGAGGGCATGCGCGTGATCCTCGTGAACTCGAATCCCGCTACGATCATGACGGATCCAAACATGGCTGATGCCACCTACGTGGAGCCGATTACTACCAGCTCTATTGAGCGAATCATTGCGAAGGAGCGCCCCGATGCTCTCCTGCCTACCCTGGGCGGGCAGACGGCTCTAAACGCGGCGATGAACCTTGCCGAGGCGGGGATCTTGGAAAAGTACGGCGTTGAGATCATCGGGTCCAGTGTGGAAACGATCCGTGCGGGTGAGGACCGTGACGAGTTCAAAGAAGTTGTGGAGCGGTGCGGCGCAGAGGTGGCAAGGTCGCGAATTGCCCACTCGCTACAGGATGCGCTTGATGCGGCCGAGGAGCTTGGCTACCCGTTGGTGGTTCGCCCCTCGTTCACGATGGGCGGCCTCGGCTCTGGATTTGCGCACACCCAAGAGGAACTGACGCGTTTCGTTGAGCACGGCCTGCGCGATTCGCTCACTAACGAGGTTCTGCTCGAAGAGTCGATTCTGGGCTGGAAAGAGCTCGAACTCGAGATGATCCGAGATCGCACCGGCGAGACGATGCTGGTTACAACCATCGAGAACGTAGATCCCGTGGGCGTGCACACAGGTGATTCTATTACGGTGGCTCCCGCTCTCACCCTCACGCAGAGCGAAATCGATGAGCTTGTGCGTATCGGCGCTGACATCATTGAGGGTGTGGGCGTGAACCAGGGTGGTTGTAACATCCAGTTTGCGATTAACCCCGCGGATGGCCGCATCGTTGCTATTGAGATGAATCCGCGTGTTTCGCGCTCATCGGCCCTCGCGTCGAAGGCAACGGGTATCCCGATCGCAAAGATCGCAGCCCGTCTAGCGATTGGCTACGACCTCGCGGAAATTCAGTCAGATATTGCTCCTGACCGTACTGCAGCGCAGGCGCCTCTGATTGATTATGTGGTGGTGAAGGTGCCGCACTTCGCGTTTGAGAAGTTCCCGGCATCCGACAAGACGCTGACCACTTCCATGAAGTCGGTGGGTGAGGCCATGGCGATTGGCCGTACTTTTACCGAGGCTCTTCTTAAGGCGCAGCGTTCCATCGACAAAGCTGGGGTTTCGTTCCATTGGGACGGGCCGGCTCCGGATGAGAGCGAGGTGGAGGCACTGCTGGAGCAGATAGCAACGCCTACGGAGACCCGCCTGGTGCAGCTGCAGCAGGCGATTCGCGGTGGCGCCAGCTTGGAACAGATTAATCGCGCAACGGCTATTGACCCGTGGTTTATTGCTCAAATCCAGCAGGTGGAAGAGGTTGCGCGCCAGATAATGGACGCCGAGGCGCTTTCTGCAGGCGTGCTACGCGTTGCAAAGCGTCACGGTTTTTCCGATGCACAGATTGCGTCCTTGCGGTCAATGCCAGAAGAGGTGGTGCGCGAAATCCGCCGCGCTTACAATATTCACCCGGTGTACAAGGCAGTGGACACTTGCGCAGGCCTATATGACGCGGCAACCCCGTACTACTACTCAACGTATGAGGAGGTCTCGGAGATCGAGCAGCGTGAGCGCCCTGCAGTGATGATCCTGGGGTCGGGTCCGAACCGTATTGGTCAGGGCATTGAGTTTGACTACTCGTGTGTGCATGCCACGATGGCGCTACGCGAGGACTTCGACACCATCATGGTGAACTGCAACCCCGAGACGGTATCCACGGACTATGACATCTCGGATCGTCTCTACTTTGAGCCCCTCACTCTCGAAGACGTGCTCGAAATTTTCGAAACCGAGCAGGCGGCCGGACCCATTGCGGGCGTGCTGGTGCAGTTGGGTGGGCAAACCCCGCTGTCACTTGCGGACGCGCTTGAACGCGCGGGAATGCCGATTGTGGGTACCACACCGGCCTCGATCAATCTGGCTGAGGACCGTGAAGCATTTGGCCGTGTTCTAGACGAAGCGGGTCTGCCCGCTCCCGCACATAAGACGGCTACCACGGCCAGCGCGGCGCTGGCGGCGGCACGCGAGGTGGGGTATCCAGTACTCGTACGCCCCTCGTTTGTTTTAGGTGGGCGCGGAATGGCAATCATTTACGAAGAGGAAGGCCTGGCAGAGTACCTGCAAAACGCGGGTGCCGCAGTATTTTCTACCGGCCCGTTGCTAATCGATAAGTTCCTCGATGATGCCGTTGAAATCGACGTGGATGCGCTCTACGACGGTAACGAGCTGTTCATGGGCGGCATTATGGAACACATTGAAGAGGCCGGTATACACTCGGGTGATTCTGCGTGCGTTATGCCCCCGATGTCGCTGTCTGAACGGCAGATCGATCGGATTGTGAAATCGACCGAGGCTATCGCGAAGGGCGTTGGCGTACGCGGCCTGTTGAATATCCAGTTCGCACTTGCCTCGGATGTACTATACGTGATCGAGGCAAACCCGCGTGCTTCCAGGACAGTACCGTTTGCTTCCAAGGCGTCTGGCGTGGCACTTGCGCGAGCTGCAGCGAAGATCCAGATGGGGCAAACCATCACGCAGCTGCGCGAGGCAGGCGACCTGCCCCCGTACGATCAATCGATCCAAGACCTTGATGAGCCGATTTCCGTTAAGGAGGCGGTTCTCCCGTTCGACCGCTTCCGTGATTGCAACGGCGAGGTCGTTGACACCCTGCTGGGGCCCGAGATGCGCTCAACCGGCGAGGTCATGGGGCTTGATGAGTCCTTCCCCGCCTCGTACGCGAAATCGCAGATTTCTGCCTATGGTGGTCTGCCTGCTTCCGGTACGGTGTTCATTTCGATTGCGGATGCGGATAAGCGCGGTATTGTTCTGCCGGCTTCAAAGCTGGTTGAGCTGGGCTTCAAGATCATGGCTACCACGGGTACAGCATCGGTTTTGCGTCGAAATGGAATTGACGTGGAGGTTGTGGCCAAGGAGTCCGAACGCGGCGAGGGTGGTGTTGCAATCACTGACCTTATTCATTCGGGCAAGGTTGACATGATCGTTAACACGCCGCAGGGAGAGTCGGAACGCCGCGACGGCTACAAGATTCGCGCGGCAGCAACGTCGGCTGGGAAAGCGATGATCACGACGCTACAGGCATTTAACTCGGCGGTGCGCGCTATCAAGGCGGCCCAGACGGAAGAACTACACGTAAAGTCCCTTCAAGAATGGGACCGCGAACGCGAGCAACGGAGGCAGATGAATGCCTGAGAGTTTTGGAACGCGGCTAGGCAGGGCTCTGGCTACCCGCGGGCCGGTTTGTGCGGGTATTGATCCGCATGCTGGTTTGCTTGAAGCCTGGGGATTACCAGTAAACGTGCATGGCTTGTCAGAGTTTTCGAAGCGCGCCCTTGACGGGTTGAGCGAGGCGGCGGCTATCAAACCGCAGTCGGCCTTCTTTGAGCGCTTTGGTGCGGCGGGAGTAGCGGTTTTAGAGGAGCTGTTGCAAAGCGCTCGTGAACGCGGCGTAATCACGATTTTGGACGTGAAGCGCGGTGACATCGGTTCGACGATGGCTGGTTACGCAGCGGCATATCTGCCGCAGGGCGCTCCGCTGGAGGCCGACGCGATCACGGTTGCGCCCTACATGGGGCCGGCAGCTTTCGATGAAACCGCGCAGCTGGCGGCCGAGCATGGCAAGGGCCTGTTCGCGCTCGCACTGACGTCGAACCCGCAGGGTGCTACTTTGCAGCGTTCGGTAGGGCAAGGTAAGACGGTGGCTCGCCAGGTGATTGAGTGGACGCGAGCAAAGAACGAGCAGTTTGATGCGGGTCAAAAGGTAGGTTCTTTTGGTGTTGTGATTGGGGCAACTATAGCGGACCGAGCACAGGTCGTAGGTGAGGCGCTAGCCGGCTATACCGGGCCGATCCTGATGCCCGGATTTGGTGCGCAGGGCGGTAGCGTTAACCCTGAAGATGCCGGTTTGAACATCGTGGTGTCTTCTTCGCGGGCGGTGCTAAAAGCCGGTCCTAACCCGGAAGATCTGGCTACTGCGTTGAAGGCAACGAACCGCGAAATTATGAGCGCGCTCGAAGGCGTCTCATAATGGATGCCATGAATCACCAGCGTCTTACTGTTTTGTTAGGTCCTAGTGCGGTTGGCAAGGGGACAGTGGTTGCTCGCTTAATGGAGTTGCACCCGCAGATTTTCTTGTCAATCTCGGCAACAACTCGCGATCCACGCCCCGGTGAGGTTGATGGAGCGCACTATCACTTCCTCTCTCGCGACCGCTTCCTCGAGCTCGTCGCAGAAGATGCTTTCTTGGAGTGGGCCGAGGTTCACGGCATGAACTATTACGGGACTTTGAAGGCTCCGATTGAAGAGGCTATTGCTGCGGGACGTCCGGCGCTATTAGAGATCGACCTTGCAGGGGCAAGGCAAGTGCGCGAGCAGATGCCCGATGCCCAGTTCATTTTCCTCGCCCCTCCTTCGTGGGAGGAATTGGAGGCGCGGCTACGTGGACGCGGCTCTGAGACGGAAGAGCAGATGGCACGCCGCCTTGAAACTGCTCGCGTGGAGATGGCTGCCGCCGCCGAATTTGACCATGTTGTGGTTAATGACGAGGTGGATCACACAGCGCGGAAACTGGCTAGTCTTATGGGCTTAGCGTAGGATTGTTGCGTTACGAAGCTAGGAGGATTCATGACGGGAATCGTTGCCCATCCTGAAGGTATTACGTACCCACCGATCGACGATTTGATGGAGAAGGTCGATTCGAAGTACGCGCTGGTTGTATTTGCTGCCCGCCGCGCAAGGCAGATTAACTCTTACAACCTACAGCTTGAGTCAAACATGGTTCAGTTTGTGGGCCCGGTTGTCCCGGTTGAGGCTGACGACAAGCCGCTTAGCACCGCGCTTCGCGAGATCAACGAGGGCCTGTTGATCATGGAAGAGGCCCCGGACGCCGAGTAACATATTGACATCTCTTAACAATGCCGGCACGCCGCCCCGGCGGATAATCGTTGGGGTGGGGGCCGGCATTTCCGCGTATAAGGTGGCTGGCGTCGTACGTCATTTCGCGAAGGCAGGCGACGCTGTGCGGGTGATTCCAACGGCGGCGAGCCTACACTTCGTTGGGAAAACCACGTGGCAGGCACTTTCTGGTTCTCCCGCCCACACCGACGTTTTTGACGGCGAAGCCGGGGTAGACCACGTGGAGGCCGTGCGAGGTGCAGATCTGATTTTGATTGCGCCAGCAACTGCCGATCTGATTGCGAAGATTCGCGCCGGTATTGCCTGCGACTTGCTTACCACCACGGTGCTTGCCGCTACGTGTCCGGTAGTTATCGTCCCGGCGATGCATACCGCGATGTGGGAAAATGCCGCTACGCAGGACAACATTCGGGCTCTGAAGGAACGCGGGGTGCGCGTAATGGACCCTGTGCTTGGTGATCTCTCTTCGGGGGACAGGGGCGCGGGCCGCATGCCCGAACCAGAAGCTATTTGCAAGTTTGCTGAAGCTGTATTAGCAGAAGGAAACCTCCTCGAAGAAAAAGACTTAGCCGGAGTGCGGGCCTTCGTGACTGCCGGAGGCACGCGCGAGGCGATTGACCCCGTGCGTTTTATTGGCAATCACTCCAGTGGTAAACAAGGGGCGGCGATCGCGCGCGCACTTGTTGAACGCGGCGCTGACGTCACCGTGTTTGCCGCAAATATTGCTCCCGGTGTGATACCCGACGGCGTGGCGGTTGTAGATACTCCCTCGGCAAATGAAATGTACGAGGCTGTCCAAGGCGCTGCCGCAAACTTCGACATGGGGTTTTTTGTGGCTGCGGTTGCGGATTTCCGCCCGCAACAAAGTTGGGAACAAAAGCTGAAGAAGACCAGTGATAATGAGGACGGGTGGTCCTTGCAACTGGTTAGAAATCCAGATATTTTGCGTGAAACTGCAAACAAATACCCGAATTTGCTATGCGTCGGTTTTGCCGCAGAGACCGGTGATGAGGCGCAAGTTTTAGAGTTTGGCCGTGCTAAAGCCGGGCGTAAGGGAGCCCGCTTTATCGCGATCAACCAGGTAGGCAACGGGCAAGGATTTGGCACCGAAAACAATCGTGTGACCGTGGTGGATGCTGCGGGGACAAAAGTTTTGTCCGTGGCTGGAACTAAGCTTCAAGTGGCTCGAGAACTGGTAGAACTTGCAGCCACGCAGCTAGTTAAGAACAACTGAGGTAAAAATGAAAGCCGCTCCACTATTTTCTTCTGAGTCCGTCACGAGCGGACACCCGGATAAGGTTTGCGATCAGATTGCCGATGGCATCTTGGATGCCGCTTTGGAGCATGATCCCAAAACGCGCTCAGCCGTTGAGGTAATGGCAACCACTAACCGCGTGATTGTTGCGGGAGAGCTTTCAACTACTGCCGAGCTGGATGTCGATCAGATCGTGCGCAGAACGGTTGAACGGATCGGGTACACGCAAGAAGGCACGGGTTTTGATGCACGCACCCTGCAGGTGATGGATATTCTCGATCAGCAGTCTGCTGACATCGCACAGTCGGTGGATCGCTCAATAGAAGCGCGAGAAGAGTCCTCCGGTGATCTGCTCTCTCTCCAGGGAGCGGGCGACCAGGGCCTCATGTTTGGCTATGCCTGCGACGACACGCCAGTGCTCATGCCATTGCCAATTTACGTGGCCCACCGGCTCGCTAGTCAACTCGAACAGGTTCGCCGCACTGAGATGAGCGGGCTGCGCCCGGACGGTAAAACTCAAGTTACGGTTCGCATGGAAAACGAGCAGCCGGTCAGCCTGGACACGATCGTTGTATCCACTCAGCATGATGACGCTTTATCGCTTGAGCAAATCCGCGAGGGCGTGAAAACCCTCGTTGTGGATCCGGTGCTGGAACAGATTGGCCAGCGCTTTGACACTTCGGAAGCGAAGCTGCTGATTAACCCATCAGGCCGCTTTGTAGTTGGAGGCCCCGCGGGTGACACGGGCGTTACGGGACGCAAGCTGATCGTTGACACATACGGCGGATTTGCACGCCACGGAGGCGGTGCCTTCTCTGGGAAAGACGCGTCAAAGGTGGATAGGTCTGGCGCATACGCAACGCGTTGGATTGCGAAGAACATTGTTGCAGCCGGATTGGCTCGCCGCTGTGAGGTGCAAGTTTCCTACGCGATCGGCCGTGCGGAGCCAGTTGGGCTACACATCAACACGTTCGGTACGGGCTGCGTTTCTGATGACCAGTTGCTGAGCGCAGTAGGTCGAGTTTTCGATTTGCGCCCTGCCGCAATCATCGAGACGTTACGGCTAAACGAGCCGGGCTTTACGGCCGTATCGGCGTACGGTCACTTCGGGCGCGAGGGCGTTACTTGGGAGGACACTTCTAACGCAGACGAACTACGCAGCGTTCTCGGCTAATCAATTCTCAAGCCAGGTAATAGGACCCTTTGAATAGGGTCCTATTACTTTGAGCAAAATAAATGTCTGCAGTGCACGATACGATTAAGCCATGTCGAATCAGCCTGAAGCACTACTGGGAAGGCGAGTGGCCCGTGTGCTCGTCGATACCGCGGTGCCTCACCTAGACAGGCTCTTCGACTATGAGGCTACAGGCCAGCCGGTCCAAGTAGGCTCACTCGTACGGGTGAAGCTCGCAGGGCGGAGAATGAATGGTTTCGTCCTTGAAATCGGCGAAGATTCTGACTTTACGGGCAAACTTGCGCCGGTAGAGCGCGTGGTTTCCGCAATACCGCTAGTGGATCAACAGATGATTACACTTGCGCAAGACCTCGCAAAACGCAATGCTGCCGCTGTCTCTAAGGTTCTGACAGCCATGGTGCCAAGCAGGCACGCGGGGGCGGAGAAGGCGTTTATTTCCGGCTGGAACAATGCAGTAGCTGATGTCAGTGATCCCACGGGAGGCGAGTTTTCCTCGTCGTGGAGCTACTACGCGGGAGGCCATGCGTTTCTTGAGCGTATTGGCAAGGGCGAATCTCCACGCGCTGTGTGGCTTACGTTGCCGAGGGTGTTCCCTGCGCGAATGGAGCATCACCCGCTCTTAGATCTTGTGGAGGCCGTGGCCAGGTCGGGGCGGCGCACGCTGATTGTGGTGCCAACGGCTCGGGACGTGGATGCGATGGAGGCCGTTTTTGCGCAGACTAACTGGAGAGTGATTTGCCAGCGGGCATCTGATTCGCAGTATAAGAAGTACCGTTCCTATTTGGAGATCAGAGCGGGCGAGGCTGACGTGGTGATCGGCACGAGGTCTGCAGTTTATGCGCCGGTGCCTAATCTGGGCTTGATTAGTGTTTGGGATGCGGGCGATGACAGGCTGACTGACCAACAGGCGCCGTACTTGTCGGCTCTCGAGATCGCGATGCGCAGAGCACACTTGCAAGGATGCGCGCTGGTCAGTGCAGGTCCGTCGATCTCGGTACCAGAAACACAACTGGTGCGCTCGGGCTGGGCAGCCTCGCTAGTTGCGGACCGTGAAGTTACCCGCTCTAAAACGGCAATCATTGAGGTGCCCGACGAGTTTGATATGGAACGGGAAGGTCCGGCCGGCCACTCACGGATTCCTCCTTCGGTACAAAGTTTCATTCGCACCTCGTTGGATATTGGCCCCGTGCTGGTGCACGTTCCAACCGGCGGATACGTGTCGGTCATCGCCTGTAGCCGTTGCGATCAGAGTGCACGTTGTAATGCTTGCCATGGGCCGCTACGGGCGTTCGCAAACGGGGGACTGTCCTGCATGTGGTGTAACCGTCCGCAGGTGGGCTGGAGATGCGTCAAGTGCGGTAGCTCAAGTTGGCGATCGGCCCGGGTGGGATCAGTGCGAACTGCCGAGGAATTCGGGCGTGCTTTCCCTCGGACCATTATCGAAATGTCCAGTGCAGATACACCCGTTACCGAGTTTGCGAAGCCGAGCGGAATAGTAATCGCCACACCGGGTATGGAGCCCGTTACGCCCGGAGGGTATGCGGCCGTGGTGGTGCTAGACGCTTGGACAATCCTGGGACGCCCGGAACTCTGGGCCCCCGCTGAAGCGATGCGCAGGTGGATGAACATTCATTCATTGGCCAGGCCAGACGGCAAAATGATCGTGGTGGGCGTTCGTGATCCGATGATTCGTGGCTCGCTTGTGCGCCGCGATCCTCTCGGATTCGCGATGCAGTTGCTAGATGAACGTGAACTGCTCGGTTTTTTCCCCGCTGTATGCATGGTTGCAATCGATGGAGACAGGAAGAACGTTGCTTCTTTTATTGAGGAAGTAAACGTGCCCGGTAGGTGCCAGCTCGTTGGAGTGGCGGCCAGGGAGGGACGTGACCTGCAAAAAAAATACGGACGCGATCAAAGCCGCGCCATTTACAGGTGCCCGTGGGATGCAGCGCCAACCTTCATTGAGTCGGTGAAAGCTACTCAAGTTGCAAGAAGCATGGGCCGTAAAGGCGCGGTAAGCGTTCATGTGAACCCCGCGGGCCTTCTTTAATATGCGCCAGACAGATTCAAAGAGCAATCAAGATAGACTATTAGAGTGAAGATCCTTTTTGCTGGCACTCCAGAAGTTGCAATTCCAACGCTTGCGGCCTTGACCAAGTCCGATCATGAGGTTGTGGGTGTACTAACTCGTTCGCCCGCTCGGCGAGGTCGTGGCCGAACTCTCTACCCGTCAGAAGTGGGAGAGTGGGCCAGTGAGAATGGCCTCGACGTCATTGAGGCGGATTCGTTCAAAGACCCGCAGGTTTTGGAGCAAGTGCAACAAACCGGGGCTCAGCTCGGCGTTGTTGTGGCGTACGGAGCGATTATTCCCAAAACTGCTTTGGAAGGCCTCGACCACGGTTGGATTAACCTGCACTTTTCGGCTTTGCCTCGCTGGCGTGGGGCCGCGCCGGTTCAGCGCGCTATCGAGGCGGGCGATGCGGTTACTGCCGTTGACGTCTTCCAGCTGGAAGAAGGGCTGGATACCGGACCGGTGTACTCAACTCGACCGGTAGAAATTGACCCCGATATTAGCGGCGGCGAGCTACTTGCTGAACTAGCCCAGATTGGGGCTAAAGACGTTGTGGACGTGGTTGATTCCATTGAAATGGGCGTTGCGAACCCGCTGGTGCAAGACGAGAGCGGAGAAACCTACGCCCACCGTATTACCCGTGACGATTTGCCAATCGACTTCACTAAGCCTGCGCTGCAGGTACACAATCAGGTGCGTGCATTCGCGCCCGCTCCCGGTGCCTACGCCCTGCTTCCTGACGGCAGGCGGCTAAAAATTCTCGCAACTAAAATGACGGATCAGCGCAGTGGGAAACCGGGCGAGCTACGAATAGACAAGAACGCTGTATTCGTTGCGGCGGCAGACGCGTGGCTGGAACTGATTGCCGTGGCGCCAGCTGGTAAATCGCACATGGCAGCCGCTGATTGGGCCAGGGGAGCCAGGCTAGAGCAAGGCGCGGTTTTGAAAGGCAAGGAGAACTGATGGAATATCGCCGAGACAACCGGCCTCCTCGGGCGCGTCGCCCCCGCGGCGTGGAAGATTCGCGCCGAGTCGCCTACGAGGCGCTGCTCAAAATTGAAACTGAAGGCGCTTACGCAAACCTCGTGTTGCCGCCCATGCTCACCAAAGCCCGGCTATCGCCGCGTGACGCGGGTATGACAACCGAGCTGGTTTACGGCACGCTTCGATACCGTGAACGCATTGACTGGGTGCTTAGCAAATGTATGAACCGCAAGATCGCGGATGTTGATCCAGAGGTCCGCGCTATTTTGCGGATGACAGCCCACCAGATCCTGCATATGCGTGTACCTGACCACGCGTCGGTTGCCCAGGCGGTAGAACTTGCAAAACAGGTAAGCGAGCGGGGTAGCGAGAAGTTTGTAAACGGTGTAGCGCGCTCCGTGGCAGAACACTCACCCGCCGAGTGGGAGACGCGGATGCAGCGCATCGAGAACGATGCCGAGCGCCTCTCTATCATCTACTCGCACCCCCAGTGGATTATTCGGGCGCTGGCCAGTGCTCTGCAGGCGCACGGGCGCGACCCGCGTGAACTGGAAGATCTGCTGGCGGTAGACAACGTGAATCCTTCCGTCACGCTGTGTGCGCGCCCGGGCCTGATTCTGCCGATCGATCTGGCCGAGGACGTGGAGTATTTCTTAAAGACCAGCGCCCGCCCGGGTGACTACTCCGAATGGGCGGTAGTTATTGGGGGAGGAGACCCGGGGCGTCTGCCAGAGATTCGCGATGGGCGCGCAGCGGTACAGGACGAGGGATCGCAGCTCGTGGCCACGGCTTTCGCTGAAACCGAGGTGGGAAACGACGACGTGCGATGGCTCGACATGTGTGCTGGTCCCGGAGGGAAGGCGGGCCTCGTTGGCGCAATAGCTGACGCCAGGGGAGCACACCTTGTGGCCAACGAGGTGTCAGAACATCGCGCGAAGCTAGTTGAAGCTACCACACGCCAGCTCACTGGGATTACGGTACAGGTGGGCGACGGGCGAGACCTGGGCGGCCAGAAGTTTGACCGCATCATTTTAGACGCCCCGTGCACGGGCCTGGGCGCTCTTCGCCGGCGTGCAGAATCACGTTGGCGCAAGCAGATTACCGACGTTGCAGACCTCGTGAAACTCCAGACCGAACTAATCGATTCTGGCCTTGACGCACTGAATGTAGGTGGTGTGCTCGCGTACATCACCTGCTCGCCTCACAAACAAGAAACTATCGACCAGATGGAACGCATTAGCGGCCGAGAGGAATTTGAGTTCCTTTCCGCTGCCTCGGCAATTGACCAAATCTCAATGACTGAAATTGAACTAACCCCCGTGAAAATGGGTAAGGGAGACGTCGTGCAGCTGTGGCCGCACCTTCATGGCACGGACGCCATGTTCCTTGCCCTGATCAAGAGAATTAGGTGAGAAGAATGAAACCAACCATCAGCCCCTCGATCCTTAACTGCGATATTGCAGACCTTGCCGGAGAGCTACACAAAATTCGCAACGCAGACTTCGCGCACGTGGACATCATGGACAACCACTTCGTGCCAAACCTTACGTGGGGTCTGCCCGTTGTGGAGGCCGTGATTGCTAAGGACATCATGCCGGTGGACTGCCACCTGATGATTGAAGACCCGGACCGTTGGGCGCCCGCATATGCCGAGGCAGGTGCGGCCTCGGTGACCTTCCACGCCGAAGCCGCCAAAGCACCGCTACGCCTGGCAAATGAGATCCATAAGCAGGGTGCCAAGGTTGGATTGGGATTGAAGCCAACTACGGATATTCATGACTACGTGGATCTATTGCCCTCATTTGACATGATTCTGGTTATGACAGTAGAGCCTGGTTTTGGTGGGCAGCCGTTCTTGCATTCGCAGATGAAGAAGATCGGCCGCGTACGCGAAGCCGCGAAGGCTGCGGGCGTAGAGATCGCGATCCAGGTAGATGGCGGCGTGAATCGGGAGACCATCCAGATTGCCGCGGAGGCTGGAGCTGATGTTTTCGTTGCAGGCTCGGCAGTATTCCGCGCGGAAGATGCGTATGAGGAGGTCGAGCAACTTCGCCGGATTGCATCCGAAGCAATGCACGCTCACTGAGAAAATGTGCTCGGCAAGTATTTTTTGTGCTTGCCGTGTAACATTGGAGTGTGCTCCGGGGTCGGTGTAATTCCGAGCCGGCGGTTAAAGTCCGCGAGCCGCTTCGGCGGTTGAGCTGGTGAAACTCCAGCACCGACGGTTAAAGTCCGGATGGGAGGAGCTCGCTTATTTAAAGCTGGCTTGTGCCTTGTCTGCCCGGACGAGTTAATCGAGGAACGGACAAGATAGCGTGTCAACCCGGCCAGCCCGCAGACGCCCAGCGATGCTCGCATTTGGAGCTCCCCTGGTGTTTGGGCTCTTCTTGCTCCTTTGCTGGTGGCTGATCACCATTCAAGAGGGCGCCCCGAGCTGGATGCTTCCCAGCCCTGCCGAGTTCGCTACGCGTCTTATCTCATCGATGTCTAGCACCGATTTGTGGCAAGCACTTTGGGCGACGCTGAAGGAGGCCGCACTCGGCTCATTCTTCGGCGCCCTCATTGCGCTTCCCATGGCTTACCTGATTTACAGGTCCCAGGTGTTCTCAGCGGCGGTGGAACCATTCCTCGGCGCTACGCAGGCGATCCCTGCCATCGCGCTAGCTCCGCTACTCGTCCTCTGGGTCGGTTACGGCACGAGCGCCATCGTTGCACTATGCACACTGATGGTTTTCTTCCCCATTTTGGTCTCGACCACGGTCGGGCTGCGCCACCTTGACGTGGAAGTCATGGAGGCAGCCAGACTCGACGGAGCATCTGGGCTTACTCTACTGCTCTACATGGAAATGCCCCTCGCACTACCTTCAATCCTGGCTGGTCTGCGCAACGGTTTCACCCTGTCGGTGACCGGCGCTGTAGTTGGAGAGATGGTTATGGGAGGGGCCGGACTTGGAACGGTCCTCACCGTGCAACGTAACAGTTTAGATACCAGCGGAATGTTTGTGACTATCTCACTTCTGTGCGTAATGGCGATGACGGTTTATTCCTTGATTTATACGGTGGAGCGCAAATCGAAGCTCGTGAATACATCTCGTCGATAATCCTGGAGAGGGAAAATAATGTTTTTGAAGCGGCTTGCACTACCAGCGTTGGCACTTGGTGCGCTTGTTCTTGCCGGGTGTTCTTCGCCCGCTGGAGATCCAGCTGAGGGTCCAACGGAGGGTAGTGAGAATACCGCCAGCCCCGTCACGCTGGGCCTTACCTACATCCCAAACGTCCAGTTTGCTCCCGCATACGTAGGCGTTGAAGAAGGATATTTTGCCGGCGAGGGAGCTGATGTGACGATCCGCCACCACGGTTCTGACGAGGGCTTGTTCACCGCCCTCTTTGCAGGTGAAGAGGACATGGTGGTGGCCACTGGTGATGAGATGGCTATTGCAAGGTCGCAGGGTATGGACCTGGTATCTGTGGGCCAGTATTACGCGAAGTACCCGGTCGCGGTGATCGTCAAGGAAGACTCGGATATCAAGAGCTTCGAGGACCTGCGTGGGCGTAAGGTTGGCCTGCCGGGCGAGTTCGGTTCCAACTGGTACGGCCTGCTGTCTGCCCTGGCCGCGCACAACATGAGCGTGAATGACATCGAACTAACCTCGATTGGTTTCACCCAGCTTGCTGCTCTCCAGGCGGGAGAAGTAGAGGCTGTTGTGGGCTTCACCAATAACGATACGGTCCAGTTTGGGCTTGCGAATGTGGGTGTGCGTGAGCTTGAGATGTCGCCAGAAGGCGGGTTACCGCTTATCGGTGCCAACGTTGTTACGACCTCGAAGTTTGCAAGTGAGAATCCCGACTTGGTTAAGGCAGTTCTGGAAGGCCTTCGCCAGGCTAAGCAGCTGTGCGTTGATGATCCGGATAAAGCTGTTGAAGTGACCAAGGGGTACGATCCGAATCTGTCTGCTCCCGGTGCAACGGATGCGGCAAAGGCGACTCTCGTTGCTACCAATAAGCTGTTTGAAAAGGACGGCGAAGTGACGATGCGCCAGGATCTGGATACTTGGGCGGCCATGCTGGCCTTCTTGGCAACGCAGGATGGCTTGCTAGCATCTGACGTTAAACTCGATGAAACGGTGACTAACGACTTTGTTAAGTAGTTAGCTCAGTGTTCTATTGGTGGGCGCGGACTCGTTCCGCGCCCACTTTTCGTTATCATCAATTTCATGAAGACATTTGAGGAACTTTTCAACGAACTATCCACCAAAGCGGTAACGAGGCCGGAAGGCTCTGGAACGGTCGCGGAGCTTGATGCGGGCGTCCATGCGATCGGGAAGAAGATTGTTGAGGAGGCTGCCGAGGTGTGGATGGCCTGTGAATACGAGTCGGATGACGACGCCGCGCTTGAGATTTCGCAGCTGCTCTACCACACGCAGGTGATGATGGTTAAAAAAGGTATTTCCCTAGAAGATATTTATAGGAAGCTCTAATGCTAAGAATTGCTGTTCCCAATAAGGGCTCACTTCACGAAGCGGCAGTAGAGATGCTGCGCGAATCTGGATACAAGGTGAACCGCAGAGGCAAGGAATTGGTGCTCGTTGACAATCTCAACGACGTCGAACTGTTCCTGCTACGTCCGCGCGATATTGCGGTTTACGTGGGTAAAGGCACGATTCAGGTTGGTATTACCGGACGTGACCTCCTGCTTGACTCCGGTGCGCCTGCCGTCGAGTTCCAACAGCTCGGGTTTGCCAGGTCAAAGTTCCGCTTTGCGGCTCCTGCGGGCAAAATGAGCGAGCTGCGTGACATCGAGGGCAAGCGCGTGGCGTCCTCGTATGACCATCTTGTGAAGCAGTTCTTGGAAAAAGAGGGCGTTGACGCAGAGGTTGTGCACTTAGATGGAGCAGTAGAATCCTCCGTTCAGCTGGGCGTTGCGGACGTGATTGCCGATGTTGTAGAGACGGGCTCAACGCTACGAGCCGCGGGATTGGAAGTGTTTGGTCCAATCCTGCTGCAGTCCGAGGCCATCTTGATTGGGCGTGAGGAATACCGCGACGATCCGCAGGTAAAGGTCCTTCAGCGCCGCCTGGATGGCGTGATGCGCGCGCACGCAAACGTACTGGTCGATTACAACGTGCACGAGCGGGACATGGCCGCGGCAGTTGCAGTGGCGCCAGGTTTTGAATCGCCCACGATCTCGCCACTTGCTGACTCGAACTGGCTGGCAGTTCGCGTGGTGGTTCCACGCGGCGACATCAACCGCGTGATGGATGAGCTCTATGATGCGGGTGCCCGCGGCATCCTGGTTACAGAGCTTTCAGCCTCGCGCCTCTAGAGCACCTGCGGCCTAGTTAGCGGGCTTGCCGCCCACTAGCGGCGTAGATCCCAGCGGCACTTGCAGCGGCGAATGCGAGCGCGTCCTCGCTCAATCCTCTACTCATCGTTCGAAGTGGAACAGTTGCGTGTTTGAGACAGGCGAGGGCGCTCCTGCTGCTCACGCGGTGCACGATATGACGCTGCGCGACCGCTCGGGCGCCATTCTCAAGTGCGGTTTTTGCCACCTCGGATAGGTTAAGAGAATTGCTATCCACGATGGGCACGTCAAGCTGAATGAGCATCAGCTGGTTCAGCACTGAGAGCGTGTGGTGGGAGATCCCCAGGTGTTTTGGGCGTGGATCTGCCTGCGAGGCACGCACAACGGGAATGGGTTTGCCGCCAAGAGCGTGCGCCACGTGGAGGGCCTGGGCGGTGGCCGTGCCAGAAAAGCCCCAACGGGTGGCGGTTCCGAGATTGCCGGGTCCTTGAGCCACCACTATGTAGTCGGCCTTCGCCACGTGGCGGGCTGCTAGAAGAGCCGATGGCATGGAGGCAGCCTCGAGGTCGCCTCCAAAGCTTTGCCCGCTGGTGATAGTGCAATCGAGGTCTGCGCACTCCCTCATTTTTGCGATGCTCATGGAGAACGCGAGGGGAAGGGCGGCTGTATCATCCCAGACGTATGCGATGCGTGCAGTGGGAATTTGGCTGCGAATTCCTGCCACTACGGCAGGAACAGCCGAATGCAGGTCCGCTACAAGTACGGGAGCTCCTTCAAGGGAGATGGCCTCAGCCATGATGTGGTGATGCGGAGAGGCCGGCTCTTCAACACTTTGTACCACGTGCTGGTGGGGCATGTAGCGGGCCTTCACGATGTGGCCGGCCGCGGGCAAGGAATCGGCGGGTAGCCGAGAGCAAGATAGAACCGTGGCGTAGCCTCCCGTGCCAAGGTTCTTTGCCAGTGCGGAGCAGTCGATCCGAATGTCATCGCCGACCCCGATTTGTCCAACCAGCTCAGTAAGGGCGACGGCGCGGACGGTTTTGCCAGGCAGAAAGCATGTGGCGTATTCGGGCGCGGCCGTGATTTGTGCGTCGAGTTCAGTGGCGCGGCCCCAGGAACGCGCGAGTTTCAAGACCTTGGCATTTCGTTGCAACACACGCCTAGCATAGCGGTTAGGGTGAGATCATGAGTGTTGATACGTCGCGAGGACAGCGCCTTCTAGGCCTGGTTCTGGCATTGTCTAGGCGCGAGCTCGGGCTGACCGCGGCCCAGATTTTTAACCTCGTTCCCGGATATGAGGTGCAGGATTCGGCGCGTGAGCGCCTGTTCACTCGCGATAAGGCTACGTTGAAAGACATGGGGTTCAATCTCAAAACCCGTGTAAATCACGAGGGCAATGAGATTTACGTTCTTAAAAAGGGCACGGGTATCGAAGCTGATTTGACGCCCGTAGAAGAGCTTCTAGTGCACGCAGCCGGGGGACTTTGGTCAAAAGAAAGGGAGCCAAACTTCTCCGCTCGCCTGCACGCGATCTTGAATAATCCGGGAAGCATGCCGCAAACCAGTTTAAGTGGACTGCGAGCCGTGGCCGCCTTCGCTCGGGCAGTGACCGAGGGAAAACCGGTAGTTTTCACTTACAACAAGGCGTATAGCGAATCGCTTAGACGAACAGTTGAGCCGTGGTACCTGTTCCTCCAAGACGGGAACTTGTACATGTGCGGATTTGATCGCGGGCGCCAAGAAAAGCGTACTTTCAGGCTCTCTCGCGTCGATGAGGACAACATTGAGATTCTGGAAGAACCCATCTCTACTGCCCCTTCACCAGATGATGACCGTGGCCTCTTCCTCGTAACTCCACAACTTGCGATTAAAGAGGGAGCGGCTCTACTGACTAGGCAGCACACAAGTCTTACCGATGTGCAGGCTCCGCAGGGCTGGGAGATCCATGAGGGCAGAGCCGGTTCCCTCGGGGTCTGGTTAGAGCGTCTATTGGGCGAGATCGACAATATCGTGGTGCTTGGGCCGCCAGCATTGGTGCGCACCGTGGACCGCAGGATCGACGCATTGGGGGAGTAGTGACTAATCCAAACAAAGACACGCTCATGTTCACGATCCTCGCCTGGTTGCAAGAGGTCGGTGGCGCAGAGGTAAGCGAGATCGCGGCTCGCTTTGGAGTGAGCGAAAATTCCGTGCGTGCCGCAGTGGTGACCCTGGGGGAGGCGTGGTTTGGTGATGGGGCGCCGGATCAAGACCTCGGGCTGGACTGGTCCATGTTCGAAGAGAGCAACTACGTCACTTTCCAAGACATGAACCGGGTGAGTGAAAAGATTGGTCTGTCTGATGATGAAACGATCGGTTTCGTAACCGGCCTTATCTTCTTGTCCTACCTTCTTCCCGCTGACATGCGCGAAACCGCTTTCAGTGCGGCCCTTAAACTACTTGCCCCGCGCGGTCTAAAACTGGACTTTTCCAAACTGGTTTCGTTTGAAGATGAGGAGGTTGCAAGCCATCGCGAAACTATCCAGCAGGCGATTAAGAATAGCAGTTCACTTCAGTTCAAATACGTGAGCAACGCAAATCATCTGAGTGAACGAAATGTGTTCCCGCTGAGCTTGCGTCAGGCTGGACCAAACTGGGTCGTGGAAACGATAGATCTGGATAAGTCCGAAAAACGCGTGTTCCGCCTGGACCGGATGGAGAACATCCGGGTTGGTGGGGAGGTGGCGTCCACCGAGGCGGGCGGGGATGATCGAGGCGTGAAAGTCTGGATGTTTATCGAGCCGCAGGGACGGGCTGCTATAGAGACAAACGCTACGATCAAGCAGTACAAGAAGAGGACGCGCGCGATATACGAGGTTTTTGACGAGCAGTGGATGGCAACGCAGATGCTGATGGTAGCTCCGTGGATTGAGGATACGAACCGACCCGATATTTTGGCGAAGGCAAGAGAGCGGGCGAAGACGGCGCGCACCAACCGCGACTTCTTTCGCGCCGAGTGGAATCGGTAAAGTAGAATGAACTTGGTATTTCGCATTTTGGAGGAAACATGGGCGCATTTAAACCCTCGCACATCATTGTGCTTCTGATTATCTTGATCATCGTTTTTGGTGCGTCAAAGCTACCTGAGATTGCAAAGAACCTCGGTAAGTCCGCGAAGGTTTTGAAGAAGGAAATGAAGGAGCTAACAGACGAAGAGCAACCTTCTCCAAAGCCTTCCGATTCGGATGAAGAAGCTAAATAACGCTACAGGTTATGGCGAAGCTTACGAAACGTGATCCCGAGGGGCGAATGCCCCTCGTTGATCATTTAAGGGAAGCTCGGCGCCGCCTCATTTACATCCTTCTAGGTATTACGGTGGGGGCGGTGGCCGGCTGGTTCCTCTACCCCTACATTTTTGACTATATGTCGCAGCCCTTGCGTGATTTGCGTGCCCGCGGTGTCAGCGCGGATCTCAACTTCGAGACGGTCTCAGCCGCTTTTGATTTGAAGCTGAAAATTTCGCTGTTTGCGGGCTTCGTTCTCACAACGCCGTGGTGGGTTTACCAGATCTGGGCCTACATCGCACCCGCCTTGAAAAGACGGGAAAAGATGTACGCGGTGATATTCACTATCGCCGGTGCGCTCCTGTTCGCTACGGGTGCCGGATTCGGCATCTGGATCATGCCACACGCGGTCAGTATCCTCACATCGTTCGCGCCAAACTCAGCCGTCATGCTTATGCGCTCCTCCATGTATTTCAGCTTCTACATGCGGCTCGTGATTGTGTTCGGCATATCGTTTTTGGTGCCCCTCGCGATGGTTGGTTTGAACCAGATGAACGTGCTACGCGCCTCTTCGATGCTAAAGGCATGGCGCTGGGCGGTAGTGTCTGCATTCGTGTTTACAGCCCTTGCTAACCCGTTGCCGGACCCGTGGAACATGACGTTCCAAGCGCTGGCCATGCTAGCTCTTTACTTTGTAGCAGTGGGTATTTCCTATATTCATGACCGGCGACGTGATAGGAAGATGGCGAAGGAAGAGGCTGAACTGGATGCCGCGCTGGCGCGGCTAGACGTGAAGGATGGTAGCGCGGAATGAATCAGGAACTCTCCGCTGCCGAGCGCTACCGGGCGGCGAAAAAACGAAACGAGTATGCGCGCACTGCGCGCGCCCAATTTGCCAGCCAGTTTGATTTTGAGCTGGACGATTTTCAGCTTGCCGCTCTAGAAGTGGTAGAGGATGGACGTAGCGTTCTTGTTGCGGCTCCAACGGGTTCAGGCAAAACCGTGGTGGGGGAGTTCGCCCTCCACATGGCGCTGCGGCGGCAACAGCGAGCGTTCTACACCACGCCTATTAAGGCCCTGTCGAACCAAAAGTACCTCGAGTTCGTGGCCGAGCTTGGAAGTGAAAATGTTGGATTACTAACTGGCGACACTTCGCTTAATGCAGATGCTCCCGTGGTGGTTATGACCACCGAGGTTGCGCGTAACATGATCTATTCGGGTACAGACCTGACTGATCTTGGTGCGGTAGTGCTCGATGAGGTCCACTATCTGGCTGATCGTTTCCGCGGACCGGTGTGGGAAGAAGTAATCATTCACATGCCAAGCCACGTCCAAATCGTCGCTCTTTCGGCAACGGTGTCGAATGCGGAGGAGTTTGGAGCGTGGATAGATCAGGTGCGTAGTGGTTGTAGCGTAATCGTGTCTGAGGTGCGCCCTGTGCCGCTATACCAGCACATGATGGTAGAGCGTAAGCTTTACGACTTGTATCAGCCCACGCGTGAAGGTGGGCATGCGTTGCGCGGCAAGATCAACCCGCACCTGCGTCATGCCATCGCTAGGTTGCAGGGCATCCAATCGCGTTCACCGCATGAGGCTGCCCGCGGTCTCGCAGGCGGGCGGCGAATGCGTGGGGCTGGCCGCAGAGCCAGCCGCGTTTCCAAGCCACAGATCGTGATTTCCCTTGAGCAGGCCCATCTGCTTCCCGCGATTTTCTTTATCTTTTCGAGGGCGGGTTGTGAGGACGCCCTGGATGCGGTTTACAGCGCTGGGGTTAGTTTGACAAGCCGGCAGGAGGCGCAAGAAATCGCGGCGGTGGTGGACGAGGCCGTGTCTTCGCTGTCGGCTGAGGATCTCGGCGTTCTGGGTATTGCGCGATGGTCTGCAGCGCTGGAGGCGGGTATTGCTGCCCATCATGCTGGAATGCTTCCCGTGATGAAGGAAACGGTTGAAAAACTTTTTGCCGCCGGCCTGATAAAGGTTGTTTTCGCAACGGAAACGCTGGCGTTGGGCATAAATATGCCGGCGCGAACCGTGGTTCTTGATTCGCTACGTAAGTTCAACGGCATTGCACACGTGGATCTTTCGCCGGGGGAGTACACGCAACTGACTGGCCGCGCGGGTAGGCGAGGTATCGATGTTGAGGGACATGCGGTAGTGGTGCACGGCTCCGATATTGTGCCCGAGGAGGTTGCATCGCTTTCATCTAAGCGCACGTTCCCACTGATTTCTGCATTCCGTCCCACTTACAACATGGTGGTTAACCTGGCGGCTGCGGGAACCTTGGCACAGGCACGCGAGGTTATGGATGAATCCTTCGCGCAATTCCAGGCTGACCGCAAACTGGTTGGGGTAGCGCGTGACACGCGCCTAGCAAAAGAACGCATGAAAGAGCTCGACCGTGGGTTTGAGTGCGAGTTGGGCGACGCGCACTCCTACTTTATTGCGCGCGATGACCTGACCCGGTTGCAGAAAGATTCGGCAAAACTGCGGGTGGTAAGCCGGTCGGCTGATACGGCCCGCGCTATTGCGAAACTGCGCGTGGGTGAAGTTGTAGCACTACCGGGGCGCAAACGAAATATTGACGCAATCGTGGTGCATGACCCGCGGCCCGGACGAAACGGGCCGTCCGTACAGGTAATTGGCGCAGACGGGCGCGTTCAGATAGTGACCGCCGATTCTTTCCCGCATGGCGTATCAGTCCTTGGTCACATGCGGATTAAGAAGAACCATATTCGCCGGCCTTCACGTTTTAAAGCGGCAATTTCTTCCGAGCTTAGGGCCATGCGTAAAGAAGGCCGGCTTGCTAAGCCTAAACAGAAGAAAATGCCTATCCCGCGAGCGGTGCAAGCTGAGATTGACCGCCTCGAGAGGAAAGTGCGCAACCATCCGGTGCATTCTTGCCCGGATCGTGATGAACATGCCCGCGTAGCGAGGACTTGGCTGAGCGCGCGCCGAGATTATCTGCGTCTGGCAGACAAGATCGAGGCGGATACCTCCTCGCTGTCAGATAGGTTTGACCGAATCGTGGATGTTCTGGATCGAGTGGGCGCTTTGCACGGGGAAGAGGTTACCGAAGCTGGACAGATTCTGCGTGGTATTTATGGCGAACACGATCTGATTACGGCGTTGGCGATTCGCGCCGGGATATGGGATGAGCTAACTCCGGCGGAGCTGGCCGCAGCGGTCTCAACGTGCGTTTTTGAGCCGCGGAAAGACCACGATCCGGAGGCCGACATTCCTGGTGGACCGTCCAGCTCTTTAGCGCGGGCGCTACGCGACCTGGAGCGGATCTTGAAAGATGTGAACAGGGCGGAAAATGACGCGCACGCTCCCACCACCGGACCGTTAGAGTACGGAATCATGCCGGCAATCTACTGGTGGGTGATGGGGGATGACCTCGCATCTGCTGTGCGTAGCGCGGATTTGCCGCCAGGGGACTGGGTGCGCTGGTGCCGCCAGGTGATCGACGCGCTTGGGCAGATTGCTTCGAGTGCTAGCGAACCATTGAAAACTAATGCGCATACGGCCGCCGACTCCATTCGGCGTTCGGTAGTGGTGTTGGCTGAGGGATCCGCATGAGCAGATATCTTCCTAAACGTCGCCGCTTCCTCGACTACATGCAAATTGCGGCCGCGGCGGCACTGATGTGGGCGGCATTTCCGGATCTTTCATACTGGTTCCTCGTATTCCCGTCCATCATCCTCCTGGTTTCGGCTTTGGATAGGTCCAGGGCAGGGCGAGCGTTCTGGTACGGCTTTGTATTTGGCCTGGGTTTTTTCTTGCCCCACATTTGGTGGGCCACGGTCTCGGTGGGAAGCTATTTGCCATGGTTCGCTCTGGCAACGGTGCAGGCTCTGTTTCTAGCCTTGTTCGGGTTGGCGGTGGCGTGGGTACGCCAGATTGGCGTGTTGCAACGCTCTGCCTTGCTGTATGCGCTAAGCGTGGGTGTTCTGTGGGTGGCAGTCGAACAGTTACGCGGTCGTGTACCGTTTGGCGGCTTCCCCTGGGGCTACCTCGCGTATTCGCAGGTTGATGCGCCCCTGCGGACGCTCGCCCCTTGGGGTTCTGAGGTCGTAATTGGCCTCGTCATAGTGACCTCATCAGTGCTGATTCGTCGTTCGATTTGTCTGGTTCCAGCACTAGACGCCAGGCCGCTTCAACGTCTGGGCGCGATTGCGGTTGCCGCGTTGATGCTGGTTTCGCCGTTCGTACTAACTCTCGATGCGCGTGCGGAGGCAGGCACCATGCGTGTTGGCGTGATCCAGGGCAATATTGAGCTACCCGCGAATGCTACATTCAAGCAGTATTTGAAGGTCACGAAGAATCACGTGCAGACCACCGAGGAGGCTCTGGCTTCCGGTATGAATGCTGACGTGATCTTGTGGGGCGAGAATTCGATGGACCGTGACCCGCGTAGTGACGCAAAAGCGAAGGCGCTGTTGGACAGGCTGGCGAAGCGTGCGGGTGTGCCGATTGTGGTTGGCGTACTGCGCTATGAGGACGACGCTCGCTGGAACGAAGCCTTGGTTTGGTATCCCGATGGTTCCGTAGGCGACATATACACAAAGCAGCTGCCTGTACCTTTTGGCGAATACATCCCGATGCGCAAATACCTGTCGATCTTGTCGAAGGAGACCGCGAAGGTATCTACCGATATGCTCCCGGGTACTAAGCCGGGCGTCATGAAGGTTGATTTGGCGGATCGTGAGCTCACAATGGGCGTTGGAATATGTTTCGAGGCCGCTTACGAACGCATTTTCAGTGAGGCCACGCAGCTGGGCGCCCAGATGCTGTTCGTTCCTACGAATAACTCATCTTTTGGTTATACCCCGGAGTCCACGCAGCAGTTACAGATGGTGCGATTGCGGGCCATGTCCATGTCCCGCACCGCCATGCAGGTTTCTACTAACGGAGTATCGGCTATCGTTCGTCCCAACGGAACCGTACTCAAAGTTACTGACCTTTACCACGCCGATTGGATTGCCCAGGACGTGCCCCTCCGTACCAGCCTCACATTCAGTGCAAGGTGGGGCGAGTATCTGAATTATGGGGTTATGACACTGGGCGGACTCTTGATGCTTGCGGGGTTTATACGAACTGTTTCCAGGCGTGGGGAAATAAGGTACGCCCGTTAAGTTCAACAAATCGTAACCCGCTTGCAGTTGCGGTGTAACTTTGCCGCCATGTTCACTTAGGTCAACTAGGAAATCATTATTATCGAGTACAGCTGAAACCACGGGGGCGTCGCAATATGGCTGAGCAGCATCCATTTTTCGCGGACTCCACGGTTCTTGCACGGATCGAACAAATCGAAAGTTCACCAGAGAAACAAACCGTGTTGAATGAGATCAAGGCGGGCATGGTTTCCAGCGTGTCAGAGCAGTACAAGATGCTGTGGATTGGGATTCCTACACTAGTTATTCTGGTGTTCTGGCTCCGAAATGAAACCGTCATAATGGTGGCACTCGCAGCCCTCATCTATTTTTGGAACAAGCAGCGCACAGCAATCAGAAATAAAACTACGGCGTCTTATGTGGAACACTTCTTACTTCCAGTGCTCCACGAGGTTATTCCAAACGCGGAAGTTGATTACAACGGCGGCATTGAGAAGCGTATTTTGAAAGTAGTTACTCCAAGAGCGGAGAGCTACTCGCCAAACTGCCACATTATGTTCAATGATGAAAGGCGCACGGAGTTCTGCAATCTGTGGGCCTATCACACCTACGAGGACTCCGACGGTAACACTCGTACCGTGGAGGACTTTAACGGGCAGGTGCTAACCGCCGAATATCCCACGGGCCTGCGCGGCCATATCCGCATTGTGCCGACAACGCGCGGGCTGTTTGGCCGAGAAAAGCAAAAGGGCTATGCCAAAGCCCAGGACGGTGAACTGAAGATTGAGACGGAAGACATTCGGTTCAATGAGACGTTCAATGTCTATTGCACTGACGAGGTCTCCAGCCGCACGCTCTTGAATCCATACCTGCTTAGAACTCTTGTGGAGTATAGGGAAGGCTGCCCAATTACTGTGACAATGGATGAGAAACGAGTTGCGGTCTCGTTTTACACGGACGCCCATATTCTGAAGCGTCCCTCTAGCCGAAAAGAGATTGAAAGTCTTTCTCTTAGTGGCGAGTATAAAAAGGTGCAGAATCAGCTCGGCCAGTTTTACACGTTGTTAGATAAGGTTAATTCCCAGTTGTGAATGGAGAATCAATGAATTCTTACTTGTATATTTGGCTTGCCGTTGCGGTCATTTTATTGTTGATCGTCTTTTGGTTTATTGCAAAAAGCAACCAAATATCGCGCTACCTGGTCATTATTGAAGAATCGAAGAAGAACGTCGATATTGCTCTTGCCAAGCGGTATGACACTATCTTGGAAATGCTGAAGGTAGCGAAGTCATACGCGCAGCATGAAGAGAAACTCTTTGTGAACATCGTGAAACTGCGCCGCGGGGCGTCGGTTGCAGAGATGAATGACGCAATGGTCTCTCAGGACAATGCACTGCGAAATATTTTCGCAGTGGGGGAGAACTACCCGCAGATGCTCTCTTCGCAGCAGTTCCTGAATCTCCAAAGTGAGATTGCAAAGGAAAACGACCAGCTCGCTGCTTCTAAACGGATCGTGAACTCGAACATTAGTTTGCTGAACCAAATGGTGGTTACCTTCCCAATCTCGATTGTGGCTGCGATTCGCGGAATCAAGCAGATGGACTTCCTGCGCGAGCACGACGTGGCCTCGAAGAAAGACATCAGCGGCTTCGACTATTCCGTGTAAACGAACCCGAGGTACAAGCAGAACCCCGCGATCATATATGACCGCGGGGGAGGAGTGGGCAAGATCAAATCTGCGCTTTTGGGGGCCAAGAGGGGCTCTATGAGGTGCTCCGCTGCTTGACCACAATGCTCACTGCATGCTTTACTTAATCTTTACCGTTGTTTAGCGCCTGTAGGCAACGCCGTTGCGTAACTCGCCGCGGCGAAGCACCTCAAGTTGCTCCTGCAACAAAACTTCGAGTTCTTCTTCGCTACGACGCTCAAGAAGCATGTCCCAGTGCGTACGCTGTGGTTTTGCTGGTTTTTCTTCTTCAGGTTCCGCATCGCCAAGGTATTCGGCGGGCGAACCGCAGCGGCATTCCCAGTTTGCTGGCGGCTCAGAATCGATCGACATCGTCACCGCAAAAACGTGCCCATTTTCGCACTGGTAGCGACGCTGCTGGCGATCAGCAAAAACGATGCCATCTTCGGTCTCTAGCGACTTAGCGCCAATCTGCATTCCGCGTAGTGCGCGATCTGCCATCTGTTTTCCTTTCTTCGAACTTGCTCGTAGTCTAAACGCATAAACGCTATCGCTTTGGTAAATATTTCAGCTGAATGCGCGAATCGAGCGGCGTTAGGGCAAAAGCCCCTCGACCACAAAGGGCTCAATCTAATACGCTAATCCGATAATGTACATTATGTCATTATTAGATATGGTTTTACGCAATCTCAATACGGTGCCTCTACCCCTCTCAATCCTGAGGAGTGCGAGCGCGTGGCGCTTGTCATGAGCCGTGCCCACTACGAAACCACTCAGCGTTGGGGCCTAGGGTGTTCTGGGTCTTCAAGCGCGGCGAATAAATAATAGAATCGAAGAAACAACGTATCGCGTGTTTAGGAACCATAGTGTCATCGATTCTGTTTCGGCTAGCCACCTCCACGGTTAAGCATGCAAAAACGGTGCTGCTTGCCTGGATATTGATCCTGGCCGCGGTTATAGCTGCGATGTTCGGTCTGGGCGGCAAGCTGACTAATGATTTCACCATCCCGGGCACCGAGGGGCAAGATGGCCTTAATGTAATGGCTGAGCGCTTCCCAGAACTGTCTGGAACCGCAGGCCAGGTCATTTTCGGAGCTCCAGAGGGCGGTAACATCTGGGATTACCGAGACGAGATCACGGCCGTCCTCGACCAGGCAAAGAACATTAAGTATGCGACCGCTGTAGCAGACCCATTTGATGACTCAATAATGGCTCCCCTGGTGTCAGATGATAATCGTTATGCGATGTCGCAGGTACAGTTCTCATTTGGCCTCGACTCGATTGACGATAACTCCGTATCCGAGCTGGTGAGCATCGCTAAACAGGCAGAGGAAGCGGGGCTGAGCGTTCACGTTGGCGGCCAGATTATGTCGCTCACTGAGATTCCCCTCTCCCCTCTTGAAGCCGTGGGCGTCGCCCTGGCGCTAATCGTTTTGTCGGTGGCATTCCGCTCGTTTAAGACGGGCATGGTCCCGATCATTACAGCGCTTTTTGGCGTTGGCATTTCAATGGGAATCACGATGATAGTGGCGGCCTTCGTCCCAATCTCTACCACTACCCCAACGCTTGCCATCATGCTGGGATTGGCTGTGGGAATCGATTACGCCCTATTTATTGTCTCGCGCCATTTAGATCAGCTGGCTGAGGGCTACACCGTCGAAGAGTCGATTCCGCGTGCCATAGCTACCTCGGGCGCCGCCGTGCTTTTTGCGGGGATGACAGTGGTTATTGCGCTGACGGCGCTGTTTGTAGCGGGCATTCCCTTCCTCACTATTATGGGTCTAGCGGCGGCCTTGGCTGTTGCTATCGCGGCGCTAATGGCAGTAACTGGCCTGCCCGCATTGCTTGCTTTGCTTGGTGATCGCCTGCGCCCTAGGCAGCGAAGGCTGAAGAATAGCGAGGATAGGGCCGAGACTGGGCGTAAACACCACTTGTCTGCATGGTGGGTGAAAACCGTAACCTCGCACCCCTGGCTAACGATTTTGAGTGTTACGGCTGCGGTTGTAGTCATGACCATTCCTGCGCTAAATCTGCGCCTGGCACTGCCGGATAATGGCGTTGAGGATGAATCCACGATGGCACGGCAGACATTTGACCTGGTAGCCGAAGAATTCGGGCCGGGAGCTAACGGGCCGCTCGTTGTCATTGGCGACATCGTTACTTCGAGGGATCCGCTGGGTCTAATGGCGAGCATGAAGTCTGAAATCGAGCAGATGCCGGGCGTTGATCAGGTGCAGCTGTCCACACCTAACCGCAGCGCTGACCTGGGCGTTGTCGTGGTGATCCCTAAGACCGGGGCAGATAGCGTAGAAACCGAACAGCTTGTGCATGCCCTTAGGGATGCCGCACCCGATTGGGAATCCAAATACGACATCTCTAACGTGATGGTTACCGGCTCGGCGGCCGTGGCTATCGACGTATCAGAGAAGCTGTACTCGGCACTACTGCCATTTGGGGCGGTTGTTGTAGGGCTCTCCCTCATTATTCTGCTAATTGTGTTCCGCTCGATTTGGGTGCCGATCAAAGCAACGCTTGGCTACGTGTTCTCTGTGGCCGCAGCATTTGGCATGACCACGTGGGTGTTCATCGACGGTGTTGGCAACGACCTGCTGCGAATAGGGCAGGTAGGTCCCGTCATTTCCTTCATGCCAATCATGCTCATGGGCGTTCTATTTGGATTGGCAATGGACTACGAACTGTTCTTGGTCTCACGTATGGCCGAAGACTACGCGCACGGTGGCAACGCGCAAGAGTCGATTCGCACGGGATTCGTGGGCTCGGCTCCGGTGGTTGTGGCCGCGGCCCTCATCATGATGTCCGTGTTCTCCGGCTTTATCCCCGACGGCTCGTTCTACGTGCAACCAATCGCATTCGGCCTGTTGGTTGGCGTTGGTGTGGACGCTTTCCTCGTACGAATGACACTGGTGCCCGCCGTCCTCCAACTTCTGGGCGACAGGGCGTGGTACCTACCGAAGTGGCTTGATCGGATGCTCCCCCTTCTAGACGTTGAGGGAACCGGAATGGACCTGCACTTCAAACACGTGGACTGGCAACGCCAATACGGCACGGTTGTAGCCAGAGCTGAGAATGTGAGCATTGGAGACCGGCGTGGTGACCTTGTAAGCGGCGCAGAACTGGCCGTGCGCCCGGGCGACATTATCCGCCTAACTGGCGAACCGGCGGCCTGTAAGGCGATGCTTGCCGCATTTGGTGCCCGGCTCCTCCCCCACACCGGATCGATCTACGTGTTCGATATTTCGACTCGCGACGAAGCCAGCCGAGTGATAGCACGCAGCGTCTTCCTTGATGAACCGGCAACACGGCTCCCGCAGGTTTCTAAACCCATGTTGCTACTCGTCAACCGGCCTCTTCGTGAGGTGGAGAAGGCCAGGGTCCAAGAGAACCTCAAGGCGGGCGGCGCCCTGCTACTCGGACCGGATAACACGGATGAATTCGCAAATGAACACTCATATGAAGTACGCGTTAAGTTGGCGGTGAATGGGTAATGAAACTTACCGGACGAGACATACGGGCCCTCGTGGCCGTAGTGCTACTACCTATACTCGCGACTGCGCTTACGCTATGGTCACTTCCAGACCGCCCGAACAACTTCAACAAGATTCCCGCCGCCATCGTCAACTTGGACGAGGGCGCGAAAATGGTGGTTGATGGCGAAGAAGTTATGGTGCCCATCGGGCGTGAGCTGGCCGGGGGTCTCATGTATCCCGAAGAGCCCGTCGATCTGAACCTGGATTGGCAACTTGTCACGGAAGAAACCGCGCGAAGCGGGCTTGAATCTGGGCAATACCAAGCGGTCATCACCATTCCAAAAAACTTTTCTAAGAATGTGACGTCCATTGGGACGACCACAGCTACTCCTGCACTTATTACCGTGACATCTAATGACGCGTCATCTGAGCTCATGGGACGCATCTCTGCGCAGATCGCGGCTGTAGCTGCCACCACAATGGGGCATACCTTAACCGAGACGATGCTGGATGAGATCTTCCTTGGCTTTGGCGATATGAAGGATCAACTGGGGCAGGCTGCAGACGGTGCCAAGCAACTAGATGATGGTGTAAACGAGCTTGGTGAGGGAGCCGGACAGCTCTCCTCGGGCGCGCGTGACCTTGCTGATGGAACCGCACAGCTGGCCGCTGGATTGAACCAGCTGTACGGAGGCGCAAACGAGCTTGCAGGCGGGGTAAGCGAACTGCGCGGAGGCGTGGGCCAGCTTGCCGATGGTGCTGATCAACTCGCTTCGGGCACCAAACAGTTGCGTGACGGTTTCGTAGGGACCAGCGCTACTCCCGGGCTGAAATCCGGTATTGACCAGTTGGAGCGAAGCGTGAATGAGCCAGGCGGGCTTGCCGAAGGAACCAGGCAACTCGCCGACGGATCCAAAGAACTCAGCGAAGGTATAGATCAGCTGGTGGATGGCCTGAATGAGGTGCTCGAGCCCCTTGCCCGCATCGAGGAGTCGATTCCAGATGGAGCGTTCGATAACCTCCCTTCCTCCGAAGAGATTGCCGCTGAGGTGGAAAAGATCCGTGACGTAATCAAAGATTCACAGAGCCTGCTCGATTACGTACGCGGCCTAATCTACGGTACGGACCAGAATACAGGCGCTCTGCCCCGCCTCAAGCAGCTGGCCGACCAGTGCGATGCCACACAGACCCCGGAGTATTGCACAGCACTTAATCAAACCGTGAGCGACCTCGAGCAAGCTCTAGAAAATCTTCCCCAAAACGATCCCAACTTGGATCAGGCGCTTGTCCAGCTCAATGAACTACTTACCCGGTCTGGCATCAATGAGCTCGTGGATCAGATCGTGCAGATTAATGCCCGCATAGAAGAGTTGGTGAAACAGCTCCAAGAGGCCGGAGGCTTTGCCGGTATTAAAGCAGATCTGGAACGGTTGCGCGAAGGTTCGAGCCAGCTTGCCGCAGGTATTGCCCAGTTGCGCGATGGGGTGAATGGCACACCGGGTAGCCTCGGAATGTCGCAGGCGCTTAGTCAGCTCTCCGATGGCGCGGCAAAGCTTCAATCTGGCCTCGATGGAACACCAAGCCAGCTCGGCCTCGTGGATGGTGCCAGCCAGCTTGCAGCGGGCCTTAAGCTCTTAAATCCCGGCCTTATTCAGCTGGAAGACGGCACTTGGCAACTGGCCGACGGTGCGGAGCAAAGCTCAAGCGGAGCGGGCCAGCTGGCAGCGGGAACAGATCAACTTGCCGGGGGCACCAGTGAACTCTACGCAGGTATCGGGCAGCTGATAGAGGGAACGTCGCGCTTTGCTACCGAGCTTGAAGGCGGCGTCGATCAGGTGCCGAGCTACACGGATGCAGAGCGCACGCGGATTGTGAATGTGGGTGCGATTCCGATTCGGTCTGAGAATGCCGCTCTGTACAAAACAAGTGAGGCCAACACGCTATTTCCTTGGGCTGCGGCGATAGTACTGTGGTTGGGAGCGTTTGCTACGTATTTAGCTATGCCCGGTTTGCGCCGTCGCGAATTAGCTTCTTCACTGACGCCCGTGCGCGTGGCATGGAACTCGCTTCGCCCAGCACTGATGTTCGCATTGGTACAAGCTATTGGTGTTGCAATTATCGCGGGTCTATTCGGGGTCTCTCCAAAGAACATCGCTCTAACTTCGATCATGATGGTCATAGGAGTGGTTTCATTTACCGCGATTAATCAGGCACTCCTAGCTGTTTGTGGGGCGCGAGTGGGCCGCATAGTGGCCCTACTGTTCCTAGTGGTGCAAGTTGTTTCGCTTGGCGGACTTATTCCGATTCAGACCGCGCCAAGTGCGTTCCAAATGATATCTGGATTGCTGCCGCTATCCGCCCTTATGAACGGTCTGACCCACACCGTAGTTGGCGGAAATCTAACCAGTATTGTGGCTACGGCCATCCCCCTCCTGCTCTGGGGCCTGGTGTCATTCCTGTTCAGTGCGATTGCCGCTAGGAAGGCGCGCAGGCTAGACGTAGCCCAACTTCGCCGGCAGTATGCAGAAGCTTAACCGTCGAAGAAGCTAAAACTGAGGGGTGGAACAGATCAGAATGTTCCACCCCAAAACTTCGAAGATTTTCTAGGAAGCGTTACGCCGAGCGCGCCTTGCTTTGGCAAGCTCGTCTTCAACTGGAAGAACCGGCTCAGCCTCTTCACTAGGAAGCTCAGCTAGCGAGCCCTCAATCTCGCGCCAAACGTGACCAACTGCAATACCAAACACGCCTTGACCACCCTCGATTAGGTCGATCATCTCGTCGCGCGAGCGGCACTCGTAAACCGAAGCCCCATCGCTCATAAGCGTGATTGAAGCGAGGTCATCCACTCCCCTGTCTTTCAAGTGCGTTACGGCTGTACGGATCTGCTGCAGTGAGACGCCGGTGTCAAGAAGGCGCTTCACCACTTTCAGCACGAGGATGTCGCGGAACGAATAGAGCCTTTGAGAGCCTGAACCCTGTGCCGTGCGGATAGAGGGTTCCACGAGGCCGGTGCGTGCCCAGTAGTCCAACTGGCGGTAGGTTATGCCAGCTGCCTGGCAGGCGATGCGACCACGGTAGCCGGTTTCGGGGGTGAGGTGTGCGAGGACGTCGCCAAACAGCATGCCCTGCCGGGCCGTAGCGGCTCCATTATCTGGTACCAACTGAATATCTCCTCGCGACTATTAGGTTGATGGTCAAACTGAGATCAACGCTAGAACGTAATAAGCGCCTCGTCAATGAAACGCGCGGTGCGCCTTACCTTCAAGTTTAACTTGAGACTATTTTGTTATCGAATTTGTCTAACTATCTGAAAGCTTATCGATTGCCATGCGCAAAAACTCGCGATGCAGATCGGCGGTGAGCTCTGCAATCTCTGCACTCCGAGCTCGTGCCCGTTCAATATCCGAGGCGCGACCTCGTGCGCGAAGCGGCTGCACCGTAGTGTCGATAATATCCGCGTGCCTCTCGGCCGCCTGGCGCACTGTACGGAGGTTGCGCGGGCTGATCCCCTCGCTGCGGATCTGTAGCAGAAGCTCAACTACTTTTACAGACTTTGCACGGAAGTAGCCGCTAATGTCCGGAGAGAGCAAACCAAGAGTGGTGAACTCCTCGATCTCTGCCTTTGAAGCGCCCGTTAGATCACACAGTTCCCGAACCGAAACGTGCTCGCGGGAAGGTACCTTAGTGACGCCCTTGTCGGACACAACCCTTGCGGTAGGCATCCGGTCGATCTCGTGACCGGCGTCAAGCGCGGCAAGTTGCTCGCGTATAACGCGAAGCGGGCGGTAAGAGTCACGCTGCTCCGTCAGAATAAAGCGCAGCCGTTCGATGTCTGCGCTGGAGTATTTCCGGTACCCGGAATCAGTGCGTTCAGGCTCAAGCAGGCCTTCCGATTCTAGATACCGGATCTTAGACACTGTGAGTGCAGGAAACTCGGGCTTAACCTGTTCGGTTACCTGACCAATAGAAAATCTCGCCTCGTGAGAAACGTCACGAGGCCAAGATATTGGTGTCTCATTTTCTAAACGAAGTCGTTTTGCGCTCATGAAGCTTTGTTCGATGGGTGGTACGTAAGGCGGTACTTGCCAACTTGCACTTCGTCGCCCGTGTGGAGCTCGGCGCTCTCAGTGCGTTCACGGTTAACATAGGTGCCGTTCAAAGAGCCGGAATCGCGCACAATAAAGCCCGCGTCAACGGCGCGGAATTCACAGTGGCGGCGCGAGACTGTGACATCGTCAAGGAAAATATCAGCCTTTGGGCTTCGACCTGCCGTAGTTACCTCTTTGTCGAGGAGGAAGCGAGCACCCGAGTTTGGACCACGTTGAACGATAAGGAGAGCCGAGCCGTAAGGTAGAGCGTCTACCGCGGCTTGATCGGTAGCAGAAAGCGGACGGCGAATAAACGACTCTGTGGATTCATTTGACGTGTCCAATGCGCCAAAAATGGCGGTTTCATTGGGATCTGGCGTGTTGTTTAAGGACATCGCCTTCTCCTTCGTCGACGGGGATCAAATATCTATCCTTCAAGTTTAGTTCTGTTGGAAGAAGTTATCCACCACACGGACGTGCTACTCGACAGGCTTAGCGTAGCGGTATGTCATGGGGGCAACAGTGGCATCTATCTCGATGTCGTCTACACGCGTGATTTCGACGGTGGCATCTGATGCGCGAAGTTGCGAGGTGGCGCCGCGGGCGATGTCTAGGGCCGGCTGTATCGTGTCTGCGTCGCCAATCACTTTCCACGTGTATGGAGCTTTCAGCTCGGTCCCCGATAGGCTCAAAACACCGTCGTCACCGGCGGTGATGTAAGAGGTAGCCACAACGCGGTTGCCGTTCAATTCGATGGCTTCCGCGCCCGAGTTACGGAGCTCACCTAGCATGGTGACGAACTTTTGGGCAGGAATCGGACTGCTCCCCTGCTTCACAACGATCTTCAGGCCGGGCCCGTGCACGGGAGTGGTTCCCCCAAGGATGCGAGCAAGCTCACGCTCCTTCTCGGCAGCTTCAACCGCTGCTTGTCCTTGCGAGTGTGCCGACTGCAGTTTATAGATCTGGTCGGTCAATTCAGCCTTTTCGTCCCGCAACTGACTCTCGGCATCGGTTAGCTGATCCAGAAGCAACACCAACTCATCTTCATTCAGGCCATCGAGTGGATCTGATCGTTGGATTTTGAGCTGTGCGACGAATGCGAATCCGAGTGTGAACAGGAGCGCGCCAATAAGCAGGTGAATGGGACGAAACCGCACTGTTAAGAGGTCGCGCAAGCGACGCTTGGATAGGTCTCTTTGTCGCACGGTTACGCCCCGAAAATATGGCGGCGGATTGCTGCCGCGTTAGAGAAAATACGGATACCTAGAACAACTACGATTGCCGTGGTCATTGCGGCTCCCACGCCCAGTTGGGCACCAACCAGCACCAGCAGGGCGGCGATGAGCACGTTCCAAAAGAACGAGGTGATGAACACGCGGTCAGAGAACTTGCCCTCGAACCAGGCGCGTGCACCACCCAGAAGCGCGTCCATGGCTGCCACAACGGCAATGGGCAGGTACGGTTGGAGCGCGTACGGAATGGTCGGGTCAAGAAGAATACCAAGGATAATTCCAAGGACTAGACCAAGTATTGCGATCATTGCTGCTCCTGTTGAACGATCTCGGTAAGGCTCGCGCCACGAACGCTAGCGGGGCGCAACGCGATTTTTTCTTCCGCCTGAATCGATGTTTTGATTCCGTACTTTGAGTCCAGTGTAGACAGATAGGCTGCTACGGCACCGGACCTTAGTTGAAGTTCTAGAGACTCTTGGTCTCCGATGGCGCGAATTCTGTATGGCGCCACCACGGGTTGGAAGTTAACTAGTATGGCGCCACCTGCGGTGCGAACGGCAGTGGTTGGCCCTACTCGAACACCATTTATTTCCACGCCCTCGGCGCCACCCGTCCAAAGCGCGTTAATAATGTAGCGAAGATCGGTATCCAGCACTCTCTCAAGGGATTCAGATCCTTCCCTTTCAGTAACTGTGACCAGGATTCCACTGCCTTCGATTTCGTCCAGCTGTGCGTTTTGCACAGCTGATTCGTCCGCAGGAACCGTATCTTTCAAGCCTGCGGACAAAAGAGCTATTCGAGCCGCGTCCTCAGCGTTTGCAACCTCCAGCCGATTGACAATGTCTTGCTGACGAGCAACCTGCTCACTGAGATTGCTACGCGTTTTTTCCTGTGTGGTTTTATGTCCAATTAGGTTTTTCGCTGCGATGGTCACGCAGAAGGCAAGTACCATTGCGAGCAAGAGGGCGATGACAGCCTCAAGCGGTCTGCGCTGCCTTTTCCGGGTGGCAGATGGTTCGCCGACGCCATAGTTGAGCGGGTCAAAAAGGAGGCCGCCAAGCAGGGACGACGACTCTGCTAATGCGCGATCTGGCTCGGCCGCGCGGTCAACGGGTTCTACTTGGTCAGCCATTTGGTTTGGATCCTAAAACTGCGTTCCAAATTATCTGCCGCCTCACGCATGAGACGCACAAGAGCGGCCGGCGCGTTCTCGTTTGCGCTCACCCACCAGGAAGCCATGTAGCGCAGTGCTGCAGCCTCATCGGGATTGCCCGCGTCAATCACGGAAGGGTATGCGCCCGCAATGAAGCGCCTTCCCATACCGATGGTGTGGGAATCCCAATATTGCGAAGCAAGGTCGTAGAAGTCCCCGGCAAAACCGGTTGCGCCGTGGCCCAGCGATCCGGCGTTGAGGCCGGCAAGTATAGCGCTCATCTTCTCATTAGCCAGGTCGGCTTCAAGAATCCGCGTCCAGCTCTTTTGCCGTTCAATGCGGCTTGGTAGCGCAGAAATTGCCTGTAGCGCAAATACCTCAGCTTCACCGGCGGGATCGGTTTTCAAATACTCCTCGACATCCTCTCTGGTGATAGCCCCGAGAGCAGCAAGGGTGATTCGGGCTCGCCAAGCAAGATTTGGGCCAACCGTTAGGAGGGGCGAATTGGCGGCCGCGAGGTCGTGCAAGAACTGCATCTGGTCTTCCCCTGGAGAACCAGCGATATTCAATGCACGAGTTGCGGCAAGTGCCCATTCGCGCTTTCGGTCTTCGGCAGTGGAGCGCCCGATAGCATCGATAGCGTGGTTGGCAAAACGATTTGCTTCCACTTTTCGCTCTGGCGTAGCCATGTAGTGCAGGAGAGCTTCAAGAGCGTTCGAGATTAAGTCACCAGCAACCGCGTCATCTTCTTCAAGCGGTACCTGGGTTGCCACCGCATTCACGTAGTGGCATGGATTTATCCGAGCCGCTCGCACGCCCGCCCACAGCGCCGACCAAAGCACTGCTCGTGAGGTTGGATTTGCAATCGTGGAAACGTAGTGAAGCGCAGTCGCAACATCATTCTCGTCTAGTTCAACAAGCGCATACGTCAGATCATCATCATTTGCGAGGACGAGGTCGAAGTTGCCTGCCGTCTCCAGTTGGAGGGATGGTCCGGTGAGCGTAACCTCTTCGAGGCCCACACGCATCAAAACATCGTCTGCCAACTCATAGAAGCCAACATTTATCCGGTGAGGGCGCAGGGCCTGGCGTCCGGTCATCGCGTCCACGGACTCCTGTTCCAGTATGAAACTGTCCTCATCCCGCAGAATACGCAGCGTCGAGGGGCCGGCTGTCTCCAGCCATGCCTTTGCCCAATCCTGGAGGTTATCGCGACCGGAAGCTTCCTCGAGAGCCTTCAAGAAGTCCTGCATCCGAGTTGCTCCGAAGGCGTGTTTCTTAAAGTATTCACGAGCGCCGGTAAAGAAGGCATCTTTGCCTACATAGGCCACCAGCTGTTTAAGCACAGCCGCACCCTTAGCGTAGGTAATTCCGTCAAAGTTGTTCTTCGCCGCTTCAACGTCGGGAATGTCCGCTGCGATTGGGTGGGTGGTCGGTAGCTGATCCTGCTTGTATGCCCATTCTTTCCGGCCGGAAGCGAACGTGGCCCATTCGGTATCAAACTCGGTATTCTCCGTCAGTCCCATTGAGCCCTGGTTGTCCGCAAAGGACTCCTTCAGCCATAGGTCGTCCCACCACTTCGGGGTTACGAGGTCTCCAAACCACATGTGGCACATCTCGTGAAAAATGACGTTGGCACGAGATTGACGTGCGGCTCTGGTAGGGGTGTCGCGAGAAATCATCTTCTCGTTGAACGTCACGCACCCCGGGTTCTCCATCGCCCCAAGATTATACTCGGGTACAAAAACCTGGTCGTACTTACCCCACGGATATGTGAATCCGTAATGCTTGTGATAGAAATCGAGGCCCTGGCGCGTCACGGTCAAAATGTCCTCGGCATCCATGTACTGCGCCAAAGACGCGCGACAGTAAACGCCCAAGCTAATGTCGGCGTGACCGCCGTCGGCGGCTCCCCCACTCCAAGTGCCTCCATCAACGCGAGCGTATGGGCCGGCAACTACCGCAGTAATGTAGGACGAGAGCGGTGGCGTGCGATTGAAGGTGACCTCCGTGTGTTCGTCCAGCACATTACGGGACTGCTCGGGCTGGTTAGACAGAATAATCCAATCCGAGGCAGCCTTGACACTGAACTGCCAGCGAAGCTTTAGATCGGGCTGGTCAAAGCAGGCCCATGCACGGCGCGCATCCGTGGGCTCAAACTGCGTGTACAGGTAGGTAGCCCCGTCCTCTGGATCGATGTAGCGATGCAGTCCTTCCCCCGTGGTTGAGTAATAGCAGCGCGACTCTATCTCCAAGCTCACCGGCCGGCCCGTTGGGAGGTCTTTCACCAAGACTCTCGTATCCGTTACCTCATAGTTTGCTGGCGCGCCATCAACGCGCACCGCATCAACACTCTTCGCAACCAGATCGACAAAAACAGATGAGGATTTCGTCTCAAAGCGAATCGTTGATTTCGAAAAAAACGCCTCTTCATCAGACTCTGCATTTGAGAGGTCGATGTACACATCAATTTCGTCCGGTATTACGTTTGCGCTGCGTTCCAGCGTTTCATCACGGGTCAAAATCTCCACTGCTTCAGTGTATCGAAGGCGCCCGCCAAACCGTTACTTGCATGAGCCGGCCATCCCCGCCAAACAGCAGCGGAGAATGGCATCGCCGGGAGTAATCCACATTCTCGTGGCCGATTAGGCATGTGAGGAATGATTCGGTTAGAATCGTTGTTGCTGAAAAGCACGGGCTGTGGCGCAGCTTGGTAGCGCACTTGACTGGGGGTCAAGGGGTCGTGGGTTCAAATCCCGCCAGCCCGACGATGTAAATCCCGCGACAACGTAAGTCATGTCTCGGGATTTTTTGATACCTATTCCCCCACAGCGTCCTTTTAGATTGGTGTGTAATGGCTGGTCGCGGCGTAGTAGTTTCGCTTCTCTCCTCGGTCATGTTTGCAGCTATCGCATTCGTAGCCGGACAATTACCAGCTTTGTCAGGCACGCAGGTATGGGCGTGGCGCATAGTGCTAACGGTTCCAGGAATTCTCTTCTTACTTGCGGTAAGTGGGCGTTGGTTCTGGTTTTCAGGCGAGTTTAAGCGCACAATCGCTGCTCCAAAGAAACTACTGGCGTACGCATTTAATGTGCCAATGTTGGCCTCCCAAATGTTCCTTTTTGGGTGGGCACCCCAAACTGGCAACACATTAGCTTTGTCAATGGGCTATTTCTTGATGCCCTTGGTAATGGTCCTGTTCGGCAGGGTGATTTTTAAAGAACGCCTTTCTACCATTACGTTTATCGCAACCCTCGTGGCGTGCTCCGCGGTGGTGTTCGAAGTGATTCGTGGTGGCGGACTAGGCTGGGTGACCGTTTATGTTGCAGTGGGATACCCAATATACTTTGTACTTCGCCGCGTTTTTGAAACAGACGGCGTGGGAGCCCTCACTTGGGAGATGGCGCTGGCGATGCCCCTCGCGATTTTTGCAGCTTCGCGAAAAAATGGTGTCAGCGTTGCGTTCTCACAAGTACCCGCCGCAATCCTGCTCTTGCTACTGGGTGGATTATCCGTATTTGCCCTGATCTTTTATGTGATGGCCGCAAAACTGTTGCCCTACGCGGTGTTCGGTTTGTTGTCTTACGTTGAACCGATCTTGGTCACCGTGGTTGCATCTTTGCTGGGTGAACGCATTGAAGGCCTCGAATGGGTTACTTACATCGGGATTTGGCTCGCTGTGGTCATCCTTGGCCTGGATGGTGTGCGTGCCATCATGCGCAGGAGATCCTGGGCTGTGCCCGCGGCACGTCCATGGCGGCGCCGGCGGCCTCGAAAATCAAAGAATGAGGCGCATTCTTGGCGCAGGTTCCGTAAAACCTCAGCGAACACCCTGGTGGATCCGGGCGCGCCTAATGCAGCCGCTATTCCCATTCCGAATGAGCGGAACGAGAATAGCGCGGCCCAAACCAACTAACTGGAGGCTTAACGGCGCTTCTTTTCGCGCACTCTCACGCTGATTTTGATTGGGGTGCCCTCGAAGCCAAAGGTTTCTCGCAAACGGCGTTCAATGAAGCGGCGGTAGCCGGGGTCAAGGAAGCCGGTTGTGAAGATCACGAACCTTGGTGGACGGGCAGACACCTGCGTTGCAAATAGGATGCGCGGCTGCTTTCCACCGCGCACCGGGTGGGGCGTGGCGGCAACGAGTTCTCCCAGGAACGAGTTCAACTTTGCCGTAGAAATGCGCATGTCCCAAGATCGCAGCGATGTATCCAGTGCCCGCACGATTCGATTCGTGTGCCATCCGGTGAGTGCAGACAGATTAATGCGCGGCGCCCAAGCCACGTGCGCAAGGTCGCGTTCTTGCTCATATTGAAGGTCAAGACGACGATCCTTATCAACTAGATCCCACTTATTGTTAACGATTACCAGGGCGCGGCCCGAATCAAGCGCGGCTTGCACAATGCGGACGTCCTGCTCGGATAGCGGCTCGGTGGCATCAAGTAGAACCATGGCCACCTCGGCCTTTTCAATCGCAGCCTGCGTGCGGATGGACGCGTAGTAGTCAGCGCCCGAGGTTCGGTGCATCTTGCGGCGAATACCAGCGGTGTCCACAAACCACCATTGGCGTCCGGCCATCTCGATGAGTTCATCAACCGGATCTCGGGTTGTGCCCGCGGTGTTGTCAACAACCACTCGGTTTTCTCCGGCCAACTGGTTAAGTAGAGAAGATTTGCCTACATTGGGGCGCCCAATGAGCGCCACGCGGCGCGGCCCTCCCTCGGGCAGTATCTGCGCAACAGCGGATTCTTCGGGAAGGATCTTCATAACTGCATCGAGCACGTCACCGGCTCCGCGGCCATGTAGCGCTGATACTGGAAAAGGCTCGCCCAGCCCGAGATTCCAAAGCGCGTAGGCATCCGCCTCCTGTGCAGCTGAATCAACCTTGTTGGCAGCCAGTACGACGGGTTTTCCGGAACGGCGAAGGATCTTCACGATTCGCTCGTCCGTATCAGTGATACCAACAGTTGCGTCTACAACAAAGAGCACCGCGTCCGACATTTCAATTGCGATTTCAGCCTGCTGCGCAACGGAGCGGTCCAGGCCGCGCACGTCCACTTCCCAACCGCCTGTGTCAACCAGCGTGAAGTCGCGTCCGTTCCAGTTTGCGGGGTAAGAAACGCGGTCTCGTGTGACACCGGGAGTGTCTTGGACAACCGCGGCCCGGCGTTGTAAAATCCGGTTCACAAGTGTTGATTTACCAACGTTTGGGCGCCCTACAATGGCTAAAACAGGATTACCGGAGTTAGAGGTTTCTAACTCTTCAAAGGGAACCTCGCCTTCTAATACATCCTGGTCTTCTTCGTACAGCTCGTAGCTTGAGAGCGCGGCGCGCATAGCGCGGACGCGGGCATTGTCAGCCTCTGCCTGCTCAGCTCGGTGCGCAAGGTTTTGCCCCACGTAGCCAAGCACAAGCTCAAGCGTTTGTTGCGCATCAAGAGTGGAAGAATCAACCAGGATCTGGCCCTCAGTGGCCTCCTGAAAGTTCACCACTGTAGAATCCTTGGCATCTCGTCCAACAACCTCGTTGCGCATGGATTCAATGGCGGCCTCGTCCACGCCCTCACCTAGCAACTGTACGGCGCGACGTTTCATACGCGCCTCAGCTGAAGCGGTAAGTAGCAGACGCACATCCGCATCCGGTGCTACCACGGTGGTGATATCGCGCCCTTCGGCAACCATGCCGTTACCGGATTGGCGAGCTGCATTAATGATTTCGCGTTGCTGCCGCACAAGCGACTCGCGCACATCCAGATTTGTGGCGGCTTTTGAAACTTCTTTGGAAATACGGGACTCGCGGATCTGCTCCGTCACATCCTTATCCCCCACGGTTACGCGAAAACCATCGGGCGAGGTGGTGATGGATAAGGGGAAGGAATCTGCGGCGCCAGCCACAGCGGCGTGGTCGTCCATGGGGAGGCCGGCGTCCAGACAGTACCAGGTGAGTGCGCGATACATCGCCCCGGTATCGAGGTAGCCAATACCAAGTTCTCGCGCGAGTGCTCGCGCAACTGTCGATTTGCCGGAGCCGGACGGGCCATCGATAGCAACAGACAGCCCAAGCTCGCTAATTAGCGCCTTCAATTGCTCTACGCTCATGTTTGCTGTTTCTTCCACGTTTCCTCCCAGCTCACTGGTTAACGATGCGCCAGCCGCGCATTTCAAGTTCTTTTTCGGCTTCTTTGGCTACAGCCGGGTTTACAAAAATTTGGGCCAGACCAACGCGCTGGTGTGCGGAATGATCCATGGTGAGGTCTTCGATGTTGATTCCGGCCGTGCCCAGTTCGGTGAATAGCCTGCCAAGCTCACCCGGTTTGTCAGGAATGAGTACCTCTACGATCGCCCAACGGCGCTGCGCTCCCCCGTGCTTTCCGGGGATCCGGGAAACACCTTCGTTGCCCTGCGATATAGCAGTGTTTATCGCCGCAACGGATCCGGTGGCTCCAAAACCGGCGGCAGCACCCGATTCAAGTCCGCGAACGAGGTCATCCAGTTCTCGCTGATATTCGCGCAACACATCCACTACGGGACCGCAATTGCCTGACACTATCGATGTCCACAGACGCGGGTCGGAAGCCGCGATGCGAATGGTATCACGCAGGCCCTGGCCAACTAGGCTGAGCTCATCCTCGGTGGCATCGCGAAGCCGGGAGGCGAGTAGGGACGAGACTAGCTGCGGCACGTGCGAAACAATAGCCACTCCCCGATCATGCTCTTGCGCATTCATTTCCAGGACGGTAGCACCTAGATCCACGGCAAGATTGCGTATAACCACGCGTGCCTGAGGAGAGCATGTTAGGTGGTGAATCACTGCCCACGGTCGCCCCACAAATAGGTCCCGGTCCGCAGCTGCAACGCCAGATCTTTCCCGCCCTGCCATGGGGTGCGATGGGACGTACCGTGACGCATCAACACCTGCGGCTTCAACTTCCTCTAAAATAATCGACTTTACCGAAGCCACGTCTGTAACCACCGCGTTGGGGTGTTCCATAAGTGCCTTTACAACACAATCGGCAGTCACATCGGGAGGCACTGCAACAATAACCAGTGTTGGTTGCGGGCTAGAGGGCGTGTATTCCTCGCCTGCACCAATGTCGCGGGCCAGGGCCAGTGAAACGGGGGAAATGTCTTGAAGGAACACTTCCACACCCGCAGCTTTTAGAGCGAGTGCCATGGATCCGCCCAGCAGGCCCGAGCCAATCACAAGCACCGGCCCCGTCGTTTGAATGGGGCGGCCGTCCGGGTTGGTTGAGATCTGCACGGCGATTCCTACAGGTTTACTGCATTGTACAGCTCTTGAAGCACAGCTCCATCAACCTTGCGTGTCACGCCTGGATGTAGTCGCCCGATCTTAACCGGTCCAAACTGGGTGCGAACCAGTTCAACCACTGGGAAGCCCACACTTTCGAGCAGGCGGCGAACAATGCGATTGCGCCCCTCGTGCAACGTCAGCTCCACGAGGGTGAGGTCGCCGTACTGGTCTTTGATGCGAAAATCTTGAACTTCAACGGGGCCGTCCTCAAGTTCGATACCGCGTAGCATCTTCTTGCGCAGGCCGCGTGGAACCTCGCCAGGAACAGTAGCAACGTAGGTTTTTGGAATTTCAAACGAGGGATGCATGAGCCGATGTGCAAGCTCCCCGTCATTAGTCAGCAGGATCAGACCAGCCGTGTCGGTATCAAGACGTCCCACATGGAATAGGCGCTGGGTGTAGTCCTGCGTGTAGTCCGCTAGGCACGTGCGTCCTTCTGGATCGTCCATGGTTGAAACAACGCCAACGGGTTTGTTGAGGGCAATGGTTAGAGACTCAGTGTCTAACAGCAAGCGTTCGCCATCAACGTGGATCACTTGCCGACTGGGGTCAACCCTGGTGCCAAGCTTACGCACCACTTTGTCGTCCACGCGTACGCGGCCCGAGGTGATGAGGATTTCCGCGTGACGGCGCGAAGCCACGCCGGCTTGCGAGATAACCTTTTGCAGGCGGATTCCCGATTCTACGTGAGGATCGTTCTTCATTATTTCTCCAAAGATTGCGCTAGTTCAGAAAGTTCGTCTCGGTGCGGAAGGTGGGGTGCAAGAGGACTTAACTCATCTAGTGAGCGTAGCCCCATCCGTTCAAGGAACTCGGTTGTGGTTTGAAAAAGTGTTGCACCGCTTGCGGTTTCGCCCGCACTTTCAATAAGACCTCGAGCTTGCAGGGAGCGGACAACAGAATCCACGTTAACTCCCCGAATGGAACTGACTTTTTGCCTGGTGACAGGCTGGCGATAAGCAATAACGGCAAGCGTTTCTAGAGCAGCTTGCGAAAGCTTTTGCATACGGCTGCCACTGACAAAATGAGTCACGAAGGGGTCATATGCCGGACGCGAATAGTAGCGCCATCCCCCACCGACTTCGCGCAGTTCAAATCCCCGCTCATCACGCTCATACTCGGCGCGTAGCTGAGTAAGTGCTGTCTCCACCTGGTCGCCCGCGATACCAAGTGCATTCGCAATATCTGTCGATGCCACCGGCTCGGGCGCAACCATGAGGATTGCTTCGATTACTTTGGCTAGTTCTTCATCGCCAAAGATCTGGGGTATTGCCTCTTGCATGTCGACCTCCCGTCAATACTGAAGTCATTGTACCTAAAGTGAGGCGACCACTGCGCCTTCCTCGTCTTCCATCCGCATGTCGGCAACGTTGGTGTCCGAACCCGTCCAATGGATCGAGAGCTTCGCGAGAGGTGCTTCTTGTTTGAATGACACTGCGCCCTCACGGTACAGATCCAAAATTGCGAGGAAACGCGAAACAATCGTATTGACATCCGGTGCGTCTGCGCAGAGTTGCTCAAAGCTAGCATTGCCAATAACCTTCAACTGTTTCAAAATGTACTCAGCTTGCGGGCGTACCGGAACCAGCGGGTCATGCAAATGAGTGGTTGCAACCTCCGGCGGCGCGGCAAAGATTGCCTCGGCCGCGATCTTGGCCAGGTCAAGCGGGGTTGTGGACCAGCGTAGCTGGGGCAAAAGAGCAGCGAACTTGGGTTCCATTTCCGCTTGCCTTGGATGCGCGGCGCTGTTTACCTCCCACAACTGGCCAAAAATATTCGCCACCTGCTTGAAGGCGCGGTATTGCAAAAGTCGGGAGAATAGCAGGTCGCGAGCCTCCAGATATTCAAGGTCTGCTTCAAGCTGCTCATCTTCAACAGGCAGGAGGGAGCGGGCTTTCATGTCCAGCAAGGTTGCGGCAACAACAAGGAATTCAGACGTGCGCGAAAGGTCGGGGTCTACGCGCATGTAGGCGATGAACTCGTCTGTCACAGCAGCGAGGGCAACCTCGGTAATGTCCATTTCTCGCTTAGAGATAAGGCCGAGCAAAAGGTCGAACGGCCCTTCAAAGTTCTCTAACGAAACGGTGAACCCGCCGCCCTCGGTTGTGGTCACTACGCTACGTCTCCGCGAGAGATCACTTCGCGCGCTAGGCGGCGGTAAGCCTGCGCTCCCTTGTGAGAGGGTGCGTAGGTAGTGATGGGTTCAGTGGCAACGGAAGCGTCCGGGAACTTCACTGTACGCCTGATGATAGTGTCGTAAACCTTGTCTCCAAATGCTTCTTGAAGGCGTTCGAGGACTTCACGCGCATGCAACGTGCGCAGATCAACCATGGTGACCAAGATGCCATCAATTTTTAGGCGCGGATTTAGCCTGTCGTGCACCATATCGATCGTATCGATAAGGAGGGCAACGCCGCGCAACGCAAAAAACTCAGCCTCCAGGGGAACCATAACCCCGTGGGCGGCCGTCAGAGCGTTAACGGTAAGAAGTCCGAGAGACGGCTGGCAGTCGATGAGGATAACGTCGTACTCATCGATGACCGGGCGCAGCGCCCTGGTCAATGCCTGCTCGCGCGCAACTTCATTTACCAACTGGACTTCAGCTGCTGACAGGTCGATGTTGGCCGGTACTAGGTCTAGGTTTTCGATCTTGGTGTGCTCGATGGCGTCTCGAATAGAAACCTTGGAGGACATCAGCAGGTTGTAGATTGTGAAGTCGAGGTCTTGCGAGTTGATGCCAAGGCCTGCAGATGCTGCGCCTTGCGGATCGAAATCGACAATGAGGACTCGCCTGCCGTATTCCGCCAACGCTGCGGCCAGGTTGATGGTGGTGGTGGTTTTACCAACCCCACCCTTCTGGTTACACATCGCGATCACACGAGCAGGTCCGTGCGACGTTAGCGAGGCCGGTACGGGGAAATCGTCGTCGCGTCCGCCTTCTGGGGGTACGGGAACTAATCCTGGTTGCATCTCACTCACTCCCCTAGAATATGTCATCTGGCCTGGTCTTGCGCCGCCGGGCCAAAATAGCGCCTCGAGCGCTAGTCAGAGGTGGCTCGTGGGTGCGTGGTTGCATGAATCTCACGCAGCGTTGAGATCGATACTTTCGTGTAAATCTGGGTAGTTACCACCGATGAGTGGCCGAGGAGTTCTTGCACGTCGCGGATCGATGCGCCGCCTTCCAACAGGTGGGTGGCAAATGAGTGGCGAAGGGTATGTGGAGAGACATCCTCAACCTCTGCCTTCTTCGCCGCACTCTTGATGATTTCCCACGCGGACTGGCGCGATAGCGCTCCCCCGCGAGTGTTCAAGAACAGGTGCTTGTCGTTGCCTTTCTTAGCCGCGAGTTCGGGACGGCCCTCCTTCATATACTTCATTACCGCATCGCGGGCGTAGCTCCCCAAGGGGACGAGGCGCTCTTTACGTCCCTTGCCAAACAGGCGAACCACCGGCACGTCCTCATCCAGTAAAAGATCTTCGGGATAGAGGCCGGTTAGTTCCGAGATGCGGGCGCCGGTTCCGTAAAGCATCTCCATCACGGCGGTATCCCGCAGGCCGATTGGGCCGGGTGTTTCGGCTACGGCGTCGAGTAGTTGCCTGACCTGGTCGAGCGTAAGCGCCTTCGGTAGCCGTGCAGGCGTGGCCATCGACTCGACGTCATCCATTGGGTCGGTTTCAAGCACGTCGCGATCGATTAAGAACTTGATGAAACCAGAGATTGAGGAACGAGCGCGCGCAATCGAGGACCGTGCAAAGGCTCGCCCAAGCTCCCCCGTTGACAGCTTTGTTAAGTGGTCGTTAATGACCTTAGCGTTTAGTTCGTTGGCCGATTCCAGGTGCGCGTCGTCGAGGAACCTGGAGATATCTGCACGGTAGGCCGAGATGGTGTGCTTTGACGCGCCGCTATCAACGCTCAGATAGTCTAAGAAATCGACTAGATACTGCTGTAAAGCACTGTTGCGTGAAGGTATCATAATCTCAAATGTTCTCTCTTTTCGTGTTAAAATAAACACGGAAGGCGTTAAAACGACCAAACAGATACAATTGTGACCGATTTCTAAACCAACGACAAGGGAAGGCTATTTTCATGACATTTTCATGGAACGAACTTGATGATCGCGCGGTTAAAACAGCAAAGATGCTTGCCGCAGACGCCGTCGAAAACGCTGGATCTGGCCACCCGGGCACCGCGATTTCTCTCGCGCCGCTCGCGTACCTAATCTTCCAGAAGCACCTAAAGATGGATCCGCAAGACAGCCTGTGGCTTGGTCGGGACCGTTTTGTGATGTCTGCGGGCCACTCATCTTTAACCCAGTACATTTCTCTGTACCTGGCTGGCGGTGGCCTCGACCTTGAGGATCTGAAGAAGTTCCGCAGCCTGAAGTCAAAGACGCCGGGCCACCCCGAGTACAAGCACACCGACTTTGTTGAGATCACTACGGGCCCGCTTGGCTCCGGCCTTTCGTCCGCTGTTGGTATGGCAATGGCACAGCGCCGTGTTCGGGGCATGTTCGACCCGGATGCCGCCCCCGGCGAGTCCCCGTTCGATCACAACATCTGGGTAATCGCAGGCGATGGCTGCTTGCAGGAAGGCATTTCTTCCGAGGCTTCCTCGCTGGCTGGCACTCAAAAGCTTGGCAACCTAATTGTGTTCTGGGATGACAACCACATTTCCATTGAAGATGACACCTCGATTGCGTTCACTGAAGATGTGATGAAGCGCTACGAGTCTTACGGCTGGCACACCCAGCACGTGGATTGGACCAAGGGCGGCGAATACAAGGAAGACGTTGAGGCTGTTGAAGAGGCGATTCAGAACGCGCTAGCTGAGACCGACCGCCCGTCGATTATTGGACTGCGCACCATCATCGGTTGGCCCACTCCGGGCAAGCAGAACACGGGCGCTATACACGGCTCGAAGCTTGGCTCTGATGCTCTTGCAGGTTTGAAGGAAGCACTTGGCCTCGATCCGCAGAAGATGTTTGATGTGGACGAGGAGGCCGTTGCACACGCGCAGGCGAATATGAAGCAGCGCGGCGAGGCCGCCCGCTCCGAGTGGGACGCGAAGTTCGCTAAGTGGCGCGAGGCCAACCCGGAGCTTGCAAAGCTTTACGACCGCCTCGCAAAGCGCGAGCTACCCGAGGGCTGGGAGGATGCGCTACCGAAGTTCGAAGAGGGTAAGGCCGTTGCTACCCGCGCCGCGTCGGGCAAGGTGCTGAATGCTCTGGCTCCGGCTCTTCCTGAGCTTTGGGGTGGTTCAGCTGACCTCGCTGGCTCGAACAACACCTTTATGGACGGCGAGCCTTCCTTCCTGCCGGAAGACCGCAGCTCTGCAATGTTCTCGGGTGACAAGTATGGCCGCAACCTCCACTTCGGTGTTCGTGAGCACGCAATGGGTGCCATCATGAACGGTATCGCGCTTGAGGGACTCACCCGCGTTTACGGCGGTACGTTCTTCGTGTTCGCTGACTACATGCGTGGCGCGGTTCGTCTAGCTGCTCTGATGGGGTTGCCCACGACCTTCGTTTGGACTCACGATTCGATTGGCGTTGGTGAGGATGGCCCCACGCACCAGCCTGTGGAGCACCTGACCGCTTACCGCGCCATTCCGAACCTTTCGATCGTTCGTCCGGCGGATGCCGCTGAGACTGCGGAGGCTTGGAAGGAAATCTTGAAGCGTGACGCCACGGCCGGTCTGATTCTGTCCCGTCAGAATCTGCCTAACCCGAAGCGTGGAGGCGACCTGGCTCCCGCAAGTGGTCTGGCTCGCGGAGCCTACGTGCTCCGCGACACCGAGGGCACGCCAGACGTCATCCTGCTGGCTTCCGGTTCGGAAGTCCAGCATGCGCTTGGCGCCGCCGAGGTCCTCGCGGGTGAGGGCGTAAAGGCTCGCGTTGTGTCGGTTCCGTGTATGGAGTGGTTCGACGAGCAGTCTGACGAGTACAAGGAATCGGTACTCCCCTCGGCCGTTGCCGCCCGTGTTAGCGTCGAGGCCGGCTTGGCTGCACCGTGGCACAAGTACCTCGGTATTAAGGGCCGCGCGGTTTCGCTGGAGCGCTTCGGTGAGGTCGGCTCGGGCGATGATCTCATGGAGATGTTCGGATTCACCACGGAAAACGTGGCTAAGGTTGCGCGCGAGGTACTAGCCTAACGTTCAACTAATCTGGAGGTCAGCTAAGCTGGCCTCCAGATTTTTTACCCTAATCTCGTAAACTAAGCACAGTTGAATGCAAGGCGGGACGATGCTTGAAACAGATTTGAAGGTTCACCGAACGGTAGAGGAACTTCACGCGAAGGTGGCGCTATCCTTGGTTCGCAAGATCACTGAGCTTTCACAGCAGCGCAGTCGTATCCATGTAGGGATCGCTAGCGATATAAGCACCACGCTGTTGCAGAAAATTGCCGACATCATGCGCCACCACCCTGATCTTGTGGAGCAGTGGTCACCCGTTCATATTTGGATGGCTGACGAGTGCTACGTGGAGTATGACGATTCAGATCGCGCCGACACGCGTGTTGATGAGGCTCTCGCGTCCCAGTTCCCTATTTTTGAGCTCCACCGGCCACCGACTCCATCGAATAGTAAGAATCTCGAGGCCGCGGCACGCCAGTATGAGGAAGAAATGGTGTCGGTATATTCGTTGCACGCCCTGCTGGATCCGCGTTCAATAGCTCTTGATATGAGCGTTTTAGGAATTGGCCAAGATGGACATTTTGCAGCCCTGTTTCCGTCTCACCGAACGTTGGATGCGGCTGGCTTGTATGTTTCTGAACCGCAGTCCCCTAAGCTTCCAGCGCAGCGAATCTCAATGACTATTCCTCTATTGCGACGTTCACGGGCGTCCTGGTTTGTGGTTGCGGGTAAAGAAAAGGCTACGGTTTTTGCACAGGCATTGCAGGGCGCCAACTTTAGAGAGGTGCCCGCAGGCGCGATGAACCAGGTGGGAACGCAGTGGTGGGTGGACAAAGCTGCCGCCAGCAGGATCGACAGGATCTTCTAGCGCTCCCCTTCTCGTAGACGCCTGAGTGCATCCTCGAGGATAGCGTCTCTCTCGGCGGGGGTTCGCCGCGCCTCGGCCTCTTCCAAGTGTCTGCATGTAAGCGACGATTCCTGGTGTTGCGAGGCTTTACCCTCGCCTACTCCGGGGCGATTACGGTAGGCAACTTCGTGGCAAGTATCGCACGGATACGATTTTGGAACGTCGAAAAGTGCGGTTGCAGAAAAGGAAACGCGCGTGACATGGCCACGCGCGCAGAAGTATTCGATGTTTGCTATCGCATCCAAGCTAGGCGAACTTCGTCAAAATACCGATCAAGACAATTACGGTTACCCACACAACTAGGGTGCCAATCGTGATGCGATTAAGGTTACGCTCGGCAACACCGGACGAGCCTGCAGTGGACGAGAACCCACCACCGAACATGTCGGATAGGCCGCCGCCGCGACCCTTGTGCATCAAAATGGTGAGGATGAGGAACAGGCTCGAAATCACGAGCAACACGTCCAGGATGATTTTTACAGCTGTCACGCTAATCCTTTTCCTTCACGCCTCGGCGCATAAAACAAACTTTTTCTAACCTGTTAGATTCTAGCGTGGCATCGCGAAAGTTCATAGCCGGGCGCGCAAGCATGGTGGCTTTCACTAATAATGTGCCCCCACCGGGGTTGGTCCCGGCGGAGGCACAACAAGAGGTTAGGCGTTGAAGCACGCGATCTTCGCGAACTCGTCAGCCTTCAGCGATGCGCCGCCAACGAGGGCGCCGTCGACGTCCTCCTTAGCCATGATGTCCGCAACGTTCGAGGACTTCACGGAGCCGCCGTAGAGGATACGGACAGCGTCAGCGGTCTCGGCGTCGTACAGTTCACTTACGCGAACGCGGATTGCGCCGCAAACTTCCTGCGCATCTTCAGGGGTTGCGACCTCGCCGGTACCAATGGCCCAGATGGGCTCGTACGCAATAACGCTCTTCTTAACGTCGTCGGCGGACATGCCCTTTAGAGCGCCATCGATCTGCGCTAGTACGTGCGAAACCTGGTTTCCTGCCTTGCGAACGTCAAGACCTTCACCACAGCAGATGATCGGCGTCATTCCAGCCGCGAGGGCCACGCGTGCCTTCTCGCCCACCAGCGCGTCACTCTCGCCATGGTATTCACGACGCTCGGAGTGGCCCACAACGATGAAGCTGCAACCAAGCTTAGAGAGCATGGAAGCTGAAATCTCGCCGGTGTATGCACCGTTTTCGTGGGTGGAAACGTCCTGGGCGCCGTACTTGATCTTCATCTCGTCGCCCTCAACAACCGTCTGAACCGAACGAATGTCGGTGAACGGCGGAATGACAGCGACTTCAACAGCCGAGAAATCGAAGTTAGCGTCGGTCAGTTCTTGGTTTAGGCCCTGGACCAGGTGGATCGCCTCAAGGTGATCCATGTTCATCTTCCAGTTGCCGGCCATAAGTGGCGTACGTGCCATGTAAATCAGTCCTCCAAAACTGCGATACCCGGAAGCGTCTTGCCCTCAAGAAGTTCGAGGGAGGCGCCGCCACCGGTGGAAATGTGAGAGAAAGTGGATTCGTCGAAGCCGAGTAGACGCACAGCAGCCGCGGAGTCGCCGCCGCCAACTACCGAGAAGCAGTCACCTTCGGATAGTGCGCGAGCAACGGCCTTCGTGCCGCCAGCAAAGTTCTCAAACTCGAATACGCCCATCGGGCCATTCCAAGCAACGGTCTTCGCCGAAGCGATCTTCGAAGCGTAAAGCTCTTGCGACTTCGGACCAATATCGAGGCCCATCTGGTCGGCAGGAATCGCGTCCGCGTCAACCACGGTTGGGGTTGCGTCCTTTGCAAACTCGGGAGCAACCACAATGTCGATCGGAAGAACAAGGTCAACGCCGCGCTCCTTCGCCTCATCGATGTAGCCCTTAACCGTTGCAAGCTGCTCTTCTTCTAGCAGCGACTTGCCAACCTCGTAGCCCTTTGCCTTCAAGAATGTGAAGGCCATGCCTCCACCAATCAGGAGCATGTCGGCCTTCTTCAGCAAGTTAGCGATAACGCCAAGCTTGTCCGAAACCTTGGAGCCGCCAAGTACGACCGCGTAGGGGCGTTCCGGATTGTCGGTAGCCTTCGACAGCGACTCGATCTCCTTCAACACGAGGAGGCCTGCAGCGGACGGAAGTTTCTTTGCAATGTCGTAAACCGAAGCCTGCTTGCGGTGTACAACGCCGAAGCCGTCCGAGACAAAAGCATCGGCAAGCTGCGCTAGTTCAGAAGCAAACTCTTCGCGCTCGGCGTCAACCTTTGAGGTTTCGCGCGGATCGAAGCGAACATTCTCGAGCAGAAGAATATCGCCGTCGTTTAGCTTGCCGGCCTCTTCCTTAGCGGATTCGCCGGTGATGTCCTTGGCAAGAGATACGTTGGCATCAACGAGTTCGCCGAGACGCTTTGCGACCGGTGCAAGGCTAAACTCTGGCTTGAACTCGCCTTTAGGACGGCCCAGGTGCGCCATGACGATAACCTTGGCTCCGCCTTCTGTAAGCTTGTTCAAAGTGGGTAGTGCCGCGCGGATACGGCCGTCGTCGGTGATCGTCTGGCCATCTAGTGGCACGTTGAAGTCCGAACGAACCAGGACGCGCTTTCCTTTAAGGTCACCTAGACTTTCGATCGTTCTCATAAAATCTTCCTCTCGAAGTTCAATAGTTCAGGCCTAAAGAAGACGCCCGCGCACGCGTCAGCATGTGCGGGCGTCCAACTTTTACGCTCGACTCCTAATTAGAGACGCTCACCAACGTACTCGGTCAGGTCTACGAGGCGGTTCGAGTAGCCCCACTCGTTGTCGTACCAGGAAACAACCTTCACCTGGTCGCCAATAACCTTGGTTAGCGGCGCGTCGAAGATCGACGAGTGCGGGTCGGTTACGATATCGGTCGAAACGAGGTAGCCATCGGAGTATGCCAGAACGCCCTTGAGCGGGCCCTCAGCAGCTTCCTTCATAGCGGCGTTAACGGACTCGATCGAGACCTCGGACTTCGTGGTGAAGGTAAGGTCGGTGACCGAACCGGTGATTACCGGAACGCGAAGTGCGTAGCCGTCCAGCTTGCCCTTGAGCTGCGGGAGCACGAGAGCAACAGCGCGAGCAGCACCGGTGGTGGTCGGAACAATGTTGACCGCAGCGGCGCGTGCACGGCGAAGGTCCTTGTGCGGAGCATCGTGAATGCGCTGGTCGCCAGTGTAAGCGTGGATCGTGGTCATGAGGCCGCGCTCAATGCCGAAGGCCTCATCAAGTACCTTAGCCATCGGAGCGAGGCAGTTGGTGGTGCACGATGCGTTCGAAATGATGTTGTGCTTAGCCGGATCGTAATCGGTGTGGTTTACACCAACAACGAAGGTAGCGTCTTCATTCTTAGCCGGTGCGGAGATGATGACCTTCTTAGCACCACCATCGATGTGTGCCTTCGCCTTGGTTGCATCCGTGAAGAAGCCCGTGGACTCAATCACGATGTCAACGTCGAGGTCGCCCCACGGAATGTTGGCGGGGTCGCGCTCAGCGAAAGCGGCGATGCGGTGGCCACCAACGGTGATGGACTCGTCATCGTAGGATACGTCTGCGTCAAGCTTGCCAAGAATGGAATCCCACTCGAGCAAGTGTGCGAGGGTCTCGTTGTCAGTTAGGTCGTTGACGGCAACAATCTCAAAGTCCGCACCCTGCTCACGAGCTGCACGGAAGAAGTTACGGCCAATACGACCAAAGCCGTTAATACCGACGCGGAAAGTCACAATGTCCTCCTGTAATGCGCTACGGCGCATTTTCGTCTGATGAAACTGAATGCCCAAAAATCGTGGGCACGCAGTCCGCAGTTTTCTGCGGTTCCAGCATTTCTAAATTTACACCGTTTCGATCGATTTAGCATGCTCGAATACGTCTTTTACGTTATTGCTAGGAAAATTCTTGGTTTCGGAAAGGTCTTTAGAGGTAAAAACTAAGCAAACATGGCGTTCGCGTTAGCTATCAACCCGCTATTTTGTTTAACCTTCAAGTAAATCCGCACTCAGGCTTGCTTCCGTATCCGCAATGCCGTCCTCGTGGGCGCGCTTATCCGCCATCGCGAGAAGTCGGCGAATACGCCCCGCAATCGCGTCCTTAGTCAGTTGTGGGTTAGCAAGCTTGCCAAGTTCTTCAAGAGAGGCCTGCGGGTGACTAACGCGAAGTTCACCTGCCTCACGCAGATGCTCGGGAACCTCGTCGCCCAAGATGTCGAATGCGCGCTTCACCCGCGCACTTGCAACTACAGCTGCGCGCGCGGACCTGCGCAAATTAGCGTCGTCAAAGTTAGCCAGGCGGTTAGCGCTACCACGGGCTACGCGGCGCTTGCGGCGCGCCTGCCATATTTCCAGGGTTTCAGGAGCCTCTAGGGCCTGCAGAATCGAGGCGATACCATCGGCCTCGCGCACCACAACTCGCTGCGCGCTGCGAATCTCGCGCACCTTCGCCTGGGCGCCCATTCGGCGAGCGAAACCAGCCATTGCAAGCGCAGCCTCTGGACCGGGAGCCGTGATTTCCATTGCCGAGGACCTACCGGGCTCCATCAGAGAGCCGCGCGCTAGGAACGCCCCGCGCCACGCTGCGATGGCCTCGGCATCGCCCGAAGCAACAATCCGGGTGGGTAGACCTCGCACCGGACGGCCCTGCGCATCAATTAGTCCGGTCATGCGGGCCAGGTGATCGGCGCGCTCCACCACGCGCACAACGTAGCGGTCCCCCTTCTTTAGCGCTCCCCCAGAGACGATCACCACCGAAGAGTTCACCTTAAAAAGCTTCGCCATGAACGTGCGCAGGCGGGCAGCCGTGGCCGGAAGATCAACTTCGGCCTCAATAATTACGCGGCCTGAAACCAGGTGCAAACCACCTGCAAAACGGAGCATCGAGGCTACCTCCGCCACCATTTCAGATGGAGTGGCAACGGGTTTCTTAACCAGTTCCTCTTTCAGAGCGAGCGTCAGCGACATTAAACTATCTCCACAATCTAGGCGAGCCAGGCCTCGCGCCGTCCCACTTCACCCAAGAAGCCATCAAACGCGTCACGTAGCGCTGCCGCCAGACGTAACGGGTCGTGCAAGGGCTGAGATCCACCGATCGACACCTGTCGAAGCAGTAGTCTAGCGCCTACCTCGCGGGCGGCGTTCTCCAAGTCCTCAATATCGTCAACCGTAGAAGGCTGAGCAATCACCACGTCAAGCGCAAATTCAGGAGCGTGTTGAGCCAGAACACGAACGTGGTCACCAGCAGAAAGCATCTCTGTTTCGCCCTCTTGCTCGGCAAGATTCAACACGAGGGCTCGCCGCGCCTTCGTTGAAACTAGCGCGTCGTGCAGTTTTGGCACCAGCAGGTGCGGGAGCACAGAGGTGTACCACGAGCCTGGGCCCAGCACCACCCATTCAGCCTCGGCGATCGCGTTCAGAACTTCGGGAGCCACCGGCGGGTCAGCTGGGTTCAGGCGCACCGCTCGGGTTTGTCCTTCGGCGGTGGCTACGGCGCATTGACCTCGCACTACCCGTGTTAGCCCATCGGTGCCCTCAACGTCGGCCTCGATCTCCAGTGGGGCCTGTGCCATTGGCAATACGCGGCCATGGGCGCCCAGTAACCGAGCGATCCAGTCCAGGCCATCGACCTGGTCGCCCAAAAGTTGCCAGAGGGATACGATCAGAAGATTTCCGAGGGCGTGGTCATTTAGCGGGCCATCGGTGTGGAAACGGTGCTGCATGACGTCGCGCCACGTTAGGCCCCATTCGGAGTCATCGCACAGCGAAGCGAGCGCCATCCGCAGGTCTCCCGGAGGTAACACGTCCATTTCCTCGCGTAGCCGCCCCGAGGAGCCGCCGTCGTCCGCTACGGTTACCACTGCGGTGAGCTGATGCGTTATGTGTTTGAGGGCGCGCAGGGTTGCAGAAAGGCCGTGGCCGCCGCCAAAAGCAACCACTCGTGTGCCGGCCTCTCCCCTGCGTGGCCAGCCGTTTGCATCCAGTAGACCTGCCACGATTACTCCCTACCCAAGTCCCTGTGAAGCACTCGAACAGGGAAGCCTTCATCACGCAGCGTGGCCGCAATCAGTTCAGTCATGGCAACCGATCTGTGCTTACCACCGGTGCAGCCTACCGCGATGGTAGTGAAGGGCTTCAGTTCATTCACGTAACCGCGGATCATGGGGGCGAGTAGTTTTGCGTAGTTGATAGCGAAATCGCGGGCGCCGGGCTGCTCCAGCACGTACTTGGCAACCGGCTCATCGCGTCCCGTTAGGTGGCGAAGTTCGCTAACCCAGTACGGGTTGGCCAAGAAACGCACGTCCAGCACGTGGTCCGCGTCCAGCGGCAGCCCGTACTTAAAGCCGAAAGACATGACGGTGAGTTTTAGTTGCGTGTCGGCCTCGCCTGCAACGATGTCCCGCATGTGCCGGGTGAGGTCATGTACCGACATTTTTGAGGTGTCGATGATCTCATCCGCGCGGGCGCGAAGCGGAGCGAGCATCTGTTTCTCTTTACGAATCCCGTCGAGAATTCGCCCGTCGCCCTGGAGAGGGTGCGGACGCCGGTTAGACTCGTAGCGGCGCACAAGCGTGGCATCGTCTGCCTCGAGGAAAATAATTCTGTATGTAACCGCGTCTTCGTTGAGTTTAGCGAGGACATCCTCGAGGTCGTGAAAGAACTCGCGGCTGCGAACATCTACCACTGCGCCCAGGCGGTGCACACCCGAGCCGTCCACGGTCATCATGCCGGCCAGTGCCGGTAGTAGCGTGGGCGGAAGATTATCTACCACGTACCAGTCAAGGTCTTCCAGTGCCATTGAAGCGCGTGTGCGGCCCGCGCCGGACATTCCGGAGATGATGATTAGCTCTGGTTCATTGGCTTTAGGGAGCCGCGCCATCTCATCAAGTAACGGGATACCCGCAGGCACAGTTGGCGGGTTATTTTCAGTCACCGACTTCATGTCTTCACTCATGTGTCTAGTTTGCCAGCCTTTTGGCCGCTCGTCTCGCTTTCTTTGTTACCGGGCTCATTCGCCTGGGCGTGGAAGAAGTCAAAAATAGCTTGTGCCAACATGGGGCCCACACCGGGTGCAGTTTGGAGTTCTTCTACACTAGCCTCGCGAATCTTCTTTGCGGATTTGAACTTCTTCAGTAGTTCAGCCTGCCTGGTGGGGCCGAGGCCGGGCACTTGATCAAGCACGGATCGTCTCATCGCTTTGGAACGTTTTTGACGGTGGTGGGTGATGGCAAAGCGGTGGGACTCGTCGCGGAGGTGTTGGAGCAGATACAGGCCGGGTGAGGTGCGTGGCAGGATGACCGGGAAGTCGTCACCGGGGATCCATACTTCTTCGAGCCGTTTTGCTAGCCCCACTACGGGTACGGTAATGCCGAGTTCTTCTAGCGTTGCCGAGGCAGCGTTTACTTGCGGTAGGCCCCCATCAACCACCACCAGGTCGGGCCGGTAGGAGAATCTGCGAGGCAGGCCGGTTTGTGGGTCTACCGGGCCGGAGGCCAGTTCGATGCCATCCTCGTCGTAGCCAGACTCCCCCGCTTCCTCAGCCAAGAGTCTCTTGAAGCGGCGAGTTAGGGTTTCGCGCATGGCAGCCGTGTCGTCCGGTACGCCTTCGCCGTCCTCGCCTCGGATAGTGAAATGACGGTAGTCGGTTTTGCGGGGCGCCCCGTCTTCAAAAACGACCATGGACGCCACCTGGTTTGTGCTCATCGTGTGGGACACGTCGTAGCACTCGATGCGTAGCGGTGCGGATGAGAGGTCAAGATAATCGCGCAGTTCTTCGAGGGCTTGGCTACGCTGCGTGAGGTCGCCCGCGCGTTTGGTCTTGTGCAGGCGCAAGGCGTGCTCCGCGTTAGCTTGAACGGTGTCCATGAGGGCGCGTTTTTCGCCGCGTTGAGGGATACGCAGGTCTACGTTGGCGCCGCGAATTTGGGTGAGCCATTGGGTGACTGCTTCGGCGTCGCTGGGGAGGACTGATACGAGTACTTCACGTGGAACAGCGGAGGTTGGGGCGTGTTCAACGTCGTCAACGGAGACTGCGGCCACTCGTTCGTGTACGTCTGCGCGGGTAGCTTCGGCGTAAACCTGTTGGAGCAGACGCTGCATAAGTTCGGCTTCACTGGTGTTGTCCGGGCGGTCTACTACCCAGCCGCGCACGCCACGGATACGGCCTCCGCGCACGTGGAACACTTGGACTGCAGCTTCGAGTTCGTCAACAACTTGGGCGAATACGTCCGCGTCCGTGCCATCACCGAGTACAACGGCGTTTTGCTCCAGGACCTTGTCGAGCGCTGCCAGTGAATCGCGCAGGCGCGCGGCGCGCTCGAAGTCGAGTTCGGTGGCGGCTTGCTTCATTTGGCTTTTGAGGTCGCGAATGTAGGGGCCAACTTTGCCGGACATGAATTGGCACAGCTGCTCGGCTAGTTTGTAGTGGTCTTGTTTGGAGATTTTTCCTACGCAGGGTGCGCTGCAGCGTTCGATGTAGCCGAGTAGGCAGGGCCTTCCGGCGCGTTCGGCGCGACGGTAGACGCCTTTGGAGCAGGTGCGGATGGGGAATACTCGTTGGAGTTGGTCTACAGTTTCACGAATGGCCCACACTTGGGAGTAGGGGCCGAAGTAGCGGGTGTCTTTGCGCCGGGCGCCTCGCATGATTTGCATGCGCGGCACGTCCTCCCCCATAGACACCGCGAGGTAGGGGTAGGATTTGTCATCCCGATACATGACGTTGAAGCGCGGGTCGTACTGTTTGATCCACGAGTATTCCAGCGTCAGCGCTTCAACTTCTGTGGCTACAACGGTCCACTGCACTGAGGCTGCCGAGAACACCATTTGCTGAGTGCGCGGATGTAGGCCGGCGGGGTCCTGAAAATAGTTGGTGAGGCGGTTGCGTAAATTCTTGGCTTTACCCACGTATATGACGCGCCCCTCAGCGTCACGAAAACGATACACCCCAGGCTCAGCTGGGATCTCAGACGTCTTCGGACGATAAGTTACAGGGTCAGCCACGCCTCGATTCTACGAAGTTTAGACACCGAGAGCGAGCGCTCGTGAGCACTCCTGTTCGCAACCTTCGACGAGTCCCCAAGAATGATTTGTGGTTTGAACTGGGCCACTTCATAGATTGGTGGTGACAGCGACCGCATATCAGCTGATGATCCTGCTAGGACCCAGTGGGCAGTAACTTGCAGCCGTACTTCGTCTACATACCCGAAAACAGGTCTGGCTCTTGCGTGTCCAGCCCTAGGGCGCGGGCCACGCGGTACTCTAACTGCAAAAGCGAACGTTTGCGATCCACTCCACCCGCGTAACCCGACAGTGTGCCATCCGACGCGATTACCCGGTGACACGGCACAACAATCGACAACGGATTATGACCCACAGCCGTGCCCACCGCCCGATACGAACGCGGCCTCCCTACCGACTGCGCAACTTCCTTATAAGTAGAAACGGCGCCGTAAGGAATCCTTTGCAGGCACCGCCAAACTTCCGTGTAAAATCCCGAATCTGGTAACCGAAGCGGGACAGAGAACTCCAGCCGCTCCCCTGCCAAATACTCGTGTATCTGATCCGCAGCCGCGCTCAGCACACTATCTGCCGGCGACACCCACACACCCAAATCCTGCACGCCCGGCGCCGGATGATGATCCGAAAAATACACACCCATCAGGAATTCGCCCTGCGCAACCAGGCTCAGCTCACCAACGGGAGTTACCGTCAAAGTGTGTCGCAAAACCACTTGCAGTTCCCCTCCCGCCTCAAAATGAAAACTCATCAGCATGTGCCAAACGGATGACCGACGCAAGCAAACACGCCGAAAATCATCTGGTTTCATAAACATACAATTGTGTATTCGACGCCTACAAAACCTATTGGAATCATTAACGAAAACAAAAGTATCCAAAGGAGCGCCGATGACCCGCCTAATGACGCAACCCCGCACCAACAAGGCCGAATACACAATCGACCAAAACGAAACGATCCTCACCGCACTGCGTGAACGCGCAAGACGCCGACCAAACGAAGTTGTCATGGAACGCCGGCGCGAAGTGGGCGGATGGTACGCGGTATCAGCAAAACGCTTCGTCACAGAAATTGACAACATCGCACGCGGCCTGCTGGGCTTAGGGCTAAAACAGGGCGATGCGTTAGCAATCATGTCATCCACGAGGCCGGAATGGACTCTCATCGACCTTGCGGCCCTCTCCATTGGCGTGATCGTGGTTCCCATCTACGAGTCCGACTCCGTAAGCCAAATCGAATGGATCTGCAAAGACTCCAACGTGCGCATCGCTATCTGTGATACCCACGCGCGCGCCCAACTGATCGAACACGCTAACACGCCAACCGTTGGGCGAATCATGACGTTCGAATCCGGCGCTATCCGCACCGTCCTGGAGGCAGCCACCTCCATCAGCGAGGACACGCTGCGCGCAGTGCAGGCAGAAGTCGACGTAGACTCCATTGCAACGGTCATCTACACCTCCGGCACCACGGGCGTTCCCAAGGGCGTAATCCTCACCCACCGAAACTTCGTGGGCACCACCAAAGCCATCGCGCAAGTGGTTCCAAACATTCTTTACTCCACTCAGACGCGCTTCCTGCTATTCCTTCCCCTTGCCCATGTTTTGGCTCGTTTTGTCCAACTTGCAGTGCTTTCCGGGCGCGGCGTGTTCAGTCACTCCCCTGACACTAAGAACCTGCTTGCCGATATCGAGAGCTTCCAGCCTTCACTGCTGCTTCTCGTGCCGCGCGTACTTGAGAAGATCTACAACGCTGCCGAAGCCAAGGCTGGCAAGGGAACCAAGCGCAAACTGTTTCGCTGGGCAGCCCAAGCCGCAATCGACTACTCCAAAGCAATGGAAACCACGTTTGGCCCAACGGCTGCGCAACGTCGCAAACGAACGTGGGCAGACCGGATTGTGCTGCGCAAAATCCGCCGTCTACTCGGCCCCAACATGAAGTACGTTGTCTCCGGTGGAGCTCCCCTGTCCCCCACACTCGGCCACTTCTTCCGCGGCATGGGCCTTACAGTCTACGAAGGGTGGGGACTATCCGAAAGCACCGGCCCGATCAGCCTGTCCGACCCCCACAACCCGATCATGGGATCTGTCGGCCAAGTTCTTCCCGGAAACACCATCACGCTTAACGACGAAGGTGAGATCCTCGTCAAAGGCGTCTCCATCACCCCCGGCTACATGAACAACCCAGAAGCCAGCGCCAAAGCATTCGATGAGGACGGCTGGTTCCACACCGGCGACATCGGCCACATCGATAGACGTGGCAACCTCTACATTACGGGCCGGAAGAAAGACATTATCGTCACCGCAGGCGGCAAGAACGTAGCGCCCGCCGGCCTCGAAGAATTACTAGTCACCCACCCGCTCGTCTCCCACGTCATCGTGGTTGGCGACCAAAAACCATTCATTGGCGCGCTCATCACCCTCGACCGCGAAATGCTCCCCACCTGGCTGGCCAACCACGGCCTTGAAAACATGGACGTCACGCAGGCGGCCCAGCATCCGCGCGTCATCGCATCACTAGACAAAGCGATTGCAAGAGCAAACAAGTCGGTTTCTAAAGCTGAATCGATCCGCGAGTTCCGCATCATTAACGCGGAGTTCACCGTTGACAACGGCTACCTCACCCCCTCCATGAAACTAAAGCGAGCCGAGGTCGCGCGAGACTTCGCCGGTGAGATCGAAGCTCTCTATGCCACGTGAAGCCGGGCACCGGATGATCCACTAGGCTGGAAATATGTGCAGAAAAACCGTACTTGTAACCGGTGGCAGCCGCGGAATAGGGCGTGCCATTAGCGAAGACCTATCCAAGGATTGGCATGTTCTTGTAGGAGGACGCGGCGAATCAGCCATGAGCGTGGCTTCCTCCCTCGAATCTGCACAGCCCTGGGTGGTGGATATCACCGACGAGGAGGCCGTTCGCGACGCATGCGCCAAAATCGACAAGCTCGATGCGCTGGTACTCAGCGCCGGCATCTCCATGGGTAAAACCATTGCCGAAGCCACGCGCGAAGACTGGGAAACGATCCTGAATGTGAACGTGATAGCCCAGGCGAACCTAGTGAAGCACCTGCTGCCCGCGCTACGCAAAGCGCGTGGCCAGGTGGTTGCCATCAACTCTGGCTCCGGCTTCAACTCAAAGGCGGGTGGCGGCCTGTACTCCGCCTCGAAATTCGCGCTTCGAGCCATGACCGACGCGCTCCGCGAAGAAGAGCGCACCGCGGTGCGCGTCAGCTCCGTGCATCCGGGCCGGGTAGATACCGACATGCAAGTGGAGATTCAAGAGCAGGCCGGCCGTGACTACAATCCGACTGATCACGTGCGCCCCGAATCGATTGCAAAAACCGTGCGCCTAGCCCTCGAAACAACAGAAGACGCCACGGTTGAAGTCATCTCTGTGCGACCGGTTAACCAAATCTAAACACCACCGATTGCTGGCATCGCTTTGTAAAGCGGTATCAGACCAGAAATCGCAGTATCTGGCGAAAAGAAACGCTATTTTGCGAGGATCTTCGCCAAATAGTGGCCGGTGAAAGAGCCCTTAACCTCAGAGACTTGCTCCGGGGTTCCCTGCGCAATCACCTTGCCGCCTCCCGAGCCTCCTTCGGGCCCCATATCGATAACCCAATCAGCGGATTTAATGACGTCCAGATTGTGCTCAATGACAATCACCGTGTTGCCTTTATCGACCAGGCCCTGCAATACGAGGAGCAATTTGCGGATGTCCTCGCTGTGAAGACCCGTGGTTGGCTCATCCAAGACGTACACCGTGCGGCCACGCGAACGCTTCTGCAGCTCCGCGGCCAGCTTAACGCGCTGCGCCTCGCCGCCGGAGAGTGTGGTTGCGGACTGGCCCAGGCGCACGTACCCCAGACCTACCTCAACCAGCGTGTTCAAATGCCGCGCAATACGCGGGATATGCTCAAAGAACTTCGCGCCCTCTGAAATGGGCATGTCCAAAATGTCTGAAACGTTCTTGCCCTTGTATTCGATTTCCAAAGTCTCGCGGTTGTAGCGTTTACCTCCGCAAACCTCGCAGGGAACATACACGTCGGGCAGGAAGTTCATCTCAATCTTGATGGTGCCATCGCCCTTACAGGACTCACAGCGCCCACCCTTAACGTTAAACGAGAAGCGGCCCGGCTTGTAGCCGCGCACCTGAGCCTCCTGCGTCTGCGCAAAGAGCGTGCGCACGTGATCCCACACGCCCGTGTAGGTGGCCGGGTTTGAGCGCGGCGTTCGCCCAATTGGCGATTGGTCTACGTGCACAACCTTGTCGAGCTCCTCCACACCCGCAATGGTGCGGTGGCGGCCCGGCACAATCTGCGCGCGGTTCAACTTCGACGCCAGGGAGCGGTACAGAATCGTATTCACCAAAGTGGACTTACCCGAGCCGGACACACCAGTTACCGCCACAAAAAGCCCGAGGGGGAATTCAACCGTTAGGTTCTGTAGGTTGTTCTCCACCGCTCCTCGCACCGTCAGCATTCGTTGCGGGTCCACAGCGCGTCGTTCCTTCGGCGTGGCGATCGACTTACGCCCCGAAAGGTAGTCTCCCGTAATCGACTTCTTATTCGCCTTCAGTTCCTTCAAAGTGCCAGAGTGAACGATCTGGCCACCATACTCGCCGGCGCCTGGCCCGATATCGACTATCCAATCGGCGGCCTCCATTGTCTCTTCATCATGCTCGACAACGATCAGAGTATTTCCGAGGTCGCGTAGGCGAATCAGCGTGTCAATCAGGCGCCTATTGTCGCGCTGGTGCAGGCCGATGGAGGGCTCATCAAGCACGTACAGCACGCCCACCAGGCCCGAGCCGATCTGCGTCGCCAATCTAATGCGCTGGGCCTCACCGCCCGAGAGAGTGCCCGCCGAGCGTGAGAGCGTCAAATAGTTCAGCCCCACATCCACCAAGAAGTTGAGGCGCACCAAAATCTCTGTGAGCACCGGGGCCGCAATCTGCTTCGCCCTGCCCTGTAGGTGCACATTCTTCAAGAAGTCGCGAGCTTCCAAGATCGATAGATTCGAAAGCGCAGCGATCGAGAGGTCACCAATCGTAACCGCCAAGACCTCGGGCTTCAGACGCGCTCCCTCACAAACCGGGCAGGGAACCTCCCTCATGAATGAATCCAGGCGCTCCAACTGGTTCTCTGACTCCGTTTCGGAACGCTTACGCTCAATATAGTTAACCGCGCCTTCAAACCCAGTTGTGTAAGAACGCCGTCTGCCCCACCGGTTCTTGTACCGAACGTGCACCTCGTAGTCATTGCCGTACAAAACCGCCTTCTGGATCTTCTTCGGCAAATCCTTCCACGGCGTAGTCATCGAAAAATCGAGCTGCTTAGCCAGTGCCTCCAGCAGGTTTGCGTGGTACTTGTTGTTAGCAGTCCAGACGGCAATCGCGCCATCTTTTAGCGAAACGTCCTCATCTGGCACCAGCAGATCCGGATCCACTTCCAGCTTTGAACCAATCCCGGAGCACTCCGGGCACGCACCGTAAGGAGCGTTAAATGAGAAGGTGCGTGGCTCAATCTCCTCGAGCATCAACGGGTGACCATTCGGACATGCCCGAGCCTCTGAATAACGGCGTGAGCGGTGCGGATCGTCCTCGTCCAAATCGATCCGCTCAATCACCACAATGCCGCCCGCAAGCTCCAGGGCGGTCTCCACCGAATCCGTGAGGCGCTGGCGGAGTCCATCTTTAATCACCAGACGGTCCACTACAACGTCGATCGTGTGCTTCAGATTCTTGTCCAGCTGGATATCTTGATCGAGGCGGAGCTGCTCACCATCTACGCGAACGCGCGCAAAGCCCTTCTGGCGCATCTCATCAAACAGATCCTGATACTCGCCCTTGCGTCCCCTAACCAGTGGAGCCAGGACGAGGAAGCGTGTGCGCTCGGGAAGCTCTAAAACCGAGTCCACGATCTGCTGCGGAGTTTGGGCGGTAATCTCAGCCATACACTGCGGGCAATGCTGTACGCCCGCGCGGGCGTACAAAAGACGCAAATAGTCGTGAATCTCCGTGATAGTACCAACCGTTGAACGCGGGTTGCGTGACGTTGACTTCTGATCTATCGAGACCGCGGGAGACAGGCCCTCAATGAAATCGACGTCCGGCTTATCCATCTGGCCCAGGAACTGGCGCGCGTACGAGGATAGTGACTCCACGTAGCGGCGCTGGCCCTCTGCAAAAATCGTGTCGAAAGCCAGTGATGACTTACCCGAACCTGACAAACCCGTAAAAACGATCATCGATTCCCTGGGCAGATCCAGGTCAACACTCTTCAAATTATGCTGGCGCGCACCGCGGACAATTAGCGAATCATTCACACCTCTACCCTAAATACCCCAGACCAAAAGCGCACATTTGTTCGATTCCAGCAAAACCAACCAGCAGTGTTAATGCACTCGGCGGGCCAGCTCCCTTCCACTTCATTCAAAAATGTGACTTCGCGGCTTGTCCAGCTGAAAAAGTCTCGACCACGAGAGATAATGTAGCCATGCACACATACGCCGTTATTTATGAATATGAGCCGCAACTGCTTGCTCTTACCGACAACTGGCGCCCAGCGCACCGCGAATACCTTCGCAAGTTGCACCGGCAGGGCAAGCTATTCACCTCTGGCCACCTACGCGAGGCCAGCCACACAGGCGCACTGCTAATCATGCGTACTGAAACCGCTCAAGAGGCTCGCGCCCTTCTAGAAAAAGACCCGTTCTTTGAGCACGGGCTCGTGACTAACATCATTGTTCGAGAATGGAAGCCGACCATTGGCGATCTGGCTGAACGCTTCTCTAACGTCTCAGACTTCCCCATCTCAAATCCGTAGAGATAAACGCGAAGCGCGGGGTTGGTTTCACCCAACCCCGCACTTTTATTGCCTGAAACGATTTAGCCGCGCACTAGGCGTACTTATTCAAATGTGCGAGGACGGCTTGCAATACCTGCCCGGGCTGTTCTACCGCTGCCAGGTGAGCCGCGCCCTCAACGCAGGCCAAGTTCACCTGCTCGTTGCCTCCCTCGCAAAGCGAAGCAACCAGATCAAGCGCCGCGTCCTTTGGTAGCGTCCCATCAAACTCTGCGCGCACAACCGTAATCGGCTGGTCCACCCCAGCAAGGCCGGGGCGATTATCCATATTCGCGATCACCTCACAGCATTGGGCGTAACCCTCATCGCAGCAATCCAAAAAGGTCTGGCGCGTACGCTGAACGCCGTGTCCGTTTGCCTGGTAAAAAGATGGGGTGAACCAGCGTTGCAGCGTTGCCTCCACCAAAGCCTTTGTTCCCTGCTCACGGACCGCGCCGGCACGCTCCGTCCAAGCGCTGGAAGGTAGCAACACCGGACCAGAACACATCATGATCACGCTCTGGATCCGCTGAGGGTGATTAATCCCCATCCAAAGCGACATCATGCCACCCAATGAGAGACCCGCGATGTGGAATCGATCCACCCCGAGCTCATTCGCAACCTCCAGGATCCAATCTCCCAGCATCGAAGGAGTCACCTCACCCTGAACTTGCGGTACCTGCGAGCGGCCATGGCCCGGGAAATCGAAGCGAACCACGCGATAATCAGCGAGTCCCGGTGCTACCTCATTCCACATGTTGCGGTCTGAGCCCAATGAAGATCCGAGGAAAATGACTGGCGCGTCGGCCGGTCCGAAAACGTCATAGCTAAGTGTCGTCATATTCCCACGATACTGCGAATGCGCTCCCATGGCGTACCATCATTGCGTGAAGGTCTTAGTGCGCTACATTGATCCGTTTATCGTCAGCATCCTTGCCATCTTAGTTATCGGCATCCTCGTTCCGATCCCCGCGCAATGGATTGATGTCCTCACCATTATGGGCACCGTAGCTGTCATGATCCTATTCCTCGTCTACGGCATGCGGCTTCGCACCAGTGAGATCATTGAAGGCCTAAAGAACCTGAAGCTACAAGCCAGTGTGCTTGCCTCCACTTTCCTTGTCTTCCCCATCCTCGGTGCCATTACGCAGCCCCTGTTTCGGCCCTGGCTTGGCGCCACCTTTGCTCTTGGCCTGCTCTACCTGACTCTCCTGCCCTCAACCGTGCAAAGTTCCATATCGTTTACCTCGATCGCGGGCGGCAACGTAGCTGGTGCCGTATGTGCCGCCACCATCTCAAACATCCTCGGCATGGCACTCACGCCCCTCCTCGTCATGATCATCATGGGCGCGTCCACCGGGGTTGGCTGGGGATCAATCGTAGATGTCCTCGTCAAACTACTCATTCCATTCATCATTGGGCAGCTACTCCAACCCAAGCTTGGCGACGTTGTGCGAGCCAACAAATGGCTAACAAAAACCGTTGACCGTGGCACCATCCTCATCGTTGTTGCCTCCTCCGTTGCTGGCGCTACCGCTCGGGGCCTGTGGAGCACGCTCACTTGGGGCGATGCCATTGGCCTCGTCATCGCATCTAGCATTTTGCTAGCAATCATGATGAGCGCCTCGTGGAAGGCTGGTCACCTGCTCAAGATGAATCGCGGCGATAACATCGCCCTGCTCATGTGCGGATCTAAAAAGTCCCTGGCAACCGGCCTACCCATGGCTGCCATTATCTTTCCGCCTCACATCGTGGCGGCCGTGACCGTTCCAGTCATTGTCTTCCACCAACTGCAGCTCATGGCCGCCGCAGTCATCGCAAAGCGCCTCGCCGCAACAACCGAGCAAACGGGTGAAAACACCTGGTAATCGGCCTGCTATTAGCCTCAGACGATAGTTATTCGTCTATGTCGCCGACAATGCGGTTCAAATCGCCAAACTTGCGTGAGTAGTTACGGAATACCAACTCAATCAGGAATGAGCACGCTGCCGCTAACACCAGGACACCCAGCCACTGGGTTGGCGTGGGCCATGTGAGGGCAAAGAACGCGCGCATAGGTTCAATAAGCACTATTGCCACACCAGCGCTCAGCATTGCGAACAGGATAACCGCTCTGTATGCAACGATCGGGCGGGACATCACAGACAGCAAGTAGAGCGCCGCCATGAGCACGGCCAACGTTGCCACTGTAGAGCCAACCTCTAGCGACTGCGCTGCGTAGAACCTCTGCGCTACCAGCGCTGTAACTGCCAAAACTATGCCGGAGGGTATCGCGATGTGCAGCGTGCGCTCGAGGAAGCCGGGCCTATACCTGCGGTAATTCGGCGTTAGTGACAAGAAGAACGCGGGAATGCCTATTGTTAAACTCGAAATGATTGTCAAATGACGAGGCAAGAACGGGTATCTCCACGCAAAAATAGCGACCAGTACCGCAAGCAGGGCCGACATTGCCGTCTTGGTAAGGAACAGGGACGAGACACGCTCCATGTTCGCAATGATGCGGCGGCCTTCAGCGACAACGCGAGGCAACTTCGAGAATTTACCGTCCACGAGGACAAGCTTTGCCACTGCTCTCGTTGCGGGCGCTCCTGATCCCATCGCAATGCCGAGGTCCGCATCCTTTAGCGCGAGGACATCGTTCACCCCGTCACCCGTCATAGCAACCGTATGCCCACGCGATTGCAATGCTTTTACCATCTTGCGTTTAGTTTCCGGAGTCACGCGCCCAAACACGTCAAACTCATTGACTGCCTCGACAAAGTCCTCCTCGGCCTGCGGCAAATCGCGCGCGTCCAGAACCTTTACCGGCTCGCCGCGTCTTACTCCCACGCGGTTAGCAATCGCAGCTACCGTGCTGGGACTATCACCCGAAATCACCTTGATCTGAACGTCTTGGCGTAAGAAATAAGAGATTGTGTCCGCGGCATCCGCTCTAATCTGCTCAGCCAGAACCACAATCAAAACAGCTCTCAACTGCTTCGGTAGGCTCGGCTTATCCTCATCAATATGATCCGAAGTGGAATGGGCCAGACAAACAACACGGGCCCCTTGCTCCGTGAAGGTCGAAACCTGATCTAAAGTCTGAGCCGCATTCACCGCGTGGTTTGCCACAATATCGGGCGCACCAAAATACCAAGAACCCGAGTCGGTGACTGCCGCCGACCATTTGCGCGACGAATCGAACGGGACGACCTGCTCCAGCTTCGCCGGTTCAATACCGCTGAGGCCCGCCATAGTGGCTTTCGCGGTCTGGTTCTCCCCGCCCGCAACCATTGCCGCAAGAGCGCTTTGGGCGTCCTCTTCTATCGACTCATCCAGACAAATCACCTGCTGCGGCGCGATTTCCCCCGTAGTGATCGTACCTGTCTTATCGAGGCAGAGCCGATCCACACGGGCCAAAACTTCAACCGCGCCAAGTTCTTGAATGAGGACGTTACGCTTTGCTAAACCTGCCCCGGCAAGCGCGAAGTTAAGAGACGTGAGCAGTACCAAGCCTTGCGGGATCATGCCCACCACACCCGCAACGGCGAGCACCACTGCGTGCTGCCACGTAGTGCCCTCGTCAGAACGCAACTGGGAGGCCACCAGCAGTAGCACAACAGGCAAGATTACCCAGGAAATCCACTTCAGGATCGTGTTGATGCTCTGCCCGATCTCAGACTTAACCCTCTTGAACTGCTTAGCCTCTTTAGTGAGCCGATTCGCGTAGGAATCCTCACCCACCTTTGAAGTCTCAAACAGGGCCTCGCCCGCAACCACAGCCGTACCTGAAAGTACCGAATCGCCCTCGCGCTTGCGTACGGGCACCGACTCCCCCGTCAGCATCGACTCGTCCACACGCAATCCGTAGCTTTCTAGGACCGTGCCGTCAGTTGGCACCTGATCACCCGAGCCCAGTAGCACCAGGTCACCCAAAATCAGCTCGGCCGATGACACCTGTACCCGCGCACCATCGCGGATCACCCACGACCTCGGGGACTCCAAGATCGCTAAACTATCCAGCACGTACTTTGCGCGGATCTCGGAGTAAATTCCAATCACAGCATTGGTTACCATCACAATGCCAAACACCGCGTCACGCCAGTTGCCAACCAGTAACACGACCACTACGGCCGTAGTTAAAATCGCGTTGAACAGCGTGAAAAGGTTGGACCGAATGATGACCTTGATGGGCCGGGAAGTAGTGCTCTCAACCCAGTTGGTTTTGCCTAGTTGCTTAGCCCGGGCAACATCGTGCGCACTAACTCCCACATGGCCCAAGTAGCGGTCTTTGGTCGCGGCTGTTTCACTCACGGTTAAATCCTAATGGCGAACCCTGATTATTGCCTCGACGTTGCTTTTAGGGTGCGAGTTAAGAGTCCGCACGATTATCTGCCCGAGTCTTCAGCATAGATGCCACCACCGTTATGAGCAGGGTACCGCCAATAAATCCGAGTGAGGCGGGAATACCGATCTCTGGCACATTAAACGGCATACCCGAGTTGATGAACGGCAGATTGTTCTCGTGCAGAGCATGCAAAACCAGTTTGACCCCGATAAAGCCCAAAATTGCAGCAAGACCAAAGTGTAGGTAAACCAAGCGCTCAAGGAGGCCATCGATCAAGAAATACAGCTGACGCAATCCGAGTAGTGAGAATGCGTTCGCTGCGAAAACTAGGTACGGCTCTTTAGTGAGCCCAAAGATCGCAGGAATCGAATCGAAAGCGAACATGATGTCCGTAGATCCAAGAGCAATAATTACCAAGAGCATTGGCGTCAGATAAGTGCGTCCCGCGTGGCGGTGAAGCATCTTATCCGAAAGGAACCCATCGGTAACTGGGAACACCTTGCGCACCAAACGCACGAATCCAGGTTCCTTGTACTCGTCCTCTTCCTCATCTCCCTGGATCCCTTCGCGCACCTGCGAGTAGGCCGTGTACAACAACCAAATACCAAAAATGTAGAAGATCCACGCGAACTTTTCGATGATCGCAGCGCCGATCAATATGAAGATCAGGCGCATGACCAGGGCCATCACAATGCCATAAAGGAGGACCTTCTGCTGATACTTGCGCGGCACTCGAAATGCCGAAATGATCAGCACAAACACGAACAGGTTGTCCAAAGACAGCGACTTTTCAGTGATGTAACCGGCCCAATACTCGCCGGCATACTGCAAATCCCAGAAGAACCAGACTACAAAGCCGAACACAACGCCAAGAAGGATGTAAGCAACCGACCAGACCGCCGCCTCTTTCAGCGTTGGCTCATGCGGGGTGCGGACGTGCCCGACAATATCGACGATAATCAGGGCAAGGATAATAACGGCCAGCATGATCCAGCCAAGAGCATGAACGTGCAATTGAAAACTTTCGGTAGTCCAAACAGGGCTTATCCGAAGGTCTTCTCCACCACTTCAGTGGCCACAACACCGGGTTTTCACCGTGCTGACGATGCTGTGATTGTGGGAGTACTCCCCCTCGACAAGCCCATTCTATCCAAAATCGCTCGCCGCGCCGAGAGGCCTGCAGTGGTTCTTCTCACCGGTTAATTTGCATCGCGCATTTGGCGAAGCTCCTGCTTAAGTTCCTTCAGCTCATCCCGCAGTCGGGCAGCAACTTCAAACTGGAGCTCCTCAGCAGCCAGGTGCATTTGCTTCGTCAGCTCATCAATCAGACCGGCCAGATCATCCTCGGCGGCAGCCGCCAGACGAGCTCGCGCCGACAAATTCACCTCGCCTGCTCGACGTGAATCCGCAACTGCCTTACGGTAGCCGCCCTCCAAAAGCTCTTCGGTATCGATGTCCTCGCGGGCAAGCATATCGGTGACATCTTGAATCTTCTTGCGCAGCGGCTGCGGATCGATGCCGCGCTCCTTGTTGTAAGCAATCTGCTTCTCGCGACGCCGCTCCGTCTCATCAATCGCGCGCTGCATCGAATCTGTGATGTTGTCAGCGTACATATGAACCTCACCGGCAACATTTCGGGCAGCGCGCCCAATAGTTTGAATAAGGGAGGTAGTAGAGCGCAAGAATCCTTCTTTGTCCGCATCCAAAATTGCAACCAGTGAAACCTCGGGTAGATCCAAGCCCTCGCGCAAAAGATTAATACCGACCAGTACATCAAACTTGCCTTGGCGTAGTTCACGCAATAGTTCCACGCGACGAAGCGTATCCACATCCGAATGCAGATACTCCACGCGCACACCGCGAACCGACATGTAGTCCGTTAGGTCTTCAGCCATACGCTTGGTCAAAGTGGTGACAAGCACGCGCTCGCCCCGCTCCACGCGCGCATTGACCTCGCCAAGCAGGTCATCAATCTGCCCCTCTGTTGGTTTGATGACGATCTTTGGATCCACGAGGCCGGTGGGGCGAATGATCTGCTCAACAACACCCGAAGCTTGGGACAGCTCATAGGAACCAGGAGTTGCAGACATGTATACGGTTTGGCCGATCCGCTGGAGAAACTCATCCCACTTGAGCGGTCGGTTATCCATTGCCGAGGGCAAGCGGAAGCCGTGGTCAACTAGCGTGCGCTTACGGGACATATCCCCCTCGTACATGGCGCCGATTTGCGGCACAGTCACATGCGACTCGTCGATAATCAGCACAAAATCATCCGGGAAATAATCCAGCAGAGTATGCGGCGGCGTGCCCGGCCCGCGCCCATCAATGTGACGCGAGTAGTTCTCAATACCCGCACACGTGCCAATCTCGCGCATCATTTCAAGATCGTAGGTTGTGCGCATACGCAACCTTTGGGCCTCAAGAAGCTTGTTCTGACCTTCAAACCACTGAACGCGCTCATCAAGTTCCTCTTCAATGGTCTTAAGGGCGCGCTTCATGCGTTCTTCACCCGCAACGTAGTGCGAGGCCGGAAATAGGTACACGTGATCGGTTTCGCGAATGAGATCACCGGTAAGCGGGTGCAGGTACGCTAGGGCGTCGATCTCGTCCCCAAACATCTCAATGCGAATCGCGAGCTCTTCATAAACGGGAATGATCTCGATGGTGTCACCCCGCACGCGGAAAGTGCCGCGCGAAAACGCCATGTCATTGCGCGAATACTGCATATTCACAAATGCACGCAAAAGGTCATCTCGCGAGACCTCCATACCAACGCTCAGTTCCACCATGCGCGCAACATACTCTTCAGGCGTACCCAAACCGTATATACATGAAACCGATGCCACGACAACCGTGTCGCGCCGAGTAAGCAAAGAGTTCGTTGCAGAGTGGCGCAGCCGCTCTACCTCATCATTAATCGATGAGTCTTTTTCGATATACGTGTCCGTCTGTGGCACGTACGCTTCCGGCTGATAATAGTCGTAGTAGGACACGAAATACTCAACCGCATTGTTCGGCAGCAAACTGCGTAGTTCCGCGGCGAGCTGCGCGGCGAGCGTCTTGTTTGGTGCCATCACCAGCGTGGGGCGCTGGATCTGCTCAATCAGCCACGCGGCTGTAGCCGACTTACCGGTACCCGTGGCGCCCAACAAGACAATGTCTTTTTCACCAGCGTTGATCCGCTCGGCCAGCTCCCTAATAGCCGTTGGCTGGTCACCCGACGGGGTGAACTCAGAGACGACCTCGAAAGGCGCTTCCTGGCGAACAACAGTCTGGTTTTCCATACCTTCTAGTCTAAGCTTCTGTGCCTGCAGTAAGCATTTGGTAGAGTTCGCGGGCCACGCAATCTAGATCTGCCAGCGAGCCCTCGTTTTCGATGATGATGCTGGCATGTTTGCGCCGCTCCGCATCGCTCATCTGGTTCATAATCCGCCGCCTGGCATCCTGCTCGTCCATTCCTCGCATGCCCGTCAAACGAGCTACGCGGTCTTGTTCATCTGCCACAACGACAGCAACCGCATCAACCATGTGCGTCATTTTGGCCTCTATCAAAACAGCTGCGTCATACACCGCAAGGCCGTCATTTGGCGCCGCCTCTAAAATCTCTAATGCGCGCGCACGGATGCGTGGATGGGTTATCGCATTTAGATCTGCAAGGGCCGCCTCATCGTGAAAAACAATGCTGGCTAGGCTTGCCCTGTTTAACACACCGCCCGGAGCAACCTCGGATCCGAAACGCTGAATGATGTGCGCCAGAGCATCCTTATCCGGCCCGGTGATCTCCCGAGCGATCACATCGCCATCAGCAATCGTTGCGCCCATCCCGCGCCAAACGTTTGTAACCGCAGATTTACCGGCCCCAATACCGCCCGTGAGTCCGATCCAAAGCGGACGCGCCTCGCGTAGTTGAGCGCTAGGGACCGAAACAGATTTCATTAACGGCAGTTTGACAAGAGCGCGCGCTCCCCCGCGCTGGATCTCTTCCCAAGCCATATCGACCTCCCAGTTTCTAGTTGCCCCAAAACCCGATTGAACAGTTCGACTATAGCGAGCAATAAAGAGGTGGCCGAGTGGTTTCCCACTCGGCCACCTCCTGAACGTCTAGTTCAAGCGCCTAACGGCAACAAGACAATTAGTTGTTCGTCAGCTTCTCGCGAAGCGCTGCAAGCGCCTCGTCAGAAGCGAGGGTGCCCTCCGACTCAACCGGGGTCGAGTAGGATGCCTGATCCTCAATCTTCGGAGCAGCCTCGGCGTCCTCTTCCATCGCACGAGCAACCTGAGCCTTGTGGGACTCCCAACGAGCGTGAGCCTCAGCGTACTGGGACTCCCAAGCAACGCGTTGCTCGTCGTAGCCTTCCATCCACTCCTGGGTCTCCGGATCGAAGCCCTCAGGGTACTTGTAGTTGCCGTTCTCGTCGTACTCAGCGGCCATGCCGTACAGCGACGGATCGAAGTCCGAAGAGTTCGGATCCACACCTTCGTTAGCCTGCTTCAGCGACAGCGAGATGCGGCGGCGCTCAAGATCAATGTCGATGATCTTAACGAAGACCTCATCGCCCACCTTCGCGACCTGCTCCGGAGCGTCGATGTGACGCTGCGCAAGCTCGGAAATGTGAACGAGGCCCTCAATGCCATCCTCAACGCGAACAAACGCGCCGAACGGAACCAGCTTGGTGACCTTGCCCGGCACAACCTGACCGATAGCGTGGATGCGGGCAAATGCCTGCCACGGATCTTCCTGAGTAGCCTTGAGCGAAAGCGAAACGCGCTCGCGGTTCATATCGACGTCGAGAACCTCAACGGTAACCTCGTCGCCAACCTCAACAACCTCGGACGGGTGATCGATGTGCTTCCAAGACAGCTCAGAAACGTGAACGAGACCGTCTACACCGCCAAGATCAACGAACGCACCGAAGTTAACGATCGAGGAAACAACACCGGAACGAACCTGGCCCTTCTGCAGGGTGTTGAGGAAGTTGGTGCGCACCTCAGACTGGGTCTGCTCCAACCAAGCGCGGCGAGACAGAACAACGTTGTTTCGGTTCTTGTCCAGCTCAATAATCTTGGCTTCAAGCTCACGGCCAATGTACGGCTGCAGGTCACGAACGCGACGCATCTCCACGAGGGATGCCGGCAGGAAGCCACGCAAACCGATGTCGAGGATAAGGCCGCCCTTGACGACCTCGATGACGGTACCGTTTACAACGCCATCTTCTTCCTTGACCTTCTCGATCGTGCCCCAGGCACGCTCGTACTGAGCACGCTTCTTCGACAGAAGCAAACGGCCTTCCTTGTCTTCCATCTGAAGAACAAGAGCCTCAATCTTGTCGCCAACCTCTACAACGTCATCAGGATCGACGTCGTGCTTGATCGACAATTCGCGCGAAAGAATAACGCCCTCGGTCTTGTAACCGATATCTAGCAGGACTTCATCGCGGTCAACCTTGACGACAGAGCCTTCGACAATGTCGCCTTCCTTGAAGTACTTGATGGTCTCGTCGATAGCGGCGAGTAGATCCTGTTCGGATCCAATATCGTTGACTGCAACCTGCTCGGGCTGCGGGGTTGAGTTGGTCATAAAGTTTAAATCCCCGAATACGGATAAATAGTAGTGAATACGGACAATTTGGCGCCTATGCGCACAGTTTCAAACTGTAACGACAAAGAGCACCAATGGCAATGGTACCAGTGAAGTTCCGGCCCATACGAAATAAAATCGAGACTCTAGGCATGAGAGTTTGGTCGCATTTTGGGCCAAACGCTCATTCGCGTCCCATTCTTAGGACTAATGGCCGGCACTACGCCAGTTATCGCCGATGCCCATGGACACATCCAGGGGCACATCCAGGGCAACCGCATTAGACATCGCATGCTTCACGAGTTTTTTAATCTCGTCTTTCTCACTGTTCTTGATCTCAAGTACAAGTTCGTCATGCACCTGCAGCAGCACGCGCGAGCTCAGACCCGATTTGGCAAGGGCGCTATCAAGGTGAATCATCGCAACCTTGATGATGTCCGCTGCAGAGCCTTGAATCGGCGCATTGAGCGCGGCGCGTTCGGCCATCTCTCTTCTCTGGCGGTTAGTCGAAGTGAGGTCCGGAAGATAGCGACGCCTCCCAAACAGCGTGGTGGTGTAACCCACCTTGCGAGCGTTCTCCACCAGGCCTGCGAGGAAATCCCGTACTCCCCCAAAGCGTTCGAAATACTTATCGCGTAGCGCAGCGGCCTCGGCAACGCTGATGCCGAGCTGCTGGGACAGACCATAGGAGGATAAGCCATAAGCTAAGCCGTAGGAAGTTGCCTTGATTCGGCTACGCAGATTCGAATCGACTTCATCAACGGGCACGTGGAACACCATGGAGGCCATGGTCTTGTGCAAATCCTCACCCGAATTAAAAGCCTCAATCAACGCCGCGTCTTCAGACATGTGCGCCATGATGCGCATTTCGATCTGCGAATAGTCTGCAGTGAGAAGTGCGTCAAAGCCGTCCGCTGGAACGAACGCCTCGCGAATCCGCAGCCCCTCCTCCGTGCGGGCCGGAATGTTCTGCAAGTTAGGCTGAGTGGAGGACAGGCGCCCCGTGGCTGCCTTGGTCTGTTCGAATGTGGTGTGAATGCGCCCATCAGGCTGTACCGAACCGATCAGGCCGTCAACCGTTTGGCGCAGCTTAATCTTGTCGCGATGCTCCAGCAGGTGCGCAAGGAAAGGATGCTCCGTTTGCAAGAACAGCTTTTCAAGAGCATCCGCGTTTGTGGTGTAGCCCGTTTTTGTTTTCTTAGTCTTGGGCATATCCAACTCGTCAAACAGCACTGTCTGCAGCTGCTTGGGACTGGAAAGATTAACCTCGTGTCCGATCACCTCATAAGCGGCATCGGCGGCGCGGTTCACCATACTGCCAAGCTCATCCGACATCGCCCGCAAAGTGTCCATGTCCGCGCCAATGCCTACGTGCTCCATCTTCCACAACACGTTGTGCACCGGAAGCTCCATTTGCTGGAATAGCTCCCACGCGTCCTGCCTGTTCAGCTCTGCCCGCATTGGCTGCTCCAAATCGTACAGAGCTTGCGCAAGGATCACCTTCTGCGAATGATCGGTCAGCAAAGACAACTGCCCGTCAGACTCTTCGGCCGCAATAGTGCGGTCCAAATAGCGTCGCGCTAGAGCCGGGAGCTCATAGCCTCGCTGATCGGGACGCAAAAGATAGGCGGCGAGCTCAGCCTCAAACCAAATGTTCTCAAAGCCAATGCCGCGGTCGGCAAACAGGTGCCGCCACTTTTTGGCCTCGTGCGTGATAACCCGCGCCTTGCTAAATAAAGCTTGCAGGTCATTCGCAGCGGCTTCGTCAAGATCAACGGGATCTACGATAAGAGCCCTTCCGGGGGTGTACAGCACGACCACTTCGATATCGCTACCGGCCAGAACTGGTAGAACCGCCAAGAGGTCACCCTCCTCGACGGTTTGTGCCCACGCTTCGATCCCAACCTGAGGGTACGTTGAGGTTTCAACCTGCACCGCCTCACTTGCCGATGGAGTGGGAGCCTCATCCTGATCAGCCACATCTACAGCAAAAACCCGGGAGCGAAGCGTTGCGAATTCAAGGGAATCGAAGAGCTCCTCAACTCCATTGCGGTCAAACGGCTTGCGTTCTAAATCTGCAAGGTCTACTTCCAGATCAACGTCGCGGAGCAGCGCATTTAGACGGCGATTGCGACGCACATCTTCTAGATGCTCGCGCAACGCCTCGCCGCGCTTACCGCCGACCTTGTCCGCATTCTCAATCAGCTGCTCAAGGCCGCCGTACTTCTTTAACCACTGTGCGGCCGTCTTATCACCCACACCAGGAACGCCGGGCAGGTTATCTGCCGATTCCCCTACCAGCGCCGCAATTTCTGGATACTGAACTGGCGCTACGCCGTAACGATCCGTTACCGCCTGCGGATCCATCAGCCTTAAATCCGACATTGAACGTCCCGGATAAATCACGAACGTAGAATCCGTGACCAGCTGGAAGGTATCGCGGTCTCCAGAAGCCAAAAACGTCTCCATCCCCGCTTCTTGTGCCATCTCAGAAACCGTTGCGAGGACGTCATCTGCTTCTACGCCCTCTTTAACAACCACGGGGATGTCTAGCTTCTTCAGCACCTCTTGAATGAGAGGAACCTGGCTCTTAAACTCATCCGGCGTCTTCGCGCGCCCCGCCTTATACTCGGGATACTCATCGGAGCGAAAAGACTTCTCAGCAGCATCAAAAGCTGCCAACACATGCGTTGGTTCGTAGTCGGCAAGCATCTTCACAAGCATCGAAACAAATCCGTAAACCGCGTTAGTGTGCTGCCCCGTGCTCGTAATGAAAGATTCCACGGGTAGCGCGTAGAACGCTCGAAATGCCATCGAATGGCCATCTAGAACTAGAAGTCGTTTTTCACTCACGCCTTCAAGCCTAGAGCAGAGGGCCGCAATTCACAGCACCTACAGTACCGAGAGAGCACAACCAAACGTCTATTGCGCACCTTGCTATACACCTGCGAGCCGGGAGGAACGTAAGCTGGGTACTAGTTATTTACGAAAGGAACAACGGTGCCTCACTTCGATAAGCAGACCCTTATGGCTCGCACCGGAATGGAAGTTATCAAGCTCTCGCCTGCAAACTGCGTGATGCGCATGCCGATAGAAGGCAACAGGCAGACAGCGGGTGTGCTGCACGGGGGTGCAAGTGCTGCCCTAGCAGAAACCGCAGGATCCTTAGCTTCGCGTGAACATGCCCGCACTTTTGGAGATGACTTCGTTGCCGTTGGCGTGGAACTATCCATCCAACATATTCGACCCACTAAAGCTGGCCACGTTACCGCCACGGCTACCGCGATGCATTTAGGGCGCACGCGCTGCGTACACCGGGTGGATATAACAGATGAGGGCGGCAGATTGATATCCACCGCCCTGATCTCAAACCAGATCATTAAGAAACCGTGAGGTTACTCTCCCACCTGATCCACAACCGCATCCGCAACTTCGCGCATAGAAAGACGCCTATCCATAGACGTTTTTTGAATCCAGCGGAATGCCTCCGGCTCGGTCATGCCCATTCGCTCCATGAGCAAGCCCTTAGCGCGGTCAACAACCTTGCGCGTCTCAAAACGCTCGGTCAGATCAGCAATCTCATCTTCCATAGCAAGCATCTCTGCCTGTCTCGAAACCGCGATCTCCACAGCGGGAAGCAGGTCCGTAGGCGAGAACGGCTTAACGACGTATGCCATCGCACCAGCATCACGCGCACGCTCAACCAGCTCGGCCTGCGAAAATGCGGTTAGCATAACCACGGCGCAAGAAAGCTCCTTCAAAATGCGCTCAGCCGCAGTAATGCCATCCATCTTCGGCATCTTCACATCAAACACGCAAAGATCCGGTTCTAGCTCGAGCGCCTTCGCAACCGCGTCCTCGCCATTATCTACCTCGGCAACTACGTCGTATCCGGCACCTTTAAGGGTTTCAACAATATCCAGGCGGATTAGAGCTTCGTCTTCAGCGACAACCACCCTGCGCGATTTACGTTCAGTGTCACTCATAACATTCCTAAATTTTGGTCCAACTTAAAACTATGGCTATTCTAGACCTTGGTTCCGTTCAAACGGTAACAATGCCCCGGTGGCCCAACTGGCAGAGGCGGTCGACTCAAAATCGGCATGTTGTGGGTTCGAATCCCACCCGGGGTACTTTTTAATTTCCAATTTCCAGCAGGCGTGGAATTGCATAGAGAAAACGGGAGCTTAACAGCTCTTTATGATCTATCAAGCTCCCGAGAAAACACCTACAAGACCAAATCTCCTATTAGGTGCTACTGACTTCTGTTATGCAACCTGGACGAGACTAATGCCCAGGTAATCAGCTGCCTGCTTACGCGTTGCCGGTACAGCCAACGCATCAATCGCACGCCTGACCTGCATCGAATCGACATCTTTAAACCACGGACGCACAGCCTCTGCAATGTTCATCTCGCTAAGGTTGCGCGCCTGACGGCTTGTATGCATGTCATAAATGCTAAACATCTGCATAGATATCTCCTTCCTTCTATCCGGCCGGATGTGCGCAACGGCAGCGCAGGTAATCCAGCCTCACAAAAACGAAAATGCTTCATCCGCTAGGCGCCTGGGAAACCGGAGAAACCGGCCTGTAGCAAGTGCGCTACAACGCCTTAACCATTTGCGGAGAATAATATAGTAAATCATATTAATGCCGGGATTGCAAGCAGCAACCCCGGCATTAGCACTCGAATACAGACTGGACTAGATTCCGCCACCAATCGAATAGTCGACGTCATCGCCAATCGTATGGATACGAAGCGAGTTAGTAGAACCCGGGGTGCCTGGCGGCATGCCAGCCACAATCACCAGCACATCGCCCACGTCCGCCAACTGTGAAAGCCGCAGGACCTGGTCGACCTGCCACACCATGTCATCCGTATGCTTCACTTCTGGCACTCGATACGTCTGAATGCCCCAGGACAGGGCCAACTGGTTTCGAGTGGTCTCAAGCGGAGTGAATGCGAGCATCGGGATCGGTGAACGCAAACGCGACATCTGCCGCGCCGTTGAACCCGACTGAGTAAAGTTCACCAAGAACTTAACATCCAAACGCTCTCCAATTTGCGCAGCTGCCTGGGTCAAGACCGAAGAGTTCGCAACGTTAAACGCGCCGATCGGAGCAATACGCTCGCCGCCGTTTTCCTCAACGTTTTCAATAATGCGGTCCATTGTGCGGACGGCTTCAATCGGGTAGGCGCCAATCGACGTCTCACCGGAGAGCATCACCGCGTCAGCGCCGTCCAAAATCGCGTTAGCACAGTCAGATGCCTCAGCGCGCGTTGGCCTCGGATTCTTAATCATCGAATCCATTACCTGCGTTGCAACAATAGCCGGCTTCGCGCGGCGGCGAGCAAGCTCAATCGCACGCTTTTGTACCAGCGGGACCGTCTCGAGTGGCACCTCAACGCCCAAGTCACCACGGGCGACCATGATGCCATCAAACGCTTCCACGATCTCAAGCAAATGCTCAACGGCTTGCGGCTTCTCAATCTTGGCAATTACCGGACGGTAAATACCAACCTCTTCCATGACCGCGTGAACATCGTTAATATCCTTGGCATCACGCACAAACGACAGGGCAATGAAATCCGCACCAATGTTAAGCGCCCAGCGAAGATCTTCCTCATCTTTTTCCGTCAGTGCGGGCACCGAAACAGCCACGCCCGGAAGATTAATGCCCTTGTTGTTCGAAACGTTACCGGGAACCTCAACGCGAGTCTTCACGTCAGTATCGGTTACCTCAATAACACGAACCGCCACGTTGCCGTCGTCAATCAGCAAACGGTCACCGGGGCGACAGTCACCTGGAAGCCCCGCAAACGTGGTTGAAACCAATTCCTTCGTTCCCGGCACGTCGCGGGTGGTGATAGTGAAAGTATCACCCACGTTCAAATAGTGCGGGCCATCCTCAAAACGCCCCAAGCGGATCTTCGGGCCCTGCAAATCAACAAGTACGGCAATCGCACGGCCGGAAGCGCGCGCAGCCTTCCGCACATGCCTAATAACTGCTTCGTGGCCCTCTACATCGCCATGGCTCCTGTTAATACGAGCCACATCCATGCCGGCATCCACCAAGGCTTGAATCTGATCAGGACTCTCTGTTGCCGGGCCAATAGTGCAAACAATCTTAGCTCTACGCATATAACTACTCTACGTTCTCCTCAGTGCGTTCGGGAGCTTCCACGCGAGTCGATGCTCCCCGTTTACCCGCTATTAAGAATCCAACAATCCCAATAATAATGATTGCGAGTGCCGACCAGGCATTCAAACGCATACCTAAGAAAATCTTCGCGGGATCAATCCGAAGATTCTCAATCCAGAACCTGCCAATCGCGTACAGGCTCATATACAAGAAGATCAGCTGGCCGCCCTTGAACTTAACCCTCTTATCGAGGGCAATAATGATGAAGGCCATCGAAAGGTTCCAGATCACCTCGTACAAGAAAGTCGGGTGGAACAGCGTACCAGACGCATACCCGGCAGGCAGATGGCGATCATCAATCTCCAAACCCCACGGTAGCGTCGTGGCCTTGCCAAATAGCTCCTGATTAAACCAGTTACCAAACCGCCCCATTGCCTGGGCAATAAGGAGCGTAGGCGCAACCGCATCCGCAAACGGTCCCATACGCTGGCCCGCCCGATGAAGAGCAATTGCAGAACCGATCACGCCGCCAATAACAGCGCCCATGATCGCTATTCCGCCTTCCCAAATCCGGAAAATCTCCAGCCACTGCCCATTCGGACCAAAATACTTGTATGGCGAAGTAATCACGTGGTACAAACGCGCTCCCACAATCCCGAACGGGATTGCCCACAGCGCCACGTCATAAACCAGTTCTGGATTCCCACCGCGTTCCTCGTAACGCTTCTTGGTTAGCAAAACCGCTACCACCATCGCGCAGGCGATAATAATTCCATACGCCCGAAGGGGAACCGGCCCCAAATACCAAACGCCCTGAGGCGGTGACGGTATTGAAACCGGGAGCAGGGAAATAACACTCATGGATACAAGTTTATCCAGAACCCACTGCGATACGTAGTTGAGAACCTCAGTGCGCTTGGTAAAGCAGGGCCTGACGCTCGTGAATTCCCTGCTGAATGCGCATTTTACGGTCTGCAAGTAGCGCCGGATGTTGGGCAGCCGAGACCATCTCGGCCACCAACCCTCGTGGGTCATGAGCTGAAACTAAAGACTTTCCAACCAGTACCGAATCTGCTCCCGCCCGAGCATAAACAAACACATCACGCGGATCACGAACGCCGGACTGAGCAACCGCGATCACATCGGAGGGGATCACATCGACGATCTCATCGAAATTCGAGCGATCAATCTTCAGATTGTGCAGATTACGCGCATTCACACCAATCGCCTTCGCGCCAGCATCCAAGGCCCGCACCGCCTCAACCCGCGAATCTACTTCCACCAGGGCAGACATGCCCAAAGACTCGATGCGCTCTATGAAGCCTCGCAAATGAGGTTGATCCAATAGGGCCGCGAAAAGGAGCACCATGTCAGCACCGTAGGCGCGCGACTCATGAATCTGGTAGGGAGAAATAATGTAATCCTTGCGCAGTATCGGCAGGTCAATAGCGCGCCTCACAGCCTGCAAATCTGCCAACGAACCATCGAAATGACGGTTCTCCGTGACACAAGCAACCATGGTTGCTCCCCCATCAACATACTGGCGCGCCAATGCGCCAGCATCCGGGATCGGAGCAATGTAACCATCGCGCAGATCGCGGCGCTTGATCTCCGCCATAATCGTTACCGCGCCGGGACCTTTGAGGGCACCAAGAGCATCGCGCGGCGATGGGGCTTTCAAAGCGCGGCGCTTCATCTCATCCAAACTGACGCGCTGTTCGCGATGGGCAAGTTCGGCCCGCACATCCGCAAGCACAGAGTTCAGGACGCTCATGGTCTCCTCCTTCCCACCAAGAGTGTCCCAAACCGTGGCGCCGATCACCAAATCCGTTCACTTAGCAGACGCCGATTTGACTAGAAGAGCGGACAGGACCGAAGCCCTGCCCGCTCTTGCTGAAATATTGGTTCTAACCCTGGACGGCCGGTAAGGCGCCTCCCTCAAGGAAGCATGATCGCTCACCCGTATGGCACGCGGCGCCCACTTGATTTACCTCCACCAAGAGGGCGTCACCATCGCAATCAATACTCACACGCTTTACAAACTGGAAATGCCCAGACGTGTCTCCCTTACGCCAGTACTCGCTCCTAGAGCGGGACCAGAACGTAACACGACCCTCCGTCAATGTTCGGTGCAAAGCCTCGTCATTCATCCACCCGACCATAAGGACTTCCCGAGTATCAAACTGCTGAATGACCGCGGCGAATAAACCGTTCTCATCTCGTTTCAACCTTGCTTTAATAGCAGGATCGAGCTGCGATTGCGATGGTGCCTTCACTTGTTCTTAGAACTTTCCTGAAACCTTGAAACCGGCTTCGGCCAAGGCGCTCTTCACCTGCGCGATCGAGACCTTACCGAAGTGGAACACCGACGCCGCCAGAACCGCGTTAGCACCAGCGCGCGCAGCCTCAACAAAGTGCTCGACTTCACCCGCACCACCTGAAGCGGTGATCGGCACGTCCACGGCCTCACGAATCGCGCGCAACAAATCCAGGTCGAAACCGGTCTGCACTCCGTCTGTGTCCATGGATGTCAGGAGGATCTCACCAACGCCACGAGCCGCGGCATCCTTCGCCCAGCCCACAGCATCAATTCCGGTAGACTTTGAACCACCGTGCGTAGTTACCTCATAGCCAGACGGGGTAGAAACACCCTCCGTGCAACGGCGCGCATCCAAAGCAAGGATGACCTTATCGGAGCCGAAACGCTGCGACAGCTCATCCAAAACATCCGGACGATCGATCGCAGCAGAATTCACCGAAACCTTATCCACTCCCGCATCGAACAGACGCTGAGCGTCCTCCACGTTGCGGATACCCCCGCCCACTGCGAAAGGAATTGAGACAAGACCCGCAACCTTAGCAACTAGATCAACCATAGTGTCACGGCCCTCGGTCGTGGCCGAGATGTCAAGGAATGTAAGCTCGTCGGCGCCCGCATCAACATATGCGGACGCAAGCTGCGCGGGGTCACCAGCGTCCTTCAGATGAACGAAGTTAACGCCCTTCACCACGCGCCCATTCTTAACGTCTAGACACGGAATGATTTTAATAAATTCGTTCATGAGGTGACCTCCTCTGATTCGGTAGTTAACGGCGTCAGTGTACCGCCTTCACCCTGTGCCGCGATAATGTCGATCACCATAGTTACAGCACCGTCCCCCAACGCCATCTCCGATGGAATCGTCAGAGCAAGACGCGAGCCCACCCGCTGATCAGTTAGAGCAACCCGCACCCCGGGCATGGCTTCGGCTAAATTAATGGCTTTTGGGATACCTTTCCACCAGGTTGAATCTTGAACCACAGAATCAGTCCAGTTGGCACGCACAAATTGAACCAAAACACTGTCGGTATTTTTAACCTGAATTCCGTCGCCGCGTACCAGCATTTGGACTATCAAATCATCGGGTGGATCGCCTGGATCATGTGAGATGTTCGGGCCGGTATCGGTCATAGTCACTTTAAGAGGACTATCCTCTCCCTCTACTACCTCACCGGACGCGGCCGAATGGAGCACGTCCACCACGTTCACTTCCGTTCCCAGCTCACCGCCGCGTGAAACGGGCCGGACAAAAAGTACTCGTGAGCCCTCGGGCTTGCCCACAACGCCAGCCAAGAGTGCCTCGTCGAAAGAATCTGGCGAAGCCAGTCCAACCTGGACCGATGGGTGGCTCGATTCATCCACCGCTCTTCCCGTTGCACCATCAAATGACCAGATCGCGACGATAAGCGGTGAATCAGCAGTGATTTCCCGTCCCGATCCCTGTTCCAACAGCTCTACCTTTTCTGAAGAGACCGATACTGAACCGGATATAGAAAGAGTTGGGATGCGCCCAACCGTTCCCGACACCTGAATCTTGTCGCGCCACGTCTCGGCGGCCTGAGAATCTTCTTCGATCCGGTAATGCTGCACGACGAAAATGGTTAACGTGATCACTAGCAGAACAAGAACGCCAAGTGCCTCACGCCAATAGCGCAAGATACGCCGATGTAGCTTATTACGCTGCTGCATTCGAGACGGCAAGCTCGGCGAACCTGTTGCCGCCTTCTCGACTTGGTCTTTGCTCATGCGAAACTCGCTAACCCAGTATCCTGCTCGGCAATCAACTCCAGAATTCTATCCGCATCTCTATCAGCAACCGCGAACGGATCGGACAAAACCACGTGAGGTGCGCGTTGGTCATCCAAGCGCAAGTGAAGCCAGTCCGCCCCCAGCTGACGTTTGGCGTCCTCTGCTGCAGCAATCACCCGGCCGCGAATATGGGCCCGCGTGGTCGCAGGAGGAAACGACTTTGCTTTGTGCACTTCGGCCGGGTCGGTCAGGCGAACCATCTGACCCGATACCTCTAAGCGCGTGCGAAAACCTGCCGTGATGTCGTGATAAGCAAGCTCTAGGCGCGCCACTCGTGGGTCATCCAGGCCGCAGTTGGCACGCTCAATAAACCTGGTAAACAGGCGCTCCTTTATTGCCCAATCCAATTCCGTTGCTACGCTACTGTGATCGCCCGACTCCACCGCATCGAGCGCGCGGTCCCACAGATCCAGCATTTGCAAAGTAAGTGGGGAGGCATCCGCCGTATCAACCACCGCAAGGGCCCTGCGCTTTAGTTCTCGCTGAAGCTGGGCCACACTCATCCTTTTTCCATCAACCAGCTCCACCTCGATATTTGAACCCAGCTCGAAATCAATCTGGCTAATCACCTTCATCGGATCTTTGAGCGCCAAATCTGCGATACGCACGCCCGCCTCAACTGCGGACAAAATGAGGTGGGTCATCACTACTTTTACTGCAGTTGAGCTCTCCGAAACATTCGTATCACCCACGATTACGTGCATTCTCCGGTACTCGCCCGGATTAGCAAGTGGCTCATCTCGCGTATTAATTATAGGGCGAGAATTAGTAGTAGCTGCAGAAACCGGGTCATCCATAAACCGAGCACGCGGCGAATACCCCAGCCGAGGCACTCCATCGCGATGAATGTGACCCGCACCCGTCACAATCTGCCTCGTCACAAAAAACGACACCAGTGCATCAGCCACATCCCTAAAGTTGCGGTTACGACGAAGCAGGTAGTTCTCATGGCAACCAAACGAGTTGCCCGCGGCGTCCTCATTCGTGGAAAACAAATGAATACGTCCAGCGCTCCCTCGTTGATCAAGCGCCCTGTTTGCCACATCGGCAAACTCGGCGAACAGGGATTCGCCCGCACGCACCTGCAAAAGCAAGTCTTCAACCCGGTCGCACTCCGCCGTAGCGAACTCTGGATGCGCGCCCACATCCAAATACAGCCTGCCTCCGTTGCGCCAAAACACATTCGTTGAACGCCCCGCCTTGATCAGCGGTTCAAACAATAGATGTGCGGCCTCTTCAGCAGACAGCGGAGCATCCCCGCTACCCGTTGGGGCGCAAGTAATGCCGTACTCGGTCTCGATCCCAAAAATTCTACGATTCAAAACAGCTCCAGCCGACCCGGCCTACTCGCCACCCTTTTGTACAAAACCCTGCACGAACTTTTGCGCATCCGTTTCTAAAACCGAATCGATCTCATCCAAGAGGTCATCAATGCTACTGCCCTGAGCCTGTACCTGACCTGCCTCCTGAATCTCATCCTCACTATTGTCGCCCGCAGGCGCGAATTTCTGTGCCATGATTACTCCTTGCCACTATCAAACAAACCAATAAGAGACTGTGCACCCTCATCTAATACGCGCATCAAATCCTGATTCCCAGCCTGATTTGGATCTGGCAACGGGATGCGCACCAAACGATCTTGGCCCGCCTGATCCACCACCAGCGACGTCCATGAAGCCTTCACGACCTCCGGAATCAAACTAATCGCTTTGCCCCGAACCCACGCGCGCGTGTTACGCGGAGGCTCAACCAAAGCACGTGCAACGTCTTCAGCTGAAAACAGCCGTCGTACGCGGCGCGCTCGATCCAAAGCCGCTACCAGCGACCTTCCCGGACGCAAATCCGCCCACTGTAAATCCATCGCGCGAAGGCGCGGATCGTCCCACGTGGTGCCTAAGCGTTCCATCTGTCGTTCAAGCAAGAGGTACTTCGCCACCCACTCAACGTCAGCCGACACACTTGCCAGATCCGTCTCTAGGCCATCCAGAACGCATTCCCATTCCCTGCAAATGGCCTCGTCACCCTCATCTAACTGAAGATGAGAGCGCACGAAATCTAAATACTTCCGCTGCAACTGGGGCGCAGTCACTGCCTCGCCCGACTTCAAACGAATCAACCTAGTCATCGAAACATCGTGAGAAACATCCCACGCTGTCTGTACATCATCCTGATCCAGTGCAAGCGAATCAATGGTGAGGTCGAGATCTCCCTCGAGTGCGCGCAAAACCAACGACGTAGTGCCCAGGCGCAAATACGTTGAAACGTCGAACTGATTCGCGTCCCCATTAATCACGTGGAAACGCCGGAACTGGTGATGATCGGCGTGTGGCTCATCCCGTGTATTCACAATCGGACGGTTGAACGTGGTTTCAAGGCCAACCGAATTCTCAACGAAATCTGCACGAGCCGAAATCTGAAAACCAGGCTTTTGCGAATGCTGGCCCAGCCCCACGCGCCCCGACCCGCAAATCACCGGGCGCGTCACCAGGAACGGAATCATCGCGCGCGTGATGTCGTCAAAATCAACATCGCGACTCACCTGATAGTTCTCATGAGTGCCGTATGCCGCGCCCTTGCCATCCGTGTTGTTCTTATACAAAACCAGTTCCGTACCCGCCTGTGCGCACGCTTCCATTACGCGAGTTGCCAGTAGATCTCCCGCCCTGTCATAAAGCACCGCATCCAGCGCAGACGCAGTTTCTGGGCTCGAATACTCCGGGTGCGCATGATCCACATAAAACCGCGCGCCATTTGAAAGAACTACGGAAGTTGCGCGCTGCATAAAGCGTTCATACTCGCCCGGACGATCCTCAAAGCTCACGCCTCCCGGCGGTGCCAACCGGTAGGGATCATCGGTAAGCATCGAGGGGTGTGCCGCCGCCCTCTGTAAACGGTATCCGCGCGCATCATTTAACGGGTCCTCACCCGAATAGTCCCAACGCACCACCTCGCCAATGGAAACCGAAGCGGCGTATTCCTCAACAGCAGTAGCCGACAGCACCACGGGATTCGCGCTCGGATCATTGGCATCCGTTATCCCGAACTCAGTTTCTGTACCCAAAACCCGGTTAGTCATTCGCTGCCTCCCTCACTTGTAACGAACGTACCGCAACCACGTCATCGCCGCGCAAGCCTGTAACCCGCGCCCACTCGCGCGGCGTAGTAGTTGCCGCCAAATCCGTGGTCTCCATCAGCTCTTCGGTGAATGCTCGCTGCAGGTGCTCCGGCGTGAGTCCCGGGCGCCCATGCAGCGCGTCCTTCACCGCGAACTTTTTTGCGCGCCGGGCGATAGATGCAATCATCGCGCCAGATACCAGGTCCGAAGCGTAAATGACCTTTGAATTCCCATTTGCGAGTGAAAGCTCAAACAGTGCGGTCTGTCCACTATTGTCATAGAGCGCATCCACAAGTTGTTCTATGAGTTGCCGGGCTATCTCTTCTCTCGAACCGAACCGACTGAGCGTGGCGTTGGCAAAAGGCAATTCCGGAACTAAATACTTTGCGAACACATCGAGCGCTCCCGCTCGGCTTGGGCGATCAATCCGGATGCGAACATCCAGCCTGCCGGGACGCAACACCGCAGGATCGATCATGTCCTCACGATTCGACGCGCCGATAACAATTACGTTGTCGAGTGCCTCCAGGCCATCCATCTCCGCCAAAAGTTGCGGCACTATCATCGTCTCAACATCAGAGGATATTCCGGACCCTCGCGTGCGGAACAGCGCCTCCATCTCGTCAAAGAAAATCACCACCGGAACATTCTCAGAGGCGAGCTGGCGGGCCCGACCAAAAATCGCGCGAATATGGCGTTCTGTTTCGCCCACGTACTTGTTTAAGACCTCTGGGCCCTTTATTGAGAGGAAGTACGGCTGGCCGGCTGCCCCTGCCAATGAGCTTGCCACGGCCTTCGCAATCAGCGTTTTGCCGCATCCAGGAGGGCCATATAAGAGCACGCCCTTGGGCGCGCGTAGACCGTATTCGCGGTACAAATCCGGATTCTTAAACGGCAATTCGACGGCGTCTCGAACCTTCAAAATCTGTTCATCGAGGCCGCCGATATCATCGTAGGTAACGCCCGGAATCTCGGGTTGCAACAGCTGTTCCACATCGGAGCGCACAACCTTCTCCAATGCTACGTGAGCCTTCGTATCAATAAGGAGCGAGTCACCGGGGCGGACTCCCCCATGCCGCAGTGAACCGGCAAGTAGCACCATCTGGAGCACACCCGCATCGGCGCTAACCAGCGCCCGGTCTACACCCACCAGCTGCACCACTGAGGCCATCTGCCCCACCCTGGCGGTGGACAGCGGAGCGGCCACGATCATGTTCTCACTCACCCGAACGCCCTGCCCAACCCTCAAGCCGAGCAGATCTACCGAGCTTGCAACCGACAGCCACATTGTTCTGCCGCCGAGAGATACTTCGGCCTCCCGCGCCTGAGCATCAACCGACAGCACTGTGCCCACCTGCGCAGGTGGTTTACTAGCCGCCTCAATCTGGGCGCGCATCGAAGCGATCTCTTCGCGCGCAGTCAGGAGGGTACCTGCGAGCCGTTCATTAGCGCTGCGAAGCTCGATGATTTCGTTCTTTAGAACCTGGAGTGAATGCGACACTAAATGCTCTCTCCATCCTCATCGTGAGCCAGCCAATTCCTCGTCTTCGCCGCTACATCACGAATGGAACGACGAACCTTTTTTGAGGAAACAACGGGGTTTAATTCGCCGTTTTCCTCCCACGCAGTCTCTTCATCCCACTGGCCCGCCAGCCCCTCGGCAGCCTTAGCGGGACGTCCAGCGCGACGTTGCGGAACTGAAGCACGCTCCACCTTACGGGTAGTCATCAAGAAGCCCGTATGCGCCACCATGCGATGCTCTGGCCTTACCGCCAGCCCATCCAAATGCCAATCACGGATTGCAGACTCCCACGCCTGCGGCCTTGTAAACCTGCCAAAAGCTTTCAAATCCTCGCACATTCGGGACAACTGCGTAACTGTTGCCACGTAGACGGTCAGCACGCCGCCAGGAGCCAGCACATGTTCCACCGCCTCAATACACTCCCACGGAGCCAACATGTCAAGCACAACGCGGTCTATTGACTCCGCGGGCAGATTCATCGCAACATCAGTAAAATCACCAACCGAAACCTGCCACGCAGGATGGCGTCCTCCAAACCAAAGATCAACATTGCCCTGCGCGATCTTCGCGAAATCCTCCCGCCGCTCAATGGAATGTAGCGAACCTGTAGATCCCACCGCTTGAAGCAGCGACATTGACAGAGCACCGGATCCAACGCCCGCCTCCAGCACGCGAGCACCGGGGAAGATGTCGCCAAACGTCACGATCTGGGCCGCGTCCTTAGGGTAGACGATCGCTGCGCCGCGAGGCATTGACATCACGTAGTCGGCGAGAAGAGGGCGCACGACCTGAAACTCGCGCTCCCCGTCGTGCATGGTCACAGCCTCCGGCTGACCAATGATGTCATCGTGGTGCAATGAACCTCGCGAGGTCTGAAAATACCCACCGGGCGTAAGCATCACCGTATGCAACCGGCCCTTTGGGTCCGTAATCTGAACAAACTCGCCCGCTCGTAGCGGGCCACGGCGAGACGCCATGCCCATCGGGTGGGCCACCTGGCTTGGAATCGGATACTCAAGGGAAAAAGTCACATGCACAGTCTAGTTGGGACGAGCGGTCATCTTCGAGTCCAACTTCTTTTGCATAGGACTTGGAAACAAAACAAACAATGTGCGCACCGCGCGATACGGTAGACACATGAGTGAGACAAGCAAACGCCGCAAAGCCCTATCTGCAACCTCCACAAAAACTTGGTTGCAGTGTCCTATGAAATTTAGGCTCACGCAAGTAGATGGTTTCAAAGAGCCACCCTCGCCAGCCACCACCCGGGGGACGCTTGTGCATGCGGTGCTTGAAGACCTCTTCGATCTGCCTGCACAGCAACGCACGGCCGAGACTGCAAGTGAAATGATTGGGCCACTGTATGAAAAAACCATGGCTCACGACGAACAGTTCTTGTCCTTGTTCAAAGACGACGTTCTATTGGAAAAGTGGAAGGAAGAAGTGCGCACGCTGGTGCGTCAGTACTTCGCCATGGAGAATCCCGCCCGTCTGGAGCCATATGCACGCGAAAAATTTGTTCGGGTGGAAATCAGCAACCAGATTGCTATTCACGGTTTCATCGACCGCATTGATAAGGCGCCCAATGGAGCTATCCGCGTCGTCGATTACAAAACCGGTAAATCACCGCAAAAGCGTTTCGAAGAAGACATGCTTTTCCAAATGCGGTTCTACTCGTTACTTCTTCGCAATACCGAGTTAGGTCTTCCGGCCCGCACCCAACTTGTCTTCCTCGGGGACGGACGCACACTCACGCTAGACCCAACGCCGCAATCAATAGAAGCATTCGAACACCAACTTGTTAGCATATGGCGAGACATCGAAACCGCGGCTTACCAAAAACTATTCCCGCCAAAAAAACAGGTACTTTGCAACTGGTGCGGCGTGCAAAGTCTCTGTCCTGTCTACTCAACTGATACACCTGAAATCTCGGCAGAAGGCTTGGAGAGGTTACTCGAAATCAAAGGGTAAAAGGATCTGCCTGCATTAACTCTTCAGGGGTAAAGACCCAACTGATTGTGGCCAGGTGATTCCTCACCTGGCCACAATATTGGAAACTGAGAACGTGTCAGAGTTCTAAGAACAAACCCGTCACATCACGGCCGTACCCATCGGGCTCAAAATCCCTCCCGCAAGCAAAAGCCCGATAACGATTGCGATCACAATTCGGTAAATGACGAACGGCTGGTAAGACTTGGTTGAAACGAGCTTCAAGAACCAAACAATAACCGCGTAGCCAACACCAAACGCAATAAGTGTGGCGACAACCGTTGGCCCCACATCCACACTGTTGCCACCCACAGCTACCCTGTAAACCTTATATAACCCGGACGCAAACACTGCCGGCATGGCAAGCAGAAACGAGTAGCGAGCGGCTGCCTCGCGCGTATATCCCAACAAACGACCCATCGTGATCGTTCCGCCCGAACGCGATACGCCCGGAATTAGTGCCAGTGCCTGCGCAAAACCATACAAAATCGCATCCGACCACCGCATCTTGTCGAGCGTCATTCGTTGTGGCATCCACTTATCGGCCGCGCCAAGGAACAGGGCAAACACGGCGAGCATCGTCACCGTGATCCACAGGTTTCGAAACGAGGTATCAATCCAGTCCTCTAAAAGCAGGCCGAGAACCGCGATTGGGATTGAACCCACAATAATCATCCAGCCCAAACGGACATCCGAATCCCGGGCTGAAATACGGTGCTCCGCACCAACCCATGGCATAGAACCAAACCACTTTCTGATGATGCGGACAATGTCCTTCCAAAAGAAAATTAATACAGCTGTTTCCGTGCCAAGCTGAGTTATAGCAGTAAAGGCTGCTCCTGGATCATCCATGCCCAGTAATTCGCCCACTATACGCAAATGCGCCGATGAAGAGACGGGCAAGAACTCCGTAAGCCCCTGCACCAGTCCTAAAATGATTGCTTCAAGCCAGTTCATAGTTTCAAACACTATCTTTTAACAACGTGCGCTACTGTATGAGACATGCGACATCGACTAGGTAACACAGGCTTGAAAGTATCCCCCGTCGGAATCGGCACACTCACCTGGGGGCGCGATACCACAGTCAACGAAGCTGAAAGCATCTGGAATACCGCGGTTGAAGCAGGTATAAACCTAATCGATACCTCACCCACATTCGGAGAAGGCAAGGCCGAATCCACAGTTGGAACCGTACTTGAATCCACCGGCACTGCGCGTGATGACGTAGTCATTGTTACCAAAGGCGGCTACGTTACCTCCGACAGTCGGTTGCACTACTCCGGCTCGAAGAGCGCAATTCTTAGTTCAATCGACCGCTCGCTTGAGGCATTGAAAACCGACTACATCGACGTTTTTCTCATTGCGCGGCCCGACTCTGAAACGCCTTTCGAGGAAAGCCTCGAAGCACTGAGTATGGCGCTGCGCTCCGGAGCAATCCGCTACATCGGAGTGTCCAACTTCAGCGCGTGGGATACGGCCAAAATACACTTCCTTGCCAAAGAATTTGGCACAAAGCTCGCCTCTGTCAGCGCAGAATACTCACTGCTACAACGCGGAGTAGAACGAGAACTTCTGCCCGGCCTGCGCAGAGATAACATCGGGTTTATCGCCTGGTCAGCACTCGCGCGCGGCGTTCTCACCGGAAAATACCGTCACACCACTCCACCAGATTCACGTGCGGCCTCGCCAATTCTCTCCGGGTTCGTGCAGCCCTACCTCAGCAATGAATACAGCGCGATAGCCGAAGCTGTCCTGGCCGCCGCCTCCGGTCTCGACGTATCTGCAACCACCGTGGCGCTCGCATGGATTACAGGCCAACCCGGTGTAACCACCGCTCTCGTTGGCCCGCGCAGCGAACTCCAAGCAAAACAAATAGCTGAGGGAATGCAGTTTGCACTCCCCCAGCCAATCGTTGATGCACTTAACGAAGTATCTACGATAAAGCGCAGCTACCCCGAAACAGAAGGGATCTAATCGTCCTCGTCATCTAGATCAACAAAATCTAGATCATCCTCATCAGACGTATCGTCTTCGTCATCGTAATAGTCGTCGAAATCGTCATCGTCGTCATCAAAATCTGAATCGACAATGTCAAACGGCAAATCGACCCCGTAGTTGTTAAACAACACGTCGTCATACGTAAAGAAAGCATCGCGCAGGCGCGCCTCGGCGGCCTCAACAATGCTGGAGTCGGCCATATCGGCCGCGCGCGCAGCCTGAGCGTGCGCTTCAAACGCTGCGATAAGACGATTCAATGCGTCTGTCGGATTCATACCCATGCTTATACTCTACAGGCCTCGACGAGAAAGAATAGCCTTAGCCGAAGCTTCGTGACCGATCAATTCTCGGAATGATTCGCGCGGATCACGCGACGAACCACGCGACAAAATCGCGTCCGTGATCTGGCGACCTGCCTGACGGTTCAAACCACTGTCGTCATCAATAGCGGCCACGTTGCGGAACCAGTTCTCACACTCAGCGACCAAGGCCTCCGCCCACATGTACGAGTAGTAGCCCGCGTCGTAACCCACCGTGAAAGCATGCGGGAAATAAGTAGAACGATAGCGCGGTGGAATCGAATCAGAAGCAACACCAGCCTTTTCAAGCGCCTCGGCCTCAAACTGAGCAACGTCCTCATCTTCGCTAATTTCGCAGGAATACCAGGCCTGATCCAGTAGCGCTGAGGCGCAGAACTCTGCGGTTGCGTGAGCCTGCCCGAAAGTCTTCGAATCACGAAGCTGCGTGCGCATCTGCTCTGGCATGACCTCACCGGTCTCGAAGTGACGCGCGAAGTTCTCGATAACCGTCGGGTTGTACGCCCACATCTCATTCAACTGACTCGGAAGCTCCACAAAATCACGCGGTACAGCCGTGCCTGCAGTCGAAGAGTAGCGAGTCTTTGACAAGAAACCGTGCAGGGCGTGGCCGAACTCGTGGAACAGAGTCTCAACCTCATCCCACACCAGGAACTTCGGACCATCCTCCACCGGCTCAAAATTCGCGCAGTTGATAATAATCGACTCGTAGTCGGTGGCTGAGTAACCCTGCACCAGTGAATCCATCCAAGCACCGCCACTCTTACCTGCACGGGTAAACGGATCGATCAGGAAGATACCGAGGGACTTACCGACCTCATCCTCAATCTCGTAAACGCGCATCGAAGGGTCCCAACCGGATAGGTCGGTGCGCCGCTTTGCGCTCACGCCGTAAATCTTGTTTGCCGCGAAGAACACGCCGTTTTCTAGCACGTTCCACATCTCCAAATAAGGCTTCAGTGCATGCGCGGACAAACCGAGAACGTCAGCCTTCTGCTTCTCCTGATAGTAGAGCCAATCCGAAGCCGCAAAGTGCTCCAAGCCGTCGGCCTGTGCGCGGCGGGTAAGTTCCACTTCATCGACCTTGGAGGCCGCAACAGCCGCCTTTGATACATCGGAGAGCAATTTGTAAACCGCCTCCGTGGAAGGCGCCATTTCCGTCTCCAGGACAACCTCGGCATGATTGTTGAAACCTAGAAGCTTAGCTCGCGTATTACGTTGCCTCGCCATCTCGGTCACAATGCCGCGCGTGTCAAACTCGCCGCCAAAGCCTCGCTCCATCGACTTCGCCAACAGTTGTGCTCGAGCCTTCGGATCATCCAACTGGGTAAGCGCAAGCTGGTTCGTGAAATTATTCAGCGTGTATTCCCTGCCGGCAACAGTCACAGGCGTTGCCAGCATCTTCGAGACAATCTGACCGTACCTTGTTGCAAGCTGCGAGATCGTCAGATCGGCTTCTTCAAGCGCCTTGCGTCCATTCGCGTCAAGGTCAATACCGCCGAGCCTAAACTCCTTGATTTGCTCACTGACCATGTAAGCCGACTCTGCGTCCAGGTCCTGCTTCGAGAGCTCTACGAACCTCGCGTACAGCGCCTCATTGGTCATCAACCACGTCTGGAGCTTGGTCAGCGGCTCATCGAGCTTTTCTTCCAAAGCGTCAAACTCCGGGCCTCCAACCGCGCTAATAAGCGTGTACACGGGGCCAATCGCACAGTCGAACTCAAATTCCGCCTCATCAAACGGGATTAAAAAGCCTTCGATCGAAGCGGGTGCATCCTCCAACGCGCCTATCTCAGCGCGATATGCGGCGATAGCTTCAAACGCTACCCGCTCACACTCAGCGGCGTTGTACTTGCTGAAATCAGGAAGCACCTTTTCGATATTGCTCATTTATCATCTTCACTTTCTAGCCCGAGAACCCGGGCGATATTCGGATTGAAGAAGCCTGGGCCCTTCAAGACCTTCCCATCTTCACGGTAAATCGGCTTACCATCAGCGCCTAACTTGGACATATTCGAGGCCTGCACTTCGCGCAGCACCTCATCGAGGTCAATGCCGCATTCCAAGGCCATACCGTAGGCAACATACACAAGGTCAGCCAAAGCATCGGCGACCTCAATCGTGTCGCGCGTGCCATCATCTGCCTCGCGTGCGGCGGCCACTGCCCGTCCAATGATCTGGCCCGCCTCACCGCCGTACAGGGCGGTAGTTAGCTCCGTGAATTCTTCGGACACCAGGCTCATGCGCATATGTACGCGCTGTGTATCAGCAGTCGGCTTCTCGCCAAGCTTCACGGGCAGGCCGTAAACCTCATGGAACTGGCGCACCAGAGCTTGCGGGCGTCGCGGATCATAGGGGCGCTTGGCAGGAGGTAGATCGCAATGATCAGAAAAATCAAAATAGTGCGGGAGGTTGGGATCACATGCCGGCTCCATTGAATCACCGCGCAGGAGGCTCGCCGCCCACATATCAACCACGCGGCCGTTTCGTTCCCGTACGTGCCGATTCACACCCTCGAAAACAAAACCAAGCTTCCACGCCAGCCTCCACGAAGCGTCATTACCCACGTGCGCATGCCACACGATCTTATCGACGCCAGGTGTTTCAAATACGTGTTGGATCGCTAACCGCGTTGCCTCGGAAATATAACCCTTCCCGCGCCCCGCCTCACTAGCCCAGTAGCCAAGCTTCAGCGAGCGTTGTGACTCATCGAAATCCTCAAGTCCAACACAACCCACCAGATCAGAATCGGCCCACACCAGCCACGTCGCATTAGGTTCCTCCAGTTGCCTGGAAGCATTAATCCACCACTTTGCATCCTCTAGGGAATACGGTTGCGGAACCGTGGTGTACTTCGCGATAAGCGGATCATCTAAAACCTCTACCAACCGTCCTGCGTCAGCGGGTTGAGGCCTGCGCAATACAACCTTTTTACCTTTTAAAACGTTCATCTCTACTCTCCCACCGGACTATCTGGGTTCGCGTGATTCCAAGCCGCCTTCAAAGCGTTCTCAAACGCGACGCGCGGCTGGGCTCCCTCCATCATCAACGCCTTATCGAAAATGAATACCGGCACCGCGCCGATGCCCATTTGCACACCAATCTGGAAATCAGAGAATACCTCTCCCGCGCTCTCTTGCGATTCGAGCGTGGCCAGAACGCGGTCTCCTGGAATATCAAAATCACGAGCGATTGCGATTAAAGACTCCGGGTTAGACACGTCCATGCCCAGCTGGAAGCGACCGCGCTGCAGCGCCTCATGCACCTTCAGCTCCAAAGTGTCACTACCAACCGTCGTGTCGCGCTCCATGTCGATCTCACGGGCCAAACCAACCAGACGGTGCGCAGACGTTGTGGGAGCAACCTTCACGCCCTCCCAATCAATATCAATGCCGTCCTTGCGGGCAAGCTCTGTAAGTGAAGACAGAACCTGATCAACTTCCGCCCGGGACACTCCCTTCGTGCGCGCTAAATTATCAGGCTCAGACTCGTCCAGCGTCTGATCCAGCTCCGGCTGCAACAGGTAGGCATGCAGGCGTACAGAGACTTCCTCCTTGCGCTCGAAGGTAGAAAGGGCTTGCCGCAAATGCCGCACCCCTAAGTAACACCAGGGGCATGCGATATCTGTCCAAACGTCGATGTGCATACACAAAACCTTCTAGCTAGATACAGGGCCGCCCTCCTGCCTTGCACCTGGTCATGCTACAAGAGCAACGCGTGGGCAGAACGGGAAAAACACCCGTCAGGCACCCCCAATAATACCCGGGCAGGCCGTTCCCGCGATATACAAGCGGGCTCCCCGAAAGCCAGGGCGTAAACGAACCTAACTCTCGGGGAGCGTTAGCGCTTAAGGCTAGTCCTCTACCAGCACAATGCGAAGGTTGCGGGGCCCGTGCACGCCATCCACGCGAACGAGCTCAATATCTGACGTCGCCGAAGGGCCCGCAATCCACGTGGTAGGGCGCGTTGGATTCTGCGCCAGCACAGCTACAGCCTCGGGTAGCGTGGCTTTAATCGCATCAGCGCGAAGCACGATCACGTGCGTGTCCGGCACGAGGGTGATAGCACGGCGACCCTGATCTGCGGTGCCGTCCAGAATGATGGTCCCCGAGTTAGCCACTGCTACTCGCGAGGCGGTCACCACCGCATCAGTCTTATCCAGCTCGTCATTTGTGAGGGCTGGATCATCCACCCTCACCTCACGGCCATCTCGACCAGCTGCTTCCGTCCACTCTTTAGGAAGACCAGCCGGAACCACAACGCTGCTCGTATCGGCAAGGAACTTTGCAATCGCGTCCTCGATACCGTCTGTATTTACGCGCTTAACCTGCGCCGTGTAGTCGATGAGGGCGTCTACCATCTCGTCAACTACCTCAGAGCGCGGAGCATCACTACCGAAACGGTAATCGCGCGGGATTTGCGGAGCATTAATGCTGCCTGCGGCGCGGATACGCCTAAAGATCTCACTTTTTGCGTTCACTTGCCTTCTCCTTCATTCTTACCTTCGGCCTCCCACCAGTCTCTAAACGACTGCGATGGTGGTGCAGGCACGTCACGGGTACGAGTCCAATCCTTCACAACCGGGAATGGGAGGAAGCCAATCTTGCGATCGGGTCCGGCCACAACGCGACCAGAGTTAGCAATCTTTCCGCCCATCTCCATGCCCTTACCTGAGGACATGACCTTCGAGCTGACCTTCATTGCGACATCCCACTTATCAGGCATACCGCCGCGGTTAGCTTCGGTGTACTTGTGGCGCAAATGCACCAAAATGTCGGGAATGTTGATCTTCACAGGACAAACATCAAAGCAAGCGCCGCACAGTGATGATGCAAACGGCAAGGATGCAGCCGGATCCCTGCGGTCCGTCGCGTTAAGTAGCTGCGGCGTCAAGATGGCACCAATCGGACCGGGATAAACTGAATTGTAAGCGTGTCCACCAGTGACTCGGTACACGGGGCAAATATTCATGCACGCCGCGCAACGAATGCACTTAAGGGCTTCGCGGCCAACCTCGTCTTGAAGCACATTTGTGCGGCCGTTATCCATCAAGATGATGTGGAATTCCTGTGGGCCATCGCCTTCCGTCACACCGGTCCAGAATGAGGTGTAGGGATTCATGCGCTCACCGGTAGCCGAACGTGGAAGCAGCTGGGAGATCACCTCAATGTCTTGGTAGGTGGGAACGAGCTTCTCGATACCCATCACCGTCACCAGTGTCTCCGGCAAAGTCAGGCACATGCGGCCGTTGCCCTCGGATTCGTAGATCGCAACCGTTCCGGTCTCGGCAACGCCAATATTCGCACCCGAAATGGCGACCTTGGCCGAGAGGAACTTCTTGCGAAGATGTGCACGAGCAGCCATTGCGAGCACGCGCGGCTCATTCGTGAGGTTGTCTGGCACATTCTCCATCCGCTTTTCGAAGATGGCTTTCACTTCAGCACGGTTGCGGTGAATAGCGGGCACAACTACGTGAGACGGCATATCTTCAGATAGCTGCACGATCATTTCCGCCAGGTCCGTTTCCCACGCCTGAATACCTCTTTCGCCCAGGTACTCATTCAGATTAATCTCCTGAGTGGCCATGGACTTAACCTTGACAACCTCGTCAACCTGCTTCGCCTTAACGATCTCGTACACGATCTGATTCGCTTCAGCAGCGTCACGGGCCCAGTGCACGATACCTCCGCGGGCCGTTACGTTCTTTTCAAATTCTTCGAGCAGATCCGTCCAGTTTGCAGCCACGTTGCGCTTGATATTGGAGGCCGATTCGCGCAAATCCTCCCAATCAGGCATCTCCGAAACGCGCACATTTCGCTTGGCGCGGATCTTTCCAGTTGCATAACCAAGATTGCGACGCATTTGCGTATTGCGCAGCGTCTCCTTCGATCCCTCAGTAAAGCTCTTACCCCAACGCAATGGATCCTGCGGCAAAGGATGTCCCGGTACCCAGCCGAGCTCCTGCTCTTCAATATCATTCTTAGACCATTCAGCCGGGTTCAGACCCAACTTCGACCCAAGCTGTTCAATCTTGTCAAACATTTAGGCACCTACCTTCGTGTTCGTTGCGGGAGCAATCCACGGATCCTCCTGGCTACCGGCGAGAACTTCCGCAAGATGCATGGCGCGAATACCTGAACGGGTTCGAGAAAGTCCACCGGCGATATTCATCAGGCACGAGTAATCTCCGGCAACGAGAATCTCTGCGCCGGTGGATTTGATGTTGCTCATTTTGTCAGCAAGCATTGCGGACGAAACCTCCGGGCTCTTGACCGAGAAAGTTCCTCCAAAGCCACAGCAAACATCGGCTTCAGGTAGCGGAATGTACTCAATACCCTCAACTGCCTTGAGCAGTTGGAGTGGGCGATCCCCCACCTTGGTAATCCGTAGCGAGTGGCACGTTGAATGATAGGTGACGCGGTGCGGGAAGTACGCGCCCACATCAGTGGTGCCCAGCACGTCTACGAGGAGCTCAGTCAAATCATACGTGCGTTCAGCAATCTGTTCAGCCTTGCGCGCTAAACCTTCATGGCCCAACTCGCGCGCCACCATTGCCTGTTGGTGACGAATGGAACCAGTGCAAGACGAAGATGGAACAACAATCGCATCCCACGTCCCGTCAAGAACGGGGGCAAACGTGCGAACGTGGTTTTCAATAAGAGGCAAAGCCTCCGGGTAGTAGCCCGTATTGATATGCATCTGCCCACAGCACGCCTGGTCCTGGGGGAAGACCACTTGATGCCCAAGACGCCTCAGCAAATGAACCGTTGCCTGCGCCGCCTGCGGGAACATGGCGTCGTTAATGCAGGTTGCGAAGATCGCGACTTTCATTAAGGATTCCTTTCTTTTAACTTGCGATAAGGAATCCGAGGATTCCATTGGAAGCGAGAACAGTAATAAGACCTAGGAGTACCAGCAGGCCCAACGAGTAAGGAGCGGCCTTTCTCAAAATCTCAGACTCAGAGCCCTCCGACTTCACAGCACCGGCAGCGATGGCAAGGTTTTGTGGTGAAACAATCTTGCCGATTCCTCCGCCTACCTCGTTTACGCCCAAGAGAAGACGAGCGGGGAGGTCAGCGGTTTGCGCGGCGGTTGCCTGCAGATTACCAAACAGCGCGCCAGCCGAGGTGGCCGAGCCGGTGACAGCCGTGCCGATACCACCGAGGAACGGGGATAGGAACGCGAAAGCAACTCCTGTGGCTGCAAGCCATGCGCCGATTGCTACGGTCTGGCCCGAGAAATTCATTACGTAAGCCAAAGCCATCACCAGGCAGATGGTCAATATTGCGATGCGCAGGTTATGGACCGTTGATAGCAACGTCCTCATCCCCTGTTTGAATGGCAGGTCAAAACGTCCGCCCGATGTCCTGCGCGAGTACACGAATGCAACCACCACTCCGGTAAGTAGCAACATGGTGCCCGGCGAGGAAAGCCACGGGAGGGTGAACGTTACAGACGCATTGGGTTGACCGTCCATTCCTAGCACGCCGGACAAGCCAGGCCATGTGAACTTGATGTCGGTTGCACTGAGCGTCGCTGGAATGTCCACGCCTAACTTCCACAGCTTTGCCACCGCGAAAACGATTACCACCAGCCAGTACGGCAACAGGCCAAGCGCGACTCGTGAACCAGACAGAGATTCAGCCGGCTGCGGCGAGCGGAACTCTTCCGGCGTTGCCGGCGTCCAGAAGCGAAGCAGTAGCGCCAGAAGCGCGAATGAAAGTAGAGAGCCTACAACGGCAGCTAACTCGTAGGAGAGGAAGTTGGACGTCAGATACACGCCCGTTCCCATACCGACCCAGGCGACCAAAGCGGCCAGCCACCCTTCTTTAATTCCACGCCAGCCATCCAAGATGAATAGCATTAAGAATGGAACAACGCTGAGAAGAATAGGGGTAATACGCCCCATCGTTGCGCCTACCAAGGCGGCGTCGTCGCCGCCCAGCTTGCCAACCGTTGTCACCGGAATAGCCATGGCCCCAAAACCGACGTTGAGGGCGTTGCCCACCATCACCGCAATTGCCGCGCGGATGGGATGCAGCCCCAGTGCCCACATCATCGTACACGCGATCGCCACCGGAGCGCCGAATCCCGCCAGCCCCTCGAGCAAGCCACAAAAGGCGTATCCGATAAGTAAGCCTTGGATACGCATATCTCCCTTACCAACGGCAGAAAAGACTGCCTGCACATCCTTTGCGCGCCCCGAGCGATCTGTCAGGTTATAGAGCCACACTGCCATCACAACTATGTAAATGATTGGTATGAGGCCAAATGCTGCGCCCTCGACAGCTGACATGCCCGTCATGGAAAGAGGCATGTTGAACCCAAGAATACTCACCAATAGAGCGATTATTAGCGCACCAGCGGCGCACCAGTGGGTGGGTAACGAAAAAGCTCCCAGGGCAACAAAAAAGAAAACAAGTGGGAGGAGGCTGACCAGGGCAGTTATGGTCAGCGACCCACCGACCGCAGTTATAGACGGGATGAAAGTTTCCGTCAGTGGTATAAGCATTGAGTGAAACCTCGTTGTTGACCAAAGTTGCGTCTTAACTTATCTGACATTGGAGTTTTCTCAGAAACCGCCCCATCGAACCGCCGAAAATGCGCTAAATAGCAACGAGAGGGGCGGTAAATACAAACGTAGCTGTCAGGCGATTTTCAAACCGCTGGCGTTCCCAAAAGCAAGATTTCGTTAAAAGTGCCTCTATCTAACCGGTTAGTGCGGTTGCCTTTGCCGACATCGCCAAGGGAGAAGGAAAAGGTCGGGCAATCATTCGCAGTGAATGATTGCCCGACCTTTTTCTAGGTTGGAGGGAATTAGCCCTTCGTGCGGCGTACCCTCACCATCACGGTGCCCGCTGCTGCAAGAGCTAGGACAGTCAACGCAAGTGAAGTGGTAGCCGTTCCTGTGGCCGCTAGCGACTTGCCACCGTTTGCCTTGTTAGCCGAATCCTTCTCATTCTTCGGCTTTAGCACCGAGCCGGATTCACCCGGCTCGCTCGGAGCGGTTGCAGCGTCCAATGCGGCCTGAGCTTTGCGGACAGCTTCCTTCGCTTCCTTCACCTTGGCTAAAGCGTCCTCGTAGGCCTGCGCTGGAGCCACCAGCTCGTCACGAGCCGCCTCTGCTGCTTCCAAAGCCTCGGTTGCGGCTTGCAGCGCTTCTTCAGCGTCCTTAACCGCCTGAGCTGCAGCCTCTGCAGCTCCTTCAGCTTCTGCCAAAGCCGTCTTCGCGTCAGCAACAGCATCTGCAGCCTCATCCGCCTTCTTCTGCGCAGCCTCAGCTTTCTCCCTCAAATCATTGAGTTCGGTGGTTGCGGCAGCCAGTGCGGCCTGAGCTTCTTCAAGAGCGGACTGAGCAGCCTCGATAGCGTTATTAGCCTTCTCAGCTTCCTCCTCCGCAGCAGTCACCGCGGCATCCTTTTGGGCCTTATCAGCCTGGGCCTCCTCGAGAGCCTTCTGCGCGTCATCGCTCTTTTGCGAAGCATCCTCAGCGGCCTGCTTTGCCGCTTCTGCCTGCGCGGCCAGCTCGTTGAGCGTCTTGTTTGCAGCGTCCAGGTTCTCCTGGGCTTGGTCACGCTCCGCTGTAGCTGCCGCACAAGCCTCGTTGGCCGCGGCCTTGGCATCCCGCAGAGCCTTCTGCGCCTTCTCGACATTCGAAGTAGCCTCATTCAGCGCGTTCTGCGCATTCTGAAGTTCTTTCTTGCCGTTCTCGAGATACTTTTCATACTCGCTAATCAACGCACTGTACTCCGCAGTGGTGTACGACGGAGCCTGCGGATCTGTGTACTTGTGGGAAGTAAGATCAAAAACCTGACCGTGGGCGATACCGTGCTTCGTGCCCGGTTTATTAACAATGCTAAAGCCGGTAAGGAGATAGTTCTCACTGAGTAGGTTCGTGTAATGGCCTGTTGAATTGCCTTGTGCGTCAGTCTTGGGACCGACGGGAGCTTCGAGATATAGCTTCTTTTCCTTGGTGTACCAACCATCATAGGGGTCGGAATATCCCCACGAAAGGTTCTCAGCGCCGATTACCTCTGCCCTGTGACCGATAAGAGAGTTTGACGCATTAGTCTGAAGCTGCGATCCCGCCATCAGCAGTGAACTGATCTTAAACTCGGTGCGACCGGGGAAGATATCGTCGTTACGACGGAGCTCGTTACCTCGATCTATGTGTGGGAGCGTTGCCTTGAGATTCTTCAAGGTTGTCGCATCGCCCGTCTTATTTAGCTCCGTCTTAGAGAAGAAAGGACCATGCGCATCAACCGTCTGACTGATGTCGTGTGACCTACCCCTTGCGTCGGTGTATTTGCCAGTAGTTAGAAGTTCAAAGGCGCGCGTGGCATCCGGGTCATTCTTTTCAGCTCCAAGCCAGCGGAAGAATCCCGCAGTTCCCTGCTGCTCATCCTTGAGTACCTGTTCGGCATTCTTCTGCGCGGCGTCAACAGCCTGCTGCTTCTCGGCTTGCACGGTACGCGCCTCGTCGAGTTTTTGCTGCGCTGCCTTTACCGCAGGATCATTTTCCACAGGAGCGCATGCCTCATCGAGCTTGGTTTCAGCTGCCTGGAGGGCACCCTCAGCCTGATTCACAGCCTGCTGGGCATCATCGCGTTGCTTCTGTGCCTCCTGCTGCTTAGCGGCAGCTTCATCAGCGGCCTTCTTAACGGCATCGGCTTTGGCCTTAGCGTCGTCAACAGCTACCTGAGCTGCTGCGGCATCCTTCTTAGCGTTATCAGCCTTGGCCTTAGCATCCTCCGCGTTTTTCTTTGCGGAATCCAAAGCCGCCTGCTTGGCGTCAACATCTGCTTTCAACGCCGCAATTATTTCATCACTTGCCTGCTCGGCGAGGGCATCATCGTACGCCTTTTTCGCGGCGTCACGCTCAGAAGCAGCTTTTTCTGCCGCAACAGTTTTGCTATCGAGATCATTCTTGGCCGCTTCTTGCTTCTGGGTAGCCTCGTCAAGCGTGCTCTTGGCATTTGCCAAAGCTTCCTCAGCGGCTTGAACGGCAGCCTGCGCGGCGTCAACGTCCTCCTGTGCCGCCGCGAGTTTAGCCGGAGCCTCCGCGTCTTGCGCTGCAAGCTCTTCTTCTGCCTGCTTGAGCGCCTCCTGCGCCTGAGCTAAGTCATTTTCCAGCTGAACCACTTCAGCGGTCTTCGCATCCGTATTAGGAGCAGACTCTACTGGAGCAGCCACAGCAATACCACCAAATGTCAAACCGCCGATCAGCATGCCGGAAGTAACGGCAACTGCAAGGCGCTTGGTCATCTTCACTGTTCTTCCCCTTCGGAAATATCTGCAACAACACAGTGCTGCAGGGCAGCTTAATGCGCATAACCTTGTGTTATGGGACATAGTCCTTGCAAGAACCCTGCACGCAAGGCATCTCGAGAACTCTCCACCATGCTAACAGAGGCAGATACAGCAATACGTGTCCCCGCACAAATTGAGACACGTCGCATTAGAATCGCCTCAAATGCTCCCGAAATTCCAGGTTGCAAGCGATAACGACCACGCCAGCGTATACAAAAGTGAGGCAACCTTTCGGCTACCTCACCATCTGTGCGCGAAGCGGGACTTGAACCCGCACTCCCGAATAAGTGGGAACTAGCACCTCAAGCTAGCGCGTCTACCAATTCCGCCACCCGCGCATCGGGGCTCATTAGAGCAACGAGGAAAACTCTAGCATGAGATCCACATGTGGTGTCAAATCACCGCCTCGCCCGCAAAATAGTGCCTTTTCGCGCCTCGCGGCAGCCCTTATAACCGAAGCATCAAGCTTAGATAGGGTTAAAACATGAAAACCAATATCGTACTTTTTGACTTCGACGGAACGATCGTGGACTCCGCCCCGATCATCATGCAAGCAGTAGCGGACACACTAGACGAGCTGGGCCTGCCGCCACAGTCAAATGAGCAGCTGCGCGCCTGGGTTGGTCCTCCCCTGTTTCACTCCTTCCGCGACTTCGCGAGGGTAGACCCCGCCCACATCGACGACGCCATCGCCACCTACCGCCGTTACTATCGTCAAACCATGTATGACGCCCCTTTCTTTCCCGGCGTTCTCGAAGCCATTCAAGAACTACATCAACTTGGCTTCCCCCTTGCCATTGCAACTTCAAAAACCGAGACCATGGCAAAGCCCATAGCAACCCATGCCGGCCTTGATTCCTACTTCAAACACGTCGTCGGTTCCACCAATGACTCCGCCCATCAATCCAAAGCGGCAGTCATCGCAGATGCACTAAACCTCCTAGAAGCTGACGGTTACAATCGCGAAGGTGCCATCATGATTGGCGATCGAATCCACGACGTTGAAGGTGCGCGCGCCAACAACCTCGACGTAATCGGCGTCCTGTGGGGAGGGACCGACCAGAGCGAATTCGAAACCGCGTCCGCAGCGGTTGCCACACCGGCGCAGCTAGTTGAAACAATCACCGAACGGGCCAAGAAATAACTATCAAAACGAACTAGGCTGAAACCGTGAACAAAGACGAAGACAGTGGCAAAATCAGGCGACTAGCATACAGAGCCGGAGCAACCGCCCGCTCAATCATGTCGCGCAGCACCGATGCAAAACACGTCGGAATACCGTCAGAGACGCCGCGACCTCTCTCCCAAGAGGCCCTGCCGCGCCAACACCGCAGAAACAAAATGCGTGGATCATCGAGAGGCATTCCCCCTCGATTCTCGAAAGCTCACGCTCGTGTACACTCAGACGACATTCCCACCTGGCTACGCAAAGCCGGCACTTCCGCGTGGATGATCCTCGGTGTCTTAGTCATCGTAGCGCTCATCGTGTGGAGCCTATCCGAAGTAGCCGCCGTTGTAGTCGCAATCTTCGTTGCGCTCGTAGTCACCTCGATCCTGAATCCCATCGTCACCTGGCTCGAACGTTACATGCCCAGATGGCTAAGCGAAATAATCGCCCTGTTGGGTAGCACCGCCGTTTTTGGTGGCCTCATCTTCTACGTCGTCACATCCGTTGCCGGACAGTGGAACTCACTTAGCAAACAGTTTGGCAACGGTATCGATCAGATTATCGAATTTGTAAGAACCGGGCCGTGGGCCGTAGACCTCACCTCCGATGAGATCTACAACTGGATCAACCAAACCATTGAGCAAGCACGCAACTACATCGAAACCAACGCGGGCCAAATACTCCAAGGAGCACTTTCAAACCTTGGATCGGTAGCAATCGGATTCACAATCATGGCGCTCGCGCTGTTCGCCACGATCTTCTTCCTCTACTCCGGCAAGAGCATGTGGATCTGGTTCCTCAACCGCTTGCCTGCAAGGCACCGCGAATCCACACACAAAGCCGTAGCCGCCGGGTGGTACACGTTCTCCGGCTACGCTCGCGGCATCATGATGGTTGCACTAACCAACGGCATATTCGCGTTCGTATACCTTACGATTCTCGGCATCCCGCTTTCGGCACCGCTCGGAGTACTGGTATTCATCGGGTCATTCATTCCCCTCATCGGAGCGCCCACCGCCATGGGCATAGCCATGATCGTGGCTCTTGCGTCTAAGGGTGTTTGGATGATGATCGCCGTTGGCATTGGCATCGCCCTCATCGGACAGTTTGAAGGGCACGTGCTCCAACCACTCATCATGGGCGCACAAGTCTCGCTCCACCCAGTGGTTGTGGGTATCGGCGTCACCGCGGGAACCCTACTCGCCGGCATCTTCGGCGCGGTACTCTCCATTCCGCTAATCGCGTCCGCCTGGGCCATCTACCAACAGCTGCATGAGGAAGACCCACCCCTTGAAGGGGATCTTCCAAGTCCAAAAGAAATCGTTGAAGGACCATCTGTAAGCTGATCGGATGCAATTCCCGAGGCGCTACCTGAAATCGCGGGACCTGCCCGCCACCGGAACAGGTAGCGCCTCAAGCTTGTCCGCCACCAAAGCAGACGCGCCGCCCGGCGCGCGCTCAACAACACCGCGCACCACCAGCGCCGCCTCAGTCAAACCAACTTTGCGAAATCTCTTCCAAAGCCCCGGCGCGCAAACCACATTCGCATAACCCGTCTCGTCCTCCAACGACAAGAAAATCGTCCCCCTAGCCGTGTGGGGACGCTGCCGATGCGTCACCAATCCCCCAATGCGAATGCGCCGCCCTGCCTCCACGCCCGCGATTTCTCCGCACGACAACACGCCAGCAGACTCCAGATTCTGGCGAACCAACTCCATCGGATGACGATCCACGCTAACGCCACTAGCCTGGTAGTCCGCAACCACTGCCTCCGCCGGTGTTAACGGCTTCAAATCCGGCACGCTCCCCCACTCCAGCGGCAATGTAGGTTGGTAAGCTTCCTGCCCCACAAACGGAGCCACCCACATGGCCTGCCTGCGCGAATCCGCAATCCTCCCAAGCGCGCCAGCCTTAGCCAGCCTCTCCACTTCCTTCGAACTGAGCATCGCCCGTCTCGCCAAATCCTCCACCGACGCGAACTCACCCTGCTCGCGGGCACTAACAATCCGATCAATGCTCGCATCAGACATGCCACTAATAGTTGCAAGGCCCAGACGAACACGTTTGCCCGCTTGCGGAGTAACCGGAGGGATCCTCCGGGCCGCATTTGCGCCCTCGAACTTCTCTACACCTGTATCTAGTAGCGAATAGTTAACATCTGCGCGCTCCACCAACACGCCATGCCTGCGCGCATCTTCCACCAGCGAAGAAACCGAATAAAAGCCCATCGGTTGCGACGAGATTATCGCAGCGTAAAACTCCTCTGGGAAATGCACCTTCATCCACGCCGACGCGTACACAATATAAGCAAACGAAAACGAGTGAGATTCGGGAAAACCAAACTCTGCGAAACCTTGGAACGAACCAAAAATCTGATCTGCAACCTCCCCCGTAATCCCATTCTTTGCAAACCCCTCGTACAGGGCCGGACGCAGGCGCGCCATCATCTCAGCGCTACGCTTAGCCCCCATCGCTTTGCGCAACTGATCGGCCTCGTAAGGCTTGAACCCTGCCGCGTCTATCGCTATCTGCATGAGCTGCTCTTGAAAAATAGGGACCCCCAGCGTCTTTTCCAAAGCTGGCCTAAGAAGCGGGTGCCAATAAGTAACAGGCTCGAGACCCCGCCTGCGCCGTAGATACGGATTCACTGCCTGACCCTGGATTGGCCCCGGGCGAACCAAAGACACCTCAATCACGATGTCGTAAAAACAGCGCGGTTGCATTCGCGGGAGCGTACCCATTTGAGCGCGAGACTCAACCTGGAACACGCCAACCGTATCCGCGTTGCACAACAGGTCATACACCAACGGGTCCTCGCTCGGCAGGTTGTACAAATTGAAAGGTTTCCCGTCAGTTCCCACGTGTCCTGCATCGCGAAGCGCATCAAACATTTTTCTCAGCGCCGTGAGCATTCCCAGACCGAGCAGATCAAACTTCACAAGTCCAGCTTCCCCGCAGTCATCCTTATCCCACTGGAGCACGGTTCGTCCCTCTTTACTGGCCCACGCCACGGGGCAGATTCTTGAAACCGGCTCGCGAGTAAGCACCATCCCTCCAGGATGAATACCCATGTGACGAGGCAGCTTTGACATCTGCTTAGCAATACCTACCACCTTTGGGTCCGGCTTGACCCCCTCTAAATTCTTCGCCCAAACAGTTGCCACCTCACCCGGATACCCGAACGCTTTTGCCGCATCTCGCAGCGCTGAACGAGGCTTATAAGAGATCACATTTGCCACCTGGGCTGCATACCGACGCCCGTAGCGCTCATAAATATGTTGGATCACCACCTCGCGCCTGACCGCCTCAATATCGATATCAATATCGGGAGGCCCGCTACGCCCCTCCGATAAGAATCGCTCAAACAACATCTTGTGCTTAACCGCGTCCACAGCCGAAATGCCGAGCGCAAAACAGACAGCTGAATTAGCTGCCGAACCGCGACCTTGGCACAAAATATTTTCAGCTCTACAAAAATCCACGATCTCTTTAACTATCAAGAAATAGCCTGAAAACCCCAGTTTTGCGATCAACAACAGTTCGGAATCAATCTTCTGCCACGCCTGCGGGTTGCGCGCCCTACTGCCGTATCTTTCGCTCGCACCTTCATACGTTAAGTGACGCAACCAGCTGTCATCATCAAACCCATCGCGAATGTTTGCGCGCGGCAAATGCGGAGCAACTAGCCGCAGATCAAAAGCAAGCTCTTGCGCTAGCTCGGCCGCATTCTCTACCGCCTGCGGATAGTACCTGTGTATTCGCAGCATGTCGCTAGCTGAACGAAGAACCGGGGGGAAAGCCTCCAGGTAAGGTTGCGCCTGCTCTAACGTGGCTCCAAGGCGTATCGAGCGCAACACGTGAGCGAGTTTCAAAGAACTGACGTCCGCGACACGCGCCCCTGTTGTTGCCACCAGCTGTAATCCCGTGCGCTCAGCGATACGCGCCAGATAATGAGCTTCACGCTCTTCTTCATCCGGAGTTGAAAGAGCCGACTCTATGACCACATTCCCAAATAAATCACGAAGTTTAGCTGCCAGCATGACCGCTTCATCCATGCCGCGGCCGTTCAAAGCTTGACGGATTGGACCTCGCGCAGTTCCTGTAAGGATCGTCCAGTTTCCCGAAGAAAACTCTGCGAGCTCATCAAGAGTTAAAACCGTGTCCGTTCGCCCTGTTTTGGACAGTTGGAACGCCGATAGAGCGTCACAAAGCTCGTGATAGCCCTGCACATTATTAGCGAGGATTGGCAGATGATATCCGCCTGCAATCCTGATTTCTGTGCCCTGTACGCTCGCGATCCTGTTTTCTCTGGCGGCAACACTAGTCTGTACTACCGAAAACATGCCGTCATAGTCAAGGATTCCAATGGCATCCAAACCCAGTTGCGCTGCACGCTCAACCATCACTTCAGGCAGATTTGCTCCGTGAAGGAACGAAAAGGCGCTGTGCGCGTGAAGTTCTGCGTAGGATGCCACCTACCAATCATATCGAACAAATGTTCGATACCTGCACCCTGCCTCGCCTAATGATCGGAAGAGAGGCGCCCCTTCGACTCTTCTAAATAGCAGTTTCCACACAACGACTCGTAAGTAACTGCTACCCCATCAATCGCTACCTGATCTCCGTCAAAAACGAATCGATCATCCACTTTACGGCCGTTAAAAACCGCTTTTTTACCGCAGCGGCAAATAGTTTTAAGTTCTTCAACCGAGTGCGCGATCTCCAGCAAACGCCGAGCCCCTGGGAACGCTATGGTTTGAAAATCAGTTCGAATGCCGTACGCAAGCACCGGGACGTTATCTAACACCGCAATACGGAACATATCGTCAACCTGTTTTGGAGTGAAAAACTGAGCTTCATCAACAAGTAGCGCTGACACGGGCTTGGCCGCCAAATTCTGCATCAAAGCGTTAGGGTCAACCCCTGAGGCTACATTCAAGAAAACGTCACGCAGGTTCTCATCTTTCCCAACCAACATGTCTACTTCGCGCGTAACACCCAGCCGAGAAACGATCTGCGCATCCCCCTTGGTGTCAACCGACGGCTTAGCGAGCACCACTCTTTGCCCGCGCTCTTCATAGTTATAGGCGGCCTGTAGCAATGCGGTTGACTTGCCAGAGTTCATCGCCCCGTACCTGAAGTAAAGCTTAGCCACAGCTCGCACCTTCCTCTTTCCTCTACTGAACTAATACCACAATGCAGCGAGCATCCACTCACCCGAGACCCATTTAATAAGCACCCGCGGCGCTCCTAGGGGCGCCGCCACGAGCCACGCCCTAGGCGCAGACACCTCGTCCTGCCCATCCCACCACCTACCAAGGATGGGCCATGGGCCGCGCACGTCAGAGAGAACGACCTCCTCTGCCGCGTACAACCCAACATCTAATTCCGCTACTTCCTCGACATTAACAACCATGCTTCGAGGCGTGGCGTTCAAAGTTCCATCCGACCGCAGCCTGACTGCCCTCCCACCTTCATCAAACAGGCACACAGACAGAGGGCTCTCGAGCACCGTAGCGGGAGATTCTTCTTTTAAGCCCCCGACCCACATGTCTTGGAACGAAGCGTGATTTTGCCATTTTTGAGGCACATTCCACTGCTCCCACACAGCTGTTTCCGGGGCGGCACCCCACTCGGTTTGCACCACTTTGCTCAGAGGATCAAATCCTGGCCTCACTCGCGGCCGCAGCACCCCGTCCAAACCAACTAACGCCTGAAGCCTGAAGGCCACCGTACCGGCGCGAACATCGTCCTCGCTACGGTCTGACCACAACTGCTTCGCAAGATGATCTATCGGAACCAGATCGCGGGCAGTCAGAACAATTTTTTCAACCCCAAATCTTTCTTGCGAATACTCGCCCTCCATGGATGCTCCTGATCTAGCCAGCTCATCAACCCAAGATTGAACTTGCCAACGAGTTCGGTCAACCAAATCGCGCGGTGCGGGAAAATCTATTATCGCCCAACGTCTAGATCTCTCAACCCTTCCCACAGCCCCAAGAATAGTTGCGGTTATATCCACCTCATTTGTAGCTACCTGCTTTGATACCAGCTTTTCAACCAGACTTGCGGCTTGCTCCAACAAATACCCCAAAGCCACCCCCAAATCTGTCACCGGGGCAGGAAATACAACAGTTTGCTCGACAAACTCTTCTGGCGCGCGCTCAGCTTTGCGAAGCATGCCAGCCTGCCACAACAACCTGTACAAGCTCTGCCCAACCTCACCAAAACGAGCTAGAACATGCTCCGCACCAAGGGCTCGCAAATCGCCAACCGTCCTAACTCCCAGGGCGGCAAGAGAATCCAACGCTTGATCCAGATCGCTTTCCTTTTGGGACATAAGTGGTTTTAAATACCTTAGCGACAAATCGCTCACGCGAGATTCGCCAGGATCTACAACGCCATGCAGGGCCCCTACCCAGGCCTGCAACAGCCCTTCACCAATCCCCACGTAGCATTCACTTCCTGTCTGCTCCGCGATCACGTCAATCACTCGTTCACACAGCGCCTCTTCGCCACCAAAAGTGCGCGACGCAGAAGCGGGGATCCAGGCTATTCCAGGCTTCACCATGCATACGGTTGCCGATACCTCTCCCAAAGCATCAAGCGCGACATTGAATGCCCGCAACGAACGCCCCGGATCGCCTGGCATAACTAAAAGCTCGTCACACAGGTGCTCTGCAAGGGCTCTTCGCATCCCCACCGCTACGCCCATCGCACGAGCTTCGCGAGTCACGTGAGTTATTCTCCCCGTAGCAGACACCAAAGCAGCCGGCGCCCCCGGAGGGCAGTCAATTACCAGCGCACTCGTCTCCCAATCTGGGAAGAACACCACAGCTAAACGAGTCACACTGCCCTCCTGACCAAACCGAGAGAGCCATCGGCCTCACTATTTCGCGACTGCACGTACCAGGGTTTAGAAATCGAAAGCCAGGGCACGGTAGTCAGAACAGACGACCTTCTTGATCTAGCACGCCCCGCTAGAGCTCTTTGATTTTGGGCTGACAACGGAAGCGGTCCTGCAACCACCAGATCAACTCCATCTATCAAAGCCGCCAAGACTTTAAGAGACTGCTCTTTCACCCGAGGAACAAAAATGACCTTTTCGAGTGGGATCCCCTTCTCTAAAGCCGCGCACCAACCAACGTTTTTAACACCAACAACGCCTACCCACTGATCGTCCTTGCGAAGGCTTATTACCGCCTCAAATAACGCCTCGTTTCCACCACGAACATGCCACACATTGCCCGCGCGCAAAGGCGCGGGCGAAACGCCCATCGCCGTTTCCGCTCGAATAAGACTCAATCGCGCCTTTTCTAAACGCCGCTCCCGCTCAAGTGTTTTAACCTCCACCGTTTGCTCGCTTCCTCCCCCAAGAGTTTTCGAACATCTGTTCGATAGTGTATTGCAGGGGTGGGACAAGAAAAGTGGAGATACTTCATTTTTGGCTTTAGCAAGCTTCAAAATCGCCGCAAAAGCCCGCATTTATCGCGCAAAGACAACCGTCGCGATAAATTGAAAGTGACCTTCACGACAACAGACAGGAACTCCAAATGGACCTTGAATCACGTCCAATAGCACCCCATCCAGACGAGGCCCTGCCAAAACTTCCGACTTTCACGCTAACGTCCAACGCTGCGAACGACATGCAGGTTATGCCCGCGGCCCAAACCGCCCCGGGAGGGTCCGTATCACCCCATCTTTCCTGGAGCGGATTTCCTGCCCAAACCCAGTCTTTTTTCGTCTATTGTTTTGACCCCGACGCGCCTACTCCGGCCGGATATTGGCATTGGGGAATTGTTGATATTCCCGCTGAGATTACCGAGCTAGATGAAGGCGCGGGAGAATCCGATCTACATCTGGAGGGGCCGGCCTTCCATCTGCTAAACGACGCGGGGCAAGCTAGCTATTACGGAGCTAACCCGCCCAAAGGTGACCGCGAGCACCGATACGTATTCACCGTATACGCACTCGACACCCCCTCGTTAGGACTGGATGACGACGCCTCTATCACCACGGCGTCGTTTAACGCCCTATTCCACGCACTTGCAAAGGCATCATTGACTTTGACCTTCAAGCAGTAAGTTTCCTTAGTTTCTCTATCGTGGAGCACGCACCTAAAATGAAGGGCGTGCTCCACGTAATATTTTTTGAACCCAGAATCCCGGGAAACTCTGGCGCCGCAATCCGTCTGTCTGCGTGCACCGGATCCATGCTTCACCTAGTTGACCCACTGTTCGACATGGACGACACGAAGCTTAAGCGCGCTGGCCTCGACTACCACGACCTAGCTCACGTTCGCGTCCACGAAACTATTGATGAAGCCTTGGATCAAATACCCGGCTCTATCTACGCTTTCACCGGGCATGCCACCACCCACTACAACGACATCCAATACCGCGATGGGGACGGACTGCTGTTTGGTCCCGAACCAACGGGCCTGCCAGAAGAGATCATGGCCCACCCGCGCGTAACTGAACGCCTGCGCATTCAGATGACGCCGGGAACAAGGTCGCTAAACCTTGCAAACTCAGCTGCTATCGGACTCTATGAAGCTTGGCGCCAGCTCGACTTCCCCGGGGGAATCTAACCCAGCACTCCTGCACGCGGATAAGATTCCTATCCCTCGCTGGACCAGAGCCCTCTACTTGCGATCAAAAAGCTCCGCGATCTCCACAATTCTGCGCGGATTCGTGAACCAAATCCACACCAGTCCTATCACGGGAAGGATTAGTGGCGCGTAGTAATAGCCGGCACCAAAGTTCGCCCATGTGTTTCGAATAGCACCAATATCAGCAACGCCAAGACCAATGATGCCGGTGGATAGAACTCCAGCAAGCTCAACTAGCAAGGCAGTCCAACCGATGATGCGCATACGTCTGCCGTTATGAGTGATCGCTGCAGCGATCAAAACATAGCCGAGTGCCGCAATAAGGGACAGCACGCGCGGGCCGATTGGTTGATTTGAAAAGTTAACGAAATCAACGAAAGACGTGTACGTGAAGTAGATTGCGAATACCCAAAACACGGCCATAACAACCCGTCCGCCCCCGTAGGAAGCGCCCCGGTTATCCGTTGCTGGCCGCGGCTCAGTTTCTGCCGCCCGTACACTATTACGCATCCAAAACACCTCGACTTTCGGTGCTATTTTAGCGAAAACCAAGTTCTTGCGTCGATTTACCTTGTAGATACGATAGAGGCATGACAAATATCGAATTCATTATCAATAACGCAGCAGACGTTGAAGCTGACCTCCTGGTTGCCTACTACCTTGAAGATGGGGCCAGCATTGAGGTTCCCGGACTTAATGAGGCGGCCAAGGCCGTTGACGCAAAGACTTCTACCGGCGCAAAGACCATACTCCCAGGCACTGAAATCAAGGCACGCAAGATCGCCCTGGTAGGCGCTAAGGCAGACGAGCTTCACTCACGGCGCAACTCCGACTTCTCCAATGGCATAGAGCTTGAAGGCACCGGCATTCACCGCCACCTCGCCGCCATCGGCACCCGTGGTGAAAACGCAAAAAACGTGGTTCTAGCCGGAAAATACGAAAATGAGGACGACGTCATCCAAGCGGGCATCGGTGCGCTACTAGGCAGCTACACCACTCAAAAGTACGGTGCCGAAAAGGCAAGCGGACTCGAGCAGCTCACAATTCTCGCACCCGAGGGAATTGACACCCACACGGTGGCAAAGCGCATTAAAGTTCTGGCTTCCTCCATGATGATGATCATGGATCTAGTCAACCGCGCCCCTAATGACCTCTATCCCGCAAAGTTTTCTACCTACGTGCAAGACGCTGTTGCAGACCTGCCCATCGAGGTTGAGATTTGGGATGAGAATAAGCTTGCCGAAGAAGGCTGTGGCGGTATCCTCGCGGTTGGCTTGGGCTCTGATCGTGGTTCCCGACTGGTCAAGCTCAGCTACGCGCCCAAGAACGCGAGCAAGAAGATCTCTTTGATTGGCAAGGGCATCACGTTCGACTCCGGCGGTATTTCCATTAAACCAGCCAAGGGCATGGAAGCCATGAAGTCTGACATGACTGGCGCGGCAACCGTACTCGCGACCACCGTTGCTGCGGCGGTACTGGGCCTAAACGTTAAGATCGACACCTACCTCGCCCTCGCAGAAAACATGCCCGGAGGCCGTGCACAGCGCCCCTCCGATGTCATCACCATGCGCGGAGGAAAGACCGTTGAAGTGCTCAACACCGACGCCGAAGGCCGCCTGGTGATGGGCGATGCCCTCGCACTCGCAGCTGAGACGGACACCGACGCGATCGTTGACATCGCTACCCTAACCGGCGCGCAGATCGTTGGCCTGGGTGAACGCACCGCCGGCGTCATGGGCAGCGCCAATGTTCGAGATTCGATCGTATCCAGCGCGGCCAAGATGGGCGAAGCCATGTGGAGCGCCCCGCTTCCGTCTTACCTGCTCGACTCGCTGAAGTCTGACGTAGCTGACATTGCGAACTCGGGGACGAGAGCGGGCGGCATGATGGTTGCAGGCGTGTTCCTACAAGAGTTCGTAGCCGACAAGCCGTGGGCGCACATCGACATTGCCGGCCCCTCCTATAACGATGGCAGTCCCTGGGGCGCCAACAACAAGGGCGCAACTGGAATGAGCATGCTGACTCTGGTCAACTGGGCTGAGTCACTCGCCTAAAGAAACAGCTCTAGAATCCCACCTCGTCCAATCGAGATTAACTTCTTTTTAATCGCGATTGGGCGAGGTTTTTACGTGTCTATACCCCGCTCCCTTCTTGTTACATAAGGCACAAAACAGGGGTTGAAAATTTGATCACAAAAGAGGTAATCGTAGACGATCAGTGCGAGAATGAGCGGTAAGTAATGACCCTAGGTCAAAACTCGCATAAGGGGAGAATCACGTGAGTGAAGAAATGTACGATTTGGTCATCCTCGGAGCCGGCTCCGGCGGCTACGCAGCCGCCCTGCGCGCCAGCCAGCTTGGGCTAAAAGTAGCCCTAATCGAAGGCGACAAGCTTGGCGGCACCTGCCTGCACCGCGGTTGCATTCCGACAAAGGCATACCTGCACGCAGCAGAGGTTGCCGACACGGTCAAGGAATCCGCTTACTTTGGCGTGAATTCTAACTTCGACGGAATCGACATGAACCGCGTCGCGGAATACCGTGACCAAACCATCAACCAGCTCCACAAGGGTCTGCAGGGCCTCATTAAGATGCGCAAGGTCGACTACGTGCAGGGCTGGGGCAGGCTCACGGGGAAGAACACCGTCACCGTAGACGGCAAGGAATACCGCGGCAAGAACATTGTTCTTGCCTCCGGCTCCTACTCTAAGACCATTCCTGGCCTCGAAATCGAAGGTAACGTGATTACCTCTGAGCAGGCCTTGCAGATGACCTGGGTTCCGTCTAAGGCAATCGTGCTTGGCGGCGGTGTCATTGGCGTTGAGTTCGCTTCTGTATGGGCATCCTTCGGCGCTGAAGTAACCATCATTGAGGGGCTCGACCGCCTCGTTCCTGCTGAAGATGAGGCCATCTCAAAGAACCTTGAGCGCCAGTTCCGCAAGCGTGGCATTGATTTCAAGACCAAGACCATGTTCGAATCTGTCACTCAAGATGAGTCCGGCGTTCACGTCAAGACGAACGACGGTAACACCTACGACGGCGACATTCTGCTAGTGGCAATCGGACGTGGCCCGGCCACCGCAAACCTCGGATACGAGGAGCAGGGCGTCAACATGGAGCGCGGCTTCGTACTCACAGATGAGCGTCTGCGCACCAACGTTGAGGGTATTTACGCGGTTGGTGACATCGTCCCCGGCCTGCAGCTGGCACACCGCGGCTTCCTGCAGGGCATGTTCGTCGCCGAAGAGATCGCTGGTTTGAACCCCGAACCAATCGTTGAATCAGGCATTCCTCGTGTAACTTTCTGCGAGCCTGAAATCGCCTCCGTTGGCCTCACCGAGAAGCAGGCTAAAGAGCAGTACGGAGGCGACAAGATTGCCACGCAAGAGTTCAACCTTGCTGGCAACGGTAAGTCCCAGATTCTGAACACCGCTGGCCTAGTAAAGCTCGTGGCCCTCAAAGACGGCCCCATCGTTGGCTTCCATGCAATTGGCGCGCGAGTTGGCGAGCAGATTGGCGAAGGCCAGTTGCTTGTAAACTGGGAGGCGTACGCTGAGGACGTGGCCAGCATTATCCATGCGCACCCAACTCAGAACGAGTCCATTGGAGAGGCGGCTCTAGCCCTCGCTGGCAAGCCGTTGCACTCAGCCTAAGGCCCACTACTTAAGGAGATACGTAAAGTGGCACAAGAGATTAAGATGCCAGCTCTCGGTGAGTCCGTCACCGAAGGCACTGTAACCGAATGGCTTAAGCAGGTGGGTGACGCCGTCGAGGTAGACGAGCCCATCGTCGAAGTTTCTACCGACAAGGTTGACTCTGAAGTTCCTTCCCCCTACGCGGGCAAGATCGTCAAGATTTTGGTCGAAGAGGACGAAACCGTTGAGGTTGGCTCCGTCATCGCCCTAATCGGCGACGAGGGTGAAGCAGAAGCTCCCGCACAAGAGCCTGCTCCAGTGGAAGAAGCGCCGACTGAAGAGGCCCCCGCAGCTGAGCCGGCACCCGCCGCACCGGCTGACGAGGAGTCCCCTGCCCCGTCGCCAGATGGCGAACTTATCGAGGTTAAGATGCCTGCCCTTGGCGAATCGGTAACCGAAGGCACCGTTTCTGCGTGGCTAAAGGCAGTTGGCGACAAGATTGAGGCCGACGAGCCTCTGCTGGAAGTCTCCACCGACAAGGTCGATTCCGAGGTTCCCTCCCCCGTCTCTGGTTTCCTCGCCGAGATCAAGGTAGACGAGGATGAAACGGTGGACGTGGATACCGTAGTTGCGGTCATCTCCACCGGCTCCCCGGTTGCGGCAGATGCAGGAAGCAAGCCCGAGCCCAAGGCTGAACCTGCTCCGGCACCGGCCCCAGAGCCCAAACCAGAACCGGCACCTGAGCCCAAGCCAAAACCTGCTCCGGCACCGGCCCCAGAGCCCAAGCCAGAACCGGCCCCTGAACCCAAGCCAAAACCTGCTCCGGCAGAACCTGCCGCCGAGAAGAAGCCCGAGCCGGCTCAGCCTGCTCGTGCTGACATTTCCGCGTCCGGTAAGTACGTCACTCCGATTGTGCGTAAGCTTGCAAAAGACCTCGGTGTCGATCTAGCTGATGTAACCGGCCAAGGCATTGGCGGCCGTATCCGCAAGGAAGATGTCTATGCTGCCAAGGAAGAGTCCGAGAAGCGCGCCGGCGCCACCACTGCCCCAGCGGCCACTGCACCTGGGGCTGCGAAGAGCAAGGTTGTCGAAGACACTACGCTACGCGGCACTACGCAGAAGATGACTCGCATGCGTCAAGTTATTGCTGATCGCATGATGAGCTCGCTGCAGGGATCGGCACAGCTAACCACCGTCGTAGAGGTTGACGTGACCCGCATCGCAGCGCTACGTAAGCGCGCGAAGGCTTCGTTCGAGTCTCGCGAAGGCACCTCGCTGTCATTCCTCCCGTTCTTCATCAAGGCGACCACGGAAGCACTCAAGATGTACCCGAAGGTCAACGCCGAGATTAAGGGCAAGGAAGTTGAGTACTTCAACTACGAGCACATTGGAATGGCGGTTGACACCGAGCGCGGCCTCATGGTTCCAGTTATCAAGGATGCTGGCGACTTGACGCTCTCGGGCATTGCACGCGCGATCAACGACCTCGCCGCTCGCTCGCGTGACGGCCAGATCAAGCCGGAAGAGCTCTCTGGTGCAACGTTCACCATCACGAACACCGGCGCGATTGGCGCACTGTTCGACACGCCGGTGCTTAACGCGCCGCAGGTTGGCATTCTTGGCGTTGGCCGCATCGTCAAGCGTCCGATGGTCATCAAGGATGCGGATGGCAACGAAACCATTGGTATTCGCTCCATGGTCTACCTTGCCCTCACCTACGATCACCGCCTCATTGATGGCGCTGACGCGGGCCGCTTCCTCACCGCGATCAAGAACCGCCTGGAAGAAGCAGAGTTTGAGGCCGAGCTCGGTCTCTAACTTTAACTAACTATGGGGCAGTCCGGTTATCATCGGGCTGCCCCATTTTTTGCCAGCACCAGTTTGAGTTGGTAGCGACGAAACACCTTCGAGGAGATTCCCCCTGCGCCACCTAGAGCTGTTCAGGATCCACAGAGGTAACATCACTTACACGCCAAGGAGGGCCGGTAAAGGTCAGCTTCAACCGACTAGCCGGCTGCGCCTCAACCACCTCGCAGGCATCTTCCTGACACCGCTCATGTTCGTTTTGGGTAAAGGTTGCGAGCACTTGTAACGGGGAGCATTCCACGACCTGCACATCTGTTACCGCAGTTTCTAGGTTTCGAATCTCTATTCCCGACTGCTCGACACTCTCAATCAGCTCAACATCTTTTTCAAAAACCTTGCTGCCTGTATCGACCACGATCTCCAGCAATGCTCTATCCGATGTCGCTATCGCCCTATTTCGTTTTGTAGTTAGATCCGAGACGACCGACTGTGCCTCGCCAGATGAAGGGCACTGAATCGCAGAGGTATGCGCTTCCTCAACCGATGAGGTTACGGGCACTGGCGCCACCGGCCGGAGCCACCAAAAACCAAGCGTGGCCATACCCACAATCACAAGCGTTGAGGCAACCGCAATTCGCGCGCGCCCCTGTTTTCGTGACCGCACGTGCCGGCCTCCCGGGCGCTCCCGTAGAACCGTTTGCGCCATAGAAGTCTCTTTGCGTAGCAGATCGCCCGCATTCAACATTGAGGCATCAGACTCCACGGCAAGCGCTGCGCCTCCGTAGTATCCCTTAAGGTCCGCCGATTCTAAGACTTGTTTTATCGAGGCTCGAGTCGCTGGATTTGCATCCAACGCCCGCTCCACAACCGAGCCAGAAAATCCCAATTCGCGAGCTAAAGCTCCCCACGCCCACACATCGGCCGCCAACGGGTTTGTACCCTGCTGACCACCCAGCTTCTCCGGCGCACCAAACCCAGGCGTGAAACCAGTACCCAGCAGGTGGTCCACCAGCACAGCCCCTGCAGTTCCAACAACCACGTTTGCACTCGAAACATCACCGTGAGCAAATCCCGCCTCGTGCAAATCCTTCAATCCTGAGGCAACGTCACGAAGCAATGCGCGCACTCGATTCTTTGTACTCGCTCCAGGCAATTGCATCCACTGATTGAGTGGCATGCCCTCCACCAGCGAGGTGACGAGCCCAACGCGCGCCCCGTCGGGGACAACGTCAATCAATCGCGCAACGAATGGACTATCCAGGCGCGAGAGGGTCTCCAGACGCTCAGCAAGAGAGTCTGCCTCATCCCTTGAAACAAAACGAATCAGGCAAGCTTCACCAGTTTTTGTAATTGCTTGCCATATTGTGCCCGAGGATGACACGGTAAACGGCTGAATGATTTCATAGCCCATGATGCTCATGAGATAACTCAACCACATTAAGTCAATCCCATCACGCACCGGGAGGCACCTGTGGATTACTTGCGGTAAACTTGGAAAGCTCACGCGAAAGCGTGACGCCCATCTGCTTTTTACTCAATGGGGACCCCACTGTTTTAGTGAGCGCCACTTTGGCCGGTTGGATGAGTAAAAACCCGGGTGGGTAAGCAACTTCGAAATCTAGAAAAATGCATTCATCCCCTTTTAGAGCGCTCGGACATTACCGGGTACTCCCCCAGCTAACGGGCTGGAAAACACTCGTAATCGCTTTTGCGGCCAGAGCCCCCTACGCCATGCTTCCTCTGGGTGTCATGACCGCAGTCACGGCCAGCACTGGATCCGTTGCACAAGGCGGCGCTGCCACCGCAACCACCTCAATCGCAACCGCAATTGCGGGGCCTCTGATCGGTAAATGGGCTGACCGCAGAGGCCAGTTTTTGCCGCTACGATTGCTCACTCCGATTAACGCCGTAGCGCTACTACTCCTATTTCTTGCGGTGCAGACCGCTACCGCTGGGCTTCCCCTGTTTCTTGCCTGCGTAGCAGTAGGATTCACCTCTCTTCCCATAGGATCGTTCACGCGATCTCGGTGGATCCACCAGACCAACACGCCACAAGAACTCAGTGCCGCCCTATCGTATGAATCCATGGCGGATGAGCTCGTATTCGTACTTGGCCCCGCCCTCGTTGGCATTGCCGCTACAGCCGCGTTCGAGTCTGCACCGCTATTCCTCGCATTCCTTCTGGTTGCAACCGCCGGCATCGCATTCGCTCTCCTCGCTCCAAAAACCAAGCCATCCACCCATACCGCAGCCAAGCAAGGTCCCGGCGTTGGCAGAGTGATCCTAGCCGTAACTCCCGCCATCATTGCCATGACCGGTATTGGAATGCTGTTTGGCACCACTCAAGCCGCAACCACAGTGAGGTCCGAACTGCTGGGGCACCAAGGGATCGCCGGCCTCGTATATGCAGCAATGGGCGTTGGCTCAGCCGTTATGGCCATATTGACCGTTGCTATCCCTGAACGCATCAACTTGCCCACTCGCCTGCTCATAGGTGGCCTGGGCATTGCGGCATCAATGAGTCTGGTGGCGCTCGCGGGCGGCTTAATATCGACGGCATTTCTGCTAACCCTTGCAGGCTTCTTTATCGGCCCGTCGATGGTTACCGCGTTCACCTTGGCGGAATCACTTGCTCCCCGAGGGGGCATAGCAATAGCGATGACTTCAATGCAATCATCAGTAGTAATTGGCGTTTCTATCGGGTCTAGTCTAGGTGGCATCATCGCGCAAAACTTCCATGACAAACCGACATTCTTAGCTTCGGCTGGAGCGGGGATGCTGGTTGCGTTGGTAGGCTTTATCCTAAACATTCGTCAGCTGTCCAAAAGAGGGTAAACTGGGGCCATCATGGCAAAAAGAGAAAACGAATCCCGCGCACCTGTTGCGGAGAGTAAACCGAAAAAGCGCCGGTGGTATCACAACATCTACGACGCTTACAAGATCACCAAACGCACGTTCCCGTGGGTTGGATGGCTCATACTCGGCGCCACCGTTGGCGTGATTGGCCTATTCGTAGCCTTAGGCATCTGGACGAAGATGAATATTTATATTCTCATCTTCTTTGCCGCTACGCTCGTCGCCTTCATACCAATGATTATCCTTGCAGCACTAGTGAAGAAGGCGATGTACCGGCAGGTCTCCGGTACTGTTGGCTCCGTTTATGCGGTGCTCTCACAGATTCGCAGAGGTTGGATAGTTACGCAAGAGCCAATCGCTGCCAACCGAAACCAAGACATCGTTTGGCGCTTGGTTGGACGGCCCGGCGTTGTCCTCATTACTGAAGGGCCAAACGGGCGTGTTCGCGACCTCGTCGAGCGCGAGCGTAAGCTGGCTCAAAGGGTTGTAACCAACGTTCCGGTGCATGTAATTCACGTAGGCGAGGGCGATAACCAGGTGAAGCTCGAGAAGCTTGAGGCAGAACTGCGCAAGCTCCCCAAATCGCTACACCGCAAGGAAGTTCCCGAGGTCGCTAACCGCATCCAAGCCGTCTCGTCTATCGCCAAGCAAGGCGGCGTGCCCCACGGTGTAGATCCTACTAAGGTAAAAATGTCTCGACGTGCACTGCGCGGAAAGTAGTCAATTTTCCTATAACTGAATATTTCTTATCTGCCGTCGAGGTTCTCGGCGGCAGATTTCATTCCCGATACGTATTACAAGTCACATCTCAATAAACATTCACCAGTTTGCATAATCATTCATCAATGGCGATACTTATACACGTTGATAGTTTCACCTTTAGGAGTTTCGCCGTGAAGACACAAAAGATGCTCAGCATGGTTGCAGTAGCCACACTTGCTACTCTTTCCCTGGCAGCCTGCTCTGACCCAGACCAGCCCAGTGAAGAAGCGACCGCGCCTTCTGATTCGGTTGCCAAGTTCTACGACATCGACTCGATTGAAACCCAGGCTGATATTGCCGCCCTAGTGCCCGAGGAAATCAAGGCTCGTGGCGAGCTCCGCAATGGCGCTTCAACCGACTACGCGCCCGCCGAGTTTCGCGACACCGACGGCCAAACTCCCATCGGTTACGATATTGAACTCGTCAAGGCACTAGCCAAAGTAATGGGGCTATCGGAAGGAACCACTACCCACGCTGAGTTCGCAACCATCATCCCCGCGCTGGGCACCAAGTTCGATATTGGGGCCTCGTCCTTCACCATCACGCCCGAGCGCATGGAGCAGGTCAATATGGTCTCTTTCGTTGAAGTGGGATCCTCCTACGCCGTGAAGACCGGCAATCCGTCTGGATTTGATCCAAGCAACCCGTGTGGCAAGACCATCGGCCTTCAAACCGGCACCTACCAGCAAACCCTCATAACCGACCTGTCCGCCGAGTGCGAGGCGAAGGGCGAAGCCGCTATCAAGATCATGCCTCACGACCTCAACACCGATAATGTGACGAAGCTGGTGGGCGGTCAATACGATGCGGTGCTGTCAGACTCAACGGTCACCGGTTGGGCAATCGAATCGACGAACGGCCAGCTTGAGCAGATAGGCGAAGTAATCGAGTCTGAGCCGCAAGGCATTGTCATCAACAAGGACGACGCCGCTCTTACCGAAGCCGTGCAGAAGGCACTGCAATATCTCATGGACAATGGCATTCTTGAGGACATCTTGAACCTCTACGGAGCGGGCGACGCGGCGCTTTCTAAGGCCGAGGTAAACCCGGGTAAGTAATCCATGGAGAACGTAAACCTAATCCACCCCCGGCCGGTACCCCGGCCGGGGCGCTGGCTATCCGCAGCAGTAGTAGCCGTCCTCGCCGCAATGGCGATCAACTCCCTGGTAACAAACCCCAACTTCCAGTGGCCCGTTGTTGGACAATGGCTCTTTTCTAACACGATCATGACGGGCGTGTTCTACACGCTGATCCTCACCATCATCTCCATGACGGTTGGCACCATCCTGGCGATCACCATGGCAATCATGCGCCAATCACCAAACCCCATCCTGCGTTACGTCGCGTGGTTCTACATCTGGTTCTTCCGCGGCACCCCAATCTACACGCAGCTGATCTTCTGGTCACTGCTTCCCACGCTCTACCCGCGCCTATCACTAGGTATTCCTTTTGGCCCGGAGTTTGTCTCATTTGAAACCGCCACCGTATTCACCGCGTTTTGGATGGCCATCGTAGGCCTCTCTCTGAACGAGGGTGCCTACCTGGCAGAAATCATCCGCTCTGGCCTTAACGCTGTGGACAAGGGACAGTGGGAGGCAGCCACTGCACTCGGCATGAAACGCGGCCAAATCCTGCGCCGCATCATCTTGCCGCAAACCATGCGGGTAATCATTCCGCCAATTGGCAATGAAACTATCTCCATGCTGAAAACCACCTCTTTGGTGGCGGCTATCCCGTTCACGCTCGAACTCACCTGGGCTGCGCGCGACAAGGGCATTCAGCTATTCGCCCCGGTTCCACTGCTCGTAGCGGCCGCCATTTGGTACCTGTTCATCACCTCCGTCCTCATGATCGGACAGATGTATCTGGAGCGTTACTTCGGCAGAGGCTTCGACGAGCAAGCTAGCAAGAACACAAAAGGGAAGCCAACCAAGCAAGATCTCATTGGCAGTGCAAAAACCACGCAGAACAACCCATTTATGGACGTGACACCATGACAGCAATGATTGAGATCAAAGACGTACACAAGTTTTTTGGCGACCTCCACGTGCTTAAAGGCGTCGACATGAACGTGGCCAAGGGCGAAGTGTGTGTGCTTCTCGGCCCCTCGGGGTCCGGCAAATCAACTCTTCTTCGCTGCATCAACGGGCTGGAGAAGATCTCCGCTGGTCGCGTCTACCTTGAAGGTGAGCTCATGGGCATGCGCGAGGTGGAGCGTCGCGGCAAAATCGAACTCCACGAGCTACGCGAGAAGCAGGTGACCGCGCAACGTTCACGCATTGGCATGGTGTTCCAACGCTTCAACCTGTTCCCGCACATGACTGCCCTCGAAAACGTCATCGAAGGCCCCGTGCAGGTTCAGCGCGTGTCGAAAGAGCAGGCGAAAGCTGAAGCTCTGGAGCTACTTGCGCGCGTTGGCCTCGCCGATCGCACGGACCACTACCCTGCCGAGCTCTCCGGAGGGCAACAGCAACGAGTAGCCATTGCTCGGGCTCTCGCGATGAAACCTGAACTCATGCTGTTCGATGAGCCCACTTCCGCCCTAGACCCAGAACTTGTGGGCGAAGTTTTGGAAGTTATGAAAGACCTCGCAAAAGACGGCATGACGATGGTGGTTGTCACCCACGAAATTGGCTTCGCCAAAGAGGTAGCAGACCACCTCGTGTTCATGGATGACGGCAAGATCGTTGAAGAAGGCGATGCTCGCACCATCATCGAAAACCCGCAGCACCCCAGGGCGCAAGAGTTCTTTGGCAAAGTCCTCTAAGATCCTCGATCTGATACAACACAACCCGGTGGCTTTTTTACGCGCCACCGGGTTGTGTTGTTTAGTTGGATCGGAGCCCTGATTCCTTTGGAACCACCGGGCCGCCGGTCAACTCATAGGAATCCAACGGTCTATCGGACCAGGTCACTGCCTGCCACGAGGATCTATCCTGCATCCAGTTTTGGCCCTTGCCCTTCCACTCCAACACGGTGGTTGCAGCGTTTTCCATGGGATAGCGGGCCACGAGCTCGCGGTTGTAGTCCCCCGACAGCGTCGCAGAGATCACGCGAATAATCGCGCCGTGAGCTACCAAAACCACCGTCGCCTCGGATCCGAGCTCCTCTTGTGCAACGCTCAGTGCCTCGGTGATTACCGAACCAAAACGCGCCTGCGTCTGCCAACCGTCCTCACCGCCGGGCATCTGCCAATCAAGGTCTCCATCGATCCACGCGAGCACCGCACTCAAGTAGGTGCGAATATCTTCACCCTTGGTGGACATCTCGATGTCGCCTGCAATCACCTCTCGGATCCCCTCACGCACCAGCGGGGTCAGCCCGTACTTTTTTGCAAGCGGAGCCGCGGTTTGCAAAGTCCGGTTCAGCGGCGAAACGTAAATCACCGACGGTTTTGAACCCACGAGTTGCTCAAAATTATCCGCCAGCTCCTCAGCTTGCGCCGCGCCCACCTCGTCAAGATCAGCACCGGGCATCGCGGTATCTAGAGCATGCGAAATATTGGAAGGAGTCTGGCCATGACGGACCAAAACGAGACGCAATTATCCTCCTAAAAGATAACTCTCTTCTTAAGAACTAGCTTTCTTTACCCGTGAAACCGGTAGAGATCGCACTCAGCGCCGCTGTCAGCTCGGTAGGTACAACCCACACCTTCGAGCCCTCGCCCTTCGAAAGCTCTGGAAGCATCTCCAAATACTTGTACGCAAGTAGCTTCGGATCAGCATCACCACGGTGAATAGCTTCAAACACCTGCTGGATAGCACGGGCCTCACCCTCAGCTTCAAGCACGCGAGCCTGCGCGAAACCCTGCGCACGAAGGATCTCCGACTCCTTTTCTCCCTCGGCTTTCAAAATCTGCGACTGGCGTACACCCTCCGCAGTCAAAATAGCGGCACGCTTATCACGCTCCGCGCGAAGCTGCTGCTCCATTGCCTGCTGGATCGAGGGCGGCGGGTCAATCGCCTTCAGCTCAACGCGATTAACTCGAATGCCCCACTTACCGGTAGCTTCGTCCAGAACACCACGCAGACGCGAGTTAATGTCATCGCGGGAAGTTAGCGTCTGTTCGAGGTCCAGCGAACCAATCACGTTACGAAGCGTTGTAACCGTGAGCTGTTCGATGGCGGAAATATAGTTCGCTATCTCATACGTTGCACTGCGCGGATCCGTTACCTGGTAGTAGATGACCGAGTCGATTGAAACAACAACGTTATCCGCAGTGATCACGGGCTGGGGTGGAAACGAAGTTACCTGCTCGCGCAAATCAACCTGTGAAGCAATGCGATCGATGAACGGAACAATCAGATGTAGGCCCGCGTACATCTCCGTGTGGAAACGTCCGAGGCGCTCAACTACAAGTGCACGCGACTGCGGGACAATGCGGATTGCTCGCACGACAATCACGACAACCAGCAGTAGCAAAACTATAGCTACATAAGGCATGGGTGCCTCCTAAAATCAGGATTTCAAATCTACAACGGCAGTAGCGCCATCGATTTGCGTGACGATGACGCTTGTACCTACGGGGATTTCCCCGCCACTCGTGCGCGCTGACCAGACTTCACCGTCCAGGCGGATTCTGCCATCGTGGCGATCAACAGGCTCCAGCACTGTCGCGGTTTGCCCCACCAGAGCGCGAACATTGGTTTGAATATTTGGAGTGTGGCGCGCCAGGAATGACTTGGCCCATGGGCGCACCAACAAAAGAAGCATGACGGCCACCACACTAAATGCAACCAGCTGCCCCACCAGACCGAAACCGGCATAGGAAATCAGGCCCGCAGCAACTGCCGCAAAAGCCAAATTTATGAAAATAAAATCGACAGTTAGAACCTCGACCACGCCAAGACCAAGCGCGATAACAAGCCACCAAGCAAGGGTCATTTACAATCCTTAACTATCTAGTAATCCGCCCTGGCGCTCCACCGACCATCGGTCGAAGATACCTTTAGCGGCAATCCGAACGCCGACGACAGGGCGTCATCAACCAAGACCTCTTCAAGCGGACCAGCCGCAACAATCGAACCCGCGTTCATGAGCGCTGCGTGCGTGAAGCACCGCGGAATCTCTTCAACGTGATGGGTTACCAAGATCATGGCGGGGCCGTTCTTATCTTTGCCGATCTCCTCCAACGCCATCACCAGCAACTCACGGGCACCAAGATCTAGGCCCGCCGTTGGCTCATCGAGAATAAGAACCTCCGGATCTGCCATTAACGCGCGGCAAATCAATACGCGTTGGCGTTCCCCCTCGGAAAGAGTGCTGAATCGCCTCTCTGCCAGATAGCCCACTCCCATGATGTGAAGTAAATCCGAAGCACGGCTCAGGTCCTGTTCCTCATACTCTTCTCTACCGCGGAAAATCTTGCCGTAAAGCGCGGAGAGCAACAGATCCATTACGGCGAGCCTGCTATCCACAAGGTGTTCTTCCCCCGAGCTCGCCATCCCCACGATCGTGCGAAGATCCTTCAGATCCACGCGGCCGAGCCGGTAGTCAAGGACCTTCGCAGTATGCTGCGAATCTGGCGAAATGGAAGGGAATACTCGACCGGTAAGTAGATTCACAAGCGTCGTTTTGCCAGCGCCGTTAGGGCCCAGAATCACCCAGTTTTCACCGGCATTCACCGTCCACGAAACATCCTTCAAAATCGGATTGTTATCGCGACGCACTTCGACATTCTGCAAATCTACAACGTGTTCCATGTAATGAATCTTACCTTGCAACGGTTCCGAGCGCGGTATGAGATTGCCCGGACTGATAGAGCGTTCAGTCCGGGCAAAAGGGCTTAGAAACTAACCTCGCAAAATCTTCTTGTACAACTCAACGGTGCGTTCACCGATGGTTGTCCAAGCAAACTGTTCCTCTGCGCGGCGCCTACCGGCCTGCCCCATGTTTGCGGCCAGCTCCGGGTTTTCCAGTAGCTTGGTTAGCCGCTCAGCCAGATCAGCGTGGAATTGCTTCGGATTAAGCGGGGTTCCCGTACCGTCCTGCTTTTGCTCTATCGGCACGAGATATCCCGTTTCACCATCAACAATCACGTCTGGAATACCTCCGGTAGCGGTACCCACCACGGGGAGGTTCACAGCCATGGCCTCCAGGTTCACAATGCCAAGCGGCTCATAAATCGAGGGAGTCACAAAAACTGTTGCTGCATCGAGAATCGCTACAAGTTCAGCGCGCGGGAGCATATCCGTAATGAAGAAAACTCGATCGCGCTCCGCCCGTAGTTCATCTACCAGACCGGTGACCTCATTCATGATTTCCGGAGTGTCAGGCGCTCCAGCGCAGAGCACAATCTGTGCATCCTTAGGAATGTCGCGTAGTGCACGAAGCAGGTGCGGAAGACCCTTCTGCCTCGTAATACGGCCCACGAATACCACGGTAGGAATTGACGGATCAATGCCCAGGCGCTCAAGCGTCTGGCGAGCCGCCTCCTTTTCTTCATCCGTCTTCGGTTTTGCCCACTCGTCTAAATCAATGCCGTTGTGAATTACGTGCACGCGATCGGGGTCAATGTTCGGGTAAGACCTCAAAATATCTGCTCGCATACCGTTTGAAACCGCAATGATGCCATCCGCAGCTTCGTACGCGGTCTTTTCTGCCCAGGATGACAGGTTGTATCCGCCGCCAAGTTGCTCTGCCTTCCACGGACGGAGCGGCTCGAGCGAGTGCGCTGAGATCACGTGCGGGACTTCGTGCAAGAGTTTACCGAGGTGACCGCCAAGATTGGCATACCACGTATGCGAATGCACCACATCAGTACCCTCCACGCCGCTGGCCATTTGAAGGTCCACGCCAAACGTTCGAAGAGCGCTGTTCGCGCCTTCTAACTCGGGAAGGTAGCTGTAGCCGGTAACGCCGTCCTCACCACCAGGCTCACCGGGAGTGCGCGGACCGTCAAAGGTGTGGACACGCAAATCCACCATCGGTCTTAACACCCGGGCTAGCTCATTCACGTGAACACCAGCACCACCGTAGATATTTGGCGGATACTCGCGGGTAAGCAAATCAACGCGCATATTAACCATCCCTTAGATTTAACGAAACGAGTGAACAACATTCGCTATCTCCACAATATCGAAGCGAATGTGCTGACGAGAGCGGTTCGTCACGGATACCCTTAAGACATGGCTAAACACGTACTTGCAATTGTTCTTGCTGGCGGCGCAGGCAGCAGACTTCGCCCCCTCACCGACGACCGCGCAAAGCCGGCCGTACCTTTTGGTGGACATTTCCGCCTCATTGACTTCGCACTGTCGAATATTGTGAACTCCGGTTACTTGCGGATTGTGGTTCTAACTCAGTACAAGTCTCACTCTTTGGACCGTCACATAACCAAAACGTGGCGCATGTCCACTCTTCTGGGCAACTACGTGGCGCCGGTCCCCGCCCAGCAGAGACGTGGCGAGCACTGGTACCAAGGATCGGCTGACGCCATCTACCAGTCCCTCAACACCATCGAAGATGAACGCCCCGATTACGTAGTAATCGTTGGTGCGGACAATATTTACCGCATGGATTTCTCGCAGATGGTGGATCACCATATTGCCTCTGGCCTGCCGTGCACCGTTGCTGGTATTCGCCAGCCGCTAGAGCTCTCCCCCTCTTTTGGTGTAATCAAATCCGAGAATGGTCGCGTAACCGAGTTCCTGGAAAAGCCCGAGACCACCGAGGGACTACCGGATGATCCGAACAGCTTCCTCGCATCCATGGGCAACTACGTGTTCACCACAGAAGAGCTAGTAAAAGCGTTGCGCGAGGATGCACAAAACCCCGACTCCAACCACGATATGGGCGGCGACCTTGTGCCCTGGTTCGTAGAAAATGGTGGTTGCGGCGTTTATGACTTCATTGACAACGTGGTTCCCGGATCCACCGAACGCGACGCCGACTACTGGCGTGACGTTGGTACCCTCGACGCGTTCTACGACGCGAACATGGACCTAATCTCGGTTCACCCGATCTTCAATCTGTACAACCTCGATTGGCCAACGCTTACGCAAATTCCGGGACACCTTCCCCCGGCCAAGTTTGTGTACTCCGAGACCAGCCGCCTCGGACACGCCCTCGACTCGTTCATTTCGCCGGGCGTAATCATCTCAGGCGGCGAGGTTGTTCACTCGATCCTCTCCCCCGGCGTATACGTACACTCGTGGGCGAGAATCCTTGACTCCGTGGTGATGGATGGATGCCGCATCGGTCGCAACGCTATCGTTTCGAAAGCCATCTTGGATAAGAACGTGATAGTTGAAGATGGAGCCGAGGTAGGCGTTGACCTGGACTACGACCGCGAACGCGGCCTAACGGTTACAGAGTCTGGTATCACCGTGGTACCAAAGGGTTATGTGATCAAGAAGAAGGCATAAGAGTAAAGGTGGTGGAGAGCGAAACGCTCTCCACCACCTTTTTGATATGCGGGCTTTCTGGAGGTTGCCGCCGCCTGTGTGCGGATGGTGCTTTCAGATAGGCACGGCTACTTTTTACGCTGGTCCCACTTTTGTTGCTGGCGGTCCATGAAATTCGATTTTGATTTCACGGAGTCGCCCGTTGACGCGTCGCCCGCTTCAGTGGGAATGGCAATCATAAGTACGCCTACGAGCATCAAGGCAAAGCCGGCAACACCCAGCAAAACGGCTAGCCACGTGGGCCCAACCGAGATGCCTACCAACGGAAGGATCAATCCAACCACGGCTAAAACTATGCCCGTAGCAACTCGGCGAGGAGAATACGTTTTACGTACTCGAATAGCCTTAGGCGCTGATTGCGAAGACATGGTCGATGCGAGATCTGGATCTTGGATGCGAAGCTCGCGTTCCATTTGCTCGAGGATCTGACGTTCCTGGTCTGAAAGTGCCATTTTTCACCTCCGTGTCATCGCTAAAACGATCAACTCTGATTGTCTAGTTCAATACTAAAGTGTGACCGCGGCATTTACTAACTGAAGTTGCGTGCAGCGATTGATTCACGGTTCGGTTTTAGTGCCGTCGGTATCATTTCCGCGCGGTCGTTTTTCAATCAGAGTGGCAGGGCGCAGCGCATCAATTCCGAATTTCGCTTTAACCGCATCCATGGTTCGCTCAGCTGTTCTGGCTCGGCCGTCATCATCTAGCGTGATCGCAACTCCCTGCGCCCTCTCCTGCAGGTTTTCGGTACGTACTCCGATCAGGCGCACACCTCCATTTGGTACTCCGTATGCGCGAAACAGGTTACGCGCCGCCCTCGCTATGTCCATGCCTACATCTGTTGGACTCGATAAAGTTTGGGACCGCGTGGCCGTGTGGAAGTCAGCTGCGCGCACCTTGATAGCTACAGTCCACGCAACCATTTTGGCCGCCCGCAAACGTCGTGCATTGTCGTGAGATTGTTCGAGGAGAACCTGCTCTAAAATCTCAGGATCTGAAATATCTTCCCCAAACGTCGTTTCTGTACCAATCGACTTCTCTGGGCGGTGCACGTGCACCTTGCGTGGATCGATCCCCCACGCGAGGTCGTGTAGCCGTCTCGATGAAGCCACGCCGAGAAGCCTATCCAAACGGGTCAAAGAGTAATTCGCAAGATCAGCCACCGTGTCTATGCCGTTTTTGGAAAGCACCTGCTGGGTTCGTCCTCCAACACCCCACAGGGCGCCGACAGGTAGTTCATGCAAGAAGTCGACCGTTCGATCCTGCGGAATGAGTAAGACACCATCCGGCTTTGCATGACTCGACGCAATTTTTGCCACCGACTTATTAGTCGCAATACCTACGGAAGCCACCAGGCCAATCTCACCTCGCACGCGCTCGCGGATAAGCTGCGCGATTCTTGTTGGGCTTCCCAACCGCCGCACGGACCCCGAGACATCGAGGAATGCCTCGTCAATACTTATCTGCTCCACAGCCGGAGTGATGGAACGCAAAATCTCCATAACTCGAGTCGAATACTGCGAATACACTTCCCTGCGGCCGGAGACCACAACCGCGCTGGGAGCCCTGCGGCGCGCCTGCGCCATCGGCATTCCCGCATGCACCCCAAGAGCGCGAACATCGTACGTTGCGGAAGTAACTACGCCGCGATTACCCCGACCTCCCACGATGAGTGGCTTTCCCCGTAAACCGGGATCTTCCAACACCTCCACCAACGCGAAGAAAGAATCCATATCGACATGCAAAATGTTGCAACCGGTATCGTCACTACCCCAATCCCGCTTCGCAGCGGCGGAACGTGGCGCCTTCGACATGGCCCTCCCTCAAAATGTTGTAACGTCTACAGCATGGCGAAAAAACGCGGCGTTCAAAACCATGCGGCCGAAAAGTTCACCCTCAAGAATGGACTGACTTTCGATGCTGGCGGCACCGAAGTTGAAATCGTTGTCGACCAACAGCTCGCAACCGTCTACCTAGACACCTACGAATCTTCTTCTATCAACCTACTCGATCCCACGCTGCTTGAGTTCGAATACATGCAGCAAATGACCGCCGCCATCGAAGCGTTCGTGCCCGGTCGCCCTCTTGAAGCCCTCCACCTGGGAGGCGCCGCGTGCGCCCTTCCGCTCGCCTGGCATCACCTGCGGCCCGGCTCAAAACAAACCGTGGTGGAGCTAAACGGGCAACTTACGACCGCCATGCGCGAGCTTTTTGACCTGCCGCGCGCCCCGCACCTCAAAATTCGCGAGGGCGAAGCCTTTCAAGAACTGCGAGCCATGCGCCCCGAACGCTTCGACGTCCTAGTGCGCGACGTTTTCACCGGCGCGCAGACCCCCACGCCTCTACGCACCCTAGAGTTCTATCAAAAGGCCTACGAGGTGCTTCGGCCCGGCGGCCTCCTTCTTGTCAACTGCGTGCACGGGGGCAGTGGAGATGATGCGCGCAACGACCTATCAGCGGCGCTCGCAGTTTTCAACCAGGTCTCTACCATTACCGAAGGACGCATCTTCACCGGAGGCAGGCGCGGAAACGTAGTCATCGTTGCCTATAAGCCCGCAGGCACGGATGAGGACGTTAACTTGAAATGGAGCGAACTGCAGCGCCTCATCCGCCGCCTTCCCCTTACCCCGCGCTACTTCAGTAAGAACGACAGCGCGCACTGGGCGCGCAGCGCGCCCATACTAAAGTTGCGGTAGATCACCGCCCTACCGCAACCGTCAAAAATAAGCATTCGCGTTTCGCGCGCAAGCTACAGACCGCGAGAACTACGCTTCTTTCTCCCATGGCTTCGGGGTGCGATGCCGCGGTTTTGGAACCGACGGATCTTCCTCTACCTGCACGGGCGCATCAATGTTGTCGGTGCGTGCCAAGAACTGTTCGATCGCGGCTGCCAACGCATCCGTATCAACCACCTGGTCAGAATCCGTGACCGAATCGCCAGCTCCAAACACAAAATCAGACGGAGTCGGGAAACTGGCGATCTTCTTCACCGAGTCGTCAATCTCCTCGTCATACTGCTGCTCTAGCTGACCAACCAAACCCACTACTTCCTCGTTTTCCACCACGAGATTAGTGAGCTGGTCATTCACTAGCTGTGTACTGGCCTCAATGTTGCCTGTAGGTAGCGTGAGACCGAACACTGATGACATGCGTTCGAGCAAAGCAAGGGAGGCTTGCGGATACTCCATGTTCGCCATGTAGTAGGGCACAGCTGCGAGGAACGACACGCCCTCGATTCCCTCTTGCGACAAAGAATGCTGTAAGAACGTGTTTACCGAAGACCGGAACTGCACCGGTCCGCCCGCAAGTTTTGGCTGCCCTCCAATCAAGTCAGCATCCGTGGACTGCAGGTGCACCATGGTTGGGCGGGTGTGTGGCACCGCCGCCGGCATGCCCGTTAGCGAGACCAGAATCTCCACACCGGCCTCGCGCGCAAACTCTGCGACCTCATCTGCAAACGCCTGCCACTTCGTGTCCGGCTCCGGTCCGTGCATCAACAAAATGGGGGTTCCCTTGTCATCTTGCACAAGGTCTATAGCAATCTGGGGCACGTCCACTCCAGTAACGTGCCAATTATCTATAGTCACCGTCGGACGGCTCGAGCGGTAATCCAGCAAGCTATCCGCATCAAACGTGGCAACGCGCGTAACCGGCAAAGACGCAAGCATCTGTGAAACCACCAGACCACCGGCATCTCCAGCATCCGTTGCGCCAACAAGGTGGCTGAGCAAAATCGGAGCATGGAAATTTACATCCTGCTCAAAATTCAGCAACTCAAAATCCCTATCACCCAACATTGCCCTCCTTCCTTCTTGGCATCCCTACACCTAAGCCTAGCAACTGCCACTAAAATTCGTTTCCTTAAACTACTAACGCGTTTCGTACGCTATTATTCCCCGGCAGCCGACACACGAGTTTAGCTAAACGCATAAATGACCAAGCCCACGCTCCAAGAAAGGGAATTAAGTCGAAAATGCCTCCAAATTGAGTGATAATTATCTAACGCCCAAATCAGCACCAGGTAAGGACCTCCCGTTGCAATCTGATGCCTTGAACGAGGAACTGCGCAAAGAACAAGACTTCGTAGACACCGCCTACGGAGTTCTCGACGAACTGCGCATACGCTACCGCGAACACCAGCGCACTGCAGAAGCCTCGAAATGGCGTAACACACCACAAGCCCTTACCGAACGCGACGCATTTGCCGCGCACTGGGGAGACGAAGCCAGCCGCCTCGAATCCATCGTAGACGGCCTCGTTTTTGGACGCATCGACGACACCGATGATTCCACTCGCTACATCGGCCGCATCGGACTACGCGACCAAGGCGGAGACCAGATTCTTATCGACTGGCGAGCCCCGGCATCACGTCCCTTCTATCAAGCCACCGGAGCCAACCCGCAGGGCGTGGTACGCCGCCGTCACATCCGCACCCGTGGCCGCACCGTGATAGGCGTCGAAGATGAACTGTTGAACACCGATTCCAAAACCGATGGGAAGCTTGTTTTCCAAGGCGAAGGCGCCCTCATGCAGGCGCTATCTGAAGCGCGAGATGGGCAAATGTCCGACATTGTGTCCACCATTCAGGCCGAGCAAGACGCCATCATTAGGCGAGGATCGGACGGCTTGCTCGTGATCCAAGGCGGCCCGGGCACAGGTAAAACCGCCGTCGCACTACACCGTGCCGCCTACCTGCTCTACGCCGAGCGCGCCCGTCTAGAAAGCTCCGGCGTGCTCATCGTAGGCCCATCCAACATATTCTTGCGTTACATAGACCAGGTACTGCCCTCTCTTGGCGAAAATGGAGTTGTCTCCACCACTATCGGACGGCTCCTGCCCGGTTATTCCGCGAGCGCTCACGAATCTGCCCAAGCGCGTGAGATAAAGGGACGCATGGCGTGGGTGGACATAGCAAAACGCGCGGTGCGCAGCTTTGAGCGCGTCCCCAACGACACTCCGCTTAATATTGCTTCCTACCGCGTGACCCTGCGATCCGAAACAGTTAAAGCCGCCCGTGCATCCGCCCGTCGATCAGGCAAACCCCACAACCAGGCGTGGGAGGGGTTTGCACTCGAACTCATGGATGATCTTGCTCGCCAAATGAACGAGCAGGTGGGCGCGAGCGAACACCTCTCGTGGTATCACGACTACATCCGCGGATCCAAGGATGCGCGCCGAGCAATCAACCTTGCCTGGCTACCCGTCTCCGCCCTTCAAGTACTAGAAAAACTGTACGCAAACGGGGCTTTCCTTGAACAGATGGCACCGGAGTTGACCGAAAGTGAGCGAGCTGCGATTCACCGCCTTCGAGGATCAGCGCTAACCGAAAGCGATATTCCCATCCTCGACGAGCTAGAAGAATTGCTTGGAGCTTTGCCGTCGGCATCCGCGAGCGCGCACGCCCGAGAACAGGCGCGCAAGAGAGAAATCGATGCGGCAGGTGAAGCCATCGCCGCCATGGGCCTTGGCCACGGGATGGTGTCTGCGTCCATGCTTGCCGAACGTGCAGCTGACCAAGGCTCCGACCTGACGCTCAGCCAACGTGCCCTACGTGACCGTACGTGGGCCTACGGCCATGTGATCGTCGACGAAGCTCAAGAGCTAAGCCCGCTAGCATGGAACTCACTACTGCGTCGATGCCCCTCGCGCTCGTTTACCGTGACCGGAGACCTCGACCAGCGATCCTCCAGCGACCGCGCACGGTCATGGAGTGACGTCCTCGGCCCCGCCATGCGCGCGTACCAGGGCGAAGAGATCCTCACAGTGTCATATCGCACACCGGCCGCAATCCTCGACCGTGCGAATGCGCTAATGGATGAGCTCGGCACGCCCGCACACTATCCCCTCGTGGCTGCAAGAGACGTGGATGGCGCGTACGCGAGAACAATGACGGATGGTAGCGTCCAAGAACTGCAAGCCATCGTCACGGCCGAGGACGAAGCCCTGAGCGAACGGGTGGGCGCTGGAAACGGTCGTCTTGCAGTCATTGCCTCCCCTACCAGTATTCTCCACCTGCGCGAGACCTGCGGATGGGGCTCAAGCCTGGACGAGCGCATCTGCCTAATCACCCCGGTCGAGGCCAAAGGCCTGGAGTTCGACACCGTGATCCTGTGGGAACCCAACGAGATCATCACCGATTCCCCCGGAGACATATACGTGGCCCTCACGCGCCCAACCTACCGGTTGCACGCAGCCTCGTCCTCGCCACTTCCAAACGCACTCGCATAACGTCCATCTTTCGGCACTTTCTGTCAACCAGATTCTTAAAGTGTCAAGATAGGAACATGAGACGCGCACTTCTACTTGAAAACCCACATTCGGTGGCCAAAGAGATTCTTGCGGCCCACGACATTGAAGCTGTTTTTCACACCGGAGCCATGGATGAGGACGAATTAACATCCGCGCTCAAAGACTTTGAAATCTTGGGCATCCGCTCCAAAACCAACGTCACTGAAAAGGTGCTAAAAGCAAACCCGCAGCTTTGCACAATCGGCGCGTTTTGTATTGGCACCAACCAAATCGACGTGAAACAAGCGTCTGCGCAGGGCGTCACCATTTTCAACGCGCCTTATTCCAACACACGATCGGTAGTTGAGCTAGCCATCGCTGAAATCATTGCCCTCACGCGCCGACTAACCGTTCGCAACTCCCTACTTCACAAGGGAGTTTGGGATAAGTCAGCCGCGGGTTCCCACGAGATTCGCGGCCGCACACTCGGCATTATTGGCTATGGAAACATCGGCACGCAGCTTTCGGTACTTGCTGAGGCTCTGGGCATGAAAGTCATTTTCTACGACATCGCAGAAAGGCTTGCCCTGGGTAACGCCCAACCAATGGCCACTATGGAGGCAGTGCTTCGCGAAGCCGATATTGTCTCGCTTCATGTGGATGGATCGCCGCAAAACACCGCTATGTTTGGAAAACGCGAATTCGACATGATGAAGCCAGGATCCCTATTCATCAACCTGTCGCGTGGATTCGTATCCGATATTGACGACTTGGTAGAGGCCCTGGAAAGCGGCCACCTTGCTGGAGCTGCAGTGGACGTATTCCCCGCTGAGCCCAAGAAGAACGGCGACCCATTTTCTAGCCCACTCGTTGGCATGGACAATGTAATCCTCACGCCGCACGTGGGTGGATCCACAGAAGAGGCGCAGCTTGACATCGGCCGCTTTGTTGCCAACAAGATCGTGGACTACGTGAGGTCTGCGTCCACTGACATGTCGGTAAACATGCCGAACCTCGTCCTGTCCCCCTCACAGTCTTCCCGCTACCGCGTTGCGCTCATTCATCGCAATACGCCGGGCGTGCTTGCCCTGGTGAACCAAACATTTGCGGAGCACGGCGCGAACATCAACGGCCAGATTCTTGGTACCAACGCGGGCATCGGTTACGCGATCACGGACATTTCTTCCGAACTTCCAATCGAAGCTGTTCGATCTATCGACGAAATGGACGACACGATCCGCATGCGCGTACTGCGGAGGCCAACGCAAGACGTAGCACCTGCGACAAACGCCTAACAGGATAACCAGCGGGGCGGGATTATTCTCCCGCTCCGCTATTCTTTTGCTCGTTTCAACTCAAGCTAAACCCAAAGTTACGGTAACGTAAGTAGAGACAGTATTGGCAAGGAAGTTGAGCAATCATGAATCTGACTGAACAGCTACGCAAACAGTATCCGGCAGGCGTCGCCTACACTGTACCCGAAGCGACCCAAACTTTGCCCGAAGTACTGTTTGCCACGGCAAAGCGATACCCGAACCGGATCGCCCTCGACTTCCTCGGCGCCACAATGACCTATGCACAACTGGCTCGCAAGGTGCGCCAGGCCGCACGAGTATTCACCCGCAGCGGAGTGCGACGCAAAGACCGCGTAGGCATCACCCTTCCGAACTGCCCACAACACGTCATCGCAGTATTTGGCGCCCTCACCATCGGCGCGATTGTTGTGGAGACCAACCCGCTTGCCCCAAAGGCGGAGCTCTCTCGCCAACTTCGCGACGCCGGATGCGACGTGTTGGTGATTTGGGAGAATTCGCTCAAATCCATCGACATCGAAAGTGTTGCTCCCCATCACGTATTCACCGTTGACCTAACTAAGGCACTACCACTTGGTCCACGCATGCTCATCAACATGCCGATCGCTGCCGCCAAGCGCAAGAAAGCGCAGATGAGCGCCAAGACACCAAGCTGGGCCAAAGATTTCGACGCTACAGTTAACAATGTTGTTCCGCTCCGTTCAGCTCCTGTAGCTCAGATTGACGACGTCGCTGTGCTCATGCATACCGGAGGCACAACGGGCGTACCGAAAGCCTCAATGCTCACGCAACGCTCGATCGTTTCCAACATGTTGCAATCGCGAGCGTGGGTCACTCCCCTGCACGACGGTTCCGAAGTGTTCTACGTTATCCTCCCCCTATTCCACGCCTACGGATTTACCATTGCGATGTGCTGTGGAATACTACTTGGCGCGACCCTTGCACTCTTCCCCAAATTTGACGTGGATATGGTTTTAGACGCCCAAAGGCGCCTTCCTTGTACGTTCTTTGTTGGCGTTGCACCCATGTTTTCAAGGCTTCTTGCCAAAGCAGAAGAAACGAATGCTGACCTAAATTCCATCCAATTCACGCTCTCTGGAGCCATGCCCTTATCGAAGGAACTTGCAGCGCAGTGGGAGCGGGCCACCGGTGGCTACATGATTGAGGGTTACGGAATGACCGAATCGTCCCCCGTAGCCGTAGGCTCCCCACTCTCTTCAGCGCGCCGTCCTGGCACACTAGGCTTGCCTTTCCCCTCGACGCAGGTGCGAATCGCAGACCAAGACAATCTCGACGCCGACGTTGCTGAAGGCGAAATTGGCGAGCTACTCATCCGCGGTCCGCAAGTGTTCAAAGGTTACTGGAACAACCCAGAAGAAACCGAAACTGCTTTCCATAACGGTTGGCTACGCACCGGGGACCTGGTCCGCGTTGAAGACGGCTTCATTGTCATGTCCGATCGCAAAAAAGAACTCATTATTTCCGGCGGCTTCAACGTATTCCCATCCCAAGTAGAAGATGCGGTGCGGGCAATGCCAGGCGTTGACGACGTTGCCGTTGTGGGATTGCCAGAAGCTCAACGCGGCGAGGAAGTAGTTGCCGCGCTCATTCTTGAAGCCGGCGCCACCGTCACGCTCGACGACGTGCGCAAATGGGCAGAAAAATCACTAGCGCATTACGCGCTCCCCCGTCGCATCGTAGTAATGAGCGAGCTACCCCGCTCGCAAATCGGCAAGGTCATGCGTCGCAAAGTTCGCGAATACCTTGAAGAAGCTGGAGGAAGGCTCGACTTCTCCAGCCAAGATCTAGTTGGACAACTACGGGAGGGGGCCGCCGTTGCTTCAACGGAGCTGAAGGCCCTCTCAGAACGGTTGGAGTCGCAAACTAAGGAAGCTACCGATCGCCTTCGCGAACGCGTTGAAAACCTGGCTTCTTCATCCACTGATGAGCCTCAGCAAGAAGCAGAGGGCGAAACCCAGGAAACAAAGCGAGACTAAGAACAAATGTTGCTGGCGGTCTAGCCATCCACCAGCAACATAAAGAAGTAGCAAATACCAGATCCGTTGAGCTAAGACGAGGACGTATTCCCTACTTGCCTTCAGCGCGAAGAGAATCAATGGCTTCCTGGAAGTCATCCAGGGACTGATACCCCGAGTAGACCGACGCGAAACGCAGGTATGCAACAACATCCAACTCCCGCAAGAACGGCAGGATCGCCTTGCCGACCTCCGATGCCTTAACCGTGGCTCGACCCGATTCGCGAAGTTGCTCCTCAACCCTTTGCGCAAGAAGAGCAAGCGCGTCACTATCTACAGGGCGCCCCTGGCAAGCCTTGCGAACCCCGACTATAACCTTTTCCCTAGAAAAAGGCTCAACTACACCAGAGCGCTTTTCCACCAGAAAGCTAGAAGTTTCAAGAGTTGAGAATCGGTGTTTGCACTGCTGGCATTCACGGCGTCTGCGGATCGAAGCACCGTCCTCTGAGACGCGAGTATCAACCACTCGAGTGTCGTCATGGTGACACAGCGGGCAGTGCATAGGCGTATTCCTATCAGCTAGACCAGTAGAACTATTTGCCCCTGATCATATAACACGCAGGAGGAACGCTCAGCCGCTCACCTTTGTAGACACGCCAACCCTGCTCACCATCACTTAGTTGGTACCGTTAGCATCTGCCCTGGAACTACCGTGTTTGTGTCAAGATCGTTCAGCATACGAATGTCGGTAACCAAATCTTCAACTGAGCGATCGGAAATACCTAGCTCGCCCGCAATAGACCAAAGCGAATCACCCTGCTGAACCGCAGCGATCCGGGTGTTCGCAGGATCAACCGACGGCTGGAACAGGACGCCAACACCCGCGCCTATTCCTGCGAGCAACGTAGCTACAGCCAAATATGCCGCAGCCTTAATGACACCTACCGAACGAGTATCCGCTAGACCCGTGGCACTTGCCTTGGGGGATCGCATTGCCGCGGGCCTAGCGGAAGATTCAATACCGCCATTAAAAGACTGGACAGATTCTTGAGGAAGATCTGGCACAACGTATAGCTGAGGCCGTTTTGGGGCCTCGGTCCCGAGAATCGGCTCGGGTTGGATCTGCAGTGCGCTCATGTCATCCACCTTCCATTAGAACATCTGTTCGTCGAACACTTGTACGATACCGCAAAGCGGGAGCGATGTCGAGACGCGCTCGAACATATGTTTCAAAATCGTTATTTTTTGTTTAAACTGTCTACAAGTATTCGAACAGGTGGCACGGACATTTATTTTGAACAGGAGAACCATGACTAGCGAAAACAGTCGCAAATCAAGGGCTATTACGGATCGTCAGCGTCAGGTTCTTGAGGTGCTAAAAGAGTCCATAGCTACGCGAGGCTACCCGCCTTCGGTACGCGAAATCGCTGAACTGGTTGGCCTATCCGCCCCCTCATCTGCAAAACACCAGCTAGATTCACTTGAAAAGCTCGGATTGATTCGCCGTACACCCGGACTGCCTCGCGCGATAGAAATCATTACTGAAGAAGACGGCGACGCTACGCCAACGAATGCGGACACCTTGTTCATCCCGATTTCCGAATCAACCGATGGCGACACTACAACCGCTCCCCTGGTTGGACGCATCGCAGCAGGCGCCCCAATCACCGCTGAACAGAGCGTGGACGACATTTTCACTCTGCCGGAACGACTAACCGGACGCGGTGAGCTTTTTGCCCTTGAGGTATCCGGCGACTCGATGGTAGAGGCCGCTATTTGTGACGGCGACTTCGTGGTGGTGCGCAGGCAACCTTCGGCCGAAGATGGCGAAATCGTTGCGGCGATGATCGACGGTGAGGCCACCGTTAAAGTGCTGTCTCACGACAAATCTAATGTTTGGCTGCTACCTCGAAATAAAGACTTTGATCCGATCCCGGGCAACAGCGCCACAATCCTGGGCAAGGTAGTAACAGTCATTCGCGCCATCTAGCCAACAAGTACGGACTACGAAAAGTGGGCGGATCATTTAGATCCGCCCACTTTCATTCGTTATCGCCGCACATGCAGCGCAACATCAAACTAGAGTCCCAAGCTCTTGGCTACCGAACGAAGCTGCTCTGCAGACGCCGTCAGCCCGTCACGCTCCCGAAGCGTTAGTGGCGGCTCGAGGACACGGCCAGCACCATTGCGATCAACCAGCGTTGGGGCAGCCATCACAACATCCGAGATACCGTGCCAATCCTCAAGCAACGAACAGATGGTCAAAACCCTGTTCTCATCGCGCAAGAACGCAGTAGCAATATTCGAAGCAGCAAGACCAATCGCGTAGTTCGTTGCGCCCTTACCCTCGATAATTCGGTACGCGGAGTTAACGACCTCATGGGCGATCTCGTCGCGCAGATCAGCATCAAACAGACTACCGTCCACGGTTGGCCCCCAATGACGAAGAGGCACGTTACCAATCTCCGCAGAGGACCACAGAGCAACCTCGGAATCGCCGTGCTCGCCGGCAACATAAGCGTGGATATTCTTAATCGCCACGCCCGTGCGCCTAGACACCAAGTAGCGAAGCCTAGAAGTATCGAGCACCGTACCCGAACCGAACACGCGATTGCGTGGCAGACCAGAAATCTTCAAAGCCGCGTAAGTCACGATATCCACCGGGTTGGTGATGTACATGTGGTAAGCATCTGGCGCGGCCTCAAGGATTTGCGGAACGATTGTGTGCATGAGGTTAACCGTGGACTCCGCCAAATCAATCCTCGTTTGCCCCGGCTTCTGTTTTGCGCCGGCAGTAACGATCACAAGGTCAGAGCCGCGGATGATCTCAATATCATTCGAGCCCTCAACCGATCCGGCAGGCGTGAACTGAATGCCGTGTGCAATATCCAGCGCCTCGGCTTCCGCTCTTGCCTTATCAATGTCATACAGCACGATATCGCGCGCATCACCACGCATCGCACAAGCGTACGCAACCGCGGTACCCACCGCGCCGGCACCAATAATCGCAATCTTCGAAGGTCGCCCACCACCTGAAGTGGGGTAAAGGGATTCAACCGCTGCGTTCAAGGTAGCACCTTCCTTTAAAGTTCTTCTTAATCAATATTCAAGCACAGTTAATGTGAACCGGATAGAAGAACCAATAAGAGTGAGCCTAACCGCACACGAGTTCTCGCTTTTGCAGGGAGCATAACCTATCGGCGAGCACGCAGATTCTCTAAGCTCTGTCGCGCGACCTCCCCATCGCGAGTAGGCCACATCTGCGGCAAGGATCGCATCAGATAACTGCCATACGAGCGCGTTGCAATACGAGAATCAAGGATTGCTACCATTCCCCTATCATCAGCAGAACGCAACAGCCGGCCCGCACCCTGGCTAAGCAGCAACGCCGCATGATTCAAAGAAACCTCACGAAAGGCATTTCTACCCGACTTCGCCACGTGTGCAGTTCTTGCCTGAACAACCGGATCAGATGGAACCGGGAAGGGAATCCGATCAATCGTGACGAGCCTGCAAGCACGTCCTCGAACATCAATCCCCTGCCACAGCGACAGCGTGCCTACCAAACAAGAATCAACATCGTGCGAGAACTTTTGCAAAAGAGTGCTGAGCTGATCCTCACCCTGCAAGAACACCTCCTGGTCGATTTGTTCGCGCAGCACGCGCGCACCCTCAATCGCGGCAGCGCGCGAAGAGAACAGGGCGAGCGCCCCTCCCCCGGATGCCTTGACCAGGTTCACCAGTTCGTCCAAAACCGCGCTGCTTACTCCGCCGCGCGAAGGCGGTGGCAAGTGCGCGGCAACATACAAGATCCCCTGGCTCGCTGGATCGAAGGGACTTCCAACGTTTTCGCTACGCAGATCCCCGCCCGCAAACGCCGCGCCCGTCTCATACGCGATGCCGTCGAAGGATCCTCCCAGCTCCAACGTAGCCGAAGTGAGAATCGCGGGTTTCTCACTAAGCAACCGACTTGCGATTGGACCGGCTACATCCAAGGGCGCACAGTTCAAGAACGTGCGCGCGTCATCATTTCTCGAAATCCAGGTAATAACCGCCTGCGGATCCGTGTCCCAACGGTCCAAAAACTGCGACAAATCATTCAGTGCGGCCAGCGCCAGTTTGCGCTCAGCTCCCGCAACCGTTGACTGTTCCAAATCCGACAGTGCACCGCGAATCCCCGAGTCCAACACCCGCATAGCCGAACGCAACTGTTCCGGGCGGGTTCTAATCAGGCCCTCGTCAAGGCCATCCAGCACTGCCTCGAGACTGTGCGCCGCGTCCTCCAACCGTCCCGTATCAATCTGGGCGTATCGAGCTGCTCTACGAGCTCGATAATTCACCATCGCGCCCGACAATGAAAGTGTTGCCTGCCCCCTAATAATGCGCGCGAGGTCGTGGGCCTCATCAATGATTAGCGCATCGAACTCGCCACACACCATGTTCTCCGTGGCCGCATGAATGCCCAGCATCGAGTGGTTTGTTACCACAATGTGAGCTTCTTCAGCCTGCGCGCGAGCACGCGCCGCGAAGCACTCCTCGCGCATCGGGCAGGTTTGCCCCAAGCACTCGAGCGTATCCACCGAAACCTGCTGCCAGGCCCTATCTGACACGCCGGGAACAAGGTCGTCACGGTCACCCGTTTCCGTCTCTTCCGCCCACGCACGCAACCGCACCACCTCGGCCCCCGTATCGGAAGCCACGTCAGCCTCGTCAAACAAGCCTTCATCGGGGTAACCGCCCTGCGCCTTTTGTAAGCACAGGTAGTTGCGCCAGCCTTTCAGCACCGCAACGCGAACTTCATCATCCAACTGGCCATTTACCTGCGGAGCATCTTTTGTAAGAATCTGGCGTTGTAGCGCAAGTGTTGCCGTTGATACCAGGATGCGCTCATCATTCTCTTGTCCACGGCGCATTGCGGGAACCAGGTAGCCCAACGATTTACCCGTTCCCGTGCCGGCCTGGATTAGCAAAGTTGCATCATCTTGGAGGGCATCCGCGACGGCCTCGACCATTGTTCTTTGCCCCTCGCGAACGTCGCCGCCAAACGATTCAATCACGCGAGACAGGAGCTCAATATCATCCTTCACGACACATCAACAAGAGAAAGCTCGTACGCAAGATCCGCGTCTACACGTCCAACCAGGTGAGTGCCGCCGGGTAGATATTCCTCTTTTTCGATCTCGCCCATCTCATGGAAACGATTTACGAGGTCACCATCGGCATATGGCACCACCACGTCCACGTATTTGCTTGGACGTGGCAAGGTGGCAGAAATGAGTTGTTCAAGCTCTGTAATGCCAGCACCGGTTTTAGCGGAGACTGCAACGGAGTTTGCGAACTTAGAGCGCAAAAGTGCAACCTGTTCCGGGCTTGCAAGATCCGCCTTATTCAAGGCCAACACCTGCGGGATTTCACCGGCTCCCTCGATCTGGCTAAGAACTTCCATAACGGTATGGACCTGACCAATCGGATCGGGGTGTGCCGCGTCCACGACGTGCAGAATCACGTCAGCTTCTGCGACCTCCTCAAGCGTTGACCGAAACGCCTCAACCAACTGGGTGGGAAGATTACGCACAAAACCAACGGTATCCACCAGCGTGTAAACGCGATTATCCGGAGTTATCGCTTGGCGCACGGTTGGATCCAAAGTGGCAAACAGGGCGTCTTGGACCATCACGTCTGCTCCCGTAATGCGATTCAGCAGCGTCGACTTCCCCGCATTCGTGTAGCCCACAATCGCAACCGATGGAACCCCACCTGCGCGGCGCGAATGGCGTTGTGTCTCACGCGAAGGCTTCATCTCTTTTATCTCGCGACGCAGCTTTGCCATGCGCGTGCGAATACGACGCCTATCCAGCTCTATCTTGGTCTCACCCGGCCCGCGCGAGCCGATACCCTCACCGCCCGCAACGCGGCCACCAGCCTGGCGAGACATAGACTCGCCCCAACCGCGCAAACGCGGAAGCAAATACTCCAGTTGAGCCAGCTCAACCTGCGCCTTACCCTCACGAGACTTGGCGTGTTGTGCAAAAATATCCAGAATCAATGCCGTGCGGTCAACCACCTTGACCTTCACCACGTCCTCCAGAGCGCGGCGTTGAGACGGGGCAAGTTCGCCGTCAACAATCACCGTATCTGCACCCACCGACTCCACGATGCGAGCCAGCTCTTTGGCCTTACCAGAGCCCAAATAGGTTGCCGGATCCGGAGTTGCCCTACGTTGGAGCACTCCGTCCAGCACGGTCGAGCCAGCTGTTTGGGCAAGCGCAGCAAGCTCGTGCAAAGAGTTTTCGGCCTCGCCTGCATCAAAACTATAGATACCGATAAGCACCACGCGCTCCAGACGCAACTGGCGGTACTCAACCTCAGAGACGTCTTCAAGCTCCGTGGAGAGCGAGGCCACTCTGCGCGTGCCTGCCCTCGCCTCACGCTCCAAGGAACCAGCACTGTTTTCTGCCTGGCCCCGCGTGGATTGCAACGATGTTGCCCGCTCCGCGAGGCTCATGCCCTCAACCCGTTGCATCTCTGGACGCCTCTTACTGCGCGCCAGTACCCTCGCCACAACGTCTTCGGCGCGCTGCACGTCCAGATCTCGATCGCGTTCTTTCACATGTTCTCCCGTTAGACTCACCGCCATTTTCCCATTACGCCCGCCATTTTGCTACGCAGTTTCCACAGGGCGCCCCCGTCCCTTACGCTATAAGCGTGACTAAGCATTACTTTTCGAACAGCCCCGAAGCAACCGTCGATGAGTTGCGCCCCTTGATCCTGGACGTGCGCGGCGTACACCTTGACATGGTCGTATCAGATTCGGTGTTCTCTTCACACAAGCTGGATCTCGGGACCAAAGCGCTCCTGCTCGAAGCTCCAGAGCCGCCCGAAACCGGGACCTTCCTGGACCTTGGATGCGGGTGGGGGCCCATTGGCGTCACGCTCGGCAAGCTTAGCCCAAAGGCCACCATCTGGGCCGTAGACATCAACCAACGCGCCCTCGACCTCACCCGCAAGAACGCCAAACGCAACCAGGTCAAGCTCGTTTCCCAGCTTGCCGATAAAGCGCTTGAAGAAGCCACCAACGACGGCATTAAGTTTGACCTCATCTGGTCAAACCCGCCCATTCGGATTGGCAAGCCCGCACTTCAAGAAATGCTCACCAAGTGGCTCGGTCTACTTTCCGATGAAGGCGAGGCCTGGCTGGTAGTTGCACGCAACCTGGGCGCCGACTCGCTGATCAAGTGGCTTAACGAGCAGGGATGGCAAGCCGAGAAGGCTCACTCGAAAAAGGGCTACCGCATTATTCGTGTTTGCCGTTAACCCTCCTGCGCGACAGCCAGTGCCTGCTCAAGGAGTTCGCTAGAGCTCCCCTCGATCCACTTAATCCGCTCATCCCTGCGGAACCATTTCATTTGTTTTCGCACTAACTGGCGGGTTGTTAGCTCAATTAGTTCGTGTGCCTCATCCAGCGTTATTTCGCCGCCCAAGTGGCACATAATCGGCTGGTACCCGGTTGCCTTCACCGCGGTTGGCGTATTCGCAAGGCCCTGGCTCATTAGCTCTTCTACCTCGCCCACGAAACCAGACTCGAGCATATTTTCTGTTCTAATGGCTATACGCGCGTCGAGTTCCTCCAGACTCCTGCGCACTCCCAACAACATCGAGGGGCGCACAAACTCACGCTTGGGCATAGTTGCGGAAAACGGCCGGCCGGTCAACTCAATTACTTCTAACGCGCGCACTGTCCGCCGCTGATCGTTCGGGTGGATCGATTCGGTTGCCTTCGGGTCAAGTTCACGCAACTTGCGGTATAGCGCCGCCTGACCGCACTGCTCCAGGCTCTCTTCCACTCGCGCGCGCACCACCGGGTCAGTTCCTGGAAACTCCATTTTGTCAAAAAGAGCGTGGATGTAGAGCGCGGAACCACCCACTGCGATTGCGCGGTTGCCTCGCTGCTCGATAGCGTGCACGTCCTCACGCGCGCAAACCTGATATTGCGCCACCGAGGCTTCCTGGTGAATGTCTAGCACATCGATCTGGTGATGCGGGACCTCGGCCCGCTCCGCGGCTGAAGGCTTCGCGGTGCCAATATCCATGCCTTTGTAGAGCGAAAATGCATCCATTGACACGATCTCAGCTCTTCCCAGCTCGCGCGCAAGATCGAGCGCCAAACCAGATTTGCCCGACGCCGTAGCGCCTACAATTCCTATCAACACAGCCTCGCCCTATCGCAACATAGGAATGCCCAGGCTTACCCGATTAGCCATGTCCGGGTTCTCTTGTCGCTCATGCCACACTTGGCCCGCACGAGTTGGAATGATCTCAAACATGCCACCTTGTACGCCTGAATCTGCAACCAAATGGTGCGGAGCCGCGTGCGTCACCACTGCGCGCACCATATCTCCCGGACGCAACTGCTTGCCGTAGTGGATGCCATCGGGAAGCGATAGGTGGACGAGCCGGTTGTCACGGGCGCGACCCGACACGCGATTGCGTACCCCATCTTTACGGCCGCCATCCTCCACAATCAAAACCTCGACCTCGCGGCCCTCAAACTTCTTCGAGTCCTCGGTTGTGATCCGCTCCTGTAGCGCAACGAGGCGCTCATAACGGTCCTGCATAACTTCGTGAGGCACCTGATCTTCCATATCAGCTGCCGGGGTGCCGGGGCGCGGCGAGTAGAGGAAAGTGAAGGCGGAGCTAAACCGCGCCTTCTCAACAACCTCTAGAGTCTGCTGGAAATCCTCTTCGGTCTCGCCGGGGAATCCCACAATAATGTCCGTGGTGATCGCCGCGTCAGGGATCGCCTCACGCACGCGCTCCAAAATTCCCTCAAACTTTGCGCGCCGGTACGAGCGACGCATCATTCGCAGTACACGGTCTGATCCGGACTGCAACGGCATGTGCAGGCTCGGCATAACCGTCGGAGTCTCCGCCATAGCCGCAATCACATCGTCAGAGAATGCCGCAGGGTGCGGGCTTGTGAAGCGCACGCGCTCCAATCCCTCAACGCGCCCAACCGCGCGTAGCAGATCAGCAAATGCGCCGCGCTCACCAAAGCTAACTCCGTACGAGTTCACATTTTGTCCCAGAAGCGTTACCTCAACCGCGCCCTGGGCAACTACCGCCTCGACCTCCGCCAGAATCTCTCCTGGCCTGCGGTCGCGCTCCTTGCCTCGTAAATGCGGGACGATGCAAAAAGTGCAGGTGTTGTTGCAACCCACCGAGATAGAAACCCAGGCTGAGTAGACCGACTCGCGTTTAGTGGGCAGTGTGGATGGAAACACCTTGAGCGATTCTTCAATCTCCACCGCAGCCTTGCGATTGTGCTCTGCCCGGCGTAGCAGCGCAGGGAGCACGTCAATATTATGCGTACCGAACACCACGTCCACCCACGGAGCTCGCTCAACTACCTTTGCACGCATCTGCTGTGCTAAACATCCGCCCACCGCAATCTGCATGTCAGGGCGCTCCCGCTTAACCTGCGCAAGCTGACCGAGATTACCAAACAGGCGGTTGGAGGCATTCTCGCGAACCGAGCAGGTGTTAATCACAACAACATCGGCTCCCCCATCACCCGCTTCAGTGGCGCGCGCCGCCGCCTGCGGGACGGTCTCAACTGGCACGTACCCCTCGGTTTCAAGCAGGCCGGCCATACGCTCTGAGTCGTGGACATTCATCTGGCATCCGAGCGTGCGAATCAAATAAGTGCGTGGCGTAGTATTCATCGTTCAAGATTGTAGTTAATCGGCATGAAAGTAACGAACCGAGGCCTGCGTGATTGGCCTCAGAACCGCCTAGAAATACCCGAGAACACCGGTAGGATTGTTACCAATCACAAAGGAGAGACATGCAGCCGGTTCAAACTGTGTACTGCAAGGCTACCGGCAGCCTCGCATACACTCTAGAGGAGCTTCAAAAGCTCTGCTAGAGCGGCCTCGGCCGCCTGAGCTCTCACGCTCGCTCGACTTCCCTCAAAGTGGTACAAGACTGCGTTAGATCGGGCGGGCGACCACACCGCGACGTACACGGTTCCGGCCGGGTGCCCTTCCGCAGGCCCTGGCCCAGCAACACCGGTTGTTGCCACGCCGAAGGTTGAGCCAAATAGACGCGCTACTCCAGCTGCCATTTGGAGTGCGACACCCGGATCTACCGGACCATTAGCCTGTAGCAGACCATCATCAACGCCAAGAACGCTTGCCTTAGTATGCGTCTGGTAGGTGGTTACGCCCCCACACAGACAGTTAGATGCACCCGGTATATCTGCAATGGCCGCGCTAACTAGACCAGCTGTTAGCGACTCGGCGGTGGCTACCGAATGGCCTTTGGAGGTGAGCTTTTCAACTATCTGAGAGGCAAACGCCATACTGTCTGGGTGATCACCTGATAAGCCCGCGAGAACGCCATCCGTACTGCTAATCGCACTCGCATCTAGAAGATTTGGCTCCGCGAGAGTACTTGTGCAGCTCTCGCGGAGTTCTGCATCATTCATCTTCATCTGCATCTAGCTCCTGCAAAATCTGATTCACTACGGAGTAGCACACATTCAATGGGTAGCCTTTACGCGCCAACATGGAAGTGAGGCGACGCACCTGCTGTTGTTTTTCTAAACCTAACATCGCCCGGGCGCGGCGAGCGACTATCTCACGCGCTGATTCTTCTAGTGAAACGTGTTCAACTTCTTCCAGGGCAACATCGATAATTGCAGGCGGAATCTGTTTCTTGCGCAACTGCTCTACAAGAGCTCTGCCAACGAGGCCACGCTCACTGAACCGGGTGCGTACCAGCATCCTCGCGTAACGTTCGTCATCCACCAAACCGGCCTCTTCCAGCCTGTCTATAGCAACCTCTATGGATTCAAGTGGAAAACCGCGTTCTTTTAGTTTGCTGACCAGTTCGCCGCGAGAACGGTCCTGCCTGTCCAATTGCTTTAGAGCGGCCTCTTTTGCCGCCGAAACAGCATGCTCGCCTTCCAGGTTCGCGGCCCATTCGCGTCGCTTCTCGCGACGCTTCCGGGCCGCTTCGAAGTCCATACGTTTCTTCTTGCGACCCTCATCTGGATCGTAGAAAGAAACCATTAGAATCCGGCGTCTTCAGCAGGATCAATTTTTGCGCTGGCTTTCTTACCACCTTTATCGGCCTGCGCATCATCAGCCTGAGCGTTTGAAGCTGCGGGGGCTTCCTCTTGCCTAATACCAAGCTCCACAAGGATGCGATGCTCAATTTCGTCGGCAAGCTCCGGATTATCTTTCAAGAACGTACGAACGTTCTCCTTACCCTGCCCAAGCTGATCCGAACCGTATGTGAACCAAGAGCCCGACTTCTTAACAATGCCGGTTTCCACACCCATATCAATGATGGAACCTTCACGCGAAATACCGAGGCCGTAGAGGATATCGAACTCCGCCTGCTTGAACGGCGGCGCCATCTTGTTCTTCACGATCTTTGCGCGCGTACGGTTACCAACCGGGTTGCCCTTCTCTTTTAGTGTCTCGATACGACGCACATCAATACGCACCGACGCGTAGAACTTAAGTGCCTTGCCGCCCGTAGTGGTTTCCGGCGACCCAAAGAATACGCCAATCTTCTCGCGCAGCTGGTTGATAAAGATAGCCGTGGTTCCCGTGGCAGATAGCGCACCCGTAATCTTACGTAGCGCCTGCGACATAAGGCGAGCCTGCAAACCCACGTGCGAGTCACCCATCTCGCCCTCGATCTCCGCCTTCGGGACCAAAGCGGCAACAGAGTCAATAACGATGATGTCAATACCGCCCGAACGGATCAGCATGTCTGCGATTTCCAAGGCCTGTTCGCCAGTATCTGGTTGCGACACTAGGAGCGCATCGGTATCGACCCCAAGTTTCTTTGCATATTCGGGATCCAGAGCGTGCTCCGCGTCAATAAACGCAGCGTTTCCACCGGCCTTCTGAGCAGAAGCAACCGCGTGTAGCGCCACCGTGGTCTTACCAGACGACTCCGGACCGTAAATCTCGATTACACGACCCCGCGGAAGACCGCCAACACCAAGCGCTACGTCGAGCGCCAACGAACCCGTAGGGATAACTTTGACTGCTGGACGGCTATCGTCCCCCAGTCGCATAACTGAACCCTTACCAAACTGCCTATCAATCTGACTCAGGGCAAGTTCCAATGCCTTATTTCGATCGGGTGCAACGGCCATTTAAGCTCCTTCAAGATCCTGCGCTCTCCGCGCGTTTTACCGGGCTGGTCGAAAAAACGTGTTCCCTCTCCGGGTACGTAAATCATGCTATGGCCGACCACGGACATCCTTTTTGAAAAGCACCTGGATGTGGATGCACCCAAGCGAGCATGACCTGTGCACAAGCTTAACTGCCGAACACGTGTTCGACACTTCGACGCGCGAGGCGGCGTTGGGATCTATGCCACTATTTCGTGGCCCGCCGTGCGGCTGCGTTGCCGGATTCCTCCTGTCCGAACTGCCTCAGTTTGCTTGAAAAGCTGGCGGGATCCCCCAGCTGCACGGCAGCGCTACAGACAGCGCATTTGGCACATTGTCTACACGAACGCTGTCCGCAAAGTAGCCTTCGCCATCCAACGTAAGTACCAGTTCGCTATCCACAGCCTCTATCAAGAAAGACGAAGCCTGCTCGTACGTGGCGACGCCTGCAGGGATCGTTTCTCCACGTCGGAACTTACCCAGCAACTTCGCTATCTCAAGAATCTTTAACGGACGCGCAGTCAAAATGTTCGCAAGGCCATCATTAATCTTTGCATCCGGGTGCGGCAAGAACCCGCCGCCGTAATACTGGGCGTTACCGATAGCACACAGAACGTAATCACGCTCTACCGCATCCCGCTTTCCATCACGTTCCATCGTGGCTCGCATGCGCCAAGAACGGTCAGATGAAAGCGCGTTCACAATCCCGATCATGTAGCTCATACCCAAGCTGTTCGGGATCTTGCGCTGGATCTTATCCGCTGTGATTGCAACTTTAGAATCCAGTCCTATCGAAATGACATTAACGCTGTAGTAAGAAAACTCGGGCACCTGCGCGCCGCGGATATCCCTCACGCTTCCCGAAACGTGTAGGGCGTCCATTGGAGCAGAAAACGCGCCTTCCTGTTTGAACGCATCCAGGATCATGGTTGGCGTCACCGTCCGCCTACCATAGAGTGTGCGGGCGAGGTCATTTCCGGATCCGAAGGGCAAAACCAACATGGACGCCTCGGAGCCGATCAGACCATTGGCGGCCTCAGATACGGAGCCATCACCGCCTGCGACGACAACGAGGACGTCGCTTCCACTCTCTTTTACGGCCGAGCGCGCAAGATCAGTTGCATCCCCCGGTCCAGTAGTTGGACTGATACGAACGTGAGCGTACGGGAAAATCTCGGCAAGTTTACTAGCAACAACGCCCACATTGCGCCGAATTAGCCGATTTCCAGCCTGCGGATTGTAAATAAACTCAATCCGGTCCCACGACCTGTGTTCTAGAGCGCGCAAGTATGGACCCTTTCGAGGACAGCCCGGGCTAGTTACCTTAGAGCCTTCTCGCGTCTGTGTACCCAGCGGGCTTCTTCACCCATGTCGGTTTCTCTGATCAACTCATCCCAAATGACTTCGGGATCCAAACCACTCATCAGCGCCTGCTCGGCAGTACCACCCAGTTTTGGCAGGAAGAGGTCACCAACGATAGACCTGCCGTAGCAGGATCCAAAGACGGCTTCGATGCTCTTCCAAAACTCCGAGACAGTCATGCAATCAACTCAACAACGTGATCCGGTCACTCAAGCTACCGTCCACCAGCGCAGCCGGAGTAGCCGTCGGGACGTCCACAAACTCCAGGGCAGCAATACGGCTGGCAACTTCGCGCAACACCAGTGCAAGTGGTACGCCAAGAGCCCCGCAAATCGCAATCAGGAGTTCTGAAGAAGCTTCCTTCTGGCCCCTCTCAACCTCTGATAGGTATCCGAGTGAGACTTTCGCATCCGCAGAAACCTCCCTAAGGGTGCGTCCTTGGGTGCGGCGAATTTGGCGCAAAACGTCACCAATCTGCTCCCTCAGGAGCGGCTTGGTATCACTTTTGTTCTGCATACCTGTACCGTACCTTGCTTCATCACCCTCCCGCAGTAAGGGAGCCCTCTTTGTGGATGCGGTACTGCCCACACTACCTCCAGGTATCGAATGCGGAACGAGACTATTTGCCGTCATATCAAGGTAAACCAGATGGCGCAAGAATATATTCCGAACCCAAAAGTGGCGTATACCTCTCCACAGTTTGAAACGCGCGTTACTTCTTCATCTTTACCGCAGCAATCACATACTGCAGGCCTGACCAGACGGTTAGGAACAGAGCAATAGCGATCAAAATCCAACGCGCCACCGCAAGACCTGTCACATCAAACAGGGCGTTGTTAACACCTGATACCGAGTCCCAGGGAAATAGCAGGAATACGATTAAGAACATTTGTGACACGGTCTTGGCCTTGCCGCCCGAATTCGCGGCAACCACTACGCCGCGTTTCAACAACCTGGAGCGCATCCATGTAATCCCCAGCTCACGCGCCGCCACTATCGCTGTGAACCACCAGGGAACAAGACCCGCGATTGATAAAACCACGAACGCGCCGAGTGTTAGTGCTTTATCGGCAATCGGATCCCAAATCTTGCCCCAATCAGTCACGAGACCGCGTTCGCGCGCAATCTTGCCGTCATACAGGTCGGTAAATGCAGCAACAATGAACACCACCAGGGCCGCCCACATGGCGCCAACCGAGCCGTTCAGAACCAGAATGATAAAAACCGGGACCAGTACAAGACGGACCATTGTCAAAACATTCGGTAGATTCCAAATGTTCTCGCCCTCGTGTACACGCGAGACGTTGTCATCCATCTGCGCCCTATTCATCGCGACTCCTACGCTCTACCTGTCAGTTCCCAGGCATCCTCTGATTCTTCTTCAATAGTATCGGTTGGAACGTCCTCGCCGCGCAGCATGGCCAACACTCGAGGCAACTCTTCTGGGGGTACCAGCACCTCACGCGCCTTTGACCCCTCTGAAGGACCCACAATTTCGCGTGACTCCAGCAAATCCATCAAGCGGCCAGCGCGCGCAAAGCCAATCCGCAACTTGCGTTGCAACATCGAAGTAGAACCAAGCTGAGTCGAGATCACAAGTTCTGCCGCCTGCAGCAGATCTTCGAGGTCGTCGCCAATGTCGTCCGCAATCTGGCGCTTCTTCGCAGGGACAATGACGTCCTCGCGATAGACGGGCTTCATCTGTTCCTTGACGTGTTCGACAACGTCGCGAATCTCCGATTCAGTCACCCACGCGCCCTGCACGCGTTTTGGCTTGCCTGCCCCTTGCGGAAGGTAGAGGGCGTCGCCTTTGCCGATGAGTTTTTCAGCACCGCCTTGGTCTAAAATGACGCGCGAATCCTGCATTGAGGACGTGGCGAACGCCAGACGTGATGGAATGTTCGACTTGATAAGGCCGGTAACAACGTCTACCGAAGGCCTTTGCGTGGCCAAAACGAGGTGGATACCTGCGGCACGTGCCAGCTGCGTGATTCGCTGAATCGAGGCCTCAACATCGCGCGGGGCCACCATCATGAGGTCGGCAAGCTCGTCCACCACAACGAGTAGGTATGGGTAGGGCGCAAGTTTGCGCTCTGAGCCTGCCGGAAGCTCCACTTGCCCAGCCAAGATGGCTTTGTTGAAGTCATCGACGTGCTTAAATCCGAACTTTTCGAGGTCGTCGTAGCGGTGATCCATCTCTTTCACCACCCATTCGAGGGCCTCTGCCGCCTTCTTCGGGTTGGTGATAACCGGCGTTATGAGGTGCGGAATACCCTCGTAGATGGTGAGCTCCACACGCTTAGGATCAACCAAAATCATGCGCACCTGGGCAGGGGTTGCGCGCATCATAATCGACGTGATCATGGAGTTAACAAACGAAGACTTACCCGAACCGGTAGCGCCTGCGACCAGCAAGTGCGGAGTCTTGGCGATGTTGGTGACCACGTATCCACCTTCGACGTCCTTACCAACGCCAACAACCAGCGGATGGTCGTCACTACGGGCGGCGCCAGACCGGAGAACGTCACCGAGTGCCACGGTCTCTCGATCCGTGTTTGGAATCTCCACGCCAATCGCTGACTTACCGGGGATAGGCGACAGAATGCGTACCTCCGAAGAAGCAACCGCGTAGCGAATGTTCTTCTCCAGCTGCGTGATGCGCTCCACCTTCACGCCCGCGCCCAACGTCACCTCGTACCTGGTAACCGTTGGACCGCGCGAAAAACCAGTGACCCTCGCGTCCACGCCAAACTCGTCCAGCGTGCTTTGCAACGCCCCCACAACCCAATCGTTCGCAGCTGAACGCTTCTTGTGCGGCGGGCCCTTAATCAATAGATCATCGGAGGGAAGGTTATAAACCGCACCGTCTTCCAGCTCCATCGCGGTTGTGGCGGGAAGATCATTGGAGCCAGCCGGCATGAGGGTCGTTTCATCCGCGCTCTCGTAGACCTGCGGTTCGATGAGCTGCGTCTCGTAAGACGGAGACTCCTCGTAGAAGTCGGACTCTTGCGACTCCTCAAATGCTTCGAGGTCCGGCGAAGAAACGTTGGGGCTAACAAACGGCTCATCCGCGTCGTAAGAGTCGATTCGGCCGTTCTTTTTGTCACCTTCGCTCCGGCGCGAAATCCGGTCGAAGAGGGACTGGATCCGCTGCGGGACTTCCTTCACCGGCGTTTGCGTATACACCAAAATCGAATAGGCAAACAGCAACAACAGCATGATTGCCCCGCCCCAGGCAGACAGCAGTGTTGCCAGCGGATACCCCATAAACCAGCCGAGCACGCCGCCGGCCTCTTCAATCAAATTGAAATCTTGTATCCGCGGATTTCCGCTAGTTACATGCACGAGGCCGGTTAGAGCGATCGATACTCCTAAACTTCCTGCAAACCGGTGCGGCAAGCGGTTATGCGTGCGGGCACGGAAGAGCTCAACGGCCCACCACACGAGCGCAATCGGCACTACCACCGAGAAAATACCGACGGCACCCGCCGCCACGTGGTGGAGGAAGGCACCCGCGCTACCGGAAATATGGAACCACTCGCGAAGCGCGAAAACCGCAGCCAAAGCAAGTAGCACGAACGCAAGGCCATCGCGGCGCAACTGCGCATCAATCGACAAGAAGCCGCGCCACGCGTTCGCCACACCCCGCCCCATAGAAATGAACATTTCCATCAGAGGCGAACGGCTCGAGGTCGCTGACTTCTTAGCCTTATTTGATTTACGCGCGGAACTGCCCCCGCGATTTGATGCTGGACTCTTAGGCATAGTAATTCCACGCTATCGCAACGACGGTTTTTGCTAAGACGACTCGCCGCCATTATCCCCACCGAACGTCATGACGTCGGCAATCTCACGCATTGTTGGCACGGGGAACGCATAGGCGTGCGAGACCATCACGGCACCAGCGGCGTTTGCCATTGAGAGTGCGCGATGCATGTCCTGGCCACGCACCAAAGCGCCGCACATCACCGCGATGTGCACGTTACCCACACCAGAGGTATCCACCGACTGCGTTGCGTACGCCGGCACCTGTTTCAACTGACCAGCCACACCCTCGCGGTACTGACAACCGAGGGATCCCATTCGCGTGACCTGAACGCAATCCGGCTTCAAGTAGTCTTCCAACATGCGCGAAGGATCAGCTTGCTTCAGGATCCGCGGCAGGAGGCCGGCCTCGCGCAGGTTCATGGTCAAAACGTCGGCGCGCTGAAGCATCGGCTCCCACAAATGCGATTCGATGGTGTCGATCATTGGCGAGGGAGCCAGCACCACCTTCACCTTCGGATCAATACTGTTCACCCAGCTTGCGAAACGCTGCCCGGCTTCGCCACCGCTTATCACCGATCCGTGCACGAGTAGGACGTCGCCATCTTCCAGCTCGATCTGCTCAATCTGATCGAGTTGCAGGTCAGATTCTACGCCTGCGGAAACTATGACCGTGTTGTCACCCTCATCCTCAACCAGCTGGATTGACACGCCAATGTCACCCATCACTTCGCTGGTCAAAACCTGAACCCCATTTCCTTCAAGATCCTTGCGTATCATGTAGGAGTTCGGGCCTGTGCCAAGCATTGACAACATGCCTGTAACAACACCCATGTTCGCCACTGCAACCATGCCCAGGTACCCTCCACCCGGGCTGGAAAGTGCCGAACGCGCGGGGATCATAGAGCCGCGCTCGGGGAGCTTTTCAATAGCGATCGGCAGGTTCAAAACCACCGGCTCAGTTGACAAAAAGCGCGCCAAGGCCCCTCCTACTGCTCTACTACAACGGGGACAATCATTGGACGCCTACGCAACTTGCGCCCCACCCAGCGTCCAATCACACGGCGCATGGCCTGCTGGCACGAGTACGTGTCAGCCTCAGGATCTTCGAGCGCGGTAGCCAGCGCATCCTTAACGTCCTGTTCGATCTCCTCAAATACGGAATCTTCTTCGGCCATTCCCACCGATTTAATAGTTGGGCCGGACAAAATCATTTCGTGTTCCAGATCCACAACCGCGTAGATTGAGATGAAACCTTCAGATCCGAGGACGCGGCGATCCTGTAGCTCGGACTCATCCAGGTCGCCCACACTGCGCCCATCCACGTAAATGTAGGAGCAAGGAATAGCGCCAACCACGCTGGCCTCCCCGTCTTTCAGGTCGACCACCACGCCATCCTCAGCTAGCATCACGTTGCTTGCCGGCACACCGGTTTTCACCGCCAGGGCGCCATTGGCAACCAGGTGGCGAACCTCGCCGTGGATCGGCATAACATTCTTCGGTTGAATAATGTTGTAGCAGTACAGGAGCTCTCCTGCCGCAGCGTGGCCCGACACGTGAACCTTCGCGTTTGCCTGGTGCACCACCTTTGCACCCAGTCTGGTAAGCCCGTTAATCACGCGGTAAACAGAATTCTCATTACCCGGAATAAGCGAGGAGGCGAATACCACCGTATCGCCGGGACCTACCTCCACAAAACGGTGTGTGCCACGCGCAATCCGCCCTAGGGCCGCCATCGGCTCACCCTGCGATCCCGTAGCCATGTACACCCGTTGCTCGGGTTCGAGCTGCGCGATCTGCTTGCTGGTGACAATCACATCATCGGGAATATCTAAGAATCCAAGTTCGGAAGCGATCCGCATGTTACGTTCCATGCTCCGCCCAATCAGTGCGACCTTGCGGCCCGTCATCACGGCGGCGTCAAACACCTGCTGCACGCGGTGCACGTGAGACGCAAACGAGGCCACCACTATCTGCCCCGTGGCATGCAGGAATACATCCTCTAGTACCGGACCAATCTCACGCTCGGGAGTTACAAAACCAGGCACCTCCGCGTTGGTTGAATCAACCAGGAACAGGTCCACGCCTTCCTCTCCAAATCGGGCGAATGCGCGCAAATCCGTCAAACGACCGTCGAGAGGTAGCTGATCCATCTTGAAGTCGCCGGTAATCAAGGCAGTACCCGCCGTCGTACGGATAAACACCGCGAGGGCGTCTGGAATCGAGTGCGTAACCGACACAAACTCAAGGTCGAATCCGCCGAGCTTCACGCGATCGCCCTCAGCAACCTCGTTCAGATTGAATCCCTCAATCCGATGCTCATCCAGCTTGGGACGTACAAAGGCAAGAGTCAGCTCAGAACCGTAAACTGGAATATCGTTGCGTAGCTTCAGCAGGTACGGGACAGCGCCGATGTGGTCCTCATGCCCGTGAGTTAGCACCAACCCCACAACGTCATCCAGGCGATCCTCAATGTAACTGAAATCCGGCAAAATCAGATCCACGCCCGGCTGAATCTCTTCAGGAAACAGCACGCCGCAATCAACAATCAGAAGCTGTCCGTTCAGCTCAAAAACCGTCATGTTACGGCCGATGTCCTTTAGCCCTCCCAAAGGAACAACGCGTAAAGTATCAGGTTCTAGATTCGGTGGCTTCGGAAGAGCATCGTATAAAGACATCATGCTTCAATTGTGCCACGAGTTAGCCGAGGCGGCTATCCACTCACAAAAGCTCCAGATCCTCCATCGCGCGGCGCATGCGGTCTAGCTCTTCATCCAAGGCGGGAACGAGCGGCAAACGCAAGCGATCGCTTTCGATGATCCCCATCATGTGCAACGCGGCCTTTGCCATCACGGCGCCCTGACCTCCACCCATGATCGAATCAATGAGCGGCGTTAGCAAGCGTTGGATGTTCCTTGCCGTAGCAACATCGCCCTCGTTAATCGCATCAATCTGTTGCCTGAAGAAAGCACCCGCAACGTGGCCAACTACCGAAATGATGCCCGAAGCCCCCTGCGCCATCAGCATGCAGTTCAAGCCGTCATCACCCGAGTAGTAGGCGATCCCCGTGCGGTTCATCCGCTTAATCGCCTGCTCCGGCTTACCCGTGGCATCCTTCACCGCGACGATACGGTCATTGGCCGCAAAGTAGTCCAACGTTTCATCTGAAAACGCGAGGCCGGTGCGTCCCGGAATGTCATAGAGGACCACGGGAAGCGTGGTTTCACTAAGGATTGCGTCAACGTGCGCGCGCAGACCCCTCTGGGACGGACGATTGTAGTACGGGGAGACCACCAACAGTCCATCCGCACCGTGTTCCTGCGCATTCACCGCTATACGCACCGCGTGAGCCGTGTCATTTGACCCCGCACCTGCAAGTACAAATGCGCGCTCACCCACGGCTTCAACAACCGCATCAGTCAGATCATTCTTCTCCGGCTGATACGTTGTGGGAGCCTCGCCGGTAGTACCGGAAATGAGAACACAGTCGGTGCCTGAATCAACCAGGTGCTTTGCCAGGCGCTGCGTGGAATCAATATCCAAAGAGCCGTCCTCGTGGAACGGCGTGACCATCGCTACGGACTGCTGACCAATCGGGTGCTTAACTTCGCTCATAATGCCATGCTAGCCATCACAGTTTTGAAAGCCAGCACGTGTCCGCTACTTGAACCGAAGATTAGAATGATTGGCTAAAACTTTGCCCACCACAGGTGTTCAACCACGCGGTGTGGGCCAACCTCCAGCTTGCGTAAAATGCCGGCCGGCCCAAAACCGGCCTCCTGAAAGAAACGGATCTTCTGGCCATCCCCCGCCACAATCCACACGCGGATATTCTTCGCACCATCGTCTTGTGCTAAATCTGAAAGCGCCGCCAAGAGCCTCGACCTATGGCCCTCTCCCCTATGATCAGGATCCACCTCCAGCGCGATGATCTCGATGCCCGGCTCGTCCAACCCTTCTACACCCGGTACAGGCTCGGCAGGCACAGCCCCTGCAAAACCGGCCACGAGGTGGGAATCCAACGCTGTGAGGATCCTAAATCCGGGCGCGGGAGGAGACGCTATCGACTTCTTCCATGTGGCCGCCATGGCCCCCTCATTCAGCACGGCGCCAACCTGGGGATCAAGCTTTCCATCAATGCCCTGCGCCAACGACTCCAGCATCCCTTCAGCCTGGATGCGTGCAATCGCAGGGGCGTCGTCCACAGTGCTTGGACGCACCGACCGGTCCGCATTGAGGGCGCTCTTGTGGTGAAACCTATCCAAAATTCGTACCCAATCTACAGGTCAAGCAAATGCTCCAGGCCAACCTTTACGCCCGGGGTATCGGCAATATTGCGCACGGCTAGCAACACGCCCGGCATGAATGACGCACGGTCAAAAGAGTCGGTTCTGATGGTTAGCACTTCACCGGGATTACCCAGGAGGACCTCTTCGGTGGCCGTCATTCCTCGCAAACGCAAAGCATGCACCGGCACGCCACTGTAGCGCGAGCCGCGTGCACCCTGCGGGTCGGTTTGCGTCGCATCCGGCATTGGCTCACAGCCTGCGTGCCTCCTCGCCTGCGCAATCTTCTGCGCGGTTGCAACCGCAGTGCCCGAGGGAGCATCAACCTTATTTGGATGGTGCATCTCCACGATTTCAACCGACTCGAACAAGGGCGCAGCCTTTGCAGCGAACTCCATCGCCAAAACAGCCGACAGAGCGAAGTTCGGTGCAATAAACACGTTCGCGGAGCTCGACTGCTGAGCCGCGCGCACCTGATCCAGCTCGTCATCTGTCCAACCGGACGTGCCTACCACCGCGTGAACCCCCGCAGCCAACAGGTCAAGAACGTTTTGCAACTTCACGCTCGGAACCGTGAATACTACAGCCACGCTAGCTCCGTCAAGCGACTGCTCGTCAACTGCGTCGCCCGCATCAAGTCTGGCCACGACCTCCAAGTCCGGGGCAGCCTCGACCGCTGCACACACAGTCGAGCCCATCCGGCCCTTTGCACCAATCACCGCAACTTTAACCATGACAACACCCTATCTTTATGCCCAAACTTCCTCGACAACAGGCCACTAAATGGGCATCACAACGGATCTGCACGCGGGCTGATCCAGCAAGAACTGAGCCAGATCAGCCACGTCGCCGCTCGTGATCGCATTAATACGCGACAGAGTGAGCTCCAGCGGGATGAACCTGCCGTGAACCACCTCGGCACGCCCCAAACGCGCCATGCGAGCACCAGAATCTTCCAATCCAAGTGCCATCGCCCCACGCAACTGCCCCTTCACTCGGGCGAGCTCTGCATCAGTTGGGCCGGCAGTGGCAAGATCTTCCAGCTGCTCACGCATGAGTTGCTCCACCAAATCCACATTTTTTGGCGCGCAACCCGCATACATCCCAAAGTGGCCGTAGTCGACGTACGCCGTGTCAAACGCATACGTAGTGTATGCAAGCCCGCGGCGCTCGCGGATCTCTTGGAACAATCGGCTGGACATCGACCCGCCCAAAACGCTCAGGAGCACGGCCATCGCCGGACGGCGATCGTCATTAGCAGTAATTGAACGGCCACCCAGAAGAACGTGAGCCTGCTCCCCCGGCTTTTCCCTTTGAACCTCGCGAACTTCAAAAACCGGTGCCGGCTGATTAGAGATGCGCGTAGACACAGGCACCGCGGCCGGATCTAAATTCCAGCCCGCCTCAGCTAGCGCTCCGCCAACCAGTTCGCACAGCTCCGCGTGATCAACAGCTCCCGCCGCGACGATCACAAGCGAGGACGGCCTGTACTTCTCGTGGTAGTAACCCACCACTGCATCACGCTGAGCAGCCGAAACCGTCTCAATCGAACCACCTATAGGGCGACCCAGGGGGTGATCGCCATAAATCGCCTGCGCGAAGTTCTCATGCACGATCTCAACCGGGTCGTCGTTACCCATCGCTAGTTCGTCTAGAATCACGCCCCGCTCGCGCTCAAACTCGGCCTCATCCAGCAAAGATGAAGACATCATGTCCATCAGCACTGCCACAGACATCGGCAAATCCTCCGCCAATGTCCGCGCCCAGTAGTACGTGTATTCCTTCGTTGTTGCCGCGTTAGACTCGCCACCCACCGCGTCAAACGCATTCGCAATATCCTGCGCCGAGCGCGTGGGCGTGCCCTTGAACAGCAGGTGCTCCAAGAAATGCGTAGATCCCGCCTGCGCAGGCTGCTCATCACGAGAGCCCACCGGGCACCACGCCGACAGCGAAACGGAACGCTGCGCCGGTACGTGCTGGGACAAAACGCGAACACCGCCAGGCAAAATCGTTCGCTGAATCAAAGTCTCATCGTCAAGCAACGTGATCGATGCGCGCCCATCGGCAGAAGAAACCAGCGGAAGATCAAAATCCTCAAGCACCCGCGAAATCCTATCCAACTATTACAACTGATACTTCAACGCCTACAGGCTCGGCTTGTCCTCAACTGGATCTACCGCCTCATCATCCCCGCCAATCACCTTGCGCGGCGAGGCGCTCGCAGCTGTTCCCGGAGTTTGCATGCGCGGCGTAGCACCGCTCTCATTCTGATCTGCCGGATCAACGATCTCGCGATTCGGGGAGGCTGCAGGCGCTTTAGCAACCGAGCTCGCGGTCTCATCACCCTTAGCGGACTCTTTCAACGACGCACCCAGTACCTTCGCTGTTGGGACAGCTCCCGTCAGACCCAGAATCAAGCCAACCAATGATGCGACCGCCAGTACGACCATCGCAAAAACTGCGTTGCCAAGAGAAACCACCACATCTGCGCCTGCCAGTGCCAACGAGGCGACCCAGGTTAGGCCTGCTGCAAGACCCGCGCCCACCAGCACCACCAGATAGAACGAGCGTGGCGCCAAATTCCACGTGGCCCTTCCAAGAGCTAGCCCGCCGGCCATTGCTATGCCTGGAATCGCAATCAGAGTCAGGCTCATGATCATGTACGCCAGCGATGCCGAACTAGGATTTAACGTATCGTCCACGGTGTTCCACATGATCACTGCGACCAAGAAATCTAGCACCAACAGTGCAAGCATCACAAAAAAATCAGTATAACGGCGCATTTCGCCCTCCAATCGAGACTACAAGCCCAAGCATATAGAAAATCAAAAGCGGCATAAACAAAGCGCGGGGAATGCACCGGCACTCCCCGCGCTTCGCTGGACAATACTAGTCTTCCTGGCCCTTACGCGTACGCGTGCGGGGGCGACGACGGTTGTTGTTCGAGCGACGACGCTCCGAGCGCTTCTCTTCGCGCTGTTCGCCATCTTCTTCGCTCTGATTGGCGGCCTCGGCCGCTTCGCCTTCAATAACCGCGTGTAGCGAAAGCTTGCCGCGATCATCAACCTCAGCGATCTCAACCTCAATCTGCTGGCCAACGGAAAGCACATCATCAACAGAATCAATGCGCTTGCCACCTACTAGGCGACGTACCTGGCTAATGTGGAGCAGGCCGTCCTTGCCCGGCGTGAGCGAAACGAACGCGCCAAACGAAGTGGTCTTAACGACCGTGCCAACGTAGCGCTCGCCAACTTCTGGAAGCTGCGGGTTTGCAATGGCGTTAACCATGTCACGAGCTGCATTTGCGGCCTCGCCGGTCTCGGCAGCAATGTAAACCGTGCCGTCATCCTCAATGGTGAGGTCCGCGCCGGTGTCTTCTTGAATCTGGTTGATCATCTTGCCCTTCGGGCCAATGACTTCTCCAATCTTGTCAACCGGAACCTGAACCGAAATAATGCGCGGGGCAAACTGCGACATCTCATCCGGCTCGGAAATAGCCTGGTTGATGAGGTCAAGAATCACGAAGCGAGCCTCACGAGCCTGCGCCAATGCTTCCTTGAGCACCTGCGAATCGATGCCGTCAAGCTTCGTGTCGAGCTGGAGCGCCGTGATGTAATCGCGAGTACCGGTAACCTTGAAGTCCATGTCGCCAAAGCCGTCCTCAATACCGAGAATGTCGGTTAGCGTAACAGCCTTCTGCTCACCATCAACCTCACCGGTAATGAGGCCCATTGCGATACCCGCAACCGGGGCACGCAACGGCACACCGGCCTGCAGGAGCGACAGCGTGGACGCACAAACCGAACCCATCGAGGTCGAACCGTTCGAGCCAAGCGCCTCCGACACCTGACGGATCGCGTACGGGAAATCCTCACGCTTTGGAATAACCGGAACGAGGGCGCGCTCCGCAAGTGCACCGTGACCGATCTCGCGGCGCTTCGGCGAGCCCACACGGCCCGTCTCGCCAGTGGAGTACGGCGGGAAGTTGTAGTGGTGAATGTAGCGCTTGGACTGTAGCGGCGACAGATTATCCAGCTGCTGCTCCATGCGGAGCATGTTCAGCGTGGTAACGCCCATAATCTGGGTTTCGCCGCGCTGGAACAGAGCCGAACCATGAACGCGCGGAAGCACCTCAACCTCGGCTGCCAGCGAACGGATCTCCCTGGGAGTACGTCCATCAATACGCTGACCGTGACGCAGCACGCGATCACGCATGAGCTCCTTCTCGATCGCGCGGAAGGCAGCCTTTAGGTCCTTCTCTTCCTCTTCTTCGAACTTGTCGGCAAGATCCTCAAGCATCTTCTGCTGGATCTCGTCGATGCGATCCTCGCGCTTAAGCTTCTCTGCAATCGTGAGAGCCTCGGCCAGATCAGCCTCAACAGCAGCCTTAACAGCATCGTAGTGCTCATCCTGATAGTCGAGGAACAGCGGGAACTCAACGGTTTCCTTACCAACCTTCTGCGCAATCTCACGCTGTGCTTCGCACAGCTGGCGGATCACCGGCTTCGCGGCCTCAAGGCCGTCAGCAACAACATCTTCCGTCGGAGTGGTGCCACCATTTTCGATGAGGTCGATCATCGAGTCGCCGCCACCGGCCTCAACCATCATGATTGCAACATCGCCATCAACAACGCGACCTGCAACCACGATGTTGAACGTGGAACGCTCCATCTCGGAATAACGCGGGAACGCAACCCACTGGCCATCAATCAAAGCCAGGCGCGTGCCTCCGATCGGGCCAGAGAACGGTAGACCCGAAATCTGCGTGGACAGCGAGGCGGCGTTGATCGCAAGAACATCGTAGGGATCCTGCGGGTTCACAGCCAGCACGGTTCCCACAACCTGCACCTCGTTACGCAGGCCCTTCACAAACGCGGGACGAAGCGGACGGTCAATCAGACGACAAGCCAAAATGGCTTCCTCGCCCGGACGCCCCTCGCGGCGGAAGAAACCACCCGGGATGCGACCAACCGCGTACTGGCGCTCCTCAACGTCAACCGTCAATGGGAAGAAATCAAACTGGTCGCGCGGGTGCTTACCAACCGTCGTGGCCGACAGAATCGTGGTCTCATCGTCCAAGTACGCAAGCGCGGAGCCTGCGGCCTGGCGAGCCAAACGGCCCGTCTCAAAACGAATCACACGCTTGCCGAACTTACCGTTATCAATCACGGTTTCGACTGCGGTGATGTCATCTCCCTCCATCATGGGAAATCTCCTTTTCACTAGAGACTGCCCCGGACCGGCCTTCGATTGAGACCCACGGAAAACAAGCTCCGGGAGCCACTACCGAGGACCGCGCTCCAAGCGGCAGTCCAACTATCTTCAAAATATCGGGCGCTATTCGCGCCAAAATGTCCTAATATGGAAAAGAAGGCCCGGCTCCCTGCGGGAGTCGGGCCACCAAACGCTATCGGCGCAGACCCAAACGGGCAATCAGCGCGCGGTAACGCTCAATATCAACATCGGCTAGGTAGCCGAGCAGACGACGACGCTTACCAACCAGCAGCATAAGACCGCGGCGGGAGTGGTGATCGTGCTTGTGCGTCTTGAAGTGCTCAGTGAGGTCACGAATACGCTGCGTCAAGAGCGCGATCTGGACCTCGGGCGAACCCGTGTCGCCCTCGTGAGTTGCGTACTCTTTGATGATCTGTTCCTTGACATCCTTAGAAAGGGCCATGGGTTCTCCTTAATAATCTCGTTGCACGGCGCTCCGGGGCCTGTTCACCCGGGCATAACGCGTCCGTGGCCGATTCACGGCAACCTTTACGATACCATGCGTCTGGTCAACATCTGGCGCAGGCCCTAGATTCTGCGCCTTTTACGCCGTGATATTAGACACCTAACCGGCCGTAACAGCGCTGGGATCCACCCGGCCCGCAACTGCTACGCCCAGAACGGATGCGGACTCGCGAATGTCCTCATCCATTTGTTCAAGGAGTTCTTCCACTGAATCGAACTTCTTCATGCCGCGCAGGCGCTTAACAAACGAAACCGCGATCTTCTCGCCATACAAGTTCAAATCCGAGCGGCCAAGCACGTGCGCCTCAACGGTGCGATGATTCCCATCAAACTGGGGATTCGTGCCCACCGAGATCGCCGCCGGCAAGAACACGCCTGCGGGCGCATCCGCCACCTGGCGAGTAAGCCAGCCGGCATATACCCCGTCAGCTGGAATCACGCCGTCGCAGTCTTCCTCCAAATTTGCAGTTGGAAAACCAAGCTCGCGCCCCCGCTTATGTCCGTGCTTCACAACGCCACGAATCCTATGCGGACGCCCAAGAACCCGAGCGGCCTCGGCCACCTCGCCCTCCTGTAACAGCTCACGCACCCAGGAAGAAGACCAGCGCGCGCCATTCTCATCGACGATGTCGGGAAGCGTAATCACTTCGAAGCCGAACTCTTCACTCAGGCCTCGCAAGGTTGAGATGTTGCCAGAATTACCGGCACCGAACTTCATATCCTCGCCAACCACAATGCCCTGCACACCCAGAGCCTTACTAATGCTTGAGATAAACTCGCGCGGCGTTTGCGAATAGAGCGCCTCGTTATAGTCGAGTACCAGTGTTGCATCAATACCGTATCCGGCAAGCGCGTCCAAGCGGTCTACCAGCGTGGTGATGAGCTTCAGATTGCGCCCCGGACAGTGCACCTGCACCGGATGCGGGAAGAAGGTGATAGCAACTGCGAGCGCGTCCTTCTTGCCTGCCAGATCCGCACACATACGAATCAGCTGCTGGTGCCCCCGATGAACGCCATCAAAATTTCCAATCGTTACAATCGTGCGCAATCCCTTGGGTACTTGTGCAAGACCGCGCCACACACTCATCACCATGAGTTAAAGCCAACTCCCAAAAATGGTAGGAAAACTAGACTACTTTGCCTGTTCTGGTTGCTTGCGACGCCCGCATCCGCAACCGCCACCACCATGGCCGTGTCCACCACCGTGTCCATGGCCATGACCGCGACCTTTACCACCGCATCCGCAACCACCGCCGCCGTGGCCCTTCCCACCGCAGCCGCAGGTTTTCTTCTCTTGGCCCGCGGCAGAGATGTCGCGTAGCCCCAACTCGTTCATCGGATTATCCATGGGTTTACCTCCATCAGTTTTCACAGTGGGTCCGTGGAAAATACAAGCACAGGTTTATACTTCTTTCCACTTCTTTTCAAAAGCGCCCGGACTTCTCCCTTCCACGTGCAAGCAGTTATCTGCCCGTCGGGAGTGCGCACCTCTACCTTTGTCGCGTTACCGTGGCGCATCACCTCAGCCTCGGATTCGGTAAGTTCGATGCTCCCAAACTGCTGGCTTGTTGCTTTTGTCAAAGAAAGCACGTCAATCGGTTGCGGATCCTGTTCGCACTGGTTGGAAACGAAGCTGGCGAGCCGATCTAACGTTACGGCCTCATCTAGCGTCCACTTCCCCACCCTGGTGCGTCTAAGCGCAGTTAGATGCGCTCCGGTGCCAAGCATTTCCCCGAGGTCCCGAGCAATTGCCCTCACGTAAGTACCGCTTGAACATTCCACTGCCAGATCGAACTCCAAAGCGGGTGTGCCGTCACTAAGCCGGGTTGGCATCAAATCCGAGGTGCGTTCCAAACGCGAAATCATGACCGGGCGCGCCTCGAGATTCACATCTTTGCCCTCGCGATGCAGGGCGTGAGCACGCTTTCCACCAACTTTGATCGAGGATACCTTAGCCGGTACCTGCATGACCTCACCGCGCATGGAGGCAAGCGCCTCATCAACTCGCTCGGCACTCAAATCGCGCGCACCCGGCGTAGAAATAACCTGCCCGTCAGCATCATCCGAATCAGTTGCGGCCCCGAGTAGAACCCGCGCGTGATACTCCTTGTCTGCCCCGGTAATGAACGTCAGCAACCGGGTTGCCTTCCCAATTCCAAGTACGAGAACACCCGTGGCCATCGGATCAAGAGTGCCCGCGTGTCCAACCTTGCGGGTTGCTGCCAAACGGCGCACCGCGCCAACCACGTCGTGACTTGTTACACCCTGGGGCTTGTCCACGATTAGGAGCCCATCAGCCGCGCTTACCTGCGCGCGGGGCATATCCAGCCGTTGCTTCACTCTTCTTCAGCGCTCTTGTACGGATCCTCCTCGCCAGCATACTTGGCGTTCCTAGCGGTTTGGGCGAGCTCTTCATCAGCCTTACGCGCCCTTAGCAGGGCTTCTTCAATATCGGCTGCGGCCTGCGGCAAACTATCAGCCTGGAAATCGATGGTCGGCGTGAGGCGAATACCGAGGGCCTTGCCAACCTCCGAACGGATCAGCCCCTTAGCGGACTCCAGTGCCTTTGCGCTCTTGGTAGCCTCGTCCGCCGAGCCCAGCACCGTGTAAAAAATCGTGGCGTGCTGCAAATCGCCCGTCACTCGAACATCGGTTACCGTCACAAAACCCAGACGCGGATCCTTAATCCGACGTTCAAGCAAACGAGCTACCGTCTGCTGAATCCGATCCTCCACCTTACGCTGGCGATTAATATCAGCCACTGCGGCCTCCTCAAAAATAGAACCGGCCTCAAATTTAGCAAAATAAACCGGCTCCCACCTTTTTGGGCGGGAGCCGGCACTACTTGGAAATAGCGCTAGTCGCGTGGCTTCTCGCGCATCTCCCAGGTTTCGATGGTGTCGCCAACCTGAATGTCCTTGTGGCCAAGCGTGATACCACACTCGTAACCGTCACGAACCTCGGTGACGTCATCCTTCTCGCGGCGAAGCGATTCGATCTTGAGGTCTTCTGCAACCACAACACCGTCACGGACAAGCCGGGCACTCGTGTTGCGCTTGATAATTCCCTTCCGAACGATCGAGCCGGCAATATTGCCGAACTTACCGGACTTGAACACCTGCAAGATCTCGGCAGTACCAAGCTGAACCTCTTCGTAAATCGGCTTCAGCATGCCCTTGAGCGCGGCCTCGATCTCTTCAAGCGCCTGGTAGATGACCGTGTAGTACTTGATCTCCACGCCCTCTTCATCGGCCAGGCTTGCAACCTGCTCATTCGGACGAACGTTGAAGCCAATAATGACAGCGTCATCAACCGTTGCGAGGTTAACGTCGTTCTGCGTAATCGCACCAACACCGCGATGGATGATGCGTAGCTGAACTTCTTCACCCACATCAATCTTGAGTAGCGAATCTTCAAGTGCTTCAACCGCACCCGAAACGTCACCCTTGATGACAAGGTTAAGCGTGTCAACCTTGCCTTCCTTGAGGACCTTATCGAAGTCCTCAAGCGTAACGCGCTTGCGCCTGCGAGCCAGCTGAGCCTGACGCTCTGCAGACTCACGTTTATCCGCAATTTGGCGGGCCGTGCGGTCATCTGGCGCAACTAGGAACGAGTCACCAGCGCGCGGCACGGACGTTAGGCCAAGAACCTGAACCGGGCGTGCCGGGCCTGCCTCTTCAACCTCATTGCCCCACTCGTCAAACATCGCGCGCACGCGCCCGTAGGACGAGCCTGCAACAACGGCGTCACCAATGCGTAGCGTTCCACGCTCAACCAGCATCGTTGCAACCGCTCCTCGACCACGGTCCAGATTCGCTTCAATCGAAACGCCGCGGGCGTCCGTGTCGGGATTCGCTTCCAGATCGAGGGCCGCATCGGCGGTAAGTAGAACCGCTTCAAGCAGGTCTCCAATACCCTTGCGCTGTTTTGCGGACACATCCACGAACATGACGTCGCCGCCATACTCTTCAGCAACGAGGTTATATTCAGTGAGCTGCTGGCGGATCTTATCCGGGTTCGCAGTATCCTTATCAACCTTATTTACCGCCACAACGATCGGCACATCAGCGGCCTGCGCGTGGTTGATCGCCTCAATGGTCTGCGGCATAACACCGTCATCGGCCGCGACAACCAGGATCGCAATATCCGTTACCTGAGCGCCACGAGCACGCATTGCTGTGAAGGCTTCGTGACCGGGCGTATCAATGAACGTGATCAAACGATCGGTGTCGTCATGCTTCACGTGCACCTGGTACGCACCAATGTGCTGGGTGATGCCACCGTGTTCGCGGTCCACAACATCCGTGTGCCGGATGGCGTCAAGAAGCTTTGTCTTACCGTGGTCAACGTGACCCATGACGGTTACAACCGGCGGACGCGGGGCGAGGTGCTCCACATCGTCAAGCTCTTCAGCTTCCAGATCGATGTCGAATGACTCAAGGAGCTCGCGGTCCTCATCCTCTGGGGACACAACTTCAACCTTGTAACCAATTTCTTCACCCAAAAGCGTGAAGGTGTCTTCATCGAGCGACTGCGTTGCGGTTGCCATCTCGCCAAGGTGGAACAAAACGGTTACGAGCGATGCGGGATTAGCATCGATCTTCTCCGCTAGGTCGGCGAGCGAAGCACCCTGACGTATGCGAATAGTCTGACCGTTGCCGCGCTGAATCTGCACGCCACCAATGACGGGCGCGTTCTGCTGTTCGAACTCTTGCCTCTTGGCGCGCTTCGACTTGCGTCCCCGCTTACCAGTTCCTCGACCAAACGCGCCCTGCGTTGCCCCACGGCCACCACGACCACCGCGTGGAGGCGCGGACATTGGCGGCTGCTGGCCGAAGCTAGGAGCCTGCGACTGGCGTGAGCCGGAACGGTTAGAACGCCTGCTCTGACGGTTGCCGCGCTCAGGTGCATTGTTTCCGCCCGACTGTCCAAATGTGGAATGACCCGGCATCATCATGGGCGACGGACGAGGCCCGCGCTTCTTACCGCCGCGTGCAGGAGCCGCCGCGGCTGCGTTGCGTCCGCCTCGCTGACCGCGATGCGGCTTATCGTTGCGGTCAGCGCCGCGGCCACCACCCGGCCGAGGCATGCCCTGCTGCGAAGAGAATGGGTTGTTGCCCGGGCGCGGTCCTGGACGCGGCATTCCCTGCTGGGTTGCGAATGGGTTGTTGCCCGGGCGCGGTCCCGGCCTAGGCATGCCCTGCTGCGAAGAGAATGGGTTATTACCGGGGCGCGCCATTGCCTCGTTCTTAGGCTTCGCCTCTTCAGTCTTCTTCTCAGCTTCAGACTCTGCAGGCTCAGGCGTAGCCTTCTTCGCATTCGGCTTAGCGGTCTTTGCTGGACCGGGAATGACATCTGCTGGACTCGGCGCCTGCGTTTTCTCGGTCTTTGAGGTCCTAGCCTTGGGCTTTGCTGAAGCCTTCTTGGCCTTTACTTCCTTGGCATCCGCCTTAGGGGCCGACTTTGTCGATTTTGCCGACTTCGCCGGTTTATCGGCCTTAGCTGGCTCCTTGCTTTGCTCAGATTCGAGCTTAGCGCCAAGGGTCTTGCGAACTCTTCTAACAACGGGAGGTTCAATAGTCGACGAGGCCGACTTTACAAACTCACCATTTTCCTTCAAGTGCGCAAGAAGTTCTTTACTCGTGATTCCGAGCTCTTTCGCGAGCTCGTGTACACGCAATTTTGCCACAACTCTCCTGTTCGGGTCCGCCCCGAACAGGACGGACATCTAGTTCTGCTGGCAGCTCATCGCTGGGTACTCATCGGGTGCCCATCAGCTTCCAACCCGCTTCCATTTACTCGTCCGCAACGCGCTCCCTGCGCGCTGGTTGGTTTTCTTCTCGAGCGGAAAAATCTATCGAGAAGGAAACACGGCTTCTGCCCCCAGGCAAACGAAGAGCGCGATTAAACGCCTTCTTTTTCACTGCCCGATCTAGACAGGATTGCCGAGGATGAATCCAGGCTCCTCGCCCGGGCATGCTCCGGCGCGGATCACTAACAACACTTTCAAAGGCCTCGCTGTAAACGCAGCGAAGCAACTCATCAGAGGTTGCTACTTCCCGGCACCCTATGCATGTTCGCCGTGGTGCATCGGCATAACGGCTACGCATAAGCATGCTTCCTTTTAAGCCTATCGTTATTTTTAGTCCGTTGGTTCGATATTTTCTGAGCCCTGCCTCACGTCAGGACGCGAAATATCGCCCGTCATGACCCCCAGGCCGGCCTCCGTATCAGAATGAATATCGATATGGAAGCCGCACAGACGCGCGGCAAGACGCGCGTTTTGGCCTTCCCGGCCAATAGCAAGGGAGAACTGGAAGTCAGGGACAACCACTTCCGCATTCTTACCTTCAAGATCAGTAATTGTGACCGAAGATACTCGCGCAGGAGACAGTGAGTTAGCAACGAATCGAGCCGGATCCGAAGAGTAATCAACAATATCGATCTTCTCGCCCTGCAACTCCGTCATCACCGCGCGCACGCGCCTGCCCATGGGACCAATGCAAGCGCCCTTAGCGTTCACGCCCTCACGTGTGGCCGCAACCGCAATCTTGGTGCGGTGGCCGGCCTCACGCGCGACGGATTTGATCTGCACAAGGCCTTGCTGAATCTCTGGAACCTCGCGCTCAAACAAGCCTTCAACCAGACCGGGGTGGGTGCGTGAAACAGTGATCGCAGCGCCCTTCTCTCCGCGAGAAACATCCACCACGTATGCACGTAGCACGTCACCATGGTTGTAAGTCTCGCCCGGGACCTGCTCGGATTGAGGAAGGCGAGCTTCGAACTCGCCCACGCGTAGCATCACGAAAGCCGGATTGCGCTGCGCCTCCACGGTGCCAACCACAACCGAACCGGTACGGCTACGGAAGTCGCCTAGTACCTTCGAATCCTCGGCCTCGCGAAGCCTCTGCGCAATCACCGAACGCGCGGTAGCAGTAGCGATGCGCCCAAACTCTTTGGGAGTGTCATCAAACTCGCCAATCGGGTTGTCTTCTTCATCAAACTCGGTTGCCATCACGGCAACCTTGCCGGTGCGCTGATCAATCTCAATGCGAGCCTGATCCATAGCCCCAGGCATCTTGTGGTAGACCTTCAGCAAGGCTTCCTCAATTGCGGCAACGAGTGTGTCACCATCAATTTCAAGCGAGGCACCCACTTCCCGGAGTGTACGCATATCGATTTCCACGAGGAGCCTCCTACTTACCTAACGAACCGAAGTCAACGCGCGAATGCGCCTTCGTGATCTTATCAAGAGCTACGGTCACTTCGCGTTCAGATTTACCTTTTTTGCCCGCAATGCTAAGGGTCACACTCTGATTGTCAGAGCTGACCACTCTACCCTTTAGCCGTTCACCATTCTGGCTTTTGATTTCCACCAAGTGTCCGATACAGCGCGAGAAATGCCGCGGAGTTTCAAGCTTGCGCTCAGCGCCCGGCGTTGAGACTTCAAGCGTGTAGGCACTCTCGATCGGATCTGCTTCGTCCATAGCCGCCGAGATTTCACGCGAGACCTGTAGCACATCGTCGGCATCCACGGACCCCGCGCCCTCCTTCAAATCAACCGTCACTCGCACCAGGGGCTCCTTACCCCTAGTTACAGTTACCGATTCCAAGAACAGATCTGCACGGCTCACAATCGGAGCTACGAGCGCCTCAATCCGAGCCTCGATGGCTTTTGACATCATTCTCCTTAAAGAGCGGGACTGGTTCGAGCCTGAGCCCTCAATCAGACTATTATGCACACATGCCTTCAATAACGCACGAATCCACGGCTGACACGAAGATCACCACAAAAATTCAAGCTATCGTTCCAAAACGAATTGTAGTCCCAATCTTCGTCGCCGGGATCGCCGCTGCGACCCTGACCGGTTGCACTGGCATTTACGTCGAACAAGACGGACCGCAGCTACCAAACATCCCTGAGTCCCAAGAGGTGTTCCAACAACTTGTTCGCAACGAAACCGCAGTACTGGATAGCCTCACGCAACCAGGTGAGGACTGCCAGCCATGCATGGATTTCGCCGCCGACCTGGGTGAAAAATCGAAGCAGCGCAGCGAACTACTCGGCGGACTATGGGAGCCATGGGGAGAAAACGTGCCAGATGGCGCTCCCCTGCCTGATCCGGTGCCACAGGCAGGTAGCACGTGGGCCGAGCTCACCGACTTCATCATTGGTACCGCCACCGCCGATCTTGCGGCCGCCACCGAATTGGACTCAAAACAGGATCAACTAGCCGCGGCCTCCGTGGCAGCCGGAAGGCTGGCCGATGGCCTCAAATTGTCGGACCTGCTCGAAGTCCAGCCCACCCTCCCGACTTTTGTCACCCCCACGGGTGAACCTCGTATGGAGGTAGCAGGGCGCTCCGACCTCAAGAATCTTGGTGAAGTGGCCGCGCAATGGGACTGCGCTGCGCAATGGATCGCCTATTACGGGGCCGGCGATGACGCGGACGGGCCTTCTGCAATCGAGGTAGCTGCCCGCGCGCAAGTAGATGACCTCGTTGCTTTTTCGCAGCGTACCATCAGCGCCGGCGCTCCGGACCAGCGCGCTCTGTCATGTTTGGCTCCTGCTAGCGACGAGGATCAGACGGGACTTAGCGGCACGGAGAACAAACTGTTTGCCACTAATCTGGCATTCTTGCTTGATCACCCCTACCTCGCCCTGCCCGGCGAGGATGACGAGCAGAATCCGCTTGCGTTCGAAGCACTTACCGCCCAGCTGACGTCGTGGGTGAGCATAGGGAATGTGCCTGCAACGCCGGGCGTCACAAAATCTGATGTTCCAAAAGAGGCGCCCACGGAGCCCACGCAGTTTGCCCCGTTCTACAACAACAGTGGAGCGGCAAAATAAGCGCTGGGCGCGGCCACAAAAAGTGCCCCGACCGGGGCTCGAACCCGGGACCGACGGATTATGAGTCCGCTGCTCTAACCGACTGAGCTATCAGGGCCTGGGTAAATCATGCCAGCTTGGCGAATGTGAATCAAACCAATCTACGCATTGACCGCGCGGCGCTTCGCCGGCGCTGATGTGAGGACAGCGGGGTTATCGTACAGTGAAAGCTATGACTTCAGCTACGAGATTTAAGCTTCCAAAAGCCATTGCGAGCTCACTACAAGCGAGCTTCTTAACGAAAGCGGACACCAAACGTCCTGCCATTGAGCTTGAGGGAGGAGTTTGGCTACTGCTCGCACAACTTGGCCCCGTGATAATTCGGGACGACGACGTAGCATTTGTTGCGCACTGGCACGAGGTACAGCACGCCGTGTGGGAAGCGGGTAGCCAGATGCTCATCATCCGCTGGGTAGATCCCACCCGCGAGCCATGGCACGGCGTTACGCTGGATGGCGATGTTCGCCGATTCATGTCGCAGCTCGAAGAGTTCATCGAATACACCTATATTTCCACCGCCTCGCGCAAAACTGCAGATGGAACGTGGATCCGCGCATCCATTCGGCGCTCTAGCGACGGCAATCTTTTTTCCACGCTAACCGCCGGTGGTGATCTAGATAACGAAGGAGAAAAACTCGCGTTCGAGTTGGAGCGGAACCTGCGCGAATCTGTTGGATTAGAGCGGTAAACAGACCGGTTTGATCCCGATTTGGCACGGCGCAAAAAAGTATGTAGAGTGTATTTCGCGCTAAGCAATCCCGCGTAGCTCAACGGCAGAGCATTCGACTGTTAATCGAACGGTTGCTGGTTCGAATCCAGCCGCGGGAGCAAACAAAAGCCCGTCTGAATAGACGGGCTTTTTGGATTTCCGTACAAAATGTGGGGTAACCCAACGATCCGCGCCCCCAAAAGTCCGACACCTCCCCGATTGGGCGTAACGGTTTGGGAATTAGCAAACCCCGCCACCGTTCGATCGCGACGGTGACGGGGTTTGTGCGCAAGGGTGAATGGGATCAAACCTCGTTACTGCATGCGCTCAGCTTGACGCCTGCGACTAAGCAGCAACACGCCAGTAGCGCTGAGCAAAACGAGAGCTACTAACGCGGCCGGCCCCACAGAACCAGTACTCACTAATGTCCTTGTCTTGCCTGCAGTTTCCGAAGCACTCTGAGTCGGGTTTGACGAAGAATTGCTCTGCTGCGAAGGTTTAGTGTCAGGTTCACCTGTACCAGGATTAGGAGTGGTTCCAGGAGTTTCTTCACTTGGCTTTGTGTCAGGTTCGGTGGCATCGGTGCCCGGTTGCTCGTCGGCTTTTATTATCACCTTTAGAGTGATTTCTTCACTGCTGCCGTCTTCATAAGTAACGGTCACCACTGCCGAGAGCTCTCTTGCTTCGTCGGTACTGGGCACATCACCTTTCCACTCAAACGTGACCTTAGTTAAATCAGCTGGAGCCTTCCCCTTAAACGAAATTACCGTACTCAGTTCGGGGAGCTTCTCACCTTTTTTAACCGTGATCGGATCGGCTTGTGGAGTATAGACATCTTTATCAGGAACAGTCTCCGCTGGGGTCAAATCCTCCCAGCAAAAACCGCCCGAGTCCTTCGCTACCCCAAAGTTGTGGGCACTAGTGTTATTTTCGAAAACATAGCCGTCTTTAGTTTTAGCTATCAGCTCTTTTGCTTGGTTGATTTCCCAAGTGACCTGCTCAGTATCGTTGGGCTTAATCCAGGTTGCATTAGGCTCTGCTTTCCCGTTAGCCACCCATTTATTGCAAGGGTCATTCACCTCAGGGGTTTGCGGAATCTCCACCTTGGTCAAGGGTTTAGCATTAACGCTAATAGCCACGATGATTTCTTCACTACTGCCATCACCATAAGTAACAGTGATAGTTCCCTCAAACGTGCCGACTGCATCCGTGCTAGGTGTCGGCGCCTTCCAGTCGGACTTCACCTTATCCAAATCGATAGGCATCTGACCGGGAGTATCCGGGAACTTAACTACATCTTTAGGTAGCGGAAGCATATCTCCCACTGTAAGAGAAATCGGGTCAGCGAACGGGTCGTACCGTTCTTTGTCGCTCACGCGGGTAAACGTAAAGTCCCACGAGGACGTAGCCGAAGGTTTAAGGATATAACCGTCCTTTGCCCTGGCGATGACGGTAACCTTAACCGGAGCGTTCAAATCAGCCTGGTTAGGGCTAACGTTGACGGTTCCGGTAACTACATTTGCGTCAACCAAGTATTCAACGCCCTCTACCTCAGGTAACGTGTAACTGCCGATATACTCATTTTCGCCCTGAGTAAAGTCGTCATCTAGACTGCTGGGGGCTTTCGGGGTCACATAGGCCGTGAAAGTCCAGGTGCCAATAACGGTTTCGTCTTTAGCTATGTTCGTGATTGTCTTAGGTTCCCAGCCCTTGAAGTCATAGATCCCCTTATCGGTAATCACTTGCTTCTCCCCTGGTTCTACCAGGGTCACCGTGCTACCAGCAACAATATCGGTTTGCGCGGTTGGTAGGAGTTTTTGCACGTCCTCGGGGAGGGCGTCAAAATCGTTAAAGCTGTATGTGACCGTGTAAGTTTTCGGGGCGTTCTTATAAATGTTGGTAGCAAACTGATTGGTGTTCGTTTTATACGCCAAGAAAACTGCGCTCTTTAACTGTTCCACCTTTGTTTGCGTAGGCATTTTGCTGTACCAGCCCCATTGCAGCAGGTGATTATTTTTCAGGTCGTCTTCCACAGCAGCATCCATCAGCTCTTTAAGCTGAGCGTAGGTGGTGATCTGCTGGGTCTTTCCCTCCCAATCAATAGTGATTGGTTTTAAGTTATCCTTCTTAGCAATACGGTCAGCATACTGGGCCTTTTTGAAAGCAGCCATAGTTGGGTAAGTACCGCCGCTCACCTTAGAAATAATCACGTCGTCGCTAAACTGAGTACCCTGCGCAACGTCGCCCGGTTTTAGCTGATTAGACAGGTAGGGAACCATACCCTCGTAGTAGCCGTATGCCGCAAGCATCTCCCAGCTTAGGCGCTTAGTGTGTATATCTCCGCTCATACCATTGGGATTATGAGGCGCTCCATAAATCGGGGTAAACAGCGGGATCGCGTAGTAGCCGTTATGTTTAGCGGTGCCGGTTACCTTTTGCCCGTCTACCATAAGTCGATAAGCAACCGCGTTCATATCCACCAAGTCATTGATTGTTTTTAGATCCTTCGCCTCATCGACAGTGATATTGTCAAACTTTTCGTCCTTGTTGGACAAGGAGGCTTTGTTGAATAGCTTTGCTTTGGTGGCATCGTCTTTAGACAAAGCTACCTCAGCTTCTAAATAATCCAGGGTGTAGATTAAGTCCATCTGGTTGCCGTAATAGGTTTTCAAATCCTCAGGCGTCTTAAAACGATCTGGATTTTCATTCCCATAAGTTACTTGCCCAGTGCGGTCAAAAATCTGGTTGAGGTCGAAGTTCGCCCCTTTATCCGTGTCATCGTTTTGATGCCACGGCTCGAACACGCCCCTCGTAATCAGTTCGGCACTCGCGCCGGAACGCTGACCATATCCCGCAAAATGAACTTCATTCGCCATTTGGTGGGTGTGTTCGTGAGCGTAGGTGGTCAGCCCGCGATCATCTAGACCATTGGCTAACCAGTAGTGGATTTGTCCGCTATTAATGTCGGCCACTCCATCTGCCTGTGTGAAAGTGAAATAGTAGCCCAACGGGGTCATAAACTCTTTAACTCCGCTGGCAACTCCTTCACCCTGTTTAGGCGACCAACGCTTTTGAGCAGAGGGCTCATCTGGGTTCTTAATCTGCTGGTTATCCCATACGCGGCGGTTACCTACCAGTTGTGCGCGTTTATCCTCTTTTGCTAGGCGATACCAAAAATCTAAATAGTCGGCGTGACGGTCAGCGGCATATTCAACCTTGTTTTCAAACTCCTCTAGCTCGGCAATATAAGCATCTGGATCAGTGTCTTTGAGCGTTCTATTCACATAGGTATCTGTCAGACCGTACATGATGGACTCCACTGTCGAAACCACATACATGGAGTTCTCTGACACGTTCAACAGGGCAAGTAGTTCTGCCTGACCGTTCGATTCGCCTTTGAGCTTATCGAATACCCCATATGGAGCAGTTGGGTTCGCCTTAGACTGTTTTTCGAAAATTACAGCTTTAGAAGTTTTCCAAAACCAATCGGCAGGATTGAGACCGGTCTTGGCTACCTGGTCGTTGAGGAACGATCCCAAATCGGTCTGGTCAGCTATCTTCCCACCTAACACATCTTTAAACAGTTGCGGTGTAGACAGCATTTTGCGCTGGTTGGCGTTCTGCTGTCCAATAGCTTTGACGACGTCTAGAGGAGCATACTCTTTGCCGAAAGCATTATTCTCAGTCACTATCTGGCGTGCAACCGTAACACCCTCTTTAATGCTAAAACCGTAGTTACGTTGCAGATAGGCAAGACCAACCAGAAAACCGGCAGCATCGTTTTTAATCGCGTTTACGTAGTAGGCTGCGTCTTTGTTCTTCCCATCTGCCACGGCAGAATCTGCTTTTAGCATTAGGGGAAGGATTGTTGGTAAGTCATCTTTGATTTGGTTGAATGCGCCTTCCATATCGGAAGCGAGTAAATACTCTTCTTGTAGCGCCTGGAGTACTACATCATCCGGGACATCGTTAAGGGTGGGATACTTATCTTTATTGAGCTTCCAAATCTCAACTTTTTTGTTTAGTTTCTCGGTTCCCGTGAAGTTGGTCTTTGCAAGTTTCGCCCTGATGGCTTCATCACGAAAACCAACTTTTTGTAAATCTCCCAGGACCTGGTTTAACACTTGCTGAACCTGTTGCTCTTCTAAAGCATCTGCTGCATAAGCACGAGGAACGGCCACCGACCCCGTAATGGTCAGCGTTAAGACAGTTCCCAAGGTTAAAGCCAACAGTTTAGATAGGCTACGCTCAATCTTTCCACGTGACGGAACAGAGTGATCCCTCATGTTTCTCCAATGCATTTTCTTGCGAGAACTACAACCAGCAATGACTTTTGGATTCTAGCCCAGACTCTTGTTTTTGATTCCCAGATTATCCCCTAAAGTGCCTTGCCAATGCAATAAACCGCTGCGCATTAACCTCGCAATGCCAAGCGACGCGACTCAACAGAATAAACAACCTTCACGAACAAAACCCTTCAAGATTCCGTCCGCACTCCATTGGCCTATCAACCCGCCATATCCCTGGCAACGAATACACTTCAAAAACGCACGCCCCACATGACTGATAGCGCACCGCATCTTCTAGTGGGTAGTAGCTCAAATTACCCAGTTAGAGGTCCTCTGTGAGTGCGCGACGTTTTTCTTCCAGACGCAGTAGCTCACTGAACGCCGCCTGATATTCGTCAGAGTCAAATGAATAGCGTCCGAGCGACGCCTTTAGTGAACCGATCTGACGATTAAGCCCATTGCGTACCAACGCGCGAACCACACCAAAGCAGTAGTCGCGGAGGCGATCTGGATCATCCTGCGGTAGCGGCGCCACCGCGAGCTGCGTGATCACCTTCGCAACCACCTCACTACCCGACTCGATCAGGCCTTGATTCCAATGCGCTGCAGCCCTGCGCGCAGCCTCATCACCAACCCCAACCTCGGCCTCGGTGATTTGTAGATAATCCATATAGGAGGCCAACCCACCGCCTGCCCGGATCGCGTCATGGACCGCGCGGTAAGCCGGCGTTGAAAAAGCATCCCCATCAAGTTCGTCGAAACCTGAGCCCGAAACGTAGCCCGGGTGCTGCACGATTGCCTCCAGCGCCTGCCTCTCCAGCCGCACAATCGGATCAGCCTCATTACCAATACGCATTGGGGCGTCTTGCACCTGCGCGCCATGGCCGCGCTCTAGCCTCGAATCAGGGCGGCGGGCGCCCCTGCTAGCAACAGACACGGCGTGCAATACCTCGCGCACATCCATGCCCAGCCAACCGGACAGCTGACGCGCGTACTCACGTTGCAACGCGCGATCGCGAATGCCCGCCACAATCGGAGCGCTTGCACGAAGCCCGTGCACACGCCCCTCGGCGGTAGTGAGGTCAACTGTGGCAAGCGTTGAGCGAATGACAAATTCGAATAGCGGCACGCGCGATTCAACCAGCTCGATCAACGCCGCATCGCCCTTGTTCATGCGTAGATCACAAGGATCCATTCCGGTGCGTTCCACAGCAACGAACGTTTGTGTAGCGAAGCTTTGGTCCTCGCCAAATGCTCGCAGAGCGGCTTTCCGGCCTGCCTCGTCCCCATCGAAGGTGAAGATCACCTCTCCCCCCAGGCTTAGACCGGATGAGAGTTGTACGCCCGCAGCCGGATTAGCCACGTCGCCCAGTAGGCGGCGAATGATCTTCACATGCTCTTCACCGAAAGCCGTGCCACAGGTAGCGACGGCGGTATCAATGCCGGCCAGGTGCGCGGCCATTACATCCGTATACCCCTCCACGATCACTACCTCGCGTTTTTTCGCGATGTTGCGCTTAGCAAGATCTAGCCCGTACAGCACCTGAGACTTGTGATAAATGGGAGTCTCTGGCGTATTCAGATACTTCGGCCCCTGATCGTCCTCATGTAGCCTGCGCGCACCAAATCCGATGGTCGCGCCCGTTAAATCCCGGATTGGCCAAATCAGACGACCTCTAAAACGATCATAAATTCCACGATTACCGTTACTTGCCAGGCCCGCCTTAACTATCTCTTGATCTTGAAAACCGCGCGAGCGAAGCAGATTTGTGAGATTGTTCCAGCCCTTAGGTGCGTAGCCAATACTGAAGCTAGTGGCAGCGTTTTGGTCAAAGCCGCGCTGGGCCAAGAATTCGCGGGCAATCTGTGCCTCGGGCGAGGACAGGGAGCGGATATAGAACTCCTCCGCGATCTTGTGCTGATCAATCAGACGTTGGCGCCTGCCGAACTCGCCCGGCCCCTTCGCCCCTTCCTCGTAGTGGAGCGTGATGCCAGTCTTTTGCGCAAGGTGTTCCACGGCCTCGGTAAAGCTTAAATGGTCAACCTTTTGCAAGAATGCGATAGCGTCACCGCCCTCGCCACACCCGAAGCAGTGCCACAGGCCCAGGTGGGGGCGGACGTGGAATGACGGCGTCTTCTCATCATGGAACGGGCACAGACCTTTCATTGATCCGGTTCCCGCAGGGCGAAGCGTCACGTAATCATTAACGATGTCCTCAATTGCGGTGGCCTCGCGAACCTTCGCGATGTCCTCTTTCCGAATCAGCCCAGCCATGCCTTATATCCTAATCATTCGCGCTAGGGCGCGCTTACAGGTGAAGCGTATCGAACATGCCACATAGGGAGGCGTGCATGCGTGCCGCCGAAAGATCCGTGAGTGAGGCCACCTGATCAATCACAATTCGCAAACGAGCGTTATCATCCGGCGTCTGGCGCCAAAGTGAGGCAAACGGTTCTTGCAGATGACGGCCCGAGGTTTCATACAGAATGTGCACGAGGTCCACCAGCACACCGCCCTGGTGATGATACGACCCCTCCATCTCGCGCGGAGCCATCACGTAATGCGCGGCAATTCCCTTCAGCAGCATGATCTCGATTGCCGTCTCGTCAGGAACCACCAGGTCCGCGTCATACCTTCCTAGCCCCTCCCCGCACTGGCGGCCAGCCGCGCCGCGCGTGGCATCAACAGCCTCGGAACAAAACTTTCCGATCAGCTGTGACGTCATATCCTTCAAGCGCGCGCTGTCGCCATACGTTCCATCGAATGAAGTGAGCCAATACGGCATCGCCAATAGGCGTTCGCGCGCCGCCTGCAGGTGTGCTTCCTGCAAATCCTTGTCGTACCACTCGCGCGTGCGCTCCACCACGTTCGAGAACGCGGCGTCATCGCGCAACTCTTCGAGGGGTAGCTTGCCAGTCATAACCGCGTCCTCGATGTCGTGCACCGAGTATGCGATGTCATCTGATAGATCCATAATCTGAGCTTCCAAGCAGCGGCCTTGCGCGCCCGAACGCATCCAGTCAAACGGCTCGCGATCATCCTCGTAAACCGAATACTTACGAGTCGAATACTTCGGATCTGGCCCTTCGGAACGAGCCCACGGATACTTACAGATCGCGTCCAATGAAGCACGCGTTAGATTCACACCGCGCGGCTCACCGGCCTTGCCAACAACCTTCGGTTCCAAACGAACCACTAGGCGGAACGTTTGCGCATTGCCCTCAAAACCGCCCACGTCACCAGCAATTGAATCGAGCGCGCTCTCCCCATTGTGTCCAAATGGTGGATGTCCTAGATCATGCGCCAGGCATGCGGCGTCCACAATATCCGGATCCGCGCCCAGCTCCTTACCGATTTCTCGGCCAACCTGTGCTACTTCCATCGAATGCGTGAGCCGGGTGCGAACAGAATCGTCCGAAGCCGGGCCAAGAACCTGGGTCTTCTCTCCCAACCGGCGAAACGCAGCCGAATGCAAAATGCGCGCACGATCGCGCTCAAAATCGGTTCGATTAGCCGACTTCGGACGCTCCCTTACGAAGCGTTCGCGATCAAAGTCAGAATACACATGTCTGGTAACACTCACGGGCCAATCATATCGACAACCACAGACAACCTTTTCTAACCAACGCACATCTTTGGCACAATAGAGCCATGAGCACTGAGCAGCCACCTTCACATATTCAGAAAGAAACCGCGAAAGCCGTTCAAAACTCACGGTATGTGCGTACGCACCTCATTCACAGGCGCTCACCTCTACCCGGCTCCTGGTGGCACGCCCCAGTCATTGCTGAGATTCCCGGCATCATCGATAAAGCCGGTGCGAAAACCCTCGCCGCGCTCATGCCCACCATCGAAGAAACCGGCTTCGACGGTGTAGTCTTCCGCCCCGCGCTACTCGACTTCTATACGTCCAAGGGTTATCTAGACCAGATCATCGAAGCCGGAAAACAAGCCGGCCTGCGCGTCATCGTGCGCCTCTCGGGAGCCGATTATGCTCCCGACCTACCCCCCTCCCTCAAGCCCTTCTATGGAGCCGAGGAGTCTACCGCTACCACCATCACGCGGGCCCGCGAAGCGCTCAAGAGCGGAGCGGACGGCATAGACCTGGGGCGCATCGCTGAAGACCCGAACCTGCCCGACGCAAAAGAGCGCGATAAAGAGTTTTCCGATCTCGTTCGCCTCCTCATGTTCGAACTAGCGGACTTCTCTGAAGAAAAGATCCTCGTTGCCGAAGCGCGCACCGAATTGCACGATCAGTACCAGTACCATCTGCAAGAAGACTGGATCCACAACTTCATAGACAACCGTCTTCAACGTGCGCCCTACTGCGATGAAACCATAATCGAGGCAATCGAAAACTCCCTTTTTGAAAGAGACAAGATTGGCGTTCCCCCCGTCTGGAAAGCCATCAACTCGCGTTTAATCATGGAACCCGACCGGCCCAACAACTACCCTGGCTCCTGGGAAGATGGCACCAACACCACAAGACGCTCTTCGATGCGCATCATCCTGGCATCACTGCCCGGCGCTATCTACCTGCCCTTCGGCTTTTCTGGCGGACACGTTACATACAAGGGCGTAGCTGTGCGCCCCCTACCACCAATTAACTCCGTCGAAGAACGCCGCCTTGCCCACACCCAGATGGCGCTGCGACTACGCAAAAAGTACGACCTGGGCAACGCCAACCTCGCGTGGGTCAGCGGCCTGCCGTGGCAAACTCCGGGCGTCGGCATATTCACCAGCGGCAGCGTAATGTGTGTATTCAACACGTCAAACGAAGATGTGTTCGTGCCTTTAGAAAATGAGCTACTGCTCCGTTCGGACTCCACGCGCGAATGGGCTCTACCCGGCGCCGAAACCGTTCTACGCACCGGACCACCGCAAATCTTTTCAACCGCTGAACGCGAGGAACAAAACACCCTCACGCCCGGCACCACCGCCTGGTTTGTACCACCCGTTGTCAAGGCTCCCAACAGATAGGTGAATAGCGCGGCTATCTAGACCATAGAAGACGAGAACGCTAGTTCGCGTTCAAGCAACCCGTCGCCTCATCAAACGCCAGTAGCGCGTCCAAGCCAATCTGCCCCGGAGCGGAATCCTCACCTAGGGAACTAAACGTTGCTGCAGACCCGAACTGCGCAGCAAACGCCCGAGTGAACATGCCCGGCCCTCCCATAGAAACCGCAATCACAGGCACCCGCGCAAACATGTCGACAAAATGCCGAGCACACGCGGCCAGTCGCAATGAATCCATCACCGAACCCGGCATGTATGCGACCTTCACCAAGCCAGCGCCGCTAGTGCGAACAGCCGCATCTTCACCAGCCCCATCAAGGAACTGTTCAAACCAATCCAGCAACTCAGCCTGCATCTGGCGCAAGCTAGCAACAATCTCGTCGGCGCCTGGCGTCGCCTCGAAATCATGGCTTGACAGCACCACTGGAACCCCCGCTTCTAACGCGCTAAGCGCCACGCGACGACGCTGCTCCAACCCAAACTCCACATCAAGCAGATCCGCAGCGTCGGCTTCCAAGACCGCGAGCGCCACCCGCTCATAATCTGCAACCGCACCGCGGCCTCCTTGCTCCTCAGTGCGGAAGGTAGCGAGAATCGGCAGGTCTACCTCGCGGCGAAGGACCTGTGCGCACCCGGCAATAACCGGGTTGGAAATATCGCTCAGGTGGTCTACTCTCCACTCCACGAGGTCGGCTCCACTGCCCAGAGCAGCGCGGGCTTCCTGCGCAAGCTCAGACGCATTCTTGCCCATCAGGGGCGCGATAATCGCCGCCCGATCTCCGCCCAGTTCAACGCCTCTGACACGCACCTTCATTCGCGACATCTCAGCCCCCATCTGCAACCGATTCATTAGCTACAACTTCCGCGCGCTCTGAGTCTTGAATCACTTGCGAGTCCAGCCAACCATGCGGCAAATGAGGACGCCGTTCGTGTCCCTTCCGGCCGCGCGGGCCTTCCGCCGACTTAGGACAGGGCTGATCCAAATCCAAGCTGTTTAAAAGCTCATCGAGCTCTTCTAAACTACTCACGCGCCCCAGCTTCAACCGGGACTCACCGCCTACTTTGTAGCCGCGCAAGTACCAGCCAATGTGTTTACGCATGTTCCTGCACGCGTCGAACTCAGAACCAAGATGCGCAGTCATCAAAAGCGCATGCTCGCGGATGATTTGCGCTACCGTGCGCAGGTCGGGGGCCATCTTAGGAATGCCCGCGCCTGTTAAGTCTGAAGTAATATCCGTGAACAGCCAAGGCCGGCCCTGACAACCGCGGCCGATCACCACTGCGTCGCACCCCGTCTGTTCCATCATTGCGCGTGCGTCCTCGCCCTTGAAAAGATCTCCATTGCCCATGACTGGAATCGAGATCGCGTCTTTAAGGGCCGCTATTGGCTGCCAATCCGCTTTACCCGCGTAGTACTGAGCCTGCGTGCGACCGTGCAGCGCAACCGCGGCCACGCCACTGCGCTGGGCAATAGTACCGGCATCCATGTACGTCGAATGCTGATCATCAATACCGATGCGCATCTTCATCGTTACGGGAACGCTGCGGCCAATCAGTTTTGCACCCCGTTCAGCGCCGGCAACAACAGCCTTCAAAATGTCTTCGAGCAAGTCTCGCTTCCACGGTAGAGCAGCTCCCCCGCCCTTACGCGTAACCTTAGGCACCGGGCACCCAAAGTTCAGATCAATATGATCCACAAGGTCGCGCTCTACAATCATCTGCGCGGCCCTACCCATCGTGTCTGGATCGACCCCGTACAGTTGAGCCGAGCGCACTCTATCCGACGGGTCGGGCTCAACCATGCGCCATGTCTTTGGCGAACCTTCCACGAGGGCGCGCGCGGTAATCATCTCGCAGACAAACAGCCCGGCAGGCGCGTCAACGCCCTTCTTTGCCTCACCAAGCTTATTTGCCAGCGCTTCGCTCAACCCGCGCTCAGCGTAGTCCCGACACAGCCGGCGAAACGGAACATCCGTCACGCCGGCCATGGGTGCTAAAACAACCGGGGTCCACAGATTGATAGGACCAATCTGTAGACCACCGGAATGCGTGTTTGTTACCAAACCTGTGTCCGTTAGCTGATCGGAAGACGCTGCGCGAGGTACGCCTCTACCTCGTCTAGCGGAATACGAACCTGCTCCATGGTGTCGCGATCACGAACCGTAACCGCATTATCGTCAAGCGTGTCAAAGTCGTAGGTGATGCAAAACGGCGTACCGATCTCATCCTGGCGACGATAACGACGGCCCACGGCACCAGCATCGTCATACTCAACGTTCCAACGACGACGTAGCTGCATCGCAAGCTTGCGAGCAGGCTCCGTGAGCTGTTCCTTGCGAGACAGCGGCAAAACAGCTGCCTTCACCGGAGCCAAACGCGGATCCAGCTTCAAAACCGTGCGCTTGTCAACGCCGCCCTTAGTATTAGGAGCCTCGTCCTCGCAATATGCCTCTACTAGGAACGCCATCAACGAACGGGTGAGGCCAGCTGACGGTTCAATGACGTAAGGTGTCCAACGCTCGTTCTTCTGCTGGTCGAAGTAGTCGAGCTTCGCGCCAGACTCCTTCGAGTGAGTACCAAGGTCGTAATCAGTACGGTTTGCGATACCCTCAAGCTCGCCCCACTGCGATCCCTTAAAGCCGAACGTGTACTCGATGTCAACCGTGCGCTTTGAGTAGTGCGACAGCTTCTCTTTCGGGTGTTCGTATAGGCGCAGGTGATCACGGTTAATACCTAGATCGACGTACCAACTAATACGCTCATCAATCCAGTACTGGTGCCAGTCCTCATCCGTGCCCGGCTCGACGAAGAACTCGAGCTCCATCTGCTCGAACTCGCGGGTGCGGAAAATGAAGTTGCCCGGCGTGATCTCGTTGCGGAACGACTTACCAATCTGCGCAATACCAAACGGGGGCTTCATACGCGAGGTAGTCATAACGTTTGCAAAGTTTACGAAAATGCCCTGCGCGGTTTCCGGACGCAAGTAGTGCAGACCAGTCTCATTGTCAACGGCACCCAGGTAAGTCTTCATAAGGCCCGAGAAAGCCCTCGGCTCCGTCCAGTTACCCCGATTACCACAGCTTTCACACGCCACCATTTCGAGCGTAACATCGGCCTCTTCAACACCGTTCTTCTCGGCGTAATTCTCGATCAGCTGATCCTCACGCTGACGCTTGTGGCACGAAAGGCACTCTACAAGTGGATCGGTAAAAGCCGTTACGTGGCCGGAAGCATTCCACACTGCCGTTGGCAAAATTACCGAAGAATCTAGGCCAACAACGTCGTCACGCTGGCGAACCATGCGTGACCACCACTCTCTCTTAATGTTTTCTTTAAGCTCGACGCCGAGCGGACCGTAGTCCCACGCCGAACGCGTACCTCCGTAGATCTCACCGGAAGGGAACACGAAGCCTCTACGCTTAGCAAGGTTAATTACGGAATCTAGACGCGACGGGTTTGCCATTTTTCTCCTTGAGTCATGCGCACCTGGCTGGTGCGTTTCACTATTCGCAATCACGAATCATCTCAAGTTTAGTTGGGTTTGCCGAAATATCGAAAGCACCGGCCCCGGTTCGAGTTCTTTGCGTCACATTGGAGGTTCTCGCTTGATCAAGAACTAAGCGTTAGTGATAATGGTTGTCATGAACATTCGTAAAAGTTTGATTGCAGTGGGTGCCGCGTCCGCACTAGCCCTAGCTGGCTGCTCCAACAGTGCTACCAAGGACAGCGGCATGAAAGACAGCAGCGACCCGCTAGTTGTTAAAGCATCGTTTTATCCGCTTCAGTACCTGGTTGAACAGATTGGCGAGGACCTTGTATCCGTCGATTCGCTTACTCCCCCAGGAACCGATGCTCACTCCCTCGACCTATCTCCAAAGACCGTTTCTGAGCTATCCGGCTCCGATGCAGTTGTGTACCTGCGCGGCTTCCAGACGGCGGTTGACGAGGCCGTAGACCAGGCGAAGCCAAGCCACGTCCTCGACGTCGCTGAGAGCGCACAACTAATGGAAACGGGCGCGGAGCACCATCACCACGACGATGATGAAGCCGACCACAAGCATGAAGGCGAAGATCATGACCACGAGGCGGAGGGACACGACCACGAAGCTGAAGGCAATGACCACCAGGCTGAAGGCCATGAGGGCGAAGGCCACGACCACGAACACAACATGGCTGGCGATCCGCACTTCTGGCTAGACCCGGCGCGCATGGAGCAAGTTGCAAAGCAGATCAACGAGTTCCTAGCCAAAACCGACCCCTCGAATGCGCAAGAATACAAGAAGAACACGGAAACCTTAGTTTCTAAGCTGAAAAATCTGGATGAGTCCGTGACGAGTAGCTTCGGAAACTGCGCCCTCGATACCTTCGTGGTCTCACACGAAGCATTCGGCTATCTTGCCGCCAAGACGGGACTACACCAGGTGGGTGTTTCTGGTCTTGAGCCCGAAGTAACCCCCTCACCCCAACGTCTGAAGGAAATCAGCGACGTGGTGAAAGAAAACGGCGTCAAGGTTATCTACGCCGAAGCCAACGTGTCCCCGAAAGCCATTGAGGTTCTGGCGCACGATCTGGGTATTGAAACTCTAGTTCTCGACCCGGGTGCCACACAGAACGATCCGGACGTAGACTACTTGCAGATAATGACCAAGAATCTTGACAACCTCAAGAAAGGCCTCGACTGCAAGTGAGTTTGCAAAACACCACGCAAGAGTCGCACCGCCCAGGTGCGGCTCTTGCCGTATATACCCATCACCTGCACGTTGCTTATGACACGAACGTGATCCTGCATGGCCTCGATATCGAAATCCCCGTAGGCCAGTGCGTAGCAATCACGGGAGCAAACGGATCCGGCAAATCCACCTTCGTGAAAGCGCTTATGGGTTCGGCCCCCGTAACCGAAGGCGATGTGCAAATTTTTGGCAAGAACGCAAGAAGCAAAAGCCTGTTTGGCCAAGGCGCCGTACCGTGGAACCGGATCGGATACGTTCCGCAACGCCCCTCCGCCGCCTCCGCGGTTTCATCCAGCGCCCTTGAAGTCGTGCGATCTGGACTGCTTGGGCCCAAGCAGTGGTGGTATGCAGCCGGCTCCAAGAAGATTGCCACGGACGCTCTTGGGCGCGTTGGTCTTTTACATCGGGCACAAACCCCCGTACAGGAGCTCTCTGGCGGCCAACACCAGCGCGTGCGGATCGCAAGAGCATTCGTCCGCGATCCAGAGCTACTCATCCTCGACGAACCGTTAGCTGGCATCGATCGACATTCGCAAGAAAAACTAGCCCAACTCATCGGCCAGGCCAAAGAACGCGGCAAAACCATCGTACTAATCCTGCACGAGCTAGGCCCCATAGAACCACACATCGAGCGGATCATTAACCTTGCTTCGGGACACGTCACTTTTGATGGGCCCGTTGCCGAGGCGCCTCATACCCACGCTGAAGAACACCACCACTTCCCGCACCCCGGACACGTCGAAACTGACTTTTACCATGGAGGCAACGATGAATAGCGCAATCCTCCCCGACCTCATCAGCGAACTGGGCACCATGCTGTCCTCACCGCTCATGCAGCGCTCGTTCATCGCTGCCATCCTCGTAGGCCTTGCCGCTCCCGTCGTTGGCACCTACCTCGTGCACCGCCGCCTGGCTATGCTCGGTGACGGTATCGGCCACATCGCCCTTACCGGCGTGGCTCTCGGCTGGCTTGCTGGAACAGCTATGGGGGCCATTGAGCCTGAAAGCTACGCCCTGCCCGGCGCATTTATCGTGTCAATCCTCGGCGCCGTTACCCTTGAAGTAATCCGCATTGCCGGACGCACGTCGTCTGACGTCGCGCTCGCCATGCTCTTCTACGGCGGTATCGCTGGAGGCGTGCTCCTCATGGGTATAGCCGGAGGAACATCCTCACAGCTGAACTCCTACCTCTTTGGCTCCATTGCAACCGTCACCAACTCCGACATTTGGGCGATCACCATCCTTACCATCATCGTGCTCCTGGTAGGCATCGGCCTAGCCCCCGCGCTCTACTCCGTATGCAACGATGAAGAGTTCGCCCGCTCCACCGGCCTACCCGTAAATCTCCTCAACCTCATCATCGCCATCATGGCCGCAACAACCGTGGCCGTGGCCATGCGAGTTGTGGGAGCCCTACTCGTCTCCGCCCTCATGATCGTTCCTGTTGCAATATCGCAAATCCTGGTACGCTCATTTAGGTCAACAATGGCACTAGCAATGGTGATAGGCATGCTTACAACGGTCAGTGGACTTACGATCACGTACTTCCACAACCTCTCCCCCGGCGCAGCCATCGTTGTACTAGCAATCCTCATCTACGCCATCGTCTTCCTTACCCGCCCCCTCATCGACCGCGTTCGCAGCAAACGCAAAGCCGTAGCAAAGCCACCCACCGTCATGCACCCCGAGCGCCAACAACAAAGGTAGACCCATGGAAAAGCCCAGACGCAACACGCGCCAGCGCCAAGCCGTAATCAATGCAATGAACGAGGCAACCGAGTTTCGATCCGCCCAAAAAATCCACGCCGACATGGTTGCAGCAGGCGAATCGATTGGCCTTGCCACCGTCTACCGAAATCTGCGTACCCTCGCAGAAGAAGGCTCGATCGACACCCTCATGGCGCCCGACGGCGAATCCCTCTACCGCGCATGTGGCCACGAATCGCACCACCACCACATCGTGTGCAGGCGCTGCCTATCCAGTATCGAAATCCACGAATCCGACCTAGAGTCGATACTGCAAGCACTCGTCAAAAAACATGGCTTTTCCGACGTGGAACACTCAATCGAGATTTTCGGGCTCTGCCCCCAATGTCAAGCCGAGGAAGGTAAGTAGATAAATGCCTGGAGTTCCCCAGTGGATCGCGGATGGACCGTTCATTGGAATCGCCCTATTCCTCACCATCGTGGTTTTTCTACGATCGCAGGGCACATACTGGCTTGGCCGCCTCGGAACGTGGGGTTTTCTAGCTAAATCAGAGCATTCAAGCAAACCGTGGGTGCGTAAAGTTCGTGCGTGGCTTGAAGGCGCCTCTGTTCAAAAAGGCATTGACGCCGTAGACAAGTGGGGACTGCTCATCATTCCCCTGTCCTTCCTCACCATTGGTTTTCAAACCGTGGTTCATGCCGGCGCCGGAGTGCTTCGCCTGCGCTGGCTAACCTACACTCTAGCGGCAATCCCCGGATACATCGCATGGGGTTGCCTCTACGCATCCATCGGCATCGGGCTATTCAAAACAGGGCAAGCCGCCACCGCTGGAAAAACGTGGGCGCTCGTGCTATGCACAACGATGGTGGTCATCATGGGTCTCACCATCTTGAAGCGACGCCACCGCGCCGCAGAAGCTATCGCCGACTAGCTCTGAACCCGATCCACAGCGGAACCAAACCTGCGCTCGCGGCCAGTGAACGCAAGCACATCATTCCACAGTTCCTCGCGACAGTACTCCGGCCACGGCACGGGGTTGAACGCAAACTCGGCGTAGGCGCACTGCCAGAGCAAGAAGTTCGATATGCGCTGTTCACCACCCGTGCGGATCAGCAGATCCACATCCGGCGATGATGGAGCGTAAAGGCGCCGCCCAACCGTGTCTTCCGTAATGCCAGCCGGCTTCAGTTTGCCTGCCTCGACCTCGCTCGCAACTCGTCGCACGGCATCGGCAATCTCGGCCCTGCCCCCGTAGTTCACAGCCATGTTGAAATGCAACTTCGAATTGGTCTTAGTGAGCTCCTGCGACGCCTCCAACTCGGTGATTACCGATTTCCAGAGACGAGGCCGCCTACCCCACCAGTGGATTGCCACGCCCCACTCGTTTAACTCGTCGCGGCGCCGGCGAAGCACATCGCGCGAATAGCCCATCAGGAAGCTAACTTCCTTGGGTGAGCGTTTCCAGTTTTCAGTAGAAAACGCGTACACGGTCAGGTGCTGCACACCGATTTCGAGGGCGCCCGCGATCGTGTCCATCAGCGCCATCTCGCCAGCCCGGTGACCCTCTGTGCGCGCCAAGCCGCGCGCGTTTGCCCACCTTCCGTTTCCGTCCATAATGATCGCAACGTGACGAGGCACCCCGTCAATCTTCGGAGCCAGATTATTGCCAGCTCCGGGTGGTGCAACCTTCATACGTCCCCCAAATGCGAGTTGATCAAACTATATGACTTGATACGCCGCTCAACATGCCACTGCACCCAGGCGGCAACCAGTCCCGCAGCCTCACGTCGCGCGAAATCGGGCGCCGCGTCCGCATTTTCCCAATCACCCGAAAGCAAATCTCCAAGCAACTGCATCGCTTCTGTCGAAGGCGCTAACGATCCGGGAGGCCTACAAGCCTCGCACACCGCGCCTCCGGCCACCACGTTGAACGAGGATGACGGGCCAGGCCTACCGCACACCGCGCAATCCCAAAATGAGGGGGCCCAACCGCTCATCGAAATCGCGCGGAGCATAAACGAGTTCATCACCAAATCCGGCGAATGGCGCCGATTTGCGAGGGCATGCAAAGCTCCCAAAAGGAGCAGGTACATGGAGGCATGTGCTTCGTCCTCCGACAACCTCTCCGCGGTTTCCACCATCACGTTGGCGCGAGCATAAATCTCAAAATCGCTCGCGATCTGCAGACCGTATGGGCGCAACGTTTGTGCTTGCGTTAAAACGTCAAGGCTACGCCCCCTGTAGAACTGCGCGTCCACGATAGTAAAAGGTTCGAGACGGGCACCAAACTTCGACGACGTGCGGCGAACGCCTTTGGCGACAACTCTTTTCAGGCCGTTCGAGCGGGTCAGCGCCGTGATGATGCGGTCGGCCTCGCCAAGGTCTTGCGTACGCAAAACGATGGCTTCATCACGGTAAGTCTTCACACCCTCTATTATCCCATAACCGCGCCAACCGCGGTCTGAGCAACTGGTTCTAGAACCCTAGACGCCCCAGCATCTTCGGGTCCTTTTGCCAATCCTTCAAAGTCCGCACATGCAGGTGCAGGTATACCCGGCGGCCCAGGTATTCCTCAATGCCGCGGCGCGCCCGCATCCCAACGTGCTTGAGACGCGATCCGCCCTTGCCGATGATAATTGCCTTTTGCGAATCTCGTTCCACAAACAGATTCACGTGAATATCAAGCATCGCGGGGTAATTTTGTCCCGGCTTTTTCTGCCTCTCGATGATCTCCTCAACCTGAACAGCCAACGAGTGCGGTAGCTCTTCGCGTACTCCCTCCAAAGCGGCCTCGCGAATAAGCTCTGCGATCATGGTGTCACGAGACTCGTCCGTAACCATGTCACGCGGATACAACGGCGGCGACAGCGGCATGCGATGGGCAAGCAACTCTTTCAGCCTGTCAACCTGATTGCCCTTGATTGCAGACACGGGAATGATTTCATCCCAATCCCCCAGCTTGTCGATATCCAACAGGTGCTTCATGAGGCGCTCGTCAGAAACCGCATCCATCTTCGTTGCCACTGCGATGATTGGCGCCTTAATTCCGCGCAGCTGGCGAGCAATGAAATCATCACCCGGCCCCACCTTCTGATCCGCCGGCAAACAGAACAAGATCGCATCCACACTAGAAAGCGTTTCGCGTACCTCGCTATTCAAACGTTGACCAAGTAGCGTGCGCGGCCGGTGATACCCCGGAGTGTCCACGAGGACAAGCTGGTAGTCCTCACCCTGCACGACCCCGCGAACAGCGTGGCGTGTGGTTTCCGGTCGCATAGACGTGATCGCGATCTTCTGCCCAACAAGCGCATTCGTGAGCGTGGACTTACCTACGTTAGGACGGCCCACAATGGCGATGAAACCAGCCCTAAAGTTTTCGTTGTAGCCGGCCCCAATCAGGCCCGCATCGCGTTCATCGGAATCAGAGAGGTCGGATTCCTCGTCTATCAACTCAGCGCCTTCAAAGCCGTCATCTTCGAAGTCTTCACACGCGTTGGGGCCATCCATTAGCTCATCGTCAGAGGGGAAACGCACGTTCAGCTCTCTTCTTCTGGTTCAATTTCTAATCTAGTGGCAAGAATAGTGCCCACCTGCCGGCGGCGCCCAATCGCTTCCTCCGCTTCAAGCTCCAGGCCAAGCGCGCGCACCTTCGCCCCGGGCAGAGGAACCTTTCCGAGCGCCTTTTGAAGCAAGCCGCCAACCGAATCGACGTCCTCGTCCTCGATGTCCAACCCCATGAGCTCCCCCAATTCGATCACTGGGAAGCGTGCAGGCACGCGCCAAACGCCCGGTTCAATCTCTTCGGGCTCCACGACCCGTCGATCGTGCTCATCCATCACTTCGCCAACGATTTCTTCAATCAAATCTTCGATTGTGAGCAAGCCAGCAATGCCACCCCACTCGTCAACAACCATCACCATGTGGACGCGAAGTTGCTGCATGTGGCGCAACTCGTCGTCTGCATACAGCATTTCGGGAACAAAATGAGCCTCACGACAAACGTCTCGCACTGGCTTTTCACGATTCTCTGGCCTGTCAACAACGCGGGTGACCAGATCTTTGAAATAAAGGATGCCCACGATGTCGTCGGAAGACTCCCCAATTACCGGAATGCGCGAATAACCCGAGCGAATGAATAGGCGAATAGCTTTTTCAAGCGTGGTGTCCGCTTGGATGGTAACCATATCGGTCCGAGGCACCATGACCTCGCGCACGAAGGTGTGACCCAGCTCGAAAACCGAGCGGAGCATCTCGCGATCCTCTTCCTCAAACCCTTCGGTCTCACCAACCTGGTCAACCACCTCGCGCATCTCTTCGGTCATCTCCGCCCGCGCCTGCGCCTCGGTTTGCTCTGGTGCGGGGAAAAACTTTCGAAGTGAGCGAACAATGGGTGCGCCCAAACGTCCAATCGAGGTGGTGAGCTCCAGCAGTCCAACCGTGCGCAAAGCGGTTCGTTCCGGATTGCGCCACGCTACCTGCTGTGGGAACACAGAGATGACCGCAAACGCGATCAGCCAGTTTATCGCCAGCGAAGCGAGTAGCACAGCCCACCAGCGCCAACCAGTCTGCGCGAACGCAATGGTGATCGCCACAGCAGCACCGGTTTGCATCGCAATACGTCCCGCACGTGCGGCTAAAACACTTCGGCGCCGTTCCTCCACAAGCGTTAACACACGTTTGGCGTTCTGGTGTCCATCTTCAAGCAGGTCATCGACCGCTGCTAGAGAAAGCCTCGCCACAGAAGATTCTGCGGCCACCAGTACCGCCGCGGTAACAACAAAGAAGACTGTTAAGAAAGCTAGCAGTCCGATTGGAATACTACCCATTCGTACGTCCCACCGAGTTTGTTGCCAAGAAAGTTAGCAAGAGCTTGCGCTGCAGGCTAAACATCACCTGTTTTTCCTCTTCCTCCGCATGGTCAAATCCGAGCAAATGAAGAAGACCGTGAACGGTCAGAAGGAGCATTTCCTCAACAGAGGAGTGGCCCGCCTCTAAAGCCTGCTTATGCGCAACCTGCGGACAGATGACAATGTCACCCAAAATGCCCGGCGGTGTTTCCTGGCCTTCCTTACCGGGGCGAAGCTCATCCATCGGGAAGCTCATTACGTCCGTTGGTCCGGGCAGATCCATCCACTTCACGTGAAGCTCTTCCATCGGTTCTGGATCAATGAACATGATCGAAAGCTCAGCGTCAGTAGAGACGTGAAGCTGGGCCAGCACGTACTCTGCTATATCGCGAAACTCTGCAATTTCAATATCAACGCCGGTTTCGTTAATGACTTCTACGCTCACGCCTGCCCCGCCTAACTTGCTCATTTGCTTCGTCGAAACGCTGGTATGCGTCGATTATCTCACCGACCAAACGGTGACGAACCACGTCAGCTGACGTCAACTGACAAAACTCGATTCCTTCAATGCCCTGCAAAATGCTTCGCGCGCTTGCGAGCCCCGATGCCGCCCGGTTAGGTAAATCTACCTGGGTGGCGTCACCCGTGACCACAACTTTTGACCTGAAACCAAGACGCGTCAAAAACATTTTCATTTGCGAGGGCGTGGTGTTCTGCGCTTCATCCAAAATGATGAACGCGTCGTTTAGCGTGCGCCCTCGCATGTATGCAAGAGGCGCAACCTCGATCGTTCCCGCAGCCAGCAGGCGCGGAAGCGCCTCCTGATCGATCATCTCGTTCAGCGCGTCATACAGAGGCCGCAGGTAAGGATCAATCTTTTCAGTCAGCGTACCGGGCAAGAATCCGAGAGACTCGCCCGCTTCTACAGCCGGCCTCGTCAAAATAATGCGCCTTACCTCACCCGTAAGTAGCGCATTTACGGCCATAGCCATAGCCAAGTAGGTCTTGCCAGTACCCGCAGGACCAATCCCAAACACCACTGTGTTCTGCACAATCATGTCCACGTAACGCTGCTGCCCCGGCGTTTTCGCGCGGATATCATGACCGCGCACATTCAAGATTGTTTCTGCACTGGCACTTGCCGTGCCCGTTTTCGCTAACAAACCGACCGCGTGTTCAACCGTTTGCGCATTCAAATACTGCCCGGATCGTGCTAGGGAAATCAGTTCTCGCACCAAATCCGATGCGAGCGCAACAGACTCGGACTCCCCCTCAACCGTTATCTCATTGCCCAGCACCGACACGCGGATACCGTTGAAACTACGTTCCAGACTTCTTAAAACCTCATCCTGGGCTCCAAGGACCGTCACCGGATCAAGATGCTCCGGGATAGTAATCCTGTTCGCTACGGCCGTTAGCTCATCCGTTTGTTGCATGTTTGAAATTCGAGGCTCCTTGCTAGCTCGTTCGTTTCAAATCCTACCGGTTGCAATGTTAAGCGAAGTGAGGCCGGCGGCGACGGCCGTGGATACGCGCATAACGATATCGCCCACCAGCACTATGTTCGCCCCGGCTCGTTTAAACTGTTCGAGTTCCGCATCCGTGATTCCACCCTCCGGGCCAACAACCAGGGCATATTCTTTAGCACCCAAATCGGTAAGGCCAGTTATGGGTTCAATAGCACTCTCGTGCATGACGATCAGTTGCGCTCCTTCTACCTGGGCAATTGCGGCAGCCGCATTTGCGGCAAACTCGAGGGCGGGAACGCGGGCGCGCCGAGACTGCTTGGTTGCAGCCTGCAACACGTTCGCCCACTTCTGTAACCCCTTTTCCTGCTTCTTGCCCTGCCAGCGCACGATGGATCGCTCTGCTTGCCACGCAATCACTCGGTCAACACCAAGTTCGGTAGCCATCTCTATTGCCAACTCGTCTCGCCCATTCTTTGCCAGCGCCTGGATGAGCGTGATCCGCGGGCTCCCCTCAGGTTCAAACACCACCTCATCAATCTGAACGATCACCATGTTTGACGAGGCTTCTACTAATCGCGCACGCGCCCGCGTACCTCTTCCATCTACTAGGTCTAGACGCTCGCCCTTTTCAATGCGCTTCACCATGACATGCTTGGCATCTGGTCCGGTGAACTCAAGCCTTTCTGCCTCGCGAGCGTTGTCTAGGTCACTGACGAAGAAAACCGGTGCGGTCATTTACTGAACTTTTCTTTCAGGTTGCTAAAAAAGCCCTGCTGAGTAGATCCGGTTTTGGCCTCCACAGTTTCCTCTCCGCGCATTTTCGCAAGCTGTTCCATCAACTCACGCTGCGCGCCGGTCAAACCGGTTGGAACCTCCACGTTCACACGAACGCGAAGATCGCCGCGCCCTCGTCTATGAATCCGGCCCACACCAAGACCCTCAACCTTGACCTCCTGGCCCGGCTGCGTACCCGGCTGAATCTCAATATCGTGAGTGCCATCTAGGGTTTCAAGCGAAATCGTGGTTCCAAGTGCGGCAGAAGTCATCGGCACATACAGATCGGCCACGAGGTCATCGCCCTGGCGGCGAAATACCGGATGCGGCTTTTCACGGATCTCAATATAGAGATCACCGTAACCTCCCCCTCCTGGACCAGCCTCACCCTGACCAGACATGCGGATACGCGTGCCGTGTTCAATACCGGCCGGAACATCCACAGCGATAGTGCGCTTGGAGTGCACGCGACCCTCACCGCTGCATTCTTCGCAGGGCTCAGGAATAATCGTGCCGTATCCGCCACAGGCCGAACACGCTGCCTGCGTCATGATCTCGCCAAGGAGCGAGCGCTGCATCTGGCGAACTGTGCCCGAACCGTGGCACGCCGAACAGGTTCGTGGCGAAGTACCAGGCTTCGCGCAAGAACCATCACACGTAGGACAGCGCACGGCCGTGTTAATCGTGACCTCCTCACGCGATCCGAATGCGATGGTTTCAAGATTTACCTCGAGCGCGGTCAGAATATCTTGGCCGCGCCTGCCACGCGGTACCGGGCCTGATCCTGCACCAGCGGCAGAAAAAAACGTTTCGAACAGGTCACCAAAACCACCAAATCCGCCCATGCCTCCAAAGCCGGCATTGGCAGAACCACCCATGTCGTAAGTCTGACGCTTTTGCGGATTCGACAATGTCTCGTATGCCACGGAAATCTTCTTGAACGTTTCCTCATGCTCAACTCCCGCAATATCCGGGTGGTATTTACGGGAGAGTTTGCGGTACGCCTTCTTAATCTCGTCTGCACTGGCGTCGCGCGAAACCCCAAGGATCTCGTAGTAATCTTCGTTCACTAAAATTCCTTTATTCTTTTCTGCTAGTTATTACTGTGCAAAAAGTGTGTGAGGTACGCGCCTACCGCGCGCACGGCTGTCATAGCCTTTTGATAGTCCATACGCATTGGCCCGACCACCGCCAAATGGGCGTTAGTTCCTTGCGACCCGTAAGCTCCTGCAACTACAGCGGTTTCCGCTAGTCCCACGTGTGCGTTCTCTTCCCCAATCGACACTGTTACGTTGCCTTGCGGAACCTCAGAGAATAGCCGCAGAAGCGTCACCTGCTCTTCCAACGCATCCAGGACCGGCACGATAGAACGAGTGAAGTCCACGTTTGAGCGGGCCAGGTTTGCCATTCCGGCAACAAGGATCCGTTCTTCACCGGTTCGGTTAGTTAGGTCCACAACCGTCTGACAAACAGCCGTGCGGAATTGCTTCTCAGTTGGTCCACCCAAAAGCGACAACGGTGACAGCAAACTCGGCAAATCACGTAAATCCTGCCCGTGGCACACCTCGTTGATCTGGTCACGTACCACATCATTCTCAACGCTCGTTGCCCCAAAATCAGAAATGACGCGCTGCTCGATAGTGCCATCATTCATGATGACTACAACCAGTGTACGATCGGGCCCAAGGTCAACTAACTCTACGCGTACCAGCATGGCCGAGTCATAATGCGGATACTGCACAATGGCTACCTGCCGTGTCAGTTGCGCAAGGAGCCGAACCGTTCGCTCGACTACATCCTCAACATCGATAGCTCCGGAAAGAAACGATTCAACTGCGCGCTTTTCTGGACCTGACATGGGTTTAATCTGCGTGAGTGAGTCAACGAACACGCGATATCCTGCAACCGTTGGAATACGACCGGCGGAAGTGTGCGGTTGGTAGATGAGACCCGCCTGCTCAAGTGCAGCCATATCATTGCGGATAGTGGCTGGCGAAACACCAAGATCGTGACGCTTTGCAAGTGCGTTGGACCCAACAGGCTCGCGAGTTGCCACGTAATCAGACACGATCGCGCGGAGCACCTCAAAGCGTCTCTCAGCTGTTGCCACGCCTGCCCCTCTCGCCGCCGTTCACCGCTCGTAGCACTCGAGCTATCTGAGTGCTAACTCTATTACTTTCATCCTTCATCTTCCACAGCTGGCGGGTGAATCGTGGCACTCGACAAAAGCGGATTCCGCCATTCCCTCGTCAATCTGGATTCCCTTGCAAATACTGCGAAAGCCCACCGAAGTGGGCTTTCGCTACGTTGTCTAATCAGTAGTGGCTCACCACTACATTGCCAATCTCACCCCAGTCGTAAAGCCACTTGGCTTCATCAACTGGCATGTTCACGCAGCCGTGTGAGCCACCCGGACCGCTCCATCCAAAGCTACTGCGCCACGGGGCTCCATGGAAGGCATAGCTACCAACGAAGTAAGTAACCCAGGGTACCCCCGGAGTTTCATACTTAGTTCCGTCTAGGTTTTCGCCGCGCATTGTTTGTGACTCGTACTTCAAGTAAATACGGAACTTACCGGTTACGGTTTCAAGTCCCGGAGCGCCGGGAACCATGGGCACCGGGCCGCGCACCACAGTGGCGCCCTCAAACGCTGTCACCGTGGCATTCGAAAGGTTGATGTCCACCCATTTCTCTCCTGGAGCAGCCTGGTACGCCAAACTCTCCGCACCCGGAGCTATGAGACGAGTGGAGAATTGCTGCGGCGTCTCATCGTAGGTAAGCAGGCCTTCGTAGGGTTTTCCAGCCTTCAGCGATTCGATCAGCGCGTCGGAAATTGCTTCCAGATTATTCACGGTGTAGCCGGGCGATCCCTGTTCTGCGGTAGACACCACATCACCGCGCGTATTCACGTTGTGGATACCTTCAACCGGCTCGTCGTTTGTGGATGCGGCGGTGTTAACCAGCCACTCTCGCGCCGCTGGATCGTTCAATACAGGATCCTGAATCTGCTCCCCATCGGCTTCGATGTTCACCCACGTAGCTCGTTCTTTTGCTTCAGGTAGAATCTCGCGATTACCCGTGGAAATGACAACCGGGATGCTGATCATCTCGTTAGCCTTGTCGGCCACCTGTTGCGCGCGCTCCGTCGAGATTTTGGGAGCCTCAATACTCGATTCGAAAGATGCTGGCTGCGGGTTCAGTGACTTTGCAGTGGCAAGGACATGATCGGCAATAGCTTCAGTATCGATACCGTGGCCCTCAACTGCCGGTACCGCAACGTATTTCTCGGCGCCCTCATCAAACTCTACGGAAGCATTCTGCACCGAATCGCCGAGCTCTGCGATCAAAGAATCAGTGAACTCCACAAGCTTGTCATGGTTCAGCTCCACGCTTAGAGGAATATCTGGCGCGGAAAAGAGGCCTTGAATTCGCGACCACGCAGTGGCTGAAGGAGCAAGCGCGGCCGAGGCAGTAGCATCCTCATCAAGCACCACACCCAGCTGAGAGAGGCTGCGCTCATAATCCCGACCGTCAACCGTGATGTTCGTTTTAAACTTATCGAAGCGTTTCTGCACGTCTTCGGCAATCTCTTTAGCGGTCATTCCTGACACTGATTTTCCGGCCACCTGCGTGCCGGGAACCGCCCGAGCGTCGTAGTAGGAAGCGTAAGCTACCGACGACCCTCCTAAAACCACAACAACGGCCGCAACCGCGGCAAGAATCCACTTCAACGTGCGAGACATAAACGAAACCTCACGAAGCCTCACTCAAATTTCACAAACACTCTTCATTGTCCGATGTAAATCAATTACTCTCAAACGCAAGACACTTGTTTTAAGTTGGTATTGATCACCTTTTGGCTCTTCCTTAGCGTAGCGCGCATGCCTTCCGCGATTTCTTGGCGCTTTTCGCTTAGTCTTCCAGTGTGATTGACCGCTACGGATCCGATGTTTTAGCTTCCGACCCTCACCGCGACGGGCCGTTTGCAACCCGCCCTCGACAAGTTCCAATGCCGGCCGAGCGTGGCCTGGTAGTAGAAGACCCTGTATCCGGGTTTGTAGGTGCTGTCATTCGAGTGGAAAAGTCCGGCGGAATGCACATTGTGGAGATGGAGGACAGGCGGGGACGGCGCCGCTCCTACCCCCTCGGCGGTGGCTTTTGGGTGAATGGCAAGCCAGTTGAGTTAGTTGCGCCCGCACCCAAAGCGGCTCCAGAGGCCAAACTTACGGCCTCGGGCTCGAAAGCAGTGAAGCTAAAGAGGGCTCGCGTGGCGGTGCCATCACGGATTTTCGTGGAGGGCACGCACGATGCCGAACTGGTGGAGAAGGTGTGGGGTGATGACCTGCGTGTGGAGGGCGTAGCTGTAGAGTACCTAGAGGGCGTGGACAACCTAGTGGATGTGCTGGAGGTTTTCGGCCCCTCACCTACTTCTCGGGCAGGAGTTCTGGTGGATCACCTCGTGAGCGGATCCAAGGAATCCCGCATCGCGAGTGCCGTGATGCAGCGTTGGCCGGGCGATGTCCTAGTGGTCGGACACCCATTTGTGGACATATGGCAGGCGGTGAAACCAGCGCGTGTAGGTTTGAAAGCTTGGCCGAGCATTCCGCGCGGCACCGATATTAAAGTGGGAACGTTGCGCGCCCTGGGCTTGCCCCACGAGACCCGCGAAGACATTGGCCTGGGTTGGAAGGCGATTTTGGAGCGCGTGCGAGACTATCGCGACCTCGAGCCCGCACTACTTGGCCGCGTTGAAGAGTTGATTGACTTTGTCACGGTTGGCGGAGCCGAGCAGATCTGAGGTCCGGGAAAACCTACACCGTGAGCTCGCGCGTCACGTAGTCTGCCAGCAAGCGGCCTGTGAGCGTTAGCTTCACGATCCCCGCTGCCGCGGCCGCCTCTTCGATCAAACCTTCATTTAAAAGAGTAGGCACGCGCCCACTAATCTGCGGGGAAACACTGGAAATTGGTATCCCATCAGCGGTGCGGATGCGGAGCATGACGGCTTCGAGGGCGCGGTCAGAATCGTCCAAGATTTCACCTGCCTGCGCGGGAGATGCGAGGGGTACCAAGGAGCTGGAGGCGGCTCCGGTGTCTAAGCCTGGAAAGACATCGTGCATGCCGGCGGGACGCCCTCCAAGTTTTGCAGAGCCGCCCGCGAGTGCATCGGCCCATGCGCGCGGATGCTTGCGGTTCCACCAGCGCACGTCACCCACGTGCGAGTGCGCTCCAGGCCCGATCCCCCACCAGTCCCAGTCGAACCAGTAAGCCAGATTATGACGCGAAGCGTGTCGCAGATTGGTGCTGCCGGCTACCTCGTCATCCTCTAGCTTTGCCCAGTTTGAAATCTCGTACCACGCGTATCCTGCCTGCTCCAAGAGCGAGTCTGCTAGTTCGTATTTTTCGGCTTCGTCATCCGGGTCGGGCGTGGCGAGTTCGCCGCGCCTGACTTGCGCCCACATTTTCGTGCCTTCTTCAATGACGAGGGCATAGCAAGAAATATGATCGGGCTGCAGTTCAATAGCGGCTTCAAGCGACGTCTTCCAATCGGTAATCGACTCGCCGGGAGTGCCGTAAATGAGGTCGACGGAAGCATCTAGGCCGGCCTCGCGCGCCCATTTCACCACGCGCGGAACCTGCTGCGGAGTATGGCTACGGTCCAGGGTTCGAAGCACGTGCAAGGCCGCTGATTGCATTCCGAAAGACACGCGCGTAACGCCGGCGCGAGCAAGTTGTTCGAGGCCGGCCTGGTCGATTGTGTCCGGGTTAGCCTCTACGGTCACTTCCGCGCTTTGATCAAGGACAAAGTTGTCTTTTACATCCTGCAGGATCTGACCGATTTGACCCGCCCTAAGCAAGGTTGGGGTGCCTCCACCAAAAAAGATGGATTTAACCGGTTCGTGGTCGAAAAGGCGCAGCCTATCTGCGGCAAGCTTCACTTCTTTTCGTACCGAGTGGTGATAGCTATCCCTATCGGCGCCTTGGCCAAACCCAACGGTGTAGGTGTTGAAATCGCAATAGCCACAACGAACCGTGCAAAACGGTACATGAATGTAGAGGGCCAAGTTTTTGCTTGGCTTCCCAACGAGCTGCGGGTCAAGGTGACCATCTCTAGGCCACAAAACGCCGTCCGGCAGCTGCGGACTCAATTGGATTCCCCACGCGGCAAGCGACGTACCACGAGGTCATGGGCGCCGCGCCCCTCTATCTGCCCACGTTCCTCAAAACGCGTCAAGACGCGATCTTCAAAGCGAGGAGCAAAACCTCCTCTTTCCGGCTGCGGATCTTCTGGATCTGGGCGCTCACCCAAGTGAGGATTTTCGAGGTATTCACACGCCTCGACCACGTCACGCATTTGCCACGCGTAGTCGTCCCAATCGGTGGCTAGGCGCCAAACTCCACCGTCTTCCAGAAGATTCGCAATGGTCAAAGCAAAAGCGTCATTGACCAGGCGGCGCTTGCGATGGCGCGCCTTCCTCCACGGATCAGGGAAGAACGTCCAAACCTCAGCGGCAGCGGCCTGCGGCATCATGATGGGAAGAGCCTGCGCGGCGTCAACCTCGATGAAACGAATGTTATCTACGCCCTGCGAAACCGCTCGCGAAATACCTTTCGCAATGCCCTGCGCCCACACTTCCACGCCCAGTAGATTGACCTGCGGATGCTCCTTGGCATAGGCGACGATCTGCTCACCATTGCCCGTGCCGACCTCAACGATCAGAGGTGCTTGCCTACCAAACTCGCCGGCCACGTCAAGGCGGTAGGACTCGTCAATAGTTGTGTATCCCCCATCGCGCGGCACCTCGATCACATACTTATCCGCATGCTTTTCGAGGGTGCGCTGGGTGGATGCGTGTAGCGTGCGACCACGGCGCGCAAACGACTTAGTGCGCGCCATGTAAGGCGTGTCTTGCGCCATCGGCTCTCCTACGGCGCCTCGGAAGTGAGGGCAGAGATGAACGCTTCTTGCGGAACGTCCACGCGCCCAATCGACTTCATGCGCTTCTTACCTTCCTTCTGCTTTTCAAGCAGTTTTCGCTTACGCGAAATATCGCCGCCGTAACACTTGGCCAGCATGTCCTTGCGCAACGCCTTGATGGTTTCACGAGCAATAACTCGCGAACCGATCGCCGCCTGAACCGGCACCTCAAACTGTTGCCTTGGAATCAGTTCCTTAAGCTTCTTGGTGAGCTGCACGCCGTAAGCGTAAGCGGCGTCGCGGTGCACAATCGCAGAGAACGCATCGACCTGCTCGCCGTTCAGCAAAATATCCACTCGCACCAAGTCCGAAGCCTGCTGGCCTGCCGCCTCGTAATCGAGGGAGGCGTAACCACGCGTACGCGACTTCAGCGAATCGAAGAAGTCAAATACTATCTCGGCAAGAGGGAGCTTGTAATGAAGCTCGACGCGATCCTGCGAGAGGTAGTCCATGCCGCCCATCTGGCCGCGACGCTCCTGACACAGCTCCATCACGGGCCCAACGTAGTCCGAGGGGGTGAGGATAGTTGCCTGCACCACGGGCTCGCGCGTCTCCTGCACCTTGCCGTCCGGGTATTCCGATGGGTTGGTCACTTCGATCACGGTGCCGTCTTCAGCGGTCACCTCGTAGATTACGTTCGGCGCTGTCGCGATCAGGTCCAAGTTAAACTCGCGCTCAAGGCGCTCGCGCACAATCTCCAAGTGCAGCAAGCCGAGGAAGCCACAACGGAAGCCAAACCCGAGAGCGGCGGAAGATTCAGGCTCGAACGTCAAAGCGGCGTCATTTAGCTGGAGCTTCTCGAGGGCCTCGCGCAGGTTTGTGAAGTCCGAGCCATCAATCGGGTAAATACCCGAATACACCATCGGCTTGGCGTCTTCGTACCCCTCTAGGGCTTCGGTGGCGCCGCGGATAGCAGTTGTGACCGTGTCACCAACCTTCGATTGGCGTACGTCCTTCACGCCCGTGATGATGTAGCCTACCTCGCCCGCAGCAAGCCCCTCAGTTGGGATAGGTTCTGGCGAGATCACACCGATTTCGAGGATTTCGTGGTTGGTACCCGTAGACATCATCGAGACTCTCTCGCGCGGCGACAATCGCCCATCCACCATTCGCACGTACGTGACCACGCCGCGGTAGGTGTCGTAGACCGAGTCGAAAATCATGGCGCGAGCAGGAGCCTCTTCAACACCCGAGGGAGCTGGAACCTGCTCGACAATCGCATCCATCAGCTCGGCAACGCCCTCACCCGTCTTTCCGGACACACGGAAAATTTCGCTCTCATCCACGCCCAAAAGACCAGCGATTTCAGCCGCGTATTTTTCCGGCTGCGCGGACGGCAAATCGATCTTGTTTAGCACGGGAATGATCGTGAGGTCATTGCCCATCGCCATGTATAGGTTTGCCAGGGTTTGCGCCTCAATGCCCTGTGCGGCATCGATCAGCAACACCGCTCCCTCACACGCTGCAAGAGACCTGGAAACCTCATAGGAGAAGTCGACGTGCCCGGGCGTATCAATCATGTTGAGGGCATACGGCTCCCCTTCAACCTGCCACGGAATGCGCACAGCCTGCGACTTAATAGTGATGCCGCGCTCGCGCTCAATATCCATGCGATCGAGATACTGGTCGCGCATCACGCGCTGTTCCACAATGCCACTGTTTTGAAGCATGCGGTCTGCAAGCGTGGACTTACCATGGTCAATATGCGCAATGATGCAGAAATTGCGGATTCGTGACGGATCGGTGTGAGCCGGCTGAATCACTTTGTTTTGGGCTTCTAAGATCTTGGCCACCCGGACCTAACCTTTCTGAACTGCAGTTACTCCCAATTGTCGCACTATTGGGAGCGCCAGCCGAATTATCGTGCGAACATCACTAAACTAGCGACATTCCCCGCCGCGAGCTAGTGGTTACCCGGGCCGCGCATCGGACTGTTTTCGCGAAAACGTTTGGCCGCGTTCAAAATCTCGATCTGGCGCTCGTTGTATGCGCCGGTGGGCTCCACCGGAATGGGGGCCTGCAAGTCCATGAGGCCATCTGGCTCCGGCTGCGCTAAGAGCACCCAGTTGGCGTAGTTCAAGATTTTTGCCGAGGAGGTGAAATGCTCCTCCTGCCAAATAGGAAGTTCAGCTTCTGCCAGGCTGGCGTAACGGTTCGGAACTTCTACACCCACGCGACGCGCCCGCACGGCTATCACCGACGGCATCAGTTTGGTTCCGATCCAAGCGAGGACGAGGATGGCCGCTATAACGCCCGCAACCAGTCTGATTGTGGAAGCCACCGGCCCGGTCAACCCTCCCGTTGAGAAGAACGCGAGGAATCCAACCATGAATGCCACTATTAAGAACCATTGTCCGTGGGTTTCAAAGGTCCAGTTGAGGTCCACCATTCGTTGCAGAGTTGGATCAACCGGGGCGTCTTCTGCCTCATCCTGCTCGAACGCCTCTTCCACTATCTGCAAAGCTGCGGCCAGAGGTAGTGCGCGATCACTCCACTCCCGAAATGCCGCTCCTCCTTCACTCTGCTGCCACTGCTCGAAATCACGGCGCTCAAACGGCGTCATTTGCGCCACTGCTCCCTCAAAATCGGTGCGAAACTGCGAACCCATGTGCAAGATGGTGGCCGTATGTGGATCGTTGCGCAGCCCGATTGGGCGCGCCAGCGTGATGGCGGGCGTGTAAATCACTTTCATTGCCGACCGCACTGCCGACATTGAGATTAGATTCAGGTTCTCCAAGTGTCCTCCCAGACAAGGGGGCTTAAAATACAGGCAACACAATCAATGTAAACCATTTGCGAAGCGGGAGTACAAACCACAATGGCTGATCAAAATCGCCCCGAAGGTTGGATCCACAACTGGGAATCAAATAGTAACGAACGCGGCTCCCGCCCCCACATTTACGAGGCCCAGCAAAGCCCGGATGGTAGTTTTCATGTGAGCGAATCTGGGGGCGAGGACGACGTGGCTTGCACCAAGCGGATGACGCGAAACATTGTGACTGTGCCAGGCAGGATCTTGGTTGACCTAGCACTGCTTTCTGCGGGTATAACTACCCTGCTGGGCTTCATTGGAGTATTCGCATACGGCGCATGGGGCTTTTGGATCCCCACCGTCCTAGGTGTTGCAGGGTTGGCGGTGACCTTGTTTTTCGCAATGCGGCGCAGGCAACTGCAAGAAGCATTTGCAAAGTCCGGCCCCAAACAGGTTGTTCAAGAAAGTTCTGCTTTAAGCCGCCCTGGCTCAAAAGCCGATGCGTATGCGGACCTACAGGATATGGCAGCGAAGGAGGGCGCAAAAATTAAGCGTGCGCGAGAAGAGTTTTCTTCCCGTAGCGCCCGGTTTTTTCCTCGCATTGAAGCGCTCCAACGAGCCACGCGACAAATGGTTGACCCCAGCTACGACGCGGTTTGGTTACAGATCGATATTCGTCCCACTCTCGCGGCGTTTCTTGGGACTGTCCTTGTTATTCCCATTGGAGGATTCCTGATTGTGGTAACCGCAATGGCCCTGCTACTGGCAGGCTAATCGTTCGACCCGCCAGTTCTGCACTTGAGCGGTTTCTCGCTGTATCAAGACCAGACCGTGTGCATCATCACCTTGACACGGTGAAAGCACGCCTAGTTTGGGCGAGAAACACCTGGTAATATGGCTAGTTGGTTCGCCCTGGTCGGGGCGTTCCAACGCTGAGCTGTTCGCAGTCGAGTGTCCCCCACTTTTGTCCAAGGCTCAGCAACCCCTCACCGACCTTGTAATCGAAAAAGAGAGTGTAAAACTGTGGCAAATATTAAGTCCCAGATTAAGCGCAACAAGACCAACGAGAAGCGTCGTCTACGCAACAAGGCCGTTAAGTCGGAGTTGAAGACGTACGTACGCCGCACTCGTGAAGCGATTGCTGCCGGTGACCGCGATAAGGCTAACGAGGCACTGCAGGCTGCATGCCGTAAGCTTGACAAGGCAGTCAGTAAGGGTGTTATTCACCGCAACCAGGCTGCTAATCGTAAGTCTAAGCTCGCTAAAGCTGTAGCGAAGATGGACTAGCGGAACGACCAAAAGATGGAGGCTACGGCCTCCATTTTTTATATCTAGATCCGGCTTGCACTCAAAAGTGTCCGGCGGAACTACTAGGGTTCTTGGCAGGCTTGGACAAAAGAGTGTTGCCCGCAAGGAATGCGAGCAAGATGAGAACTACTTCCCCGCTACCGTCAGGACGAGTTTTTCGAGGGCATATTCTGGGTCATCTGATTCGCCTTTAACGGCAGCATCCGCACTGGCAACAGCCATGACCGCACGGCGAAGTCGCGCCTCGTTCCAACCGCGCGCATCGCGGCGCACACGGTCAATCTGCCAGCTCTGCATCCCCAGCTTGGAAGCCGGCAGCGGCGGGCGGGTAGAGACTTTTGCGATCTGCCTAACTTTAAGTGCAATACCGCCAACCAAAGCGGGAGCGCTAGCACCTGTGGCCAAAGCATGACGCAGAAGCGTGAGGGCCTCGCCGGCCCGGCCCGCGACTGCGGCGTCAGCAACCGCAAACGCCGTTGCCTCCACCCTGCCCGACTGATACCGGTGCACGTGCTGCCTGGTAATAGTTCCCTCAACGTCACCAAGCAACTGCGAAGTCATAGCCGCAAGCTCGGCCAAATCCGACCCCAACGCGTCCACCAAGGCCTGCACGGCCTCGGCTTCGATGCGGCGCCCTGCCCGGCGGACCTCATCGCGCACAAAATCCATTTTGTCGCCCGGACGTTTCACCTCGTTAGCCACAAACGTTGCCACATTCAGTTTCTGTGCGGCGGTGAGCACCTTGCGTCCTGCATTTCCTCCGTTGTGACGCAACACCAAAGTCACGTCCGGTTCAGGATGCTCCATATACTTTGCTAGGTCGTCAAACAGCGCAGGCGATCCGGCCTCTAACTCGGGGATGTACACAAAACGCGCCTCGCCAAACAGGCTTGGAGACGTGTGAATAGCCAGCTGGCCCGATTCGTAAGAACCTGCCTCTAGACGGATCATTTCTACAGTCGGATCCGCTTTGCGCGCCAGATCACGAAGCTTCGAAACTGCGCGTTCAGCAAGAAGTGGCTCCTTGGACTGGATAAGCACCACGGGAGCCAGAGCCGCCTCGAACCACTGTTTGGAGGCCTTACGATTTTGCGCCATACGTACAGAGTGCCACAGGGTACGGACATTTTTCATCCGCCTGGCCCGCTCCGGTTTCGCCGCCACGCACAGGCCTCTAGTCTAGAAATGAAGAAAGGGGTAACAATGGCAGATATTCCAACATTGGAGCTACTTGACGGCGGCCGCATTCCCGCGATGGGACTGGGCACTTCAAAACACAAGGGCGTGGAGGGCGCAGCGCTTTTTGCTCACGCAATTGAGGACGGTTACCGGCTGATTGACACGGCCGCGCAGTACGGCAACGAGCTTAGCGTGGGACAGGGTGTTAAAGACTCGCGGGTAGACCGCGAGCAACTGTTTATCACCACGAAGATTGCGGGCGGAGATCAAGGAACGGGTGCAACCACGCACGGTTTGGAAGGATCTCTGCGAAGGCTTGGCGTTGATTACGTTGATCTGACGCTGATTCATTGGCCAAACCCTTCGCGCGGCCTCTATTTGCAGACGTGGGAAGAGCTCATCAAGCTACGTGAGCGGGGTCTGACTAAGCACATTGGAGTTTCGAACTTCTTGCCCCACCAGATTGAAGAACTAGAAGCGCAAACGGGCGTGCTTCCCGTGTTGAACCAGATTCAGCTCAGCCCAATCATTGCGCGCAAGGACCTACGTAGTTTCCACGAGAGTAAAGCTATTGTGACCGAGGCGTGGCGCCCCCTCGGCCCGGTGGAAAACCTGCTGGAACAGGTGCTGATTGAAAATATCGCGAGCGAGGTTGGAAAGTCTCCGGCGCAGGTGGCGCTTCGCTGGGCGGTGCAAAGCGGGATAGTTCCCATCCCGGTTTCTTCAAAACCTCAGCGCAACGCCGAGAACTTGCAAGTGTTTGATTTCGAACTTAGCGATGATCACATGCGAGCTTTGGATCTACTGGATACGTCAGATCGGTTTGTTTGGGATCCGATGAGCCACGAGGAGTGGTAAAAGTCTCCACCCAATGTAGGTGACTGCTATAAGTAGCATCACCGAAACTACAGCGATTGCTCCCGGCCCGATTATTTGCGCGCCCGGGAGCTTTGCAAACCAGGTGGTGATCGCAATAATCCCCTGCGCGCAAAACGCCGCCAGTGAGGCTATTTGGCTGGCGTTTCCGATTTGCGCGAGGACGGCGGTTGCGAGCGAGAGCAGGGTTGCCGGCGCAACTAGAGGTGCCAGCGCAACGTTGGTAAAAACTGCATATGCCGCAACACTTCCGTTTAAACATAGGAGTGCGGGGCTAGTGGATACCGTGGCCGCGAGCGGAACGGAGGCGGCATTCCACAGTTTTTGAGCCAGGCGGCGCGATATGGGCCAGCCCGGTGGAGGGTTTCTTTGCCTTCCTGCCGTGACGATTAGTACGCCGGCCGTGGAGAGAGTGGAGAGTAGGAACCCTACGGAGAGGGTGAGCCACGGGTTCCAGATGATCCAGGCTAAGACCACGAGTGCCAGGGAGTTGAAGGGCTGACCTCGTCGTCCTAAAACGCCGCTCCAAGTTGGTATTGCGGCCATCGAAACAGCTCGGATTATGGAGGGGGTGGGCCCAACTATCGCAACCAGGCCGGCCACGATTGCGCTGACCAACGCTATTTTGATATTCCCTCTGCCCGGCAGTAGCGCGTTGATTGTGCCTATAAGGATAGCCAGGTGAAGCCCCGAGATGGCGGTTAGGTGGCTGGTTCCTGTTTTCACCATGGCTTCGCGCGCCTTTGGTGGCAGGTCGGAGTAGTCGCCAATGCTCATTCCTGCGATGAGGCCGCGCGACTCGGCCGGGAATGGCGCGAGGGCCGCGTGTAAGTTCTTACGAAATGCCACGCGCCAGCCGGTGACTTCATGAGTTTCGATACTGGTTGGTTTAAACACGCCAAGCATGGGCGGAGTAAGACCGGCCTGTAGGCGGCCTGAGAGTATGACCTGATCCCCCGCGCGAGCCTCGATCCGGCTGCCGGCAACAAGGAACTTGCCGCCTGGAACCGCGAGGTGGGTGATCCAGCGGCCTTGCGCAGCCTCACGACTGGGGCGTTCAACGGATGCGGTAATGACGCACCTGGTTTTACATGCTTCTTTCATGTCGTGACGAGCAAACATGTGCGCTTGAGTGGTAGCAGAGATAACCGCAATCGCAAGGACGAGGCAAAGCAGGGCAGCTGCCGATACGAACGAGCCTGGGTCATGACGAGCGTGCGCCGCGCGCCGCGTCTTCTGCATGATCCCAAGTAGCACGAGGAGAGAAGTGAACGCTAAAGACACGAGGATCGCGCTAAGCGGAGTGCCTGCGGAGCTAACTACCTGCAAAACAAGCGCGGCGGCAAGCCACGCAAGGATCGCGGCGGGCACTAGACGCAGGTCGATTGGCGCGCGATCTACGTGATCGTTGGGCGGTTTTTGAGCTACTGACACAGCTGGTCCTTGAATCCCGCGAACGTTTTTGGACCTATCCCAGATACCGCGCGGACATCCTCGGGTTTGGTGATACCGTTTTCGGTGCGATAAGCGATGATGCGTTCAGCGAGCGCGGCGCCAACTCCGGGTAAGCGTTGTAGGGCCTGGCTATCTGCCACCGCCAGATCGATACACCCCCCCGCCCCCGCCCCGCCGTTTCCCGAACCCCCTGTCCCAACCGATCCTGCACTCGCATTGCCCAACCCGCCGGACGCGCCGCCTTTTTCTAGTTCTTCATTTGTGAGGACGTGAATGTGCTGCCCATCCGCCACCAGCTGCGCAAGGTTTACCGAAACCAACGCGGCATCCGCGGTCATTCCCCCAGCGGCCTCGACGGCGTCCGCCCCGCGAGCGCCGGCGCGCAGCTGCACCACCGAAGGTTTATTCACCGCTCCGGTGACCTGCACAAAAATCGCGCCCCCGTTACTTGGTTGAGGTTCCGATACAGCCTCGTTTGATTGCAGGGCGCGAGGGTCCTCCCCCTCAGTTTTTATACGTTCGCGTAGCTGAGCGGTACCATCCTCTAAAATCGCATCCGTCGCGGGCGCAGCAATGCTCAGCCGAAAGAGTGAAAACGCCGCAACTGCAACGAGCGCCACGGCAAGCGCCACCATTGCAAAAGGCGAGGGCAAGAGTCTAAGAACAGGCGGATTCGACTTTTTTGCGCTTTTACTAACTGCGCTATCAAAAGCGCTCTGCCTTAACCGGGCAACTGAAATTGCATGCTTCATGACGCCAGTTTGCCGCTAAGAAAGTCCCACCATTCTGGTCTCTAGCGCGGGCGTGGATAACCCCCGGCGCGTTAGGCTTGTGGATAGGAAAGGAGCGCTATGAAAATCGGTTTTATTGGCGCCGGTAATATGGCAAGCGCGATTGTGCGTGGCGTGGTAGCTGCGGGTCTGGATGCAAATGAAATCTACTTGACGGACAAATCAGGAAAGTCCGCTCCTGCACTTGCAACCGAGGTTGGCGCCCACGCACTGACTGACAACCGCGAGCTAGCTCAAACTGCAGACGTAATCGTGCTCGGCGTGAAACCACACGCGGTTACGGATGTGCTCGAAGAGATCACACCAGAAATCAGCGATGGGAACAAACTCGTTATCTCGCTTGCGGCAGGCAAGAGCCTGGCGTCGCTGCAGCAGGCAACCGAAACCAACGTGCCGATTGTGCGCGTCATGCCTAACGTCAACGCCGCCATCGGCGAGTCCATGACCGGTATTGCACGCGGTGCGGCTGCCTCCTCAAAACACGTGGAGATGACCAAGAAGATAATGGTGCCCGTGGGCCGCTGCCTGGTGATCGATGAGGCACACTTCCCTGTTTTTTCTGCTCTCGCCGGATGTTCCCCCGCGTGGATGTATCAAATCGTGGACGACTTCGCGCGCGCAGGCGTTAACCACGGCCTTACAAAACACCAGGCGGTTGCGATCGTTGCCCAGTCAATGCTGGGATCAGCACAAATGATTCTTGATGAGGCCGCGAATGAAGGCGCAACCCCGGCAAACTTGATAGACCGGGTGACGTCTCCGGGAGGCACCACGATCGCCGGTTTACTGGCCGCTCAGCAAAGCGGACTGGCCACGGTGTTGGGCCTTGCGGTGGACGCGGCTGTAGCCCGAGATGGTGAGCTCGGCTAAGTTTGCGCCACCCTTCCCTGAATCGTGTACGATTTTGCCTAACGGTACCGATTCCGCGTGCATGCGCGCCGGCACCTGGCAGCAATAAAGACTCAAGGAGGCGTCATGCTGGATCAAGCCACCCGGCTGCGCCCCTGTGAATTCAAACGAGGCAACTATTAGTGATCCTGGCGCGTTTGGTGAGCCGTCTCATCCAGCTCCTGAACGCGCCAGTAATCTTGGTGCACCTCAAACTGATCGAGCACGTCGTGGATTAGCACCTCGGTGGAATACCCCATCACGTCGTAATCCTGTCCTCCCTGGGGCAGGTGCACTTCCAGCCTGGTAGACATATGGTTCGCGCTGGTCATCTGGCCGCCGTACACGGTGGTTGGCGCGTCAACTGCCAGAATGCGATACACAAACTGTTCTTGCCCAACGCCCGCAACAAACTTGAGGCGGTCATGAATAAAGATTGACTCGTTAAGATCTTCAATGGGCTCGTCACCGCCGCGAATGACCTCCGCCTCGTAGCCCTGCGCGGCTAGTTCTTTCGCAATCAGACGAAGAGCGGGCTCCGCAACGCGGTCTAGATACCTCTTTGCCTGCGCCGGCGAGACCTGCTCGAACGTGCGCGCCAGGCGATCGCGCCAAGACGGATTAACCAGCTCTGCACCCGCCCCCGATATGGTGTTGCGCAATGAGCGTTCCCGCAATCGAACGCTCCGATCGTCCTCGCGAAGCGCCTTCATCAGGCCAAACATGACCAGAACCATCACCACGCTGAACGGCAACCCCATCACGATGGTAGCGTTTTGCAGAGCCGGAATACCGCCCACAAGCAGCATTCCGATGGTGAGGACGCCGGTGACTGCGGCCCAGAATACGCGTAGCCAGCCGGCCGCATCGTCTTGTACCGAGGGCAAGAATGATGAGAGGTTTGCCATGACCAGGGCGCCCGAGTCCGCTGACGTAACGAAGAAGAGCAAGCCCACAAATGTCGCTACGGCCACAAGAAGCATTGGTAGCGGATATTCCTGCAGAAGCGTGTAAAACCCGTATTCGGGGATTTCAACCGTCTTTTGTGCGTATTCAAGATTGTTGCCTGTGCGAATGTAGTCCAGCGCGGCGTTACCGAAGATCGAGATCCACATCAGAACGTATAGGAACGGGATGGTCATTGTTCCGGCCACAAACTGTCTGATGGTACGCCCGCGCGAGATTCGCGCGAGGAACATTCCCACAAAAGAGGCCCATGCAACCCACCATGCCCAGAAGAACAGTGTCCACGCGGCCTTCCACGCCGCGGCGTCGGAGTAGGCGAAGGTTTCCAGGCTCATTGCTGGGAATCGCGTGACGAAGTCCCCTACGTTCATGATGATCGCGTTTAGCAAGAAGTCGGTACGTCCCGTAACGAGCACCCAGCCAGACAGCGCCACGGCCAGCACCACGTTGAGTTGGGAGAGGAAGCGGATGCCCTTATTAATTCCCGAGGTAGCCGAGATCGTGGCCACCAAAACGGCTAGCACCACCAGCGCGATCTGTGCAGGTAGTCCTTGACCAATGCCGAACAGAATTTCAAGCCCCACGTTCAGTTGCACCACGCCAATGCCCAGGGTGGTTGCGATACCAAATATCGTGCCAAGGACGGCCGCCCCGTCAACCACGTGGCCAAGAGGGCCGTTCAAGCGGTCTTTGAAGATTGGAGAGAGCGCCGAGCGCACGGCAAGCGGGAGGCCGCGCCGGTATGCGAAGTATCCTAGGGCGATGCCCATGAGGGCGTACATTGCCCATCCGGTAATGCCGTAGTGGAACAGCGTCCACACGGTTGCCTGCCTTGCCGCTTCTATCGTCTGGGCCTCGCCGATGGGAGGGTTCATGTACTGAGCGACAGGTTCGGCAACGGCAAAGAACATGATGTCGGTACCAATGCCGGCAGCAAACAGCATTGAGGCCCAGGCAAATGTGGAGAACTCGGGTTTGGCGTTGGGTGGGCCAAGTTTAACTTTGCCGAATCGAGAGATAGCTAGCGCGACCACAAACACCACCATGACAGTTGCCATGAGGATGTAGAACGGACCAAACCAGGTGGCAATCCAGTCTACTGCGACGGTTAGCACGCTACCGGCGGTGGCCGGCGAGATCACTGCCCAAAGCGCGATCGCGATAATGCTTATTGCGGATCCGGCAAACACCGGCCAGTTAACCGGGATTCGCGCCGTCTTGTTACTCACGTGTTCTCTCCAATGTAGTTTCGTGCCCGCGCTGATCGCGCCTTCGCGAATTGTTACATTTTTTAGCGCGTCTTGCATTTTTCGGGCGACCGAAATATCTTATTTACATGACCGAAAGAAAAGAAAAGATTGCGGCGAAACTCGCTGCCCTCAGCGCCGTTGTAACGCTCTCCATTCCGTTGACCGCATGCTCTCCAGAAACATCCGAAGACGCAAAGCCACAGGTTCTAACCACATTTACAGTGATTGCAGACATGGCTCAAAACGTTGCGGGCGAGCGCCTCGACGTTCATTCCATCACCAAACCCGATGCGGAAATCCACGAGTACCAACCAACTCCCGATGACATCAAACGGGCCGAGAGCGCGGACCTAATCTTGAACAACGGCCTCGACCTCGAACGCTGGTTTGAAAAGTTTGTGGCCAACACCGACGCGCAAACCGCAGTGCTTTCCGAAGGCATCACACCCATCCCTATTTCTGAGGGCGATTATGCGGGCCACCCCAACCCTCACGCTTGGATGTCCCCCGCTGCCGGCGTGAAATATGTTGAGAACATCGTGAAGGCCTTTAGCGAGCTCGATCCGGAGGGTGCCGATTACTACGAAAAGAATGGCAAGGAATACGCGGCCAACATCGAGGCGGTAGGTAAGCAGATGGAAGATGAACTGCAAACCCTGGAGCCCGACCAGCGCGCGCTGGTGACTTGCGAGGGAGCGTTCAGCTACCTTGCCCGGGACGCAGGTCTGCAAGAGAAGTACCTGTGGGCCGTAAATGCTGAGGGGGCGCTCACCCCCGCTCGCGTGGCTGATGTTGAGAATTTTGTTAGGACCAACAAAATCCCGTCCGTATTTTGCGAGTCCACGGTTGGCGACAAGATGAAACCAATCGTGCAGGCTACCGGCACCGAGTACGGGGGCACTCTTTACGTTGACTCACTAACCGGCCCGGACGGGGACGTGCCCACCTACCTCGACCTGCTACGCTACGATGCCGAGCTGATCACGAAGGGACTCAGCAAGTGACAATGACAGCAATGCAGGTGGAACAAAGCACGCCTTCGGTCGAGCCGGGCGTTGCCCTTACCATCCGCGATTTGCATGTCTCCTACGGCAAGGTTCATGCCCTTACCGGCGTGGATCTTGCCGTAAGGCAGGGCACGATCATGGCGGTTGTAGGCATGAATGGCTCGGGCAAATCTACCCTGTTCAACTCGATCATGGGACTAGTGCCAACCAGGTCCGGCGAAATCCGCGTGTGCGCAAAGAGTAGTTACGAGGCTCGCCGCGCCGGCCTCATCGGCTACGTTCCCCAAAATGACGGCATCGACAAAGACTTCCCCATCACTGTAGGAGAAGTCGTGATGATGGGCCGCTACGGCAAAATGAACTGGCGTCGAAAGCCGCGGCCATCCGACGTGAAGGCCGTAGCGAGCGCCCTCGAAATTGTGGGGCTTACCGACCTGACTGATCGACCCATTGGGGCACTGTCTGGAGGGCAGCGAAAGCGTGCCTTTGTAGCGCGAGCCGTAGCCCAGGGCGCGCGCGTGATACTCCTCGACGAGCCCTTTGCTGGCGTGGACTACACCAGCGAAGCTTTGATCACCGACCTACTTAAACAGCTGGCCATCGCGGGCACTACCCTGCTGATCTCCACTCACGACCTCGCCTCAATCCATAAGTTCGCAGACGAGGTAGCTCTGCTTAACCGAAAGATTTATACAGTAGAGACTCCCGAGCGCGCCCTCGTGGAAGAAAACCTGCTCCACGTTTTTAGCGAGACAAAATGAACATAAGTACCTGGCTGTGGCTAACGTTTGGCGAGATGTGGACGCATTCGTTCATGGTTCGCGGATATGCGGTGACGCTGCTGGCTGCCATGGTGTGCGCACTAATGTCATGCTGGCTGGTTCTGGTGGGATGGTCTTTGATGGGAGACGCGCTCTCTCACGCCGTTGTTCCCGGCATTGTGGTTGCATACATTGTTGGCATCCCATTCTCGCTGGGCGCCTTTCTCGCTGCCCTCGCCTGCGTTGGTCTGATCGGCGCCTTGAAACACACGTCAAAAATCAAAGAGGACACGGCGATGGGAGTTGTGTTCACCACCATGCTGGCGCTGGGGCTCACTCTCATATCGATATTCCCAAGCCACATCGATCTGCAGCACATCATGTTTGGCGATCTGCTTGGCATAACCAATGAGGACATGTTGCAGGTTATGATTCTAGCGCCGCTGGCCGGCATCACCGTGTGGCTGAAGCGCCGTGACCTGACCCTGTTCGCATTCGACCCGGCGCACGCCTCCACAATCGGCCTGTCCACTAAGCGACTTTCCGCACTGCTACTTTCTTGCCTTGCGATCACGGTTGTGGTTGCTATGCAGGCGGTAGGCATGATTTTGATCGTGGCTCTGCTAATAATTCCGGGCGCCACCGCATTCTTACTCACGGATAGTTTCCGCACCCAGCTGTGGGTATCACCCCTGATTTCCGCAATATGCGTAACCATAGGTATTTACCTGTCCTACTGGTTCAATATGGCATCGGGAGCAACCGTGGTAACCGTCTCCGGCTTCGTTTTTGCCCTCGTATACGCTTGGTCCACGCTTCGCGCCAGGGCTGCGTCACACCGAGAAATCCAATCAGCTTCCCAAGCTACGGCCGCGTAATCTCAAAACACGTTCTGTCCCCCTATCTACGATCCGGATGGACACCACGTGGAGATCTGCACGCCAGGCTCCTCCACGGGGCGAGGCACAGAAGACTTCAAGGTAGACGGGTATTATAGCTCCCCCCCCCCCCCAAGAACAAATGCTTTTTTCTGACAAAACAATAACTGTTTTTTGCAAAGTCTTGGGTATGATGTTTAAAGAGAACGTTAAGAAGCCTAAGGGGCTTGACGTTTCCGGAACTTCAGAAAGCAGGCACGATGACGGAACATGCTGGAGGATCTATTTCAAAGTCCGAGAGAGTGTATCGGACTTTACACCAAGGAATCCTCTCTGGGCAGTATTCGGCTGGTTACCGTCTGGTTCTTGACCGCATTGCTCGCGAACTTGGCGTATCTGCCGTCCCGGTAAGAGAGGCCATTCGCCGTCTAGAAGCTGAAGGCCTCGTGAAGTTCCAGTGCAATGTGGGCGCGGTCGTTACTGGTGTGGATAAGAAGGACTATGCGGTAACGACGGAGACGATGGCGGTTATGGAAGGTTATGCCACTGCTCTGTCCATCCCATACCTGACTGAGGAAGACCTCAAAGAGGCTCACGAACTTAACGATCAGATGCGCGAGCTACTGGTTGGAGAGTTCGATCCGCCCAAGTTCACCACGCTTAGTATCAGGTTCCACCGAATCTTGACCCAACGTTGCCCTAACCACAGGCTTTTTGATTTGCTTGAACGCGAGTGCGATCGCGTCACAATCATTCGCAGAACAGCGTTTGCATTTGATCCAAGCTACTCGACGCAATCAGTGGATGAGCATGAAGAGATTTTGAAGTTGATTGAAGAGGGCTCCCCTTCGGTCGATGTAGAGCTTGCGGCTCGCGAACACAGAATGTGGACAATGTACAAGCACACCGATACGGACCACAAGCCCGCGTATTAGTGACAGCTCCGACGGTAAGGGCGTAACCGCTACCAGGGTGCGGGGCACGTGATACCTCCCACCTAAAACGCGGCGAATCGTGCCTGGGAATTTCGTAGCTGGTAGCATGAGCGATAGCCTTAAAACAGACGCGTAAACTTGTCTATTTATCGTTTTCACCAGGAGACTAAGCATGTCACCATCTGCGCAAGATACCGGACACAACAAGCTACCAGCACCGGTTGTTCCGGATCGCGTGAGCGCTGACGGCCTCGAAGAAAAATGGATGACCAAGTGGGATGAGCGCGATGTGTACGCGTTCGATCGGGAAACCACCCGTAAAGAGGTGTATTCGATTGATACTCCCCCGCCTACGGTTTCAGGATCTTTGCACGTAGGTCACGTGTTCTCCTACACCCACACCGACACGATTGCGCGCTATCAGCGTATGCGCGGCAAGAACGTGTTCTACCCGATGGGTTGGGATGACAATGGTCTGCCCACCGAGCGTCGCGTGCAGAACTACTACGGTGTTCGTTGCGACCCGTCACTGCCATACCAGCCAGGCTTTAAACCGCCATTTGAGGGTAATGCGAAGTCGGTGAAGAACCGCGATCAGGTACCGATCTCGCGGAAGAACTTTATTGAGCTGTGCTTGAAGCTCACGGCGGAGGACGAGAAGGGTTTTGAGGAGCTGTGGCGCCGGCTCGGTCTTTCGGTTGACTGGGAACACAACTACCAGACCATTGGAGAGCGTGCGCAGCGGGTTGCGCAGGCTGGTTTCTTACGCAATCTCGCTCGCGGCGAGGCGTATCAGGCGGAAGCGCCGGGCCTTTGGGACGTGACATTCCAGACCGCTGTGGCCCAAGCCGAGTTGGAGGCGCGCGAGTACCCCGGTTTCTTCCATTCATTTGCGTTCCACGGTAAAGACGGCGACGTGGTTATTGAAACCACCCGCCCGGAGCTTTTGCCCGCATGTGTTGCGCTGATCGCACACCCTGATGACGAGCGTTACTCCGGCCTGTTTGGCACCACGGTGAAGTCCCCCGGCTTCAACGTTGAGGTTCCTGTCCTACCTCACCCGATGGCGGAGATGGATAAGGGCTCGGGTATCGCAATGTGCTGTACATTCGGTGACCTTGTTGACGTGCAGTGGTGGCGCGAGCTTGACCTGCCGATGCGTTCGATTCTGGAAAAGGACGGACGCATCCAGCTTGGCGTTCCCGAATGGATTGTGGACGAGGCTGGAGCACAGCTGTTCCGTGAGATCGAGGGCAAGACTACGTTCTCTGCGCGCGAAGCAATCGTGAAGCATCTTGCGGATACAGGTGAGATGATTGGCGAGCCCGAGCCAACGATGCGTAATACTAACTTCTTCGAAAAGGGCGATAAGCCGCTTGAGATTGTGACGTCCAGGCAGTGGTACATCCGTAATGGCGGCAAAGAATTCACTCGCCCCGGCGCGAAGGAGAATCTGAACACCGAACTGTTGGAGCGCGGCGAAGAGCTGGCTTTCCACCCTGATTTCATGCGGGTGCGCTACAACAACTGGGTGCAGGGCCTCAACTCTGACTGGCTGATTTCACGCCAGCGTTTCTTCGGTGTTCCCCTGCCCCTTTGGTACCGCATCGATGAGGACGGGCATGTGCATTACGACGATGTGCTGGTTCCGGACGAGTCGCGCTTGCCGATTGATCCCACTATCGATGTGCCGGAAGGCTACGAGGAGGGCCAGCGCAACCAGCCGGGCGGTTTTGCCGCTGAGATCGACATTATGGACACATGGGCAACCTCGTCTCTAAGCCCCCAGGTTGCTGGCGGCTGGCTGTCTGATGATGAGCTGTTTGAGCAGGTTTACCCGATGGATCTGCGCCCACAGGGTCAGGACATCATTCGCACGTGGCTGTTCTCCACCCTGCTTCGTGCACACCTGGAGTTTGACGGTTTGCCGTGGAAGCACGCTGCAATTTCGGGTTGGATCCTCGACCCTGATCGCAAGAAGATGTCAAAGTCTAAGGGCAACGTGGTGACGCCCATGGGCTTGTTGGACAAGCATGGTTCGGATGCGGTGCGCTATTGGGCAGCATCGGCTCGCCTGGGCACCGACGCGGCGTTCGACGAGGGCCAGATGAAGATTGGCCGCCGCCTCGCGATCAAACTATTGAACGCGTCAAAATTTGCTCTCACCATGGGTCAGGGTGCGGATCTTGATCTGCGTCCGCTGAATGTGACGGAAGACTTGGACCGTGCGGTGTTAGCGCAGTTGCATGAGGTTGTTAAGACCGCTACCGAGGCAATGGAAAACTATGACCACACGCGCGCCCTGGAAGCCACTGAGAAGTTCTTCTGGACATTCTGTGACGACTACTTGGAGCTCGTGAAAGAACGCGCTTACAACCGTGACGGTAAGTGGACGCCGAGCCAGGCGCTGTCTGCCCGCTCTGCTCTGGCTATCACTGTTGACACTGTTGTGCGACTATTTGCTCCGTTCTTGCCGTTTGCGGCCGAGGAGGTGTGGTCTTGGTACCGCCCCGGCTCGGTTCATAACGCGCAGTGGCCAAGCCCGCTGGACCTGCAAAACGTTGATGGTAACCCGCGCATTTTGGAGGCCACTTCACAGGCGCTGGTTAAACTTCGCCGCGTGAAGTCAGAGAACAAGGTTTCACCGCGCACCCCGTTCTTGCATGCAACTCTTGAGGCTCCAGCCGGCATGGTTGATTTGCTTGAACTTACCCGTGATGACCTCTCGCTTGTAACTCATGTTGAGGGCCAGTTCGTCATTCGTCCGTCGGCAGAAGACGAGGTTGCGGTGGTTGATTACGAGCTCGGAGAACCTCCTGCTCGTAAGCCACGAAACTGAGGTGATCGTATGAGTATTGAGAGTAACGCCCCTAATCCAACGCCAGATTCTGCTCCCGAGGTGTTGGAATGGCACGCGCCGGTGCTGGTGAAGACTGAGGAGCACGAGTCCGTTCCTGCAATGTTTCGCGAGCGCGTCAAAAGAGGTCCGCGCGAGCCGATGATCGCCCGTAAGGCGCAGATGGGTTCCACCTGGAGAGAGATGTCCGCGCAGGATTTCTTGGACGAGGTGAACCTTGTTGCTCGGGGCCTTATTGGTTTAGGCCTGCAGGCGGGGGACGCGATTTCAATCATGTCGCACACGCGGTATGAGTGGACGCTTGTTGATTTTGCCGCTTGGAGCGCAGGCCTTGTGGTTGTGCCTATCTACGAAACGTCCTCAGTCGATCAGATCAAGTACATCTTGGAAGATGCTGATGTGAAGATGGTTGTGACCGAAACGATGGTCATGGCCCAGCTGGTGCAGGCAGCTCGAGTAACACTTGAGCGCTCCGTGCAAGTTCTGTCACTCGATAACTCTGCGATTATGCGGATTACAGAGGCGGGAGCCGAAGTCGACGAAGAGCAAGTCAATGCTCGCATTGCTGGCCTGAGCATCCATAAGCCAGCCTCGATTGTGTACACGTCTGGCACAACGGGCAGGCCGAAGGGAACCGTTTTGACGCACGGTAACTTTGTAACCCTATGTAAAAACGGGCACAAGTGGATGCCGGAAATCGCATTCCGGCGCTCTTCACGCCTACTGCTATTCCTGCCACTGGCGCACGTGTATGCGCGCATGCTGGAAGTCTTCCAGATTACGGGTCATGGCATCATGGCGCACACGCCTAACACACGTAACTTGCTTTCTGATCTGGAGAGTTTCCGCCCTACTTACCTGTTGGCAGTCCCCCGAGTTCTGGAGAAGATCTACAACTCGGCAGATGCTGCGGCAGGTAGTGGTGTTGCGCTAAAAACCTTCCGCTGGGCGGTAAAGATAGCCATCCAGTATTCGAAGGCTATGGATACTACGCTGGGGCCATCGCGCACGTTGTCGGCTCAGCACCAGATGGCTGACGCAATGGTGTATCGAAAGATTCGCGCCCTGCTCGGTGGCAATTGCAAGTACATCATTTCAGGTGGCGGGCCACTCGGTGAAAGGCTGGGACATTTCTTCCGAGGCGCGGGGATTACGGTTCTCGAAGGCTATGGCCTAACCGAGACGCTTGGCCCCATGTCGGTTAACACGCCTACAGTGTCAAAAATCGGCACGGTCGGCCCACCGGTTGCAACCGTGGGTGTGCGCATTTCCGATACGGGCGAGATCCTCATTAAGGGTCCAACTGTTTTCTCTCACTACCACAACATGCCTGAAGAGACAGCAGCTGCGTTCGATGAGGACGGTTGGTTCCACACGGGTGACATTGGTTCATTGGACCGCGATGGCTACGTGACGATTAGCGGACGCCAGAAGGAGATCATTGTTACCGCCGGCGGTAAGAACGTTGTGCCTACCGTTTTGGAAGATAAGCTGCGCGGGCATCCGCTGATCTCACAGGTGGTTGTGGTTGGCGATCTGCGTCCGTTTGTGGCGGCGCTCGTAACTTTGGATGCGGAGATGCTTCCCGGCTGGTTGAAGAATCATAATCTGCCTGCAATGACGGTCTCGGAAGCCATGAATCACCCGGAGGTTCTTGCGGCTCTTAACCGCGCGGTTGAACGCGCTAACAAGGCTGTGTCCAGGGCGGAGTCGATCCGTAAGATCAAGGTGTTGTCTACGGACTTTACCGAGGCTAATGGAATGCTAACCCCTTCGATGAAGGTGAAGCGCCCAGTGGTTCTGGAGACGTTCAAGGACGAGATAGACGAGATTTATGGCGGTCCCGTGCGCGAGGCCGGCGAGTAACACTCCAGAAAGTTGTGGCGAGCACTTCGGTGCTCGCCACAACTTTATCTATCTTCCCTATGGGCATTGAAGCCTACCTGTTTTGAGCTTCGTATCCCTGTTTGATGTCCTCGTGGTGGCGGATCACTTCGGTGACGATGAATTGGAGGAATTTCTCGGCGAACACTGGGTCAAGTCCCGATTCTTCAGCGAGGGCACGCAGACGCCTTACCTGTTCTTGCTCACGCGCGGGATCCGCGGGCGGAAGGTGGTGTTGGGCTTTGATATGTCCAACGGCCTGGGTGCAACGGAAGCGTTCGGCAAGGATGTGAACGAGGGCGGCATCGATGTTGTCGATAGTGGCGCGGGCTTGTGCGAGTTCTTCAGGGATGTCGCTCATGTCTATCCTTCGCTGCGAGGCCAATTATGCGCTTTGGCTTTTCTCGGAGTATTGGCGAGGTCCGTATTCTGGGTCGGCTCCGTCGGTGACAACCGCGGAGGTAACGGTTACTTGGCCAACTTGGGACATGGATGGGACTTCAAACATGATGTCCGAAAGCGTTTTTTCGAGGATTGAGGAGAGCGCGCGGGCCCCAGTCCCCCGCTCGTTGGCGAGCTTCGCGATCTCGTGTAGCGCCTCGTTGGTGAACTCTAGTTTCACGTCGTCCAGGTCAAATAGGTGCTGGTATTGACGAACGAGGGAGTTCTTCGGTTCGGTTAGAACCTTGATGAGGTCAGCTTCATCCAGTTGCTTGGTGGAGGTAACAACGGGAAGGCGGCCAATGAATTCGGGAATCATGCCGAACTTGTGCAGGTCTTCAGGCGTTACTTGCTCGTACAGGTCACCATATTCGGACGCCGATTTGAGGTCGGAGCCAAACCCCGTGGTGCGCTTGCCCAACCGTGCTTTGACGATGTCGTCCAATCCGGCGAAGGCACCCGCTGCGATGAACAGAATACCGGAGGTGTCGATTTCCAGGAATTGCTGGTGCGGGTGTTTACGCCCGCCCTGCGGTGGTACGGATGCAACTGTGCCTTCAATGATCTTGAGTAGGGCTTGCTGCACACCCTCACCGGATACGTCTCTGGTGATGGAGGCGTTCTCGGCTTTGCGCCCAATCTTGTCGATCTCGTCGATGTAAATGATGCCGCGCTGGGCTTTTTCAACGTCCTCGCCCGCAGCTTGAATGAGCTTGAGGAGAATGTTTTCCACATCCTCGCCAACGTATCCGGCTTCGGTTAGCGCGGTTGCGTCAACGATGACGAACGGTACGGAAAGCAGTTTTGCAAGCGAGCGCGCAAGGTGGGTTTTGCCTGTTCCCGTGGGGCCTAACAGGAGGATGTTGGACTTGGTCATTTCCATGTCCAGCGGTTCGCCGGTGCGCATGGAGGCGTGCAAGCGCTTGTAGTGGTTGTACACGGCTACGGCTAGGGCACGCTTAGCTTTATCTTGAGAAATGACGTAGTCGTTGAGGAACTCGTAGATCTCTTGGGGGCGCGGCGGCTGGGTTAGTTCAGCTTGCTTGGTTTCTTGAACTTCTTCTTGAATCAGGTCGGCGCACAGGTCTACGCATTCGTTGCAGATGTATACGCCAGGTCCGCCGATGAGTTTGACAACCTGCTTTTGGCTCTTTCCACAGAAAGAGCATTTGAGTAGTTCAGTTGAATCCGTGAACCGCGTCAAGAATGATCCCCCTTTTGTTGGCACTGTGTGCCCGAAAAAGCTACGCCCAACAGCTCTACTTTAGAAGAGGTTGGGCGTAGCTGCGAGCAGACGCGCAGGCTAGTTGCCTTTACGCGACGTCAGTACTTGGTCGATTAGTCCGTATTCGAGGGCGTCTTGTGCCGTGAGGATCTTGTCGCGGTCGATGTCGCGGCGTACCTGTTCGGGCGTGCGTCCGGAGTGCTTGGCCAGCGTGTCTTCCAGCCAGGTGCGCATGCGGTCGATTTCTTCTGCCACGATTTCAATATCGGAGGCCTGGCCCTGCATGCCCTGCATCGCGGGCTGGTGAATGAGCACGCGCGCGTTGGGAAGAGCAAGGCGCTTGCCGGGTGTTCCTCCGGCGAGGAGGACGGCAGCGGCCGAAGCTGCTTGACCAAGGCACACGGTCTGAATCTGCGGCTTGATGTACTGCATCGTGTCGTAGATTGCGGTCATGGCAGTGAAGGAACCGCCGGGGCTATTTATGTACATGGTGATCAGCGAGTCCGGATCTTGCGATTCCAGGACCAGTAGCTGGGCCATGACGTCGTCAGCGGAGGCGTCATCTACCTGTACACCGAGGAACACGATGCGGTCTTCAAACAGTTTGCCATATGGGTCTTGGCGCTTGAAGCCGTAGGCTGTGCGCTCTTCAAACTGGGGCAGGACGTAGCGGGCGCTAGGCATTTGGTTGTTCATAGTTGATTCAAACGGTGTTCTCACGATTCCTCCTAGGCCCCTGCATTTTCGGTGCCGGACACGGTTGACGCGTTGGTGACGATGTGGTCAAAGAACCCGTATTCGCGGGCTTCTTCCGCGGTGTACCAGCGGTCGCGGTCTGCGTCGAGGTTGATTTGTTCAACGCTCTTGCCGGTGCGTTCAGCGGTGATCTCGGCTAGTTCGCGCTTCATCTTCAAAATGAGGTCGGCATTAATACGGATGTCCGCGGCCGTGCCGCCCACGCCACCGGAAGGCTGGTGCATGAGGATGCGTGCGTGCGGGGTTGCAAAGCGTTTGCCGGGCGTGCCCGCAGTAAGGAGGAATTGGCCCATGGAGGCTGCGATGCCCATGGCAACGGTGACAACGTCAGGCTGGATGAACTGCATCGTGTCGTAGATAGCCATACCTGCAGTGACGGAGCCGCCGGGGCTGTTGATGTACAGGTAGATGGGCTTTTCCGGGTCTTCGGCCGCTAGTAGCAGCATTTGCGCACAGATTTGGTTGGCGCTCTCGTCGGTGACAGGCCCGCCCAGCCAGATGATGCGTTCTTTCAGTAGACGCCCGTATACGGCGTCTCCCATAGCGGCTGGCTTGGTATCTAGGTCCATGCTGACGCCCGTTGAAGTGGTGGTCATTACTTCTCCTACTTCTTGTCTTAAGCTTTCTTCAGCTTAGTAGCACTCGCGCGCATTTTCTTCGCCGGAGCCTGTTTTTCGCTGATGGCGATTAATAAACAGTTTGAGGGCCTGGAACAACTGTTCCAAGCCCTCAAAGATATGCCTGATTATTCTGCGGACTCAGCCGAAGCGGAGGAGGCAGAAGATGCCGACTCGTCTGCTTCGTCAGCGCCGGCCTCGGCGAATTCCTCGGCGGACGGGTCACGCGTGAACTCGGAGAGGTCAACGGCCTCGCCCGCGGTGTCCTTCACGCTGACCTTGCCAAGCGTGAGGGCAAGGGCCTTCGTGCGGGTAAGTTCAGCAACCATGAACTGGATCTGGCCCTGGTCAGAGAACATTTGGCTTGGGTCCATGCCGTTCATCTGGGCGGTCTGCATCATGAAGTCAAACAGTTCCTGCTGGCCGATGTTCGGCTTCACCTGGGCTGCGAGCTCTTCAAGCACAACCTGTTCGCTGATGCGGCGAATCGCGTTTTCCTTAGCTTCCTTCTTCTTCTTTGCGGAAGCGCCTTCTTCAAGGCCCTGCTTGGCCTGCTCTTCAACTACCGACTTCGGAAGCTCAAGCTTCACAGCGTCGATGATGTGATCTAGGAGGCGGTCGCGAGCCTGTAGGGCCTGGTCTGCGCGCTTGCGCGTGCCTGCCTGGGTCTTGAGGTCTTCGCGTAGCTCGTCGATGGTGTCAAATTCAGAGACCATCTGGGCGAAGTCGTCATCAGCCTTGGGCAGTTCGCGAGCCTTCATAGCGCTGACGTTAATGGTGACCTCAGCTTCTTCACCGGCGTGCTCACCACCGGCAAGCTTGGTGGTGAAGGTGGTTTCTTCATCAGCCTTCATGCCGGTTAGGGCCTTGTCCATGCCATCGAGCATGGACTTGGAGCCGATTTCGTATGAGACGTCTGAGACGGAGTCGATCTCTTCGTCACCGATCTTTGCAACCATGTTGATGGTCGCGAAGTCGCCCTTCTTAGCCTTGCGCTTAATGGGTTTTAGGGTGGCGAAGCGGGTGCGAAGCTCTTCGAGTTCCTTCTCCACGTCCTCTTCGGTGACCTCAAGGGTGTCAACTTCGAGTTCAACGTCGTCAAGCGAGGGCAGTTCGAACGGGGCGATAACCGGAACTTCGGCTACGAACGTGAGCTGACCGCCGGGGGCTCCGGTGGCGTTCGGAATTTCGGTGACTTCAACGTCTGGCTGGGCCATGACGCGAAGCTCGTTCTCAGCTACGACCTGGCCGTAGAAGCGGGGCAGGACTTCGTTGATTACCTGCTCGATGACGGCTACGCGACCAAAACGCTGATCGATGACGCGCGCGGGTACCTTGCCGCGGCGAAAGCCGGGGACGTCAACATTCTTCGCGATGTCACGGTAGGCCGCGTCCATATCCTGCTTGAGGTCTTCGTAGGGAACCTCAACGGTAACTTTCACCTTGGTGGGTTCAAGATTTTCGACAGTGCTCTTCACGTAAACGCACTCCAACGTATATCTAGACTCTGATGGCCTACTTGGCCGATTACAACATGTAAATACTACGTCAAGGCAATGGGTTTTGCGGAACTGCAATAGGTAAAAGGTGACTTACTGCATGTCTGATATGGGCTTGGCCGGACATTTTCGGTTTTCCCACGTAAAGCTTGCCGGCCCAGAGCTTTGAAGTAGCATTTTTGTATGACCGTTGAAGATGATAACTGCTTCTACCTCCCGGACGATGACCGCTTATACGAGCCGGATTACGACTGGCTGTGGACGTACCCGCCTCACAACGATGGCTCAGAGGCGCGCCTGCGCATAGTCTTGCAACGCGCTGATGACGGCTCTGCCGACTCCTCGCTCCTCGATCTGGTTCATAGCTGGCTGGACACGCTCCTGGTTTTTGAAGAATCAACTTGGGGCGCCGGCGGCTGGGCGGTGCGTTTGGTTTATGAAAGATCAGATCGCGTGTTGTTAGAGCTGTGGTCCGCAGGCGAGGACGTGGCTGACGGTCTCCAAGCAGGTACGGAGTCTCTTTTTGCAGGTGTTTTGCAAGATACGGACGTACAGGTGACATACGAGCAGCTGCCCCGCATTTAGCCGGAATCATAGCTCCCCGTCAAGCCAAGCCGCCCCTCAAACTGGGCAATTGTTGCGTAGCATGGGCAAAGCTCGGGGTACCCCGCTCACCCAGGGGCGCTGCAGTCGGGGTGTTCGGGTAGGATGTGGCGTGTGCGCGGACTTTTAATTGTGAATTTAGGCTCGCCGGACAGCCCGGCTCCGAGCGATGTTCGACCTTTCCTGGCGAAGTTTTTAGGCGACCCACGCGTGGTTGATTTCCCCCGCGCTATATGGTTGCCGATTTTGCATGGCATTGTGCTACGCGTGCGCCCACGCAAGTCGGGGGCGATTTATGAAACGATTTGGACGCCAGAGGGCTCCCCTTTGGTGGTTTATACAAAGCGCCAGCACCAGTTGTTAAAAAAGGCTTTACCAGACTGGAATGTGAAGTACGCGATGACGTATACCAGTCCTTCGATAGATTCTGCTTTGCGCGAGTTTGAAGAGGAGGGCGTGGACGACGTAACCGTTCTCCCCCTCTACGCGCAGACAACGCCGTCCTCTACTGGCGCAGTGGTGGATCAGGTGCTCGACTTTTATCGTAGTCAGGAGCACCGCCCACATTTACGGATCGTGGGTAAGTGGCCCACTCAACCCGATTACGTGAACTGGCATGCCAAGCAGATTGCGGATCGGGTCCGCGGCGAGGGTCCTGCTCCGGAGGTGATTTTGTTGTCTTATCACGGGGTACCCCAGCGGGCGGCTCACAAGCCGGAGGGTTACAGGCAAGAGTGTTTGGAGACTTCCTCGGCCATTGAAGTGCAACTGCGCCAGTTGGGAATCGACACCCGGGTTTTGACCACGTTCCAGTCTAAGTTCGGGCCAGGTAAGTGGCTTGGGCCGGCTACGATCGACACGATGGCAAGCCTGCCGGGCCGCGGCATCACTTCGGTTTTGATTGCCACTCCGGCATTTATTTCGGACTGTATCGAGACGGTTGACGAGCTGGATGTGCTGAATCAGAACGCATTTAAGGAAGCCGGCGGCCAGCATTACCAGCGGGTGGCTCCCATAAATGACGATCCGGTGATCGTGGACATTGTTAAGGACCTGCTGGGCGAGTAGCGCCTATTCTTCCGCGGGTGCGGATTGAGGCGATCCAGGCGCATCCACAGGAACTTGCGCGTCGCGGGGCGCGCCCGCTGGGCGGCGGCGGAACAAGAGGGAGCGGAACCGAACACTGCGCAGGCCAAGTGTGACCGCGCCGGGCAGGATCCATTTGAAGCGACGCGCTACCAGGCCAAACACGGTTGAGAAGATGATTGCGAGCGCCATCCCCAGGTTGTAGTGGCCGGAGGTCTGCATGATTACCATTAGCAGGCTGGCAACGATTGCCCACGTGGCGTACAAGGGTGCACCACCGAAAACTAGGGGTTGGCGCCGGGCCAGTAGGTCTCGGATAACTCCCCCACCCGTTGCAGTGGTGACGCCTAGCAGGATTGCGGGCGCCCAGTCCAGGCCTGCAAATAGTGCCTTGGACGCGCCGGTTGCAGACCAGCAGCCAAGGGCCAGCACGTCAAAGACTGCGATCGAAGCTACGGCGAGACGTGATTTGAACGGGAAGATGTATGCGGCAATGGCGGCGAGCACGGCGAAGGCAAGATAATACGGGTCAGTAAGGGCAACGGGAAATCCCTGTTGAAGCAGGACGTCGCGTATCATGCCGCCGCCAAGAGCGGAGGATACGGCTAAGAAAAGAAAGCCGATTAGGTCGTAGTTTTTTGTGCGCGCAAGTACGCCGCCTAGGAGTCCGTTACCCAGCACCCCGACGAGGTCAACAACGCGAAAAACAAGGTCTGGATCCACATGCGCCCCTTAATGATGACAGCCTTGCCGGCCCGCCCAGTTTGTACATGGGCCATCCTAGTGCAAATTCTCTTTGAAACGGCATGCGTCTATTAGTCCAAATACAGACCGTTATCTTGCTCCCAAGCGACCACCCTAAATCGAGTATGGCCTGGCATAATATACAATCGTTGCTATCCCTCCACAGTAGTCTTATGTCCGAGGAGGTTTACTATGCGGCGTGTTCTGGGTTTGGCGCTGTCGTTCGGGGTTGCCCTCTCGTTCCTCGGGATCCAGGAGGTAGCGTGGGCCGAGGAATCGTTGAACGATCCGGAAAACGCAACCCACACGGACAGCGCGGGGCCTACCTCAGGTAGCGAGTTCGATTTCCCTGCGGAAGTGCAGTCCGAACCTACGGAACAAATCGAGCAGCCGGAGTCGGGGCCAGCCGGAGTAGACGCGACCACTGAAACTTCGCTCGATGAGGGCACCTCCGCAGATGAGGAGAACACCGCCCCGTCAGAAGGTGAGAATGGGGCACCTGCTGAGGAACTTGAGCTGTCTGATGAGGAAGTTCCCGAGGCGGTTGGCGCACCTGAGAGCTCAAATAGCTGGCATATCGGTGCTGCGCGTCGCATCGGAAATGGTTGGAGCGGCTCGATTTACAACGCGGGTAACTTTGACCGTTACGGTGCCGACGACGTATTCCTAGTTCGTCCTAACGGTGACCTCCACTTCTATCCGCGCACGGAAGCCACCTGGTTTAATGGCACCCGCAAGATCGGCCCCGGCTGGAATAACATGCGAATCCTCATGACGGGTGCAGATTTTGATGGCGACGGGTTCACCGACATTCTCGCAATTCGCCACGATGCAGACCTTTACCTATACCGTGGTAACGGTTCGGGAGGCTTCAAAAGTACCAAGATAATCGGCTACGGTTGGCACGAATTCCAGTCAGTTGTGCTGGTACCTAAGGGCCCTGGAGGCAACCCTGCTCTGATTGGACAGCGGGATAACACTACTTGGGTTTACCCCACTAACGGGGCGGGAAAGTGGGGAACTCCGTATACCGTCTCGCTGCCGGGAAGAATCACGTCAGATACTTTTAGCGCGGGGGATCTAGCTGGAACCGGATATTCAACGCTGATGAGGGTAAACGGCTCGAATCTAGAGGTGTTTTCGACAACCGATTTCAAATCTTTTTCCGCAATGGAGCCTATTAAGCTGAACGGTTTACCTCTCAACTACGCAGCCATTAGCGGGTTTTCATCGGGCGCGTCAGGCTACCTTGATGTGGTTAATTCCGATGGCAATTTCTTGCAGTACGAGCTGACACGCAAAGTAAAGCCAGCCGATACGGAATCAGCACCGCTACCGCGTTCGCGTGATATTTCCTTCTCTGGTAGTAAACAGGTTGGCGGCGGCTGGCCAGGTTCTGGTGTATATGGGCTTGGCGATTTCAATCGCGATAACAATCCTGACCTCGGCATCATTAAGAGCGACGGCAATGTCATCTTCTACCGTGGGAATGGCACAGGAGGTTTCCGCTCGCCATATCCCCAGATAGGTTGGGGCTGGGGCTCTCTGACAGTGTTGTCCGGTGTAGATGCAGACGGGGATGGTACCCCCGATGTGATTGCCCGCACCGCTTCAGGTGACCTGCTCCTGTATCCAGGCAACGGTCGGGGTGGATTTCAGTCGGTGCGTCCAATAGGCCACGGCTGGCAAAGCTTCACCCACATGTGGTTGGTTCGGCAAGGTCCGGGAGGATCCTCAGCTATTTATGTTCGCAATCCTGATGGAACTGTAGGCGTGTCAAAGTCGAATGGAAAGGGCACGTTCTACTCGGTAGTTCCAACAACAATCCCCGCTTCGATAGCCTCGGATATGACCCGTGCCTATGCCAGCGATGACTGGAATAATGATGGCAGGAGTGACCTGCTGGTGATCCGAAGCGATGGGAACCTGGTTCTGCTACCGCAGCTATCGGCAGGCGGATTTGGCGAGCCGCAGATAATCGGTACGGGATGGAACCGTATGCGTTCTTTGCACCCGGGGTCCTTCTCAGCCTCATCTAAGCAAGTGTATGCAGTGCATGAAGATGGCACGCTCTACTTGTACACCGCAACATATAAGGGCTCGAACCGCGGCTTTTCCAAGCCGGCTGGTTATGCGCCTAGGGTGCATGTGAACGGATCGTGGTTGACTCATCCAATCAGTTGGACAGGCCAACCCGATGGGTCAACTTGTGGCCCTACCTCTATGTACATGACGCTGCGGTATCTGGGCGCTGGAAACTCCCGCTACGACGGCAAGCCTTTGACGGTTTGGAATCTGGCCGGGTCTTCTTATGCGAATGTGGGGTCGGGCTATACCGGGGGCACTTCGTGGGAAGGCAAGCGCCTATCAGTCGGTTTGAACCGTTGGCGCGGAACCAATGATTACAGCCAGTGGACGTTCCCGTCCGGGCGCGATTTTGACGCGAAGGTGAAGAACTCGTTTTACACTGGTCGCCCCGTGCTCGTAGACACGATCGAGAACTACGGTGGGCCGCATTACAACGGCCATGTGGGCACGTCCTCACACATCATTGTTGCGTACAGGTACCACTCGAATGGAACGGTTGGGTTTGTGGATCCGGGCGGTCCGGGCTCTGCAATTTCGGGGTATTCCGCTAATCGCTACTTTGATTACCAGAACGCCGTACAATTTGGGAACAACTTCCTGGGCAACTACGGCGGTGGCGGACACGGCATGGTGTACTGATGAAGCGAAGCGCTCTCCCCTACGCCCTTATTGCCGCATTGATTCTGGCGGGGTGCACCCCATCAGCTGATAGCAGAGTTGAGAAAGACACGGATAACCCCGTCCCGTCTGATTCTCGTGTTACCTCGCAGCAGAACGGCGAGGTGGATTTTAGGGATCCAGAGCAGTGCGCTGCTTTCTCGGATAAGCCAGCTGACCTTGCCAAAGCTGTTATCGCGGTTAATGATTCGCCCGTTTCGGGCACAATCCACGACTTTGCGACCAGCCGCCCCGCCGATTGGTCTGGGGAGTTCAGCGCGAGCAGTGCTGACGGGCAGCGCCTGCAATTCATTGGTGCGGGTGCGGACGGTGTGGTAGCGAGTTTGCAGATTCTTCCCGAGGCTCGGCCAGCCTCACCTTCGAATGCAGGCATTTGGCACGCCGGCGTTTTCAAGCCTTTCGAGGACACCGAGTTGCTCCGTGAGCAGTTGCCTGGGGCATGGGCTCCGGCAGCGCTGGCCGGCTCTTTGAACGATGGGCGCGCCACCTGGATTGAGCAGCTGGTTAATCCGAAACAGCCTCCTTTTGCAGGCGAGATGGCCTGGCGAATCATGACGGCTGATTCTTCAGGTGGCACGGCCCGCGAGGTGACCTCGTCTTGGGTATTGACGGGCGAGCAGACAGTTCCTGCCCCTACCCCATGGTTTCCCCCAGTAGCAACATCCAGCCACGTATATGGCGAAACCTACGTTCACGAAGGGGATGTGTGGACCCAGTCCATTGTGAAAGCCAAGGTAGACGAACTCTCCGAGGTGGAACTGATCAAGTCGGCCCGCCTTCCAGTTGCGGTTGGCGAGCAAGTAGCTTGGGTTGAGGACACTACGAACAATGGTTTGGACGCCGATCGCGATGCGTTCACAATCCGCTGGAATGACTCCAGCGATCCCGTGAAGATTGAGCTGGCAGATTATTTTAAGGTGCAGTGGCTGGCCGCTGATGAGAACAACCTGGTTGTGACGCTGCAAGATCGGTGCTCTGCCCGTACCTGGACAGGCACTTTTGACCGCGGCTCCAATAGTTTCAAATCTTGGGTTTACACCCGCACTGATGGCGTGGCCGCGTCGTTAACAAACGGCGTCTACGCGTGGGGTAATGGTTCGGGCAACGTCAATGGCGATATGTACGTGTGGGATCTAGCATCAGATACGGTTCAATATCTCGGTTCCACACCTGGGTTCTCGGTTCCGTTTGCACTCGCTGAGGGGATTGCTAAACCAGGTTTCCCTGAGCATTCAGAAGTTCCGCTAGTGGTTTGGCAAGTCGGAAAGTAAGGCTCGGCCCCGCCAACTCAGCCTGCGGGTTTGCGCCGAAGCGGGCACAAACGTGCAAGAGCCCCCTATCCCCCGTGGTAGAGGCGGGCGCGGACGCGAATCATCGCTCCCTTGGGTATCTCGATGTCGCAGGGCATGGAGAATATGCGCGCCGGGTGGTTGATAGTTTCTACCGCGCGGCCCTTGTCATCTTGCAGTCCCTGCGCAGGAACTTCCATAACTATGGGCGCTTCGCCGGGGAACAAGATTTCCATTTCCTTGCCGGGTGCCAGCTTGTTCTTGGAGTGCAGGTAAAGTCTGCGCTCGACCGCGTCATAATCGGTGACGATACCACCAAGCACCCATTCGTTGATGTAGCCGCCTCGGTTCACGTCTTCACTGGCTGGGTTTTCCGGGTAGTAGAAGCCCGTGGAATAGGTGCGGTGCGTGACCTTGTAGGGCTCGTCCGCTAGCCAATCGGGGTATTCAACAGGCACCACAGGCCGCGGGTTTTCAGGCAGGTGGATTTGGTCGTGGAACGGCGTGAGAACGTTGCCGGCCTCGTCTTCGAATCCGCGTTGGATCATGTATTCGTTTACCGCGGTTTTGTACGCGTTCGTCATCGCGGCAACGTAGTAGGCGCTTTTGGCGCGGCCCTCGATTTTAAGAGAGGTAATGCCGGCGTCAAGGATGTCGTGCACGTGTTCGATGGTGTTCATGTCGTTGGAATTGAACAGGAAGGTGCCTTGGTTGGTGATTTCAACGGGAATGAAGTCACCGGGTCGGCGCTCTTCCACAACGTGGTATTTGTAGCGGCATGATTGCGCGCAGTCGCCGTGGTTGGCATCGCGGCCGGTGGTGTGTTGCGAGATGAGGCACCTGCCAGAAAATGCCATGCACATGGATCCGTGCACGAATGCTTCAATTTCGAGTTCATTTGGCGTGTGTTTGCGCAGTTCGCGAATGTCTTGGAGGGATAGTTCGCGGGCGAGCACAACGCGGCTTGCGCCTAGCTGAGCAAGAGCGTTAGCGGCTTGGTAGTTAGTGACGCCAGCTTGGGTGGAGATGTGTACTTCGGTGTTGGGGGCAACTTCGCGGGCGGCCATGAGCACGCCTATGTCGGTGACGATGAGCGCGTCCACACCGATTTCCCCCAACTGCCCCATGTAGTTGTTCATGGCTTCAACTTCACCGGAACTGGGCAGGATGTTGCAAGTGACAAAAACGCGCCCACCACGATCGTGCGCGTAGCTCACAGCGTCTTCGATGTCTTCGAGGGCGAAGTTCTTTGGCGCGGAGCGCATACCGAACTCTTTACCACCCAGGTAGACGGCGTCGGCTCCAAAATCGAACGCGGTTTTAAGGGTGGCGAGGTTTCCAGCTGGCGCGAGGACCTCGGGACGGGTGCGGCGGCGTACGCCTTCAAACAGTTCAGTCACGTGGCCAAGTGTATCGATATCTGCAAACAGGCGAAGAACAAGAACGCCGTTGCGTTATTTACAGCACGTTTTCCCCTGATATTGGGCCTAAACAACAAATACGCATTCCCATATCATAGGATCAACTTATGCGCACAGTGTCAAAAGTTTTCATCTCTTTAGCAGTGGTACTTGTCCTTGCGATTGCGGGAGTTTTCGGGTTTGCACAAACTTATAGCGCTAAGGCCCTGCCCCGCACAACAGTTGCCGGTATCGACGTGAGTGGTAAGACGGCAAGCCAAATTGAACAACAGGTTGAGGCTGCCGCGAGCGAACGCACCGTGGATCTCGCAATTGAGGGCCAGACTATTAGCACGCCCCTAGCCGATACCGGATTTAGTGTTGACGCGGCGCAGACCGCACAGGCAGCTCTTAAGCCTTCATCTTCGATTTGGAGCCGAGCTGCAGGGCTCATCTCGTCCCACCACGTCCCTGCCTCTGTGAATGTGGATGAGCAGGTGTTTACTAGGTTTGTTGAGTCTTTGAATGCCAAAACTCCTTCTCCTACTAAAGAGCCAACAGTGTCGTGGAACGGCCAGCAGTTTGTGGCCTCCCCCGGCCTGGCGGGCACGGCTGTTGATGCGGATCAGGTGCGCACGATTGTTGAGAGCGCTTCGAAGGATCTGAAGTCTTCGGCGCTGACAGACCTTTCAGTAATGCAACGCGAGCCGGAAAACAGTGCGTCGCAGGCTGAGGCCGCAGTTGCGAAGGCGAATGAGTTAGTGAGCGCGTCCGTTGAATTGGGCGATGGCATCGAATCATATGAGGCCACAGCCGATGACATTGCGAAGTGGATTTCTTTTGACACTGCGAATGGTTTAGCTCCCTCGTTTGATGCGGCATCGATTGAGAGATGGGTTTCGCAGATTGCAGATAAGACGAATGAGGAAGCCCAGCCAGGAATTCAAAATGTTGACGAGAACGGCAAGGTGCTGATTAACGCCCTTGAAGGCAAGAAGGGCTGGAAGGTGAATAACCTTGACGCGATTGCTGGCCAGGTGGTGCAGGCTGTGCAAGCAGGTGAGGCGTTCGCAGGGGAATTTGATTACGACGAGGTAGCACCAACCTATGAGCAACGCCAGATTGCTCCGGGCGCTGAGAATCTACCGTACCCTGCAGCTCCGGGCGAGAAGTGGATTGATATTAATCTCACCACGGCGCAAATGACTTGCTACGAGGGTACGGAGGTTGTGCGCGGTCCGATTCCAGTAGTACCGGGCAAGCCTTCCTCGCCAACTGTAGACGGGCATTTCAACGTGTATTTGCAGTATGAGAGCCAAACTATGCGCGGTCTGAATGATGACGGGTCACGCTACGTGGAACCGGATGTGCCATGGGTGTCTTATTTCCACGAGTCTTATTCGATTCATGCTGCCCCGTGGCAGCGCACGTTCGGTTGGACGGGACCAGGAGGGTCGCATGGCTGTGTGAACACGCCGACGTCTGACGCGGAGTGGATTTATCATTGGGCTGACCTTGGCACCTCGGTCATGTCTCACTACTAGAGGTGTCTGTCTAAAGAAGTATTCAAATACCAATCCCCGGAATGAGCTGGGTCCAATGGTTCATTCCGGGGATAGTTTTTGAGTGGTATACACACGAGCGCAAATACGCCTATGGCCCCCTAAACGTCGATAAATCAACCCTTTCTTGGTACAGTGAATACTGTATTTTTATCGACTACTGGAGGAATAATGAAGAATTGGTTGCGTGCCACAACTGCTTTCGCAGGTGCGGCAGCACTGACGCTTGGAGGCGCTGTTGCCGCTGTAGCAGCAAACAGTGTTGACGACGGTAGCAATATCAAGACCTTTGAGGTTACTTGGAGTGACAAAGTAAAACGGTATGATCCGGCGCTTGAAGGCACCACAGTCAACGTGCTTCTATACTGTCCGGTCTACGAATTCAAAGACGGTAAAAAAACCGGTGACCTGCTTAGCTACGAGTGGCCAATGCTTACACTAACCGTTGGCAAAGATGAGCAGATTCCGCTCAATGTGAACCTCAAGGATCCCAAGTACGCGGGTGTTGACAAGATCGGCGTTCTGGACTGCTACCAATATCGCTTAGGGAAGCACGGACCCAGCCAGTTCTCTTTTGGAACCGGCTTTAGTAATGGCGTGAAACAACTGGCTATGTACCAGCAGGCCAATACCGATTTCAAGTTTGAGTTGGTTAAAGGCGAGTGGGATGGGGAAACCTATCTAGGTGAGGTTCCCGAGGGCAAGGCACCCACAATCACAATTGGGGTATCGCAACATAAGGACGGAGACCCAGTTACAGACGATGGGGAAAAAGTATACAAGCCCCTTATCACCAAGGGCGGCGATCCTGCTGCAAACAAGTATGTTTTCGCCGACGGGGATTCTCGTAGGCCCTCTGCCGATAACGAGGGCCGTGAAGATAGTCCAATTACTCGCGCTTCAATTGGCAATAGCCTGGACATCTTCTCTGGATACACGGGTCGTTACAAGTGGTACCAGTTGACCGCGTCGATTGATGATCCAGAAGAAGCTAAGCTCTTCCGCGTTGAAAGCGTTGAAGGTAATGACATTGATGGCTGGACTGTAAAGGTAAGCTCAGCTGTTCGCAAGATTACCCCCGAGGCTCCGACCGTTGCAGATTCCGATAAGTGCGGAGTTGCTGGCACGGTTCAGGTTCCTGAATCCAAGTACTTTGACTATGAAGTTGTGACCAAGGGAACCACTGCCTCGGTAGCGGCGCTATTGAAACAGGATTTCAAGGACAAGTTCGTGGTTGAGGGAGACACGGAGTGGGAGCTCAGCGTCGCATCTAAACCGTGCACGATAGCTCCAGGTGAAGAGTTAGCAACTCCGGCTGCTCCGAAGCTGGTTAATCCTTCTGCTGATGATCCTGCTTCTTGCACCGTCGAACCTCATGTGACGATTCAGGAGAGCGAGGGTGTTGCTTACACCGTTACTGCTAACGGCGTTGAGCTGAAGGCTAACAAGGACGGCAAGTACATCTACCCGTACAACTCGAAGGTAGTAGTTAAGGCATCCGCTCTGGAGGGTTACTTCCTTGCTGAAGACGCTGTAACCGAGTGGACCTGGGACAGCCAAGATACTGCGATGGACCCAGCATGTAAGGCCACGCCTAGCACGCCTGAGACGACGCCTACCACGACTGAGGCAGCAAAGCCTAAGAAGAAGCTGGCTAAAACTGGTGTTGAGGTCGCTTCCCTAATTGGCCTTTCCACCGTGCTACTTCTTGCAGGTGGCGGGTTAACCGCGCGCAGGTTCATGTAACCAGCTAGCAACACGCAGCCTGCCTACAGGCAGTAGTTGCAAAGAACCCCCGGAGGGCAACTGAGATCACTCAGATTCCTTCCGGGGGTTTACTTTACCCACCTCGCCTATGCTTGTTCGCGATCAGTCATCATCGTCTAGTTCAAGCTCCGGAGTTTCTGCGCGAGCTTGCTCAAAGACTTCTGCCGCAGCCGAGAGGTTGATGACGCCGATAACAAGCCCAACCGCGATGTCTGGCCAGGGGCTGAACCAGAACACGGTGACGATGCCAGCGGCAAGGATCAAAAGGTTTGCGAGCACGTCGTTACGCGCCGCTAGCCATGCGCCTCGAACTAGCGCGGTCTCATGCCGGCGCAGTTGCAGTAGCAGCACTGCGCTGGCGAGGTTGATTAGCATTGCGATGATGGCGGTTACCGACAGGGTGAGTGGCTCTGGCGCCTCCCCGGAGATCATTTTCCATATCGCGGTGCCAAACGCCGCCAGGGCGGGGATCAGAATGAGGCCGGCAAGGCCGTAACTGGCTTTCCTCCTGCTCGCGACCGACCATCCGAGGGCGGTGAGTACCAGCATGTTAATGAGGAAGTCTTCAAGGAAGTCGGCAGCATCTGCAAAGAGTGCGGCTGAGCCAATGATCGAGGCGATCACCAGCTCAACGATGAAGCCGATAAGGTTTAGGACGGCAACCCAGGCAACGATTCGCCGGGCGCGAGTGTCGAGATTCTTAGCGGTATACACGTGCACCGATTGTAGCTAATATCCTCGGATTCTTCTTGAGTCATCCTTTCCGCCGTGATGGTTCTTATTGGTGCACGTTAGTTCCCTCTGACGGGGCACAAATTCCGCGAAGTTGATGTAGCCGAATAGTGATAACACTTCGCCTCCCGGGGATTAGCCGGGAGGCGAAGTGTTTTGATTAAACCAGCTACCTAGATATTGAGGAAGCCAGTTGCTGTTAGCCGGGTAGGCCTGCAACTTGGCGGGCCTACCCGCGCTTGCTTATGCGCGGCGGCGTTTGGATACAGCCCAGATTCCCGCAGCGAGCAGGGCCACGCCCACTACTGCCAGGCCTCCAACTGCTGTACCGGTGCGAACCAATGGGGGCTGCGAAGGCGGTGGCGTGTCCTTAGTGTTAGTAACCACGTAACCCTCGGCTGCGCTACCACTAATGGAGGAGGTGTAGCCAGGAACCTCTACCTCAACAACCGTGTAAACGATCTCAGTCTTTTCACCATCAACCGTCACATACTTCGGCAGGCCCTCAAACGTGCCCTTCCAGCCATTCTCAGCGGTCAACTCCAAAGACTTATCCGTCTCCTTGCCATCAGCCAACAACTTGATAGTCACAGAATCAGGACGGTCAGCCTCCACATCACCAGACCACCGCTTCTCCACAGGTACCGAGGTAACGGGCGGAGCGTCCTTAGTGTTGGTCACCACGAACCCGCCGGTTGCGCTACCACTAATAGCGGAGGTGTAGCCAGGAACCTCTACCTCAACAACCGTGTAAACGATCTCAGTCTTTTCACCATCAACCGTCACATACTTCGGCAGGCCCTCAAACGTGCCCTTCCAGCCATTCTCAGCGGTTAGCTCCAAAGACTTATCCGTCTCCTTGCCATCAGCCAACAACTTGATAGTCACAGAATCAGGACGGTCAGCCTCCACATCACCAGACCACCGCTTCTCCACATCAATCGACGTTGGAGGTTCGTTAACGATCTCGACCTCAATGGTCTTATCTTCCTCGTTTTCCTTTATCACAGCGCCTTGAGACAGGTAACCATCAACTTCATGCTCGACGAAGGTCAGCGGGATAGTCTCGCCCGTCTTGGCATCAATGAGGGTGCTTGGATCGGGATAGTTGGCTAGTTCAGCCTTCCAACCATTCTCCTTTGTGAGCTCGATGGTCTGCAGCGTCTTGTCACCAAGTTTCACGTCCACGAGGATGCTTTCAGGGCGATCTTCTGGATCATCATTCGCCCACTTCTTTTCCAACTTCAGCTTCCACGGTTCCGGATCACCGAAAGTTAGCTTGCCATTGTTTGCAATGCCAGCTCCGGAAATACCAGTGCCGGTGGCTACGTTATTGGTGATCTTCACAGTCGCAAGAGTCAGCGCGATAGCCTTAGCGTCCTCAGTTGGGACAGACTTGAAGGCAATGTTGTTGGTAACTGTTTCGTTTGGTTTGATGGCAGTGTTATCTCCATCGGCTGAGTAGCGCGGAACCTTTCCCTCAGCGGACCAGTTACCGTGAACACCGTAAATCGAACCGTCCTGGTACCAAGCGCGCGGGCTTCCACCTAGCATACGCTCAGTAACCTCGACCGCATGACCCGCTTCTGGCTTACCGAATTTGTGCTTGATGATACTGGCGAAATCGTCACCGGCACCAGCGTTTTGCCCCTTGAAAACATTGGGTGCCACATTGTCAAAAATCGCCACGCCGCGTGTTACGTGCATAACGGTAGAACCCGTGGGACAGTTCCAGACACCGCCGCCCTGAGCACTCACAGGGTGATCGCCGGCTTGAATTAGAAAACCAGGCTTAATGACGTTGTCACGAATAAGACCGTTGTAAATTGTCACCTCTGCCTTGGTGTCGGAGTACATTGCCCCGCCACCCCAAAAGCCATTAGAGGTGTTGTCGCTCAAAACTGCAGCGTGAATCACGGCTTTTGTAGTTCCAGTGAAAGCGACGCCTCCACCAGATGTCCTAGCGCTGTTAGAAGTTATCTCGGCGCCGGCAATATCGACTTTGGTATCACCATCTGTGTAGATCGCGCCGCCGGGACCAGTGGACACATTCTCTGCAAACGTTGCACCGCTGATATTCAGTGTGCCTCCGCTTTGATGCAGGCCACCACCGGCACCCTTATAATCTCCGTTGTCGTTGCCTTGAATAACAACGCCGCCGGACAGAGAAACGTTGCTATTGATAAAGGCGAGACCCGCGCCGTACTCCGTGGTGTTCTCCTTAACGGTGCCCCCGGTGATATTCACTGAAGCTCCCTCACCGTAAACTGCACCACCGAGGCCATTGTATTTGGGGTGGCTGACAACGTTCCCGGTAAGAGTTCCGCCCGACATCTCGAAAGCAGGCGTTCCGCCGTCGCGCGCCCACAGGCCAATCGCGCCGCCGTAACGTAGCCCGTGATTGCCGCTAAGCGTTCCACCCTCTACTCGCACGGTACCGTTGTAGGCCGTGATTGGAGAGTATTCTTCTTTTTCAACCCGTGCCGGGCGAAGTTCGCCGGACTCATCTGAAACGTTGTTGCCTGAGAACTCGGCGTCTCCACCGATCGTTAGAGTTCCTCCGTCGACAAAAATGACCGGGCCTGTTACCGCCGTGTCGCGGACCGCGCCGCTCACAAGGCTCATATCTCCCGCAACGTTATACTGCGCGTTGGTGAAAGTCGGGCCGGATAGGGTGAGTGCTCCACCCTCTTCTACCGTGAACAGAGTGGATCCATTTCCGCTAATCTTTCCACTACCCGTGAAGGTGACTTGCTTCCCTGCGGGCACAACCAGCGGATCAGCTCCATCTTCCACAGTTATTTCGGATGCGATTGATAGTTCTCTTGACTCGCCGTCACCAAGACCATTAACCGCAGCAATAACGTCATCCCAGGAACTAACATCGGCTGCCTGAGCTACTCCCGCAGACAACCCGACTGTTGCCAACACTGTGGCCAGCAAAACTCCCAATGACCGCACCCAATGGCCCATCATTATTCACTCCTCCTATAAAAGCGACCTCTGGCCTGCTCAACAGCGGTCCAGATTACGCACAACGTTACTTCGAGTGTTTCACATTTAGGACTCAATTCCCAAGCCTTATTGCAACTGTTTTGGTTCATGAATTGCATTGTGCGACCGGCCACTTTTCGCTACGCGCGACACGTCGGATCGCATACGACAATCCCACTAGATACTGATTGGTATTGCACTTATTCCGTCTGGCAAGGTCTATCTTGTTTCTTCACGATTCCTCTGGCAGTATGTCTTTAGTCCTATAAGCCTCCCGACCATTATCCGAGGCTCTCGTTGCACTCTAAGGAAAGTAGAAAAGTGAAAAACACAAAGCGCTACGGGTTTCTCCCAGCCTTGTGGGCAGCATGCCTAGCAGTATTTCTAGTGGTGTTGGGCACTGGCCTTCCTCCAGTTGCCGAAGCCGCGCCAGAATCTCCGGACCGACAGGTTCTAAAGTGCTATGAGGAGGGACGTGTTCTGTACTGTGAGCCGGACCGTCTAGAAGAACTCATCGCGCAGGCTGGAACAACTCCCACCAGGATTGAAATTGGTAACGGCATCGAGACTCTGCTGACGAAGACTATTACCATTCCCGCTGGTGCAGATATTGAGCTAGTGGACACAGACATCGTTGCATGGTCATCAGAAAGCAAGATCATTCGTGATGATGGTAACTTCACCGGCAGCCTACTGAAGGTTGAGAAGGGCGCAAAACTCACGCTCTCTGATGGCACCGGAAACGGCACGGGCATCACTATTGACTCGCGTGCACAATACGACAATGTTGTGACGGGCTCCAGCTTCTCCCCCACAATCCTTGTGGAAGGCGAGCTGGTGATGAACGCCGGTACCGTAACGGGTGCGCGGAAGCTGACTGGTTGGCATCAGGGCGCCATCACGGTGAAAGGTAGCGAAGCTAAGTTCACCATGAACGGCGGAACAATCACTGATAACCACCGCAAGAAAGACTCTGCCACTACCGTGCAACAAGGTGCCGCCAACGTTGCATTGGCTGACGGCGCCACCATGGTGCTGAATGACGGCGAAATCTCTAAGGGCGAAACGGATACATCGTCGGGCGCTTACGGTGAAGTAGGCGGAATCGGTCTCTTTAAAAGAGCACACTTGGAAATGAACGGTGGCAAAGTCACTCAAAACACCGGCTGGGTTGGCAATATTGGCGCGTTCTCCTGGACATTGCTCGGACGGAGTTGCTCAACACTTGGTGAAAGCACGGAAGACACGCGGTCAACCATTATTCTCAATGACGGCGTAATCTCCGAAGGCTATGCAAGCTTCGGTGGCGGTGGCATTAATATCTTTGGAAATGCTGAAGCCACAATGAATGGCGGCACTATTGCGGATAACGAAGCGGCGAACGGCGGCGGCGTGAACGCTATGGATCTGTACGTGTGGGGCGCGGCTGGCAGTTGGCAGGAAGTTGCCGGGGACGGTTTCAACTGCACTTCGGAACGGAACGGCGAACCGAACCCAGAAGCATGGACCAAGCTTTCCCCCGGCGGCTTCACTATGAACGGTGGCAGCATTACCGGCAACAGCGCTTCCCGTACGGGCGGCGGCGTAAACGTGGTTTCTAACGGCGTACACCTTAACGCGGGTTTGATCGAGGATAATACTGCTGCCCATCAGGGTGGCGGCGTGTACGTTGCCACGAAGTCCTACACCGCTTATTTCAAGGACACGCTAATCACTGAAAACAACACGGGATACAACGATACTGTCGCTGTCGGTGGCGGTATTTGGCTCTGCCCCACAGGTAGCATGCTGATACACGTAACGAACGGCGTAGCGGTATTCGATAATGAATCCCCAACGACTGCTACCGACCATCACTGGGGTGACGACATTGCGCATGATGCCTATGGAGGGTCTACTTCCGCACGCATGCTTATCGATTCGCGCATGCTAGGTGGCGGCGAGCCTACCATGTATATGGACGGCGCATTCAACCAATCTCGTTTCGATGACAAGAATCCTGGTAAGAAACAGGTATTCGATGGTGAGGAGAGGGAATCCGACGAGACCAGTGATTACCGAACCTCTCTTATGAACGCGGGCCTAAAGACGATTACTGATCAGAACGCGAAGGACAACGCGAAGTCCTGGGCAAGGTTGATTATCACGAAGAACCAGTCTCCACGCGGTGGCGGTATTGGCTCAAACGGTGGCCTTGAGTTCGGAACCCCAGAGAAAACCGAGGTGACGGTTTCCAAGGTGTGGAAGGACACAGAGGGCAATGACCTTGACGAAGCGTCGAAGGTTGCGGTCAAGGTACAGCTGGTGGGAACAGTTGGCGGTGAAAAGTTCAACGTTGGCCAACCGGCAGAGCTGAATGCTGACAACGAGTGGAAGCATACGTTCAAGGACCTGCCCAAGACGAAGACCGTTGACGGCCAACAGGTGGAGGTCGAGTACTCGGTTGAAGAGCTCTCTGTTGATGGCTTCACCTCCACGGTTTCGGGTGATGCGAAGGAGGGCTTCACCATCACTAACAAGCAGAATCCGCCGACGGAGACAACTCCAGAGCCTACCCCGGAGACAACGCCAACGCCGGAACCGACACCGGAGACGACGCCAACACCGGGGCCTACCCCCGAAACCACGCCAGGGCCTACCCCGCACAAGCCGGAGAAGCCGCGTGAGCCGATGCCGCGCACAGGTGTTGAGATCGGCACGGCCGCTGCCCTAGCCCTTGGCTTGCTTGGCGCTGGTGTAGTGCTAGTAAGGCGCAACCGGGCATAACACGCCAAATGCGCAGCCCAACAAACCGGGTAACGCATAGCGCGTAACAGTTTGGCCGGCCACTTCAAGTGAAGTGGCCGGCCAAACTCATTTAAGGAACGTTGCGCGCATTCTTTGCTCTACTGCCCGTACAGCGCGTAGCTCCGCACCCATCCACGTCCTTAATAGTCAACTTCCGGATCGCCGCAGGCATTAATTTAGTATTCACCACTTCCTCGCGCGCTACGAGCAAGCCGCGCATTGCGGCAGCACCGATCAGTCCAGTGAAGGCTTCTCCAGCTCTAAGAACTCCTCTCCTTTTTTTGTCAAGGCGAAAACTAGCGGACGCCTACCGACTTCTTCGATCAATCCCTCTTCAGTTAATTCTTTCAGCATCGGACGTATGGTGCCTTTCGATCTTTTAAGATACTTGGCTATCTCATCCAGGCTTCCACCACTTCTTGGACCGAATAAAAGAATCTGTCCAAGCAAAAACAAGGTTTGCAGCCGATACGGCGTGACATCTTTAGACTCGTTATCAATCACATCGATACGATGTGAAAGGCCCCCAAGGCTCACCAGCCGTATGCGTAAAGACTCCACCAATCGCATTTGAGCAGCTAGCAATATATCCATCATGTCACTAATAAAGAACGTTGCCTCGCCCATATTCATAGGGTCTTCGATCTTAAGGAATGCTTTGTAATACTTCCTCTTTTGTCGCATCACCTCTGCAGATAGAGATAAAGCCGTTGGTGCAGACAGGATGCTTCGCAAGTTCAAGGCTAGCAAGAAGCGCCCAAACCGTCCGTTGCCGTCGTAGAACGGGTGTGTATGCTCAACCATGAAATGACTAACCAAGGCATTCACGAGCATAGGTTTTTTCTCTGCATTGCTTACATCAAGCGCAACACTTATCCGACTCTTAATCTCCCCTTCCCCTAACACGCCCCTGTGGATGGATTTCGAACCATCTACCACGTGCACTTCGCCGAGGCGAAACAGACTGCCGTCCAATTTGTCTTTCTCGGCAACTTCGGCATCAAGAAGTCGGTCGTAAAGGGCGCGAAAATCATTCAGAGTCTGCGGAAAACTGATGGATTCCGGGCCGCCATCTCCAGTGAGTAGCTTAAAAGTACTAGCCATTTCTTGAAAGCGCTTCGGCTGTCCGTGAACATTCCCATCTATCACACCATTGAGAGCCTCAGTTACTTCACGCCGGGTTGATTTAACATTTTCAATCTCATTTGTGGATTGTATTTCTTCAACTAGAAGCGTGTAGAAATAGTGATTTTGTGCCACGCCAGGTAACGCATTCCACGCTTTCTGAATTTCTTGTTCGGTTTTCCATATAGTCTCCGACAACTCATAGATGTCGCGAGTGAGAACAGCGAATAGGGAGTTATTTCCAACGTGGTACGGATACTTTACGGCTGCAGGATTATTCAGACGGTTTTTAAGTTCTGTGTTGACAACACTGGCAGCGTCCAAGTTGGTCTTGTGAAACAAGACACGTAGCGACTTGTAGGTTCCCATCATCTTATGCCTAACGCTCCATCGAACATTTTTCGAAATTTCAAAAGAACAAGATCTTTAGCAGATAGCATACATTCAACTAAACTCAATTTTACAAAATTCGCGTTTTTTGCGAAATAGTCCGCGCCTAAGAGGCTCTTATTTACAAAATTCGCCATTTTTGCAAATAAGGCCATCTCTGATCGTTGCAAAACGCTCGCGTGTTTGCCTACCGCATGTTGTGCACAATCTTTGTCCTACTCCCCCGTTATCCTTATGAAAGTGGCCCGTTGTGGCGTTAAAACTGGTTAGTAGTATTGGGAGTTTGTTGTGGGTAGTGATGCTCAAAGACAAGAGCTACATAGGACTATCTGGCGTATTGCTAATGATCTACGCGGGTCGGTAGATGGTTGGGATTTCAAACAGTACGTGCTTGGCATGCTGTTTTACCGCTTCATTTCCGAGCGTTTCGTTCAGCACGTGAATCGGCTGGAGCGCGAGACGGATCCTGATTTTGACTACGTTCAACTTCCCGACGATCTAGCCGAGTATGGCCGCGATAGCTCGGTTGCAGAGCTTGGCTTTTTCATTCGCCCGTCAGAACTGTTTGAGAACGTGCGCAAGAATGCGGTTGCTGACCCGGATTTGAATGAGCGGCTTGAGCAGGTTTTTCGCAATATTGAGGGCTCGGCTGTTGGCTCCCAGTCAGAGGGCGATATTAAAGGCTTGTTCGATGACTTGGATGTGAACAGCGCGAAGCTTGGTAACACTGTGGCGGTTCGTAATGCGAAGCTGGTACGGATTTTAAATGAGATTGGAAACTTGCCCCTTGGTGATTTCAGCTCTCATTCTATTGACATGTTTGGGGATGCTTACGAGTTCTTGATGACGATGTATGCGTCTTCGGCAGGTAAGTCCGGTGGCGAGTTCTTCACCCCACAGGACGTTTCTGAACTGCTGGCCCGCCTAACTTTGGTAGGAAAAACCAAGGTGAACGGCGTGTATGACCCGGCCTGTGGTTCTGGTTCGCTTCTGCTTAGGTTTGCCAAGATTATTGGGCAAGAAAACATTGATCGGGGCTACTTTGGCCAGGAGATTAACCTAACCACTTACAACCTTGCGCGCATCAACATGTTCTTGCATGGCGTGGGGTTTGAGGACTTCAGTATTGCTCTGGGCGACACTCTTACTGACCCGAAGCATTGGGATGATGAGCCGTTCGAGGCGATCGTGTCTAACCCTCCGTATTTCACAAGGTGGGAGGGGAAGAATTCTGCGATTTTGGTAAATGATGAGCGTTTCGCTCCGGCAGGCGTGTTGGCTCCCCCGTCGAAGGCGGACCTGGCGTTCACAATGCATATTTTGCATTGGCTTGCAGAGGACGGCGTTGCAGCGATTGTTACATTCCCGGGTGTTTTGTACCGCGGGGGCGCTGAGGGCAAGATCCGTAAATACCTGGTGGATAACAACTTTGTGGATGCGATTATTCAACTGCCTTCGGACTTGTTCTTTGGCACAACGATTTCCACGTGCATCATGGTGTTGAAGAAGTCTAAGCAGGACCCGTCGATTTTGTTTATTGATGCTTCCGCTGAGTTTGAGCGTCGTAGCACTAAGAATCAGCTTTTGGATGAACACCGCGAGAAGATTCTTGAGGCGTTCACTGCCCGTAAGGACGTGGATCACTTCGCACGCCTAGTCAAGTATGAGGAGGTTGCGGAGAACGACTACAACCTCTCTGTGTCTTCCTATGTTGAGCCGGAGGACACTCGCGAAGTCATCAACATTGAGGAGCTGAACGCCAACCTGGTAAAGATCGTCGCCCGCCAGCAGGAGCTACGCGCACAAATCGACCAGATCGTAGCCGACCTGGAGGCCACCAAATGAGCCACATCGATGACCTAATCGAAGAACTATGCCCAGATGGAGTGGAATTTTTGGATTTGGGCAGGGTCCTGACTCCAGAGTTCGGCACGCGTATCACCAAAAGTAAACACAGTGGAACCAAGTTCCCGGTTTATGGCGGTGGCGGAGAAAGCTTTCGCGCCGATTCCTTCAATCGTGAGGATGACTTCGTAATCTCTAGATTTGCGATGTCTGAAACTTGCGTACGCAAGGTCAGCGGAAAATTTTGGCTACTCGATTCAGGTTTTACGTTTAATGTTGATGAAAACCTGGTGCTAAAGGATTACGTCGCTTATTACCTGTTTAATAGCCAACCACAGATTTACGCTTGCACTTCCCAGGGAGCGCAACGCAACCTTAAGACTAAACAATTTCTAATGTTCCGAATACCTGTTCCCCCGTTGGAAGTTCAACGCGAGATTGTTCGGATTCTTGATGCATTTACAGAGCTGGAAGCGGAGCTGGAAGCGGAGCTGGAAGCTAGGAAAAAACAATACGAGTACTACCGCGACCAACTCCTGACCTTCCCTGAGGGGGGGGTAGATTGGAAGAGCATAAGTGAATTCGCGGATGTCACACGTGGGAATGGACCACAGAAGAAGGATTTTCTCGAAGCTGGGCATCCCTGCATTCATTACGGGCAGATATACACGCATTACGGCATCTCCGGAGATGAAACCAAAAGCTTCATTGACGGCGCTGTTTTCGCAAAATCAAAAACCGCCTCACCTGGCGACCTCATCATGACCGATACCTCAGAAAATGATGAAGACCTCGCGAAGGCAGTGGCTTGGATTGGAGCCGGCGACGTCGCTGTCAGCAACCACACTTTCATTCTGAAACACGACTTGGATCCCGAATACCTTTCGCTATTTTTCAGTTCTGAAGGTTTCCAACGGCAGAAACGGCGCTACATATACGGAACAAAAGTCCGGACTATCTCGCAAAGGTCTCTCGAGAAAATAGAGGTTCCAGTGCCACCAAAACCTAGGCAAGTAGAAATCAGAAAGAAACTTATGACAATGCACGCCCTTGTCAACGATATTTCTTCTGGTTTGCCGGCTGAGATTGAGGCTCGACGTAAGCAGTATGAGTACTATCGAGATAAGTTGCTGACGTTCAAAGAGAAAGCTTCCTAACTGTGGAGACACGCAAGTTTGACCCCGTAGCCCTATCGTCACAATCAACCGTCGTGGCCCAGTACGTGCCTGAAGGCAATCATGCCAGTGGCTACCAGTCCGAAGCTCAACTAGAAGCCGAATTCATCCGCCAGCTACAAGCACAAGGCTACGAATACGCTGATATTCGAGACGAACAACACCTCGAAACTAACCTGCGCGCCCAACTCTCAAAACTCAACGACGTCCGCTTCACCGACGCTGAATGGAACCGCTTCTACAAAACCAACATTTCCAGTGCCAATGACAGCGTAGAAGACAAAACCACGCGTATCCAAGAAGACCACATTCAACTACTCCAGCGCGAAGACGGCACCACGAAAAACATTCGCCTAATCGACAAAGACAGCATTCACAACAACCACCTACAAGTCATCAACCAATACGCCGTAGACAAAACAGATGGGGCGAAACACTCCAACCGGTACGACGTCACCATCCTCGTCAATGGACTCCCCCTCGCACACATCGAACTCAAACGACGCGGTGTGCCCCTACGCGAGGCCTTCAACCAAATCAACCGCTACCGTGACGAAAGTTTCAGCACCGGCGCAGCCCTATTCGACTACGCCCAAATCTTCGTTATCTCCAACGGCACCAGCACCAAGTACTACTCCAACACCACGCGCCTAGCCCACGTCAATGAAACCAACAAAAAAGACAAAAAATCATTTGTCTTCACCTCATACTGGGCCGACGCACAAAACCAACCCATCGAAGACCTGATAGCGTTTGCAAAAACCTTCTTCGCCAAACGCACAATCCTCAACATCCTCACCAAATACTGCGTCTACACCGAAAACCGCCAACTTCTAGTAATGCGGCCCTACCAAATCGTGGCCACCGAACGAATCCTCACCCGCATACTCACCTCCACCAATGCGGGCACACTCGGCACCACGGCAGCGGGAGGCTACATTTGGCACACCACCGGATCAGGCAAAACCCTCACCTCATTCAAAACCGCTCAACTAGCCACCAAAGTTGAAGGCGTTGAAAAAGTACTCTTCGTAGTAGACCGCAAAGACCTCGACTACCAAACCAAAGTCGAATACGACCGCTTCCAAAAAGGCGCGGCCAACGGCAATACGTCAACCGCGCAGCTCAAACGACAACTCGAAAGCGCGGATCCGGCCAAGAAAATCATCGTCACCACCATTCAAAAACTTGCAACATTCATAAAAGCCAACCAAGGCCACACCGTTTACAACGGGCACGTAGTCCTCATCTTCGACGAATGCCACCGCTCCCAATTTGGCGACATGCACGTGGCGATCAAACGGGCCTTCAAGAAATACAACCTCTTCGGATTCACCGGAACACCCATATTCGCGGAGAACGCAGGCTCTGGAAAACACGTAAACCTCAAAACCACGGCGCAAGCATTCGGCGAGAAACTCCACACTTACACGATCGTGGACGCCATCACCGACAAAAACGTGCTGCCCTTCCGCATCGACTACGTCAACACGATCGAAGAAGGTAGCTTCAAAGACAAAGACGTGCGCGCCATCGACGTGGAGAGCGCCATGATGCACCCCGAACGCATCCGGCAAGTAGCGCAATACATACTCGACCACTTCGACCAAAAGACCAAACGCAACTCCGTCTACATGGTGGGTGGCAAACGCAAACACGGATTCAACGCCCTCTTTGCCACTTCCTCCATCGAAGCAGCCCGCGCCTACTACGGCATGTTCAGCAAACTACAGTTGCACCTGCCCGATGAGAAAAAGCTGAAGATCGGCATGATCTATTCCTACGGCGCTAACGACCAGCCAGAAGACGGAATCATCGAAGACGAAAGCTTCGACGCCGAGAAACTATCCGAATCAGACCGCGGATACCTTGAGGACGTAATCAACGATTACAACGACATGTTCTCAACCAACTTCGACACCTCCGGATCCAGCTTCCAGGACTACTACGAACACCTATCGAAACAACTCAAAGACCGCGAACTTGACCTCGTGATCGTGGTCAACATGTTCCTCACCGGCTTTGACGCGCCCACTCTAAACACGCTGTTTGTAGACAAAAACCTGCGCTCACACGGCCTTATACAGGCCTACTCGCGCACAAACCGCATCCTCAACACCGTTAAAACATACGGAAACATCGTTTCGTTTAGAAACCTTGAGCAGCAAACTAAGGACGCCATCGCACTATTTGGCAACAAAGACGCATCCGGCATCGTCATGCTACGCCCCTACCAGGAATATCTCGACGAATACAAAGCCAAGCTAGACGAGTTGCGCAACGTTTATGCCGACCCCACAAAGCCCATCCCCACGAGCGAAACCGCGCAAAAAGAGTTCATCAACATCTTCGGCGCAGTACTACGGCTGCAAAACATTCTGGCCTCGTTCGATGACTTTGAAGGCGACAACCAGTTCAGCGAGCGCGAACTGCAGGACTACAAGTCGCGCTACATGGACCTGTACGACCAGTGGAAGCCACGCACAGATAGCGACCGTGAAGACATTCGCCAAGACGTGCTGTTTGAAATCGAACTCGTCAAACAGGTTGAAATCAACGTGGATTACATCCTCATGCTCGTTGAACAACGCCATGAAGCCGGCACAGACAGTGAAGACAAAGAGATTCGTGCAAAGATTGACAGAGCGCTCTCATCCTCACCCTCGTTGCGTCCAAAGCGCAAGCTCATTGAAGAGTTCGTAGACACCGTGTCTATCAACACCAGCGTGCAAGATGAGTGGCGCGAATACGTAAACGGCAAGCGTGAAGAAGAGCTCACCACAATCATCAACGAGGAGCGGCTCAACCGGGGCAAGGCCGAACAGCTTGTCGCAAACGCGCTACGCTCGGGTCACGTGCCCACTGCGGGGCAATCCGTAGCAAGTGTTCTACCGCCCATATCTCGCTTCCGCCCCGACAACGCGCGCGGAGAAACCATGCAACGGGTCTATGCCAAACTGCAAGAGTTTGTGGACCGCTTCCGCCCGCTGCTGCGCAGCGACTTTGAGGACTGATAAAAAGGTGTGGCCGCTGGAAACCCAGCGGCCACACCCTCAGCGTTTAACGCCCTTTAGGGCACTGCTCTACTTCTCCAAGTATTCGGTAATTACTTCGAAGATCATTGCCAGCGAGGTTGCGCCCGCATCTGGCGTTCCTAAGCTTTTCTCCCCCAGCGGGCGAGCCCTACCAACCTTCGCTACCAAATCCTTAGTGGACTCAGCGCCCTTACGGGCAGCGTCCGTAGCTGCGCGCCAGTCGCCCTGCTCCTGCAATACCTGAACAGCAGGCACAAACGCGTCAACCATAGTCTTGTCGCCCACGTGAGCGCCACCCAAACGGGTCACCGCTTCAAGGCCGGCAGCCGTTGCGTCCACCAGATTAGCGTCCCCAGCCTCGTCGCCGAGCACGCGACCAAACGCCGTAAGCAACGCACCCCACAGGGCGCCCGACGTGCCGCCCGCAGAAGCAGACCAAGAATCACCCGCACCCGCAAGCACAGTGGCCGCGCCACCGCCCTCGCCAGCCAAACGGCGTGCCGTCTCCACAGCCGCCTTCGACCCGCGAGCCATACCAATACCGTGGTCACCATCGCCCGCAACCGCGTCGATCTTACCCAGCTCCGGTTCCTTTTCATGAAGCAGATCAGCGATCCGCTCCAAAACGTTCACAACCTTGCCAGCCAGCTTCTGCGACTGTTCACTACCAGGCTGCTCAACGCGAACTTCCTCCGCGGTCACATTCAGCTCGCGATCATCAACCTCTGCCGGAGCCATATTGCCCACTCGGAAAGCGGGCGTATCCGCAGGATCCTGCCAGAACTTGAGCAGTTCATCATCAACCCACACCAGCGTTAGCGACACGCCAGCCATATCGAGGGAGGTCACGAACTCGCCGACCTCTTTACCAACCAGCTCGAGACCGGCCGCGCGAAGACGCTTGGCGATGTCCCTCCACAGGACGAACATCTCCTCATACTTCGTATCTCCCAGACCGTTCACAATCGCCACAACGCGGTTATCCGAACCATCCGGACGCTCATTAATTAAGCCGTCAACGAGCAGCTGCGCGATCTCATCCGCAGTACCGATCTCATCCTCACGCACACCCGGCTCGCCATGAATACCCATGCCAACGCCCATACGGCCCGGCTCCAAGTGGAACAGCGGCTCCTTCGCGCCCGGCAACGTACAACCACTAAATGCCACACCAAACGAACGCGTGCGATCATTTGCCTTATCAAAAACGCGGACAACCTCATCAATATCCAAGCCGGCCTCCGCCGCTGCACCCGCGATCTTGAACGTAGGCAGGTCGCCGGCAATCCCGCGACGCTTCAGATGATCTTCTTCACTAGCCGAGGCCACGTCATCTGTAACTACGAGCGTGCGGGCATCAATGCCCTCACTGCGCAAACGCTCCACTGCTTGACCGAAATGCAGGACGTCACCCGCATAGTTACCAAACCCGATCAGCACGCCGCCGCCACGCTCAGCAGCCTTCGCCACCGAATACGCCTGCGCGCCCGAAGGGGACGAGAAAATATTGCCCGCCACAGCACCATCAGCCATGCCCGGGCCAACCCAACCGGCAAACGCGGGATAGTGGCCACTACCTCCACCAACTACGATGGCAACCTTGCCTTCCGGGGTTTTTGTACTGCGCACCACACCGCCATAAACAGGTTTAACCCAGTTGCTGAACGCGTCAGCAAATCCCTCAATTGACTCGGCTGGAAACTCCTCGGGGTTGTTAACTAGACGTGTCATCTGTATTCCTCCTCGAATAACTACTGACTCCCCTTATAATAAACTGTGTTGGAAGTAACACGCCAGACGTTAGGAAAAGATCAATGCGAGCTGCCGTTCTCAACGCCCCTCAAGACCTACAACTAACCGAAAAAGACGTTCCCACAGCAGGCCCGGGCGAAGTTGTTCTCAAAATCGAAGCCAACACCCTTTGCGGTACCGACTACCGCCTCTACACCGGCGCAAAAACTGCGGGCGTTCGCCCTGGCGTTGTTCCCGGCCACGAAATCGCCGGCCGCGTACACCAAATCGGCAAGGGCGTGGACGCCTACTGCCCGGACCTTAAAGTGGGGCAACAGGCCACCGTCTCGATCGTCGTATCCTGCGGTGCCTGCCGAAACTGTTTGCACGACCGCGAGCACCTTTGTGAAAACCTCGAACTGTTTGGCTACGGCTACGACGGCGGCCTGCAAGAATACATGCTCGTTCCCGCCAACGTGGTTGCGCGCGGCAACCTCTTCCCCGTTGCCAAGGAGCTCTCCCCTAAAGCTCTGTGCCTTGCCGAGCCGGTTTCCTGCTGCCTCAACGGCATCGCTAACTTCGGTATCAACCAGGCGGACACCGTGGTCATCATGGGCGCCGGCCCCATTGGCCTGCTGCACGCGCAACTGGCTAAACACGCGGGCGCGGCAAACGTGATTGTTTCTAACCGCGGTGCGGGACGTCGCGAAATCGCCACCAAGCTGGGTGTCACTGCGGTTCATTCTGACGACCTTGTTCAAACCGTTAATGATGTGACGGCAGGGCGCGGCGCTGACGTCGTTATCGTTTGCATTGGTGTGCCCGAACTTGCCAACCAGGCGCTAGAAATCGCCGCTGACGGGGGCCGCGTGAACTACTTTGCGGGCTTCCCGAAGGACTCAACCTCCACGATGGAGCCCAACCTCATTCACTACAAGGAGCTGCAAGTCACGGGCGGTTCGAACGCTCGCCGTCGCGACGTAGCCAAAGCCATTGAGCTACTTCAAGACGGCGTGATCGACGTGGACGCGATTGTGACCCACGAGTTCGCACTCAGCGACGTACATTCTGCCTACAACGCCCTCCGCGACCGCATCGGTGTGAAAGTAGCAGTAATCCCAGACTAGACCAGCAAATTCTTCGGGGCCGGTTCGCCTACAAGTGTTCCTCGAATCTCCCACTTTGTTGATTAATCGCATACTGGTAAACAGTACGAACCAGCGGCTTAGAATGCCAGCGTTTGAACATCCCTGAAGTATTTTGCCGCATAGCTTGCAACGCGAATTTTCTAGCTCCGTCAAGAACCTCGGGATATTGATTACAAAACTGTTCGAGGTCTCCTACCGCGTAGTTAATCGCATCCGAATCCGCTGACGGATACGTAGCGGTGAACGCCCAAGCATCCAAAAACCCTCCATACGAAGACTCATACTCAAATCCCCAATAATCTTTTGTCCTGCCTCGCAAAAGAGTTCCTGGAACCGTATTCAACCAACCGACACCCTCCATTAGTTCCAACTTTTCCGCCTTCTCGTCTGGAATCTCACAAACGCGTGGGAAGAACAAGAGCTCAATAAAACCCGTGCTCAATGTAGCCCAACGGCCTCCACTTGTGCTTGGGCAATCCGTAAGAGTCCAGTACTTCCCCTCAAGCTCAACCGCACTTGGAACCAGCTCCTTCAATGCAAAAGCAATATCACGCAAGATCGACTCTTGATACTCCTTGGGAACTAGCCTTGCGAACTTCGTGGGTTCGCTCTCAAAACTATCCAAGTGTTGCTGTGCCTCTCGCAAATCATAAGGGCCGTCACCGAGTGCCCACGCCTGCTGATCCTCAACCGGAATCAGCAAATCCAACCCGGAGGGTTGGTCATGCCCAACATTCAACATACGGTTACGCAAACGTCTACCGCTCGCTCGAAATCGTTGGATCTCTTGGTATTCAATCGAATCCAAACTCATGGCTTCTGGCACCGGCATGAACCAAAGCTTCTCCACATCAGTCCACGGATCCACATGATTAGTGTTGCCGTGCCGATGCTGAGCAAAACGTGTCACCACATTCTTTGCCTGGCCAACATAGAACTCGCCATTAGAAAACTCGAGCACATAGATTCCTCGCCGGTTATGCGGGATAAGAGCTGAGACGGAATCCAGCTCTCCCACTGGAAACCGTGCGTATTTGAGTTCAGAGGGCGTCTCATTAACGTCCGAAGCAACCTGCATAATCGGCATCGTTTCAAGCTCTTCTAAAGGTGTGTGCGAAACACTGTCCCGCTCGGCTTCCATCTTATTTCACCTTTACGACGCTAGATAAACCAGACAACTCCAGTATTTGAATGCACTATACCCAGTTTTGTCACGCGCTAGGCGGGTTTTAAACTGTTGCGCATGTTTCGCGATCCTTGCGCACACCGCAGATAATATCTGCCACAACATCAATTGAGCCGGTCGCTTACAAGACTGCCTACCCGTCGTTGCGTAGACGCTAGCATTGGCCACCAAAAATGGCCTGGCGCAACCTACCAGCAGAAGAAAATCACACGTACGGTGGCCGCGATGAAGAAGAGGATCAAACAAACGACCCTTTGTAGATTCTTCAGTGTCAGGGAATAAAAAACACGCGCGCCGTGCCTCAATCTCATGTGAGGCACGGCGCGCTACGTGATTACACGTTACATGCGGTTTTACATGTGACGGCGTTTGAGCAAGTAGCCACCCGCAAGCAGAAGTACAGCACTCACACCAAGCAGGGTCATATCCGCTGAGCCTGTCTTGACTAGCTTGCCGTGACCGTTCTGCGCCTTTGGCGTAGCTGACGGTTTCATCGGCTCGGAAGACTCAGACGGTTTCGTCGGCTCGGAAGACTCAGACGGTTTCGTCGGCTCGGAAGTCTCAGACGGTTTCGTTGGCTCGGAAGACTCAGACGGTTTCGTCGGCTCAGGAGACTCTGGCTTGGGCTTGAATGTTAGATCAACTGTGAACACTACGTTCCCGTCGCCATTCACCTCACAAGCAGCACCCTCTGGACACTTAAGCGACGTGTAGCTTTCCTTACCTTTATCGGTAAGCGACACAGTCACAACAGCTTTCTTCCCGCGACTAACAGGATCATCCGGGTTGAAAGGCTCACCATCATTGTTCACATACGTAACGTCGTATTTGAACACCCCATCAAGTGGGTTAGGGTTACCATCCTCATCCGGACCGTAAGACGGAATCACCTCTTTTTGCCAAGAGCCTTCCGGAACGTCGTTCATATCTTGCACGGTTGGCGGCTGCGGAGTAGCACTCGCTTCAGATACAACAACCGGTGCGATAGCTTCACGCGTCTTTACTTTAGAATCAGCTTGATAATAAGTCACAGTAACTGGAATGTCGACCTTGTCCCCCTTGACTGCATCAGCAGCCGGGGTCACCGTCAGTTGGCCAGTGGAAGCGTCAATCTCCACCTGCCATGTCTTTCCGTTAACCGTAACCGTTTCCGGTGCTGAGTACTCGTGTCGAATACCTTGTTTCGCGTACTCTTCACCCTTCATAGGCGATTCCACTGCCTTAGCGGGAGATGTCTCAACCAATTCGTAGAGTGGTTTCAAAATGGACAGCTGCCATTCGCTTACTCCCTGGCCGTCAGCGTCAACGACGCCAGGATTATTCACCTTGCCAGATTCGGGCGCAAAAACACCGTAGCCCTTAGCCATAGTTACTTTGCCGGCCTGCAATGAAGACTTCGAAGCCCCTGTGCCATTCACATCGCCAGGACCTTCAAAGGTTGCTACCTTCCCCGCATACCAAACGCGTCCGCCAGGAGCCTGGATGTCGGCATCTTTAGCCGAAGAGAACAGCGTTTCCTTATCTGCGCGAACACCGACCGGTGCCATATCCGGAGAATCTGCCTTCACCTTCAGGGCAGCCTGCTCAGTGACAGTGATGTTGTCGCGGCTGTACATACCAATAGCATTGCCGCCAGTTACACCCATGACATCAATATCGAGTTGGGAGTTGCCCGCGAGTACAGCAGATCCATATGTACCTAGGACGCCGAACGTCGTTGATGTCGTAGTGGGATTGGTTATTTTAGTCTTAATATTGACTTTTACGTCATCTGTGATGGTGAAAGGGCTGGCAGAAATGCCCATAGCACCAGCAAATCCTTCACTACCGCTATATCCAGGGTTGAGATTGATCGTCCCTTGCCCGCCGATTGTGAGCGGGGCGCCCCAGCTCTCAACAGCCGTGGAGAAATTGGGGTCATCACTGGACATATCGGTGTTAACCGTAAGAGTCGCATCGGCAGACTCGCCAATCAAATTAACCTTCGGATTAAGATTATCTTGCTTGCTGTTAACACCGCTCTTCATAGTAAACATCAGAGCAATTGCATCTGAGTGCCCCTTTGACTGTTGATCGATGACATTGTTACCTCGGAATCTGACATTCAGTTCTTCAACGCCAACTTTTGAGCGATCGAATACCACCTCAACGAATGTGCCTGCACCGTAAGATCCGGTAAAGTCCTTGCGCTCAAGGACAAAATTGTCGAATGTAAGAGTTTTCTGTTCATCGTTCCAATACCATGATCCAGAATCACCTTTACCTTTGACGTTGCCGTCCAAGCAATAGGTCCACTCCGCAACATGGATGTAATGCAAATTCGGACACTTGTCCCAATCCATATGACGGAGCTGGGGGGCATCAACGTAATTGTCTTCGGGCGCAGCCTGAGCGCCAGGTGAAGTAGCAAACCCGGCCACTACGGCCGCTGCAGCCGTAAGCGCTGAAAGCGCAATCCTTGCAATTCTATGCATCGTAATCCAATCGATCGGTAATGGGGACTTCAGCTACATGCATATAATACATGGCATTTTCTCCTGTTTACCCCACTATTACTAAAACTGCCCTCGTAGATACTGAGATATGAACTGTCCCGGGTTTTATTCCTCGGCGTTTGCATTGTTTTCTATTATTACTTGGTGTTTGTATCCCAATATTCGGTCTCGATTTCTCTGGGTGTGCGGTAGTAATTATCACGGTGTATCTGTTTGACCCGCTCAATAACAGCCACATCACGCAAAGCGCGAGCACTTACCCCACGACATGAGGATGATCAACACGGTTACCTGAACGACGTACTCGCTGTCGCGCAATGCGAATGTCATCTTGCGCTTTCACGTCCAACACAGGCAGGTCGAACCAGTCATCAACCTGTCCAGTATGAGCTACATAGCCCGTCAGTGCACGGTCTATGGCATTGCGCGACACTACCTCTACCATTGCGGTAATTGCCTGAATAGAAGAAGCAATATCGATATTTCGCCGATACAGCGTGAAAGCATCCTCAATGTCGCCGCTACAGGCGTCAAGATAGGTGGACATGCGCTCAGGGGTGATGAGACGCGTCATGACCTGGGGGTCCCAGCCGCGTGCTCCCGTACTAGGCATAACCTACCTTCCGGTGCTAGCATGGTTAGCGAAGACCCCGGAACGATCACCAGCTTCGGCTGCATCGCCGGGGTTACGCCTTTTCTCAGACTTTCCAGCTGGTAGTACCTGCACGGCAGGTGCTGCCAGATAGTGTTTCACCGAGGCTTTTCCTATTCTACCCCGCCTTTGGTTTAGCTTAGATCCCTGCGGGGATGACCTCATCAATTGTCGCCTGCGCGCTGGTGCGGCTGGGTTGTTCGTGTTGCCAGTGGCATTCGACACACAGGAGTAGACCGCCGTCATCTGCATGGCGGTGCGCTCATTCACTGCCCGGCCCGAGCTCGTGGGGCCGAACAGGAACGAATACCCGCTAGAGAGCTGGGCGTTGCTGGGGTAAGGATTGGTGACAGGTACAGTTTTTGGTTTCCTACTCTGAACTCAGTGACGTCTGAGACCCATTTCTGGTTCGGCTTGGTAGCTGTGAAATCACGATTAAGAACGTTGCCAGCCGCGTTGGATTGGTTGGATCTGTAAGAGTTGTAACGATTTTTCTTACGCACCTGGCACACTAGGTGTTCTTGTTTCATTAGTTTGGCTACCAGTTTTCTAGATACGCAAATGCTTTGACGTTTCAAAGCTAGCCTGACGCGACGGTGACCATAGCGTGCGTGGGATTGGTCAAACACGGTCTTGATCTCACGTTTGAGCCCAGCGTGCTTATCAGGAGCATCAAGGCGGGCTTGGTGATAGTAAAACGTTGACCTGGCAAGGCCAGCAGCTTGGAGTAAATCCGCAAGACGATACTGGGACTTGAGACTTGCAACCACTCGGGTGCGAGTTACTGCTCTTTGCGCATCAAGTCCCTTAATGCTTTTAGGTAAGCATTCTCCGCCTGTAAATACTCCACCTGACGGCGTAACTGCTCAGTGTCAGACAAAGGCTTACTAGGTTTAGACCCAGACTTAGCAGGCCTGCCCCTAGGTTTAGGACGTAACCCGTCCTCACCTTGCTGCTCATAAATCCGAGCCCATTTCCTCACTAAATCTGGCCTGGATAGTCCAAGATCTTTAGCAATACTCCCACGAGATTCACCAGCAAGGAAACGCAACACTGCATCACGCTTGACTTCAAAAGGATAAACACTAGTGTTTGGTTTTCTCACAAGTAAAACACTGCCACGAATCTGCCAGCGATCATACAAATTCCTGGCCGGCTTTTTAGCAACACCAACCTGCCTAGCCGCACTCTTGTAACCAAAACCCTGCTCAAACAAACCCACCAGCGCCGCACGCTGCTCATAAGTCAACGTAGATCTCGGATGCATACAAATCCCCCGGAAGAAAAACTGAATAAATCAGTCCAACTTCCGGGGGACAGTTCATCAAGCACAGGCAGGCACACGAAAATCAAAGGGGTGTTAGGAGCGGGCTTGTAGCAGGCGCTCCATCACCTCGTCACCGGGCGTGGCACCGGAATAGTCAGAAGTGCAAGTGGCGAGCACGACCTCGTAAATCTCGTACCAGTACACGTTCGCTTGCTTCCCGAACGACTGGGACATGGCGACGAACGGGGACGCGATCGCAGCCCCTGTGGTTGGGTGTTTGCCGAGCAGACCGAACTTGGAGATCGTCTGCTCGCACTGCACATACCGCGCGAAAGACTGCGCATAGGATTCAATCGGCCTGGGTGCCACGAACTGAGAACAGCCACGAGCATCAAGCCACTGCCACGTCGCCCGGTAGACCAAATCTGCGCCGAGTGGTTTGCCATCGCGCTGGATGTCGGAGAGATAATCCGATGGTTCAGGCATGGTCTCACCAGCAAGTACCGCGCCATCCCCGATATCTGAGCCTTCAAAGTCAAACGGCTCGTTTAGCGGATCCTCAAGCCGAGTGGCTGGGCGGCCAGCTGCGAGCTTCTCATTCAGCGGATCAGGTTTCGCGCCTGCGCGTACGCGGCGTCCGCCACGGTTCGTTCCGTCTTTCGCCATGGGTTTTCATCTGCTTTCCTGCTTTGAGATAATTAGTGGCGTGCCGAGACCGAAGACGAAAACTGAACTATTGGATGCCGCCGAGGCGCAGTATGCGAAACTGGACAGCCTCATTGAGGGCATGAGTTCCGACGATCAGCATACGAATTTTGATCCCAGCATCACTCAAATCGGTAAAGAAGCCCACTGGGCGCGGGACAAAAACCTGCGCGACGTCCTTGCCCACCTGCACGAGTGGCAGCGCATGTTGCTTGGCTTCGTCGACGCCAACCGCCAGGGTCAGCCTCGACCGTTTCTTCCGTTTCCTCACACGTGGCGAACCACGCCAGCGCTCAACCAAGAGATTTGGACTCAAGATCAGGGCACTGAGCTTGAGGCTATCCGCGAGAACCTCGCTGACAGCCACACCGCAGTAGTGGCTCTCATCGGCGAGTTCACCAACGAGGAGTTATTCACCAAGGCGCATTTCCTGTGGACGGGCACAACCTCGCTCGGCTCCTACTGCGTGTCAGCCACATCAAGCCACTACGAATGGGCAATCAAAAAGCTCCGTGCATTCACCAGAAAGCCGCCAGAACAACCCCATAACCAAGCCGCCCCCCAATAGCTTCTTACCACGCTGTACACCACAGACAGATACTCGGGAGCCTCTGGTATAGGCGCTCCCGTGCGCCTTTTCGTGACTGTCGGGTTCAACGCACCAGGCCTCGTGCCTGCATTCACGCGACATCCGCCCGATCAGCGCTATCCATAGCAATGCAGGGAAACCCTTCTTGTAGAATGAGAACTTATTGGGGCATACAACTCCTGATGCCGTTGCCGTATCAAAATGTGTAGCGAAAAGTTGAAGGGACTGGTCATCAAAAAAATATCTGTGTTTCTTGTATCCGCTCTGGCATATTTTGTCGGCGCGTGGCTTTTCGCCGCCATCTTTCTACGGTGCAAGGATCAGGATCAGAGATTTTTTGTGGTCTTCTTATTGATGCCAATCATGTATGTGTGTTTCACGATTCTTCTTCTTCTTCTTCTGCTTTTTAATAAGCATTTCATCGGTATTCAATCTGCCCGCGCGTTGCAACTTTCAGCAGGAGCCTTTATCGGACTCTCAGCTTTTCTCTTTTCACTCGATGGTGTCGGCTCGTTAGTTCATAGTGATTCTTTTTCTCAACTGCTGAGCCAGTTTTCCGTTCCCGCCATCGGCGCTCTTGTTGCTGGTGGTGTAGCGCTTGGGTTTAGCGTTTTTACCCAAGCGCCACACCAAGGAAAAGACCAAATCAATTATCGGTAGATGAATTCAGCTAGCTTTCGGCAAGCTGTCAAACGAATCTCTTCCTTGACGTATCCAGCCAGGAACCATCCTAAAACGGCGCTATCCAAGTCGGCATATTCACTTATTTTCTGATATGCCTCAGTGGAATTATTCGCCCCCAAGCTCCAGCCAATCTGCTTGAATCTGTTGGCTAGTTTGCTGGAATTGTTGTAGTACTCTCGCAATGTTGCTGACAGAAGATGTGCGTTGGAGCCGTCGCTGTTTTCTAGCGTGTTGGCGATGACGATGGCGTCTCCATCGCAGCAGAGATCATCACGGTTGCAGTTATTTCCTATAGATTCCCATTCTCCCTTGTCGTTTTTCTTGTCAAGTACTAACCCCTTCAAGCCAGGATGCTGACGGTAATCGTTACCTTGTCCTACTAGGGCTGTGGCCACTTGATCTAGGTTCGCGTTGGGATTCCACTCAAGTGTTTTCTGAATATTCTCCATGGCAGTAGCTAGGTCTCCGGCCCAGCCAGTCCACGCGTCTGGGATTAGGTTCCAGTTGGTGTATCCAAGTGTTGTTGCCGCCAGATGCGCCAGATCAACTGATTCTCCGGTCTTGTCGGTCATGGATTGCCGCCAAACGTGATCAATGTAGCGATCAAGTGCCGAAATAATCTTCGCGCCAATTGCATCTTTCTCGAGCACGTTTGCGTCAGCGCTCCTGAAACTTTCGGCAGACACGGACCAGTTCACCGCAGAGCCGCTACCACCGTCACGCAGATAGGCTTTTGCTAAATAGTTGAGGATGCAACGCCAAGTTGGAACAGTGACCCATGTTCCTCCACCATGAGATCCTGCAACGTAGTCTTTTCCAACCTTGCCACTGGCACGAAGTTCTTCGAAGCGTTTCTCTAAATGCCAGATCAGATCAATCGGAGCCAGCTTGTTGTAATCAATGCTGGTGTCGGGCCCAGCGCCACCGGCACTCGAAGGAGCAACATGATCAACTGCCGCTGCTTGTCCTGAATAGGCGACCCGGTCTAGGTCAAAACCAGCACCCTTGTAGTCACTGATTTCAGTGAACTGGTCATAGTTCCAATCGTCAGGAATAGGGAAGCCGAGGTTGCCGGAGAATCCTGTAGACATGTCCGAGACGAACGCGCTTCCAGCGTAGCCGGCTTTAATGATGCGGCTACAAATGTTACGCGAGGCGTAGATGCCTACTTTGTATCCGTCTCCCAGGCTTCCTCGCACACCCTGGAAATACGGAAGAATGTGACTTGTGACCTCGGGGTCGGTCGCGTCGAAATCAACTGCGAAATAGATATACGTTCCCGGAATGCCAAGTCTTTGGGCTGCTTGCCTTGCGAGCGTCTCGTGCCGAGCGCCGTTTTCCCGCGTGAAGTGTCGAAGCTTGGTTGAGTACTCCTGGAATATCGGGAAGAACTTCATCCCTCCGTTGGTGATGCGTTCAAGTTCTCCGGGGCGAATTGCTTTGAAATAGTCAGACGGATCTTTTGAATCCTGATTCGGCTCAGTCAGGTAACGTCCTACGATCTCATAGCCGTTCGCCTTAAGTAGGTTGAGTCGCTCAGCCGTAATCTCGAAGCGTGTATCGCATGCTTTGCAGGCGCGATTCGGATCACCTTTCGAGGTCAACAGGCTCATCCATGTAGTCGAGTCGACCACCCCGCTTCGTGGGAGCTGATACTTTGCTTGGAATTGCGGAACGAACGTTGACAGTGCGGTTTGTGCAGAAGGATAGATATCGGGAGAAATCCGGTTACACACTAGAGCAACCTGAGCTAGCCAAGCCCACTTCGGTAAACTTGCCGCATTGCTGGGTGTAACTATTGTTAGACGCGCTTTGGTGCCATTGCCGAAATTACCTGTGGCTTCCGCAGGGCTAAATCCTTCAATGGCTTGCAAGACCTGAATCAGAGCAGTGTTCATTTCCCGACCGTAGAGTCCATCGGTTGGGATGATTCCGGTATAAGCGCGATACTGTTGGTTGATTTGTTGCTGTGCTTGCCGAATCGCTGAAATGCCCCCATAAGAGCGAAGCAGGACGAATTGCTGCATTGACAATAGCGCTTTCATGACGTCGAGCGTCACAGTGGAATCCCCACCAATGCCCATGTCGCTCTTAAGCTGTTTGATGGCCTTTCCAGTTCCGCTATAGAAGTGAGTCGTGATATCGCTGGCACCGGCAGAATATCCCTTACACCACAAGGCGCCTTGGATAATGCCGTACACATTAGAAGTCTCCTGCGCACCGTCATCCTGTTGGTGGATGCCGTTAGGCCACCGAGACTGGAAGCGACTGATAGTTCCCGGTCCGAAATTGTTCGCCGTTGTCGTAATACCCAGCTCGATTTGCAAGGCCCGAATCAAAGCGTTGACCGTGCCCCAGCCGGTATATCCGTCCTCTACAACTGAACCGAAGCCAGCCTTGCTCCTATAGGTGCGATTGAGCCATTGCTGTGTTTTCAGCACCATTTGATCTGTCATGATTCCTCCTTTTAGAAACCAGTTTGTTAACTCAAGACAGGCGAACACCTGCCAGGGAGGGATAACAACACCGGATGAGAAGCTCCGGAGTTTTCCGCCCTCACCTGTACGTCCCTGGCAAACCCAAATCCGGACGGACAAAGCACAAGAAAACCGAGCAACACTCAGCGAGATTTCACCCCTCACTGGCACTGCCGACGAAGCCCGAAGTGTTAATACCTTGTTTGATTCGGGGACTTTGCGCGCGGTGGGCCCCGCCCGCTGACCTGTGCCAAGGCTGTAGAGATTCGACCTCCCCTACCCCCCGCCAGGCTTTCGACGTCGGCTCGTGTTCGGCAAACGCCAGGCGGGTAGGCATCTTTTGAGGTTCCAGATGATCGACGCGACAGCGGGCAACGTGTGGGCTCGTCAGTAGGTGTAGACCCGAGGTTGTTGCCGCCACCTGTCGTCATCAAACGCGGACTGGCGTGAGTGGCAGGGCTTACACAGGGAACGGAGGTTGGTGAAGTCGTGGGTGCCGCCGTGCTCAAGCGGGAGAACATGGTGAACTTCCTGCACAGGCTTGTATCTCCCAGCCTCTAGGCAGTCTTCGCAGAGCAGGTGGGCGGCAACGTAGGCAGCGCGGATCTTACGCCACCGCGTGCCGTAGCGACGGTTGATCTTCGGATCCCGCTGATACTTCCGATACCGGGCGTCCTCTGCCTTGGCGTGGGCCTCGCAGTAGCGTTCGTGGGTGAGCTCGGGGCAGCCGGGTTGGGAACACGGGCGGGCTGGTTTGACCGGAATCGCTGGCTCCCTTCCCACTGGATGTGGTGAAGCCCCAAGACGTCCAGCCTGGTAGCCGAACCCGCCTTGGGGCTTGTCCTACTTTTCAACCACCTACATCATCTCAAAGGAAAAGGGACAAATGCATCCGCCGTTCCTGACACCTTTTGGCGCAAAGGCGAAAAACCCTCACAAACGGCCATACAGAGCAGTCGCCAACCTTGCGCACGTAGCGGTGGTGTGGATATTGTGTTGTGCAAGTCGATCTCCAGGCTCGCCCGAAACACTGTAGACCTGCTACGCATCGTGCGTGAACTCAAAAACTTGGGTGTTTCCATCCGGTTCGAACGTGAACACATCGACACTGCCACCGCTGATGGTGAGCTACTGTTGACACTGCTGGCCTCGTTTGCCCAAGAAGAATCTGCTTCTTTATCAGCGAATGTGAAGTGGGCTATCCGTAATCGTTATAAGGCTGGTGGCACAAACTCGTTCTTTCTCTACGGATACACCTGGAGAAACGGCCAGTTCATCATTAATGAAGAAGAGGCTGGGGTAGTGCGGTTTTTGTTTTCTAACTATCTGGCGGGTATCAGCCCAGAAAAGACCGCTGACCAGTTGAATGCACAAGGTCTACGTTCTAGAGGCGGCGGCTTGTTTTACGGGTCGGTGTTTCGCCGTATGCTCGAAAACGAACGCTATAAGGGATGCCAGCTATTACAGAAGACCTATAACAAAACCATTAAAGCCCCCTCCCGCACTGTCAATGATGGGGTGCTATCGAAATATTGGGTCGAAGGAGCACTGCCGCCAATCATTGAGCCCGCTCTTTTTGATGAAGTACAACAAGAAATCGCTTACCGCCGCCAGGTAGGACCTGCCGCAACACCATCGAAAAACACTGGAGTTTTTACCGGTCGTATCCACTGCAGGGTGTGTGGGCGCAACTATCAGCGTAAAACCCGCCGATACTCCTCAGGTAACTATTACCGGTATTGGCGCTGCTGGAGTGCCTGCCTAGGGCAAGGCAACCCGTGCGGTGGCCATAACCTACGCGAAACCATGCTCCATACCATGTGCACCACCATCCTCTGTCTAGAAGACTTCGACGAAGAAGCTGTTACAGACCACGTTGCTGTTATCGAAGCGTCCCCACACCACCTCACAGTCCACCTAGACAACGGGACGAGCGTAAATATCGATTTAGACGAGCAAGGAAGGCCGGCATGAGCAACCCCGCGCGTATCGTTACTGCAATACCGGCAACCAAAAAACCAGGACAAGGTGCCACTTCTACTACTGCGAAGCTCACACGGCGAGTTGCTGCCTACGCAAGGGTGTCCACTGATATGGAAGAACAAGCTAGCAGCTATCAGACCCAAATCGACTACTACACCACCTACATCCAATCGCGTGCTGATTGGGTATTCGCTGGAATGTACGCCGACGAAGGCATTAGCGGCACCTCCACCAAACACCGCGAAGGTTTCCAAGCCATGATCGCCGACGCATTGGCCGGCAAAATCGACCTGATCCTCACCAAATCCGTGTCGCGGTTTGCCCGAAACACCGTCGACTCGCTAACCACCGTCCGCCAGCTAAAAGAAGCCGGCGTAGAGGTGTATTTCGAGAAAGAAAACATCTGGACACTGGACTCTAAAGGTGAGCTGCTTATCACCATCATGTCCAGCCTGGCTCAGGAAGAATCGCGCTCCATATCTGAGAACGTCACCTGGGGACACCGCAAGCGCTTCGCCGACGGCAAAGTCATGGTGCCATACTCCTCACTACTGGGATACAAGAAAGGCACCGAAGGCAACCTAGCTATTGATGAGACCCAAGCTCCGACCGTGCGCTTGATCTACCAGCTGTTTCTAGACGGCTCGTCGATTACCGAGATCCGCGCAGAGCTACAGCGTCGCGGCATTTTGACTCCGCGCGGTAAAACCAACTGGTCCACCTCAACCGTGCGCTCAATCTTGTCCAACGAGAAATACAAAGGCGACGCTTTGCTTCAGAAGACGTTTACCGCTGACTTCTTGACCAAACGCATTGAAGTCAATGAAGGTGAAGTCCCGCAGTATTACGTCACCGGCAATCACGAGCCGATCATTGACCCAGCCGTGTGGGACCAGGTCCAATACGAGCTAGCCACCCGCCACGCAACCAACACCGCCAAAATCGGCCTGTTCGCCAGCCGGCTCAAATGTGCAAACTGCGGTGCCTGGTACGGGCGTAAAACCTGGGCATCAAACACTAAATACAAGCACACAATCTGGCAATGCAACCAAAAATACGACCACGCCCAGCCGTGCAAAACCGCTACCTTGCGTGACGAGCAAATCCAGGCCGCATTCTTGCGTGCTCTGGACCAGTTGGCTGAACAATATCGCGGACAAAGCCACCTACTTGAGGTTATCGAGGCCATGTTCAACACCGACCAACTTGAGGCAGAATCTGCGAGATTAGACAAGAAGATTCGTGCTCTTGCCAGCGAGATTGAAGCATTGGTTGCAGAAAATCAGCGGATAGCGCAAGACCAAGACCAATATCTCGCCCACTACACTCAGCTAGAAGCGCGATACCAGAAAACCCTGGGCCGCAAACAAGCCATCGATGCCGAGACCGCAGCCAAACATGCCAAGGTCACCGCGATCAAAACCGCCTACTCTCAGCTAGCTGACAAACCCATCGAACACTTCCAGGCCTGTCAATGGACCGCCCTAATCGACCACGCCATCATCGGTGCAAACCTAATCCGGTTCATTTTCAGAACCGGGAAAGAAATCAAAGTCAAGCTCTAATCCCGCGCCCTAACCACGGACAGAGCACCACACTCGAACCAACACCAACAGAGCAGGGGTATCGCGAGTCAGATAGGCGCATTTTTCGACTCCGTTAGCGAATTAAACCCCAAAACTGCATCCGACTAGGGAAAACATCATACTAGGTAACGCAAAACCCAAACCCGCTAACGCAGACGGTTTTCCACACCCCCTTGGGGCGTACTCGCTAACGCAAAAGGGCACTTATCAAATCCGACGTCTAAGTGGAGCGAGTGACGGGAATCGAACCCGCACTATCTGCTTGGAAGGCAGAGGCTCTACCATTGAGCTACACTCGCGCGGCGAAGTCGGCATTCACCGCTTCGACAAATGGAAATGTTACCGGAAAACCCCCGAGTTGTGAAATGCAGGCCATTACCCGCTATGATTGTCTCTTGGCACGGGGTGTGGCGCAGCTTGGTAGCGCGTCCGCTTTGGGAGCGGAAGGTCGTGGGTTCAAATCCCGCCACCCCGACGATGCGATGTCCCCCGACAGTTAGGTCCTCAGCAAAACGCTGAGGACCTATTGGTTTGAGCACCAATCTTAAAGACCCGAGTGATCACTCGCCACCGCTCCCCATACGGCGAGTCAGGGTATTAGTCCCCTGCTCCACCGGGCGAATAATCATAGAATCAATGTTCACGTGCTCCGGACGGTTCATCGTCCAAGCGATCGCCTCCGCCACGTCTTCGCCAACCAGCGGCTTCTCAACGCCCGCATACACCGCATCGGCAGCCTCTCGACTGCCCAGCCGGTTTAGCGAGAACTCTTCTGTGCGCACCATTCCAGGAGCAATCTCGATCACCCGCACCGGCTCTCCAACCAGCTCCTGGCGTAGCGTAAGAGGAATCATGCGTTCCGCGTGCTTTGCGGCAACATAGCCTCCTCCGCCCGGATACGTATCATGCGCAGCCGTCGAGGTGACAAACACGAGCGTTCCCCCGTCCTTGCGCATCTGAGGCAAGAATGCTCGCGTCATACGAAGCGCTGTAATCACGTTGATCTCATACATCTCTTTCCAGCGATCAATCCTGGCATCTGCCACAGCGTCAACACCGCGAGCGCCACCCGCAACATTTACTAGGGCGTCTACATGCCCGATTGTTGCAGCGTATTCAACGAGTTCTCGAATGCGCTTTTCACTCGTTAGGTCTGCGGTGAACGTGTAGCACCCGGTCTGTTCGGTGAGTTCACGGAGCCGTTCTTCACGTCGAGCCACCGCGATCACTTTCCAACCTTGGCCGGCCAATTTCACTGCCGTTGCGCGTCCGATACCGGTTGACGCGCCCGTAACGATCGCAAGTTTGCTACCCATCGTAGCCTCCTCAAAGACGTGTGTTCTATTCTCTTTCAAATTTAGTCACCGGCTTCGAGCCTCGCTTTGTTTGTGCGATTTCTCGGCTGCGAGCCTGAGTTTGGATTCGTCTGCGGAGGCGTCGAATCCTCGCTGGTTCATCACGGACTGACAAGGCCAGGATTCATGAGCCGCCCACTTTCGTTAAGGTTGAGGCATGGCAAATTCTTATTCAGACTCACTGACTGATCCGAAGATCATCGATCAGTCCGTTAAACCGACCGAAGACTTCTACCGTCACGCAAACGGAACGTGGCTGAAGGAACACGAGATTCCTTCCGACCGTCCCAGCGACGGCGCGTTTTACAAGCTACATGACGAAGCCGAAGAGCATATTCACACCATCGTCGAAGCCCTAGACCCGGCCAGTGCGGATGTGGAAGAGCAAAAGCTCGCCACGCTCTACAGCCAGTTCATGGATGAGGAGGCCGTTGAGGCACTCTGCGCAAAGCCGCTGGCGCCCGACTTTGCCATCATTGATCAGGCAGACACTCACGCGGAGCTTGCCGTCGCGATGGGCAAGCTTGCCACCACGGGCGTTGGAGGCATCCTCGAGGCCATCATCGACGCGGATATGAATGATCCGGCTCGCTACACGGTGTTCACTTACCAGAGCGGCATCTCGCTACCCGACGAGGCCTACTACCGCGAAGATCAGTACGAAACCGTACGCCAAGGCCTGGTCACCTACCTGAATAAGGCCCGTGAAATCATCGCCGCCGACGCGCAGTTTAAGGACTGGGCTGGCACCGTGGGTGCAACGTTTGGCGCAGACGTGTTGGCGTTCGAAACCAAAGTTGCATCCCACCACTGGGACAATGTGAAGACTCGCGACGCCGTGGCGTCCAACAACCCCACTACGTTCAGCAAGTTCGCGGAAAGCTTGAGCAACTACCCCTGGGCTGCCTGGTGGGAAGCCACCGGCCTGCCCACCACCGGTGACACGCCCGTTAACGTGCGCCAGCCCTCCTACGTTGAGGCGATCCCCTCCCTCTGGAATGACACTGACCTGGAAACGCTGAAAAAGTGGGCGTACGCGAAAGTCATCCAGGCGCGTTCGGCATACCTTGCTAAGGCGTTTGTTGATAACGGGTTCGAGTTCAACCGCCTCCTCACCGGCGCCACCGAGCAGCGCCCCCGTTGGAAGCGCGGCGTTTCATTTGTTGAAGGAGCCATGGGCGAGGCGCTGGGCAAGAAGTACGTTGCCAAGCACTTCCCACCCGAATACAAGCAGCAGATGAACAAGCTGGTAAAGCACCTGCTTCAGGCCTACCGTCGCTCCATTTCGCAGCTGGAGTGGATGGGTGAAGAAACCCGTGAGCGCGCCCTGGAAAAGCTAGCGGGATTCACTCCCAAGGTTGGCTACCCGGACGAGTGGAAGGACTACTCAAAGCTCGCGCCTGGCGCCACCCTGGTTGAGTCTGTGCGCGCGGTTGCACAGTTCCACGTTGATGAGGAGGCCGGCAAACTCTCTGGCCCGGTCAACAAGAAGGAATGGTTGATGACCCCGCAAACGGTCAATGCCTACTACCACCCCACGATGAACGAAATTGTGTTCCCGGCTGCCATTTTGCAAAACCCGTTCTTTGACCCCAGCGAGACTGACGCGGTGAACTTTGCGGCGATCGGCGCCGTTATTGGTCACGAGATCGGACACGGTTTTGACGATCAAGGCTCGCACTATGACGGCGAAGGCAAGCTCAACAACTGGTGGACCGAGCAAGACCGCAAGGCTTTTGAAGAGCGCACCTCTAGCCTCATCGCCCAATACGATGCGTTCTCACCAAAGCAGCTTGACGACTCGCACAAGGTGAACGGCAAGCTCACAATCGGTGAGAACATTGGTGACCTTGGCGGCCTTGGCATCGCGTGGAAGGCCTACCACATTGCCCTCGAAGAATCGGGGCGCACCGAAGCCGATGAGGAGCGCGGCGGCCTGACCGCCGCCCAGCAGTTCTTCTACTCGTGGGCGCGCATCTGGCGTTCCAAGTCTCGCGACGAGTGGGCGTTGCAACTGCTGGCTATCGACCCGCACTCCCCCTCGGAATTCCGCTGCAACGGTGTGCTACGCAACGTGGATGCCTTCCACGAAACGTTCCACACCCAGCCCGGCGACGGCATGTGGCTAGACCCCAGCGAACGCGTGGAAATCTGGTAACAGATCCGCGCCCGCTCTCTCTACTTACACGGATAGAGTGGTTGAAACTCACGAGATTTTGCCCCGCTGAACATACACCACTGTTCAGCGGAGCAAATTTCGTTAAAAAGTGTAAGAATTGTGTAAGACACGTGATAAATATCCATCACGCAAACTTTGCTAACTAACAGAACACAGGAGGCAACATGCCAGGGCAAAACCTGACGCGCGCTGAAGCTGAAGAAAGATCAAAAATTGCAACCGTCTACCACTACGACGTGGAACTGAACCTGGCTGAAAATGACGAGACCTTCACCTCCAAAACCGTGGTGGATTTCGACTCCCACGAAGGCGCCGAAACGTTCCTGGACCTGATTGCCGACGAGGTCTACTCGCTGGAAGTGAATGGGGAGCAAAGAGACACCGCCGCTTTCCAAGACTCGCGTATCCACCTCGACGGCCTAAAAGACCGCAACCGGGTGACCGTAGTGGCCAAATGTCGCTACATGCACACCGGCGAAGGCCTGCACCGCTTTACCGACCCGGCCGACGGCAAGTCCTACTGCTACTCCCAGTTCGAAGTACCGGACTCACGCCGCGTCTTCGCCGTATTTGAACAGCCCGACATGAAGGCACAGTTCACGTTCCACGTGATTACTCCCGCCGATTGGGTAGTTTTCTCTAACTCGCCCACGCCTACGCCCAGCGACGTGGACGGGCTAAAGAGGTGGGACTTCACCCCCACCGAACAAATCTCCTCCTATATCACCGCGATCATTGCCGGCCCGTACGTTGGCAAAACCGGATCGCTGGTTTCTACCGACGGGCGGGAAATCCCCCTCGGCGTGTACTGCCGCCAGTCCCTCGAACCCTACCTTGACGCCGACTGGGTCATGGACGTAACCCGTAAGGGCTTTGCCTTCTTCGAAAAGGAATACGGCCGCCCCTACCCGTTCCGCAAATACGACCAGATCTTCGTACCCGAATACAACGCGGGCGCAATGGAGAACGCCGGTTGCGTGACCTTCCGCGACCAGTACATCTTCCGCGCCAAGCCCACCGCAGCCGAGCTTGAGGGCCTAGCAAACACGATCCTGCACGAGCTTGCCCACATGTGGTTTGGCGACCTGGTAACCATGCGCTGGTGGAACGACCTGTGGCTCAACGAGTCCTTTGCCGAGTTCATGTCCCACCTGTGCCTGGCCGAAGGCACCGAGGAGTGGAAGAACGCGTGGATTGGCTTCATGGCCCGCAAAGACTGGGGTATGAGACAAGACCAGATGCCCACCACGCACCCCATTGTTGCTCCCATCCGCGACCTTGCAGACGTGGAAGTAAACTTCGACGGCATCACCTACGCTAAGGGTGCGGCCGTACTACGCCAGCTGGTGTCATACGTTGGCCGCGACAACTTCTTTGCCGGCCTCGGCAAGTACTTTGAGAAGCACGCTTGGCAAAACACAACCCTGCCCGACCTCATGGGTGAGCTTGAAGCGGCATCGGGGCGCGACCTTGAAGCCTGGTCTAAAGTCTGGCTGGAAGAAGCCGGCGTCACCCTGCTTCGCCCCGACTTCCGTTTGAATGAGGACGGCACCCTGGGCGAGCTAGCCGTTGTGCAAGAAACCTTCGCCCCCGGCTCCTCCCTGCGTCCGCACCGCCTGGCAGTGGCCGGCTACGACCTCGTGGATGGCCGTATTGAACGCACGTTCCATGAAGAACTCGACGTTGCAGGTGAACGCACCATCGTTGAAAGTGCCCGCGGAATCAAGCGCCCCGCTCTGATCCTGGTCAACGACGGTGACCTCGCTTACGCGAAGATCCGCATGGATGAAGACTCTCTGCAGTTCGCAACCGCGAACATCGACAAGTTTGAAGACTCCCTTACGAGGTCCATCATTATTGCCTCCGCCTGGGACATGGTTCGCGACGCGCAAATGCCGGCCCGCATGTTCATTGACTTGGTCATGGCTGCCCTACCCGTTGAACAAGACATCACGGTCATGGGCCTATGGCTCCGTCAACTGGACACTGCAGCTACCTACTACACGTCAAACGAGGAGCGCCGCGAGGTTTTGGAGCGCGTCGCGGACAGGCTGCTATTGCTTCTGCGCGCCGCCTCGTCAGGCTCGGACCAGCAGAGGCTCCTTGCCTTCGCTGCGGCCCGCCGCGCAACAACCCAAGAGCAGAGCGAAGCTATCGAGCGCCTGCGGGGTAGCGAAGAAACTCTGATGGGACTCGACCTAGACGTCGAGCTGCGTTGGGCATTCCTCACCGCGTCCGTTACTGCCGGTATTGCCGGGGACGCCCAGATTGACCAAATGCTGTCCGAAGACGCCACCATGACCGGCGAGCAAAAGGCCACTCAAGCCCGCGCCGCCAAAACGGAGCAGGCCGTCAAGGACGCCGCGTTTGAGAACTTCATGTACAACCCCGACCTCTCCAACGACATGCGTATCGCCGCAGGCCGTGGATACTGGGCCGGAGCCGCCGCACAACCCGAGCTGTTTGCCGCGGGCGCCAAGAAGTTCTTCGACACCGCCTTGGACGTGTGGAACAACAACACCCCGCACACCGCGCAGTCCATCATGGCACTCGGCTTCCCCACTCCGCTTGCTGGCCGCCTGGACGATGTAGACATCGTAGCCCTAGGCCAACAGTGGCTTGAAGAGCACAAGGACGCACCCGCCGGCCTCGTCCGCCTACTCTCCGAGAGCATTTCTGAGGCGCAGCGAGCGGTAGCTATCCAACAGCTGTAACACCCGGTAAACACTGACAACAGCGGGCCCGCTTGATTGAGCGGGCCCGCTTTGTACCACGCCCGCCAATCAAGCGAGCCAGCAAGGCGGCGCGTAGTATCCTAAATAAAAACGCAAAGCATAGGAGTGGAAATGAGCGACCAACACGCGACTCGGGCTGAAGCCATCGTTGCCGGTCTTGGCGGGAAAGAAAACATCGAATTTTTCGAAGCCTGCATCACGCGCCTACGCGTACAAGTTCGCGACCGCGCCCTGGTAAACGATGACGCCCTCAAATCCGCGGGCGCCTTCGGAGTCGTCAAAGTTGGAACCGTCGTCCAGGTAGTAGTAGGTCCAGAAGCCGACGAAATCGCCGACGAAATCGGACAACTACAGTAATGCTGGAAGTCTGCTCGCCCCTAAGCGGAACCATAATTGCACTCGAGGACGTAGACGACCCCGTCCTTGCCCAGGGCATCGTTGGATCAGGCATAGCCGTAGCCCCCGTGGAAGAACGCTGGCACGACGTGGTGTGCCCCATAGACGGCAAGCTCCTAAAAGTGCACCCTCACGCCTTCATTGTGTTTGGCCCCTCTGGCATTGGAATCCTGGTTCACCTTGGTATCGACACCATCAAGTTGCGCGGCAAAGGCTTCGAAGTTCTAAAAGCTGAAGGCGATACCGTGCACAAGGGTGAAGCCATTGTCAGGTGGGACTCCGCCGTTGCAAAAGAGGCCGGCCTGTCCACCTCCGTATCCGTCATCTCGTGCGATCTGCCCGCAGAAATGCTGACCATGCATACCTCGCCCGGCAACAAAATCGCCCGCGAGGATCACCTTTACACCGTCAAGAACGGATAGCGGCAACTACCCGCGACGAAAGGGACCCGAGGCCCGCTCGTGGCTCTCTCCAATTGTTTGATCCCACGCGCTGCGTGGGATCAAACAATTCAGAAACTAAGCAAACTCAGATATGGACGGCCTCGTTCATCACATCCGCGAACCGCGCCAGTGCGGCAGGCGTCAATTGTTCAACAAGGATCTCTCGGCCGTTCTCATCCCCCAGCGGAATCTGCCAGTTCGGATACTGCGTGCTTGTGCCCGGGAAGTTCTGCGGGCGGCGCTCGCGTACAATATCAACCAAAGACACCACCAGAAGGCGCGATGGCGTCATCGCAATATAGCGGTGCAAAGCGTCGATTAAAGGCTGTTCCTCGTAGCGACGTTCCTCGTCCAACAGTCCGTACTCGATCATGCGCGAGGTGAACGTTTCCAGCTCCGCACTATCAGCTGCACGCACCATTTCCACCGGTTCCACCAGAAGTCCAAGCTCCTCGCGGATCGACGTTTGGATACCCTCCAAATATCCCGCGGTTGGCGGCAGATCATGCGTATTTACCGCAGCCAGAACGTCACGGCGATAGTTTTCCGGACGCCGCGGCGACCCGTCATTCTCGCGTTCAAACCACAGGATTGACGTGCCGAGCACTCCACGATCATTCAAGTACCCACGAACCCACGGTTCGACCGTGCCCAGGTCCTCACCAATCACAATCGAATTATTGCGGTAGGCCTCCAGCAGGAGGACGCCAACCATCGCCTCATGATCGTAATTAACGTATGTACCAAAATTCGCGGTCTTACCGTTGGGAATCCACCACAGGCGGAACAGGCCCAAAATGTGGTCTATACGGATTGCGCCAGAGAACCGCGCGGCCGCGCGAATCATCATGCGCAGCGGCTCATAGCCAGCCTGCGCAAGCGAGCGCGGATTCCACGGTGGCTGTGACCAATCCTGACCAAGCTGAGAATACATATCCGGCGGTGCACCAACCGTCATGCCGCGCGCAAACAACTCGGGCTGCGACCACGTCTCCGAACCGTGCGGATGCACCCCAACCGCGAGGTCCGACATGATGCCAACGCTCATGCCACCTGCAAGAGCGACCTCCTGCGCTTTATCCAGCTGATTGCGAGCAATCCACTGCATCCACATGTGGAAACGCACCTGCTTATTGTTCGCCTCCGCATATGCGGCAACCGCAAGTGAGTCTGAATCCGCGTACTTCTCGGGCAAATGCAGCCCATAACGCTCCACCAGTGCGCACCACACGGCAAACTTATACAGCGCCGGACCGCCCTCGGCAATGAAACAATTGAACTCAGCCTCACGCTGCGCACTACGCCCAATCGTGAAGATTTCCCACAGCGCCCGCACCTTTGCCGACCAGGACGAGTCCCGATCAATCAGTCCAATGTGGTCCGAATCTTCCGTGCGCGAGGCCTCGTTGAGCTCCTCCACATACGCCTTCGCGGTATCGGTGAGATCCGCATATTCGGCAACCAAGCGCGGCGCAATGTAAAGAGGGGAAATGAACTGGCGAGTAACCGGCAGATACGGGGAGGCCTCAATCGGCACCACCGGAGCCGACGCATGCAACGGGTTAATCAAATGGAAATCCGCGCCAATCTGCGCAAACGTGCGGTTCATTGCCGTCAAAACCCGAGCATCACCCATGCCCCAACTATCGTTAGCTCGCACCGAGTACAGCTGACTTGAAATGCCCCACTTCTTACCCGCGAGCTTCTCATCCAGATTGAGCGCGCTTGGCACCACAATCAGGTGAGATTCGGCCTCTTCACCATTACCAAGACGCGCGTAAAGCTTGTGATAGCCCAGTGGGAAATCCGTCTCCAGAGCAAATGCTGCCCGGCCTCGCATTGCGCCATTTACTTCACGAGGAGGATCCCAGTTGTCCACCTGGCGAAGTTCACGCACCGAGCCGTCTTCAAACGCCACCGAAACAGTCACGGCCTCCCCATCGGGAACGTGCACCAGTAGCTCGCCAGGATTTCCGTTACGCAACACGGTGGTGGGCGGCAAAACCGTCAGCCACTTGTCATCCTCAAAACCTGCGATGCAACGATCCAACTCGGCCGCATCTGGAATGTCTGATATGCCCACGCCCAGCACCTGCAGCGTTGTAATCAACGTCGCGGCGCTCACATCCAGCAAGTTGCCATGCCAATCCCAAAAACTAGTGGACACGCCATTTAGCTGAGCAAGGTGCTGCAAACGGTCCAGATTGGCTACGTCGAATGAAGGCTGCGTCATTGAAACTCCCCGTGCGATGGCTACCGCCTCGATTTTAGTCTGATACCGGTCAGGCCCAAAATCATTACGCACTCCCATTCCCTTAAAGAAAGAAGGTGTGCTTACCGGTTAGCAAAACGCTGTTGCTTTAATAGCCTCAGTCATTTCGGCCACGAGGTCATCGGAAGCTGGGCCAACAATAATCTGCACGTAGCGGCCCGAAGACACCACGCCTATCGGGCCGGTCTCACGAATCACGGATTCATTAACAAGTGCAGGCTCCGAAACGATGGCGCGGATACGTACGATGCAAGACTCAAGGTCCTCAATATTTTGAGCACCCCCGAGCCCCTCAACGAGTTTCTCTGCAATCGTCACTTTCATTCCTCCACACATGTAACCCGACTCACATGATAGTGTCTCAGATTACAAATTGGAAGTCGCAAAAGTACCAGCTGGCGTGCATGCCACGTAGATTCACGCAACAATGAGTGTCATGACTGAACCGATTGGTGTTCCCACTATCACCAGCGAGCCCCTCGCCTCCGTTCTGCGAGTGCTACAGCTACGCGGCGGCGAGGCAGATCGCTTCGAGGCCGATTCCTTGCCGCAAATGAATAGAGTGTACGGCGGGCAAGTGCTCTCTCAGGCCCTGCTGGCCGCCGCTTCCACAATTGAGGATAACAACGAGCGGCCACCTCACTCTTTGCACGCGTACTTCCTGCGCGGCGGAGATCCGGCCCGTCCCATCAGCTTCGAGGTGGCGCGCACTCACGACGGGCGTTCATTCACCTCCAGGCAGGTCAACGCCACGCAAGATGGGCGCGACCTGCTCACCCTCATGGCCAGTTTTCAGCTACGCCAATCCGGTGTTGAACACTCCTCGCAAATCCCGGATGTTCCCGGGCCCGAAGAGCTCATCTCCGCCCTCGAATACTTCCGCTCCCTCAACCACCCCGTGGGCAAGTTCCTGGGTAAAACCGCCGCGTTTGACGTGCGCCACGTGCAAGAAAACCTATACATCAACGCCTCGCCCAACAAGAGCCGCTGCCAACAGCTCTGGATGAAACCGCGCGCAGAAATAACTGGTGCCACTCCCCTGACCTCACGCGCCCTGCTGGCCTACGTTATCGACCAAGTCATGATGGAACCCGCACTACGCACCCACGGCCTATCGTGGCTCACGCCCGGCCTTGCGCTAGCTAGCCTCGACCACGCCATGTGGTTCCACCAAGATTTCGACATCAACCAGTGGCTGCTTTACGACCAAGAATCCCCCTCCGCAAACGGAGCCCGCGCCACCGGACACGTGCGCGTGTTTACCGAAGACGGCGAGCTCGTTGCCGAGGCCATGCAAGAGGCAATGCTTCGCCTTCCCGAAGAAGGTAGCGCGCCTTCAAGCTGGGGGTTCGAAGTCCCACCCGTCTCGTAGGTATTTCACCACAGTAAACGGGTAATAAAGTTTGCGCGTCCAAACTTTAATTCTCCACACAGCGGTTTCCTCTACGTCTTAGAATGAAGTGCAACAGTTTTGCGTTTCATCCCAAAAGGAGAAGTTTTAATGAGGAGATCTGTGAAGACCCTAGTCGCAGGCGCAATCACAACCGCCGCACTAGTAGTCTCTCCACTCGCCGCATTTGCTGAAGATCCCGTCAGCGAATCAGGAGGCGGCGCGGAAGGCGACATTGTCACAATGAACCTTTTCAATATGACCGACATCCACGGTCACATTGAAAAATCTGAGTACAAGGGCAAGGTGACCGAGGCCGGCCTGGCCTCCACCGCCTGCTATGTGAAGAACGCATGGGAAGCAAACAATAATTCCGCGTTCACGCTTCTTGGCGACAACATTGGTGCTTCCCCATTCACTTCGGGCTCGCAAGATGATAATCCAACCATTGAAGCCCTAAACAATTCGGCTGTTTTCGCTTCCGCGATCGGTAACCACGAGTTCGATAAGGGCCTCGACGTGCTCATGAAGCGCGTGAACGGTGAAGACGGATACACCAAGATTGAGTTCCCCTACCTAGCCGCCAACATTGTTTCCAAGTCCACCGGTGCTACCCTGTTTGATCCGTTCAAGATCTGGGAGTCCCCCTCTGGCGTTAAGGTAGGCTTCATCGCCGCCATTGAAGAGGATGCGCCCACGAAGGTAGCGCCCGGCACCTTTGACGAGGTTAACTTCCTGCCGGCAGCTGAGACGGTAAACAAGTACGCTGCAATCCTCAAGGATGGTCAAGAGGGTAACGGCGAGGCGGACATCGTCGTGGCGCTGTACGACAACGACGTTCTGATCTCGGCTCCTCGCCTCTCCAGTGATGTTGACATCCTCATGGGTGGCGACACGCACAAGCCGTACTACTTCTCTGGCGAGAACGCTCTTAAGAACAAGGACGGCAATCCGATCCTTGCTACCACCGCATCGGGTAGCTTCACGGATAACCTCGCCAACGTTGAGCTAAAGTACAACAAGGTCGAGAAGAAGATCGTAGAGGCCAAGGCTGTTCAGATCCCTGCAACTGACCTTGTAGCTTGTGGCGAAGACGCCGACGTGAAGGCCGTTGTGGATGAGGCCGTAGCCAAAGCTAAGGAAGCCAAGGAAAAGGTCGTTTTGGAAACCGCCAGCGCCTTCTACCGCGGCAAGCAGGAATCGGGCGAAAACCGTGGTACCGAATCTACTCTGGGTAGCCTGGTGGCTGACGCGATGAAGGGTTCCTTCACCAAGCTTGATGGCCAGCCGATCGACATTGGCATCATCAACGCTGGCGGTCTGCGCGCAGACCTCGTTCCAACTGACGGCAAGCTCACCGTTGGCGACGTTTTCGCAGTAGCCCCGTTCTCCAACGAAGTTGGTTACGTTGAGATGACCGGAGCCCAGTTCAAGACGCTGCTTGAACAGCAATGGAAGGAAATTGGTGAAAACTCCACGCGCCCGATGCTAAAGCTCGGCCTGTCTGAAAACGTGAAGTACACGTACGATCCGGCTCGCCCGATGGGCGATCGCATCACTTCGATCCTGCTCGATGGCCAGCCGATTGATCCGCAGGCTATCTACTCGGTAGGTTCGGTAACCTTCCTCCTCGCAGGTGGCGACTCGTTCGACGTCCTCAAAGAAGACTCGATCAAGGCTACGCTGACCACCATCCCAGATGGTTTGGACCGCGAGTGGATCCAAAAGTACCTAGAAGCTAACCCTCAGATTGCTCCGCGCGCAGCGGTCTCCTCCGTTGGCGCCACGCTAACTCAAAGTGAAGAGAGCGTAGACGGCAAGCCGGTAGTATCCGGCACGCTGGCACTACGCGGCCTCTCGTTCTCTGGACCGGGTGAGGCAGCACCGAAGAACGTCACGCTTTATGTTGATGGCAAGAGCGTAGCAACCGCCGAAGTAAACAACACTCTGGCGGACGCAAATGCAGCGAACGCGAATGCAATCGTAACTGCCGACGGCGTTGGCTACACGGACGCTCCGATTGAGTTCAGCGTCTCGGGAGTTTGCGAGGACCGCTCGGGAATCGTGAACCTGCCGCTAACGGTTAAGGCTGGCACCGCTGATGAGCAGAGCGCTCACGCGCCGGAACTCATCTCGGCAGCTTCTGGCCTGACCCTCACGGTGGATTGTGGCACCTCCGTCTCGGAAACAACCGAAAGCACAACTACGCAAACCGAAACTGCTACTACTGCTCCGCAAAAGCCACTGGCTAAGACCGGCGTCTCTATATTTGGCACGGCCGCTGGCGCACTTGCCCTCCTGTTCGCAGGTGGCACGATGCTAGCGCTTCGCCGCAAGCAGGCGTAGGTTCATCTAGCTGAACTAGCTACAGATAAAGTTTTGGCCCGGTTGGAAACATCCGGGCCAAAACTTTATTTACTTGAAGGGTCCGCGCGTGGCAAAACCGTTTAGTCGCGGGTTAGGCGACGGTGCGTTACGCGGTGTGGGCGCGCGGCTTCTGGGCCGAGGCGCTCAATCTTGTTCTTCTCGTAAGCTTCGAAGTTGCCTTCAAACCAGTACCAGTTTGCGGGGTCCTCTTCGGTGCCTTCCCAAGCAAGAATATGGCTGGCCACGCGGTCAAGGAACCAACGGTCGTGAGTGACCACAACAGCACAGCCGGGAAACTCCAGCAGAGCGTTTTCTAGGGACGCCAAGGTTTCAACGTCGAGGTCGTTAGTTGGCTCGTCCAATAGAAGCAGGTTGCCGCCCTGTTTCAGCGTTAGCGCCAGGTTCAGACGGTTACGCTCACCACCGGAAAGCACGCCTGCAGGCTTTTGCTGATCGGCGCCCTTGAATCCGAACGCAGACACGTATGCGCGCGAGGGAACCTCAACGTTGCCAACTTCTAAATAGTCGAGGCCATCAGACACGACTTCCCACAGCGTCTTGTTCGGGTCAATGCCTGCGCGGGTTTGATCCACGTAAGAAATCTTGACCGTCTCACCGATCTTCAGATCGCCACCATCTAGTGGTTCAAGCCCAACGATCGTCTTGAACAGCGTGGTTTTACCAACACCGTTGGGGCCAATCACACCAACAATGCCGTTACGCGGTAGCGAGAAGGATAGGCCGTCGATGAGCTTGCGATCCCCGAAGCCCTTCTGCAGGTTCGAGGCGTCGATAACGACGTTACCTAGGCGCGGGCCCGGCGGAATCTGGATCTCTTCAAAGTCAAGTTTGCGGGTGCGCTCGGCCTCTTCAGCCATCTCTTCGTAGCGAGCCAGACGGGCCTTTTGCTTAGCCTGCCTGCCCTTCGCAGAGGTGCGAACCCACTCGAGCTCGTCCTTCAAACGCTTCGCAAGCTTGGCGTCCTTCTTGCCCTGAACCTTAAGACGTTCCTTCTTAGTTTCGAGGTAGGTGGTGTAGTTACCCTCGTACGGGTACAAACGCCCGCGGTCAACCTCAGCAATCCACTGGGCCACATGGTCCAGGAAATAGCGGTCGTGAGTTACTGCAATAACCGCACCCGGGTAGGACGCCAGGTGCTGTTCTAACCAGAGCACCGACTCGGCGTCCAGGTGGTTGGTGGGCTCATCCAACAGGAGCAGGTCCGGCGCCTCGAGAAGTAGACGGCACAGCGCCACGCGGCGACGCTCACCACCGGACAGGACGTTAACGGGCGTGTCTGGCGGCGGGCAGCGAAGCGCATCCATTGCCTGGTTGAGTTGCGATTCAAGATCCCAACCATTCACGGCGTCGATCTCGGTTTGTAGCTTGCCCATCTCTTCCATGAGGGCATCAAAATCCGCATCCGGATTAGCCATCTCTTCCGAAACCTCGTTGTAGCGCTTCAGTTTCGCTACCGTATCGCCAACACCAAGCTCCACGTTTTCAAGAACAGTTTTGTCCTCATCCAGCGGGGGCTCCTGCTGCAAGATACCAACCGTGTATCCGGGTGAAAGACGAGCTTCACCGTTTGACGGTTCGTCCAGACCCGCCATGATTTTCAAGATCGAGGACTTGCCGGCACCGTTGGGGCCAACCATGCCGATCTTTGCGCCCGGGAAGAACGCCATCGTGACGTCGTCAAGAATTACTTTGTCTCCGTGCGTCTTGCGCGCACGAATCATTTGGTAGATGTATTCAGCCATGCCATACCTTCACGTTTAACTAGGCTTAGTCGAGCCTAGTGTACGTGAACCGCCGGCCCGATCCAACGCGAGCCGGCGGATTTTCACGGTTTAGCGGGTAGCTAGTTCCTTCACGGGACGGCTGTATGCGGCCGTGCCATACCCGAGGTCGTGGCCGATGGTTGTAGCGGTTATGACCAGCTCTGTCCCTCTGCTTCCGCTCTGCGGGTTGGTCCACTCGTTAACTTCGAGCCGGCCAGTTACAATCACCGGCTGTCCCTTCTGCAAAGACTGGGCCGCATTCTCGGCCAACTGGCCCCACATTTTGACCGTGTACCAGGCCGTAGACGCATCGTGCCAGTTGCCGGCATCATCACGCCCGCGTCTGGTTACGGCCATACGCGCCCTCGCCAGTTTTGATCCTGACGGCAGGGTTTTCAGATCAATGTGTGATCCGAGGCGGCCACGAACAGTAATGGTCACTGCGTCTGCCGAGAACGTCTTCAACCTCGACGACGTTGGCATTGCAACAGTTGCAGTTGTGGTGTTGCTATCTGCAACCACGGTATCGGTGTTCCAAGTTTCTTCCATGATCTCTCCTATGCTTCGCCGCCGCCGCGCCTAAACAGCAGGAATCCGCTGCCTAGGGATGCAAGGCCAAACGCGGGCAAGAACAGGCTAGCTGCGCCGGTTTTTGCAAGTTTTGGCGGCTGGTCGATAGTGACTGTAGTTGGTGTAGTAGTCGGCTCAGTTTCAGGCTGGGTAGTGGGTTCAGTTTCCGGTTGTGACGGTTCGGTAGTCGGCTGAGTTGTCGGCTCGGTTTCCGGCTCCGTAGGCTGTGTAGTTGGTTGCGTGGGAGGCGGCGGAACGCTCACTCTCCCGCTCGCTTCAAGCGAGCTTTTACCCCACGGCACTACGACCAGATCTTGGTGCTTAGGGTGTTCCCAAATGTTGATTTTGTCCGCGGGCAAACCACTGACCTTAACGCGAACCGACACCTCGCCGGGATCCGAATATTCTGCCTGGGCACTGATAGGCTCGGCGGCGCTTGTTAGGGTCTTCTTCACCTCGCCGGAACTAGCATGTGTGAAAGTCACTTCCATGGGTAACCCATTGATCCACCCGTCTTTGCCCTTGACCCCCAGATTATCGATAGTGACCACGCCGTCCTTGTATGAAACCCACGGTTTTAGCGTGTATGGGCCAGCAATCTTCTCCGCCTCGGCAACCATCTGGCGAGCAAGTGCACCACCGTCGTCAAGGTTCTCCATTGGAAACTTGCCATAGGTTGAAAGCTGGCTCTGTACTGCAAAGCTAAACGACTTTGCGTGATGCTGGCTCTCCGTGACGTCCTTCGCATAAAGGTGGTAAAGCGCGGCTACTACCCAAGTCTTATCCGCGCTCATCACCGTCTTAATATCGGTATTGCCAATGGATGTTGCGGTATTTCGCGGTGTAGCTTGACCAACCTGGTACGTCTTAAACGCAGCGTCTTTTGGCGATACCGGAGCACCTTTACGAAGCTGATCATCACCGGCGCATACCCCGTAATAATCTCCAGATTTAGCAACGAATAGCTGGCCTTGTCCGAGCAGCTGCCACGGCTCTTCCGCCGCGAGCGCCGCCGGCGCACTTAGGACTGCTGCCGCAAACAGAGCCGTTGACGCCGCTAGGATTCGGCGCGTTCCAGTTTTCATATGAAGTCCTCTCAACTAGGTGGGTGACTTCATGATGCAAAGCGCAAACCACGCTGGGAATACCGCGAGTGTTTGGCTGTGGATACGGCTTTGCGCGGCCTCCTTGTGGAAACCGCGCAAAGTTGGTGTTAAGAGCTACGTCTCGAGGTTGCCTTACTCGATGTTTGGAATGCCAAGGGCTACAACCTCGGCGGCAATCTGCCTGGCCTCTTGTCTGCTGGGCCCCTCTCCCTGCGGGAAGAGAACACGGCGGTAGTAGACGAGTTCTTGAATAGATTCGAGAATGTCCGCAAGAGCGCGGTGACCGCCATGCTTGGCTGGGGCTTCCTCAAACGTGCGGTGATACCAGCGTTTGGCGAGCTCTTTGATAGAAGAGACGTCGACCACCCGGTAGTGCAAGTAGCTGATCAGCTCGGGCATGTCGCGCTCTAAGAACGCCTTGTCCGTCCCAATCGAGTTGCCTGCAAGGAGTGCCTGGCCCGACTGCGGTACAAACTTTTTTACGTAGTCCAAAACCTCGCGCTGGGCTTCCTCAAGTGAAACACCGGTCTCAAACTCGTCAATCAGGCCGGATTCGGTGTGCATATTGCGCACAAAATCCCCCATGTTATCTAGCGCCTCTTGCGAAGGCTTAATGACGATGTCGATTCCGGGGTCTACAACGTTTAGCTGCTCGTCAGTGATCACGACAGCTACTTCAACAAGCCCATCTTTGTCAAGATCGAGGCCGGTCATTTCGCAGTCAATCCACACGAGCGGACGGCGTGGTTTTTTACTCATGCCTTCTACTCTAGTGATTTTTATGCAGACTTTTTACAGCCCCTCCATATCTCTGCGTCGGCGCACTCTTTCTTAGAGGCGCTGACATGTGGGACGGTGAGACTAAGCATTCGTGTATTTCCATAAGATGTGGGGCATGGAATCCGATTTTCAACTCAGCGCAAAAGATATTGATACGGCTGCGCAACGCCTGGCCAAAGTGGCAAAGAAAACACCTTTGGAATACTCCCCTAGGCTCAGCGAGGAAGTGGGTGTACCGGTTTATTTGAAGCGCGAGGACATTCAGCTGTGCCGCTCGTTTAAGGTTCGCGGAGCGTACAACAAGATCGCGTCTCTAAGCGATAGCGAGGCAGCACGTGGCATTGCAGCTGCGTCCGCTGGAAACCACGCGCAGGGCGTCGCGTACGCGTGTGCGACGTTGAAGATCCGCGGCAAGATCTTCCTGCCTTCCAACACTCCGCGGCAAAAGCGCGATCGTATTGCGACCATAGGTGACGGATGGGTTGAGCAGATAATTGTTGACGGCACATTTGACGCGGCAAACGCGCAGGCTATGGAAGTATCTGAGCGCGAGAACCTAGTGTTTGTTCCCGCCTACGATGATCCGATGGTTATCGCTGGCCAGGGCACCATCGCCGTGGAGCTAGCCGAGCAGATTCCTGCCGATACCGACTGTGTTCTGCTTCCTATGGGTGGCGGCGGCCTTGCTGCCGGAGTCGCGCTATGGCTTAAAACCATGCACCCCTCCATCAAAGTGATCGGCGTTGAGCCCGAAGGAGCTGCCTCCATCAAAGCAGCACTGCGCGCGGGCAAACCCGTATCGCTAGACCAGGTGGATAACTTCGTGGATGGCACGGCCGTGGGACGCGTTGGTGACGTTACATTCCCGATCCTGCGCGAATGCCTTGACGATGTAATCGTCATCCCTGAGGGCGCAGTGTGCTCTGAAATGCTTGACCTGTACCACTCCGAAGGCATTATCGCCGAGCCGGCTGGTGCTCTCGCCTCCGCCGCTGCACGCAGATACCTCCCCCATATTCCTAACGGACCTGTTGTAGCCATGGTTTCTGGCGGCAACAATGACCTGTCTCGCTACGCCGAAGTGCAGGAACGCTCCCTGCGTCATGAGGGGTTGCGTCACTACTTCCTGGTGACCTTCCCCCAAGAGCCGGGCGCCCTCCTCGGATTCGTTCGCGATGTACTCGCTGAAGATCAAGACATCATCCACTTTGAGTACACCAAGAAAAACAACCGTGACACGGGCCCAGCACTCGTAGGCATCGACCTTGGTCGCGCCTCTGACATTCATCAGTTGCGACGCAGGATGGCATCCTCGCCACTGCACGTTGAGCCAGTACCACTGGACTCAGAAATATTCCGTCTGCTCATTTAACGCATTTGGTTCACTTCGGTGAAGCACCTAGAATAGGCGTGCAAACAGGCGCGAAAGCGCCCAGAGCCTCCGTAGCTCAGTGGATAGAGCAGTTGCCTTCTAAGCAATTGGTCGCAGGTTCGAATCCTGTCGGGGGTGCAAATCAAAATAGGGAAACAAAACGAGCCTGGGAAAACCCAGGCTCGTTCTTTAACTATCTAAGACTAGTCCTCAATCTCGATGGCACCAGCCTTGTAAGCCTTTACAAGGTGACGAGGCACTCGGACTTCGCGGCCCTGCACACGGATAGTCTGAAGCTCAGGGAGCTTAGCCTTCCACGACGACCGGCGAGTGCGAGTGTTCGACCGGGACATCTTGCGCTTAGGTACTGCCATAGCCCGCCCGCTCCTTCACAATCAAAAAGAATCGATCAATTACCAAGGTACACTTTGCCACGAATCGCGCCTAAAACACCACTGTAAACAGTGTGATTCGCGTGATAGGCGCGTTGGCAACTGTTCTAGCTTAGCAAATTCGCCCCCAGCCACCAAAGAACGTGCGCCATCTCGCGCATTTCGAGTTGGGCTCTGCCGCGTTGCCAGCTACCTCCAACGCCCTGCATACAATAGGCGGTAAGGAGGGCATATGCGCGGCGTTAAAACGGGAACCTGGGTTCGCAACCGGTTAGAAATCCAGCGGTCTGAGTTCATCACCACTTTGGCACAGACAGCTACTGAAGAAGATGCACGCGCTTTCATTGCCAGTATTCGCGAGGAGTTCCCTGACGCTACGCACAACTGCTCTGCTTTTGTGGTCAAACCTGAAGGCGCAAACGAAATCGGGCACTCGAACGACGACGGCGAACCCTCTGGAACGGCTGGCGCTCCCATGCTCGAGGTGTTCCTGCGCGAGAATCTGGTGGGCGTAACCGCGGTTGTGACCCGCTACTTTGGCGGCGTGCTGCTGGGCGCGGGCGGCCTGATTCGGGCGTACTCCTCCTCCGTCTCGGAAGCGCTAAAGCTTGCCCAAATTGTTGAATTTAAGGACGTGCTCCGGTTCGAACTGGACGCCCCGCACGCCTATGCGGGGCGCATCGAAGCAGATCTGCGCGCCCGTGGGTTCAACATCACAGACGTAACATACGGACAGTTCGCGACGATCACCAGCGCCCTAGAACCCGCGCGCGAAAGTGAGTTTACGAGCCTGGTTGCCGAGCTTTCGGGTGGAGAAATAACTCCGCGTGCGATCGAGTCAACAACCGTTGAAGTCGACGCGTAGTAGTAGCACCACTATTATGGGCACGTGACCATTATGAAAATTGTTTTTACGCGACTTTCTAGCACCTTTATGTGCACGCAGTGTCTTTAGGGTGCCCGTCTGCCCGGAAACCGACGGCGCCGGCACCCAGCTTGAGTTCACGAATTTGAAACTTTAGAAGACAGACACACAGGAGATTTCACATGGCTAACATTGCCAACAATGTCACTGAAACCGTAGGACGCACTCCCCTCGTTCGCATTAACCGTATGGCCGAGGAAGGCGCAACAGTTCTCGCAAAACTGGAATACTTCAACCCGGGATCGTCAGTTAAAGACCGCATCGGCGTGGCAATCGTAGATGCCGCTGAGAAGTCGGGGGAACTCACTCCTTGCGGTACAATCGTTGAAGCAACCTCGGGAAACACCGGTATCGCACTTGCCATGGTTGGCGCTGCGCGTGGATATAAGGTAGTCATCGCGATGCCCTCCTCAATGAGCGACGAGCGGAAGAAGCTGATGCGCGCATTTGGCGCTGAGCTCGTGCTCACCGACCCGAAGGCCGGCATGGCAGGCGCGGTAGAAGCCGCGAAGAAGATCGTTGCGGAGCGACCCGGTTCGATTCTTGCCTCCCAGTTCTCCAACCCCGCCAACGTACAAATACACGAAGAGACCACCGGGCCCGAGATTTGGGCTGACACGGACGGTAACGTTGACGTGGTTGTAGCCGGTGTGGGAACGGGCGGCACGATCTCTGGCGTTGCGCGCGCGCTTAAGAAGCAGAACCCGAACCTCAAGGCCATTGCGGTTGAGCCGGCCGAATCCCCCCTACTTACCGAGGGCACTGCTGGCCCGCACGGCATTCAGGGCATCGGCGCGAACTTTGTGCCGGACAACCTTGACCGCAGCGTGGTTGACGAGGTCGTAACGGTGAAAACCGAGGACGCCTTGAAGACCGCTCGCCGCGCAGCCAGCGAGGAGGGCCTATTTGTAGGAATCTCCGCTGGTGCTGCGCTTTGGGCGGCCCTCGAGGTTGCAAAACGCCCCGAGTTTGCAGGCAAAACTATTGTCACGGTTCTGCCTGACACGGGCGAGCGCTACCTCTCCACTCCCCTGTGGGCGGATATTAATAAGTAGGAGCCATGTCTAAGAAAGCGTCCCTGTCCTCCCTCTTGCGCGAAGACCTGGAAACAGCGCGCCAGCGCGATCCGGCCGCGAGGTCCAACCTGGAGGTTGCATTGGCCTACCCCGGTGTCCATGCCATGTGGTCACACCGAGTAGCGCACAAGATGTGGAGGTCGGGCGCGCGCTTACCCGCTCGCGTACTCTCGTCGATCACCAGGTCCTTCACCGGCATCGATATTCACCCCGGCGCGCGTATTGGCCGCCGTGTATTCATTGACCACGGCACGGGCGTAGTGATTGGCGAGACCACGAGTGTTGGTGAAGACGTGGTGATCTTCCACGGAGTTACCCTGGGCGGCGTGGCCATGGTTAAGGGCAAGCGCCACCCAACCGTGGGGTCAAACGTGATGATTGGGGCGGGTGCAAAGGTGCTTGGCCCTATCAGGATCGGCGATCACAGCAAGATTGGTGCGAATGCGGTTGTAGTACGCGAGGTTCCAACCGAACACGTAGCGGTTGGAATCCCGGCGCACAACCAGCCGATTTGCGACCAGTCGCGCGAAGCCGACCTGATTGTGGATCCCACACTATACATCTGAGCGACTCCACTTTTACGCCACTGATCAAACGCGCACCCATAACTTTTTGGGTGCGCGTTTGTGTTGCCCGGGTGGTTTTGACCCAAAAATATCGCAAACGGAACTAAAGTATAGATATGTCACAGCTCACACTTAATGCCAGACTGAAGTCGCTGACCGACTTTGCACGCCCGGCCGGAATTGAGCTAGCGACCATTACCCGCTACGACATTCCGGCCCTCGCAGCCCTCAATGTGGTTGCATATGACCTGCCGGAGACCGCGGAAAGCCTGTACGAGTCAATCGACCAGATGCGCATGTGCTTTGGCGGAGAGTTTGGCACTCCCCTCGACAATTCATTCATCGGCGCGTGGGCCGATGGTGACCTTATTGGCGCGATCTTCGTGACAATCGGGACGCCTTGGGACGATGCCGATAAGAGTCCATACATTCTTGACCTGATGGTCCACCCCGACTATCGCGGACGAGGCATCGCAACCGCCCTCATCGGTGAGGCCGCTGGACGCGTGGCCGCTGCCGGATACGAAGACATGTGCTTGCAACTGGACATGCGCGAGGCCGCGAGCGCTGCCCGGCTCTACGACTACTTAGGATTCCAAGAGGCCTAAACGCCGGGCGTGACTCACGCTCCTACCGCTGGCAGGAGGGGCACCAGAACAGGCGCCTGGTAGCCACGCGCTTTTCTTGCACGGGCGCCGCGCAGCGCAAGCACGGCCTGCCCGTGCGGTGATAGACGTAGAAGCGCGAGGCTTCTGGATCTGCCTCCAACGGCGGGTTTGGCGCATCGCGGGGATCAACCGTGGTTATAACGCCCGTGTCTGCGCCATCTTCCATGAGGATCACGAGGTCATCCCACAGCTGACCGATTCGCTTTACCGAAGTGTTTATGCCCTTGCGAAATGGGGAAATTCCCACGCGAAACAGTGACTCGGCGCGATAAATATTCCCCGGCCCGGCGATTACCGACTGGTCCATCACCAGCTCCCCAATGTCTCGCTTGCGCCCGCGCACGTTAGCAATGAACTGGCTGCGTGCGTTTGGCGTGGGATCGAGCGGGTCCGGGCCCAGGCGGGCAATAACCCCCTCAACCTCGTCTGCTGAGACCAATGCGCAGCGGTTAGGTCCGGCCAGATCCGCAACCTCACCGGCAGACGCAATGCGCAGCCGCACCTGACCAATAGGGGCAGGTAGGTTTCCATCTACCTCGCGAAAACGCCACTTGCCGTAAAGCCCCAAGTGGATATGGACGAAGCGCTCCCCCTCAAACTCTAAAAAGAGGTGTTTGCCGTGTGCGTGCGCACCAACCAGTTCGCTCCCATTCACCAGGTTTGCACCGGCCTCGAAACGCCCCTGCGGAGACTCGACCACCAAGCTTTGGCCCGCAAAGTCGTGGGAAAAGCGGCGGGCAAGACGATGCAAAACGTGTCCTTCAGGCATGACACATTGATATCAAGGGGATCAGCCCGGCTCAAACGGGAGCACAAAATGAGATGATTAAGACATGAGTAGTTTTAGTGGTAGCGCAATTTTGTGGCAGGTATTTCCCCTCGGTGCTCTCGGCGCACCGGCCATAAATCCGGAAGTTGAGGGGCAGGATTACCAGCCGCCGCGCACACTACGCGACCTTGAGCCCTGGCTGGATCACGCGGTTAGAATCGGCGCGAACGTGTTGTCTTTGGGCCCCATCTTCCACTCCTACTCGCACGGATACGACACGATCGACTACTACCGCATTGACCCGCGCCTAGGCACGCTTGCGGACTTCAAATCCCTTGTGGAGGCCGCCCATGCACGCGGGGTGAAAATCGTGCTGGACGGGGTATTCAACCACGTTGGCTCGCGCCATCCTCTGGTTGAGGGACTGCGCCATGGTCCATCCGAGGACGCACAAATGCTCCTGCCCAACTGGGAGGGGTGGACCGAGGGAGAACTGCCCTCCTACCACTGCTTTGAGGGCCACACCGGCCTCGCCACACTAAATCATGCCAATCCGAGGGTGCGTGAAGCCATTACGAACGTGATGAACCACTGGCTAGACCAAGGCGCCGACGGGTGGAGGCTAGACGCCGCATACGCCATGGCTCCGAGTGTTTGGACCGACATTTTGCCAAAAGTGCGAAGCCGTCACGAAGACGCATGGATCGTGGCCGAAGTCATCCACGGCGAATATGCGGAGATGGTTAGCGAATCAGGATGGGATTCACTTACCGAATATGAGCTGTGGAAAGCCACCTGGTCCGCGTTAAATGACGCGAACTTCTACGAGCTGGATTGGACGCTAGGACGCCACAATGACCTGCTCGATATGTTCGTTCCCCAAACCTTCATTGGAAACCACGACGTCACACGCATTGCCACCCAGCTCGAGAACGAGGAGCAGGTTGGCGTGGCGGCTGCCATCTTGTTCAGTGTGGGCGGGGTGCCTTCCATTTACTACGGGGACGAAATGGGATTCACCGGCCGTAAAGAGGAACGCCTGGGCGGCGATGACGCAATCCGTCAGCCACTACCTGACTCCCCCGAGCAGGCAATGCAAGACCCGCGAGCGCAACGCTTCTTCCACTGGTACGCCTCACTATGCGCGATGCGGCGCCAACGCCCTTGGCTGTGGCATGCGCGAACCAAGGTTGTTCACCTGGAGAACGAGGTGATGCGCTTTGTCAGCTACAACGGCGACCAGGCGATCACGGTTGTGCTGAACATTTCTGACGCTTCGTTACCTCGCGGCAGTGAAGTATTACAGGGGTGCGGCGAGCCCATTGCCGGCCAGTTTGACAACAACGCACTACGCCCAAACGCCTACGCTATTTTTGATGGGGCGTGTGGATCAGACTTACATTCATGACCGCGGACTTGTTCGGCTCGACGAGTAGCTCTTTGGCAAACTCGGGCCGGTTGTAAGCGTTGGTCATGAACTGGCAGTACTCCAAGGCAAGAGCCTCACACTGACGGTGCTTTAGCGCCTCACCAGTGAACAGATGGAAGATACCAAAACCGCGCGCACCTGATCCGGAAACCGCCGCTTTCAGTTGCGTAGTTGCGCCGCTCGGGTGATGCAAGGTGGCTACCGATGTAGCTTCACCACCGGTGCTAACAGTTAGGTCAGTAAACGCCTTGTCCATGCCGCTGAGGTAATCGAGCACCAACACTCCCTTGTTCGGGTCGAATGTTGGAGCCGGAGAGAATGCCTCGTCTCCCTCGAACGGAATAAGAGCGTCATTGGTCATGACCTCCGTGCGCGCCTGCATGGTGAGGTAAGCGCCCTCGCGCCCACCGTCGTAACGCACGTACGGGTGCCAGCCGAGCCCAATCGGAGCGGGCGTGGTTCCACGGTTAGTTGCCGCAAGACGCATATTCAGCTGGCAGCCAGCGGGCGTTTGCGCGATCTCGTAGCGCACCTGCAGGCTCACCGGGCAGGGATAGGCCACGCCATCTTCAAACGAGTTTGCAAGCTCGTCCTGCCGAACTTCGGCTGACATCGTGATCCATCCCGGGCCCGTACCAGTCACCTCAAAAGTGCGATCCAGGAACAAGCCGTGCAACCCCTCACGCACCCCGTCCTTATCGGGGCCGAGGTCAAAGCTAGCTCCCTGCCAGGAATACTTCGCGTCTCTAATACGGTTAGACCACGGGGCCAACAGCGCCGAGCGAGCACCGTTTCTTTCCTCAACCTCTTCGGCGTTTTGATAGCCGTCAATCACATCGAAACGCCGCTCACCCGCGGGCACCACCCACGAGGTGATAAGCCCCCCGCGCGTGCAAAATGTTGCGGTAGATTCCCCGGCCTGGATTTCAACGAACTCGATATTACTCACGGCTCCCCCTAACTGGTTGCTTATAAGATACCGCGCCCCGGGCAACATGGCACCGGGACGCGGATCTTTACTTCGGAAGTACGATACTTACGAGCTTTGGAGCCCGCACAATCACCTTCAGCGGATCACGGCCATCCAGAGCCTTAACTGCGGCTTCAGTTTCCAAAGCCAACTTCTCTAGCTCCTCAGCGCTGATCGACGGCGCCACCTCAAGACGTGCCCTCACCTTGCCCGCAATCTGGACAACGCAAGTCACCTTCTCTTCTTCAAGTAGCGACTCGTCCTCCACAACCGGGAACGGCTCGCGCGCAAGCGTGCCCTCATGCCCCAGCTTGTTCCACAGCTCCTCCGCGATGTGCGGGGCGAGCGGCGAAGCCATCAGCACCAGCGGTTCAATAGCTTCGCGCGGCACGCGATCAATGCCCGTCAAGTGATTATTGAGGACGATCATGCGAGCAGCCGCGGTGTTCATCCGCATGTTCTCGTACTCTTCGGTAACGTCCGCAATGGTGCGGGCAACCAGCTTCTTCGTTTCGAGGTCGGCTGGCTCGTCCGTCACGGTAACCGCACCGGTTTCCTCATCAACCACGTTGCGCCAAAGGCGCTGCAAGAAGCGATAGGAGCCCACCACCGCGCGCGTATCCCACGGGCGCGACACCTCGAGGGGTCCCATAGACATTTCGTACATTCGGAACGTGTCCGCACCGTACTCTTCACACATGTCATCGGGCGTCACGATGTTCTTTAGCGACTTGCCCATCTTGCCGTACTCGCGGAACACCTCGCGGCCCTTATAAGTCCAACCGGTTTCCTCATCGCCCTCGACCTCATCGGCCGGCACGTACTCACCGCGGGCATCCTTGAAAGCGTAAGCCTGGATGTAACCCTGGTTAAACAGCTTATGGAACGGTTCCGAGGAGGACACGTGGCCCAAATCGAACAGAACCTTGTGCCAAAAGCGTGCGTACAGCAGGTGAAGCACCGCGTGCTCCACGCCGCCAATGTATAGGTCAGCGCCTCCCGACTCGCCCTTGTCCTTCGGGCCCATCCAGTAGGCCTCGTTGGCCTCGGACGAAGCATAGTAGGTGTTATTTGGATCCGTGTAGCGAAGCTCGTACCAAGACGAACCCGCCCAGTTTGGCATCGTGTTCGTATCGCGATGGTACTTCTTCAAACCATCACCGAGGTCCAGCTCCACCTCAATCCAATCCGTTGCGCGCGAAAGCGCTGCCTCCGGCGTGGTATCGGCATCATCAGGATCGAAAGTGCGGGGCTGGAAGTTATCCAACTCCGGCAGCTGCACCGGCAGCATCGACTCTGGAAGAGCATGCACGCGCCCATCCTCGTCATACACAACCGGGAAGGGTTCACCCCAGTAGCGTTGGCGAGAGAACAACCAGTCACGCAGGCGGTATGTAACCGTCGAGTGGCCAACGCCCTTTTCTTCCAGCCAGTTCGTGATCCGCGCGATTGCGTCGGCCTTGTTCAGGCCGTTGAGTGAGATTTCATCGTTTTGTGAGTTCACAATCAGACCGTCGCCAGTCCAAGCGCCCTCACCGTCAAAATCCTCATCCGGTTGGATTGTGGTCACCACATCAATGTTGAAACGCTGCGCGAACGCAAAGTCACGATCATCATGGGCCGGCACAGCCATAATCGCGCCCGTGCCGTAACCCATCAAGACGTAGTCCGCAACAAACACCGGGACCTTATTTCCATTAACCGGGTTGGTACCAAAAATACCGGTGAACACACCCGTCTTTTCAGTACCTTCCGCAAGGCGCTCATCATCGGTGCGGGACTTCGCCCACGAACGGTAAGCCGCCACAGCCTCGCGCGGGGAGGCATATCCGCCCGTCCATTCTTCGCGCGTGCCTGCTGGCCACTGGCTTGGAACCGTAAGTTCTTGCGCCGGCGTGTCTTCGCCGCCCACCAGCTCATGCTCGGGAGCAACCACCATGAAAGTTGCACCAAACAACGTATCGGGGCGCGTGGTGAACACCGTCAGCTGGGTGGATTCAGTAACCTGACCTTCCTCAACCTCAAAATGTACGGTTGCGCCGGTGGAACGACCAATCCAGTTACGCTGCTGCGCCACCACCTTGTGGGGCCAATCAACCGTGTCCAAGTCCTCCGCCAAGCGATCAGCGTAAGCGGTGATACGCATCATCCACTGCCGCAGACGCGACTTGAAAACCGGGTAGTTGCCGCGCTCGGAGCGGCCATCAGCAGTTACCTCTTCATCTGCCAAAACAGTTCCGAGGCCCGGGCACCAGTTCACCGGCGAGTACGCGACGTACGCCAGGCGATACTCGTCCAGAAGGTCGCTGCGCTCCCCCTCGCTCATCTGCACCCACGGCTTGTGCGGCGTTTCGCGTTTGCCGGACTCGAACTCTGCAACGAGCTCACTAATGGGGCGAGCCGAACCTACCTTGCCATCGCGACGCTTAGCCTGCGGGTCATACCACGAGTTGTAAATCTGCAAGAAGATCCACTGCGTCCAGCGCACAAACTCATCATCGGTTGTGGAGATCGAACGACGCTTGTCATGCGACAGGCCGATACGGGCGAGCTGGCGGCGCATGTTCGTAATGTTGTTCTCGGTGGTGATCCGCGGGTGCTGACCCGTCTGCACGGCGTACTGCTCAGCAGGCAAACCAAACGCGTCGAAGCCCAGCGTGTACAACACGTTTAGATCTTGCATGCGCTTGTAGCGCGCAACCGTGTCCGTGGCGATGTAGCCGAGGGGGTGGCCCACATGCAGACCTGCACCCGACGGGTACGGGAACATGTCTAGCAGATAGAACTTTTCCTTCTTGGCTAGCGGACCTTCAAGATCGCCTTCCCGGTTATCAGCGGCGAACGTCTGATTTTCTTGCCAGTACTGCTGCCAGCGGGCCTCAATTTTGGCCGCGAGCGCCGCGTCGTAGCGGTAAGGATTATCCCCTGCGGTTTCCATGCTCAATTTGACCTCATTCCATCTGTCAATCTGACATTTACACTACCCCACTAATGGGGGTTCTTTAGAATCGGGTGGGGCGAAAAATGGGTGATCTTGTACCACAATGGAGACATGACCATTTTTGAAAAAATAATTGCCGGTGACATTCCCGGCAAGTTCATCTATGCCGACGAAACTTGCGTGGTTTTTGCTGACATCTCCCCGGTCCGCCCAGGCCACGCCCTAGTGGTTCCACGCGAACCGATCAGCGAGTGGACTTCCCTCTCCGACGAGACCGCCGCGCACCTGTTCAACGTAGCCAAACGGATTGGGCAAGCGCAGAAGAAGGCGTTTGGCGCCGAGCGGGCCGGCCTGTCCATCCTCGGCTTTGAAGTTCCCCACACGCACCTGCATGTAGTTCCCCTGCGAAGCGAGGCAGACATGAACCCGGCAAACGCGAAGCCGGCGACGGATGAGGAACTGACCGAGAGCACCGAAGCCCTGCGCGAGGCTCTTCGCGCCCTCGGATACGGAAGCAATGTTCCCCCGCGCATTGACAGCGCAGAACTTGCCTAAACCTTAGCCAATCCAAGCGATTCGGCCGGTCGGGATATTCCTGACCGGCCGAACTGTTTCAAACCTTTTAGACCGATTCGACGTTTTCTGGCGTCACTTTGATACGCGCGGCCAGGGCCGTGGAAATATCAATCCGAGCACCGTTCAGCTCCACGGTTACCTGCCCGGCAACATCCGCGCGCTCGACTACGCGCAGCTTGGCTCCGGGCAAGATGTCGCGTTTTTCAAAGTAGCGCAACACTTCGGGCTCCCCATCGCGAATACGCACAATCTGCATGACCTCATCCAGTGGCGCCCCGCGCAAAGTGAAACACGAGCACCTGTGCACCGAGCCGTCCTTGCCTGGAATCGGATCACCGTGCGGGTCAAAACGTGGGAAGCCCAAAGCCTCATCAAGCTTGTCTATAAACCGGTCAGAAACCGCGTGTTCGAGGTCGTGCGCTTCAAAATGCAACTCGTCCCAGGAATAGCCGAGGGACTTATACAAGAAAGATTCCAAAATACGGTGACGGCGCACCATCTCAATGGCTTCTTTGCGCCCCGCTTCCGTGAGCCTCACCTTTTGATACGGCTGGTGATCCAACAGGCCTGCATCCCTCAGCTTGCGCACATTCTCCGAGGCCGTGGAAGGCACGACCTCCATAATCGCAGCTAGTTCAGTTACGCTAACGCCCTCATCGTCCCACTCCTCTACCGAATAAACAGCCCGCAGGTAGTCTTCCCGAACGGTTGACAACTCACGCTTGCCGGTCACAGGAGGCCTCCGATCTGTTCAGTCATGGTAAACAGCACCACGATAAACACCACTAGGTGCAAGCATACGATGGTTGCCCACGAGTAGCGCAGCATAGTTTTGCCCGCCGCACGCGTGCCCTCGAAAGCGGTCAAAGCTGCGGGGATGAGTACCGCACTCACGATAATCGTTGCCGACCACACCACCATGCAGTACGGGCACAGCGCAGAGAAATTTGTTGCCGACTGGTAGAGGAAGTAGCCCACAAAAACAAGGCCGCCAACCGATCCTAAGCCCAGTAGCGTTGCTGCCGGTTTGCTCAGGCGAGTGCCTAGTAGCATTGCCGCGCCGACTGCAACCAACCCGCCAAATGCCGCGATTCCGAGCGCAGAATTGGGCACGGTGAGCAGGTGGGCCTGCGGCGACATGAGGGAACTGCCGCAACTGATCAGCGAGTTCAGGTCACACCCCAGCGCACCGTCTGGATCTCGCAAGTGACCCAGCTCCGTTTCAAGTAGCCCTAGGGAAGCGAGCAATCCCATTGCTGCACCAAAGACAACTACAGCAGTATTTATGAAGCCAACCGGAACGGAATCTTTAACAACCGTTTTGTCCACGTGATTTCCTTACCTCGACTCCCAAATACTACGAGATAAGGCGCTCCCCTCGCTTCTTTTGTACCAAACGCTGGTGTGTCTAAAACCGCATTGGCGGATTTTGCAGTCTTATCCAGAAACGCGTAAGGTTTTTATCTGCAGGCGCCGTTAGCTCAATTGGCAGAGCAGCTGGCTCTTAACCAGCGGGTTGGGGGTTCGATTCCCTCACGGCGCACCAGATTTCCCCGACTCTGGTCGGGGTTTTTTACTGCCCGTTGCGCAAACTGATCTGGGCCGATCTTCGCAAAATGCTAAGACCGGCCCAGATAATCGCTCAACACTACAAAGCCATGTGCTACTTCAAATTGTAGGTCATGTCTTCGAGTTCAACACCCTTCGTTTCTGGAATATGTTTAACAACCAACCAGATCAAAATCGCGCCCACGACTGCATACGAGAAGTAAGTGCCTGATAGGCCGATGTATTCCTTGGTGACCGGGAACAGGAAGGTGATCAGCGTTCCACCAATCCAGTTTCCTGCAGTTGCCAGTCCCAAGCCAGCGGTTCGGATCTGGTTCGGGAAGATCTCTCCCAGGAACACCCAGAGGACGACGCCCCAGGTTCCACAGAAAATGATGTAAACGAGGTGAACACTGACAAGGGCAATGAATGCCCAAGCACCTGTGAGGTTGAGTGCGCCCGTGTCGGTGGTGGTTCCCTGAGTGAAGGTGATAGCAGCCACGAGCATGGAAACGAACATGCCAACCGCTCCCCACAACAAGAGTGGGCGACGTCCGATCCGGTCAATCACCGCCATGCCAATTAGGGTCATAACGATACCGATAACTGATGTAAGCACAGGAATAAAGACAGAGAGATTTCCAGCGAATCCAACAGTCGTCCACAGATCCGTCGCGTAGAGCAGAACGTTATTGATTCCAGCCATCTGGATTAGGAACGCAAAAGCGAGCGCGATCCAAACTACGGGACGTAGGCCGTACTTGTCGTCACGTAGGTCAGCAAACCTCGGACGGTGACCCGAAAGGGAAGATCGAATTTCAGCAATACGTCCCTTGGGGTCCGAATCTGAACCAACCGAAGCGATGATCTTTTCCGCGCGTTCTTCCTCTCCGATTGATACGAGATAACGCGGAGATTCCGGCAGCGAAAGGACAAAGAAGCCGTACAGCAAAGCAGGAATGAGCTCGCTGATGAACATCCATCTCCAGGTATGGAGCCCAAACCAAGCTACAGCATCCGCCGAACCTGTCACTTTAACCAAGATGAAGTTCGTAATGAAAGCGCCAAAGATGCCGAACGCGATTGCAAGCTGCTGTAGCGTTCCAAGCCTTCCGCGCTTATCTGCCGGCGCGATTTCAGCAATGTATGCAGGTGCGATCACAGCCGAGATACCTACACCCAGGCCGCCCAATAGGCGCCACCACGTCAATGCTTCGAAGCTAAATGACAAACCACTCATTAGAGCAGAGATAGCGAAAAGAACGGCTGCGGTAACCATGACTTTGACACGCCCGATTCGGTTCGCAATTCCGCCCGCGATGGCGGCACCAACTGCAGCGCCCAAGCTCACGATTGAGACAACCAAGCCCGTCTGCCACGACGCTAGAGCGAAACCGGTGTCGGCTCCCGAGACGGATCCGATCGCTCCATTAATAACGGCTACGTCAAAGCCGAATAGGAAGCCGCCTAGTGCGGCCGCTCCAGCAATCTGCAGGAGCCTATTATTGTTACTCATTAGAGTTCCTTTCAAAGACTTGAGTGTGAGCTAATTGGTGCGGCAAGAAATGAACGGATTGTTTCCTTAACTCGCGCCCACGTAAGGGTGCCTGGGATGGAAAGTGCCCCGTGAATAGTGCCCGCGAACATGTGCAATTCCACCGGAACGCCGGCATCGGCTAAATCCTGCGCAAAACGTATGCCTTCATCCCGAAGAGGATCAACAGGATTGACCACGATAAGAGCCGGAGGCATCTTCGCGGCCACTTCCCGAGAAGGCACGTAGGGCGGAACAGCACCCGGATCGCCCAGGTAGTGACGCCACGCTGCCGTTGAAGCAGCACGTGTCCAAATTGGACCATCCTGGTAAGTGTCGAAAGACTTGGTAACCATGCCCGGTTCCAGGCACGGCTCAAGCAAAACTATTCGATCGACACCCTCGAATTCTCCCGTTTGCGCCCCCAGTGCTATCGCCTGCTGAGCCAATCCAGATCCGGCCGAGTCGCCGTAAACGTAGAACGGCAATCCCGGATAAGTTTGCGCAAGATAGCGCATAGAACGGAGGCAATCCAGCGCCGCGGCCGGCCACGGATGCTCTGGAGCCAAACGATAGTCTGGGCTGGCAACCACCGCACCGCCAAACACGTCGATCAAGTCGCTGTTACGCGCATCATCGTAGCGAGCAGCCCCGCCTATATATCCACCACCATGAATGGACAAAACAACAGATCGCGGATTACCCGGACGTTTCAGACACCGCAACACGAAATTCTCATCATCAGCCTGTTCCCCGCCACCGAGCACGACCTCATCAACTTCAACGCCTTCAGCAGGACTAACATCAGACAAAAGCTCTTCGCCGCGTTGACGCACTGAAAGATAGTCCTCGGCATTTTGCTCTGGGGTAGCTTCAATAACTTCTCGTAATTCAGGAGTGATGTATGGCTCAGGTAGAGGCTCGGGCTTTGCGTAACGCTCGAAAAATGCCTCCACAAGGCTATAAAACTCTTCCGGTTGATCCCTGCGAACAGTATGTGAAGCGTCAGAAATCAGCACCGAGCTGATCTGAGAGTTCCCCAGGTGCTCAAGCTCAGAAAGCCCCTCTTTGCCGAAGAGCACATCATCTTTATCTCCCGTAACCACAAGCGTGGGAACCGTGAGCTCCTTAAGCACCTCGCGACCACGCATCCCAACGACGCCGGTAGCAACGAAGCGGCGATCTACCTGCGTCTTCCCCTGCGCCCACGCACCATATTCTGAGGCCGGCCATGCCGTATACACCTTCATGAGTTCAGTGATCGCCTCACCGACGTGCTCTGTGACCAATTCCTGACGCTTGACCAGCCCCTCTGCAGCGTTACGGTACAGCTCCCACTGCTCATCCGTTAAGAGTGCAGGGTCCTCAAGCACCAATGCCTGGACAATTTCTGGAACATCACGAGCGATCACGGAAGCAACTGCCCCGCCAAGCGAGTGCCCTACCAGCACAACCTTGCGACTCGTGCTGTGCCGGGCCGCTTCCACAACAACTGAGCGGATTTCCGCCACGATCGCTTTGAAAGGATCAGCCAGTTCTGCATCAAGAAAATGTCGCGATAAACCATGTCCGAGAGTGTCAAGCAAGTAGATTTTCCACTCGTCTTTCCAATGTTGAGCTATGTCGGACAAAGAAGCGGCGTTATCTGTCACGCCGTGCAAAGCGACAATAACGCCCTTAACCTCGCGGCCGGATACCGAAAAAGATATTCCATGATTAGCCATCAGAGTTCCTTAATCGAGAAACAAAGAGCGACAGCGCCCTAGGGTTACACAAACCACCCTAGGGCGCTATATACTGACTGTCAAGCACTGATTTATCGGAGGCCTCCTAATGGAACCAAAATACGCGAAGGTCTACGACGCCCTATTGGAGCGCGTCGCAAAGATGAACCCTGGCGAGCGATTGGACAGCGAAGTCAAGCTCGCCTCTTCCTTCAATGTTTCCCCGATGACCGTCCGGCGCGCACTCATGCTACTTAATCAAGACGGCCTCACGGTGGGCATTCCGGGACGGGGCACCTTCGTAACAGAGCGTAAAGCGACACTCGCCAAGGCCCCTGTGACCGCGGAGAACAGTTGGAACGCTACGGCCGCGCTCCCCACATACCCCAAACTCGTCTCCGCGGCGCTGCAAAAGGCGGACGAAAGTGAACGTAAGCTCTTGAACACCACCGAAGAGCCTTTTATTGCGCGCATACAGCGCTCCCACTACCTGGACGAAAACCACACAAAACTCGTCGGCATCGAGGTAGGGATTATTAGAGGCGATGTCTTTCCCGGCATCCTCGGATTCGATTTATCCCAAAACCTCAGCGATCTGCTCCTGAGCGACCATTGGGAACCCCAACGAGAGATAACAACGTCGCAGACCATTCGGGCAGCCTTGTCTAACGAAGCGGAAGCCGAACAACTCCACATCTACGAACCAGCGCCTCTACTCGCTCTTGAAACTGCTTTCCTCGACGGAGCAGGAGCAACCTGTGCGAAGATCACAAGCAAGTTTCTGGGAGAACATGTCGAGATCAATCTCTAGAAGCTGCACATATGCATACCGAGAATATCGCCAGCGCAGTGAACCTAAACTTCCGCCCTTAACCGGCTACGCCGCTACCAGCGCAACCTCACGTCTGCGCTGGATGCGTAGTGGCAAAAGTTCAGCTCCAACCATGGCCGCCACAATCAGAGTTCCGCCCAAGATTAACCTAAAGGTTAGGCTCTCGCCGCCAAATGCAACTGCGAAAGCTGCCGCAAACAACGGTTCCAACGTGAAAATAATCGCGGTTGAAGTTGGATTAATATGCGCCTGCGCCCAGGTTTGCAAGAACAACGCAAGTAAGCTTGCCACAAACGCCATATAGAGCAGCGAGGCCCACTGTCCCGCAGTAGAAGGCAAAGTAACACCGCCGGGAAGAGCAAATAGGAACCCGAGGCCGCCCATACTGACCAGTTGTATCACCGTAAGATCTAGCGCGTTTTCCTTGCTGGTCCAGTGCCCTAACACCACGATATGGAGCGTAAACATGAGAGCGCCAAGCAACGTCAAAAGCTCACCAAAGCCAACCGCTAAACCATCCAGCGTCAGCACCATCAAACCACCCGTGGCGATCGCAATGCACACCCAGGTTGCCCGAGCGATCTGAACCCCAAACATCAGCATCAAAACGATGGGAGTAAGAACCACATACATGCCGGTAATAAATCCAGACACAGAGGCGTCCGTGTACTGCAGACCAACCACCTGGAACAACTGGCCAAGCATAAATATCGTTCCAAGCAACATCCCCTTGCCCCAAAGGTCCTTCGAGACCTTCTTCAGGGCACGATAACGCACCGCCATTACCACAATTGCGGCAATAACGAAACGCGTTCCAAGAAAATCCAGCGGCGGAACAGCGCTCACGAGATCTTTAATCAGGAAGAACGTGGAGCCCCACACGGCAGTGATGAAAACAAAGGCCAACACAGCAAGAATAGTGGCAATCTTTTCTGAATCGAATCCTCGCCACCAGAACTTTTCACCGGAATCCCAGTTAAGTCCCATAAAAGTTGTAGTTGCTGTTTCTAACCTGTTTTCACCCTGCCTCAACACAGCTTCCCTTCAACTCATCGCAGAAAACACTAACGACGAAGCGATTATATCCAACTTGACGGGCATAAAATAACCCATTCAAACCCGTCAAACCTAACCGCTTCATCTTATTCTTCGAATCTTCCGAGTCCATATTCTGAACTATTTTGCATGTTTTCTCATTTTGAAGTGTTCCCAAGATCGCACTTCGCGGGTTTGTATTTTCAGCTCCGCCAGTGTTATGCTTTTCGAGTTGTATTCAAGAGCGTTCTTGGCAACATGCGCCGTTAGCTCAATTGGCAGAGCAGCTGGCTCTTAACCAGCGGGTTGGGGGTTCGATTCCCTCACGGCGCACTTTACATATCCCCATCATCATTTCCGTCTTCACTGAGAGCAATCATGGTGCGCCGTTTAACATCCGATGAAGAACGCCTGATTATCGCCGTTCGTGCGCAACTAGCCTCGCGAAAGAAAACCCACATTAACGATGAGGTCATCGAACAAGTAACTCGCCTCGTAAAATCTCTTACCGGGCCCCACAAATTGATTACCGACGCGGTCGGCCCCGTGTGCTCCACCGCAGACCTCGTGGACTGGATGGGAATATCGCGTCAAGCCGTAAACAAAGCCGTGAAAGAGTGCCGCATTTTTGGCGTCCGCGAAGGTAGCGGATCGTGGATGTACCCCACGTGGCAGCTCACTTCTAATTTCCAAATCGTGAACGGCCTGCCCGAGGTTCTTGGCCGTCTCGATGGAGCCATCAGCACCGTTGAGATTGGCCGCTGGTTCGTATCCGCACACCCGGAGCTAGAGGGGCTCTCCCCTGCCCAATGGTTGCAGCAGGGGCGCGAAGTGCGAAGTGCGGTGCGGGTTGCCGAACTCCTAGCCCGAAAGCACCGCTAGGTAGCCCGGTAACTCGCAAAACAAACTATTCGCATCCGAGTTCGCTGCGCAGACGAGCCACGTGGCCCTTCGCGCGAACGTTATACATCGCGTGGGTAACCTTCTTGTCCTTGCCAATCACCACGGTGGAACGGATTACACCACGCACTAGCTCGCCGTAGTTCTTCTTCTCTCCAAATGCGCCCCACGGCTCCATGACTCTCTTCTGTGGATCCGACGCCAACGGGAAATTCAAGCCCTGGTTATCGCGAAACTTCTCTAAGGCCGGCATCTTGTCTGGGCTTACGCCAATCACCGTGTAACCACAAGACTTCAAAGAAGACAGGCTATCGCGAAAATCACAGGCCTGCGTGGTGCAGCCCGGCGTGGAAGCGCGCGGATAAAAATAGACGACTACGCCCTTTGCGGCCTTTTCAAGCTGGTCGTACAGGCTGATTGTGCCTTCGGTCGAATCAAGTTCAAAATCTGGGGCCAACTGGCCCACCTCAAAACGTGTCATGCCTCCATTGTGCACAAAGCCAGCACAACCAGCGCGTTGAAAGCCAGATCTGGCCGCTATACGAAATCCTCAGTACGTCCCCACTGGGCCCGGCCCAGCTTAGACAGCGGGTTCAACTTCGCAAAATCAACCATGCCATCCTCGGCCATAATTTGGCTGTCCGTATGGATCGCCTTCACCTTGCCAATCGTGAGAATCGCCGTTTCTACCTCTACGAACGAATGGACCTCGCACTCAACTGCGACGCGCACGTCATCCAGCATCGGAGCGTTCACGTTCGGGGCCTTCTTCCACGTCATCCCCACCGCATCCGCCTCGGATACGCCGGCCGGGAGCTCCTTGGACGTCGCCGCAACCTTGGGCTGGTCATCCACGCTGGCAATATGCACCGTGAACGCCCCCTCGCGCTTGGCATTGCGATAGGAATCCTTCGGTGCGCGCGAAGTGAACTGGAACATCAAAGGATCCGTACAAACCACAGAAAACAGTGCGTACGGGGCGAGGTTTGCAGACCCATCCTCGTTAAACGTTGCCACCCACGCGATAGGGCGTGGCACAACTAAACTCATTGCGAGCTTATAGGCATCAACCGGCGCTTCATCTTCCGGCTTAAAAACGACGTGTTCCACGTAACTCCCCCCATTCGCAGCAACTTCTACCCACACAGGCTACATGGTTGGGCGGATACCCTGTTACAAGGTGCCGGGGAGACGAAAAGCCCCGGCCATAAGCCGGGGCTGAAACGTGCCCGAGAAGGGACTTGAACCCCCACGTCGCTAGGACACCAGAACCTAAATCTGGCGCGTCTACCAATTCCGCCACTCGGGCAACAGGAAAAAGCATACCAGGCGTGAGGCCAGACTCGTCAAATCAAGCCGGCGTGATCTACACCCCGCAGCTTGGTCTTCCCATCGCGTCGCTCAAAGCGCGGCATTTCAGCCGCGCGAGGCGCTCGTTAGCCGGCTGCCACAGCGGGCCTATCCAGGCGCTGTGTTCCATCAATAATCGACTGCGCAAGCACCCGATTGCCGCGGTAGAGCACCAATGTCTGCCCCGGCGCAATGCCGCGCGCTGACTCTGCGAGCGTCACCCGCAACCCGTCTTCAAAACGCTCCAACTTCTGAATTGGAGCGGGCCTGCCATGCGCGCGCATCTGCGCGTACAGACATTCGTCATCATCCATGCCGAGGGGCTGCGCTTGGGCTGTGCGCACGTCGCCCTCATCGTCGTTAGCATCCCACGTCAAATCAGTAGTGATAACAACGTCTACACTTAGCAACTCAGACGGGCCCACCACTACCTGATTTGCGTCCGGACGCGTTCCCAAAACGTAACGCGGACGCCCATCCGCAGCCGGCCGGTCAATACCAAGCCCCTTACGCTGGCCAACCGTGTACTCGAAGTAGCCGCGATGCTCGCCCAGAACGTTGCCTTCCGTATCCACGATCTCTCCCGTGGATTCACCAAGGCGACGGCGCAAGAAGCCCTGTGTATCACCATCGGGGATGAAGCAAATATCAAACGAGTCCGGCTTATTAGACACTTCCAGGCCGCGTGCCTGCGCCTCCGCCCTCACTGCTGCCTTGGACGGCATATCTCCCAAGGGGAAAATGACGCGCGAGATCTCTTCTTCTCCCATTACGGCAAGAACGTAAGACTGATCCTTTGACACGTCCCGCGCTCGTAGCAATTCATAGTGATCGCCGTGCTTCTCCGCACGCGCATAGTGGCCCGTCACAACCGCGTCGTAGCCCCTCTCGCGGGCACGCACCGTAAGCTCACGGAACTTCACAAACTCGTTGCAACGCACGCATGGGTTAGGTGTGCGGCCAATGCGATATTGCTCGACGAAGTCTGAAATCACGTTCTCTTCAAACTCGTCAGCTAGATCCCAAACCTCGAACGGGATCCCCAGCAACTCGCACGTCCTTGCCGCATCCGCACGATCTTGAGGGTTAGCACAACCGCGCGAGCCAGCGCAGCTATCCCCCTCGGTTTTCAAAGCCATGTGCACGCCGGTGACGTCATAGCCCGCGTCTACCGCACGCGCGGCAGCAACGGCCGAATCGACACCACCGGAAAGCGCCGCAATAACCTTCATACGCGTCTACAGACCCTTCTGCCTCAGAGCGGCAAGCGCCTCCGGCACAACCTCATTAATGTCACCCACAACACCGAAATCGGCGATCTCGAAAATCGGGGCATCCGGATCATCACATACCGCCACGATATGGCGGGACGCCTGGATACCGCACGCGTGATGCACTGCTCCGGACACGCCAAGGCCGATGTACAAGTTAGGCGCAACGCTCACGCCCGTTTGACCAATCTGAGTGGAACGATCGATCCACCCCTCATCCGCCGCCACGCGGGTGGAACCCACCGCCGCGCCAAGCACATCCGCAAGCTCATTCACCAGCGAGAAATCACCATCTGTGCCGCGACCGCCGCACACCACAACCGGAGCCTCCGTCAAAGACACACGACCCTGGCCGCCCTCCTCAATCGAATCCACAACCTCAACGCCAACAGCAGGCCGGGAGTACGCGACCTTGATCGGAACAATTTCCGGTTCCGCGGGCTCGTCAACCTCCTGAGCCTCCACCGCGGACGGGCGCAGACCGATAACCGGAGTGCCCCGTGTGACCTTGAACTTTGTGGACCATGTGCCGGCCAGGACGCTCTTTTGCGCCTCAATCTGACCATCCACAATGCCGCAAGAAGTCACGTCTACAACCGCGCCCGAACCCAAGCGAACCGCTAGACCTGCCGCTACTTCCCGACCGCGATAATTCGAAACGTTTAGCACCGCAGCGTACTGGGCCTCCTGGCGCGCCACCTCGAACGCCGCATCCGTCACAACCGCTGCTACACGCGGCGAAAAGCCCTCCAAATCAGGAGTAAAGACGCGCGCCACGCCATACTTACCAAGCTCAGACACCTGCGGAGCAGGATTAAGAGCAATAGCGTCAATACGACCAGAAGTGAGCGAACCCGCCAACGTAAGCAACTGCTTGGACGGCTCGGTCAGCACAAAACCATCATCGATGTTCCCCGTATGATCCGTGATCACCAGGATCGGAGCTGAAATCTTCTCCACTACTTCAACACCTTCTCAATGTACTCGGCCAGCTTTAGGCCGCCACCTACGCCAGACACAACCTCGCCGGCCGCGCGCTCGGACTGTTCACTGGCCTCCAGCACCATCGTGCCCGCACCCTGCTTGCCGATCACCATTTCATTCGGATCAGCTACATCCTCAATATCGTCAAGCGACCACAAATCCAACGGCTTCTTCCGCGCCGCACGCATGTCCTTGAAGTTGGGGAAACGCGGCTCATTTACCTGGTCCGTCACCGAAACCACAGCGGGCAAAGCACAGCGCAACGTGTCCGTGAAACCATCCGCGTAGCGAACAGCCTGCACGGCATCCTCTGCAATCGAAAGCTCAGACGCAAGCGAAATATAGGGCCAGCCCAAACCAGCAGCCACAGCCGCTGGAACCATCGACGTCATACCATCCAAGCTGGCCATACCCGTAATAAAGAGGTCAATCGGCTCCTCCTGTGCAAGCTTGTGGGCCACAGCCGCAAGAACTTGCGCAGTGCCAATCGCATCAGAACCAGCCAGACGATCATCAGTTACAACAATCGCGCGATCCGCACCTTTTTGCAGTGCGAGCATCGCCGAATCCTCGGCATCCTCTGGCCCCATGGTCACAACAATGACCTCGCCACCAAGTTCTTCTACAGCAGCTACGGCCGCCTCGATCGCATTTTCATCAAGCTCATTTAGAGTGTCGTCCTCACCACGAACCAACCGCCCATTTTCAATCCGGCGTTCAGACATGACATCGGGGACATGCTTAATACTGACCAAAACTCTCATACCCAATACAGTGCCACAATTTTGCCTACGTTGCCGTATCTAAAATGCACTTGTGACCAACCTTAAGGGCGTGCAAACACTACAAAAAAGCAGGTTTATCCCCGAGCGGGTATCATCTTTGCGGTATATGAAATAGGTGGCACCTAAGTTACGAGCCACTTACAAGGAGACGTTGAATCACAATGGCGCAGCAACACACGCACGCAGGCCAAGAAAACTGTGGCCGCAGGGGTGACCTCGCCCCCTCCACGCAACACCCCACCAATCTCGGTGCCACACCCGTGGCAGGCGGCGTCGATTTCGCCGTAGCCGCTCCTGATGCGAAGAATGTTGAGCTGTGCATTTTTGCTGACGCCTCCCGTCACAGCAAAGAGACCCGCTACGACATGACGCTCCACGAAGGCGGAATTTGGTCAGCACACCTACCTGGTGCCGGCGTTGGCACTGTGTACGGATACCGCGTTGACGGCAAGTGGGACCCCGAAGGCGGCTCTGCTTTCAATCCCAACAAGCTTTTGTTGGACCCATACGGCAAGGGCATCGAAGGCGAGGTTGTGCTTAGCCCCGCCATCCATGCGCACGAGGTGGACGACAACTTGTTCCCATCTGCAACCCCCTACAAGCAGTCGAAAACCGACTCGGCTGCCTGCACGGCGCGCTCGGTCGTTGTACAAACAAACGAGTTCGCGGTATCTGCAAAACCGCGTACGCCGTGGAACAAATCCGTCATCTACGAGCTACACGTCAAAGGCTTCACCAAGCGAATGCAGGCTGTCCCAGCCGAGCTTCGCGGCACCTACGCCGGCCTTGCCCACCCCGCCGCCATTGCGCATCTAAAAGCGCTCGGCGTCACCGCAGTTGAACTGCTTCCCATCCACGCCTCCTGGAACGAGCCCTTCCTCCAAGGCAAAGGGCTTTCCAACTACTGGGGATATTCCACGCTTTCCTACTTCTCCCCCGAACCTCGCTACGCCACCAAGCAAGCGCGCCAGCTTGGCGCGCAAGCCGTACTAGATGAAGTTCGCGGCATGGTCTCTATCCTGCACGAACACGGCATCGAAGTGCTCCTAGATGTGGTGTACAACCACACGTGCGAGGGCGGACTTCCCGGCCAGATGATCTCCTGGCGTGGGTTCGGCCAGCGACTGTACTATCGCCACACCAACGAACGGCCTGTGCAGATGATTGATGACACGGGCTGTGGCAACACCGTGAACTTTGACGAATCCCTCGTCATCCAACACACCCTCGATTCGCTACGCTACTGGTCCGAAGAAGTAGGCGTTGACGGTTTCCGTTTCGATCTTGCCTCAACGCTCGGCCGCCACTCGCACGGCTTTGCCTCCAACCACCCGTTCTTCATGGCCCTTGCAGCCGACCCTATCCTCAACAAACAAAAGATAATTGCCGAACCGTGGGACATTGGCCCGGGCGGCTGGCAAACCGGCAACTTCCCCCTGCCCTGGTCCGAATGGAACGACCGCTACCGCGACACCATCCGCTCATTCTGGCTAGCTGACTTTGCACACCTTGAAGCTGGCCGCCAAAGCCAAGGACCCAACGAGCTTGCAACCCGCATCTCCGGCTCAGCCGACCTATTTGGTGAAACGCTAGGCAAACTTCGCCCCGTTCGCTCCTCGGTGAACTTCATTACCGCCCACGACGGTTTTACCCTGGCTGACCTGACCGCATACAACCACAAGAACAACTTCGCCAACCTTGAAGGCAACCTGGACGGCACGTCCCAAAACCTCTCGTGGAACCATGGGGTTGAAGGCCACATGAATCGTATTCCTCGCCCCTCTGACGCGGAACAGGAAACTCCCCTGGGCATGCTGGACTCCGTGTTCTACGCCCGCGAGCGCTCCATGCGTAACCTCATGGCCACGCTCCTCATCTCGGCTGGAACGCCCATGATCACCGCCGGCGACGAAATTGGACGCACCCAGCACGGCAACAACAACGCCTACTGCCAGGACAACGACATTTCGTGGGTCAACTGGGACATGGATTCTTGGCAACACGACCTACTTGAATCAGTGCGCTACCTGATTGCCCTACGCGCCAACCACCCGGTTATGCGGCCAAACTCGTTTGCCTCCGGCGGCCCGAGGTGCGGCGACGAAATCGTCGACCTGTCTTGGTACACGGCTAACGATCGCAAGTTCAAGCCGGAAGACTGGCACAAGGTTAAGCACCGCACTTTGCAAATGCTGCGCTCCGGCGCGCCCTGCGATGATTCCGACATGCTCGTGGTTTTCAACGCGACGCTGAACTCGAAAACAGTCATGCTTGCCAAGGGCAGGGGACGCAACTACCGCCTCGTGTTTGATTCGTCTTGGACCAACCCGAGCGAGGGCGGCGTCATCAGTGCATCTGACCACAGCGGCTGCGACATCGCAAAACCGGGATCCATGGTGCACATCGAACCCCAATCCCTGCAGATTTATCTGTCCGAGTAGTGCGATAGGATGAGGCGCGTGAGCAACAAAGCTGAAGAGACCTTAAGTAAGAGTACAGATTCCGCGTCTTTGGCCCGCGCTGTGGAGCGTTCTGCCGAGCTCAATAAAGAGATCGACAAGGACCCAAGCCGATTCCGCATGCTAACCGGTGACCGTCCAACCGGCCACCTGCACCTGGGCCACTACTTTGGGACCATTAAGAACCGTATTGAGCAGCAGCAGCGCGGCATTGAAACCTGGCAGCTGATTGCCGACTACCAGGTGATTACCGATCGCGACGGGGTTGGCCCGTTACGCGAGCGCGTACTGTCCCTACTCACCGATTACATTGCAGCTGGGATGGACCCGGAGCGCGCAACTATTTTCACGCACTCTGCTGTACCGGCCCTGAACCAGCTAATGCTCCCATTCCTTTCTTTGGTAACCGAGTCCGAACTACACCGCAACCCCACCGTCAAAGCTGAGCTTGACGCCACCGATGGGCGGGCAATGTCCGGGCTCCTCCTCACCTACCCGGTTCACCAGGCAGCCGACATTCTCTTCTGCCGCGCAAACATCGTTCCGGTTGGGCAAGACCAGTTGCCGCACCTCGAACAAGCCCGAGTCATTGCAAACCGCTTTGACCGCCGCTACGGCCGCGCAGACAAGAACAAGCCAGTCTTTAGGCGTCCCGAAGCTCTACTGTCCAACGCTTCGCACGTCCTCGGCCTCGACGGCGAAAAAATGTCCAAGTCTCGCGGCAACACCATTGAGCTACGCATGAGTGCCGACGAAACCGCAAAACGTCTCAAGAAGGCGAAAACGGACGCGGATCGTGTCATCACCTATGACCCGCAAAACCGTCCCGAGGTTTCCAACCTTCTACTCATGGCATCCATGGCATGTGGAGAAAGTCCCGAAGCTATCGCCGATCAGATCGGAGACGGAGGTGGCGGAGCCCTGAAGGCCCGCGTAACCGAAGACCTCAACACCATGCTCGCCCCCATCAGGGCGCGCCGCGCTGAACTATCCGAAAATGAGGACTACCTGCTTGAAGTCCTGCGAAAAGGCAACGAACGCGCAAACGAAGTTGCAAACGAGACACTAAGCGACGTCCTAACCGCTATGAATATGAAGTACTACTAAAACATTTTGTAAAGCTTTCGACGAGTCTAAGGAGCCGGACCGATGCCAGCAGTCAAAGCGAAGAACACCACTTCGACCATGAAGAATCCAGTTCCCCCTCGCGCACGGATCACGCGCATCCCTGCAACCGAGGTGTTCCCGGTAATCGAACAGGGACTTTGGCCCGCAAAAGCAACGGAAGGCGAATCTTTCCCCGTGCGCGCAACCGTGTTCCGTGAAGGACACGACGCGCTGGGGGTAGAGGCCGTTCTGATAGACCCAGAAGGCAAAGAGCACATGCGTGCCTACATGCATGACATCGCTCCGGGCCTCGACCGCTACGAGGCGTGGCTCATGCCTGACCGCCCCGGCGCGTGGCAGTTCCGCATCGACACCTGGTCCGACCCGTACACTTCCTGGGCGCATGACGCCGCCATTAAAGTTGCGGCCGACGCGGACGTTGAGCTCATGCTTGAAGAAGGCGCTCGCCTAATGGAACGCGCCGCCGACGGGCGTCCCCGTCCCAGGGGCAGTCGCAAGCAAAAAGGACCGGATAAGGCTGGCAAGGCAGTGCTCCTGGAGGCAGCCAAGCTGCTGCGCGATGAAAGCACCTCGCCCCAAACCCGGCTGTCTGCGGGCCTGTCGTCGAGAGTGCGTAACGTGTTCCGCCACTTCCCCCTACGGGAGCTGTGGACGCGCACGCGCACCTACCCGCTGAAGGTAGATCGCAAAGCCGCGCTGTTCTCCTCCTGGTACGAAATCTTCCCTCGCTCCTACGGCGCACACCGCGACGAGAATGGCGACTGGGTGTCCGGCACGCTGGCCGGCGCAGCCCAGCAGATTCCCCGCATCGCGAACATGGGTTTTAGCGTTATCTACCTAACCCCCGTCCACCCCATCGGCACCAGCTTTAGGAAGGGACGCAACAACACCCTCGAAGCCGGCCCAATGGATCCAGGATCGCCATACGGCATTGGCGCGCCACAGGGCGGACATGACGCTATCCATCCTGACCTTGGCACGTTTGAAGACTTCGACAACTTTGTTGCCAAAGCGCGCGAACATGGCATGGAGGTGGCACTTGACCTCGCTCTGCAATGTTCGCCCGACCACCCGTGGGTCAAGGAACACCCCGAATGGTTTAGCGAACGTGCAGATGGCTCTATTGCCTACGCGGAGAACCCGCCCAAGAAGTACCAGGACATCTACCCACTGAACTTCGACAACGATCCAGAAGGTATCTACCGGGCGGTTCGCGACGTTGTCCAAAAGTGGATCGACCACGGGGTAACCCTGTTCCGCGTGGACAACCCGCACACCAAGCCACTGAGCTTCTGGCAACGCTTCCTCGCCGAGTTTAACGAAAAGCACCCCGAGGTGATCTTCCTGGCCGAAGCCTTCACGCGGCCCGCCATGATGCGCACGCTTGGAGCCCTCGGCTACCACCAGTCCTACACGTACTTCACTTGGCGAACCACTAAGAAAGAGCTACTCGATTATTTCGAAGAAGTTTCCAAGGACACCGCTCACGTGATGCGTCCGAACTTCTGGCCCACCACGCACGACATCCTCACCCCGCAGATGACCACCGGAGGCGCCGCAATATTCGCCCTGCGTGCAGTCCTTGCCGCCACTGCATCACCCTCGTGGGGCATCTACTCTGGGTACGAGTTCGTAGAGAACGTGCAACGGCCCGGGTTTGAAGAGCAAATCGACAACGAGAAGTACGAATACCGCCCCCGCGACTGGGAGGATGCGAACAAGTACGGCCTCGAAAACCTACTCACTTTGCTGAACACCGCACGAGGCCGCCACCCGGCCCTCCAGCAGTTGCACCGCATCCAGGTGCACGAGACCTCGGATGACCGACTGGTTTGCTTCTCTAAGCACGTGCCCGCAAAGTTCAGTCCCAACGGCGAAGAAGACACCGTCATCGTTGTTGTAAACCTCGATCCACACAACGCGGTTGAAGGTTCGGTAGACATCGACCTGTCAAAACTCGGCGCCACCATCGACTACGGGCCAAACGGCCCCGTGCTGAACGTTGTAGACGAACTCGATGGAGTTGAATACCAGTGGGGCGAGCACAACTACGTTCGCCTCGAGCCATCAATCCGTACCGCGCACGTGCTTGCCGTGCGCCCCGCGAGCAACTAACACTGCGAGGGCGCGGAATGTCGCGCCCTCGTCATACAAAGACAGCTTTAAGGAACACCATGCCCCTACCGCCGCGAGACACCGCCCCAACCGGCGCTATCCCGCTGATTCCTAGAAATGGCGATGACGCCACCACGCGCGAAGTTCCCGAAGAACGCGTGGTAGCCACGCTGCCCACGCCCGCCGAAGATCCGCAGTGGTATCGCACCGCCGTGTTGTACGAAGTGCTCACCCACTCATTCTTTGATGCCAACAACGACGGCACGGGTGACTTTAAAGGGCTCACAGAAAAGCTGGATTACCTGGCGTGGCTAGGCATCGATGCTATCTGGATTCCCCCGTTCTACCCGTCCCCCATGGGCGACGGTGGATACGACATCTCGGATTACACCAACGTGGATCCTCGTTACGGCACGATGCATGACTTCCACACACTTATGGAAGAAGCCCACAAGCGCCGTATCCGCGTGGTGATCGACATGGTCATGAACCACACCTCCTCCGACCACCCCTGGTTCCAAGCATCGCGCCAGGATCCAGCAGGCCCGTACGGCGACTTCTACGTATGGCGAGACCGCCCCGCGGAGTACCTGGACGCGCGCGTCATCTTCATCGACACCGAAGATTCGAACTGGACATACGACGAAGTTCGCGGCCAATACTTCTGGCACCGCTTCTTCAGTCACCAGCCCGACCTTAACTTCGAGAACCCGGCCGTGCGCGAAGCTGTCAAGAACACAATCCGCTTTTGGGCCAATACAGGCGTGGATGGATTCCGTCTCGACGCTATCCCCTACCTCTATGAAGAAGATGGCACCAACTGCGAGAATCTGCCACGCACTCACGACTTCATTGCTGAACTGCGCGACATGGTCGACGAGGAATACCCCGGCACCCTTCTGATTGCAGAAGCCAACCAGCCCCCGCACGAGGTGGTTGCATACTTCGGATCCGATTCAAGACCCGAATGCCACGTGTGCTTCCACTTCCCGATCATGCCCAAGATATTTGCAGCGCTACGCGAAGAAACCTCCAAGGGAGTGCGCGAAGCCTTTGCCGCAACTCCGCCCCTTCCTAAAGGCGGACAGTGGGGCACCTTCTTGCGCAACCATGACGAGCTAACTCTCGAAATGGTCACCGATGAAGAGCGCCAAGCCATGTACGGTTGGTACGCGCCCGAACCGCGCATGCGCGCCAACGTGGGCATCCGACGCCGCCTCGCCCCGCTATTGCGCGGTTCCAGGCGCGAGGTTGAACTGGCGCACGCCATGCTCCTGTCATTCCCCGGCTCCCCGTTCCTCTACTACGGAGACGAGATCGGAATGGGAGACAACATTTGGCTCAAAGACCGCGACGGGGTTCGCACGCCCATGCAGTGGGATTCCACTCCCGGCGCCGGCTTCTCTAAGGGCGACCCCGACACTTTCTACCTGCCCCTAATCGAAGACGGACCGTACGCACCGGCCGCCGTCAACGTGGCAGAACACCGATCCCGCCCCACCTCAATGCTCAACTGGCTACGCGGCATGTTGGAGGTGCGCAAACGCTACCCCGTGTTCGGCATTGGATCACTCACGCTTCTATCCACGTCAGACGACGCCGTCCTCGCCTACCTTCGCCGCGACGAGCGTCAAACCGTGCTGTGCGTGAACAACCTGTCTACTACTTCTCGCTCGGCCACCATCCAACTACCCGGCATGGGCGGCTGGCACCTGTATGACACCGCCTCTGGGAACCGATTCCCTAACGTTCGCGAAGACGAAACCATTGACATCACGCTTGGACGCCACGGTTTTTACTGGCTCGAAGCCACATTCCTAAACGAAGAAGACGAAGAGGAGTAACCATGGGCGCTTCATGGCCAGCAGACGTAAACCTACTAGACCAAATCGACACCTGGCTGTACAAGCAACGCTGGTTCCCCGGCAGCACCGGAGAATCCGTACGCCTGGTTGCCAACGTTGACCTCTCAAGCTACTCAGCTGATCCAGCCAGCGGTGAAGGCGAGGACGCGCTTGAGCCAGTCTGGATCTCCATTATTCAAGTGGGCGAAACCTTCATTTCTGTACCGCTTGCATACACCGAGACCAAACCCGACTTTGGCCTTATTACCGAGCTTCAAGGCGCCTACCTAATCGACGGAGCATATTCTCCCGCGTTCCTCCGGGCGTGGCTACGCAAAGCCCACGCAAACGGCACGCTCAGCCCCATTGAGCCACAGCGCGCCGATGAAGCACTAGAGAGCCTGCTTGCAGAAGCTGCAAGAGCGTTTGTACTTACCGGAGAGCAATCCAACACCTCCGTATGCTTTGGTGGCCCATTTGCATGCGTGCTGAAGCTACTTCGTGTACTTCATCCCGGTCTACACCCCGAAGTGGAAGTCACACTAGAACTTGCGAAACTGGGTTGGACACATGTGCCAAATCCCATCGCCTACCTGGAAGAAGAGTTCCAACTGGAAGGACTGCGCGGGAACGCTGTACTTGGCTTCGCCGGGTCACTGGTTAACAGCGGGCGCGACGGATTTGAACTTTTCGTTGAAATCGCAGGCAAGAACGAGGATCCCACACCACTTGCCCGAGACCTTGGAACTGTAACCGCAGGACTGCACGAACATATGGCAAAAGCCTTCGGCGAGTTCGCATCCGCACAGGCGAAGCAGCTCGAGGACCGCCTGCGTGTCAACCTGGCTGCGGCCGCAGCTGAGGTTCCGAGGCTACGCGAAAGTGACCTCATTGAACCTCTCGAAGCCAAAATCGAAGGCATCGGGAGTATCGAAAACCTGCCACCCATGATTCGCATTCACGGCGATTACCACTTGGGACAAACCCTACTTGGCGAGAACGGCTGGGTAATCCTTGACTTCGAAGGCGAACCACTGCGCCCGCTGGAAGAACGCCGCGAACCCGACTTCGCGCTCCGTGACGTTGCCGGCATGCTCAGATCTTTTGACTACGCCGCCGCAAAGGGAGGAGCAGACCAAGCCTGGCTACACTCTGCGCGCGAAGCCTTTATCGATGGCTACACCGGCGGCGGCGGCCTTGGCCAAACCGAAAGCGAGCTCAGTGCCGTTCTCGAAATCGAAAAAGCGGCCTACGAAGCCGTTTACGAATACCGGATGCGACCCGACTGGATTTGGATTCCTGAAAACGCGCTTGCTCGACTTGCAAAATAAGACACTCTCATAAGCGCAAAAACTGGGCTCATACATGGAAGAATTGCAACTATGAACGCGACACCTTACCCCATAGATCCAGCAACGCTTTCAGCTGTTGCTAACGCAACCCACCATTCGCCTCACTCGGTGCTCGGCGGCCACATCCACGACGGTGCGGTGACCATCCGCACGGTCAGGCACCTCGCAGACTCCGTCACCGTTGTCACCAAAACCGACGAGTATGAAGCCACCCACGAGCAAGATGGCATCTGGACAGCAGTTCTGCCCTGCGACACTGTTCCGGACTACCGTCTGCGCGTCACCTACGGGGATCAAGTTGTTGACTGCGACGACCCCTACCGCTTCTTGCCCACCATCGGCGAGATGGACCTCTACCTCATCGGAGAAGGGCGCCACGAGAACCTATGGGAAGCCCTGGGCGCACACGTTCGCACCTTCGACAGCGAACTGGGTGAGGTACATGGAGTTTCTTTCACCGTCTGGGCTCCCAATGCTCGCGCAGTTCGGGTAGTTGGCGACTTCAACTACTGGGACGGCACCGGTAGCGCCATGCGTACCCTGGGCGCCTCAGGCGTGTGGGAACTGTTCGTTCCCGGCGTTGAAATCGGGGCACGCTACAAGTTCGAAATCTGCGGACCCGACGGCAACTGGATGCAAAAAGCAGACCCCCTGGCTCGTGCCACCGAGATTCCGCCCGCAACGGCCTCTGTTGTTACCGACAAGTTCCACGAGTGGGCCGACCAGGAATGGATGGAAGCTAGAGCCACTAAAGACCCACATACCAGTCCCATGTCTGTCTACGAGGTTCACGTTGGATCGTGGCGTCAAGGCCTGGGGTACCGCGGCCTAGCCGATGAGCTGGTCCCCTACCTCAAACGCATGGGATACACGCACGTTGAGTTCATGCCCGTTGCGGAACACCCATTCGGTGGTTCATGGGGTTACCAGGTAACGTCCTACTACGCACCAACCTCCCGGTTTGGCACGCCCGACGACTTCCGTTACCTGGTAGACAAGCTGCACCAAGCCGGCATCGGCGTGATCCTCGACTGGGTGCCCGCCCACTTCCCCAAGGACAGCTGGGCACTTGCCAGGTTTGACGGTACCGCCCTGTACGAAGACCCGGATCCAATGCGCGGCGAGCACCCAGACTGGGGCACGCTCGTGTTCAACTTTGGACGCCGCGAAGTGCGCAACTTCCTGGTGGCCAATGCCCTGTACTGGCTCGAAGAGTTCCACGTCGACGGTCTGCGCGTAGATGCCGTGGCGTCCATGCTCTACCTGGACTACTCGCGAAACGACGGTGAGTGGCGTCCCAACCAGTACGGTGGTCGCGAACACCTCGAAGCCATCGAGTTCATCCAAGAAGCCAACGCCACAGCCTACCGGCGCAACCCTGGCATTGTTATGATCGCCGAAGAATCCACCGCGTGGCCCGGCGTTACCGCCCCCACCTCTGGCGGCGGCCTAGGATTTGGCCTCAAATGGAACATGGGTTGGATGAACGACACCCTGCGCTACATGCAGGAAGACCCGGTGAATCGCCGCTGGCACCATGGTGAACTCACGTTCTCCCTCGTCTACGCGTTCTCTGAGAACTACGTCCTGCCACTTTCACACGACGAAGTTGTACACGGCAAAGGCTCCCTCATTTCGAAGATGCCCGGTGACAAGTGGCGCCGTCTTGCCGGACTCCGTTCACTATTGGCCTACCAGTGGTCACACCCAGGTAAGCAACTGCTATTCATGGGACAAGACTTCGGCCAAGAATCTGAATGGTCCGAAGCCTACTCGCTCGACTGGTGGCTCATGGACGACCCCGGCCACCGCGGCGTAAACCGCCTTGTTGCTCGCATGAACGACATCTACAAGAACTCCCCCGCCCTGTGGGATGACAACTACACGGGCTACGAGTGGATCGAAGCCGGTGACGCCGACCATAACGTCATCTCCTTCATCCGCAAGGGCAAGGACGGGGCCGGAGACACCCACATCTTAGTGTGTATCTCCAACTTTGCTGGCAACCCTCACGAGGGCTACCGTGTAGGTCTACCATTCTCTGGCAAGTGGGAAGAAGTTCTAAACACCGACGCCGAAATCTACAGCGGTTCCGGTGTTTGCAACATGGGCCCAATCATTGCCGAAGACGTTCCTTGGAACGGGCGCCCTGCCTCCGTTGAGCTTCGCGTGCCGCCACTAGGCGCCGTTTGGCTCCGTCCAGTACGCGACTAGACACAAATCAATAGAGTGGCGGTGGATCGTTTTGAACCGATCCACCGCCACTTTTGTATCTAGCGACCCTACCGCTAGAACAGCAGGCTTGAAAGACGCGCGCGAGCCATCTTCACCCGCGGGTCAACCCCCAAAACTGTGAACATTTCAAGCAAACGCTCGCGAGCGGCCTCAAACTCCTCATCGTCACAGCCCTTGGAACGGGCAATCAGATCGAGCAACGTATCAAATGCGGCCTCTACATTGCCCTCGACAAACGCCGCATCCGCGCGTGAAAGCTCCGAACCATCAGAATCTTCGCGTACGCGCTTCGCAAGCTGTAAACGCGCGATGGACTCCTTGGCCACCTGGTCTTTTGGAGCCTGAGCCAATACCTTTGACCACTGCTCGATAGCGCCCTCCAGGTCACCCGCATCCTCAGCCGCCAATGCCGCCGCGTGCAACGCATTCGTTTTGGGACCAGCCGGAGCGTCAACTATGCGCCCGGTCAAACCAGCATTGGCCGCAACCTTGAGCAGCTCGTTGAACACGGCAACAATCTGATCCTTCGGCTGTGCTCCCTGAAACAGGGGCACCGGGCGGCCACCAATCAGGGCGACAACCGTAGGGATCGACTGCACCCCAAACATTTGCGTCAGCTGCTGGTTGGCCTCCGTATCGATCTTCGCAAGCACCACGCGACCATCGAGTTCGCGGATCACGTCCTCCAAAAGTGGAGTTAGCTGCTTGCACGGCTGACACCACTCCGCCCAGAAGTCGATCACAACCGGCAAGGTTTGGGACAGATCAACAAGTTCTTGCAAACCCGCCTCGTCCACGTCACGAATAACTGGACCGGTAAGGCCTGCCTCAGATGGAGCCTGCGTAGCCGCAGCCGACGTGGAACCTGCGCCCGCTCCTTCCAACGAAACGGCACCAAAGGTATCAGCAGGCATAGACTCGCCAGACATCACAAATCTCTTTCACTCGCCAAACTACTCAACAACGCGATACGAACCGAGAATCCGCTCCGCACCAATCGCATGAATCAACTCGCTCGAGCCCTTAGGAGGCACAATCAGCGCAACCGAAGCCAAGTATGTGACCTCCACGGGCTTGTCATGAACCTCGGGATCCTCCATAAGATCCGCAATGGCGCCGCCAAGCTTAATCTTTGTATTCTCCGTAATGCGCTCGTACGTGACCGTGAATGAAATATTGCCCGCCACAAGTGCCGAACCGTCAACCAAAGCTACAGCTGTTAGCGGCTTTTCTGCAGGTGTCGCTGCAATCGTTACCTTGCCATTCTCGCCCAATGAATCATTCAGCTTCAGCTGATCCTTATACGCCTTGGTGAAATCATCATCAGCAAACAGGTCAGGCTGATTCGCCTTGTCATCAAGCCGCGCCGCCCACTCGGTTAGAGCTTCCTGCGGAGACAACACAAAGCTATCCGCATCAGCAGCCACCACAGGAGACCCCTCGGAAACCGCAATAGTTTGTAGCGATTCACCCGGGAACATGCGCACCCAACTAGTCAGCTTATAATCATCACGCGCGCTTTCCTGCGTGATAAAGCCAATCTGGGGCAACTCCTCTTCCGTAGCCTTCGTGGGCGCAATGATTGCGCGCGGCCAAGTATGCGACTGAGTCACCGTGGCTGCCGTCTCGTCCAGATCCAGACTCGAAACGGCCTCTTCACGCGCCTTGGCAAGCCTATACATCGCCGCACGCATAGCGAGAGCCGGATCCTTAACTCGCGGCCCTAACAGGCTCTCATCCAGCGCTTCGTCCCCTGCAGCCAACGCAGCCTCAACCTCAGAAATCAGCGTCGTAACCTGCACTTCGTCCAAGTTCGGCTGCTCTGATTCACTCGTTTTCGTTTCTGTTGAAGGTAGCTGGGGAACCTCGCTTGAACACGCGGCCAGCCCCACGGTGGACAACGCAAAAACCAGTAGCGTTGAAGGTATGGTTTTCCTCATTCGTCCTCTCCCTTCTTATCCGATCCTGCATCGTCCGACCGCGGAATAATCGGGATGAGGCCCGTAGCAAAGCTCTGGCCGCCCAATGACACTTCGGCCTCGCCGCGCGCGCGGGCCTCACGAATTGCGCGCCTGGACGGAAGAACGTGCATCTTACCGCCAATCGTGGTTGTGATCTCCGTGCGTTCCTCAACTGCAGGGCGTGCCTGACGCTCAAGCAACGAAACGCGTCGCTGTCGATCTTCCTCCACCTTCACACTGTTCTGCGTAGATAATTCCTCGCTCTGCTCGCTATCACGCGCGGATTTTGAAGCCGCGTCCTTGCTGAACGAAGACTTCAAATCACTGAACTTCTGCAAAGCGCGCTGCCTGCGCTCGCGAGCTTCTTCAGTACGCGCATGCTCCTTGCGAGTGCGTTGAAGCGCTAGGAATGGCACGAGACCAAGCAGTAACAAGATTATGCCGATAATCGTAAGTGCGATGATCCATATGGTAGAAGCATCACGCTGCCAGGTCAAAGAAATCTTCGGTGCAGGATCCACTCCATTTGTGGCCGCTAGAATGACGAAGCCGGAGCCATCCGTCGTGATATCCCACGACAACGCGCCCTCGCCTGTTTTCACATCCAACCACATATCCGACTGTGCCAGAGCCTTGTCAAACTCGTCAGCGGCGAACTCATCTGGATTGACCTCGGGCATATCCCCATCGTGCTTGATGGTATTAATGACCTGCCAGGACGACAAGCCCGTCAGCTGCGTATTTGGAAGCTCGCCAATCCACGCCTGGGCATCAGCATCACGACCGAGCGCCAGAACGATCGGCTGGCCGGGCGCCTCCGCATGCACCGTTACCTTGGTGTCAACCAACCCAAGCAGACCAGAAACCGTGGTCTCATATGGCGTTTCTGGGCGCTCGGCCTGCGCGGTGACCGTCGAGTCAGGACGCAACACCGTTGCAAACAGCAAACCGGCAATCACCATAATTAGGCCGAGCACCGAAAGTGCAATCGGGATACCCTGCCTCTTAGTAGGTGTCTTCACCACTAATCCTCCGCAAGAATGGATGTACTTACCATCCAGATTAGGGGCAATCGCGACCCTTGACCATTTAGATCATGAAGTAGCGACCAAAACCACGAATTATAAGACTTTTGCCCCACCCTGCCGTTCACGCTCAGCGCCTCGTTTGATTTACACTAGTAACAGTGTGTTTTTGAGGCACTTTTATTTCGAGGAGATTTCGTGAGCGAAGAGCAAACAGATTTTCCAGTTGTCATGCGAGGCTACGACCGCATCCAGGTTGATGAACAACTGCAGACTCTCATGACAGCGCTATCCGAGGCGCGCAGGCGAGCAGAAGTTGCGGAAAACCGGGCTAAGAGCCTAGAAAGCGACCTGGAAGACTCGCGAAGCCGATTGGAGGAGCAAGAACGCGCCTCCTTCTCGGGCATTGGTGCACGCGTTGAACAGCTCCTGCGTTCCGCTGAAGAACAAGCGATGGCAGTAACTACGAAGGCGCAAGCTGAATCCGACGCACTCCTGGAACGCACTCGTACAGAAACTCAGCGGCTCACCTCGAGGGCAGAAGCAGAGTCTGAAGCCCTCCTATCCGAAGCACGCCGCGAAGCGGCAGAACGCGCATCTCGCGCCCAGACCGAAGCGGAAACCCTCCTCACCAACGCACAACACCGTGCCGACGAAATGGTTGCGTCCGCACAGCGCGACGCGGCTGCCCTCCGCTCTGAAACCAACACCTATGTCAACGACGCTCGCGCCAGCATTGAACGCGAAGTTGAAGTTATGCGTGCTCGCGCACAAAAAGACACAGTTGAAATGCGCGTTGCCGCTGAACAGGAAGCCGCCCAAATGCGTGCCGACGCCGGTGCGGATGCCCAAGCCGTGCGTGAAAACGCAAACGCGGAAGCCAAGCAGACCCTCGAATCTGCGCGTAGCGCCGCCGAGTCCTCCCTTGCCGCTGCCCGTGACGAATCCGACAAGATCACACGAGAGGCACGCGCCTTCCTTGAAGACGCGAAAGCGAAAGCGAGCGTTGCGCGCCAAGAAGCCGAGCAGGAGATCGCCGACCAGCGCGCCAGTGCGCGCGAGGCTGATGCTGCGGCACACGAGCAAGCACGTGAAGAAACCACCGCGATGGTAACCGCCGCGCGCACCCAAGTGAGCGAAGCTGAAAAGCACCTGGCGGAAACGCTACAGCGTGCAGAACGCCTACTTACCGACACCGACGCCGTTGTGCGCAGGCGTCAAGAGGACGCTCGCCGTAGCGCCGAAGCAATCATCGCTGCTGCCGAAGCCGAAGCCGAGCAACTGCGTGAAAGTGCACGTCAAGAAGCTCTTAGCGAGCGTGCCGCCGCTCAGCGCACGGTTGAGAAACTCACGCGCCAGCGCGAATCCGTTGCCGCATACCTTGACGAAATGCGCGGCCTTCTTGGTTCCTCCGCCGCTCGTAACATTGCCGGGCTTGTTGAAGAAGAAGGCTCGGACACCGCCTCCCCCGTCCTCTTCGACGACCCGGAGAAGAAGTAGACAAGCCGATAACGAATTCGCACTATATTGGGTTGGTGCCCGGCACTTGTGCGCCGGGAACCAACCCATTTTGGACTCTAGTAAAAGTTTGAGACCCCGCTATCCCAACAGTGCGGATGCCAATGACGGCGCGCATCAACCCCTACTTCAAGGCCAAACGCACCCTCCTCACGCCACACAACCACGTGGGGCGATCCAACAGTAATCGGGCTATGGCAGCCGGGGCACGTGTACTCCTTCGACGCACGAGATAGGCGCTGGACACTAAATGTACCCGAGCTACGCTCCACCTGGCGCGGCATTGACGCCAACCTATCCATATTCAACGGGCGATGCGGCCTGTTATACGGACGTTTACCGCTACGACGAGCCAAGAAACCTCCCCCAAAAACAGTGAAGCGCCCCGGCAAAAGCCAGGGCGCCACACCCACGCGTTAAACTGCCACACCGCGACGATACACGGTGACCGGCTCCAGGCTATCACTGACAACCACAACATCGGCCTTCATGCCCTCACGCAAACAACCGATTGTCTGATCGCCAATGATCTTCGCTCCTTGAACTGACGCCATATAAACCGCATCCACCAGCGGCACGTAACCGCCCTGGACGAGCAGACGAACCTGGTCAAGCAGGTGCGACGTGCCACCCGCTATCGAATCACCACCGGTAAGACGAGCAATACCATCCTTCACGGTCACAGCCTGCGGACCCAGCTGGTAAGAACCATCGGGCATGCCAGCGGCAGCCATCGCATCCGTTACCAGTACTAGGCACTCGCGGCCAAGCGTCTCATACACCGCGCGAACTATATCCAAAGACAGGTGTACGCCGTCACCAATCAGCTCCAAAACTGCACCATCGCGCGCCGCATCAGAAATAAACTCCGGCACCGGGCCCGGATCGCGATGGTGAATTGGCCTCATCCCGTTAAACAAATGCGTAGCGGTAGCTTTCGGTGAACGAGGGGCAACCTGGGCGAGCTTTTCCCGCGAGTACTCCAGTGCATTACGAACGGCCTGTGGACCAGCATCCGTATGCCCCCAGGACGGAAGCGCACCGCCCTCGATCAGAGCTTCGGCTACCGATCCCTCACCGAATGCCCCCTTCTTCTCCGGAGCCAGCGTCATCGTCACGCAGTATCCCCGCGAAAGCTCAATAAGCTCCCTGGTCAGCTCCACGTCTGGCTCAATGATGTAAGTTGAATCCTGCGCGCCCTTGCGCTCTACCGAAACGAACGGACCCTCAAAATGAATGCCCGCCAGCTCATCTTTCTCGCACAAGTTAGCCAACGTAATCGCACGCGATCGGAGCACATCCGCAGCCGCCGTCACCCCTGACGCCACCAGGGAAGTTGTTCCATGCCTACGATGCTCCATCACCGCGATCATCGCCTGCTCTTCGGTCTGCGCATTCGGGAACGACTCGCCTCCACCACCGTGGCAGTGGACATCCACCATACCGGGCAGAATAAACCCGCCAACCCGTTCCGCGCGAGCGGCTTCACCCTCAGTCAAAACCTGCGATGCCACACCGCATTTTCGGACAACTTCGTCAAAAACCACCGCGCCGTCGGCGATGACTTCCGATTCCGTTACCACTCGCCCGCGCAAAATCCGAGGCTCGCTCATTTCCAAGTGCTCCTTTGCATACGTTCAAACCAGAAAACCAGACACTTCCAGTTTAATAACACATCACTTGTCTGACGAGCTAATGATTAAAAGAGTCTTGAATCAGCGTCATCAATCCCGCGCATCGCGTCATAGTCGAGGATCACGCACCTAATCCCCCGATCCTCAGCAAGCGTGCGAGCCTGGCGGGTTATCTCCTGCGCGGCAAATATACCTGTAATACCCTTCAGCAACGGATCACGTGAAAGGAGGTCGAGGTAGCGGGTCAGCTGCTCTACCCCATCAATTCCGCCGCGGCGTTTTATCTCAACCGCAACCGGGTCTCCCTCATCCGTGCGCACCAAAATATCTACCGGACCGATTGCAGTTGGATACTCGCGGCGAACCGTCCACCACCCCTTGCCCAGCAGCTCCGGCTGATCTGCCAGTAGCTCCTGCAAGTGTGCCTCTACACCATCCTTCGTAAGACCCGGATCGATGCCAAGATTCTCCTCGTGATCCAAAAACACCTCGCCCACTCGGATCACCAGCGTGTCATCCGTCTTCTTAGCTTCCACCACCCAAACTTCGCTCACACCAGCCTGGGCCTCAGTCTCGGTTGGTTCCTGCACGCGGACACTACAAGGCGCCGTCATCCAGTTGAGCGGCTTATACGAACCACCATCCGAATGGACTAGCACAGAACCATCGCCCTTGAACATCAGTACGCGCTTAGCCATCGGCAAATGCGCATCCAGGCGGCCAGAATAATCAACAGCACACTCAGCAATAACAATTCGCACCCATCCACCCTAACAGCGCCACCGGGTGCAGGCACAAAAAAGCGCACCCTACGGTGCGCTACATCAGTACTCTAGTACGCTTCTCGAGGCCGAGGCGGGCCCGACTCAATCCAAGAAACAAGGCCGTTATACCACTCTTCACGCATTGCCAGATGTCGAACACTGTCACCGTAGGTGAGCACTACCTCAACCACGCCCTCCTGCCGGTGAATCGGGGCAGATACGCTCATTCCCTCACGCGGCATTCGTAACTGTGGGCCAACTAGAAAACCAACTAGGCGAAACCACTGCAAATCTCGCTGGCCAAAACGAGCCATTCCCGAAATCCAACCCGCGGACGCGTCTGGTCGGTACCAGCACTCAAAAGTACCCACAATGCGTCCAATCCGACGCACGCGAATCAACAGCACCACCAGAGCGCACAGGGCGAGTGCAAGAAGAACAACAAGGAGGGCAACCAAGATGCCACCTAGAACACTCATGATTGCCCTCCTTCTGTTTTCAAATCCTACTGCGCGAAGTTGCCCTGTTCGACAACAATCGTCACAAAGTCGGAGTCAACCGAGGCGAAACCGCCCGATACTTCCACAATCTTACGTCCTTCGGACTCGGTTTCTATTGCAACCGAACCGGGACGAAGCACTGCGAGAAGCGGAGCGCGGCCAACCAACACGCCCAGGTCACCTTCAACAGATGGCACCACCACAGACGATGCCAGGCCATGCCATAGCCTTTCCGTGCGGGTCACCACCTCGACTTGGAGCATCTTAGACTTCGCCATCTACTTACGCCTTCTGCAGCTTCGCCCAAGCGCGCTCAAGATCATCGATGCCACCGATGTTGAAGAACGCCTGCTCGGGAATGTGGTCGTATTTACCCTCAACGATGCGCTTGAACGCCTCAATCGTCTCGTCAAGCGGAACCGTGGAGCCGTCAACACCTGTGAACTTCTCTGCCATGTAGGTGTTTTGGGACAGGAACTGCTCGATGCGGCGCGCTCGGGCAACCGTCACCTTGTCTTGCTCCGAAAGCTCATCCACACCAAGGATTGCAATGATGTCCTGCAGTTCCTTGTTCTTCTGCAGAATCTGCTGCACCTGCGTGGCCACGTCGTAGTGCTCCTGACCAACGTAAGTCGGGTCAAGAATACGAGAGGTGGAAGCTAGCGGATCCACAGCCGGGTAGAGACCGCGCGAAGCGATGTCGCGCGAAAGCTCAGTGGTTGCATCCAAGTGCGCGAACGTGGTTGCAGGAGCCGGGTCCGTGTAGTCATCCGCGGGAACGTAAATGGCCTGCAGCGAGGTAATCGAGTTACCACCCGCAGAAGTAATGCGTTCCTGGAGCTGACCCATCTCATCAGCGAGGTTCGGCTGGTAGCCCACTGCCGAAGGCATACGGCCAAGCAGCGTGGAAACCTCCGAGCCTGCCTGCGTGAAACGGAAGATGTTATCAATGAATAGCAACACGTCCTGGTTCTGCACGTCGCGGAAGTACTCCGCCATTGTCAGACCGGTGAGCGCGATGCGCAAACGCGTGCCCGGCGGCTCATCCATCTGGCCGAAGACAAGTGCGGTCTTGTCGAACACACCGGCCTCGTCCATCTCATGAATGAGGTCGTTACCTTCACGAGTACGCTCGCCCACACCGGCAAACACCGACACACCACCGTGGTCTTGCGCCACGCGCTGAATCATTTCCTGAATCAGAACGGTCTTGCCAACACCAGCACCACCAAACAGGCCGATCTTGCCGCCCTGTACGTACGGAGTAAGAAGGTCAATAACCTTAATGCCCGTCTCGAACATCTTGGTCTTTGGCTCAAGCTGGTCGAATGCCGGAGGCTGACGGTGAATCGGCCAACGCTCCTTTACCTCAACCTGATCGGCCGGGTAGTTCAAGCACTCGCCGACGACGTTAAACACCTTGCCGCGAGTCACATCGCCAACCGGAACGGAGATCGGGCGGCCCGTGTCGCGAACCTTCGCGCCACGAACCAAACCATCGGTGGGCTTCAAAGCGATAGCACGAATGAGGTTGTCGCCAATAAACTGAGCAACCTCGAGCGTCATCGTGAACTTCTGACCGCCCTCACCAGTCGAGGACAGGTCAACATCCACCTCTAGCGCGTTGTACATTGCGGGCATCTGATCCGGTGGGAACTCAACGTCCACAACCGGGCCAATCACGCGGGCGATGCGCCCAACACCCGTAGTGTTAATAGATTCTGCAGTCATGTTTATTCCTTGTCCCTGCCTCAGCCATTCGATAGAGCGTCGGCACCGGAAACTATCTCGCTGATTTCTTGCGTGATCTCTGCCTGGCGGGCCGAATTCGCCAAGCGAGTGTAGTCTGTGATGAGGTCCTCGGCATTGTCCGTTGCGGTATGCATCGCGCGCTGGCGAGATGCAAGCTCCGAAGCAGCAGCTTGAAGAAGCGCGTTCCGAATACGGTTCTCCACGTAGAGAGGCAACAGCGCATTCAGCACCGCTTCCTCACTCGGCTCAAACTCATACTCGGGGAAAGCCAACTCAGGATGATCCTCAAACCCAAGTTCCCTCTCCCGCTCCTCATCGCTCTGCGGCGTATCAACAACCGTTAGAGGAAGCATCTGACGCACCTCAGGTACCTGCGTCACCATGTTCTTAAACCTGGTGAACACGAGGTATACCTCAGAAACGCCCTTCTTCGGATCCTCTTCCAGGAAGGCCCTTAGAAGTTCCTTACCAATGGAGTGAATGATCTCCTCCGTCGGAGCATCAGACTCGCCCTCCCACGTCTTCGCCGCAGGAATTCCGCGGAAACGGAAGTACGAGCCCGCACGCCTGCCAGCCGTGTAAAGCACCGGCTCCTTGCCCTGCTCACGCAGCTCCTCAAAAAGCTTCTCGGTTTCGCGAAGAATCGTCGCGGAGTAAGCGCCCGCCATACCGCGGTCAGACGTCACCGCCAGAACCGCCACGCGATTCGTGTCCTCACGCTGATGCGTGAGCGGGTGGTCCATTCCCCCGTGGATCGCTACAGCGGCAACAGCCTGCGTCAAAGCCTTCTCATAGGGCCCCGCCTGCGTTGCCTTAGCGCGCGCTGCGCCAATCCGAGAAGCAGCGATAAGCTCCATCGCGTGAAAAACTTTCTTGAGCTTTTCCGTTGAAGCTATGCGCTGTTTAATCTCTCTTAGACCTGCCATTGATCAGGCCTTCTTACCGCGAACGATCTGCTCTTGAGTGCGCTCCGCTTCTGCCTCGCCATCTGCGGCTTCGGGCGCCAGCCCCTCCGCGGAAACGAACGAGCTGTGGTAGGCCTCAACACCTTCCTTCAACGCTGCTAGAGTGTCATCCTCCAGCAGGCCCGTCTCCTTGATGGTCTTCAAAACGCCAGTGCGTGAACGCAGGTAATCAAGCAGGCCCCTCTCGAAACGAGCAACGTCAGCAACCGGAATATCATCCAAATAGCCGTTGGTGCCCATCCAGATCGAAGCAACCTGATCCTCAATCGGATACGGGTTAGCCTGCGACTGCTTCAGCAACTCCATGAGGCGCTCACCGCGGGTCAGCTGCGCCCTGGTGGTCGCATCAAGGTCTGATGCGAACATCGCGAAAGCGGCCATTGAGCGGTACTGCGCAAGCGTGATCTTCAGCGTGCCCGAAACCTTCTTCATGGCCTTAATCTGCGCGTCGCCACCAACACGCGACACGGAAATACCAACATCCACTGCCGGACGCTGGTTGGCATTAAAGAGATCGGACTGCAGGAAGATCTGGCCGTCCGTAATCGAAATAACGTTCGTTGGGATGTAAGCGGAAACGTCGTTTGCCTTCGTCTCGATGATCGGCAGACCCGTCATGGAGCCACCACCGAGTTCATCGGAAAGCTTCGCGCAACGTTCAAGGAGGCGCGAGTGCAAGTAGAAGACGTCACCGGGGTAAGCTTCACGGCCCGGCGGACGACGGAGAAGGAGCGATACCGCGCGGTATGCTTCCGCCTGCTTCGAAAGATCGTCAAAAACAATCAGGACGTGCTTGCCGTCGTACATCCAGTGCTGGCCAATAGCCGAGCCCGTGTACGGAGCCAAGTACTTAAAGCCTGCCGGGTCCGATGCTGGGGAAGCCACGATCGTCGTGTACGCCATCGCGCCGGCCTCTTCGAGGGCACCGCGAACAGCTGCGATCGTTGAGCCCTTCTGGCCAATAGCCACGTAAATGCAACGAACCTGCTTCTTCGGGTCACCCGACTCCCAGTTGGCGCGCTGATTCATGATCGCGTCAAGAGCAATCTGCGTCTTACCCGTCTGACGGTCACCAATGATCAACTGACGCTGACCACGGCCAATCGGAATCATCGAGTCAATAGCCTTAAGGCCAGTTTCAAGCGGTTCGTGGACCGACTTACGCATCATCACGCCGGGAGCCTGTAGCTCCAGCGCGCGCATGCCCTCAAGATCCGTGATCTCACCAAGACCATCAATCGGGTTACCCAGTGGGTCAACCACGCGACCGAGATAACCATCACCAACCGGAACTGAGAGGACTTCGCCGGTGCGACGAACCTGCTGACCTTCCTCAATGTTCGTGTAATCGCCGAGGATGATGACGCCGATCTCGCGAATATCGAGGTTCGATGCAAGTCCGAGAGTTCCATCTTCAAAGCGGAGGAGCTCATTGGCCATAACGCCAGGCAGGCCTTCGACGTGTGCAATACCGTCAGCAGCTAGGGTGACGTGGCCGATTTCCTCCACAGCGGATTCCGACGGCTCGTAGGATTCTACGAAGCTGTCCAGAGCCGCCCGGATTTGTTCGGGCCGGATAGAAAGTTCAGCCATTGAGCTTTTCCTTACCGTTTAGAAATATTGAAAACATGGGGTTCAGCGCACCAACTCTCGTTTAGCTTTAGCTAAGTTGGATTTCACTGTTGCATTAATACCGTCGCCATCTACCTCGATGTGGAGACCGCCAAGGAGCGACGGATCCACTTCGGTATTAACAGCAACGGCGCTTTGATACCTAGCCTCGAGAATCTTTTGGAGACGCTCGACCTGGATTTGAGATAGCGGGGATGCCGATGTGACCGTAGCGAAAAGACGACCGCGACGAGAAGCCGCCTGGTGCGTAATTTCGCGGATCAATGACAGCAACCTGCCATGAATCGAGAGACGAACCTGACGTCGCAGAAGACGCGATGAGAACGGAGTGAGCGCGTCTGCGAAGAAGCGGGCCGCAAAATGAGCACGGTCGTGAGCAGAACCAACACCCAGATCAGACAGATTTATGCGAAGCTCGCGATTATCCGCAAGGAAGTTATGCACCGCGAAAAGCTCTTCTTCAACCTGCTTCAGCTGACCGGCTTGCGCAGCAGCGCTAAACACCGCTTCATTGCCGAGCTGTTCTGTCGCAACCTCAAGGTCACGGGGGCTCGACCAGCGCTTGCTGGCCAGAGTCTGCATGATCTCGATAGTTTGGGGCTCAACTCCGTTGGCCAGAAGATCATGTGCAAGCTGGCGCTTGTCCGCCTCGGTTCTGCCCGGATCGGTAAGCGCGTGAGCTACGCGCCCTGATTCACGCAACAGGTCCGAAATTCCGTAAAGATTTTCGGCAACCGCCATTGCATCAGCGTCCGAGCGCAAGGCATCAGTTAGCACCTTGAGTCCAGCCTGGTAGCTGTTCTCACTCGCTGCACGCATTTAAGACTCCTGTACTGTAGTTTCAGATTCGAGATCGTCGAGGAACCTGTCAACGATACGAGCCGTAAGCTCGCTGTCCTTCAGGTGTTCACCAACAATCTTCTCTGCAAGTTCGGTGGCAAGAATCCCAATCTCAGACTTGAGTGAGATTTCAGCCGCCTGGCGCTCCGCCTGAATCTGACGCTGTGCGTTCGACAAGATGCGCTCGGCCTCAGCTTCGGCCTCCTTGCGCGCTGCCGCCACAATCGACTTAGCATCTTCACTAGCGTCGGAGCGGATGCGACCTGCATCAGCATTCGCAACCTGGATCAGCTCATCAGCCTCACGCTTTGCAAGCGCCTCGGCTTCCTTCGCCCGATCAGCTGCGTTCAGCCCTTCTTCAATCTTTTTTGCGCGCTCATCTAGGATCGCGTTGAACTTAGGAAGTGCGTACTTGTAAAGAACAAGTCCGATGATGATCAACACAATCAGCTGCCATACGATGTCGTATAGCGGCGGCAACAAAATGTTGGGCTCTTCTGCCGCCTGAGCTGTTGCGGGTAGGATCGTCATGCTAGAAGATCAATCCCGGAACAAGGCCGATGAGGCCCAGCGCCTCAATAAGAGCTAGACCAATGTACATGTTGGTTGAGAGCTTGGATGCGACCTCCGGCTGGCGGGCGGTAGCTTCCTGCGTCTTGCCAATCATGTAGCCCAGGCCAATACCCGGACCAAGCGTTGCGATGCCGTAGCCTACTGCTGCGATCGAACCAGTCATGTTTGCTTTCCTTCTCTATGTTGCCAAGGCGCTTTTGCGCCAAGGAGTTTGTTATTGGCTTACTGCCTAGTGGGTCTCAATAGAAGTCTTGATGTAAACGGCCGTCAGGATCGAGAAAATGAATGCCTGCAAGCCGGCCACGAAAATCTCAAACGCGGTAATCCCAATCGCGCCTGCGAACGTTAGAACCCCAACGCCCTTCAGTGCACCCGCGGCCTCGAAGAACAAGAAGTGAGTTCCAAAAAACGTCAGGGCCAGCATCAGGTGCCCCGCCAGCATGTTTGCCAACAAACGGATGGTGAGCGTTGCCGGACGAATGATGAACGTTGAGAGGAACTCAATTGGCGTTAGCAAAATGTACAGAGGCCAGGGCACGCCCGGGGGGAAGAGCTGATTCTTAAAGAACTGCCCAGCGCCCAGGTGTTTAATACCGGCACCCACAAACACCACGTACGAAATCAGTGCGAAACCAAGCGGCACAGCAACCACGGATGAGGCCGCAATGTTCAGGCCTGGGATAACACCCGTAATGTTCATGAACAGCACGCCAAGGAAGATCACCGTGAGAATCGGCGCGTACTTGCGCCCGTTCTTCTCTCCGAGAGTCTCAATCGCCACCTTGTCGCGAATGAACACAATCAAGCCTTCGAGAATTGACTGTCCCTTAGTGGGGATCAGCTTCGCCCTCGACGCCCCGATCGAAAACACGAGAACCAGAAGGACCGTAGCGATAAGACGAACGAGAACCAAACGGTTCATTTCGAAGATTGTGCCCTCGAAGGCAAACGCTGGAGGAAAGAAGTCCCCAATTCCCGGCATCGCTGAAACTGGTCCTTGACTAGCCACTGTCAAAGCGGACGACACTGTTGCGGAGAACAGGATGCACCCCCTGGTAGAAGTGTTACGGCCCTGCACCGTACACGAGGAATATACCCCATACTGTATACAGCTTGAGCTCGCCTAATGCCAAAACCTAGATAATGCTATCAGGATCACTCATGCCCGAACGCAGATTTTACTATTCTTTTTCATCCTTAGACAGATCTATGGTTGGCACTTTAGAGCTTGCTAACGTCCACGTTTGCACCGCTGCCTGCGCAATCACCGAAAGGATGAGGGCGAGACCAAGCGCCGTATGGTTAAGCCCCGTCAGATTCTTCACAATCAACACGGTTGCAATAACCACCACAACCTTGAACAGGTAGTCACCCACCATCAGGGCCGCCTGCGAATCCAAATTCTTCATCGCCAGTGACATGGTGAACCAAGTAACCAGGGCGAGCAAAATACCAACGACTCCCCCAATGAGACCGGAAACTCCCGCCAAGGCGCCTGCGGAAATATAAGCGACAGCGCCTGCCAGGACCGCGACAATCACGGAAACTCTCAAAACGTTTTTCACAGTTTTTGAAACCGCGGCGCGAAGCGCATCGGTGGGTACTAGCGGTGTAGACATTCGCGTCACTTCCTATGCATCTTTTGCCGCAAGCCCGGCAAGAATCGAACCGTAAACACAATACTAACGATCACCGCAGGGACCGCCACGGCAGCTACCTGCTTGGGACTGAACACAATAAGCGCGACAGCAGAGAACGTAATCACAGCGGTCCACAGGTACATGATCATCACGACCCCCACCTGACTGTGCCCCAGGTTGAGCAGGCGATGGTGAAGGTGCATTCGATCCGCTTGGAACGGTGATTTACCCGCCCGTAAACGCCGAAAAACAGCCAGAGTCATGTCTACCAGCGGAATGACTATCACCAGCAGGGGCAGAACTATGGGGAGCAAACCGGTAATGACCTGCTCTGTGCCCAGCACACTTGGATCAATCTGTCCCGTCACGATAATGCCCGCCGCCGCAAGGATCGTACCCAGGCTCAGAGCACCTGAATCGCCCATAAAGATCGAGGCGGGGTGGAAGTTATGTGGCAAGAATCCAACGCAAATCCCAACCAGTACCGCCACAATCAGCGACGATGTCGTAGCGTAGGTTAGTGCCCCGGTAACCCGGGTGAGCATGTAGGAGTACACGAAGAAAGAGAATGCGCCAATCCCCACTACTCCCGCAGCCAGGCCGTCCAATCCATCTACGAAATTCACCGCATTCATGATCGCCACGAACATGAAGATAGTTACGAACAGTGACAGGTTGGAAGAGCCGATAGTAATACCGAATATCGGGAACGAAATTAACTGCACGCCAAAGTAGGCCATGAAAACAGCAACCAAAATTTGGCCCGCCAACTTGGCCAGCCAGTCAAGCTCCCAAATATCATCCACGAGGCCCAGCGCAGCGATCGTCAGCACCCCAATCATCACTGCCCACGGGGTACCCGTTTGAAACACCGGATCGAAATAGTCGAGCCGGGAAGCGAACAGCATGGCAACAATAAACCCTATTGCCATTCCTACACCGCCCAGACGAGGCGTCGGCACGGTGTGTACGTCCCTTTCTCGAACTGGCGTGAGCACGCGCCACTCCAGCGATAGGCGTCGCATGATCGCGGTCATCACAAACGTGATTCCCGCCGCTAGCACCATCACTAGAATGTAGAGCTTCACTTGTTAATAAGAACTTTCTGACCGCAGGCTGACTCGATGTCATCGACCGAAATCATGCCGGCTCGAAGCAGAACCGGAACGTCAGCCGTAACGTCGATAATTGTCGAAGGCACAGGGCCTGGAGTTGGCCCCGAATCTATGTAGCAATCAACGCCCTCGCCAAAATATTCTATTGCCTCTTCAACACTTGTTGCGGCAGGTTCTCCGGTCAGGTTCGCAGAAGTCACCGCCAGAGGGCCAACCACGCGCAAAACCTCCAGCGTTGCCTCGTGGTCAGGCATTCGGATCGCAACCGTATCTTTAATATCGCCCAGATCGAAGCGGATCCCCTCTGCGGCCTTCACGATCAACGTGAGTGCGCCCGGCCAGAACGCGTCTATCAGGCGATGAGTAACCTCACTCAGCTGCGAGCTCACCCTAGCGGCGTCCTCCGGATCCGCGATCAGCACCGGAGGAGGCATCTGCCGCCCCCTCCCCTTCGTAGCTAACACTGCATTTACCGCGCTCGTTGAATACGGGTCTGCCCCAATGCCATACACCGTGTCGGTAGGCAAAACCAGCAAGCCGCCGGCCTCGACAATCTTCTTCACGGCCTGCGCATCAGACCGCGAAATACCCGCACGCGCATCCACTTTCATACTTTCCATTATCTACACTCACCTAACGGTTTTTGAGCTACGACAAACCGGGGACGCTCATTCAAATCCGCGAGCGTGCAGACGTCCGCAAATCCGGCGTCTCTCGCAATTTCGCGGGTGGCCTCCCCCTGTGTGTCATCGTGTTCCATGCCAAAGCACCCGCCGGGCTTCAAATACCGGTAGATCAGAGGAACTAGGCCGCGCGCAAAGTCCAGCCCATCATCGCCTCCACCCCACAGGGCCTGCGGCGGATCAAAATCAAGCTCTGGGGCTAGCGCTCTGGGCGGCACATAGGGTGGATTCGATACCACCAGATCAAACTTGGCCTCCCACTGCGGGTTGAATACCAGCGCGTCGCCTTGGACCACCTGCACCTTCAATCCGAGGGACTCGGCATTCACGCGAGCAGCCGCACAAGCCTCCGGGGACCCCTCCAGTGCAACCACATCCGCGCGTGTATTAGCCGCAACTGCCAACGCAAGCGCCCCCGAACCCGTGCACAGATCCAATACAGCGGCCTTCTGCCTCCCAATAGCGTCAATCGCCCACTTCGCCAGGACCTCCGTTTCGGGACGCACACAAAATACGCCCGGGCCCGCCCCAAGTTCGAGGCCATAGAACCACATTTTGCCCAACACGTGCTGCAACGGTTCACGAGACGCCCTGCGCGCAATCATCGCCTCGATCTCCCGCGCGTCATCCGGTGCGATTTCGCGCGGCCACATATACATCGGCTCGCTGAGTACGGCCTCAAAAATTGCACGCGCATCCGCCTCGGCGCTATCCACACCCGCGCGAGCAAGGGTCTGCACCTGCTCGCGAAACAGCCTCAGCGGATCCACTGCTACTCTTTCGACTGGCCCGCCGCGTCCATGCGCTCCTGCTCATCCATGACGATGGCAGAATCAATTACCGGCCCCAGGTCACCATCGAGCACGTTAGACAAGTTATACGCCTTGTATCCCGTGCGGTGATCCGCAATGCGATTTTCTGGGAAGTTGTACGTACGAATACGCTCCGAACGGTCCATCGAACGCACCTGCGATTGGCGTACCGCGGCTTCCTCCGCCTCACGCTCTTCACGCTGCTTCTGAATCAATCGCGCCTTCAACACACGCATAGCAGCTTCACGGTTTTGAATCTGCGACTTCTCGTTCTGCATCGACACCACAATGCCCGACGGGATATGAGTAATACGCACCGCGGAGTCCGTTGTGTTCACCGACTGCCCACCCGGACCCGACGAACGATACACGTCGATGCGAAGATCGTTTTGATCAATCTCGATCTCTTCATCGTCATCCTCGACCTCCGGAACCACAATCACGCCCGCAGCGGAAGTGTGTACGCGTCCTTGCGACTCCGTAACCGGCACTCGCTGCACGCGGTGCACGCCACCTTCAAACTTCAAGTTCGCCCATACGCCGTCCTCCGGCGCCACGTTGCCTTTCGAAGCAATAGACAGCGAGATTTCCTTCAAACCGCCAAGTCCCGTAGGCGTTGAAGACAGCTCTTTGACCTTCCAGCCCTTCGTCTCCGCGTAACGCGTGTACATGCGGGCAAGATCAGCAGCGAACAGCGCCGACTCTTCGCCGCCTTCACCGGCCTTCACTTCCAAAATCACATCATCAGCATCAGAGGGATCACGCGGGACCAACGTGCGCACCAGCTTGTCATGAGCCTGCTCCAGGGCCTGCTCCATACCGGGCAACTCCGCCGCGAACTCATCATCGAGCTCCGCCATCTCCTGCGCCGCCTCAAAATCTCCCAGCGCCTGCGTGAATCGATCCGCAACCGCCTTAACTGCGCCCAGCTCTGAAAAGCGCTTCGCAAGCTTGCGTGATCGCGCCCTGTCCCCCAGCACCTGCGGATCAGCAAGTTGAAGCTCAACCTCGCGATACTCCTGAAGCAGAGGCTCAACCGCCTGCAACTCGTGGCTATAATCTTGACCCACTTGGTCCTCGCTTTTCATCAAACTGGCCGGCTTTGCGGCTCCCTACGTCCAAAATACAGCAGCGGCGCCACGCCCCAAACCTGGGCGCGGCGCCGCCAAAAAATAACTAGCGCTTACGCTTGCCGTAGCGAGCCTCGAAGCGAGCCACGCGACCACCAGTATCAAGAATCTTCTGCTTGCCGGTGTAGAACGGGTGGCAGTTCGAGCAAACATCAACGCGCAGCTGATCTTCGCCCAAAGTCGATGCCGTATCAAACTCGTTGCCGCAGGTGCACGTCACATGCACTGCCTTGTAATCGGGGTGTACACCCTGCTTCATGGTTTTCTCCTTAAGAAATTCGAGGATGCCGGGTCCAGACGCTCAATTCGCTGGTGAACCGGAACCGCCGTTTAGTTTGCCAGGTTTGGCCACTAATTTCCAGGTGGCCGGCCGTACAATAGATCACTATTTCCGGCCGGTCCCCCACTAGTCTTTTGGCGTCGTCTTCGCGATCGCCATGAGGAACTCCGCGTTGTTTTGCGTGTCCTTCAACTTATCAAGCATAAGCTCAAGCGCCTGCTGCTGATCGAGCTGGCCAAGCACACGGCGCAGACGCCACATGATCGCAAGCTCTTCCTTCTTAAACAGCATCTCTTCACGCCTCGTACCCGAAGCATTCACATCAACCGCCGGGTAGATGCGACGCTCAGACAGCTGGCGCGACAAGCGCAACTCCATATTGCCCGTGCCCTTGAACTCTTCGAAGATAACCTCATCCATCTTCGAACCTGTCTCTACAAGAGCCGAAGCAATAATCGTGAGCGAACCGCCCTCTTCGACGTTACGCGCAGCACCAAAGAACTTCTTTGGCGGGTACAGCGCCGAAGCATCCACACCACCGGACAGGATGCGGCCAGAAGCCGGCGCTGCCAAGTTGTATGCGCGGCCGAGGCGCGTGATCGAATCGAGAAGAACAACCACGTCGTGGCCCAGTTCAACCAGGCGCTTGGCACGCTCAATTGCGAGCTCTGCAACGATCGTGTGGTCCGAGGCAGGACGGTCAAACGTCGAGGCAATGACCTCGCCCTTAACCGTGCGACGCATATCGGTGACCTCTTCAGGGCGCTCGTCCACAAGGACAACCATCAGGTGCACATCCGGGTTGTTCTGCGAAATCGCGTTAGCCATCTGCTGCATGATGATCGTCTTACCGGCCTTAGGCGGCGAAACGATGAGGCCACGCTGTCCCTTACCAATCGGCGCCACGAGATCAATGATGCGCGGCGTGATTGCCTTCGGCGTGGTCTCAAGACGCAGGTGCTCATCCGGGTACAGCGGGGTGAGCTTAGAAAACTCGGGGCGTTCGCCAGCCTGCTCAACCGAAATGCCATTGATCGAATCAACCGCAACAAGGGCGTTGTACTTTTGTCGCTGACGCTCGTTCTGACGCGGCTGACGGATAGAACCAACAATCGCGTCACCCGGACGCAGGTTCCAACGACGCACGTTTCCAAGAGTTACGTAAACGTCATTCGGACCAGGCAAGTAGCCGGAGGTGCGAACAAACGCGTGGTTGTTCTGCACGTCCAAAATGCCGGCAACCGGAATCAGTACGTCATCGTCTTGTAGCTGCGGCTCTTCATCATCGCGACGACGCTTTGTGCGATCCCGACCACGGCGCCTGCGACCACGGTCATCGCGGTCCCTACCATCGCGGTTGTTGTCGCGGTTATTGCGTTTGTTTCGCCTACGGTTTGAGCCGTGGTCGTTATCCGATCCATCATCGGAATGTGAATCTTCTGCGGACGGTAGCTTTATGTCATCAAGCAGGTTCGTGGCGCCAGCTCCGTCGTGCGAATCCTGCCGCTCACCCAGCTCTGCCTTCACATCCAACTGGATAGCTGCCGGTGTGCCCCCGTTGCTCTCCGCCCGGCGACGCCTACGACGAGGCTCAGAGGAATCCGCCTTGCTGCTCGACTCGTTCTTGGAAGCAGGAATCGAATCCTCACGCTTATTCTCTGCGGGCTTCTGCGCGGATTTAGTCTGCGGCTTAGGTTTCGCCTGCGGCTTCTCGCTCGCCTGCGGTTTGGATCCCTGCGCGCCTCGAATCGCTGCTAGAAGTTCGGCTTTACGCATCTTCGCCGTGTCTTGAAGCCCCATTTCATTGGCAGCTTCACGCAGTTCAGCAAGACGCATCTGCGACAGTGGGCGCTTTTTAGTAGTTGGGTTTTCGCTCAACGAATTTCCTTACTTTTACCGGCCAAAGGCCATGAAAGACTGCTGTTAAAGCAGGAGCGTTTCCATCATCAATGCGGGAAGAAAGCGACACAAAGGATGAGAATGCATTCTTCCCGGCGATAAACGCAAGATGGAAGATTTAGATAGCTAACAGTAGTTAGCAGCGGCTCAATGAACCGCCCCCAATGCTATCAGTAAAACACTCGTTTTAAAAATATGATCGGCCCGCATAGCCCTACAGGCCTGCATTCGGACTCTCCCCACCCTCGCGGGAAGCCTCCATAGACGCGCCAGCGGGCGTAATACCGGGATTCTTTACCGTCCAGCCGGCAGCCTTCGCCTCATCCACAAGCTGTGGATCAAGCGTTCCAAACACGAGCACCGACGGGCCCGCGCCGGAAACTACAGCGGGTAGACCCTCGCCACGCAAATACTGCACAAGATCATAAGTTGATGGCATTGCCTTAGCGCGCTGCGCCTGGTGAAGACGATCCTCAGTCGCATCCAACAGATGTTCGAGCGGCGCTTGACCCGAAAGAATCAAAGCAAGAAGCGACGCCCTCGAAAGATTAAACGTGGCATCTTTGAGCGGAACCTGCTTCGGGAGCGCCGCCCGCGCTTGCTTGGTTGAAACCGCGAACTTTGGCGTTAAAACCCAAGCGTCAAGGTCTGCGCGGGGCGGCCTCACAACCGTTTTTGCTTCCGTTCCCATCCAAGAGAACGTTACTCCGCCAAAAATAGCCGGGGCAGCATTATCCGGGTGGCCCTCAATCTGCGTGGCCAGCTGGAACACCTCGTCCAACGACATCGATTCTTCGCCCACCAGGCCACGCGCCAACATCAAACCAGCCACCGCGGCGGCCGCTGACGAACCCATACCCGCACCGTGGGGAATCCGATTACGCGCTACCATCCGCAGTCCGACCTGCGGCATATCCAGGTATTCCAGCCCCTTGCGCACCGAACGAACAATCAGGTTGTCCTCGCCCTCGGGAACCTTTCCCGCGCCGTGTCCCATCACCTGCACGAATGTCTCGCCCACAACCGCGCGTAGCTCGACCTCGTCAAAAATACCAAGCGCCAACCCCGCGTGGTCAAAACCCGGACCCAAGTTTGCCGACGTCGCCGGCACCTTCACCCGAACAAAATCATTTGTGAGGCGCATTATGCCTCACCCTCAATTCGGAACACCGATGCGACCTCATCCACCACGGGCAAATCGCGTAGCTTAGAGAGGACTCCGTCCATGCTCTTCCCGGACGTGGCGCTGGTAGACAGGGTTACCCGCGCGGCCTCCCCCGGCTTGGTCATCTCCTGCGAGACAGTGATCAACGAAATGCCGCTTTGCCCAAATACCCCTGCAACTTCGGCCAGCACGCCTGGCTTATCTGCAACCAGCAGAGAAACCTGGAAGCGAGAAGACGCCATACCCGGACTCAAAATCGGTAGCTTCGCGTACCGCGACTCGCGCGGAGCGTGGCCGCCCAGAACGCGGTGTGAAGCGCCCGCCACCAAATCGGAAAGCACCGCTGAGGCCGTAGGAGCGCCTCCCGCACCCTGGCCATAGAACATGAGGCGGCCAGCAGACTCGTTGTCTAACAAAATCGCGTTAAACGCACCAGCAACCGTGGCAAGAGGGTGGGAAACCGGGATCAAAGCGGGGTATACCGCCGCAGTGATGCCTTCTTCACCAGCCGCGCTCGAACGCTCCGCCACCGCGATCAGCTTAATTACCATGTCTGACTTCGCAGCCTGCGCGATGTCCTCCGCAGTAATACTGCTAATCCCCTGCGCCTTAACATCTGCCATTGAAACGCGTGTATGGAATGCGAGCGAAGCCATAATTGAGCACTTCGCAGCCGCATCGAGCCCCTCAACGTCGGCCGTTGGATCTGCCTCTGCGAAACCAAGCTCCTGCGCCTTTGCCAGCGCATCCTTGTACGTAGCACCCGTCGTGGTCATCTGGTCAAGGATGAAGTTAGTAGTGCCATTCACGATTCCAACCAGGCGATTCACCCGGTCACCCGCGATCGACTCACGCAAGCCGTACACAATCGGAATCGCACCGGCCACGGCAGCCTCGTAATAAAGATCCGTGTCGTTTTGCTCGGCAAGCTCATAAAGCTCCGCGCCGTGCTTAGCCAGCAAAGCCTTGTTGCCAGTAATCACCGTTGAACCATTACCGAGGGCACGCTTCACGTATGTGAATGCGGGTTCAATACCACCGATCAGCTCGATCACGATGTCGGACCCGTCGATCGCCTCATTCGCATCCGTAGTGAGTAGAGCAGGATCAACCTCAAAATCACGCTTCGCATTCACATCACGCACCAACACCGACTGAACCTGCAAGCGCGCTCCCGCCCGTGCGGCCAAATCCGTTTGGTGCTCTTCAATCAGACGAATGACCTGCGAACCAACTGTGCCCGCACCTAGAACGGCAATCTTTTGAACACTACTCACTTTTCCTCCACCAGTTCAGTGGTGTTTAGCGCCGCGTCGCGCGCAAACAAATCCTCGAGCTTTTCCGGATAAATCAGCCAATGCGGCTCTCCCATGCCTACGCCGAGTGTGCCCGGACGAGTCAGCATGTTGTAGTTCGACGACATCGAATGCCCGTATGCACCCGTTGCGGGCACAGCAAGCACATCACCCTCGTGAATATCACCGGGCAATGCCACATCAGAAACCACCACATCACCAGACTCGCAATGCTTGCCTACCACGCGAGCCAGACGCGGCGGCGCATCCGAAACCCTGTTGGCCAGCAGCGCCGTGTACTTCGCTTCATAAAGAGCGGGACGGATGTTGTCCGACATACCCCCATCAACCGAGACGTATAGGCGCGAGCCTCCCTCAATCGGCACATCTTTAACCGTGCCCACCCGGTACAGCGTCACCACAGCCCGGCCGATCACCGACCGCCCCGGCTCCACTGACACATGCGGCATTTTAAGATCAAACTTCTCGCATGCCTCGCGAACCGCGCCCGCGAGCGTGCGCGCAATATCCTTTGGCGCGAGGGGCTGAGGGTCTTGTCCCGTGTACGTGATCGCGTAGCCGCCGCCCAAATCAAGTTCGTGGCAAACCACGCCTTCATCAGCCAACTGCTGTGCCAAAGACAACAAGCGCGAGGCGGACTCGGCGAAAGCCTCAAGGTCACGAATCTGGGATCCGATATGGGCGTGCAATCCCATAAACTCAAGCGAATCATGCGCCGCGATCTTGCGGACAGCCTCCAGAGCCGTACCCGCCGCTAACGACAAGCCAAACTTTTGGTCTTCATGCGCGGTTGCAATGAACGCATGACCACCGGCATGTACTCCCGTAGTCACCCGAATCATCACTCGGGCGCGGCGGCCCAACTCCTTCGCAATGCGAGCAACCCGCTCCACCTCGCCTATTGAATCAACCACAATTCGCGCAATGCCACGGGTTCCCGCGCTGATCGCCAAACGTAGCTCTTCATCCGACTTGTTGTTCCCGTGCAAACCCACCAGATCAGGATCTGCACCCGCACGAAGCGCGAGCGTCAATTCGCCCAAGCTCGCCGTGTCTACGCCCATGCCGGCGCTGGTGACCAGTTCAATCACGCGCCCGCTCATCAAGGCCTTAGCCGCGTAGTACGCCGAGCCTCCGCCCATGCCATAGCCGTCCCAGAACTCTTCGGCCATAACCGTAGCCCACACGTTCGCGCGGCCGTACAGATCGGCTTCGTCCAGAACATACAGCGGCGAACCGTATGATTCCACCAGTTGCAAAGCACTGACTTTACCTAACGAAAGCCCAGTTCCGTCATGCCGTGCACTCCACGGCCATAGATCTGGCCGTTCGCTTGGCCTCGGCGCCAAAAGATTACTGAGGTCGTGGCTCATTCCAGCGGCCCTCTACATACGCTCGGGGGCAGATACCCCAAGGAGATCTAGGCCGTTTCGCAGAACCTGCGCCACCGCATCGTTCAACCAGCGGCGAGCCACGTGACCAGTATCAACCTCTTCGTCCGCTCGCGGCGTCACGCGGCACTGCGCATACCAAGTGTGGTAAGCGCCAGCAAGGGTTTCAAGGTAGCGCGCCACGCGATGCGGCTCCAAAAACTCCGCCGCCTGAGCAACCACCGTTGGGTACTGCGCGAGCACACCCAATAACTGCCCATCTGCCGGGTGTGAAAGCGCCGCCGGATCAAACTCGGCGCTACGAGTAACGCCATGTTCCTCCGCGTTGCGCGCCACGTTAGCTGTACGAGCATGCGCGTACTGTACGTAGTAAACCGGGTTGTCATTAGTATTCTGCGACAACAAGTCAAGATCAATGTCGAGGTTTTGATCCATCGACGCGCGAGTAAGAGAATAACGAGCCGCATCCACGCCAACCGCATCCAGCAGGTCATCGAGCGTCACGATCGTTCCCGCACGCTTTGACATACGCACCGGCTTGCCGGAGCGGACCAGGTTAACCATCTGACCGATCAGAATCTCCAAGTTCTCATGCGGAACGTCACCAAATGCCGCGCACATAGCCATCATGCGACCGATGTAACCGTGGTGATCCGCACCCAGCAGATACACGGCCTTATCGGCCCCGCGCGCCCTCTTGTCCAAGTAGTACGCCAGATCGCCCGCAAAATAAGCTGCGTCGCCATCCGACTTCACCAGCACACGGTCCTTATCATCACCAAATTCGGTGGTGCGAAGCCACAGGGCGCCATCCTCTTCGAAAATGTGGCCCCGCTCGCGCAAAATCTGAATCGCTTCATCTACCGCACCGGACTCATGCAAAGAATCCTCGTGGAAGAACACGTCAAACTCAGACCTGAACTCCTTTAGCTTCACCTTAATCTCGGTGAACATGAGCTCCACGCCGCGAGCGCGGAACGCCTCCACGGCCTCGTTTTCGCTCAAATCCAGCGGATTTGGTTCGTCAGCCGCAAGCGAGTCGGCGATCACCTGCTTCGCGATGTCCTCAATATACTGGCCGCCATAACCATCCTCGGGCGCTGGCTGCCCCTTTGCACGCGCATACAGCGAGCGGGCAAAACGATCAATCTGCGCACCGTGATCATTGAAGTAGTACTCGCGAGTAACGTCCGCGCCAGCTGCCTTCAACAGGCGGGCCATCGAATCGCCAACCGCTGCCCAACGTGCGCCACCAAGATGAATGGGGCCGGTTGGATTAGCCGATACATATTCCAAGTTCACATGCTTGCCAGCCTGGGACTCGTTTCGGCCGTATTCCTTGCCCGCCTCCAAAATGGTGCGTGCAAGCTCGCCGGCCGACGCCGCATCCAAACGGACATTAATAAAGCCCGGGCCCGCCACCTCAGCCTGCGCAATACCGGCCTCGGATGCCAAACGCTTCGCAATAATCTGCGCGAACTCACGCGGATTCATCCCCGCCTTCTTCGCCAGACGCATCGCTATATTCGTTGCCCAATCACCGTGCTCGCGGTTACGCGGACGCTCCACCGTCACATCCTGCTCGATGTCCTCGGCATCCAAACTAATCGCACCGTCGCTCACGCAGCCGGTCAGAACCTCATGGATAAGCTTTTCTAAATCTTTAGGAGTCACGCCCCCAATCTTAAAGGCAAACCCCCGCCCCGCGTAACCAGCGCCCACCGAGCGAACAAAGCCACCCGAAGTCAAGGCAAACAAAAGGGCAGGCCCAAACCTGGACCTGCCCTCGATTGCCTTATATCAGTGGTTGTTCTCGTACTCGCTCATCAAACCAATCCGGTAAGCATGACGAGAATCGTCCGAGAACTGGGTGGCAAGGAACACATTCACAAAGTGAGCGGCCTCCTCCATTGTGTGCTGACGGGCACCAATAGCGATCACGTTCGCATCGTTGTGCTCGCGAGCCAACACCGCGGTGGCCTCATTCCACACCAGTGCCGCACGAACACCCTTCACGAGGTTCGCCGCCATCTGTTCGCCATTACCGCTACCACCGATCACAATGCCAAGTGAACCCGGTTCAGCCGCGACCGCCTCGCCACAAGGAATACACATCGTTGGGTATGCGTCGAGGGCATCGTACTCTGTTGCACCGTGGTCAACGACTTCGTGGCCTCCTTCCTTCAACATCTCAATCAGGTAGTTACGAAGCTCAAATCCAGCATGATCAGCTGCAATATGCACGCGCATTGCGACCTCCAAAGAAAGATTGTTTACCTAATTATTACACGAAGCCGCGGAACATAGTTGGCAAGCAAAATATGGCCCAGCAAAAGGGTCCTAACGCGCTTACATCGCGAAGTGCAAAGCGCCCCGAACAGGACTCGAACCTGCGACCTTCTGCTCCGGAGGCAGACGCTCTATCCGCTGAGCTATCGGGGCCTGGCTATCTGAAAAGCCGTTGTAATCGTACCAGTCAGGCAGAGAAACCGTTAAACGAGACCGACGATCACATGGATTTGCGGGCGCGAATAATCTCACGGACCAAAACCGGATCGTCCGAGATGATCGCATCCACACCAGCATCTAGCGCCTGCACGATCTCTTCTGGCTCATTCAGCGTCCACACGTGCACCGCAATGCCAAAGGAATGCGCGAAACTAACAAAGCGTTTAGACACCAGCCGGATATGACCAATCTTTAACGGAATTTGTGCAGCTACTACTCCGAGGCGCGACCAATCCTGCCGTGCAACCAGACGCGGCGTCTGTGTCTGCGCCGCAAGGAACAGACGCGCAACCTCCACTTGTCCCAGCGAAGTTCTAATCTCCGGCGCAACCTCTCTAATACGTTGCAGGCGGCCCGAATCAAATGAGGCTAAACACACTCTATCCATCGCTCCGTGAGCGCGGATGACCTCAAGCATTGGACGCCAAACGTCCTCTTCTTTCGCATCAATATTTAGCTTCAAATGAGGGAAGGTCTGCAAGATGTCAGCGAGGAGAACCGGGCCGCGCGCAGAGCCGTTGATCGTCATGTCTTGCAACTCTTCCAACGTGTGAGCCGAGACAAGACCAAAACCGTCCGAAACTCGATCCAGAATCGGATCGTGTATCAGCACAACGTGGCCATCAGCCGTCAGATGAGCGTCCGTTTCCACGAACTGAAAACCGAGCCTAGCGCAATTTTCGAATGCTTCCCACGAGTTTTCCGGAGCCAAGTTAGCGCCACCACGGTGAGCTACAACCAGCGGGGCTCCTCTACGAGGAACGTCATACATAAACTAGTCACAACCTTGGCCCGGCTGGCGAGCATTATTTTGCTGCAACCACACCATCGGATCCACCAGCTGATTGTCTTTATCATGCACCTCGAAGTGCAGATGTGGGCCCGTAGAAGTGCCCGTGTTACCCACCGAAGCGATCCGCTGTCCCGCGTGTACCTGATCCCCAGCCTTCACCAGGACATCCTCGGCATACATGTGAGCGTAACCGGTGTAAAACACCTCTCCATCGGACTTAGTATGCTTGATCAAAATCCAATAACCGTAGCCCTCCATGGGCTCCGATGCCTGCACCACGCCATCTGATGCGGCAAAAATAGGGGTACCATTCGGGCCGGCCATATCCAGCCCCTCGTGCAACTTGGAATAACCCAGAACCGGGTGAAACCTATAACCGAACGGGGACGCAATATTGAACGTTCCCTCAAGTAGCGGCCAGACAATAGGTGCCGACTCTGACACCGAGCGGTTACCGTTAGCGGGCATCACCTGCAAGCACTGCGAAATCTCAAGTGGGGTGCGAAGCTTTGCCCTCGAGGCCGCACCCGCAACCTCACGCAACCCCTCTGCCTCCGCAACAACGACATCAGCGCTTTTAGCCCACGAGGATTGTGCGGCCGGTGAAGCTACCACCTTTGAAGGTAGCGCAATTGAAGTTTCTGGCCCAACGAAACCAGTTAGCGGAACTGCCACGGTAGCTGCCGCAACAACGGCTACAAGACCGCCCTTCAAAAGGCTTAACCAACTTGGTTTTTGGATCTTTCGCTTCGAGGACGCTTCGGCCTGCTCGCGAAGCTGACGACGCGTAGGGAAAGGCGAGCCGTTTGGAGAACCATTCACAGGCAAAATAACAGATCCCTTCCCAACAGTGCGGAATAAGAGGTTGATTCACACGAACTCACACGGTGAATACATAACGAACTTATAACGCTGAGCCTCGCGGATCAACCCGTTTGAAAAAGCTGTGCACAGACTCACGCTCATCGCTTCAAACTGGCACCAATGAGCTACAAGCCCAAGTTCGACTCACGTATCCAGGTTGCGCTCAATGAGAACATCTTCACGCTGGAGCGAGTCCCTAACCTCGCCGACCAACTCCTCAATAACATCCTCCAAGAAGAGCACGCCAACCGTCTGGCCGTCCTTTACAACCTCCGCCAAATGCGTACCCGAGCCTTGCATAATGCGCAGTGCGTCCTCTACCTCGTCATCTGCCTGAACAACCGGCATCTCCCTAAAACGCCACTCATCCAATGGCAAGTCGCGTTGATCCGGGTCCGCGAACAAGATGTCCTTCAAGTGGAGATAAAAGACCGGCATGCCCTCTTCATCCACCACCGGGTAGCGTGAAAAACCAGTTTTTGCTACCTCACGCTCCAGTTGGGCAGGCGTCACGTCACGTGGCACGCTCACCAGCTCGTCAACCGGCACCATCACGTCACCAGCGTGCTCCTCCGAGAATTCGAGTGTTCCGCTCAGTAGACCGATCTCATCGTGAATCGTCCCTTCCTGCTGGGATAGCTCGACGATCGAGGCAACCTCCTCGGCAGTGAACGACGCGGCAACCTCGTGGCGAGGTTCCAAACCGAACAAGCGCACGAACCAGTTCGCCAGATGGTCAAGACTCACAACGACTGGACGCAACACGTGCCCTATCGCAACCAGTGGCGGAGCCAGAATCAACAGCGCCTTATCAGGAGCCGAAACCGACATGTTCTTCGGCACCATCTCCCCAAAAACCACGTGCAAGTACAACACCAGTAACAAGGCCAAAACAAACGCAACCGCATGCGCGGACGCGGCTGGAAGTCCCACGGAGTGCAAAGGACGCTCCACAAGCCTTGCAATAGCAGGCTCTGCAACCGCGCCCAACGAGGTTGAAGCGATCGTGATGCCCAGCTGGGAGATCGACAGCATCAACGAAACATTCTCAATGGCGTACAGGGCCGTCTTGGCGCCTCGTTTCCCCTCGTCTGCGAGCGGCTCTATTTGCGCCCGACGCGAAGAGGTGACAGCGAACTCGGCGGCCACAAAAAACGCATTCAAAAGGAGCAGGAACAGCGTGATTAGAAGGCCAGCAGTGATACTCATTTGGCATCCTCCTTGCCCTCATCCGTTTGTTCTGGCCAAGCTGCGCGCACCAGTATCTGATCGATGCGGCGCCCATCCATACGCAAGATCTCTAAAGTTGTGTTTTCAACCTGCACTTTGTCATGAGGTTCGCCGATACGGCCAAGCTTGAGCATCATGAACCCACCCAGGGTTTCGTACGGACCGTCCTCGGGAACGAAAATACCGGTGCGTTCCAGCAACTCGTCGGGACGAAGAGTGCCGGGTACCTTCCACGAGCCATCATTCTGGCGTCGAATGCCGTGACGACGGCGATCGTGCTCATCGGCAACTTCACCCACGATTTCTTCTACAACATCTTCCAACGTGACGATTCCCGAAGTACCACCGTATTCATCCACGACCACCGCGATTTGAAGACCTTCTGCGCGGAGCATAAGGAGCAGCGGAGCAAGCGCTAGGGTTTCCGGTACGCGGAGCACCTCCGAAGTGAGCGAGGAAGAGAGTACAGATACTTCGCTTCGCTTATCCCAAGGAACCGCGATAGCGCGGCGAAGCGACACGAAAGCCACGATATCGTCCGAGTCATCACCCACGATCGGGAAGCGCGAGTGGCCCGTAGTGCGCGCAAGCTCAACTACGTCGGCGGCCGAGGCAGACTCGCTCAAATAGACCATCCGACCACGGTCTGTCATCACGTCTATCGCAGTTAGTTCTCCAATGCCAATCGACTTGGTAAGTAGCGTCGCAGTTGAGGTGTCTAGCGTGCCTTCCTGCGCGGAGTGGCGCACCAATGCGGCAAGCTCTGACGCGGACCTGGCGGAAGAAATCTCTTCCATCGGCGTGATCCCCATAGCGTGCAACACCGCGTTTGCAGTATCGTTCAACACCTTAATAAGTGGGTGCAACAGCTTTGTAAACGCCGCCTGCACCGGCGTAACAAGGCTCGCGGTGTGGAAAGGATCGGCAAGAGCCATGTTTTTTGGAACCAGCTCGCCGAACAACATGGAGAACGCGTTTATGAAGATGACGGACAGCACTACCGCGATACTGGTGGCAAGCGTGAGAGCGAGGCCAAAGCTTGCAAACATCTTCGTGAACAGGTTCATCAAAGACACCTGCGTGGTGTAACCCAGCAGAATGGTTGTTAGCGTAATACCCACCTGCGCGCCCGAAAGCTGGGTGGACAGGATACGCAGTGCTTTAACAACCTGCTTCGCCTTCTTGTCGCCTTCATTTGCCCGACGTTCCACCGACGCAACATCTAAAGCCACATATGAAAACTCTGCGGCAACAAAAACAGCTGTGCCCAGCGTGAGAACAACTCCAAATAGGAGCATAAGAACGTCATATATCACCGGCTCATCACCGGCCTAAAACTTCGAGGAGGCTCATCTTTATGCATCTATCCCAGCTTAACCGTTTTTCCATACACGCGCGCAATAGGTGTTGATTACCTCATTGACCCTGGCTTTTCTGATCCCAATTAAGTCTTTTTCAAAGCCTCGAATCCCCTTCAACTTTTAAGGTCCAAGCCATAGGCGATTATCAGTTGAGCAAATAACTGTAAAATCTCTCTATATCAAGAGAAAACGGGGATTATTCGTCCTAAACTGATTGAAGTTGCAACGCCCGATCACCATCGAAGCGATCAACTGGAATCGTTGACAATATCGCGAGCCCAAGGAAACAAGAGCGATGACAGAATACACACCCGGCCCGATTCAAGCAGCACCCCGCCCTCCGGCCCCGCCTGCCCCCCATGATCCGTCTAGGATCTCCGCGGACTCCGCTCCCGTAGAGGCCTCTGCTCCAATCGCCGCGTCCGCGTCGCGTTTCAACCCGAACGCTATCGACGAGACTCGCGCAGACCTCCCTCCCATTCCTAAGTCCAAGGTCGCCGAGGCAACGTCGCCCTACACCCGCCTTGCAAAGGCTCGTGCCGCGTCCATACTCAACAATGAGACGCGTTCCGAGGATGAGACCGAAACCCTGAAGGGAGCGTTCCGCGCCGTTGCGAAGAACATGGAAAGCTCCCTCGAGGTGCCCACTGCAACCTCGGCCCGTCAGATTCCTGCCAAGCTCTTGATTGAAAACCGTGCGGTTATTAACGGCCACCTCGCCCGCACTCGCGGCGGCAAAGTTTCTTTTACCCACCTCATCGGCTACGCGCTTGTTGAAGCCCTAGTAGAGATGCCGTCAATGAACGTGCGCTACACGTTTGACGAAAAGGATAAGCCTGCCGTTGAGCACCTCGCGCATGTTGGCTTCGGCCTCGCAATCGATATTCCTTTGAAAGATGGGAACCGCATGCTCATGGTTCCCGTCATCAAAGAAGCCGACACGCTAACGTTTGCCGAGTTCGTTGCCTCTTACGAGGACATCGTTAAGCGGGCTCGCGAAGGCAAGTTGGGCGCCGGCGACTTCCAGGGTGGCACCGTTACACTTACCAACCCGGGAACAATCGGAACTACGCACTCTGTTCCCCGCCTTATGAAGGGCCAGGGATCGATCATTGGTGTAGGCGCAACGGACTACCCTGCCGAGTGGGCGGGAGCCTCACCGCAACGCCTTGCAAAAATGGGCGTTGGCAAGATCATGACGATGACGTCTACCTACGATCACCGCATCATCCAAGGCGCGGCTTCTGGAGAACTTCTGCGAATGGTGTCGCGCAAGCTTGCCGGTCAAGACGGGTTCTACGACCGCGTGTTCGACTCTATGCAGGTTCCCTATGTGCCATACCGCTGGGAGCGCGACAAGGAATACAACGAGGAGCGCGAGAAGGGCAAGCCCGCACGCATTGTGGAGCTTATCCACGCCTACCGCGTTGCCGGTCATCTCGCCGCCAACACCGACCCGCTCGATTACAAGGTTCGCCGCCACCCCGACCTCAATCTGTCGACGTACGGGCTGAACGTATGGGACCTGGACCGCTCGTTCCCAACCGGCGGCTTTGGCGGCCGCGACCACATGACGCTACGCGAAATCCTCGAACAGCTTCGCGACACCTACACCCGCTCCACCGGCATCGAATACATGCACATGGTTGATCCGGCCCAACGCGAATGGATTCAGGAGCACGTTGAGAAGCCTTGGGAGAAGCCCACGCTTGAAACCCAGCGTCACATCATGACGATGCTGAATAAGGCCGAAGCTTTTGAACATTTCTTGCAAACCAAGTACATCGGCCAAAAGCGATTCTCGCTGGAAGGTTCCGAGTCGCTGATTCCGCTTCTGGACCGCGTACTTTGGGTGGCCGCTCACGATGGGATCGCTGAGGTTGCCATCGCAATGGCACACCGCGGCCGTCTGAACGTGCTGGCCAACATTGCCGGCAAATCCTACGGCCAGATCTTCTCGGAGTTTGAAGGCAACCAGGATCCTCGCTCTGTCCTTGGATCCGGTGACGTTAAGTACCACCTGGGCACCGAAGGTATCTTCACTTCGGACGACGGCGCAGCAACGAAGGTCTACCTCGCCGCTAACCCATCCCACCTCGAAGCTGCCGACGGTGTACTGCAGGGCGTTGCTCGCGCAAAGCATGACAAGCTGAACGAGCCCGGCTGGCCGATTCTGCCAATCCTGATCCACGGTGACGCCGCATTCGCCGGCCAGGGTGTAGTTTATGAGACCCTGAATATGAGCAGGGTCCCCGCCTACCGCAACGGCGGCACACTACACGTGATCATCAACAACCAGATCGGCTTCACCACGCCGAACACGGTGGCGCGCTCCACGAAGTACGCAACCGACATGGCCAAAGGCCTGCAGATTCCAATCTTCCACGTAAATGGTGACGATCCGGAAATGGTTGTGCGCGTCGCAAAACTCGCCTTCGCGTTCCGTCAGAAGTTCAACAAGGACGTCATCATCGACCTGGTCACCTACCGCCGCCGCGGACACAACGAGGGCGACGACCCGTCGATGACCCAACCGGTCATGTACTCCCTGATTGACCGCACGCTCACCACACGTGACCGCTACACCAAGGACCTTATCGGCCGCGGCGATATTACCGAAGAAGAGGCCGACAAGGCACTGGCCGAATACAACGCGCTACTGGACCAGATCCTCGAAGAAACGAGAGGCGCGGACAAGGCCGCAGTGTCGGGCGAAACCGTTGCAGGCCTGGAACGCCCCGAAGCGCAACGCGCGGGCGAAGGCATGATGATCGGTTGGGAATCGGCAGTAACCCGCGAAGTTATTGAACGCATCGGTGATGCACACCTAGCCATCCCAGAAGGATTTACGCCGCATCCCAAGCTTGCGAAGCTACTCGAAAAGCGTCACAAGATGTCGCGCGAGGGCAAGATCGACTGGGGCTTTGGTGAACTGATCGCGTTTGGCTCGCTACTCATGGAAGGCACCCCGGTTCGCATGTCCGGCCAGGACGCGCGCCGCGCTACCTTCGTGCAGCGCCACGCCGTCCTCCACGATCACAACGATGGTCGCGAGTGGACGCCGCTGAACTTCCTGGTGGACGAGCAGCCTAAGCTCGACATTAACGACTCAACGCTCTCTGAGTACGCACCAATGGCGTTCGAGTACGGCTACTCGCTGGAGCGCCCTGAAGCACTGGTTCTTTGGGAAGCCCAGTTTGGTGACTTCGCTAACGGCGCGCAGACCGTCGTTGACGAGTTCATCTCATCCGCGGAACAGAAATGGGATCAGCGTTCCTCCGTGACGCTACTGCTCCCCCACGGATATGAAGGCCAGGGGCCGGACCACTCCTCGGCACGCATCGAGCGCTACCTGCAGTTGGCTGCGGAAGACAACATGTGGATCGCCCAGCCGTCCACTCCGGCAAACTACTTCCACCTGCTTCGAACGCAGGCGTACAAGCGCCCGCGTAAGCCACTGATCGTGTTCACGCCCAAGCAGTTGCTCCGCCTTTCCGCAGCATCTTCCGCAGTTGAGGATTTCACCTCCGGCCACTTCCAGTCCGTAATCGGTGAAGCGGACGAGGCCATCACCGCAGGCGCGCAAGCAGTTGATCGAGTGATTATGTGCTCGGGCCGCGTCTACTACGACCTCGTGAAGGAACGCCAGCGTCGCGGTGATAGCAAGACCGCGATCGTGCGAGTGGAGCAGTACTACCCGCTTCCGCTAGATGAACTGAAAGCAGCGATTGCACCATTTGGCGACGCCGAACTGGTATGGGTGCAGGATGAGCCGCAAAACCAGGGCGCTTGGCCGTTCCTGGCGCTCAACCTGTTCACCCAAATCGACCGCAAGGTCAAGGTAGTATCACGCCCGGCGGCCGCATCTCCGGCAGCTGGCACCATGGCTCTGCATAAGTACCAGCACGAGATTTTGATGGAGGGCGCGTTCGAACGCTAAAAGACCACGGGGCGGGGCTGGCGTTAGCCGGCCCCGCTTTGCGTGTATTGTGAAGGGCTGAAGGAGACGATTGTGAACGACATCAGGCTTTGCGTGATCGGTGACGAACTCGTAGCGGGAACGGGTGACCCTCGTGCCCTCGGATGGATTGGAAGAGTGCTTGCACGCACCAACGTCCCAGAAACCATGAACGTGTTTCCCCTTGCCATGCCGGGAGAATCCACCACCGAAATGTCACAGCGCTGGGAAAACGAGTGCATGCCGAGATTCAAAGACGGGGCCGATAACCGCCTCATCATCGCCGTCGGCAAACAAGATGTGGAGACTGGGCTTTCCACACCCCGAACCCGCCTCAATCTTGCCAATATGGTGGATGTTTCTACCCAACTGGGCATCAAAGTAATGATTGTGGGACCTCCCCCACTTCAAACTTCCGATTCGCGCCAACTGTCAGAGGTTGTACGCGCTTGCCGCGAGGTTGCCGAACGCAGGTCCATCCCCTTTGTGGACACGTTCTCGCCCCTGCTAACACACGACCAGTGGCACGACGATCTCGCGATGTCACAGACCGGCCTGCCAAACCAGGCGGGCTATGGGCTACTGGCGTGGATCGTGTTGCACAACAACTGGTTCGAGTGGATAGGCCTCCCTCCTCGTGCATAGAATCGGTTAGTCAATTTATTCATGAAGATATGTGAGTGATATGCAGTCAAATACGCAGTTAGGGGTTCTAGCTGACAGGTTTGGTCGTGTTGCTCGCGATCTGCGTGTCTCTTTGACGGACCGTTGCAACCTGCGCTGTCAATACTGCATGCCGGCCGAAGGCCTGGAGTGGCTTCCAACGGAAAACACTTTGAGTGATGAAGAAATCCTGCGCTTGATCCGTGTCGGTATCGAAATGCTTGGTATCGAGCAGGTGCGCTTTACCGGAGGGGAGCCTCTACTGCGCCGCTCGCTTGAACAAATCGTTTCACAGACCAAGGCCATGATTACCCATTTGGGCGCGCCGCCACAGATTTCGATTACCTCCAACGGACTTGGACTCGACAAGCGCGCCGAAGCGCTTGCTAAAGCCGGCGTGTCACGGGCAAACATTTCACTCGACTCTCTTGACCCGCAGCGGTACGCATCCATTGCCAGGCGGGACAGACTAGCCGACGCGTTGCGTGGTATCGAAGCAGCAGACCATGCCGGAATGAATCCAATCAAGATCAATGCCGTTGCTATGAAGGGCATCAATGAAGACGACATCGTCGAGCTTCTAGCCTTCTGCCTCGACCACGGTTACCACCTACGTTTCATTGAGCACATGCCGCTTGGCCCCGCCCATTCATGGAGGCGTGACCAGCTACTTACGCAGGCCGACATTTTGGAGCGGCTTTCAACGAAATTCGAGCTAACTCCCTCCTCAACGCCACGCGGTTCAACTCCAGCCGAGCTTTGGGACGTAGCCGCGAGCGCGGACCACCCCGCCGGAGATGTGGGCGTCATTGCTTCTGTAACGAACCCGTTTTGCGCGGACTGTGACCGCACGCGGATCACGGCTGATGGGCAGATCCGTACCTGCCTATTTGCAACCACGGAAACAGACTTACGTGGCCCGCTAAGAGCCGGAGCCAGTGACGAAGAGCTGGCAAGCATTTGGATGGGTGCCACCGAACAGAAGCAAGCCGGGCACGGCATGGGCAGGCCCGATTTTCAATCCCCGAAACGCACAATGTCAAGGATTGGTGGATAGTGGCTACGATACGCCTCTTTGCCGGCGCGGCCGAAGCCGCCGGGTGCTCAACCATTCGCGTCGAACCTGCACCAACCGTTGCAGGACTACTCCAGCAGGTTAGTGCGGGAAACGACGTGCTAGAGAGAGTTGTTTCCCGCTCATTGCTACTGGCTGAGGGCAAGAAGGTTCTCCCAACTGATTCCGCAGAATCGATCGACACTCTCGACGTCCTCCCTCCATTCGCCGGGGGATAATTTAAACCTAATTGCAGGCGTTGCTCGAAACCCGAGTGACGCCTTTTTTCTTGAGACAATCCTTTAGTGGGTCAATCGATACCGTATTTTGCGCATCTAAGAACGAGTTTATTAACACGATTGTTTTTAATTTCACCACGGTTTTCTATTTATGAAAATGCGCAACGTGACTTTCTGGCAGAAACATAGGGATATGAGTCACACAAAATGAGCCAGTCATAGGATTCAAGGAAAGTTGCAGATTTGAGGAGGAAATCGTGTCCTTGGCCGACGTTAAACCACGAGAGGGCGCATCGGGCCCCTCCCGTCGTTCATTTTTGAAATGGAGCGCCGTCGCAGGAACCGCGACCGCGCTAGCCTCATCCCCCGCAGTGTTCTCCGGCAAGCCGGGCATTGGTGAAGTAAACCAAGCGTTTGCCGTTGAAGGCCACCCGGAAGCAGAAAAGACAGTTTGGAACGCCTGCGTTATCAACTGCGGTTCCAGGTGCCCACTTCGACTACAGGTTAAAGATGGACAGGTTGTTCGCGTGCTTCCCGATAACACGGGTGACGACGGCCTATTTACCCGTCAGATCCGCGCGTGTGTACGCGGCCGCTCAATGCGTCAGCGCATTCACAACCCCGACCGCATTAAGGTTCCTCTAAAGCGTAAAGAAGGCACCAAACGTGGTGCAGGAGAATGGGAAGAGATTTCCTGGGATGAGGCTTTCGACCTAGTTGCTGAGCGCTTGAAGTACACGTACGACACGTACGGTCCGCAGGCGGTTTACCGCAACTACGGTTCGGGTACTTGGAACGCCCACATTGCAACCAGTGCGGGATGGCAGAAGCTATTCAACCTCATGGGCGGGTACCTCGGTTACTACGGTAACTATTCCTACGCTCAGATTGGCACGATCACCAAGTACTTCTACGGCTCCCCCGACGAGCAGATTTCAAACTCGTTCGAGGACGCCGCACTGCACTCCGACCTCCTCGTCCTTTGGGGTAACAACCCGATGGAAACACGCATGTCGGGCGGTGGTCTCACGTTCACCTCACTGTGGGCGAAGAAGCACGGCAAGTGCAAGATCATCGTGATTGACCCCCGCTACTCCGATTCCGCTCAGCTACTGGCCGATCAGTGGGTGCCGATTCGCCCCGGAACTGATGCCGCTCTTGTGGCCGGTCTGGTTCACGTGATGCTCGAAGAAAACCTGCACGACCAGGAATTTTTGGACAAGTACACGATTGGCTTCGACGAGGATCACATGCCGGAAGGGGCTCCAAAGAACGCCTCTTACCGCTCCTACATTGAAGGCAAGGGCGAAGACGGCGTTGAGAAGACCCCCGAGTGGGCTTCTAAGATCACCGGCATCCCCGCGCACACCATCCGCCAACTCGCCCGCGAGATTGCAGGTGCGAAGGCCTGCAACATCTCCCAGGGTTGGGGACCGCAACGCCATGCCAATGGCGAGAACCAGGCAACCTCGATCTACCTACTCGCTTGCGTGACCGGTAACGTCGGCATTGCAGGCGGCGGCACGGGTGGACGTGAAGGCTACTACTGGCCAATTACCAAGTGGCTCGACAATGGCGAGAACCCCTGCAAGGCGCAGATCTCTTGCTTCGGATGGACCGAGGCAATCGATCGCGGTGAAGAAATGACCGCAACCCGTGACGGTGTGCGCGGCGTAGACAAGCTAGACACCGGCATTAAGTTCCTGCTAAACTACGGGACCAACATGCCGGGCTCGCAGCACGCGGACCTCAACCGCACGCGCGAACTTTTGCAAGACGAAACCAAGTGTGAATTCATCCTCGCCATCGACAACCAAATGACGCGAAGCGCAGAGCTTGCCGACTTGGTCCTACCCGACACCACAACAGCAGAACGCCATGACCTCGTGCCCTCCGAATACACGGGCGACATGGCCTACCTGCTCATCGTGGACAAGGCTATCGATCCGCTATACAACTCGATGCCCGCATACGAAATGGTGCGCGAGGTTGCAAAGCGACTCGGATTCGAAAAAGAGTTCGAGGACGACCTAGAAACCCTAGCCCGCAAGATGCAGGCCGAAACGGTTCGCGAGCACCCCGAGTTCCCGAGCTGGGACGAGCTACGCGAAATCGGCGTATACCGCTACCAGAACCCCGAGGGCACAACGATTGCGCTAAAGGACTTCCGTGAGGATCCCGAAGCCAACCCGCTTGAGACACCATCGGGCAAGATCGAGATTTACTCGACACAGCTGGCAGAAATGGCAAAGACGTGGGAGTTCCCCGATGCCAAGCCGGGCGACGAAATTTCGCCAATCCCGAAGCACCTTGCAACTTGGGAAGGTGCGGAAGATGCACGCACAAACAAGGAATATCCTCTGCAGTGCATTGGTCACCATTACAAGCAGCGCACGCACTCCACTTACGGCAACCTGTCGTGGCTTAATGAAGCGCACCCCCAGATGGTGTGGATCAACACCATCGATGCCAAGGAGCGCGGCATCGAAAACGGTGACCAGGTATTAATCCGTAACGATCGTGGACGGGTTCGCATTCAAGCACGAGTTACCAGCCGTATCGCTCCCGGAGTTATTTCCCTTCCTCAGGGCGCGTGGAGCCGATTCGATAAGGACGGCGTGGACGCCGGTGGCGCAGTCAACACGTTGACTAGCTGGCACCCAACGCCGGTCTCTAAAGGCAACGGCCAACACACTGCCCTCGTTCAGGTAGAGAAGGCTTAGGAGGTTTATTGTGGCTGCAAAACTTGGTTTTTACTTTGATCAAACCGCTTGCAACGGATGCAAGGCCTGCCAGATCGCTTGTAAGGACAAGCACGACACGCCCATTGGTGTGAACTGGAGGCGCGTAGTTGAGTACACGGGAGGCTCTTGGCAACAAGACGGTGACACGTTCACCCCGAACGTGTTCTCTTACTACACTTCCATCTCTTGTAATCACTGCGAGAACCCGATTTGTGTGCAGGTATGTCCCACCACCGCAATGAGCCAGGACGAAGACGGCGTTGTTACCGTTGATCCGGGTAAGTGTGTTGGTTGCCGTTACTGCGAATGGGCCTGCCCTTACTCGGCCCCGCAGTTCAACGCGGATCTGGGTTACATGACTAAATGTGACCTCTGCTCGGACTACCGTGCTACGGGACAAAACCCCGCGTGTGTAGATGCCTGCCCCTCCCGTGCATTGGACTGGGGGCCGATAGATGAGCTACGCGAAAAGTACGGCGACATCCAAGCCGTGGCACCGCTACCAGATCCATCTATTACCAACCCGAACCTAGTAGTTACACCCCACCGCGACGCTCAACCGTGGAACAACCCCTCCGGTGAGATCGCTAACCGAGAAGAGGTCTAGAAAGTGAACGTTCATGAATGGCCATTAACAGCTTTCACCATTCTTGCGCAAATGGCGGTAGGAGCTTTTGTCACGCTAGGCCTAGTAAACCTATTCGCGCAGACCAAGTACTCCAGTAAGACTGTAGATCGTTTGGCCAAGCCTGCCCTCTACGCAATCGGACCGGTCATGGTGCTAGCATTGCTTGCTTCCATGTTCCACCTTGGCAATCCCCTGAATGCGCCCAACGCGATCCGTCACGTCGCCACTTCGTGGCTGGCACGTGAAATCCTGTTTGGCGCTGGCTTTGCCGTACTTGGATTCATCTTTGCAGCTGCCACCTGGTTTGGCTGGTTCAACGCAAAAATCCGTAACGCACTAGCTATCTTCACCGCCATCTGGGGCCTGGGGTTCATCTGGGTAATGGCCCACGTGTACATGCTTCCAACCGTTCCTGCATGGAACCATTGGACCACCCCCGCCACCTTCTACATCAGCGCGGCCCTAACCGGTAGTCTTGCAATCGCCCTGGCTTTCAGTGCCTGGCCGATTGTCTCAACAAAATGGCCCAAACTGGACCACGCTCTAACCGGGGCTAACAAGAGCTCGAACGATCCGGCGCAGGCACGCGCAGATATTCAAACTGAACGCGAAACCATCAGCCTGACCAACCAGGCAACCAAATGGATCGCAATTACCACTATCGCGATGCTCGCACTCCAACTAGTGGTTGGCACCTACGCCGCCGCGAAACCGGCCGGGCCCAACCCCGCCGAAGTTGATCCATCGCCAACCTGGTACGCCATTCGCCTAGTCCTGCTTATCATCGGCGCGGGCATCATTGGCCTCTACCTGACCCTAACCACCCACAAGAACCTCGAGGGTAGCCAGCACAAGTCACTGCTAGCCCTCACCCTCACCAGCTTTGCCCTCGTAACCATCAGCGAGATCATCGCCAGGTTCCTCTTCTACGGAGAGATGAACAGGATCGGAATATAAGCCGGTAAGGACATGCATTTGAGGGCCACAAACACTTCGTTTGTGGCCCTCACGCTATTATCTGCATCAACTCGAACTTTGGATGTCAGCTATGCCTGTCCACTCGTGGTTACCATCTGGAAAATTCTGTTTCTTCCAAACCGGAACGCGAGCCTTAATCTCATCCACAAAATCACTGGTGGCACTGAACGCCATTGACCGATGCGAGGCAGCAACGACAACAACCATCGCAGTCTCCCCCACTCGAACATGCCCAACGCGGTGAACCGCGGAAACAGCATGTACTCCCTCGCGGCCAGCAATCTCCTCAGCAATCTCACGCAAAATCTCTTGTGCAATCTCATGCGAGGAATACTCGATTGACTCCACGTCCCTGCCCTGGTCATGGTTACGAACCACACCGTTGAACGTGATAACTGCGCCTGCCTTGTCATCCGTAGTGGCAGCTACGACCTCGGCCTCATTAAAAGGTTCCGGGCTAATCTCAACGCGAACAACGCGGCCACCGCTCACTTAGATTCCTCCACGAAATTTTCCTCAATATCAGCAATCAAAGAAGCGATTTTAGCGCGTGCCGTTGCCACCGTGGCTTCATTGTCACCGCCAGCCTGACCGGCAGCTAAACCAACCAAGAAAGCGGTGAGCGGGGTGCCCGGACGCGAGGTGTTATGCGCAGTCATCTGCGCGAGCTTCAACAAATCGACTTCTAGATCCAGAACGACATCCTTATCCACCTCGATTGTTTGCGCGGCGCGCGTGAGCCACTCACGCATGCGTTCCATTTTCTGTGGATCGTCTCTGCGCCCCATGTGACCTCCTAAATCTCAGTGCGCTAGATGCTCTTTCAATACTGCAACTATGCAATTCTAAGCCGCACGGAGGTCAACCGCTCACCGAGTACGACCAGCACCGGACATACAAGGTTAGATAAACTAACAGAACTAAACATTGCAACTAATGTGAGGATTGGCAGGCATGACCGTTTCAGCTGTGGAACAGGCCGAACGCATCTCGGCAGCTGGCAAAGTACTATCTCAGCTGTATCTGAGTGCTCCCGCAGAGCAGCTACGCGAAGCGATGTATTCTGCTCAAATGCTGAACGACTGGCCCCTCACTGACTCAAACTCTATTCAAGGAGTGCGCACCCTTCTTAGCTCGCGCCCCGAAAGCGAAGAAGAAATCAAACGCGACCACCTCTACCTGTTCGTTGGAGCCGGCCGAGCCCTCGCACAACCGTACGAATCGGTACGCACGTCTGAAGAGGGTCTCGTTTTTGAAGAAGAAACGTTTGCCGTGCGCGCCGCCTACGCGAAATTCGGGCTTCGCGCCCCCAACTTTAACCGCGAACCCGATGATCACATTGGCCTCGAAATCGCGTTTTTGAGCGACCTCGCGAGACGTGCTGCCGAGCAGCTAGAGACCGGCGAGGACGCGGAAGAAATTCGCACGGCAATGCGCGACTTCCTATTTGACCACCTCGATCGGTTTGCGGGAGGAGTTGTTGAGGACGTTCGCAAGCACGCAAAAACCGCCCTGTACAAGGCCGTTGCCGAGTTCACGCTCGGTTTCGTTGATAGCGTTCGCGCGTTCGTTGAAACAGCAGGCACAAATGCGGCCCAATAGTCTTGCTAACACAGCAATATCGCGAACAGAGCTCCACTCATGAATGCGAGTCTGCTTAGTTGGATCGGCGATGAGGAGCCCGTCATAACTCTCATCTGTGGCTCCGCTACCCGAACGTACAACAAATCCACTACGCCCCTTCGCGTTGAAGGATGCATTGCCGACACTCCGCTGGCCCTCGCCCCGCAGATTTTAGCTTGTGGGGCCGAAGCGCTCAGCGTTGATGTGGATGCTTGCGAGTGCGCGAACCACGAGCGGGCACGCGAACGATTCGAGGTATGGCAGAACCTGCTCGGGCCAAGGATCAGCGAGTACCAGGGAAGACCCCCTCGATTCCGCCCCGCGAAGGAGGTCTTGACGAACTCTGCTCCAGTTTCACGGCGGGCACTGTTTGGGCTGAGTTCGGATAGTTCATTACCCGTGGATATTTCCGGCAACGAGAGTGCGCAACTGAGCGCCGCCCTCGTAAGCCTGGGAATAGAGCCTGAAATAGCTGACGAGTTTGCAGCTCCCCCAAGCGCGCCACGCCTGATAATCAGTAGTTGCACTGCCTGCGGCGTGTGCGTATCCGCGTGTCCAACCCACGCCCTCGCCCTCGAAAATACAAATGAAAAAGGTAGCTCCACCGCTGTTTTGATACACGATCGCACGATCTGTGAAGGTACTGCGAGGTGTATCGAACTATGCCCCGAAGGTGCGATAAGCCGCGGAGACTCTCTTTCCCTGGCTGAAATGAAACGCGTGGAAGTTGCGCGCGTGCAAACCGCGAAGTGTCGCAAATGCCAATCGCTATTCGAAGATGACGGTGAAGACCTGTGCCCCACATGCAGGCACGTTGAGCAAGATCCATTTGGGTCCTGGCTGCCGCCCGGCTTTGAAAGAAAGTAGAAACGAAATGAAGTTCACTCACCTTAACAATGCGGGCGAGGCCTACATGGTTGATGTCACCGCAAAAGTGCCTACCGTTCGCGAGGCAACCGCGGTTGGTAAAGTCACCGCATCCGAGACAGTAATGCAGGCACTACGCGACGGCACCGTGCCCAAGGGAGACGTGCTGGCAGTTGCGCGTATTGCCGGCATTTCGGCAGCTAAACGCGTCCCCGAACTGTTGCCATTGGCCCACACCATTGGCGTTCATGGCGCAGCGGTTGAGCTGGATCTGCAAGACGATCACGTTGCGATCAAAGCCACCGTTCGCACCGCGGACCGCACCGGGGTAGAGATGGAGGCCCTCACGGCCGTCACCGTTGCCGCCCTCGCAATTATCGACATGGTGAAAGGTGTGGATCGCTCCGCCGCCATTGAAGAGTGCAAGATCATCGCGAAATCCGGGGGCCGATCCGGCAACTGGGTGCGCGATGAATAGCGGTTAGTGGTCACCCCCATCCACTTGAGCCAAGATGTGGGAGGCGACCGTCACCACGACCTCAGCCGCGTCGCGAACGCCACCGGTTGAGCCGGGCGCATTCACCACGAGTGCGCCCTCTTTTGTTAAACCAGCCAAGCCGCGCGTAATGAGGGCGTGGGGAGTGTGTTGCAATCCCTTAGACACGATCGCACTCATTAGATGGGAAAGCTCACGCTTAATGAGTGGCGCCGTGGCCTCGGGGGTGAAATCGCGCGGCCCTACCCCGGTGCCGCCCGTGGTTAGCACGAGGCGAGCTCCGTCAGCTACGGCCTCACTAATCGAACGCTGGATGGCTTCTATCGAGTCAGGAATCACCACAGGCGCCCCCGCGCTAAATCCCGCCTCCCGCAGAATCTGCACAGCAACGGGCCCAGAGCGGTCTTCATACACTCCTTGGGATGCCCGATCCGAAATGGTAATTACGCAAGCTTTCAGGTCCACAGTGCCTCCTTGATGCGCTAGCGTTTTTCACGTCACTGGTTTTAGCTTACGGTTTACCTATGGGTTCACGATACGAACGCAACATTCTAGTTAAAGACTTTGGCGCCCCAGGTCAAGCAGCCTTGCAAAATGCGCGCATTGGCGTGTTAGGGGCCGGAGGATTGGGCTCGCCCGTCCTCTACTATCTTGCAGCGGCGGGAGCCGGCTACTTGAAAGTGGTGGATTTTGACGCAGTTGAGGAATCCAACCTGCAGCGCCAAATCTTGCACGACACCGAGCGTATTGGGTGGCGTAAAGCTGAATCTGCGGCTAGAACGCTCCGCGCTCTCAATCCCGAAATCACTGTAGATACTGTCTGTGAACGTGTAGACGCAGACAACGCAGCACGTATTTTTGGTGACGTGGACGTGGTTGTCGAAGCCTCGGACAATATGGAAACAAAGTTCATGCTGGCCGATTACTGTGAAGCCTCCGGTCAGCCGTTGGTGTGGAGCAGCGCAGTGGGAATGCAGGCGATGGTAACCACGTTCGCTTCGCGCCCGCTTGCCGCGGATCCTAGCGAGAAAACGGCTACTTTGCGCGAGCTGTACCCGCAATTGCCAGATCCGCAGACCACCCCCACAGCTGCAACGCAGGGCGTGCTCGGCCCCCTCGTTGGAGTTGCCGGATCCCTAATGGCGATGGAAGTCATTAAGATTGTGTGTGGCATACCCGGGGTGCTGGTGCGCCGCCTCGCTCTTGTAGATGTGCGCGAAACCGGAGTTAGGCTCGTCGAGTTTTAGGAGAATCCTTGATCAGCGTTGAAGACTACTTTTCGCAAGTAACCTCAGGTATCACTCCCCTTCCAGCAGAAGAACAGCCCCTCGAATCTGCCCTTGGCAGCACCTTGGCAGCGAGTATCGAGGCCCGAGTTGCGGTGCCGCCCTTCACCAACTCTGCGATGGACGGATTTGCGGTGCACGCAGGTGACGTTCAGGCAGCGTCAAAAGATACCGGGGTGACACTGCCCGTTCTTGAGGACGTTGCCGCGGGAGCCACGACCAACGCTACGCTAAAGCCCGGCTTTGCAACGCGTATCATGACGGGCGCTCCCCTACCCGATGGCGCCGACGCGGTGGTGAAAGTTGAAGACACCAACATTCAACCCGGCCCGGTGCAAATGCCGGACCAAGTCACTATATTCAGCGCTGTCCAGCCCGGAACAAACGTACGCAAGGCCGGTGAAAACGTTGCCGTTGGGAGTCCTATTCTTGAGGAGGGAATTGTGGTTACTCCCCAGGTGCTGGCCGCTGCCGCCTCGGTAGGATACGGGAAGCTGACGGTAGTTCCGAAGCCTCGGATTGCGATTATTTCTACGGGAGCGGAGCTCCAGGATCCCGGGATCGATATCGCTCACGGTCAGATTCCTGACTCGAACGGGATCATGCTGGACGGTTTAACACGCTCGCTGGGAGCGGAGGTAACGTATCGAGGTCGCACCGGCGACGCGCCCGAGCATCTCGAGCAGATGTTTAACAAGGTGGGGCGCAATGCGGACCTCATCATTACTTCGGGCGGGGTTTCTGCCGGAGCGTTCGATCCTGTAAAAATCGTCGGTAAGACACACAACTTCACCTTCGAAAAAGTAGCCATGCAGCCCGGAAAACCACAAGGACACGGCGTCATTAACGTGGATGGCCGAGGCGTGCCCGTCATGTGTCTTCCCGGCAATCCGGTGTCGGTCTACGTATCGTTCATGTTATTCGTGCGCCCGATTATTTCCATATTGGCCGGCCGTCCCGGAAGCAAGCTGCAGGCGGTACCCGCTCTGGCCGGCACATCGTTCAAGTCTGCCAAGAATAGACGCCAGTACGCCCCCATGCGCGCCGAACTGAGCACGAGCGGAATTACGGTTTACCCAACCCACTCGCAAGCCTCCGGCTCTCACCTCATCGCCACTTTGCACCAGGCTACCGGACTTGCGGTTATTGCAGCCGACGTGGATGAAGTGGCACAGGGCGACCTAGTGCAATACATTCCGCTCTAAACTGCGCTCTTGCCTGATCCTCCGCAGTCATCTCACACCGCAACATTCAATAACGCAAATGCGCCTTCTCTGCGATAGTAATAACGCATTTGCTGATATAAGGTTTGGGATGTGAAATATTTACGAGTATCAAATGTAGCCACTTTACTTGGCGTATCCACCGACACAGTTCGACGCCTAGTGGAAGATGGCGCGATTAACGGCACGCGCCAGGATGGGCGCATTTTGATCGATGGCAAGTCCCTAGTTGAGTACATTCGCAAGATCGCAGCAAAAGACGATCGTTCTACGCGTGGCACAGAGGTTAACTCCATCCGTAACCAGCTGACCGGCATCGTCACAGACATCACCTCCGATAAAGTCATGACCCGAGTCGAGATGATCTGTGGCCCGTTCCGAATCGTTTCTCTAATTTCCACCGAGGCCGCGCAAGAAATGAAGCTCGAGGTAGGCTCGCTCGCCGTTGCCGGCGTGAAGTCCACCAACGTTTCCGTAAGCCTTCCCTAGATTCGCAATGAGTATGAACATGAAGAAAACAGCTAGAGTTTTCGCCTCCCTCACCGCCGCATCGATGATGCTCGCAGCATGCTCGGGCTCTCCCGCCCCGGCAGATAAGGAAGGCACCGAGCCGCAGACGTTAACCGTTTTTGCAGCGGCCTCGCTAAACAAGGTCTTCCCGCAGATCGCCGAGGAAGTTTTTGAGCCCGCAAATGAGGGCGTGAAGGTGTCCTTCTCGTTCGAGGGTTCCTCCACCCTAGTGGACCAGCTGAAGAACGGCGCCCCGGCAGATGTATTCGCCTCCGCTGACACGCGCAACATGGATAAGGCAACGGATGCGGACCTCGTTGACGCGCCCGAACCGTTCGCACTGAACACACTTACCCTAATCGTTCCGGCAGGAAACCCGGGTGGGGTTACGGGTCTCGACGACTCTTTGAAGTCCGCAAAGGTCATCAAGTGCCATGCGGAAGTACCCTGCGGCAACCTGACCAACAAGGTGCTTGACGAGGCCGGAATCGAGCTCACGCCGGTATCCGAAGAGCAGAAGGTAACCGACGTGCGCGGCAAGATCGAGTCGGGCGAGGCCGACGCAGGCTTCGTCTACATGACCGACGCTATCGCTGCCGGCGACAAGGTGGAGATTATTCCCATCGACGTCAAGGGCGTAAACGAGTACCCCATCGCTGTTGTAAAGGACTCTAAGTCTCCTGAACTCGCACGCAAGTTTATTGAGGCTGTGCTTTCAGATGAGGGCCAGGAGCTGTTGAAGCAGTACGGATTCGCCAGGCCGTAGCCTTACGGATCGCAGGACACAACCGTCCCGGCACGTTGGGCAAAACGCCGCCACCCGGCCAAATGGAACCCGCCGTGCCGGGACGAACTAATGAAAAGCGGGCGAGCACAAATGTGGAAGATCTTGAGCAGGCAGCATAGCAACAGGCGCGAGGCCGCGGCCGGCCCCGCGCCCTGGCTTGGAGTTCCGGCAGCGATAGCGCTGGCTTTTGTGGTAGTGCCATTTATTGGCATGTTCGCCGAGGTGCAGTGGGGAGACCTCCCTGCACTGTTGGCCGGCGAAGCCGCACGAGATGCTCTTTGGCTATCCCTCAAAACAACCTTTGCCTCAACCATCATTTCGCTACTTCTTGGAATCCCCTTAGCGCACATCCTCGCCCACACCAGCCACGGAGCACGCGCAAGTTTGGGTAGCGCCTCACGCCTGCTGGTCACGCTCCCTATGGTTGTGCCGCCCGTCGTCGCCGGTCTTGCGCTCCTGGTCACGTTTGGCCGGCGCGGCCTGATTGGCTCTTACCTGCACGTACTGGGCATTGAGATCGGCTTCAGCACCATCGCAGTGGTCATGGCGCAAGTGTTTGTGTCCATGCCGTTCCTCGTTGTCTCACTCGAAGGCGCACTGCGTTCACGCGGACGTGACCTCGAAAAAGCGGCAAGCAACCTGGGAGCTTCTCGCACTCGTATATTCTTCGAGATCACGCTACCCCTTACTGTTCCCGCAATGGCCTCAGGTACAGCGCTAACCTTCGCGCGCGCCCTCGGCGAGTTCGGCGCAACCATCACGTTTGCCGGGTCCTTGCAGGGGGTGACCCGCACTCTCCCCCTCGAGATTTATCTGCAGCGCGAAATTGACACCGGCACTGCCCTAGCCCTCGCAACCGTGATACTTCTAGTTGCCGGCCTTGTAATCGCTATAACTAGTGCTATTGCAAGGGCATCTGCGCGAAGGTCCAGTGAAGAAGTGCGCGGGCGGGAACCTGAATCTGCGCACCAAAACCAGTTGGACACCATGTGCGAGTTGAGCGAACTCGACATGTCACTAAAACAGTGGGAAAACGCCCCAGTTGGGATCGAAATAAACGCGGGCGTATCCAAACGACACGTTCATATCGATGCAAAACTAAAGCGAGGCGCGATTACGGCTATCGTTGGCCCAAACGGCTCGGGCAAGACAACCGGAATCGAACTGATTGCCGGAACCTTAGCGCCCTCTAGTGGAAGCAGGCGCCTCAACCTAGGAGAAAACCCCACAATCGTGTGGTTAGAGCAACGCGCACTTCTATTCCCCCACCTAACAGCTTGTCAAAATGTGGCGTTCGGGCCGCGAATCAGAGGTCTTAGTTCCGAGGCGGCAACCAAGCGCGCCCTCGCTGAGCTCGAAGCCGTAGGATGCCTGCACTTAAAGGACCGCCTGCCAAACGAACTCTCCGGAGGTCAAGCACAGCGCGTCGCAATAGCACGCGCCCTCGCTGTAAACCCCGATCTCGTTTTGTTGGACGAGCCTTTTGCCGCCGTCGACTCTGAGATTGCCTGGCCCCTTCGCCTGGTCCTGCGCGAGCGCATCCGCGCCGCTAAAGCCACCGCCGTGATGGTCACCCACGACCTCACCGACGCCGCATTCATGGCAGACCAAATCATCACCCTAGAAGAGGGCCAGGTTAGCGAGAGCGGATTCAAAACCCAGGTGTTGCAAGCCCCCTCCTCCGACTTCTTAACACGCCTTACAGGCGCAAACACGGTTACCGAGGGCAATCAAATCGTGGTGGTTCGCCCATCTGATTTCCGCGTTGAGGTGGGGCACACCGGAGGCGGAATTCACGGGCAAATCCTGCGCCGAGTGCTTTCACCAACCGGTGAGATTGCGATTATTAAGGGCGAGGACGGTGAACTGCTCTCCATATCGATCAACGCCTACAACGCCGGTGTGCTTCAGCCGGGTAGCGCCGTGACACTTCACGCCGGGCCCGTCAAGTCCCGGCAGTGAACCAGGCAATAGGCATAGAAACCAAAGAAAAGAGGCTCCCGGAAAATCCGGGAGCCTCGAAGCTTTTGCTTAAGAGTTGGGTCGCTTGCCGTGGTTAGCGGCGCTCTTGCGACGTGCCCTGCGCTTGCGGCCTCGCTTGCTCATTTCGACTCCTCTACCTACTTCATTAAACAGCTTTGCTATTTTCGCACAATTTGCGAAGTTTTAACAGCCCTGCCGGCGCGAAACCACCGAAAAACACGCAAACGTGACTAAATCAACCTGAAACTAGTCCCACTGCCGCGTAATATGCGTGACTCGCACGCTCGCAACCACGCGCGCCCGAAGCGATGATGGCGCTTGCTTCTCGTAGCACTTACGCATCAGTTCACGCACGTGCATTTCCGCATCCACGCGATCCGCGCAATGCCTACACGTCTCCAAGTGCTGTGAAAGGCGATACGCCAACTCGTCCTCCAACGCGTCATCAGCAAACGCGTAGAGGAAGGAGCTCAGTTCCTCGCAAGGATCGCAATCATTGTTGTTAAGCATGATCCTACTTCACTCCAATTCCCATTTGCTTCGCATAGTCTGCAAGCGCCGTTCGAAGCTGCGCGCGGCCGCGATAGATTCTCGACATCACAGTGCCAACGGGGGTACCCATGATTTGGGCGATCTCTTTATAAGAAAACCCTTCAACGTCGGCGAGGAGCACTGCCTCGCGATACGTGTCAGAAAGAGACTCGAGGGCTTCACGAACCGTGTCGTCTGGTAGCGAATCAAGCGCTGCGGCCTCCGCGGATTCCAGGGCAACCGGATGGTGATTGGCGGCCTCAAGTAGCTGCCAGTCCTGCACTCCCTCATCAGAGGTTTGTTGCGGCCGACGCTGATTCTTGCGGTAGGTGTTGATGAACGAGTTCTTCAAGATGCGATACATCCACGCCTTCAAGTTGGTACCCGGCTTGAATGTGTTGAACGAGCTAAACGCGCGCACGTACGCGTCCTGCACCAGATCTTGAGCGTCTGCCTCGTTACCGGTCATACGAAACGCCGCCCCGTACAGCTGGTCTAGCAAAGGGAGCGCCTCTTCTTCGAACCGTGCGCGAAGCTCGGCCTCGTCTACCTGTTCCTTCTTGTCCATCACCATCGAGCATACTTGCACCTCCAACAATTAAGGCAACAACAAAGCCCTCATTTTTCTTCCGACCTCCACTAACGCTGAGATGTAGGTAACATGGACCTATGAAGGTTTTACGGATGATTGCAAGGCCACTAATCGTGGCTCCGTTTATTGTTGATGGTCTTTCAGCTGTGAAAGACCCCGATGCGCACGCACGTCAATTCCAGAAGGTCTCGCCCTACCTTGAGCGTTTAGGGGTACCTCCTGTAATCACATCAGATGCAAAAATGGCCTCGCGCGCACTCGGCGCCGTCACCGTTCTGGCTGGCACCAGCTTTGCGCTTGGCAAAGCACCGCGCACCTGCGCCGCTATCCTCGCCGCTACCGCCGTCCCCATTGCACTGGTTCAAAACCCCGTGTGGACCGCGAAGGACCACACCCAAAAAGAGCGCTACCGCCGCGGCCTGGAACGTTATGGCGCTGCCCTAGGCGGCCTAATTCTTGCAACAGTTGACCGCGAAGGCGAGCCCTCCAAGACGTGGCAGCTTGCCAACTGGCGCGAACATCAGCTAGCTCTAACGCAGGCACGCAACGAAACGTGGGAAGCCGCTAAGGAAGCATTTGACGCCTAACCCTTGGCTCGCGCCGCAGGCAACAAAACCTGTTGATAGCGATGTCACGATTCCCGGTTCGAAATCTTTGACGAACCGGGAGCTCGTGTTGTCGGCGCTCGCGTCTGCTCCCTCCACAATTTGTGGTGCACTTAGCGCCCGCGACACCCGTCTTATGGTTGAGGCGTTGCGTTCTTTGGGAGCGCAGGTAGAGACCGGAGCTGACAACTGGGCGATTACTCCCATTCCGAGCGTTTCCGGTTCTACGCCGATCAGCATTGACTGCGGCCTTGCGGGAACCGTCATGCGATTCATACCCGCCATTGCCGCGCGTTGTTCGCGACCAGTGCGCCTCACCGCTGACAGCCAGGCAAATGCCCGCCCGATGGCTGGCCTGCTCAAAGCACTGCGTTCCATCGGCGTGAGCATCACGCATGAGGGCGACGAAACCTTTCCCCTTACCGTGCAAGGCCCCGCGTACGTGCGCGGCCCCATAAGTTTGGATTCATCCTCCTCGTCCCAATATCTATCCGCACTGTTACTCGTTGCTCCGTTGCTAGCAAGCGATCGAGAATTCATTGAGATTGAGCTGGAAGGCACGCTACCATCGCGGCCACACGTTGAAATGACGCTTGCCTCGTTGCATCTACGCGGCGTAGAAGCCGATTGGACGAGCGAGCGCGCACTGCGAATCCAACGCGGCGATATAAACGCGCGAGACTCAGTGATCGAGCCAGATCTTTCTAACGCCGGCCCGTTCCTAGCCGCCGCCGCAGTTACCGGAGGCCACGTTCGCATCCCCTACTGGCCGCTCCAAACCACGCAAGCAGGCAGCGAGTGGCTACCTATTTTGCGCAACATGGGTGCCGACGTGAACCTCGTGCCGCAAGGCACCGTGTACGGTACGCTGTGCTTGCGCGCCGGAGAGCTTCACGGGTTTACCGGCGACATGTCCCAGGTTGGGGAACTCGTTCCTACACTTGCCGCAATCTGCGCGTTCGCAGCCACTCCCTCAAAACTCACGGGAATCGGGCACCTTCGCGGACACGAAACCGACCGGCTAAAAGCGATCGCCACCGAACTGGCAAAACTGGGTGTGCACGTTGAAGAGGGAGCTGACTACCTCACAATTGATGGTACAAACCGCTGGGTGGGAAACCTTCGCGAACCGGCCCTGCTACATTCCTACGCAGATCACCGGATGGCCACATTCGGCGCCATTATCGGCCTGCGCGCCCCGCAAATCTACGTTGATAACGTGGAAACGGTGGCGAAAACTATGCCTGATTTTGTAAACCTTTGGACGAAAATGCTGGAGCTAAATGTCTAGACGAGACATTGGAACCGACGACCCGCGCGTAAAAGTACGCCCCGGAAAAGGCTCGCGCCCGCGAACCAAACGACGCCCCAGCTATGAGGATGCCCCCACGGGACGCGTGATTGCGGTTGATCGAGGCCGCTACCACGTGATTGCTGAGGACGGCACGCGTGTCACCGCTGTGAAGGCCCGCGAGATTGAGCGCGGCGGCATCGTTGTGGGAGACAGCGTGAAGCTGACTGGCGATCTCACGGGACGCAAGGACACTTTGGCACGCATCGTGCAGGTAAATGAGCGCAAGAGCGAACTTACGCGCTCCGCGGAGGATGCCGAGGCAAAAGGCCGCGAGCGCACCATCGTTGCCAATGCCGAGATCATGGTGATCGTGGTGGCGAAGACGAATCCTCCGGTTCGGCCCGGATTCATTGACCGGTGCCTCGTCGCCGCCTACGACGCGGGACTAACTCCGATTGTGTGCCTGACCAAAGCTGACCTGGGTGATCCAGATGACGTTGCTACGTTCACGGCCTCGCTGGGGATTGAGACCTACACCGTTTCGATGATGCCGGATCACCCCGCACATGCTGGCTACGAGGACGTCATTGGCCGGCTGACCGGGCACACCTCCGTACTCATCGGTCACTCCGGGGTGGGTAAATCCACGCTCATTAACGCGATTATTCCAAACGCGGATCGGGCCACGGGCCACGTCAATGAAGTGACGGGGCGAGGACGCCACACCTCGACCTCCGTCGTGGCTCTACCGATGCCGGGCGGCGGTTGGGTTATTGACACTCCGGGCGTGCGCGGCTTTGGCCTTGCACACGTTGAATCGCACACCGTCGTTGCGGCATTCGATGAGCTTTGGGACGTGACCGAGGAATGCCCGCGCGGCTGCGAACACCTAGCCAACTCGCCAGACTGTGCCCTCGACGACTGGGTTCGAAATGGAGGCCATGACAAGGATATTCGCGATATGCGCGTCCAGTCGGTTCGCCGTCTCCTCGCCTCTCTGAAGGTCGCGCAAGAAAAACCCTGGGAGAACTAGCTCGAGTACATGTCGACGAAGTTCGAGATGATTTTGTGCGCGGGCGCAACGTCAGAGCCAATGCACTGATCGATAATCTGCTGTTGATCATCCGGCTGATAGTAGCCCGAAGCTGCATACCCGATGATACGCAACTTCAGGGCAGGCCAATCAAGTTCGGGATGGAACTGCGTGCCGTACATGTTCTGTTTTACCTTAAACAACTGGATTGGGCAGGCCTCGCCGCGCGCCAGAAGCGTTGCCGATTCGGGCAGTTGCTCACACGCCTCCTTGTGGCCTACATAGGCCCGGAATATGTTTGGAATTCCGCGCGTTATCGGGTCTTCACGCCCCTCTTGCGTGAGCTCAATGACGGGGGCAGAAATAGATTCACCATACTTTTCTGAGATCTTGCCACCCTGGTGACCAAGCAGGGTACCCACGCCATAACAGATGCCAAGAAACGGGAAATCCTTTGCAACCAAATGATCCATGAGGTCCTGAAGCTCTGCTTCTACACGAAGTTGCACATCTGTTTTCTTCTCAATCGGGGCGAGCGAGTCGAAGGGCGATCCGCACAGGATCACGCCGGCCCACTCATTCAGGTTGAGCAGTGGGAGCGGACTCTGTTCAAGCCGGTGCCAGACCAGCTGGTTTGAGTCCAGCCCTGAAAGTTTTCTCAGCATTTCGACCTCGGAGGTCAAAATTGCGGGCTCGGTGCGCGTTGTGATCATTAAGAACTTCGCGTTGGATTTCATTTGCTCAGCTTACGGGATTACCCGGCCATGCGCGCCCGCGCGGGGTAGTTTGGACACATGGATAAGACTTTGCATGGCAGTGGACAAAACACGGCATCGACCGCAGATTTAAAGCTGGCACACGCCCTCGCAGATCGCGCTGACGCAGTGACGATGGCTCGCTTTCAATCGGATGATCTAAAGGTCGCAACGAAGGCAGACCTATCTCCCGTTACCGACGCTGATCGCTCTACTGAGGCCGCGATTCGCGAGCTACTGGCCACCCATCGTCCGGATGACTCAATTTTTGGCGAAGAAATGGGAGTTACTGGAAGCTCCACGCGCCAGTGGGTGATTGACCCGATTGATGGCACTAAGAACTTCCTTCGCGGCGTACCCGTGTGGGCCACGCTTATTGCTCTGGCCCAGGACGGCGAAGTAAAAGTTGGAGTGGTATCTGCCCCAGCCCTTGGCAGACGCTGGTGGGCGGGCAAAGGCCTCGGCGCCTACGTGGGCGTCCAACAGGCACTGCGTGAATCTTCAAACTGTTGCGGCTCTAACGATTGCTGCGCTGATACGCCAGTTTCGGGCGCATTTGATTATGTGAACGCCGGGCAGCGCATTCGCGTATCTACCATCGACCGTTTTGAAGATGCCTCACTGTCTTACTCCTCCTTGTCAGGATGGAAGGCACGCGGCAGGTTAGATCATTTCCTGGACCTTACTGATCGCATGTGGCGAACTCGCGCATACGGCGATTTTTGGTCGTACATGATGGTGGCCGAGGGCGTGTGCGACGTTGCGGCAGAACCAGAGCTAGAAACCTACGATATGGCGGCCCTTGTGCCCATCGTGACCGAGGCAGGGGGCCGTTTCACCTCTTTGCTGGGCGAGGACGGACCGTGGGGCGGCACGGGGGTTGCGACAAACGGCTTGCTTCACGATGAGGTGCTACAAACCCTGGCGTGGAAAGAGGGACAGTAAAATTTTTGTCCGTACCGTTCGCTAACCTGTAGGCATGAAGTTAATTCACACCGCAGATTGGCACCTGGGCAAGACGCTACACAAGCAGTCGCTGGAAGAATTTCAAGAGACGCTTCTTGACCACATTGTCGATTTGGTGCGCTTCGAAAAACCCGATGCGCTCCTAGTTGCCGGGGATGTTTACGATCGTGCGATTGCTCCGACCTCGTCAATGAATCTGCTCGAGGACGCACTGCAGCGCCTCATTGAGCTCACTCAGGTCATCATGATTCCGGGTAACCACGATTCTGCGGCCAGGTTAGGCTTCGGATCGGAGCTGTACACTGAGCGGTTAAAGATCGTTTCGCGTACGGCAGACGTAGGGAGGCCAGTCGTGATCCGAAGCGGATCCGAGGTAGCCAACATCTATCCGATTCCCTACCTGGAGCCCGATATAGCCCGCGTTAGCCTCTCCGATGAGGTCGATGACTCTGGAGTGCTCACCGGCCTTGCTCGCAGTCATCAAGCCGTTATGGAGGCTGCTCTACGGCGAGTAGACGCGGACCTCGCCAAGCGCGAAGGCATGGGCATAGCCATGATTCACGCATTCATTGCTGGATCCGAAACCAGTGATTCTGAGCGTGACATTTCGGTTGGAGGTTCGCAGTCGATTGCCCCCTCAACCTTCAAGGCTATGGGCACAAACAAGCCACTTTCGCGCGGGCTTTCCTACGTTGCTGCCGGTCACCTGCATCGGCCCCAGCAACGCAACACTGATGGGCCAATCATCCGCTACAGCGGGTCTCCCCTGCCCTTTTCATTCTCCGAAGCACGCGACAAAAAGTGCACAACTATACTTGAAATTGAGAACGGAGTTATCGACCTGCGCACTGTGCCCGTGCCCCAACCCTATTCCCTCCACCAGATCCGCGGGACCATTGCAGAGCTTACGTCCGATGTACCCGTATGGGCGAAAACCGGATTCGCCCACGTAGAGGTCACCGACCTCACAAGGCCCGAGCATCTTCACGAACGCATTAAAGCTAGTTACCCAAAAGCTCTTCTGATTCGACATACTCCTCCGACCTCGCAAATCGAAGGAACGGTAGCGGCGATCGAGAAGAAAACACCACAAGAGCTTGCCGAAGAGTTCTTTGAACTCGCGCTTGGACGCAAAGTGCTACCTGAAGAAAGCGACATTATTGAGCAAACGTGGGAAACCGTGTTGCAGGAGGAGAAGTAATGCGACTACTTACACTCGAGTTTCAAGCACTCGGCCCCTTCGCCGGACACCACCAGATTGACTTCACTCGGTTCGAACCATCCGGCCTGTACCTTCTGCGCGGACAAACCGGTTCGGGTAAGTCAACCATTATCGATGCCATCACGTTCGCTCTCTATGGCAATGTTGCTGGAGGGCAAACCTCTACACGTGACCGATTGCGTTCCAACTTTGCTAGCCGCAACACCGACACGTTTGTGCGCTTGCGTTTTGAAACGTCACACGGCGCATTTGAAGTCACCAGGCGTCCAGCTTATGTCAAAGAAGGCAACAAGACGCCGACACCTGCAAGCGCTACCCTGGTTAAGCTCGACAGTAGCTATGACCCTGACAGCGCCCCATTCGTCGGAACTGGCGAAGAAGTAGCGACCAGGGCAAGCGCCGTCACGGATGAAATTACGCGCGTAGTGGGCCTGGGACTAGACCAGTTCCTCCAAACTGTGGTTTTACCGCAGGGCAAATTCGCAAGCTTCATCCATTCAAGCCCATCGGAGCGCAAAGATGTCCTCGAGGACATTTTCGGCACGGTGCATTTTCGCCGTTTCACCGAATCCTTGACTCTGCAGTCGAAAGCTGCGCGCGCCGAGTTTGACGAGCAGCGCAATGCCGTAGCGTTTCAGGCCGGTCAAATCTGTGAGGAAGCAGCCACTGCAGTCAGGCTGGCCAACTACGAAGAAGCAATCGGCTACGCGCTCACCATCTCTAAAGAGCTCGAAGCTGAAGCAAGGCAAGCCGAAGACCGGCTATTCCGCGCCGTCGCCGACGTGCGTGAAATAGAAGCCACCGAGGCTGAGCGCGAGAGGGTTGAAACCACCACGCTTCAGTGGAACGCTGCACGTAAGCAACTCGCCGAACTTGAGCAAACCGCCGGCGAGCACAAACAACGCGAAGCCGAGTTGAAGCACGCACGCGAAGCACTTGCACTTAACGCAGACCTGCTTGCCAAAGAACGTGCGACCACAGCCCTCGAACAGGCAAAAGCAGATGCGGCTTCCAGCATTGATGCAATTAACGAGGAGGACGCTGACCTGCGCAGCACTGCGCGCGGGGCTATCGATGGCTCCTCCTGTGAGGCGATTCGTAAGCGCGATGAGGAGCTAACCCGCGAACTAACTCGGCTCGAAGAAACCGAGCAAAACATCGAGCGGTTAGAACAACTATCCGCGCAGGTTGAACAGCTTGGGGCAACTATTGTCGAGCTGGAACAGTCAGCGTCAGAGCACCAAGCCAGAATCGATCAGTTCAAGCAAGTTGAACAAAATGCTGAAGCCGCCGTGGCTCAGATGGAGCAACAAGGGCGTAGCTACACAGGTCTCTTAGACCAGAAGAATGAGCTCTCACTGCGTCTAGATGCTTCCAAGAGCGCCGACAAAGAAAGAGCACACCTCCTTGAAATCTCCGAAGAGATTGGCCACAAAGCAAAGGAACTCGAGCAGGCTCGCACCCAAGCACAAGGTCTAGCCGCAAAGTGGATAAACAACTCCGCCTTAGAGCTGGCTGCGAAGCTTGTCGATGGAGAAGAATGCATAGTATGTGGATCTACCAACCATCCTCACCCGCATGAGGGCTCACCAACCGACATCCAGCGCGAAGAAGTTGACGAGGCCCGGGTTCTCGTAGCGCGGATCGAAGCGTCTCTTACTGCAACCAGAGAAGATCACCAGCGCATCGTTGAAGCCATCAAAGAACTCAACCAGAAGGCAGGCGCAGACACCGCGTCACTACAGATCGCGTATGACGACATCGACGCGCAAGTTGTAGCGGCCAAACAAGCAGGCGACATCGCCAGCCAGTTACGTAAAGACCTTGCCGAATCGCGCGTGCAGGTTGAAGAATACAAAACCCAGATTGCCAGTGATCAAGCCAAGATTGCGGCGAATACCAAAGACGTTGAGAATAAGACCGCTGAGATTGAGCGTCTCTCACAACTGGTAGAACAGGCGCGTGGCTCCTTCACGTCCGTTGCCGAACGACGCGAAAGCATCGCCACCAGGCAAAACCGAATTCGGCACATAGTCGAGGCAATCACCGCATTTGAAGATGCTCGCAACCGGCACGCGGATGCCGTAGCCGTGCTGGACGAAGCCCTGGCAAATAGTACATTCGCCTCCGCTAACGAAGTCCAAGAAGCACTACTGCCCCAGGCCGAAATCAATGCATTAGAAGAGCAAATCTCCAACTACAACCTGACCAAACGCCAAGCGGGCGCCGCGATCGAAGAAACCGAGCGATCCGGGCTTGTGCGCACCGAATATCCCAAGCCTCTTACTAATGCGCTATCTCGGCTTCGTCGTATCCACGAAGAAGCCACCAGTACACACGCCCTCGCAAAGAATGCCCTCACTCAGCACGAGGGACAAGCGGGCAAACTCAGAGCAGGGATAGAAAACCTGCAGACGTTGGAAAAGGAGTTGGGACCAATCCGACGCCTCGCTGAGCTTGCGCAGGGGGCAAGACTCGAAGATGGTACTCCAATCCCCTTCGACACCTGGGTCATAATGCGACAATTCGAACGCGTGCTCGAAGCCGCCAACCCCTACATACTGGAGTTCTCTAACGAACGCTACCAACTGCGCCGAGTTAGCCTAGACGCTTCTAGAAAGAGTCAGCACGCCGGACTTGGACTCGCAGTCATCGACCTGAGCACAGACACAGAACGCTCCCCCGCATCACTATCTGGAGGCGAAACCTTCTACTCTTCGCTCGCACTCGCGCTCGGCCTCGTAGAAGTAATCTCATCTGAAGCGGGCGGTCTGGACCTAAAATCAATGCTTATCGATGAGGGGTTTGGCTCGCTGGACCAAGACGCGCTAGACAAGGTCATGAATGGACTTCAACGCCTGCGCGCTTCCGGACGAACCGTAGGCGTCGTGTCACACGTAGCCGAAATGCAACAACGCATCAGTGACGGCATCGAAATCAAACATGCGAAATCGAAAGGATCGACACTTGTAATACACGCCGCCGACTAGCGCCGCCGCACTTGAATGCCAGTCCTATTCTCGCGCATTCAATGCCTGGCAGAGCTGGGCGCGCTCACTTATATCAAACCATTCCAAGAAAGCATCCGTGAGCTCTTCCACGGCATCATCAGCTTCCTCTTGCGTTGTAGCCGCGCATGCGCGGCGAACCAGTGGCTCAGACTCAAGGCCGTCCACCAAGATGGCCTGCGCGTTCTCCCACACCGGCTCCCCCTCTAGGGCTACCACAATGCGTCTTTGCGTGGGCTCCTCTAAATCACGCACAAGCTCCAGCGAAATCAAAGAAGCTACCACAGCAGCTTCATACTCGAACCACTCCCGCTCTTCCGCGCAGGTCGCTCCAGAAGATGGAGTAACCAACTCGCGGACAGGCAGATCCCCACAGAGCTCAGACGCAACCAAAGGCAAGAAACAGCGCATAAAACGAGTTTAAAACAGGCCCAAACTATTTGCGACCAAACAACATAAAGCCCGGCCGCTTCGACTTACGCCTACTACGCCTGCGCGCCGGGGCAGATTCGGCTTCCCCAGTACCAATCAGCTCAATAATCTGTGCGATCCCAGCAGCGAACTTGGACTCACCCGATGCCATAACCGTCGCCGCAGAAAGCACTGCCTCATCCACATCCGTGCTGTCCTCAATCACCACGCGAGGAGTCACTGGAGCGATGGAGGCGAGCACCGTATCAATCGGGCGACTCACCGATCCGCCCGTACCCGCGGTGCGCGCCCGGTTTACTACCAAAGCGTCTGGACGCACTCCAGCCTCTTCGGCCTCGTACAGCGTGTGCGTAAGCCGAGTCAGTCCAATCGCATCGCCACGAGCCACAATCAGAACCACATCAGCGTCTTCCAAAACCGTGCGGTTAATGTCTTGTGGCGTTGGCACAAAAGTTAGCTGCGACGGATCATCATCAGCAAGACCGTCAGCCAAATCCACAACCACGTCACCCAGCTTGCGCAGCTCGCTCAGTACGTCCGCAACGACTTCAGCGCGGAGCATTCTCCACTTATCGGCGCGCGTCAGGCCAGAAAGCAAGTGGAAATGCTCATCAACCAGCAGGCGCGCATCGTCTAAAGCCAACCGGGTCATCTCACCCTGGTTACGTAAATACGAAGCCTCCAACAGGCCCGACTGCGGAGCGTCAAATCCCAGCATGAACGCCAGCGACGGGGCGTGAGCATCAGCATCAACGAGCGTCACCTCACGTCCCGCAAGGGCCAATGCGTGAGCCAAATTCAATGCCACCGTGGAGCGCCCCGGTGCACCCGATGTGCCCCACACCGCGATCAAACGTCCTTGATAATCAGCAACGTCGCTAGGCGCCGTAGGAGCAGAGAACACTTGGCTCTCTTGCCCCATCATCCAGTTTTGGATCCCCATCGTCAGGGTGTCCACCACAAACTCAGCACTGGACGCATCAGAGCGCGCGTCCTCCCCGATGGAGGCTGCCGTAATCGGATCATCAACCACCAGCAGAACAAAAACGCCGGCCTCGTGAAACTCATCTACAACAGAGCGATCCAAGCCAGGAGCTCCGCCACGTGCGACCACAACCGAGCCGATTCCCGCACGCACGCACGCGCGTGCTTCTGCTAAATCCGCACATCTACGTTGCACGGAAAACTTCGACGACTGCGCGTTGAGTTCCCGGATCACTTCCGTCTCAAAGGGCTCGTCAAGCCAAACAATTACACCCTTGACCGCCATCGCTACCCCGCGGGAACCACAATCAGGGAGCTCTTGGACCCCGTTGCTGCCAACACTGTGTCCAAATCCGACTCGGGCACTGAAATCTCAACGCTTTGGGCGCGATTTACCAGCGTTGTATCCGGCTCTGAAATCGAAAGAATAATAGCCGAGGACGCAATCATTCTCGGCTCCGTTTGGCTACTGAGCGGCGTATCCGGCGAATCTACGGCCCACACCTCAACCGTGGAGCCGGTGGACACGGATGAAGGAATGCGCGTAGCCACGTTTATTACAACCTGTCTGCGATCGAGCGAAGCCGCGCTTGCTACCGCATCACGAGGAAGCAACTCGCCTGCACTGAGGGTACGGGTTGCCACAGCGCCCTCGGGCAGCGCTCCGGCCTCCAAATACGCCGTTGACCCCGTACGAGCGGACACGATTGAAAGAGCAGAGGCTTGAATGGGCTGGCCTTGCGCAACCGGAGCGTTCAACTGGTAAACGCTCTCGCCTCCGCGAGCCTTTTGCACCAGCCAAGTAGTAGCGAGGATCGACACTACAACCAGGGCAAGTCCAAGAAGAAACCTGGGATCAGTAAACACGTGCGAGCGACGCACTCTGGGTAAAGCTTTAGACACGAGACAATGATGCAGGAATTTTCACCGCTTGTGGAAGATATCCACAGTTTGGTCTCACTATGGAGATTCGCGCTCCAAAATAACCAGTTTTCGCGGTTAATTAGCGGGCCTTTTACACAACTGCATTCGCGGACTGTTCAGAACTGGAACGAAGTGAGACAATATGGACATGAGCCAAAGATTCTTAACCATTGCGGATGTTGCCGAAACTCTTAACCTGTCTCAGTCCGCAACCCGCGCGCTACTCTCTTCGGGTGAGCTGCCAGCCATACAGGTGGGCGGAAAACGAACTTGGCGAATCGAGGCCTCCGAGCTTGAGCACTACATTGAGCGCCAGTACGCAGCCACTCGCGAACGCATCGAATCGGGCAAGATCTAGGCTTCCCACAAATCTGCAGCAACCACCAATCTGCTTAGAATCCCGGCAGGAGGCGAATGCTAAACAAGTGAGATAGCGACACCGAAGAGACCCCGCCTTCGTGCCCTATATCCACGTGATCCATGTAAACCGAAACAATAAAACCGGTTAGAGAAGTTGCTCCCACCTGCACTGCCACGCGGCGACGCTGCCGCATAATTTGGCGCAAAATAGCCGATAACCCCAGGCGCTTGTCTATAAGACTGGGCTCTGGCGCCACTCTTGCGAGCCCTTCAACAACCGCTATCGACGCTGCGGAGACCAACTCTTGCACTGCCCCATCCTCAAGCAACACCCAAGCCGGATTAGAGCGGATTATTCTTCCCTTCGCGCTAACACCAAAGGAAGAAAACACCTTTATTTCAAGGCCTTCTGCGGCCCGCAACCTATCTGATATCCCCGCCGAAACCAGTTCGGCCTCGGCAAGCTCCGCCACCTCTTCACGGCTTTGCAGCGCCTCTTCGCCCGCGAACTCCTGCGCAAGACCGGCAATTATCTTCTCGAAATCCATCTCCTGATTGAAACACATCCAGGATTCAGCATCGGGTTTTCCACCAATTTTCGAAATGCTATTGACTTACTAACCCCTGGCGTGCAAGCATCAATCATCACGAACTGATATGAACTAACACGAAAGAGGGGAAATGGAGTTGAATAGGAACTTAAAATCCAGCGCAAGCATTGCGCTGGCCAGTGCCGCTGCGTTCATTGTTACCGCGGCCGTATCACTCTCGATCGCGATCGACAACGCGAATGCGTTCGACCTTCTTCAAACCGATGCGAATGCAATCTTGCACAGTTCTTTGAATCCAAACGCGTTGGCCCTACCACTGATCACCGCTCTTCTTGGCTTTGCCATAGCTGTGTTGTCTCTGTGGAGCCTCACTTCCCTGCTACTCACCGAGATCCTTCTCATTCTTGCAAGGCGAGGCACACCCGTTCAGCGCCTACTCGAACTCGCGGTTAACACCGCGAGCCCTTTAGTCCGATCCGTGTTGAAGAAGCGGGTCGCAACGCTTGCAGTGTCGGCATCTCTCGTGGTGAGCGCTACCTCAGCGTTTGCACCGGCACCCACAACGGTTCAAGACAATCTGGGATGGCAGGCAGTATCGACACAAGCGACTCGCCCATCCCAAACGAGCGTTCCATCCGACCTCACGCTATCTGACCCATCGGCACCCACTGCACCGACCCCGCAAGCTTCATCGCCTACCCAAGGAGCGCAAGAGACCACCAGCGGCAGTGCTAACCTTCCGGCTTCACATGCACATCTGGCAAATGAATCCTCGAACTCTCAAACCACCGATGCTCTGCCGCAGGTAAATAGAAACAAGAACGCGGCCGCCGGAGAATCTGAGCCGACCATTGCCTCGGATGAAAAATACGTTGTGCGCAATGGGGACAGTCTGTGGACCATAGCCGCCCGCCATCTCCAAAGCAGCGATCCCACCAAGATTTCTGCCGAATGGCACAGAATCTACAACCTAAACAAATCCGTTATTGGCATCAACCCCGACCTCATCTATCCGGGAACAACTCTGACCTTGCCTGAGGAGGACCTCTAATGTCTACAGCACTTGCAGCCCTCGAACCCGTTTACGAACCCGTCGAGCTACGCACCGTCGAGGGCGGCAAAAGCCCTGCAAGACGGCCCTCTGACATCAAGATCAAGCGCGCGCCCAACCCGGTACGAGCCCTCAACGGCATCTTGCCCAAGCCCACACCTGCGGGGCGTCATTGGGCAATGATTGACGCGTCCTGGGATTACTCAAAACCTGAGGCTGAAATTGACACCATTGGGAGAGCAGACCAGCTTCCTGACGCCCGCAACTGGAGCCGCGCCCTGGCGCTCGCGATCGTTGAGACACTCAGCGGACAAAAGTATCCCAGCGCACTAGAACGCTTCGTCACCCCAGACCTTTACGACGCAATCGAACGAAAGGTCGCTCTCGCCACCAGACTGGATGGGCCGGCGGGGCGCTCCGCTAGAACAAAAGCCCTGTCTTCCAGAGTATGTGTGGTCAATGAATCCATTGCGGAGACCACACACGTTGTCGTTAAGGGCGAAACTACCCGAGCCGTTGCCATTCGCCTTGAAGCTCGCAGAAGACAATGGGTGGCCACCGCCCTCGAAATCCTGTAAAGATAGCCCGCCACCTGCAAATGCAAATGGCGGACAATCCTAATACGCTCTTAGCGGCGCTTGCGCTTTTGCGCCCTGCGCTGCGCGCGATTCATCGCAGGAGCCGCTCCACCCTCTGACGGAGCGGAAGCCTGCCTGCGGCCGCTCGGACGGAAAGCGGAACCCTCATCTGGGATTCCATCCGAATCCCCTGACCCAGCAGGGCCAGACATTTGCATCTTTCCAAAGTGAGAACGGCCCACATCGCCCATCACATTGTCACTCTTAGGCTGATTCAAAGCCTTTGCCTGACGAGCAACCGCAGACGCCTTCGCCGCGTCAAGCTTCTCCTCCTGCTGCTGCAGTGCAAGCTCAAACTGGCCAGCAAACGAGAACGCGAGTTTCACAGCCTCCTCACGAATGCGCTCCATCATCGCCTGGAACATCTGCGCGCCCTCAGACCCGTACTCAACCAGAGGATCACGCTGTCCCATCGCGCGAAGGCCGATACCCTCCTTCAAGTAATCCATCTCGTACAGGTGCTCACGCCACAACTTATCAACCGAAGCCAGCACAACGCGGCGCTCCAACGCCCGCATCGGCTCCTCTCCAAGCTGCGACTTAGCTAACGGATTTGCGCCTACCTTCTCAGAAATCTTGTCGTACTCATTGTGGATATCCGACACGTACTCAAACGCAAAATCTTCAGCCGAAGCGCCCGAGCCCTCACCTACTGCATCCACGATCTCTTGCGGACGAATCGACACGGGATAATACTCGCGCAACGTCGAGAACAAACCATCGAGATCCCAATCATGCTCATCGTCTGACGGAATGTACTGGGACACCACCTGGCGCACAAGTTCTTCCATGAAGAACTTCATCTGCGGGTTCATGTCTTCACCCTCAAGGACACGGCGACGCTCACCGTACACAGACTCGCGCTGGCCGGTCATCACATCGTCATACTTGAGGACGTTCTTTCGAATCTCGAAGTTACGAGCCTCAACCTGCGCCTGCGCCGAAGCAATGGACTTTGAGACCATCTTCGACTCGATCGGCAGATCCTCAGGATAGTTACCGGAAGCCATGATGCGCTGGGCAAGCCCCGCATTAAACAAGCGCATCAAGTCATCTTCCATCGACAGGTAGAAGCGGGACTCACCCGGATCGCCCTGACGGCCAGAACGACCCCGCAACTGGTTATCAATACGGCGCGACTCGTGCCTTTCCGTACCCAGCACATACAGGCCACCAAGCTCCACAACCTCATCGTGCTCCGCAGCGACGGCCTCCTTCGCGGATTCCATCACCTTCGGCCACATCTCGTTGTACTTGTCCGCATCCTCCTGCGGATCCAAGCCCTCCGACGCCATGTGAGCAAGTGCAATATGCTCAGCGTTACCACCAAGCATGATGTCCGTACCACGGCCAGCCATGTTCGTAGCCACCGTAACAGCACCCTTACGACCCGCCATGGCCACAACTGCGGCCTCACGCGCGTGCTGCTTGGCGTTCAAAACCTCGTGCGGAATGCGACGCTCCTTGAGCATGCGCGAAACCAGCTCTGACTTCTCCACCGAAGTCGTACCAACCAGGACGGGCTGGCCCTTCTTGTGGCGCTCCTCGATATCCTCCACCACAGCCTTCATCTTGCCCGCAAAAGTGGGGTAAATCAGGTCCGACTGATCCTTACGAATCATCGGCCGGTTGGTTGGGATAGGCACAACACCAATACCGTAGGTAGAAACAAACTCCGCAGCCTCAGTCTCTGCCGTACCGGTCATGCCAGCACGCGAACCCTCCGGGTACAGGCGGAAGTAGTTCTGTAGCGTGATCGTAGCGAGGGTCTGGTTCTCCGCCTTTATCTCCACGCCCTCTTTAGCTTCAATCGCCTGATGCATACCCTCGTTATAACGACGACCTGGCAACACGCGACCGGTGTGCTCATCAACGATCAGCACTTCACCGTCCTGCACGATGTAATCCTTATCGCGCTTAAACAGTTCCTTGGCCTTAATCGCATTATTCAAGTAGCCGATCAGAGGGGTGTGCGCGGCGTCGTACAGGTTGTCAATACCTAGCTGATCCTCAACCTTGTCGATGCCCGGCTCAAGAATGCCGATAGTGCGCTTCTTCTCATCAACCTCGTAATCAACCTCAGGTTCGAGCTGGCGCACCAAACGCGCAAACGTCATATACCAATCATCCGCATTGCCCTGCGCCGGCCCCGAGATAATTAGCGGCGTACGCGCCTCGTCAATCAAAATCGAGTCAACCTCATCGACGATCACGTAGTTATGACCGCGCTGCACCATGTCTTCAGGCACCTGCGCCATGTTGTCACGCAAGTAGTCAAAACCGAACTCATTGTTGGTGCCATAAGTGATGTCGCAGTTGTACTGCTTGCGGCGTTCATCGGGCGTCTGCCCCACCAAAATACACCCGCAGGAAAGACCCAAGAAGCGGTAAACGCGGCCCATCAGCTCCGACTGGTAGGAAGCCAAGTAGTCGTTCACCGTAACCACGTGCACGCCCTTGCCATCCAGCGCGCGCAGATAAGCCGGTAGCGTTGCAACCAGCGTCTTGCCTTCACCGGTCTTCATCTCCGCGATGTTGCCCCTATGCAACGCCGCGCCGCCGATCAGTTGCACATGGAAGGGGCGCAACCCCAGCACGCGATCTGCGGCTTCGCGAACCGTTGCGAAAGCCTCAACCAACAAGTCATCAAGCGTCTCGCCCTCTTCTAGGCGTTGCTTGAACTCATCCGTCTTCGCCTTGAGCTCCTCATCAGTGAGGTCCCGAAAATCGTCCTCCAGGGCATCAACCTGATCCGCAATCGCTTCAAGTTTGCGAAGGGCGCGGCCCTCACCCATCCTCAAGATCTTGTCAATAATAGACACGGCGCTCCAAAAGTTGTCCTTACACAGTTGGTTCCCATTGTAGACCGACAGCCGCGCGGCCGCCGCACCCGACCGGCTCGAAAATGATCGCAACGCCAACAGTCCTGCGTCTAAAACCCCGAGCTCACCCTAACTCATCGCGAACCCGCGCAATAAAGGGGCGAGGACTGCTCGCCCTCGCCCCTGGCCGGTAGAAACCTATTCGGCTTCAACCTTTGTATTCAAACGGATCACACCGTACGTCCAACCCTCGCGATGGTAAACAACGCACGGCTGCATCGTCTCTTCATCGATGAACAAGAACCACGGGTGGCCCACCAACTCCATCTGGTACAGAGCCTGATCAACCGTCATTGGTTCAGCCTCATGCAACTTCTGGCGAACAATTACCGGCGAGTCCCCAAGCTGTTCCTCCCTTGGCTCACCGATCTTCAGATCCTCAGCCGAGCGCAACGTATCGCGATGCGCCTCCTCCTTCAGATCCGGTTCGGCCTCCGGCTCTTCATAAATTCCGCCTAGCTCCGGTGCAATCGGAGCGTTGTAACGCCTGCGATGATCCTTCGCGCGATCACGTGCGCGACGCAGACGCTCAAACAGTTTTGCGGTTGCAATGTCGACCGCCGCATATCGATCCGAGCTGGATGCCTCCGCACGGATGATTGGGCCCTTGCCAAAGACTGTAAGTTCAATCCGCTCCGCGGTCTCAGCTCGACGCGGGTTTGGCTCGTGAGTGAGCTCAACGTCAATACGCTGTGCGCGCGGGTAGAACAGTGTCACCTTTGACACTTTCTCTTCTACGTACTCGCGGAAATTCGGGTGGATTTCGGCATTGCGTCCAACAACTGTGATGTCCATGGTTCCTCCAGGAATACGAGGGAAAAATCCCAACTGATTCGCCAGACACACATCGCGCCTGGCCGTGCGTTTAGTTACCACCCCCTACCAGACGTTTTGCGGCGAAAACCTTGCAAAGGCTTTGCCTGATTATTTAAGTTTACCCGAATTGGGTGACGGGCGTCACTTTAGCGGACGGCAATTGTGAACATCCGCGAGTGCGGCTCCCACAAAGCATTGCCCTCCCGCGTATTCCACAGCCTTTCGGCAAGCTATCATCGTAGCTCCCGTTGTAACCACGTCATCCACGAGGATGCACTGCGCCCCGCGCAACTCCACCAACGCGCTAACCGAGTTACTATGGGCGCGGCGCTGGGCGCCCGACTTCCCGGCCTGAGTCGAACCCCAAGCCTTGGCCAGCACCGGAGCAACCATTACGTCAACCCCTTCGCGATCAAGCTGAGCTGCAAACCCGCGAGCGATGTGCGGCGTAACCATAAGACCGCGCCACGCCCTCGTCCACTGAGATGGAACGGGAACAATGAGTAAGGGACTACCCGCAAGAGGAACATCCACCACCGCGCGATGCGTCATCCACCCCTGCGCTAGCGAAACACCTGCCTGCGCCAACCACTCTTGCAACCTGTTTGCCCGGTCATGTTTTGCCGCGAGGATGATTCTGCGTAGCTTTCCTTCATACTCACCAAGGCTGATGAGGCGCATCGGCATTTCACCCTCCACCAGGCCGGCTCTAGCGGGGCGTTTCGCTATCGCAGCGCACCCAGAACACAGCGCCGTATCCCACGCGCCGCATCCAACGCAAGAAGCCGGAGCGATGATATTCACTAACTCGCTAAACAAAGCCACCACGAGGCAACCATACGTAGGTACGGAAGTAGCGATAGCCCACGCCGGCGAAGGTGTGCAAACACCGGTCCCTAGCTCCCCTGGGGAACCCTGTCACCTTACACCCTAATGAATGGGCAACGAACTAGTGTGGGTAAGACTCCTCTAGGAGATCCGTTGTAGAGCTACGCCAAGACACGCCAAAACGCGAGTAAATCACCTCATCTTTGGTATCCAAAAGCACTGCCTGTGGAGTGGCTCCTCCTGAAATACTAATCGCGTCCGCCGGCGCTTCGAGCGTTTCAGGCACCGAACCAAGGCTCGAAATAGTGACCTTGCCAGCCCTGTCGTAGCGCTGCAAAATCAGTGCTGACGTGTTTCCAGCCCACGATACGTCCAGCACCTCACCCGCATCGAGTTCCACACGCCGCGGCACGTCAATACCCGCAGGTTTGCCCTGCGTATTGCGTTTAACCGCCGCCATCCACACGCTGGAAGCCCCATCCCCATTGCGGTGCAACAATGCACGCGCACCATCTGGAGAAATAGCAATGCTCTGCAGCGAGCGATCATCCTGCCATGGAGATGCGATCCTAACTGAATCATCCCCCGTAGGGTTCGTAGCAACGACCTCGTTGCCCAGCACCGTCCAAATCCAATCCAGTCGATCAATCGACGGGCGAGAAATCCCCTCACCCTCTAAAATCTGCACCGGTTTAGCACCCACGCGGACGGAGAAGAGCTTATCGTCATTGATGAAAGCCAGCGGACTGGAATCAACGGGACCAACCGAAGCGGCATGGGCTCCCGGCTGTTCGCTAGCAGGAACCACCACAGAGGTGAGCGACCTGTCGCGCAGAACCAAACCTGACTTGTTAAAACCAACGCGCTTATCCATTGCCCACGTGGGGCCGGCCGGAATAGCAACATCCTCCAAGCTCATACCGTTGTTCTGCACGAGTATCTCAGTCACGCCCGGCACCTGCGCCAGCGTTGAAGTTACCTGCCACTTCAAAGCCTCCTGCTGCTCTGGGCTAACCAGGTACTCTCCCTCCAGTTGCACGTCCGCAACGCCAGCCGTGACCACAACCTGTTGAAGCGGGAGGCGCGCCCCCGCGGGGATCGCCGAAACTACAGCCGAAGCAATGTCACTAGAAGGCCCCTCAATGAGGGCCTGCATCAGGTGAGACTCTAGACGACGCACCGGATACCAACGCCTATCCGGTACCAATGCGCTGTAGTCGGGCGCAAGAAAATACACCGAAGCCTGCGTGTACACCGCATGAAAAGAGGACTGAGATAGAACCACTCCGTCTGGAAGCTCGTCAATTCGCCACTCGCCCTGCGAATTAGCTGTGAGCTTATACTTCAACGACGTCTTGGATGAGCCCGCCTGTTCCTCATAACTGCCGTCAGGAGTCACCACGGCGTCAACTCCTACCGACACCGAGACCGTATTTGCATCCCCACTCACGAACGGTGTTTGGTCATCCGAATAGATCTGCACCTGCGATTCCGGACGCCATGCGGCCTTCGCGCGATCAGTCAAATACGAGCGCGCCACCTGAAAATCGTCCGACAAACCCGCCGCAGAAGCGCGCAAAAAATCACGTACCAAAACATCGGGAGTAGAGCCAGCCACTGGGCCGTAACCCTTCAAAACCAGCGATTCCGCATCAGGAATATCCCGCTCAAAACTTGTAACCGGCCCCGAGGAAGGTAGCGACGAACAACCTGCAAGCACCAGCGTGCAAGCCATGACCATAGTCAAAATCTTGCGTCTCATAGCTCCTCCCACAGCTTCAGAGGAGTTTGCGCTATCTCAACACCCTGCCGGCGCGGAACTGTCACCATGAACGCAGCGCCCCGGCCCGGCTCTCCATAGACCTCTATCCTACCGCCGTGCAAAGCTACGTCCTCACGCGCAATAGACAAACCTAATCCCGTACCACCGGTTGTTCGGGTGCGCGCCGGATCCGCACGATAAAAGCGCTCAAACACGTGTGCGCGCGTCTCCTCGTCCAAACCAACACCGAAGTCACGCACCCGCACCGAGGTGGCATCAGGGTCCGATCCAACCTCAACCTGCACCGGGCCGCCCTCGGCATGCTCAATCGCATTCACCAAGAAGTTTCGCAACACCCGCTCCATGCGGCGACTATCTGCCTCGGCCACATTCCTGCCCTCACCAGATTTGACCTCTACCTGCACTCCAAGTTTGTCCGCAAGCGCGCGATTTGCGTCCACAACCTTTAACGCCAGCTCCGTGAAATTCACATCATCTAGTTCCAGTGACGCAGACTTTGAGTCGTAACGCGAAATCTCCAACAAGTCCGCTAGCATTTTTTCGAAACGATCCACCTGCTGGTGAAGCAACTCTGCCGATCTTGCTGAGATCGGGTCAAACTCTTCGCGACTGTCGTAGAGCATCTCTTCTGCCATGCGAATGGTAGTCAGAGGGGTGCGTAGCTCATGAGAAACGTCCGACACGAAACGTTGCTCCAGCTTCGACAGCTCATCATACTCCGCAATCTTGTCAGCCAATGAGGACGCCATGTTGTTAAATGCGCGCCCCAGCTGCGACATCTCATCCACGCCATCAGCACTCACGCGCACGCTCAAATCACCATCTGCCAGCTGCGCGGCCGCCTCCGCGGTTCTACGAACTGGTCTAAGCAGACGATAAATCATGTATATGAGGCCCGCTCCAAATAGTAAAATCACCGGTACCGACCCGATTACCAGCGTGCGCATGAGCATCGAAATGGTTGCCTGATCGTCACTGAGTGAATAAACGGTATACAGCTCATACTCACCCGCGAGCGGTAGCGTCACGATATCGCCCACAATGATGCCCGGGCTCGGCTTGCCAATACCAGTATCAATCTCGATCGACTGGTAGTACGGGCCTCCTCCATCGGCCGTCATCTTGCGCATCTGCGGCGTAAGCGCATCAATCACATTGCTATCGATGAGGTCATTAATCGCAAACGTTGCCGAAGCGCTGGGCGCCCGCAGCAACATCGTGCCAACTGCACCCGCACCCGTAGCCGAGGATCGCAGTGACGAAACCAACTTGTGCGCGAGATCTTGAACCTGATCCGGAGTGGTAGCAGTGGACTGGTCAAACGTGGACTGCGCCTGCGCTAAACGAACCGTGGCGTCATCAAGAACCTGCTCACGCCGCTGCTCAAAAACCTCCGTGCGCACCTGAAACGTTACCGCCACAAACAGTAGCGACAAAAGGGTCAACATGAGCATTGTCATGCTAACCGCAACCTTTAGCGACAAGGACCTGCGAATAAACAGAATAGGACGGGCATCTTGGAACGCCCGCACCAACTTGGAGTCGCTCGCCGTCATCAGCTACGCCGGTGTTCCACCCGCACGGTAGCCCACGCCGCGAACGGTCACGATGAGCTCCGGATGCTCCGGATCATGTTCGATCTTCGCGCGCAAACGCTGCACGTGTACATTAACTAGACGCGTATCCGCGGCATGCCGGTAACCCCACACGTCCTCGAGTAGCTCTTCGCGAGAAAACACCTTCCACGGTGCCTTCGCTAAGGCCACAAGCAAATCAAACTCAAGCGGAGTCAAAGCAATGGAACCGCCGCCGCGCGTCACCTGGTGACCGGGCACATCGACCTCGAGGTCGCCGACCTTCAACACTTCGTCGACATGCTCATCACGGCCTCGCAAACGCGCCTTCACCCGCGCCACGAGCTCCTTTGGCTTGAACGGCTTAGGTACGTAGTCATCCGCGCCCGCCTCGAGGCCAACAACTACGTCAGTCGTATCCGAACGCGCCGTCAGCATCACTATAGGCACGTCAGACTCAGCTCGGATCTCCTTACAAATCTGGATGCCATTCTTGCCCGGCAACATCACATCCAACAAGATCAAGTCCGGCTTTACCTGGTGGAAAACGTCAACCGCTGTCTGGCCATCATGACAAAAAGCGGTCTCGTACCCTTCCGAAGATAGTACGAGGCCAATCATCTCTGCCAAGGCAACATCGTCGTCCACAACTAACACGATCGCACTCATATTACGATATTGTCACGACGGCTCGAATTTTTCACGCTTTAGAAGCGCTAGCGCGTCAGTATGACGAGTCTTCGTCTTCCACTCCGCCTTCAACCACCCGGAAATTCGCGCGCCGATTCTTAACACGCATAAATTCCGGCTTAACAGAGGGAGGTTGCGACGCAAGATTCTTACGGGGTGCGGGACGGTTCCCCACCTTGCGAACAAGATCCGCCAGTGCCATCAAATCGTCTGGTGAGGGCGGCGCGGGCTCAAAATTCGTAGCCAGGCGAATCACCTGCCAGCCGCGCGGGGCTGTGAAATTGTTAGCGTGCATTTCACAAAGCTCCATGGTTCCCGGCTCTCGCGAAGGCGAAAGCGGCCCCAAAACAGCGGTGGCCTCTGAATAGTCATAAGTCAAAGTAGCCACCGCAGGCTCGTTACAAGTGGTCTTACTACACGCACGCATCGCATTCACACCTCCAAGAATAGGAGAACTACAGCACTTGTACTACCTGTCCACGCGGCAGGTGGGTAAAGTATGCCTCATGCGCCCAACTAGAAGACGCCGTGACCGGCATGGAAGAGGAAGCCGCGGCCCCCTTTTTGTTCCTGGCGTTCCCGCACGGGCTAACTGGCGCGAATCTTTTGACCAAATAGTGGCGCTGCAAGCAGGCGAAATCACTGCTCGCCACCCCGAGCTTGCACGCATCGAGATTGGCATTGATGAAGTTCCAACCTCGAACCCGGCCTCGTGGGAGCACCACTCTGTGGTCCTGTGCCGCACGTTCCCCGAAAACCGACTCGCGCGTCTTGCTCCCCGTCTGGTGCTGTATCGGCTTCCCATTCAGGCTCGAGCCGGGCGCATATCCGTTCGCCAAATGGGATCCCCCTTGCATGCCCTCGTGAGAGGACTGCTGGTAGAAAACCTGTCCGCGCTCAGCGGCCTTTCCATGGAGGAAATCCACGGCGGCCCCATTGAAGACATCTAAAGTCGGCGGGTATCTGGCTCGGTTGCTAGCTGAACCGATTGACTGTCTAACGCGGGGCGATGAAGCGGAACGTAGGCGTTCCCGAGGTAGCATCTTGCAGTGCAAGAGCAGAGATCAGATTGCCTGAGGCGACCTCGGAAATCGCATTGACCGACGCGTGGATGGGGGCATCAGCATCAATCATTAGATCCGATCCGGATACGGCCTGGCTGATCGCATGCCCACCTGCAAGGCTGATTTCCTTGCCATTCACCCGCACCGCGACGTCCTCATCACTGGAATTGGATAGGAAGAGAGTGTAAGAAACCCCGGAAGCCGCAGGAAGAGGCTCGTGGAAGGTAGTTGCCGCATCCGTGGGCGTCCACACCACGCGATCAGCTAGCGCTTTACCGTCCTGATCCTTCTTACCGGTCATGTATCCCGATGCGGAGGCAAGCAGGGGCTCGCTGGACTCGATTAGCACACTAGCGTATTCATCCTCGAGACCGTCGAGATTTAGCTGGAACACCGCGCCGGGGTCAATCACTACGTCATTGCCGCCAGGAAGCGACGCCCTGCCCTTCTGCGAGAGCACACTGAGAGTAACCTGTGCTTCCTCTTCTCCCACGTTTTGGAGGCGAAGCTTCGGTTCCTCCAACCCCTTCACAACTCCGGATATGAGAGAAGTTCTTGTTGCAATCCCCGATCCGGAGACGTGGTCGAGGCCGCGCGGAGTGAGGCCTGCGGTGCTGATAGTGCGGATCGTTGCGGCCACACCTGGGCCGGACGCCTGCACCTGGACGCTCAGGCGTTCCTCATCGGGGAAGAAGGCAGCCAGGTTTACCGTCTCAACTGAGCCTGCGCGTACGGTGAATGTCGGTTCACCCTCAACCGGACCGATGCTCGACCACCCGCGCAACGTCACTTCGGAGGCCTGTTTGGACGGGTTCATGACTGTGAGCAACGTGGCTTCGCCAACCGTGGTTGCACCCACGTTAAACCAGGAATCATTGCGATCCGTCTGGCACTGATCGAACACCAAGCCGCGCACATCCTCGGTATTAATTTGGCCCAAAATAGCCGAAGGTGCTTTGTTCTCTACCGTGGAATGCACGGACAGGCCGATCGGGTTTTCTGACTCAAATTCGAGACCGCCTTCGCCTTTTGCGCCCGTGATCTCTTTGCCGGTTACGAGGTCTACGGCTCGAGTCAGTTCCACGCCTGAGACATCGGCAATGAACACCTTGGTGGAGGTCTTGTCGCCGAACTCAGTTTCGATACCCGCGGCGCATGCCAGTTCATAGGTCTGGTTGGGCAAGGTCACGACCTCAGAAATCTGGCGGCCAACGTCCTCACCAAAATCGATACTGGACTGCGCGGTTGCCACCAGGCCGAGCGCGACTACGGCAAGCGCGCCGGTTAGTGCGGCACCACCGGCCCGGGCGGCTGAGCGTGCTGACCATTTACGCTTCATTGTGGCGCCTCCTTCTACGGATCGGCGCGCCCGCAATAAGCAGGCTCACAACCGAAAGGGCACTAAGGGCCCACCATAGCGGCATCCATTCAGCATGGTACGCAACCTTGACCACGCCGTTCGCTCCGTCCAGTTTGAACGCCTGCTGCCAACCGTGGTCTGCGACGTCCAGCAACTGGGCTCCAACCGTGGCTCGCCAGTTAGCATCGGCACGTTCTGACAGCACCAGCGTAGCTCCCGGGCCATATTTGTACTTTGAAAGATCTATGGACGCACCAACTAGACCGGAAGGGACGGGCGTGATTTTTCCTGAATCGTCAATATACATGCGAGCCGGCTCTAGGCCCGAGGGGCGCGTTCGCCACAGAAGTCCAGCCTCAGATTCACCCGCTCGCTCTAGGTACTCATTCGAGTCGAGAGCCGTCTGAGCCGCCGTGTAAGAGGTTCCCTCCCCTGACAATGCGATCTGATCCACTGCGAAGCCAAGCAGGCCCGTTGGCTCAGCATTGTTCAGGACTTCGGCTACCGCGCGAGAGAAGTCAGCGTCCGCTTCATCGGGATTGGCCAGCGCCTGGGCTACCTCACCTTGCGGGAGATACTGCATGTTGATCGCGTCTTCGAGGCGGAATCGCGGCGACGAGTCCCCCAGTTCAACGCCGTCACCACGGCGGAGTTGTGCCTGCACTCCCTCGTCATTTACATGCATCACGAGGAAGCGAGCGTGGCGCGGGTAATCCTGAGCGTACTGCGCGGCGGCAGGCGTCTCATACTCTGGGGCAGCTGTGATAGCGCGCGGACGCGCTCCATCAACCGTTATTCCTGCAGCCCACACCGCAACCGGGGCTAGCGCAACCACTAATGTCAAAACCAGGCCCGCCGCTGCAAGCGGCCAAACAACCCGTTCAAGGGCGCTTACACGCGAATTGAGAACAGGCACGGGCGTCACAGCTTGTTCCTCAAGATGTTCGGTTTCGGACTCGTCCGGTTCGACTTCGTCCACGGATTGCACTGCGTCCACCTCAGATTGCTCGACATCAGCCTGGGCAGCCTGAGCATCAGCCTCGTCTAAGACGTCTTTCTTGGGTGCGTTCTGCTGCGAACGCTCCTTGGCTTTCAAGCGACGCTTTGCGGCTGCGTCAAGGCGGCGACGCGAACGGTACGAATAGAGGCGCTCTTGTAGAACCAGAGGACGCAGCAGGCCCGACCACGCAGCAATCATGCATATGCCCGCAATGGACAGAGCCGGTCCTGGCCAAGCAGCAACCAGAGTCCCGTCAAAGGCGATGACTGTGCGGGCTGCCACAATCGCAATGATGAAAGCGATAGTGCCCGTCAAGTAGAAGAAGCGGGTACGTATCCAAGCGTGCGAAAAGTTCACAAGAGCAAGCGTTGCACCCAGAACGCACAGAACACCGGGAGCCAAAGCCAACCAAAAGCCCACGCTACGCGGATCCAACACTAAGTTTTCCGGTATGCCGAGCACGCTCAGCCAAGTTGGTGGGGCATCAAAAGCGAGTGGACGACCCGAATCGGCAAGCAGGAATCGGAGCGCTCTTGATCCTCCGATCTGAACGGCCGCAATCCAGGTGGGTAGCATGATCGCCAGGGGCGGAGTAGCTGCGAGTAGCGTTAATTTCCATTTGCGAGGCCGCACGAGCAACTGGACGATCGTAAACAGTACGAGCGCCAAACCTGCCCATGGTGCGGCGGCAACCACCACCACGAGAGCAGCTGACGCGAGCGCGGCGTAACTGGTAGCCAAAGTACGATCTTGCACCTCTAGTTCGCCGTCTTGCGCGCCGCGGATCCGCAAAGTGGCGCCCAGGCTCAGCATCCTCATCCACCCCAGAAATACCAGTGGAACAGCCACATGCGCCATCACTGCGGCCATACGCCCATCAGACCAGGACAACAAGAACGTGGGAAGCGAAATCCAGATGGTTGCAAACGCAAACCGCCAAACTGGCCGGTGCGTGAGCGTGCTCGTAGCCCAGAACATAGCGAGCCACGCCGCCAGCGGGGCTAGTAGCCAAAAGCCCACCAGCACGTTTTTGGGGCCGATACCGATTAGAGCAAATGGGGCAGATAGAAGCGCCCAGACCATGAGTAGAGGGTCGCTAGGTCCCGCAGCTCCCGCGCCACCAACAACCCAGCCGGCCCACGCCTCGTGCCACAGTTTTGTAAAGGAAGTCGGCAGATTTGCCCAAGCTCCACCCGTTATACCGTTCGTGAGCCCGCTACTAGTAAAGAAAATTGCCACAAGTAATAGCAACGTTCCAACCCCAGCGGCGACGTTTGATGCAATCTTATGTTCGCGAAGTAATTTAGCTGCTACCGGTTCAAGGACTTCAACGGGCTTAGGTTCGCGCTCGCGTTTAGCCAGTGTGCGCTTGGCCTTGGTGATGATGAGGTTCGATTCCTCGAGACTAGCAAGAGCTTTCGCAGGAACCTTACGGGTGCGGGCCAGGCGCAGACGCGCTGAGATGGCCTGAGGAATCCTACTAAACGCGCGCGCAAACCCAACCAGTTCAAGCCAGGCCAGGTCAGGTTGTTTGGTAAACAGGCGCATAAGTGCGCGCAGAAGCGTCCAAAATGGAAGCGAAACCAGCATTAGGACGAACAAGATAGGTGGGTTTGCAACCATCGCGTTGTACAGTTGCGCGCCGCGTCGCAAGCCAAACGAACGGTTAACGTCCGCTTCCTCACCCGCGCGAACATCCCGGTAACTGCCACGCGCGTGCGCGATCTTTGCCCCAGGAGCAACCACCGTGCGGTATCCGAGTTGGCGGGTGCGCCTACACAATTCGAGGCCGTCACCAAACGGTCCCAGCACAGGATCTGGCCCGCCGGTCAGTTCCCACACCGCTGCTCGAATCAGCATGCCAGCCGTGCCAACCGCAAGCACGTCCGAGTCCGAGTCGTGCTGGCCCTGGTCAATCTCACCCGGCATCAAATAATCGAGGCGGCGGCCCGAACGAGATGCCCGCACCCCCACCTCAAGCAGGCGAGCCGAGTCAGACCAGGCGACCTGTTTTGGCCCAATAATTCCTACGGTTAAGCCGCGAGCGCCCTCGGCAATAAGATTCGCAAGAGCATCCTCAAAAGGCGCGCTATCGTCATGCAAGGTCCAAAGCCACTGGGACTGCACTATTGAAGGATCCGCCGATACCGCCTCGCGAATCGCATCACCAAAGTTATTCGCGCCCGGCGCGTCGATTACCTCAACACCGTCAACCGCTGGGAATGCTTCTTTACCAACGCGCACCAGCACAATGCGCTCAGGCAGGTGGGACTGCCCCAAAACCGCGTCAAGAGTGCGCCGCAAGAACGGCGAATTCGCGGGGGAAACAATTAGTGCTGTAACGCTTTGGTCAGCCACTTAGAGAGCCTTATACTGCGCGGCGCTTAAGCCGGCGGCGTTCGCGCTCCGACATTCCACCCCAAATTCCAAAGCGCTCATCATTTTGCAGGGCATATTCAAGGCACTGAGCGCGCACTTCACAAGAAGCGCACACCGCTTTGGCCTCCCTAGTAGAGCCGCCCTTTTCCGGGAAGAAAGCTTCCGGATCCGTCTGCGCGCAAAGAGCCTGCTCCTGCCAAGCGAGAGGACCATCATCAAGGTACGCGCTTTCATCAAATGAAAGCGGTCCTTCACCGAGAATATTCCACACGGTTTTCCCCTCACTTAGATATCGTCTTAATGAATTACACGCGTGTTATACACAATAGTCAAACCGTATGGTGTATGGAAAGTCTTTGAGAACTTTTCCACTCGCCTGAGCGCTCATTTTCGTTTGATATTGCCCACACCTGCGTCAAAATTTGCATTTCATGCAGATGAGGTCTGTGCCTCTCCTATGCTCGGCTTCCCTATCGTATGACTTCGAGCTATGCCTGTGAGAATCTAGGATCATGCTTGACCCTAACGTTTTGACCTGGATGGAATCCACGCCTTCGGCAGTACTTACTTGGTACTCACAATCTGGACGCCTTGAATTTACCGGCCCCGTCATGGCACGTTGGCTTGCAAAAACTGCGAACTACGTTGACGAAGTGCTCGGCGGAGAACAGCCGGGCGTGGCCCTAGCGCTTCCCGCATCTTGGCGAACCCTGGTCTGGGTCACGGGGACAGGACTTGCTGGAGGGAGTGTATACATCATCTCAGAGGCTGACCTTTCCAGGTTCGACATTTTCGTAACCAGCAACGAGGACGAGGCCCGCGCAGCCGCCACCGACGATCCGGGCCTCATCGTATTACTGCAGGACTTGGGCATGATGGCCCTGGAATGGAGCGGTGATCTGCCAGATGGTGTATCCGACGCGATCGCAGAGGTGGGTAGCCAACCCGACGGACTTGCTTTCGCTGGAGCTGTTCCCGCGCGGCTACCCGAGGGCGAGCCTAGCCCCTCCCTCGAGGCCGGTAACCAGCCTGTAGTGGTGTGCGGTGAGCCTTACATCGGCTCCATCTGGGAGGCATGGCGCCTGCAGCGGCCAGCAATCTGGATCGAACCAGGCCTCGACACCGACACAATAATGGCGCAGGAAAACCTCGCTTAGTTTTCCTGCGCCTACGCGCCATGCTACCGATGCTGCTACCTCATCGGGAACTGGCTACGGCTGTGCCTATGCTCTGGCTAGATGTCGGCTACGGTCCTCTTACGCGGGTGGAACACCAGCCCTTTCAGGCCGGCCTTGACGAGGCGAAGCTTGAGGGGCAGCGGAATCTGGCGGCCGCGCATTTGTTTCAGCATGCTCTCCCCAATCTGGGCGACCATGGCGGGGTTTCGTAGCGACCATGCGGCCGATACTTGGTTGCGCACCCCGTACTCGAACTTCCAAATGTTCGATTCGTTAATTTGCCCATAGTTCACGCCCAAGTTCTCCGCCAACAGGTGATCGACCTTCGAACTGGGCACGTAAATGCCGGGGCGGAATTTAGATAGACGCGTGGTGTACTCGGCGTCGTCGTACCAGATGAAGTACTCGCGGTATGGCAGGCCAGCTTCCTCGACACCCTCACGCGTCACGAGGCAGGACACGAAGGAACACGACTTCACATCCACGTGATTGTCCCCATCGATGAGGGGGCGCACCCAGTCCCATACAGTTTCAGGCGAGTTCATCTCGCACATACTTCCGTCCGTCCAAAGCACGCTGGAGCAGGCAAACGACGGCATCGCCCCGCGGCGCTTTGTGGCGGCATCGAGACCTGCGAGCAGTTCTTCTAAGGCTTCGGGTTGTGGAACCGTGTCGTCGTCCATCAACCAGAACCCGTCAAAGCCGCGCTTGTATGCTTCTTCGATACCAAGCGTGAAACCGCCCGCACCTCCCGTATTATTCACGGACGTGATGACAGCGTGAGGGCGCTTCCAATCGCGACCGAGCAAGTATTCGCGCGTGTCATCAGTTGAAGCGTTGTTAATAACGAGGATCTTGTCAACTGGACGGGTTTGAGCCTCTAGGCCCGCGATTGTCTTCTCCAACAGTTCACGGCGATTGAACGTGACAACTACAGCTGCGACTTTCACTTCGCTTCCCTACTTTCTTGCGCGTCGAGTTCCCTCATAATCTGTGCGTAGTGGTTTTCAAAGAATGTTGTTGCTGACTCTAGGCCACGAAGACTGTCGAGTTGGCTGCGCTGCTCTGCAGCCAGTCTACGCACGAACTCAGCGTCAGATGCCAGGCGTGGGAACAAGTGCTTGGCCGCTTTGAAAAATGCGATAGGTTCGCGTGGAAGTAGCGCGCCTGGAGCAATTACAGTCCGCTGCGATCCAACGTCCGTGGATACCACCAAAACACCAGCCGCGTCTGCCTCGATTGTAGTTAGAGTCAGGCCCTCATTTTCAGACGTGATTACGAGGACATCGATATCGTCAAAAAATTCTGCAACCGGCCCCCAAGGACGACGATCAATGGCCACATCAAGACGCATGCGTCGGATTTGTTTCGACACGATTTCTTCGAGTTCGCCATCGCCCTGCATCACGAACTCGAACTTGCCGGGATAACGCTTGTTCAGGTATGCGGCCAGTGCCACGAACAGGACGGGCCGCTTTTGTGGAGATAGACGGCCCAAGAATCCGAGGCGAAGCGGACGGTTTGCTGGCAACTCAACTGGCCGCGGCTGAGCCTGATCAGAGGTGAATGACGTGAGCGGGCGGTATACGACCTTCGCCGAGTCGACACCTCCCTCACGATATAAGCGCTGCAACTGCGGAGAGATCACGTGGTGCAGGTCCACGTATGCTCGCGCGCCGATAGAGGCCGACACGAAGCCGCCTCCGCGGTGCTCAGAAATATGCGTACTGTCTTCAATGCGCACGCCCGGGTAAAGGGACTTCACCAGTGGGATCATGCTGTATGCAAAAATCGAGTGGTGAATGTGGATGCGGCCGGGCCTGTGCGTGGCCATGATTTCGGTTACGAGAGCCGGCCAGTTGCGCCGCGGCACAGCTTGGTCAAACAGGTAGACAAACCGCGACATTGACGAGGCGAGATTGAGCTGCCGCTGGGGCGCGCACCGGTCGAACGTGAAGATCAGGTTGAAGCCGGCTGCTTTGGCGATGCGAGCCTGCTCCCACGCCCAGGCTTCCGCTCCCCCGGACTCCGCCCAGTGCATGGCGATCCACATGGTTTTCGAGTTGAGGTCCCCTCCGGCCTCACCCGAGCGGGTCATTGCCGGCAAAACCTGCGGCTTGCGGCCGCGCCCATGCGTGTTGCGATACTGGCGATACACATCAAGTGTGAGGGGCGCCGCGTGGTAGACCTTCGTGTAGGTCTTCGCGACGAGCGCGGCCAGCTTAGAAGTGTTGAGCTCCATCTTGAAGTTAGCCGGCTTGCCTACTAGCTCCGCGGTAGGCACTGCCATCATGATGCGTTCAAGCGGCACGTCAGTTCTGCTTTGTGCGGTTATGACGCCCACCTCGGCGCCATCTTCGTAAACATGTTCGAAGGGTTTTTGAAGCTCAGCCGGGTTGGACATGGGCTCCACATTTCGACAACTGAGGACAACCTCAATCCGTTCGTGAAGTAAAAGCAAGGGGCGAAGCCCGCTCTCAATCCATGCGTCATCGAGCCTGCCGAGGATGTTCTCACCCTCTTCGCTGAGCATGACAGTGAACTTGTAGTTGGGGAAAACGTCGGCTAGCCGCGCTGCTAGATCCTCGCTATTATTGCTCACTACGCATCCTTTCAATCGCTTCATCCACGGTGCCGTCGACAACGATCTTGCCTTTTTCAAGCAGGATGCCGCGGTCACAAATATCTGCGATCATGTCGAGGTCGTGGCTAACAATCACGAGGGTGGTGCCAGCGTCCTTCATTTCTTGCACGCGGGCGAGACACTTACGTTGGAACGGTTCGTCGCCAACCGCGAGGATCTCATCCACAAGGAAAATGTCCGGGTGGGTGTGCACCGCAACGGAGAAGGCCAGGCGCAGGAACATACCGGAGGAATAGAACTTAACCTCGGTGTCAATGAACTTCTCGATTTCCGAAAACGCCACGATCTCGTCGAACGCGTCCTCAACTTCCTTCTTAGACATGCCGAGGATAGCGCCGTTCAAGTACACGTTTTCGCGCCCGGTAAGGTCGGGGTGGAAGCCCGCACCTACCTCGATCAGGCCCGCTACCTTGCCGCGCACACCCACGTACCCCGAGTCCTCGCGTAGTACGCCAGAGATCAACTTCAAACAGGTGGACTTACCCGAACCGTTGTAGCCAAGTAGCGCAACCGTGTCCCCCTCGTTCACCGTAAAAGACACGTCATCGAGTGCGCGGAAACGTTCTGAAATCTCAGAGCGTCGCCCAGTCATGGACCAGACAAGGGTCTCTTTCAACGTGTGAGTGCGTCGAATGATGAACTCTTTGCGAACGTTCTCGACCATCACCACAGGGCGCGGCTTGTGATTCTTGTTCTCCGTAGCCATCAGAGCTCCTGCGCAAAACGGGGGTCAAGTTTTCTAAACACAGTCTCGCCAACCAGTAGCGTTACAACCGCGGACACACCCGCAATGACGCCCCACATGAACATGTCGGGAGGCCTCGTAGCTGCCTCTTCCATCATCGTTGGCTCCCAAAACACGATGTGAAACATTTCCACGATCGGCGTCAACGGGTTCAGCTGATACAACTTCCACAACCAACCATCACCGAGGAAGTCGTAAACCATCTCCCATTTGTACAGCACCGGTGACGCCCACGTAGTGACCATGAGGATGAGTTCAACGAAGTTCTCAGCATCCCTATAAAACACGTTCAAGGCCCCCATCAAAAGCCCGACACCAAGGCCGAACACGGTGAGAACCAAGAACACGTAGATAAACAGCCCCAGTTGCATTAGGCCGGGTCTCCACCCAAAAACGAGAGCGCCGCTGGCAAGGATCACCAGCTGCGGCACAAAATGCACGAACGCTACCCACGTGGAGGCTACCGGGAAAAGTTCACGCGGCAAGTAGATTTTCTTAACTAGTGGAGTGTTCCAAACTACCGAACGAGTATCGTTGTTGAATATCTCAGCAAAGTAGTTCATCGCAACAACGCCAGCAAACATGTAGATCACGTAGTTTTCAATGGCACGATCCATACCCATGAACTTGCCGATGGCCAGGTAGAACACGAGGAACTGGACTGCTGGTTTCGCGTAGCTCCACAGCATACCCAGAACGGAACCGCGGTAGCGTACCCGCAGCTCCTTGTGCACAAGAAGAGAAGCGAGGAAACGCTTATCGAATACTTCCAGTAGTCCTCGTGAGCGTCCAGGCCTTACGAACTCGTCAGTGGATGTGGTCAAACCGGCTCCTAGTTCTCACCGTCAAGCAGTGGAGCAAGCTGGTTGTCCCACATCGATAGTGCAGAGGCAATGGCCATGTGCATGTCCAAGTACTTGTAGGTTCCCAGGCGTCCTCCGAAGAACACTTTATCTTCACCATCCATTAGCTCGCGGTAACGGGCCAGGCGCTCGCGGTCCTCGTCCGTATTGACCGGGTAGTACGGTTCTTCCTCTCGGCTTGCAAAACGTGAGTATTCGCGCGCGATAACGGTCTTGTCGGCCGGATATTGATTATCTCGCTCGGGGTGGAAGTGACGGAACTCGTGAATGCGAGTGTAGGGAACGTCCTCGTCTCCGTAGTTCATAACGGAGGTTCCTTGAAAGTCGCCAGTGCTTACAACTTCAATTTCGAAGTCGAGCGTGCGCCAGGTGAGGTCGCCTTCGCAATAGTCGAAGTAGCGGTCTAGCGGGCCCGTGTACACTACGGGAACTTTGCCAACCACCTTGTCTTTAGACAGCTCGTGGGAATTATCAAAGAAGTCGGTATCGAGGAAGACATCGATCAGGTCGTGGTCTGCCATACGTTCCAGCCAAGCGGCGTATCCGTCAGTCGGTAGGCCCTCATAGGTATCAGAGAAGTACTTGTCGTTGTACGTGTAGCGCACGGGCAGGCGCGAAACGATGGAGGCCGGCAGCTTCTTCGGGTCGGTCTGCCACTGCTTGGCTGTGTATCCCTTGAAAAACGCCTCAAATAAGGGGCGCCCCACCAGGGAGATACCCTTGGATTCAAAGTCTTTAACGTCAGAGTCTGCAACTTCAGCGGACTGTTCTTTAACCAGTGCACGCGCTTCATCGGGAGTGTATGCAGCACGGAAGAACTGGTTGATGGTGCCCAGGTTCACGGGCATTGAATATACCTCGCCGCCAACCGTGGTTTTCACGTGGTGAACGTAGTTTGTGAATGAGGTGAAGCGGTTGACGTACTCCCACACGCGTTCGTTAGACGTGTGGAATAGGTGCGCGCCATATTTGTGGACTTCAATACCCGTTTCAGGATCGGCCTCGGAATAGGCGTTTCCGCCGATGTGACTGCGGCGTTCCAAAAGCGCAACTTTGAGGCCGCGTTCTTCTGCGCATTGGCGCGCAATTGTTAGGCCAAAAAGGCCGGATCCCACAATTACAACGTCATATTTCAAGGCAAGCTCCTATATCTTGGCGTAGGTACGCTCTTTTAGTTTAGCCGCGTCGGAACCATGAGAGGGTTCCAACCCCCTGGTACAGGAATTTTCTTACGGCAGTAGGAATGAGTCGATAGCCGGCGCGAATCACCACGTTGCGCACGTATTGGGCGGGAGTGACGAAACCTATACGCAGGAGGTTGCGTTGTAGTTCGAGTTCAGAGTCGAACAGATCGCTCCCTCCCCTACGCGCATATGCACCGGCCCCTACGCGGTATGCAACAAGGGGTTCTTCGATGTTGGCGGTTCGCGCTCCGGATGCAATCATGCGGGCAAACAGCCAGTAGTCTTCCATTCGATCCAGATGCTGATAACCACCGGCACGCTCTAGTGCGCTTTTGCGCATAACCACGGTTGGGTGGTTAAACGGATCGCGAAATCTTGCTGTTTTGGCGATGTCTTGATGCTTGACGGGTAGGACGCGAATCATGCCCCATTGGGTTTCGTCATGCTCGAACTCGGCGATGGCAGATCCAATGAGGTCGCGCCCACGCATAAGCGGGAGTTGCTTGGCGAAGCGCTGTGGCAGGGACACGTCATCAGCATCTGCACGCGCAATGATTTCGTGTTTGGCGGCTTTCAGTCCAGCTTCGAGGGCAAGGGCGAGCCCTTGGTTTTCAACCAATCGCACGACGTCAATGTGCTGGCCGGCGATGTCGCTGGCCCTATCGATGGTTTCTTGTAACTCGTCTGGTACGGGCCCATCTTGTACGAGCACTACCTGGTCGGGTTTCAGTTCTTGTTCACGAGTAATTGATACGAGCGCGCGTTCAAACTGCTGCGGATTATCCCCCGCATACACGGATGTGAGCACAGTGAAAGGTTCATTCTCGCCTGCAAAAACTTGGTGCCCGGCGCCTTCAAGCGCTTCAACGTCCCTTGCTACGGGGGTGTGGGAAAGGACCTCGGCGGTGGTGCGAGGCGGCTTCGTTCCCTGCTTTATACCTTCTCGAGCGAAGCCAAGTAGCGCCTTCGGATCGGCCGAGTTCTTCACGGTCATTCCCCAACGTAGCACAGATTTGCCGCCATATAGAGCCTTCTCAACCGGGTTGAGCGCATTCGAGCGCGTGTACATCCAGAGTTTGTTACGTACCTCGTTTACAAAGCGTGGACCAGGGTCGGCGGATGAGTCCCCAAACTTTTTAGTTTTGTGCACCACCACGGAATAGGGCACGTACAGGCCGACGCGGTGACGGAGCAGGCGCGCAGTGTATTCGAAGTCGTCATTCCACAGGAAGTAGTCGGCTTTCGGCAGCCCGTCTTCTTCGATGGCTCGCCTGTCGATCATGATTGAGACGAAGGAGGCCGTGCGGATCGGAATCGCGTCTATTTCTTCAGCTCGACGAGCCAGCTCCGGATCGAGCAGGGGGCGAGGTCGCGGACGGTTCATCGGGTGTTCCCGCCCGTCTGTCCAGATAGCTTTGGATGCGAGGAGGGCCGGTTGGCCCGGGTACCTCCGGCGCGCTTCTAGGAGTCCGGCGAGGGCTGTCTGCGTGGGGACCGTATCGTCGTCCATAATCCACACGAGGTCTGCGTTCCAATGGTTAACGGCTCTAGCTATGCCGGCAGCAAAACCACCTGCGCCTCCAAGATTTTCAGGCATGGTAAGAACTTCATCCACTGCCTCATGCTCTTTAGCGATGGTACGCGAGTTATCCGTGGAGGCATTATCGATAACCACTACGGCCTCGGGAGCCCGAGTTTGGCAGGCGAGGCCATCTAGTGTTTGGATCATTAGATCCTGGCGATTCCACGCCACTACTACCGCTACAACGCGAGGCTTAGTGGTTTTCACCTTTCTCCTTTGCTGACCCAAATCCGATTAGTCCTACTGGGCATTATCGCACGTGGTGATTTCGTATAGTGCGGCTCCCCCACCTTCAGCTACAAGTTTGAACGCGTCGGTATGGTCATGGGCGGCTTCCAGACCGTCATATTTTGCACCAACTGGGTTTTCAGGCCAGTAAACGATGTTGTCGGTATAGAAGTAACGGGCATGGTGGCGATTAAGCAACTCACAAACTGTCGGATCAGATTGTGTGGCCAGTTGAAAATTCTTCCCGATTTCGAGGTATTCGGTGCCCCATTGGCCTTCGACATGTCGGTAGAAGACATCGCGGCCAGTGAGTGCGTATACGAGTGGAAGGCCCGTGCGCGGATCACCAACAATCACTTCCCCCTCGCGAACGTATTTCGGAAGTGTTTGGATGAAACGAAGTTCTTCGGGACTAACCAGACCGTTGAGGCCAGATTCGTTCTTGAACTCGTAGTTCAGATGTAGCTGGGAGGATCCAGAATAGTAGCCCAGATAGTTGGTGCCTACGATCAAACCGACGGCCATAACGGAGACGAGGCCGGCGCGAGCCGGTACTTTTCGTCCGATCTGACCAACCATGCTCATAACGGTGTTGAAGATGAACCACGCGCCAATGCCAGCGATCGGGGCGCCGAACAGCGGGACGATGGCGCCTAGGCGCACAGGGTCGGAGTACCAGGGGCTCACAAGGGCGTAGCCGGGAATGTTGACCACTGCGGATGCAACGAACAGGTAGCTGCCAATGCCGTAGGTAAATACCAGCCACCGCATGCGCGGCACGGTAAGGGCGACGATACCGCCGATGATAGTGAGGACACCGAGCGCCCAGTCTATGTACGCGTCGCCGTATCCCATCCACGAGAGTTGTGATTCGAAGATGACACCAAATGATTCGCGTTTGAAGCTACCGATGGGTTCGCGCGCCCAGTTGGTCACGGTTTGCCACGCGGGGTGGCTCGTCGCAAGGTATAAGCCACCGACGAGCCCAGCCACGCCCGCGGTGAATATGGTTAACTGTCCCCTGCTGAGTTTCACCGTGCGCGCCATCAACCGGGCCAAAAGATCAATCGAGAGAGTGATGATGGCGATGAGCGCTACGAAGATTCCAGTTGGATGAATGATCGCGATACCGATAGCACCGAGCAGACCGATAAAGGAGGTGCGCAGCGCCATGGGTTTTTGATTGGTGCGTCCAAACCAGTCTGCGAGTGCAATGACGACAAGGGGAATAAGCGCGTAAGCATAGACGGTTGGCCAGAGCACCCCGTAAGACGCGGGACGTTCCGGAAACGATGAAAAAGTGGCCGCTAGCAGAGCAGTGAAGATGGGCAGTGCAGGAGATTTGGGCAGAAAGATGGAGCTGAGCTGGGCAACCGCGAGCGGCCAGAGGACGCATGAGATAACGATTACTGCCGCGTTGGTGGCTACGATTATATTCGTGTTCCCCACCATGGTGAGCGCAACGAGATCATGGAATCCTGCTGGGTAGAAGCCGCCGCTACTGGCGCGTGACTGGTCCAGCGAGGTGGCAACAGCGGAGAGGTTGAGGGCCGAGCCGTTGCCTGTTTGGAGGATCCAACGGATCGCTGACAAGTGGAACACGCCGTCCCAGGTTTGGGTTGGGTATTCGGGCCTGCCAATACCGCTAATGAAGGCCCCCACAGTGAAGGGTAACGTGATGAGCATGCCAGCAATGGCTGGCCAGATTGCAGGATTGGCGGGGATTTTACGCGTGGTTTGTGGTGACTGCGGCGAACGCGAACCGGTGCGCTGCCGGGTTAAGTATCCGATTAGATATGCGAGGGCAACAATGACCGCTGTTGCCCCTAGGTACAGGGGCCAGCCCCAACGTACGCCGATGAATGGGCCAGATATAGCGGCTATCCCCATGACACCCGCAGAGGCTAGTGGTGCGAATGTGAGGGCGCGCCATTTGCCTGGACGTAGGGCCGAAGTTACCACTAATCCCGGCCCCCACAGTGCCACGACTGTGAGTAGGGCCGGGATTAGAGCTGGGATCCAGGCGCTGATCAAGGTTTAGCCTTGGGCGTCACCGATTACGAGGCGCGGCGTGCCCTTCCACAGCTGCGGGTCGGTTACGCGACGGCCGTCAAACAGCACCTTGATGCCCGGTAGATCAGCCGGGGTGATGGTCTTGTATTCGGGGTGGTCTGCCTGCACAATGGCGGCGTCAACCGGCTCGCCCATGTTGTAAGCGTCCCAGCCGAAGCCAGCGAGTTCCTCATCGGTAAACATCGGGTCATGCACAAGCACTTTTGCACCGCGCTTACGCAGTTCATCGACAGTTGCAAAAACGCCAGAGAACGCGGTTTCTTTCACCTTGCCACGGTAGGAGGCACCAAGCACAACAACTGTCATTTTTTCAAGGCCACCAAGCACGCTCTCGAGGCGCTTAACGGAGTATTCCGGCATGGATGCGTTGAAGGTGCGAGCGGTGCGAACGATCGAGGCGTCCGGGTCGGTGGATAGGTAGAGGCGCGGGTAGACCGGAATACAGTGGCCACCAACGGCAATACCGGGGCGGTGAATGTGTGAGTAGGGCTGGGAGTTGGAGGCGTCGATGACTGCTTGCACGTCGATGCCCTGCTGGTCTGCAAATACTGCAAACTGGTTTGCAAGGCCGATGTTGACGTCCCTGTACGTGGTTTCAGCGAGCTTTGCCATTTCTGCAGCTTCAGCGGAGCCGAGATCCCACACGCCATTGGGGCGATTTAGGTCGGGGCGCTCATCGAATTGAAGAACTGATTCGTAGAACTCAATGGCCTTCTTAGTGCCTTCTGCGCTTAGGCCACCAACAAGCTTAGGGTAGCGGCGAAGGTCGGCGAATACGCGGCCGGTGAGTACTCGTTCTGGGGAGAACACGAGGTGGAAGTCTTTGCCTTCTTTAAGGCCGGAGATTTCTTCAATCATGGGCTTCCAACGTCCGCGCGTGGTGCCGACCGGTAGCGTGGTTTCGTAAGAGATGAGCGTGCCTGGCGTAAGGTTTTCTGCCAAAGACTTGGTGGCGGCGTCCATCCAGCCGAAGTCCGGCTCCCAAGTTTCGTCATTGACGAAGAGCGGAACTACCAGCACAACGGCGTCCGCGCCCGGGATTGCATCGGAGTAGTCGGTGGTGGCGCGCAGCTTTCCTGCGGGAACCAGCTGCGAGAGCTTTTCCTGTAAGTGTGCTTCGCCAGGGAACGGCTCTTTAGCATCGTTGATCATCTGAACGGTCTTTTCGTTCACGTCAACGCCGACTACTTCATGGCCAGAATCTGCGAACTGAACGGCAAGGGGCAAACCGATTTTCCCCATGGCGACTACGGCGATACGCATGCGCTTCTCCATTTCAAAGAATTTCAAGAATCAATTCATCGCCAGTTTAACACCGCGCTTCGTTCGGCTTGCTGCCGCAATGCGTGCTTCTCCGCTTTCACAAGCTCGTGAACCTGTTTGGCACACCTTTGTGAGGCGCGCCCGCCAAATCCGTATAAAGACGCGGCTTGTATAAGATAGAGGCATGAAAATCATGTCTGTGGTGGGCGCGCGCCCTCAGTTTGTAAAACTTGCTCCGATTGCGCATGCCTGTGAGCGTGCTGGTGTGGAGCACGTCATTGTTCACACCGGTCAGCACTACGATCCAATGCTCTCGGATGTGTTCTTCGAGGAGTTGAACATTCCGACCCCCGATGAACACCTTGGGGTTGGTTCTGGCTCGCACGGCGTTCAGACTGGCGCGATGCTCGCCGCAATGGATGAAGTGATATTGAAGCATGAGCCGGATTGGGTGCTGGTCTATGGCGATACCAACTCCACTCTTGCGGCTGCACTATCTGCGGTTAAGCTCCACTTCCCTATCGCTCATCTTGAGGCTGGTTTGCGCTCTTTTAATCGGGAGATGCCAGAAGAAATCAACCGCGTGCTTACTGACCATGCTGCTGATCTACTGCTTGCCCCCACCGAGGTTGGGGCGAAGCATCTTGCCGATGAGGGCCTGGCTGACCGCACCGTGGTTGTGGGCGATGTGATGACGGATGTGCTGATGGAAACCCGCGCTGAGGTTGCGGACAAGCCGAGCCCGATTATGCAAGAGTTTGGTTTTGCTGAGGGCGAGTATTCGTTGGCTACGATTCACCGCCCCGCTAACACTGACACGAAGGAGCAGCTGGACGCGGTGCTTGATTCACTAGGCAAGGTAGACCACCCCGTGGTGATATTGGCGCATCCTCGCCTGGTGGCCAAAGCCAAGGAGCACGGTCTGACAATTGAGCGGGGGAATTTAAAAGTTCACGCTCCGCTCGCCTACCCTGATCTGGTTGCGTCCACTATGCATGCTCGCGGCGTGATTACCGATTCGGGCGGTTTGCAGAAAGAAGCGTTCCTACTACGCACGCCGTGCACCACGGTTCGCCCACAAACGGAGTGGGTAGAAACTGTTGAAGTTGGCTGGAACGTCCTCGTAGATGCCGGCTCGAAGCTAGTTGAAGCCGCGTCGCGTCCACGTCCGGCCGATACAGATAGCGTCCCATACGGTGATGGCCACGCAGCCGAGCGCGTGGTTGAGGTACTGCAAGAAGCACTTTTATCGTAAGGCCGCAGGTATGAACATTAAGCTGAAACGGCGACATGCCGTAGGAATGACGCTCGCAATCCTTTTGGCGACCGTATTCACTTTTATTCTTTCAGTTGATTACATAAGTGAAGTGGCGACGCGCGCCCGAACAAGCGATCCAGTGATGACACAGATTGCGAAGCTAAGCGAATATGGAAAATCTGCATACGACGGCGGGAAGATACGGGACGACCTACTCGAATCTGAACCAATGGATGATCGCGGAGTGGTGATCACAACGGTTCATGGCGAAGAGGTCTACCACCCTGTAAACACCGCTTGGTTCATCCTTTCGATGCAAGACTCTTTTGAGGCATCTAATAACCCTGAGTACCTAGAGCACGCTCGAATCAATACGCAATACCTACTAGACGGGGCGGAGCGCGCTGACACCGGAACCTGGTTTGCATACCACTTCGAGCATGCTCCCGGCGGGTTAGACAATGGAAATCCCTGGGTTTCAGGAATGGCACAGGGGATGCTTTTATCTGTGCTCTCTAGAATGTATGAGATCACAGGCGAGCAACAATACAAGGACGAGGCTACGGGAGTTTTCCAAACATATTTCGCCCCGAAGTCTGACTCGGATTACTGGTTTGTGAACCAAGATGACTGTAATTGGGTTGGCCCCTGCCTCTACTTCGAGGAATATCCGTCTCGTCAAGAGCAACAAAACTCTCACGTGGTGAATGGCTTTATTTATTCCATTTGGGGCGTTTATGACTATATGCGAGTATTTCAAGATCCCGACGCTCTGTCCCTCTTCAATGCCAGCGTGACCACGTTAGAAAAATCATTTGACCGTTATAGGTATCCGGGGGGGGGCAAGCTGGTACGCAATGAACCAATTTGGACGTGATGCTTGGGGGCGCCCCGAGGGCTACCATATTGGGGTTACGAAGCAGCTCGAAATAACATCGGCGATAACAGGAAGCAAGATTTTAGCTGATCAAGCGCGAACACTCTCTCAGGACTGCTCGTCACAACCTTGTGACGAGCAGCAATAGCGGGAGCATTACGGATAGAATCTGCGACGTCGGTTTGAGGGCGCACTGGTGATGGGCTAGTGGTAGCCACGCGGCCAACAGGCCTTCACAGTACTGAATATAGCTTTAGCTAAGGCGGAATGATGCGGGTGAAAGAAACTCCAGGGACTCACAAGATTTCCTTATTTTTTGCAAGCGCTCTTGGAGCGGTGCTAGTACACCTCGCTGCGCGTCTAAAAGGCTAGAGTCTATCCTTTCGGAACGTACAGTGCCAGGATCCATGATTTTGGGGCCCAATACCTGCCTTTCTATTCGAGGCTTAGAGATCAGATTCTCCAAGGAAGTGGACTTTCAGGGATGACTTTCTCATGGACTTGGGATTAGGCGTCTCATCGATTCCGGACCACGCCACCTAGCTTGGCGATCCAATAACGCCTCTTGCTCTTCTGCTGGTTCCAAGCCATCAGATCCTTGCGGCCTTGCTCATCAGTATTTTGTTGAAAGTTGCCTTAGCAGCTGGCTTCATGCGGCTCTTGATAAACTATTTGAGGCGAGATTTTACCGGCATCATTCCGCTGATCATTTCCGTTGGATACGCCTGCTCTAGTTGGGTGTTTGAACTGGGTCAGTTCGTCCCCCAATGGCTCGATGTTCTGTACGGGATTCCGCTACTCTTTTTTGCCGCGTTAGAAATGCGCAAACCAAGACCCAGGTGGATCCTGGCCGGCGGCGCCGTGGCTCTAGTGTGGTGGACAAATTATTACGTTGCCTTTATGGCTAGTATCGTGGCGGGCTTATTTTCCATCACCGTGACATTAGGGCTGGGTGGTTTTAAACAAGGTATAAAAAATGTGGCGCGTTTCGGTGCAGTTGGCGTCCTGGGTGTAACCATCACTGCTCCTATCCTAGTACCGACTATTAATGTCCTGTTCCAAGGTGTAGGGTACGAGTCCGTAGAGAAACTCATTACTTTCGGAAAGTCAGTTGCTGGAATCCGAACGCTGCCGTTCACGGCCACGGTTACCTACGCACCGCCGCTGTACACAGGCTTTGTCGTGTGAGCTTTTTTTCGCCTTCTTCTTTACTCGGGATTTGACTTGGCGTTTCAAAATAGTCTGGCTGATCACAAGTGCGGTGCTGCTTTTGTCTCTGACTAATATGAAGGCACAAATCGTTTGAAGCCTGTTCCAAACTCCGCATTGTACGCCGTATCGCTGGGTTTTTGTCATCACCGCATGGATGGTAGTGACGGCCGCTTTAGCATGGGAATCGAAATCCGGTAACAACAGGTTTAATGACGGAGAACAACTGGACGGCCCGAACTGGCTTCAGATTGGCGCGGTTTCACTATTGGGTATCGGCGCTTCATTGCTTCTATACCTGCGCGCGCGTGCCGTTAGCTTTACGTTGCCCAGTCTATGGACTCTCACCACATATATGTTTATTCTCTGCGCCTTGTTATTCGCCCTATTGATTGTCAGATGGTATCCAGTACGCAAGACAGCAGTAATTCTTGGACGCACATCTGCAGCATTGCTATTGATAGCAGTTAGTTTTGAATATGTTGATACGGGCGCTCTTGTAGATGAGAAAATCATGCCTCGAATCGAAATAGTTAATACTGACGTTGAAGCCAAACGTATCGAATTGAGTGAACGTCTCACCGCCGATGAGTGGCCTATCCACCGGCTAGGTTGGATACACGACGACTTCACAGATCCTAAGGCTTCTGACAACCTATCTGCCCGCTACATTTACCCTGGAACTGATTACTACTCGACGACGGTCACGTCCCAATACCCCGATACTCTCACTACTTTGGGCATGGTGACGAGCAGCGGGGCGCGTTTCTCGTGGTTACCAGAAGATTCCATTCTCAAGGGCGTACTTTCAGTCGCATCCAAAGATGACCTACCCGCACTTCCGATGGCTCGGGTCTATCCTGACCAGTTCACCCCGAACGACATCACAATGCCCAAGGAATATGAAAGCCGTTCATCCCTTAGTAACGCACCCAATCTGTACCATTTTGAGCCTATTAGCGTTAAAAACGCCGCAACGCGTGCAGAGGAAACAGAACTGCGCGACGGTGAAACCTACTTGTTTTCCACGTCATGTAAGCCGGGAACAACAGTATTTGCCGGAGTGCATCGCTATGACAGGATTTCCGACGCCCCCACGGGATAACACATCGAGGGAGTAAACGGTGTTGCCGCTTCGTCAGACGGCCTGCTGGGCGAGATAGGCCGAGCCACCGAAGCTACCCAAAGTTTCAAGCTACATATGGCAGCGGACCGGACGCTAAATGCAAACCTTTTCGTTGGTTGTGCTGATATTGACGCATACCTGCGCGGCACAGAGAAAATTGTGGACCCATCTGGCCTTGTGATTAAGGCAGAAGAGGTAACGGCTACTTTTACGCAGCCAGTTTCTGGGGAATTCGTCTTGGCTACCCCGGCGGTTGATGGGTGGTCTTGCTCCGCTGATAGCAAGCCGATTTCGGTGTCGAGTCGAGCCGGCTTGCTATCCGCAACCGTTTCGGGTTCAACGACGGCACACTGCAGTTTCACTCCCCCACTGTTTAGAGCTGGAATAGGGATATCCGCGCTGGCTCTCCTCCTGCTATGTATGCCGAGTGTGGTAGGTAGGCTGCGCAGGCATCAAACACATTCGGCTGAGGGAGATCAGCCCACTGCGTAAATTAAATAGGTCGGGAGCAAAATGCGGTTGCACAGTCATTCTGACTTGTGCAACCGCATTTTCAGTACAAATCGAGGATGGATACCTACTCAATGCACGCCTCTTGCCTGCCTGCCAAAATGCAGGTGGTAGCAGTGCGTTCGAATGGGTAGTAGTCGGGTCGATCAGGCGAAGAGCAGAAGTTGATCTTGTAGATCGCTGCACTACCACCCTGGTCGACTTTTTCGAAGCCTTTTCGGAGCGGCACGTTATAAAGCCCCGGGCGCATCATGTCTGTATCCTGCCCGTTATAGTAAGAATGCTTGTCCGCGTAGAAGTATTCAATCCCATGAGTTTCAAGAATCTCGCAGATACGAGCATTTGTCTCAATGTCTTTGAAACTTTGCAACAGGAGAACATCGTCTCGATTACCCGGACTGTTAGGGTATGGCCAAACCGTTTTCACGTTAGACAAAGGTTGTAGTAACGCGGCTCCAGCTGCTGGATCGCCCATCACAACAGCATTCGACGGAAGCGTTTCCTTTGCTCGTTTAATCATCGCGATTTCGTCTTTATCCGCCAAGAATCGGACGTTATCGCGATCAGGATAGAACGCCTGATGAACGCTTTGCGCGATTGCCGGAGCTATCCACGAATACGCTAGGAGAGTAGATAGCATTACTACCCCCCACCTGTAACGGTCTACTCTTGCCCCCCTCGCAACGACTAGCTTATTCCAGATCGTGTCTGCCAAAAGAGCGAACAGCGGAACTACGAAAATAGCAAGCGCCGCCTTGGGCCTGTCCGGATAGTTGTAGTAAAGGCTTGTAATACGGCTCAACCCTGGAATTGGGAAGAATGTGCCAATCACGAGAAGCCACTGCGATAGCCAACCGGCAAGCATAATCCAACGGCGCCGCCTATATGCAACAAACAGAGCCGCTAGGAGCAACAGAAGCACAAAACCGTAGAAAGAAAGGGCTCTTATGCCCCCGTAGGGCATGTAGAGCGTGGCGCTGGCAAATAGTTTTTCTAGGGCGGAATCCCATCCCACTTTAGGGAATCGATGAAACAGGATATTTCGAGCAGGAGTTGGCCCATCAACAACGAATACCATCAGGTAGAAGAGGAACAGGGCACCGGCAATGTTACGAGCAGCCCGTTGCTTGTTACCACGCTTATAGAAGATGACACCAGCCCGCACGAGCTCAAACAGCAGGTACACAAAGAAAGCAAAAGACGGTGGAAGCATGGTAGACGGATGTATACCGATTAATCCAAGAATAGGAACCGCAGTCACAAACAGCACTGCAAAAATTGACAGCGCAATGTTCCGGATCGAAGTCAGTCTTCTGATGGTCTTTGTTGCGTAATACCAAAGCGCCATCATTCCAGGCATCATGACCATTCCGAGAACAAATGGCCACAGCGTAGTCTCTAACTCCAACCTGATCATCGCGATAGGTGCGAGCACAGACCCAAGCAAGCTCCATTCATACAAGCTCTGTTTACCACCAATGGCAACCGACCAAGCACCAACCCCAACGAGCCATATCAAAGGCGTTATTATCATCAACGTATTCGCGGCGATGAGGGCTTGGCTAGGTCCGTTAGTCACGAGGCTTAGCATTGCGTGCCATGTATTTGGGTAGTACCATCCGGCGTCGCTCAAACCCGCCATGGTTGCGTTCGAGGTAAGGGGCGAGGCATTACCTGACTTTTCCATGAGCCACAGCTGGTTATAGTGGTAGCTCGAATCGCCACCTTGCACGATGTCAACGGGACTGATCGTCAAGATGATTGGAAGAATTACTGCGATCCAAACAATTACCGTCATGACCAGGCGAGTTGCTACGCGCCTACCCGACAGGCAGTTTTGAGGAATCATGGCGGCAACACTCTTGCCCAGGCTAGTCCGCGCCAAAATCCAAGCGCCCACCACAGCGATCAAGGTGAAGCCAAGAAACGGTATCAAACCCCATCTAAACGGCAACAGACAATTGAAAAGCGACCATAAAAATATGAGGCCAACACTCCAGGACGGCGCGGTGGCTAACCGTAATATTGGTGAGGCTTTTGGGAATAGAACCGTTGAAACAACCATTCCAGGTATCACTATTATCGCCAAGACCGAAAGGAGCATTGGCAAAATGGGAACCCACTGACTTAAAGTTTCCAAAAGAGTCCTTTATCGTAAGTCATTTCGCAGATCTATCGGCAATGTAATTAGCCACAGCCTTCCCCACTGCCTTCATCGATCGGTTCTCTTCCACCCATTTGTGCAGGCGCTGCGGCTCTCGCGTCTCACGTGTTTCGTTAAGCAGAGTCTCCATAGCCTCAAGCACCGACTCCTCACAATAGGGCACACAAATGCCGAGATCATTATCTTCAATATCGTCTATTGCCGGCCCAACGCCAGCATAGAGAACAGACGTTCCACACGATAGAGCGGTTAGTGCTTTAGTGGGGTATGCGAGGTCATAACCGATTCCCGGCTGAATAGAGACACAGCTGGCAATAGCCTCGCTCTGCCAACTAGCTGCTTCCTGGGGTGGAACGGTCTTTTGGATCACTAGGGGCTCATAGTCCGCACCCGCCACTTGCGCCCTCTTCGCAAGCCTGTCCGCGATTTTCTCAAGCTCAGGGACGCTGTCTCCCCTCGTCAGATAAAGGAACTGAACGTCGCGGTCTGGATTCCAGAACTTCTCAAATGCGTTCGCAAACAATTCAGCGCCCTGCCACCCAGAGGCTGTACCCGCATAGATGAAGTATGGACGCGAGACCCGCATGAGATTCTTCTCTTCTGGAGTAAGCCTTGGAGCCTCGGGATTGAAAAGCTCAGTATCTGCACCATTTGGCACAACTGCCACCGACTTAGCACCCATTTCCTGCACTCTTTGCGCCACGCCGTCGGATACGGCGATGCAACCGCGTGCCCCCCTGACGGCAAACGTCTCGAGGTTTCGTACCGTCTTCTTCACGAAGCCGGGAACATCCATGCTGTCTGTAGCATCAGACCACACATCCGCCGCATACCAAAAATATGGGATACGGCGAATCGTGCATGCCACGCGCGCAACCGTTCCAGTAGTTGGAGGCGGCTCAACCAGGATGAAGTCGACTTTCGGCATTGTGAGTAGCTTCAAGAAAGCTTGGATATCAAACGAGGCATATGACAGGTAACCCTTGACGTAGCCTTCTTTGTCACGCAAAACAGGGACCCGACAGATCGTGCTATCTGGTTCAGCCTCAATACCTACGGGTGGTTCAGTAGTAAACACGCGGACCTTCGATCCTGCTTCTTCCAACCCGCGTTTTACCGCTTTTAAGCGTAGCGATGCTGCGGACGGTTCTGGTGCGAAAATCCGGCTAACAATGAGCCCCGTAAGAATCATGATCCCATTTCCTCAAATGCGCAAAGAGCTTGTTCATAAACATCGGTGTGGAGTTTTGCGTACGCATCTCCTGAGAACCTCTCGTAGGCCACCCGCCTTACCTCTTCTGGTTCTTTAATGACACTGCCCGAGGCAAAATCACGCATCGCATCTACCAGCGCATCGTGATCGTCGATCGGTACCAGAATCCCGGTTTCCTCTTGGACCATGTGTGCACCACCAAAACTTGCTGATGCAATTACGGGAATACCCAACGCTTGTGCTTCTGCAAAAACCATGCCAGCTGTTTCACTTGAAGATACCAAAACCAGTACATCCTTAGTGGAAAGAACTCTCGGTAGTTCATCGCGACTGATTTGGCCAAGCACATTCACCGCACCAGCGACCCCAAGTTTTCGGGTGAAAGCGCGCACCTCATCGCACCGAGCTTCAGACCCGCCGATAATGTCTAAAGAAGCGTCATACCCTTCATTGAGAAGGTCTTTAAATCCGACGATAGTTTCTTCAACACGCTTCCAACGGTCCAAGCTAGAAATGTGAACGAACTGAGTTTTGCCAAGCACGCTTTTATGCAAGGGGTAGTCATAAAACATTTGCGGAACAGGTAGCGTTCCAACACCGAATTCTGCTCCGTATTTTCCCCCAAGTTCCTTCGCGAAGTTTGAAGACACCGCAAGCCTAAAGTCGGCATCTTGAACCGCACGTTTAATGGCTCGAAAACGCGGATTGCTCTCGTTGGCCTCTAGTGTTGATCCTCTGTGCTCCGTAACGCCAAACGGGATATTCCAATATGTAGCCATCACTTTGGCTGTGAGGATACCGGGGAACACTGATTGCGCATGAATAATTTCCGGCTTGCCCCAACGCTTTGCATAGGCTCGAGCAGCCTCAGTCGCATGGCGTTTAATAAGAGTGTAGTCTCCAGGCAGAATTCCGCGCGGTACGGTTTTAACCGTCTGGCGTATTACACGCTTGTCTCGATCTATCTGAAGCTGGCGGTTCCCCTGCTGCCAAAAGCTCTTCGGGTTTAGGTAGTAGACGCCTACCTTATGCCCATGCTCTTGAAGAACCTCTATGGCCTCTTCAAAAAAATGCCCATTAAGCGGGAACTCGGGGCTTGGGTACCATGACGGCGTCCATAAAACGTGCATTATTGAACCTTCATCAACAAATTAGCAACAGCTTGTGCACGTGCACGCCAAGTATTATTCGGCCTGTCGGCAAGCACTTTATTTGTGTGCGTGACTATTTCTTGTCCATCTTGGTTCAAGCGTTCAAACAATTTCACCAGTGTTTGCTCTTCATTGGGAACGGTCCATCCCCAGTTGTTACGCGAAATAACCTTAGCTGCCAAAGTCCCGTCCGTAGCGATTATCGGTTTGCCGCGGCCCACATACTCATAGAGTTTGAAAGGCACAGCGAACGACCAGTAGTGAGTGGGATCAACGGCAATCACCGCTACATTCGCACTCGCGTAGTAGTCATCAAGATCGCTACCTTTGGCGTGCACTACCCGCACGTTGGATTCATGAATGTCGTATTCATGCTCAACGGCCTTCCAGCGATCCTTATCTGTACAAATCGTGAGTGTAACCGTGGGAACGCGCTGAGCGGCTCGCACCAACTGGTGCAAGTTGTAATGAGCACCGATACCGCCAACATAGAACATGTTTAGAGGTGAGGGGGACGCTGGCACGTCTACCGGTTCACCGCCCGGAGGTAACTCTTTTACCTTTGCAACGCGCAGTTGAGGGATCTCTTGTGCCATTTCAAAAGAGGGCACAAAAATTATGTCGGTGTAACGCTTATAGAGTGCTAACTCATACCTGTACAGTGCACGCATTCCTGTTGCGAGTGGTTTACCCACTCGCTCCTCGTATTCGTCATACACCCAGTACAAGTCGCGATAAAAAACCGACGTAGGCACACCATACTTTTTCAGCGTACGAAAAATTTGCGCATCTAATAGCAAATGCGGAAAGTGATTGGAATCCCCAATCATCGCAGGGATAGTCGCGGATTCTGAATACATGAACGCGAACTGTTCCCCGTTGGCTAGCTTCGCCTTCAGCTTGCGGAACTTCGCTCTTCTAACCGAGCTCTGTCCCGTCAAGTCAAAAACTTCAAAGCCCGCATCTTTGAATGCTTGAAGCATCCTTCGCGGTCTGATCGCAGAAGCGGAGACAGACTCATAGTTGAGCTCATACGCGGCATGGTAAATCATCCTTACCAATGTCAGAAGCCTCGCTTCTCAATGCCGCGTTTGTACAGATCAAAATATGAGGTAGCAATCGTGTGTGGCTCAAAACTATCGCCAACCGTTGCAGCAATGCGCTGCGCATCCCAATCAGCGGTATTTTCGAACAGGTCAACAACCGCCTCGGCATATCCGCCGGCATCCTGCACGCTCATGAGCCTGCCAATCGCAGGATCAATGTACTCCCCATGGCCGCCGTTAGCTCCTACAACTAGCGGACGCCCGTTAACAATCGCTTCGGCAGCGGCTACGAAGAAGTTCTCACCTTGAGTCGGGCCAATAAAAATATCAGCCTCTGCCAGCTCCTTTTGCACCCCGGTTTTGTCTACCGTTCCCGGGAACTTCGCATTCACACCTAGTTCAGTAGCAAGCGAGATGGCTTCGTCACGCAACGGTCCATCCCCTAGCCAAGTTAATGTGGCCTCGAAACCGCGCTTTCTGAGCTCATCCAACACTCGCACCGCGAGCAGAGGATCCTTACGCTCAACTAGCGCTCCAGTAGAGATCAAACGGATAACTCCATCACGCTCACGCCGCGCTATCACCTTTTCGGGCGATGGAACCTGACATGGGATAACCTCAACCGGTTTTGAACCGCGGATGCGACGTAGCGGCTCGGCTAGATAATCGCAGACGGCAACAGCAACATCTGGAAGTAATTCCATCTTCAAGAGAGCGGGGCGAAGTTTTTGCCATGACGCGGGCAGAGTTTGCGGGTTGGTTATCCCAGACCAGTGCTCGGTGTGCACCCAAAACTGCTTGGGGCGACCGAACACAAACGGCTCGACAGCGGAGATTGCCTGGGTATGTACCACATCAAAATCTCTAATTAATGGCGCTATTTCAAGACGTGCGCGCACGATGTCTAGCGGATTAGAGGTGCTCATCGGAACCCGAATGGTTCTAATCCCCGAAACAACCGTCTTGCGGCTTCCGTCATCTTCGTGGGGAGGTACTAAATGCACAACGCTTAAGTCCACGCCCGCTTCACACAACGCTTGACTATCTTTCAGAACAAACGCGCCTGAACTCGGGTTCACCTGCGTGGGAAACCACGGCGTAACAATGCCAACCCGCATTCCGCTCTCCCAAAATAGATATCGAAGATTATTTATTCATCCTAACCCACGCCGTGAGTCAAGACGAGTATTCAGCATCCATACGCCTAGCCTGTAAGCTTAGAAAGGCCAGTCGCGAAAGGGATATTCAGTGAAGATTGCGGATGCTCCAAAGTGGGAACAGTTTGATGTGCCAAACGGGCACCTGTGGTGGCGTTCAACCCTAAATGTAGCCCCCGAGCTTTTAACTGGTAGTTCAATCACCGATTTTGTCGCGGCTCAACGTGGGAACTGGGCGGCGATCATTAAACGCGACGATCAGGTTTGGGCAATCACGGATGGTTTGCGTTCGTTCCCGATTCTTTACACCTACATCGACGGTGAATTGGTCCTGTCTTCGTCCCCCTGTGAGCTAACCCGGATGATGAAGAAACCCGTGCGCAATGAAGAGGCGGCGCAAGAGTTTCTTCACACTGCATTCGTGCTTGGAACCGATACGCTCATCGAAGATGTGCAGACAGTACCAGCGGGAACAGTCGCCGAGTTCAGCTCGTCGAAAGACGTTCACTTCACTGCTCACGCTAGCGCGTTTAACCATGAGCAGACTCAGAATGATCCTGGTGCACTCATGGAAGAGTTCTACCAGACCATTCTTGAACTCACTTCCAGTTTTGTAGTTGACACGCGCGGCCACCAAATCTTAATTCCACTCTCTGGCGGCGCAGACTCTCGCCTTTTCATGACTGCGCTAAGAGAAGTTGGCGCCGACAATGTACTCGCGTTTACCTACGGCGTAAAAGACTCATCTGAAGCAGAAATCTCGCGCTTGGTTGCAACCGGCCTAGGGTATGAGTGGAAGTTCGTAGAACTGGATCCTGCAAGGGTTCGGCAACGCTGGTACAGCCCCGAAACCGCCTCGTTTTTGAAGGATACCTGGAGCGGGAACGCCCTACCTCACATCCAAGACTGGTATGCATTGGGCGAACTGAAGAATGATCCAGACGTAGATCCGCTCGGCATCATTAGCCCCGGACACACGGTGGTGGGAAATGAACACGACGCGTGGGCTTACGATCCGAATCTAACGCTTGGATACGCCGACATGGCGCGCGTACTTGCCCAACATCACTTCACCTTGCAAGGCGACCCGGAATTTGCGGCAACCCACAGCTATTCGCGCAATAAGATTTCCGCATTCTTGCAGCAGTACTGGCCAGATGCAGATCAACTAGACAAGATACTGGTATTCATCCAGTTCAACCTGTTAGAGCGTCAGGCAAAATACATCAACAATTCCGTTCGAGCATACGAGCACTTCGGTTTCCAATGGGCAATGCCCATGCTTGAAGCCAAGGCATGGGACAGTTGGTTCACTGGCACACCAAAGGCATGGGGAGACGACCGTGAACCGTACATCCGGTTCACCAACGAACGTTACGAGCATGTCTCCGGCACTTCCCTACCCAACTTCGGCGGCCCCGCTGCACAGTTGGATCCCACGTTCAAGAAGACGCTCAAGAAATCCCTTGATCTTGTTGGGCTGTCAAGCATTATTGAAAAAGCTTACGCGGCGCATGTCACTCGCCACCATCCGATGGCATTTGAAGCCCTCACCGGAAACCTAACGTCCAGACAACTGGATTGGAAGTTACTAAAGGGCAGGACGATCCTGGGAATATACAGCGAGCTTTTCTTGGAAGGGACGTGGACGCCAGAAGGCGCTGTGCTACCTCCAAGCAAATGATCCATGCCTTTGGCCAGGTCTAGGGCAAAGTGCTAGACGGAATCCTCAGTGGCGAGTTCGCGTCGATCAAATCGGCGGGCTGCGAAAACAGACATTACGGTCATTGCAACCAAGAATGCAGCCATAATTGCTCCCATCACGTAGACGGTTCCAAGCAGATCAAGTGGAGACAGAAGCAACCAGGTCAATGGACCGATCGTGTAAAGGATCGAGTAGATCAACAACCAGTGTTGCGTGCCGGTGACAACAAACATCGTCGAAATTGGCGACGTAATGAGTAGCATCGCCATCCATGGGATAAGAGCACGTGCAAAATAACCCGACTGGCTAAAATCTGCTCCGAACAAAATCGGTAGCAGCCACGGCGCTACCAGCCACAGAAGAGCGAACGGAACAACTCCAATCAAAATTGCACGTTTGATTACGTTCTTAACTTCCGGCAACATTTGGCCTGGCTCGACCGTAGAGAGCTTTTGGAAAAATACCTGTGAAACAGCTGAATTGATCAGCATCACGGGGACATTTACTACCTGGTTCGCGATGTTGTACTCGCCAAAATCGCCAATGGAGACTCGCCCAATAAGCAGATTAATGCCGTTGATTCTTACCGCATCAATCAGCACATTCGGGCCATTCAATACAGGCATCTTCCAATGCTTACGAGCAAGTTTGCGCATTGGGCGAGCCCCGGACACATCTAGCGTGCGCAAATCCTTAGCCCTAATCCCAAGATTAAAGAAAGCGTACGCCTGTCCAACAATCTGGCCGCCCACCAGGCCGGGAAGGGTATGGATACCTGCCCAACCAAAAACCACCTGACCGCTACTGGTTCCAACCTGTTGCACCACACGGTTTTTAGCAATGGTCTTGTAATCAGTTTTCCGGTTGTACCAATACTGAAACAAAGTTGCGCCCGCCATAAAAAATGTGGTCAGGCCAGCTAGAGGCATCCAACTTGCAACCGTTTCAGAATAAAGATTGGCTACCACATCACGTAGAGGGAACGCCAACACAGTTATTACTAGCGAATTGATCGCGATCAGGCGCAGCGCCAACATGGCTACTACTTTTGCGTCACGATCATCTTTTTCAAGCATCAACGCCATGTCATAGCGTCCCGCAGCAATCGCCACTGCAATGGCAACTATTGAGTTGAAGGTCCCCAACTCTCCTAACGCTTCACGCCCATAAAGCCGGGTAATGATCATCATCATGAAGAAGACAACCAACTGTGCAAGTGCCGTACCAGTCACAAGAGTCAAGACGTGACGAAGGAACGGAGAAGAAGCCGCGACACTCTTCACATACGAACTAATCCTGTCGAACAACAACTCCCCCTAACCACACTCAAAGAAACGGACAGGGGCAGCCCCGCTCCAAATCTAAGCAGAACCGCCCCTGCGCCAAAGCACTAAGCTACAGCTTCACAGCCTCACCAGACGCGGCCGAATCCAGCATCGCCTGAATCACCTTCATAGTCTGTAGGCCCTCACGCATCGTCACATGTTCCGTACCCGTGCCAAGGATGGCATCACGGAAATGCTCATGCTCAACACGTAGCGGCTCACGCTTAACCAGAGCAAAACGCGTAACCTCGCCCTCAGACACGCCGCGGAATGCCGCGATCTGATCCCACTCAACCGGGAAACGACCATTCTCGTAGAACGTCAAATCAGACATCGCCGTATCAGCCACAAGAGCGCCACGCTCGCCCGTAACGATCGTAATGCGATCTTTAAACGGAGTTAGCCAGTTCACCAGGTGGCTCACCAACACGCCGTTCTTAAAACGGCCAGTAGCCGAGACCATGTCTTCAAACTCGCGGCCCGAACGGTAAGCCGTCTGAGCATAAATTGACTCGTACTCAGAGCCCGCAACCCACGCCGCCAAATCCACGTCATGCGTTGCCAGATCCTTCACCACGCCCACATCCGAAATGCGAGCCGGGAACGGGGACTGACGGCGAGTCACAACCTGGTATACGTCGCCGAGGTAACCCTCCGAAACCAAGCGGCGCATCTCCAGCAACGCTGGGTTACAACGCTCCACGTAGCCAACCGCGCCAACTACGCCAGCCTCGTCAAATGCCTTGACCATGGCCTCGCCCTCTTCAAGGGTGGAGGCCAGCGGCTTTTCAACCAGCGTGTGCACACCGGCCTCAGCCAGCTTCATCACGGCCTCGAAATGGTAAGCGGTAGGTACAGCCACAACGGCGGCATCAATACCGACCTCGAGCATCTGCTCAACGCCCGGCAGAACCTCCATGCCGCGAGCTACATCAAAGCGATCGCCACCCGGATCCGCGAGCGCAACTAGTTCAAAGCCCTCCGTCTCACGCGCATTTCGCACGTGGTGGCGGCCCATGGAGCCAATGCCGAGAACACCAACTCGAATATCAGACATTAAGCACCAGCCTTAGCAAGAGCATTCACGGCCTCAACAATGCGATCCAAATCAGCCTGAGAGAGCGACGGGTGAACCGGAAGCGAAACCACGGTCTTCGCTGCTTCCTCAGTTACCGGAAGATCGAGGCCCGGAGCGTAGGGAGCGAGGGAGGGCAAACGGTGGTTTGGAATCGGGTAGTAAACGCCCGAACCAACCTGGTACTCATCACGCAGAGCTTCCATGAAACGATCGCGGTCAGTATCAACCACGCGGATCGTGTACTGGTGGTAAACGTGAACAGCGCCCTCGGCAACAGCCGGAACAACAACGCCCTCAAGGTTTTCTGAAAGGAACTTCGCGTTCTCCTGACGCTTCTGCGTCCACGCTTCAACCTTCTTCAGCTGCTCGCGACCAATCGCGGCGTGAATATCAGTCATGCGGTTGTTCAAACCAACCAGCTCATTTGCGTAGCGCTTCTCCATACCCTGGTTGCGTAGCAAACGGCTATTGCGTGCCACCTCGGGATCCGTGGTGGTGATCATACCGCCCTCACCGGCCGTCATATTCTTGGTCGGGTAGAACGAGAATGCTGCGAACGTACCGAACGTTCCGACCTTCTTACCATCCAGTGAAGCACCGTGAGCCTGCGCAGCGTCCTCAAACAGCATGAGGCCGTGCTTGTCCGCAATCGTCTTCAGATCATTCATAGGAGCCGGATGGCCATAGAGGTGGACCGGCATAATCGCCTTAGTGCGCTCCGTGATCGAAGCCTCCACGGACTTCGGATCCAAGCAGAAATGCTCAAGATCGATGTCAGCAAACACCGGCTTGGCACCTGCAATAGCAACAGAGTTGCCCGTAGCAGCGAACGTAAACGACGGTACGATGACCTCATCGCCCGCACCAATACCAGAAGCCAACAGGCCAATGTGAAGAGCGGAAGTACCGGAATTCACGGCAATCGACTCGGCCCCCGGCGTCATCTGCTGCGTGAATTCCTCTTCAAAAGCAGCTACCTGCGGGCCCTGCGCAACCATGCCAGAGCGAAGGACTGCAGTAACAGCTGCAATCTCTTCCTCACCAATCAATGGTTTCGCTGCGGGAATCATCTCTCGGGTCATTACTCGCTAACCTCTCTTAGCTCACTATCGCTAATCTGTTCAAAAACCTGCCCAGTCTTTGGGCACTTGAAACGATTTTCACTACCTTCAACCGGTTGTAGCCTCACGCCACTTTGCCCAACCCAACCAATCCGGCGGGCTGGAACACCAGCAACCAACGCAAAATCTGGCACATCCCTCGTGACAACCGAGCCTGCCGCAACAGTGGCCCACTCGCCAACCGTCACAGGAGCCACACACACCGCGCGAGCACCAACAGAAGCTCCACGCTTTAGCGTCACGCCCACGTGATCCCAATCAGATGCACTCTTTAGCGATCCATCCGCATTAATCGCACGCGGGAACAAATCATTAGTCAAGACAGCAGCCGGGCCAACAAAAACGCCGTCGGCAAGCTCAGCGGGCTCATAAACCAGGGCATAATTCTGCACCTTGCAGTTATCCCCCATCTTCACGCCCTCGCCAATATAAGCGCCGCGGCCAACAATGCAGTTCTTTCCGATCTCAGCATTTTCGCGAACCTGCGCGAGGTGCCAGATTGAGGTTCCCTCGCCAACCTTCGCCTCAGCTGAAACGTCTGCACTATCGACAATTCTCGGCATAAGTCCTCCGTTCAGTTGTAGTCAAACCTATTCTACGCTCATTATCACAACGAATAGCGGCGGCTAATCAGCGTTTTTTCACATAAAGATTGTAAAGTGGTTAACGATTAGAGACGTAAATTTGAAGAATCATAGGGCACACATGCAACTGACAGACAAAACTTGGCTCGTTGTCCCCCTATACAACGAGGGCAAAGTCGTGCGTGGAGTACTCACAGAAGTACGCAAAACCTTCCCGAACATCATCTGCGTTGACGACGGTTCCAGTGACAACTCCATCGCAGAGGCCCTCGCAGCCGGCGTCAAAGTTGCCGTACATCCCATTAACCTTGGACAAGGCGCTGCCCTTCAAACCGGGTTCAGCTACGTACTCGAAAACACCGACGCAAAATACGTCGTTACCTACGACGCCGACGGCCAGCACCGCGTTGAAGACGCGCTTGCCATGCTGGATGCAGCAGAGAGCGAAGACCTCGGCTTCGTATTCGGATCACGCTTTCTTGAAGGCAAAGCCGAAACTGGAGCATTCAAGAGACTCGTCCTTAAAACCGCGGCATTCGTCACTCGCATGCGCACCGGTGAGCAACTTACCGACGCACATAATGGTCTTCGAGTAATCCGCCGTGACGCCCTGGAGCAAATCGAAATCACCCAGAACAGGATGGCTCACGCCTCCGAAATCGTGTACCAGCTATTCGACACTAAACTCAAGTGGCGTGAAATGCCCGTACACATCATCTACACGGATTACTCGCGTTCCAAGGGGCAATCACTACTGAACTCGATCAACATTTTGGTCGAACTAATAATGAAGTAGGAGCGGAAATGTCAGCAATATTTGGATCACAATGGTTCATTAAACTCCTGATCGTCGCCATCCTACTGATAGCGACATACTTCATCATGAAGCCCGTTAAATCCGCACAGCACCTCGCAATGCGCCGGCTTTCAATGATGATCTTCATTGCATTCGCAGTAATAGCCGCGCTATTCCCCGCGCTCCTATCCCGCGTCGCAGTTTTTCTTGGTATCGGACGCGGCACTGACCTGTTGCTTTACGGGTTAACGCTTGCGTTCTTCAGCACCCTCGTCACCGCATACCGGCGTGATGCTGCAGTCGAACGTAAGCTCACCCAACTAGCGCGCACCATCGCTCTAACCACCGTTCGCGACGGCGAGCCAAAACCCAAGAAGTCCACAGAAGCCGAGGACTAACGTGAACGATCGCGAAACCAATCATCTCCAGGAAGAGGCCGTTCGCAACCTGGTACGAGACCAGGGCAAGCGGACCCTCACCAGTGGCCCCAAACCAAACAGGCGCCGCCCGCGTTCAGCACAGAAGCCTCGGCACACCGTGTTCCGATTCAAACGGCACACTCTGCGAACCATCGGCGCAGCCCTTTTTGCCATATTACTTTTTGTTGGCACCTCGGCCGGGCTCTTGTACTACGACCTATCAAACCGGGTTGCAAAGTCTGAACTACAAGTCGAACAATTTGCGCCCCGTAACGAAGCACGTCCGCCCATGGACAGCTTCGATGGGCGCCCTGTGAACATCCTTCTACTTGGAACAGACTCTCGCGTTGGTGAAGGAAACTCCCGATACGGAGACGATGAAGACACCTCAATGCGAGCAGACGTGACAATCATCGCGCACATCTCGCAGGACCGCTCACGCGTACAGCTGGTATCCATCCCTCGCGACACTGTTGTGGACATCCCCTCCTGCGTCCTCAAAGATGGAACCGAAACATACCCCCAAACTGGACAAATCAACTGGGCCATGTCCATCGGCTCCGAATACAACCAAGAAAACCTGGACGCCGGCGTGGGATGTAGCTGGAGGACCGTAGAAGAGCTAACCGGCATCCCCATCGACGGATTCATACTATTTGACTTCGCCGGGTTCGAAAGAATTATCAACGCCCTGGGCGGCGTGGATATGTGCTTCGAAGAAGACCTATACGACGAGGCTGCAGAACTCGATATATCCGCAGGATGCCACGTACTCAACGGTCACGACGCCCTCGCCTACGCCAGAGCGCGGAAGGAAGTTGGAAACGGGTCCGATATTTCTCGCATTGGCCGTCAACAAGAACTAATGGGGCGTATCTTCCACACTGCGCAATCACAAAACTTGCTGACAGATTTCCCGAAACTCTACGCTTTCCTGTCCGAATCCCTGGACATCATCAAGACGTCTTCAAACTTCTCGCGGATAAACACGTCCATGGGGCTCGCGTACTCACTATCCGGGCTTTCAGGCGATGGATTGCAATTCGTAACCATGCCACTTACCGAAGCTCCTTGGGACCCCAACCGAGTGATCCCCACGTGGCAAGCAGACGAGCTTTGGCAATCGATCCAAGAGGATGCGCCGCTGCCATCCAACATTTGGATCACCGACTCTGAAGGCAACGTGGTATTCCTCGAAGAATCTTCCGAAACCAGTTCCAGCGAGGACGGACTTGAAGACTCCGATGGCTCTAACGATGAGTATTTGAGGGACAGCGATGGTGAGGGAGAAGGCCTGTGAACGACGGTGAGCCTCCCAAGAGCATTCCACCTACCATTCCACCGCGAGAAGGGCGCAACCGCCCCTCCGTGGAGGGCGCGAAACACGTCGGAAAGAAAACCGGTGGACGGTTGAGTGACAATGCCAGCACGCGCAAAGCCAGCTCAAGCTCAGCGCAAAACGTGCACGGACGCTCCGCGTCCTCCCCCGCAAACCGTAACTATCGAGGTTCCCAAGCTGCCCGTGACGGCGCTCCCAGCCAGCACGCGCGCTCGACCAACTCTTCTACCAAACAAGAACCAAAGCAACCGCGCGAACGCAGACCTAGTGTAGATCGTGGTTCATCTCAGCCGGGAAGACGACAGCCTCCGCCCTCCTACGCACCGGCATCAAACCGATCGCGCGAGCAGACTCCACCCTCGTATGCGCCAAACCGGCGCTCATCTACCTCGCGAACACCTGTGGAACCAGCGCGCCTCAACCGCTCGGTAGCGGCCTCGCCCACCTTGAAGCCACAGCCTCGTCCAACCGCTTCCAATGCGCCAGGCGCGCCTGAAGGAAGTGCTGCCCGACGTAAACCAAACAGACGTCGCCGTGCCCTAGTAAGTGTTTTGGTGATACTTGCAGTACTGCTTGGATGGCCCCTGTTGCTGCTCGGCTGGGCAGGCGGAAAAGTAGAACATGTAGATGCGCTCAGCGGGGCCGCCGACACCCCGGGAACAACCTATCTGATTGCTGGATCGGACTCGCGCGACGGTACACAATTTACTGACGAAACTGAAGGGCACAGGTCGGACACGATCATGTTGCTTCACCGTGCGCCCAACGGCAACGCCTACCTGGTGTCGATTCCGCGCGACACGTGGGTGGATATCCCTGAATACGGGGAAGGTAAAATCAACGCCTCGTTCTCATATGGAGGCCCTGAACTGCTGGTGGATACTGTTGAAGAACTCAGTGGCATCACAGTTGACCACTATGTAGAAGTTGGGATGCAGGGTGTTGTCTACATCGTGGATGCTATGAACGGAGTTGAGCTCTGCCTCGACTACGACGTTGATGATCCTCGCTCCGAACTCGTGTGGCAGGCCGGTTGTCACAACGCGGATGGTCGCACTGCTCTCGCCTTTGCGCGCATGCGCTACTCCGATCCAAATGGCGACATTGGGCGTGCGGAAAGACAACGTCAGGTCATTGGAGCGATCGTGAAGACGGCGGCCCGTCCAACGAATTCCCTAAACCCCGTGCGGCAAATGAAGATATCCTCGGCTGCAGCTCAGTCTGTTACCACCGACCCGGATACATCGAGTCTTGAACTCGCGCGAATGGCATTGGACTTCAGAGCCGCAACATCGAGTGGCAATACGGGCACTCCCCCAATTGCCACGATTGCTCTTGAGACCAGTCAAGGCACTGCCGTGTTGCTTGACGACGATGCTGATGAATTCTTCCGCAAACTCGCCAACGGCACCCTTACCTCTGCGGAGCTAAATGCCAACGGGCTTCCCTAGCGCAGCGTCCTAATAGTTGTGGGGTGAGCGATCCAGACGGACCGCTCACCCCACAACTACTGAACTACTAAAACCTAGTTCTTCCCAAACAGCTCGTTAGTTTCTGCAACGTCAATCTTGCGAGGGCCCGCCTGCCAAGCGCTCCATGCCGACTCCACGATCTGCGTAACGTCATACTCAGCATTCCAGCCCAGGTCCTGAGTGATACGGCTGGCATTGCCAATCAGCTGGGGTGGGTCGCCGGCGCGGCGGCCTTGCTCCTCCGCCTCGAAATTAATACCACTTACCTCGCGGCACGCATCCACAATCTCGCGCACCGACGTACCCTTGCCCGTACCCACGTTGTAAACGTTGTGCTTTAGATCCGATTCGGATGCCAGAGCATCCAACGCGTCAATGTGAGCGCGCGCCAAATCCTTCACATGGATGTAATCACGGATGCACGTGCCGTCCTCCGTAGGATAATCCGTACCGAAAATAGCGGGAGCCTTACCGCGTGCCAAGCGCTCAAAAATCATTGGGATCAAGTTCAGCGTTGCAGGATCACCCAAATCGTCCCAGCCTGAGCCCGCCACATTAAAGTAACGTAGGCCGATCCAACGCAAGCCCCAAGCACGCTCACAATCAGCCATCATCCACTCGCCAATGAACTTCGTTTCACCATAGGGATTAATCGGATGCTTCTCGATGTCCTCGTCCACTACTTCAACCGGTGGCATGCCGTAAACCGCGGCAGAAGAGGAAAAGATCATCTGGTTCACGCCAGCCTTCTCCATCGCCAACATCACGTTAGCCATGCCGCCCACATTCTGCTGGTAGTACCAGGCAGGGCGCGACACCGACTCGCCCACCTGCTTGCGCGCCGCAAAATGAATCACGGCCGTGACGTCCTCGTCCACCATCGTGTTCAACAAAGCCTCGCTCGACGCCGTATCCGCGATGTCAAGCTGTACTAGTTTTGCGGAACCAATGCGATCTTTCGTTCCATACGATAGGTCGTCAACCACCACAACCTCATCGCCGCGTTCTTGCAAAAGCCTAACTACATGGGCGCCAATGTAACCGGCGCCGCCAATCACCATAATGCTCATAACTACAGTCTAAAACTCTCACTAATTGGTTTGTAAAGATCGTTGCAAAGTCTGGTTTTTCTGACCGGACTGCTGGGCCAAATCCTGCTGGAAACGCTCCATCTTCTGTTGCAAAGCCGAATTCGACATAGCAAGCATTCGAACCGCGAGGAGGCCCGCGTTACGCGCCCCACCAATCGAAACGGTAGCGACGGGAACCCCTGCGGGCATCTGCACAATCGACAACAATGAATCCATACCATCCAGGTATTTGAGTGGCACCGGTACACCAATCACCGGCAGTGGCGTTGCTGAAGCGAGCATACCCGGCAGGTGTGCCGCTCCCCCAGCACCGGCAATAATCACCTTTAGTCCGCGCCGGGCGGCCTCCTTGCCGTACTCCAGCATCGCCTCCGGCGTGCGGTGGGCAGAAACCACGCGCGCCTCAAACTCAACGTCAAACTCACGCATAACCTCAGCAGCCTGGCCCATGACCTTCCAGTCCGAATCAGACCCCATTACAATGCCAACTTGAACCATGTCGCTCACTTCCCAAACAGAATATCGATGGCCTTGCCCGCCTTGTCACGAGCCGTCTTCACATCATGGGCACGCACCGTTACGTGTCCGAGCTTACGCCCGGGGCGCACGCTCTTTCCGTACAGATGGACGTGAACTCCGGGCAGCTGCTTCAGCACCTCCGGGAGGGCGTTAGAGGCCTCCTCGTACTTACATCCAAGCAAGTTCTTCATCACCCATACACCCGGAATTGGTGTGGTCTCACCAAGGGGTAAATCTAAGACCGCACGCAAATGCTGCTCAAACTGGCTGGTCAGCGCACCATCAATCGTCCAGTGGCCCGTGTTGTGCGGACGCATTGCAAGTTCATTGACCAAAAGAACCGGCTCTGGTCCATCCACAACAAACATTTCGACCGCCAGGACGCCAGTCACCCCAAGTTCGCGCGCAATCAGGTCACCAACAGCTTGCGCTCGTGCCGCGACCTCTTCAGACAACGCGGGGGCCGGTGCAATCACCTCAGAGCAAATGCCGCCTTCTTGGATCGACTCCGCGACCGGCCACTGCTTCACCTCACCGGAGGGAGTGCGCGCCAAGAGCACCGCAACTTCGCGAGTAAACGGCACCTTTTCCTCCAGCAGAACCGGCCCGGCCGCTATCCAATCATCAACGTCGTGAGCATCCGAAACCACGCGCACGCCCTTGCCGTCGTAACCGCCCGTCGGGGTTTTTGCGATAACGGGCCAGCCTACCTCCTCGCCAAACTCTGCCACGTCCTCGCGACTGGTGGCCTGCATCCACCGGGGCACTGGCGCCCCAATTTCCTCGAGTTTCTTGCGCATGGCGAGCTTGTCTTGCGCGTACAAGAGGGCGCTTGCCGGGGGCTGAATGGAAATACCATCGCACTCGGCGAGGATCTGGGGTGGGATGTGCTCATGTTCGAACGTCAGCACGTCGGCGCCCTTAATCAACGACTTCATATCATCGAGGTTATTCGGATCACCCACGGGCGCATTCACGGTGACCTGCGCGGCCGAACCGTTACTGGCCTCGACCATGGTTCTTAGAGTAATTGCCAGCTCAGTTGCTGGAGGGACCATCATTCTGGCAAGCTGTCCGCCGCCAACCACAGCTATTGTTCGACTCACCCATTCAGCCTATCGCGCACGGCGCAATAGCGGCGGCCCGTCTCACCTGTAGGCCGACCACCTTAGAATCTGCGTTTGCGCCTGCCCACCGACACCAGCATCCCCTCTGGCATGACAACGTCCGGGTCCAAGCTGGTTGGCATTGCCGGTAGAGAGACCGTGAAGATTGCGGGTTTTGCCTGCGTGAGCTCTAGCCGGCCACCCGTTCCTTTAATGAGGTCACGAGCCAGAGGCAACCCAATTCCCGTGGACCCATGCGCAGAGACGCCCTTTTCAAAAACTATCTCCGTCATGTCTTCGGCTACGCCTTCACCTTCGTCAGAAACGTCAATCAGAACTCCACGCGACGATGTACCCTTGCGGCACACCACTCGGGTTGTGCCCGCTCCGTAACGAAGCGAGTTCTCAATCAGCGTTGCCAAAACCTGCGATAGCACCGATGCTGATGCGAGCACGGGTTGCGCAGCCTCGTCGGTGAAAACCAGCTCTCGCCCCTGTGCCTCGAATGCTTCCTCCCACTCTTCGCGCTGCTGGTTGAAGATTTCGAGAACGTGGATCGCCTCCGCGTTGCCTCCCGCGCTCTTGGTTGTGGTCAGGAGGTCACTGATCACCTGCGTGAGGCGCTCAACCTGTTCAAGACACACACGCACTTCGCTCTGAATCTCCGGATCATCCGTGATGAGTTCTATCTCCTCCAAACGCATAGACAAAGCTGTGAGCGGAGTGCGCAACTGGTGTGAGGCGTTGGCAGCGAACTGGCGTTCCGCAGCAAGACGGCCCGCCATGCGCTCCCCTGTGCGCACAAGCTCTTCTTGGACGAGATCGATCTCTTCAATACCGGAAGGGTTCACGCGGGCGCGCACCTGTCCGGAACCGATTTGCTCTGCCTGCGCAGCCAGATAAATAAGGGGCGCGGAAATGCGCCGCGATCCGCGCAAAGCTAACCAATAACCAACTGCGAGGGAAGCCATAATCCCGGCGAGGAATACCGCAACAAGCCGAATGATTGTGAGAATTGTAGGCCACGCTGAGATCTCGCTTCGTACCGTGGTGCCCGACGGCAAGACAACTGACGCCGTCATGCGAGGGGCATCAATATGCTCTCCTCTTTCAACAAGGCCGGCTTCACTTGGATTATTTATGCGCACGTACGCGCTGCTGAGCATATCGTTTCCCAACACCCAGTTGTCTAGGTTGCGTTGCGTGAGTTCATCACCCGATTGGATTCTGCGCTCAACCATGTTGCCGAGTAGTTGCGTGCGCGACTCAAGATCATGCTGTGCGGACTGCCAAACCAGCGCGCCGCCAATGAAAAGCGAGGGAATGCCCAGAATTAAGACCGCCACGGTCACAGCCGTGGCGATCATTTTAATAACGCGTGCGCGCATGTGTTAGGCCCGCTCTTTTTCGAACCTGAATCCCATGCCACGAACGGTGGTGATGTAATGCGGATCCGCAGCGTCGTCCCCAAGCTTGCGACGTAGCCAAGAAACATGCATGTCTAGCGTCTTGGTGGATCCGGTTGGATCCGAACCCCAAACCTCGCGCATAAGCACGTCGCGCTCAACCACGTTGCCTGCCTCACGAACGAGGACGCGGAGCAAATCGAATTCCTTAGCGGTTAGCTGCAACTCGCGGTCCTTGACGAATGCGCGATGCGCACCCACATCGACGCGAACGTCCTGCACGGTAAGCTCGCCGTCAGCCTCTTCGGTTCCCGTGCGGCGCAACAGCGCGCGAACACGGGCGAGAAGCTCTGCGAGCCGGAATGGCTTAGTCACATAGTCATCCGCGCCAGCGTCTAGGCCGACGACCATGTCAACCTCATCCGCGCGAGCGGTCAAAATCAGAATCGGGGTGGACAGCCCAAGTTTGCGCACCTGGCGAGCTACATCCAGCCCGTCCATATCGGGAAGTCCAAGATCAAGAACGATGAGGTCGGCGCTATCAACCTCGTTTAGAGCTCCACGACCGGTGCCGTGTGCCCTAACTTCGTAACCCTCGCGGCCAAGCGCACGGGCTAGGGGCTCTGCAATAGCAGGATCATCTTCAACCAAAAGAACTGTAGTCACGCCTTTATAGTAGGCCATATTTGAGCATTGCACATGTCTTGAGGAAGTAAAATGTAATGCGACATCAAGATACTTTTTACTATTTGAGGGTGCGAGTAATCATTTTTTCGCTACATATCGACGTTTCCTATACGAATTGTTCGCGAAACTGAATGATTACAGTTTAGAGAGATTCAATTGGTAAGTGTTCAACAGGTGGACGGTCCTCAACGGTCACCTGGAACGGGACCACCCGGCCCACTCCTCGCAGATCGGCTTCTTTCGCTGCAGACACGCGATACCACGGCCCAGCCTCACCGCGCGCGATCTTGCCAGCGGTCTCACCGTCGGTAATGATTTGCCCAACCGGCGCGACATCAACTAACCTCGAAGCGAGATTGACGGGCGGCCCAAAGACGTCCCCCGACCTCGAAAACACTGACCCTTGCACGATCGATGCGCGTACGGGCAACATCTTGTGCATGCTGTTTAGGCGTTGCATCAATTCGGTAACTACGCGCAGTCCGGTTGGTAGATCATCAGCGATGTAGAACACGGCATCGCCAATCATTTTCACTACGCGACCTCCCGCAGACGGGATCACAACGCGGCATACGGTTTCGAACTGGTCTATGAGGTCAACGAGGTCCTCTTCGGGAAGCGAAACAGACGAAGACGTGTAGGAGACCATGTCTACGAAACCGAGGGTGCGAATCAGTGGGAAACCGTTTGTCTCCCGTTCGCGACCACGGTGTGAAACTTCCTGGTCTACGCGCGTAATGATTGACTCAAGTTGGCGTTTCCACGAGTAAATGAGCTCCTCTTCGAGGAAGGGCAGGAAGTCGCGGAACTTGTCTAGCGTCACGAGCCTGGCGGACGTGTCATCTAGCGTGTATCGGCGCGCTACGTCATCGACGAGGGCTTCCATCTGCCACAGCACGAGCCGGTCCGTAATGTGTGCTTGCGCGCGAACGAGCGATAGCCCGGTTTGTAGGTCAATGCGACCCGAGTCGATTAGATCGGACCAACGCTGATATGCCTTGAGGTCCTGAGTGGTGAATACAACCTCGCCTTCGACAGCCGGAGCAAACCCCATGGCAACCCAATAGGAATTAACGCGGGTTACTGGGGTTTCAGTGCGCGCCGCTACATCTGCTGCGCTTAGCGTTGGTTCGCCGCCCAGCAGGATCTTCCTGTAAGACCCTGTAGTTGAAGGCGACTGACCGGCGTCGGGGGTGTTATGCATCACCTCAACTCTAGTCTTTTGCCGAGCTGGTTAGCGACTGTTTAGAAACCTGGCAGCAGGCCACGGGCCGTTTTGCGGTTTATTTCGTGCTAACCATTGATTTATTGTTCGTTTTCGCCATATACTTACTTGTTCTTAACAATCGCATTTTGGTTGCGCTGGTTTCCTAAAAATATTTTGGAGGCCACCACCGCGTGCGGGGTTGGGAATGGAAAACTACATAGGGGGATGATCGGTTTCGACAGCGATCTTCAATCGATGTGAAGCGGGCCGAGGATGTCTACTGACCTCGTTAACCATGTATTCAAAACAATAGGTGCTGAACAGAACCGCACCGACTTCGCCCTCGCTGCCTAATCTAGCGAGCAAGTCCGTCAGCCCAAGCAATGCTCTGAGTTTGGTTCCTGGCGTCGTTTTATGAGCCACTGGGTTGCCACCGTGTTGGGAGGCGGTGACCGACACTTTCTCAACTGAGCCACCTAGTTGCAGGTTTGCATGTTGCTAGTGGCTGAGAAACTTATTGCAAACTGCGCCCGGAGAAGAAATTGGGGTGGATCGTTGGACCCGGGTTCAATTCCCGGCATCTCCACTACAGGCCTCCCAGCACCCGCTGGGAGGCCTTATTTTATGCGGCAAACGCTCTGACAATAGCTTCGGGTTGTGATTGTAATGTTCATCCCTTGCCTCCTGGCATGGAAGGCAGCCAGGTTATCGATCAAGATCTGCTAGAGAGCGCTCACGCGGCCGTAGAAAACCGTTACGGTTCGCATGCTCCCGACGCGCGCGAGATCGACTACAAAAAACTCATCCTCGTGACCGACCGCGCTGGGTTGCAACGCATCCTGCAGGAACAAAAATCCCAACACGCGAAGCACGTTCCACCGATTTCACTGGCCAATTCATCAAGAGGACGTGCTATGGGATTGGAGGAAAAGGCGGACACCTCCATGGTCTTAGCCCAACAGAGCAGTTCGAAAAACAGAAAACACCAAGTTTCCAAAACCTTGGACTGCGGAGACGGTCGTTGAAGCTCTAAGGAAAACTATCAATGTCCTTGATATCGAGTTTCCAAAAAAGTCTCAAAGGGTTTTGACCGTCATGTTGATTCGAGCAGTAAACTGGATTTATGAGGGGTTCGTTCATTCCCATCGACCGCACGTTACCACCTGACGAAAGCGTTAAAGGCGTTGCGGCGGATATTCTGCGCGACGTTGTAGCTAGGATTGATAACAGCAAAGATAAAGAATACGTGCTAGAAGCATACTACTGCGGAGAATCCTCAGCCGACGATGCTGTATGGGATGCGCTCGCCTATGTCCGCGAAAAAGGCTGGAAACTAGATTCTTCCTATAAGCAGCGAATCATTGAATTAGCTGCCTCCCTTGAATATGGTGAAGATGCTCTCGAATACGTAGACTTCAGCATCTTCGATGATTAGCGATTACTAAACAGCTGATTCCATTCCAGAAATTCCTCCATTTCCAAGACTTTTCTAGATAGATTGAGCTCATGGCAGACAAGAATCTGATGGATCGCACGGTGGACGAACTAGCCGGCTACGTTCTGACGCCCGAGGAGAACAAGCAATATTTAGATGAAGACTTGAAGAATGTGCTAGCTGGTTTGGGCTTCCCCACTGAGTGGCCCTTTTTCATTCCTCGCCTTCGGGGTGAGATCAGCTGGGATTACATCGACTACTACGAGTAGAAATACGGATGGGCTCCTCTAGCCCATCAAAAAATTCACAGTTTCACCCCAGCCCGTTCGGGCCGGGGCGTTGTTATAACCGAGACAGCTCGGCCGCCGAATAGTGCAATAGCTGCAAGAGATTGGTGGAACGCACACCGGGTACGGACCGCTTGCGCGGTCTCGCACCCGGTGGCATTTTTAGGCAACGAGTGCCTTACTCTCCTCTAACTTCGTCTTTCGACGCAGATTTGCGAGCGTTCTCCACCACTTGTTTGAACAGTTCCTTCACCGCAGGATCATTAACTGCCGAACCTGGAATCATGAACCCGTCCGGATGCATGGGATTGGTAGAACACTCACCATTCGGCTTGGACGTCAAACTGTAGAGTCTCACGGCTTTACTATCGCCTACACAAAGTGCTGTCCCCTTCTCGCGGAACTCGATCCGGGCGTCGGTATGCTTCCTCACATAGGCCAACATGTTCTGGAGTTCTTCTGCAGAGTGATTCCAAAATGTCCATATCTTCTCGTCATTACCAAAAGTAACGTAGTTACCTTCAACGCCGATGATCTCAACCGGATAGATCGGGCCTCTGGTAGAAATCTTTGATTGGATCCAATGCGGCCTATGTCCCGCAATCATCAATTGGCAGGGGCTGACAGGGAAAAGTGGGTCCTTGCTCATAGTGAGCTCCTTAAAAATCGCGCGTCCACCAAACTTTTGTTTAGTGGCGGATCTTCCCTCAGGGGCACCGTGTGCGACACGCGGTTGCCAGCCAACTAGCCGAGGGGCTTAACGTTGGACTTCTTGATCCATCCACAGAATACCCCAAACGGAGCACCTGTCAAGGCATAGCTGTTAGGCTTGAGCGAAGCTCTTACACTAGTGAGGTCGACATGGATCAGCAACAATTTGATGGCCTAGTAAAGCTCTTCGAAGAAGCCAAAGACGGCTCCGGAAACCCGCTCCAAATGGAGTATCTGCTTATCAAACAGGGCAGCAACGAATACCTCCACACCTTCCGCGGACACACCGGACCGTCAGATATTCGATCGATTTCCAAGACCGTCCTCGCCCTCGTTCTTGGTACCGTCATCGAATCGCGCGATGATCTAACCGAAGACACGCCGGTGTGGCCTGTGCTCAAAAACCTATGCGAAGTGAAAGACCCGGAAAACCTTGAAAAGTGGCAACACATCAAAATCAAACACTTGATGAACCACACCATCGGGTTTGACCGCATACTGATGATGCGCGGCGACATTCAAGACATGGACCCCGCTGACTACATCAACTACATCGTCAACGAACCAATCGTGCATGAGGCGGGAACTTACTACCTGTATTCCAACGCGGGCTTCTACCTTATGTCTATCTACCTACAAGAATTCCTTGGCGAGGACCTAGAGGACTACATCAGGCGCACGCTATTTAACCCGCTTGGCATCACCGATTACAGGTGGGAGCGCTACGGCAAGTACCTGGCCGGAGCAACCAGACTATGGCTCCTACCCCGCGACATGCTGAAGATCGGCGAGTTGCTGCTTGAAGGCGGCAAGGGCATTGTGAGCCCACAGTGGATTGAACGCATGAAACAATTCACCGCTTTTACCCCCCACGTGGACACGCCTACAAACCCGTACTTCCGCCGCCACGCCTACGGCTCCAGCCTGTGGCTCTCCAACCGCGGCAACATCTTCTTTGGCCACGGAACCGATGGGCAAACGCTTGCGATCATTCCGGAACGCGGCGCCGTGGTGATCACTACCGCCACCCAAAAGGACGTGAAGCGGCTAGAGGAACTCGTGGACAAGGCCGTGGAACTGCTCTACTAGCGGCCGCTAATCCTCGTCCGAACCAATTTAAGTCGTGGGGTGTTGTTCTAACACAAGAGCAACACCCCACGACTATTTTCTAGCCATCAGCCTGTTTTCATGTACGGCATCCAGGCCCGAATAGCGCCCTAGTTAGCGGCTGGATTGTCAGCCATTCGCGCGTTCACATCTGCGAGGTCGTTGTAAACATCTGCATTCGCCCAAGCGAGGAATGCCTTCTTGAACACCTCGTAGTACTCGTTGTATACCGCATGGTTGCCTTCGTTCGGGTAGATGAACCCGCGCGTGTGCACCATGTTGTCTACCGCCACGTCAACGGAGGGCAGCGCTCCCGCGCCAACACCGCCAAGAATCGCAGCGCCGAGCGCAGCACATTCGGACACGATCAGGCGCTCAACTGGGCGGCCATAAATGTCAGCTTGCACCTGGCTCCAAAACACAGAGTTCGCGCCGCCACCCGACAAGCGGATGGTCTCAAATGGCTCACCCATCGCGTTTTCCATCGCCTCTACGCTCATGCGCAGCTCGTAAGCCACACCCTCGAGCACGGCGCGCGCGGCGTGAGCACGAGTATGAATCTGCGTAATGCCCAGCATCCCGCCTCGCGCATTGTCATGGAAGTACGGATTCGCCTGCGAGTTGAAGAACGGGAAGAAGATCAAGCCGTGCGAGCCCACCGGTGCCTTCGCCGCCTCAAGCGTGATGAGGTCGTACGGGCTCAAATCAAGTTCAGCGGCCGCTCTTACCTCTGGCTGGCCGTAGGTGTCACGCCACCAACGCAAGACCGCGCCCGCGGCGTGTGCAGTGCCCTCCATGTCCCAACGGCCCGGGATCGAATGAGCTCCAAACGACACGCCACTTTGCAGGTTCGCAGCCATGTCGGGTGCCTGGTCAAGCTGGGCAACCATTACTGCAGCCGTGCCGAGCGACAACTCCGCCAGCCCCTGCCTGTTCACGCCTGACCCTACAGCAGCACACTGCTGGTCACCGCCGCCCGGCGAGAGCACCGTGCCCTTCGCAAAACCGGTCTGCTCACTGGCCTGCGCGCTAACCTCGCCGATCGGGCGAAGCTCATGCAACAGAGGCGGCATCATGACTAGGTCGAGTCCCGCACGATCAAACAACTCTGGTGAGTATTCCAAGGTTTTGATGTCGAACATGCCGTTGTAGTTAAGCGCAGACGCATTTGCAAACAGCTCGGTTGAGCCAAGCTTGTGCAAAATCCACTCTTGTCCGTTAACTATCTTCCAAGTCTTCGCGTAAACCTGCGGCCAATTTTCTTTCAGCCACATCAGTTTGGGATATACCCACAGGCTGGAAATGTTCAAGCCTGAAATTTCGTAGTAACCCTCCTCGCCAAACTCCTCCTTCATCCAGCGAGTCTGCTTGCCCGAGCGCCCGTCGGACCACACGATCGCGTCACTGAGCGGATTCCAATCCGCATCAATCGGAATGAACGAGCCGCGCTGCGACGAAACTCCGATCGACACAATGTCTTTCACATCGCCAGGGAATGAGGCTGTTGCCTTCCTCGCGGCATAACAAATGCCTTCCCAAAGCTCATGCATATCCTGATCCACCCAACCAGGATGAGGATGCTTAGTGCGATATTCCTTGTAACCGCTGCTAATGATCTTGCCGGCACCATCGAAAATAATGACGCTTGCGCCTGTTGTTCCTGCGTCAATACCGGCGAAATACTTGCTCATGCCTTCACACGCCTTTCGTCGTTAACCACACCTTTGTGGCCTCCCATCACCCTACGGGAACGCAGAGACGATTTGGCGCTTTCTCAACTAAATGAGAATCGGGCGTCCCCGTTGTAGGCAGGCGCATGCGCGGAGACCTGTTTTAGCGGTGGTTCAAAGCCTCCCGGGCGCATTCAACCAGAGGGGCAATCGAGTCACGGTTCGTGTGATCGTAGCCCTGCGCAATATTATCGGCCACGGCTACAGCCCACTCTCCGCGGTCGCGGTACTTCTGTACTCGCTTAGCAAAGATCTTGAGTAGCGTCTTTTCGGCAGCGGGTAGGCCTTCATAGCGAACCCCGCCCTCGAAGTAGAAGAACGGGAACTCGCCTTTTGCCAGCTCGTTCTTGGTGAACGTGCGGGCTGCGCACTTCCAATCTCGGTCCGGGTGCTGCGGCGTACCTCCGTTTGCCCACACGATTACGCGACCCTGATTCAAAATGCCAGCATCTTTTGCCATCTTGCGGAACTTTCCGAAGCCTCGGATGATCGACATTCGCACGCCCGCACCGTAGACCATCAGGTCATATGACGCGAGGTTAATGCGACCGCTCTTCACACCCTCGATCACCTCAGTCAATGGGCGAAGATCAGCTTCTAAGTCTTCTGCGATCCAAGTCCCATAGGTCTTCGAGAATCCGGTCAGCGTGTTATAGATAACCAAAACTCGAGGTGCGCTTTCAGCTTCGTCCGCCATTATTTCCATCCTTCACTTATGAACCGCATATGAATATACACGGCAACGACCCTAACTTTTCGTTGAAATACAGCGTTTTTTACGACAACCGTGTCAGAAAACTAACGGTGAAGGAGCAACTTCCAATAAGGCAGATTTCATATATTTTGTGGGTTTTCGCAGAATTCCTGTTGATTTTTGTTAATCGTGTAGATAATCTGACGGTGCATTCAACGAAGAATGGAGATTCTAATGACACCTGAGAACAAGCACCACCTTGGTGCTGGCCCCCTTGTTATTGCTATCGACTCGTCCACCACGTCCACCAAAGCGATCATTGTTGACGCCACCGGGCACGTGCTGCACACCGCGAAGCGCAACATTCAGTTGCACACGCCAGCGATGGACTGCTACGAGCACAATCCGATTCGCTGGTGGGAGACCACGCGCGAAGCGATTGGTGAGGCAGTAGAGGCGCTCTCCCCCACAGACCGCGAACGCATTGAAGCAATCGGCATTACGCACCAGCGCGAGAGCTTCGCACCTTTCAAGGCAGATGGCACGCCGCTTCGTAACGGCATTTTGTGGCTTGATGGCCGCGCAACCGAGCAGATCCGCAAGTACGGTTCTGCGCACATCCACCAGCTGTCCGGTAAACCTGCAGGTGTAACCCCTGCGATCTACAAGATGGCTTGGGTTGCCCAGCATGAGCCGGAGGTGTTCGAGAAGGCCGACAAGGTCGTTGACGTCCTCGGCTACATCACTTTCAACCTGACCGGCCGCTGGGCATCTTCACAGGCGGCCGCGGACTCGCTCGGCCTTTTCGATATTGAAAAGCGCGACTACGCGGATGAGCTACTTGAGATTGCAGGCGTGCGCCGCGATCAAATGTCTGAGCTTGTTGAACCAGCTAGCCCAATCGCGATGCTGAAGGATGAACTGGTATCCGAATGGGGCCTGTCGAAGTCAATTCCAGTAATCGCCGGACTTGGCGATGGACAGGCCGCCGGCATTGGCGCTGCGGCAGTTACGCCAGAGATTGGTTATCTTAACCTCGGTACCGCTGTGAATGCAGGCGTTGAATCCCCGGTCTACAAGTACGATCCCGTATTCCGCACGCACGTCTCAGGCATTCCCGGCAACTACGTGTTTGAGGTCCTACAGTCTTCTGGCTCCTACCTGGCCGGCTGGTTCCGCAAGTCGCTGGGTGATCCGAAGCTCCTGGGCGAACCTGACCCGGATCTGGATGAAGCAGCTTCAAAGATTCCTGCCGGTTGCGAAGGCCTCGTAACACTCCCCTACTGGAACGCAGTGCAGTCCCCATACTGGGATTCCGTTGCGCGCGGCGCCGTAGTGGGCTGGCGCGGCACCCATTCGCGCGCCCACATGTACCGTTCGATCCTCGAGTCGATCGGCTTCGAAATGCGCTACAACCTCAACCACATCGAGGAAGGCACGGGCGTGAAGCTTGAGGGTCTACGCATTATGGGTGGTGGCACCCGCTCCAAGCTGTGGCGCCAAATCATGGCCGACTGCACGGGCCTACCTCTCACTGTCTGCCTCGAAGACGAAACCTCCGCCCTCGGCGCCGCTGTTCTCGCAATGGCGTCCACAGATGCGTACGAGGACGTCCAAAGCGCAGCCGTTGGCATGGCTCGCTACGGCGATACCATTGAGCCAGACATGGACGCACACGAAAACTACAAGGAGATTGCGGACATTCAGCACGAGCTTTACCCGAAGCTCAAGGACACTTTCGAGCGCCTCCACGATCTTTCCTTGAAACACCCATCCACGAAGCCCGAGTCCCCTGCGGCTGAGCTTTAAAGATACGGAAGGAAAAACATGTCAATCATTACCGTGCTGGGCGCTGGAGCCATGGGTTCTGCGCTGTGCACGCCGCTCATCGATTCGGGTTGGGAGGTTCGCCTGTGGGGCACGTGGCTTGACGATCACCTCCTCGATGCGATTGAGGCCGGAAAGCCGCACCCACGCACCAACGAGCACGTGGCCAAGGGCGTCAAGCTCTACCGCAGCGGAGAACTGAGCGACGCGCTCGACGGCGCTAATGTCGTAGTCATGTCGGTCGCTTCCGTAGGTGTTGAAAAGGTTACGGAGCTAGCCCTTGACGGCATTGAGAAAGCCGAGGCGCTTTGGCTAACTTCTAAGGGCTTTAATGAAGGCCCAGATGGCAACATCCAGCTACTTCCGGACGCGATCAGGCGGATCGCTAAGGCCAACGGCAAAACCGTCCCGCCGATCGTTGCAATCGCTGGTCCCGTTAAAGCCAATGAATGCGCGGCACGCAAGCCCACCGCAACGATCTTTGGTTCGAAGGACAAGGACCTGGCCACGCGCTTCGCTCGCGAAGCCCGCTCCGATGTTTACTGCATTGAGCCGAGCAGCGACGAAACCGGAGTGGAAATCTGCGCACCCATGAAGAACGTGTACGCCATCGCGCTTGGTATCGCGGATGGCCTTGAGGAAGGAACCGGGGTTCCACACCACAATCTAAAGGCAGCAACGTTTGCGCAAGCCGTGCGTGAGATGTCTCTGCTTGGGCAGTCACAAGGTGCAGATCCGGCAACCGCTTTCGGCCTGGCCGGCGTTGGAGACCTGGAAGTCACCGGCCTGTCGGGACGCAACAAGGTTTATGGTGTGCGCCTAGGCCGTGGAGAAACCGCAAAGGAGGCTCTAGCCGAGATGGATCGACTGGAGCAAACCGTTGAGGGTGTACCGGCAGCAGGCCTGGCAGTTGGCTTTGTAAAGCAACACGCGCCCGACCTGGTGGATGAGCTTCCGCTACTAGCGGCTGTAAGCCGCATCATTTCGGGAGCTGCAACCGACGTCAAGACGGAAGTTGCAGCCGCGGTACTCCCCAAGAGACCGTAACTTTCATCCCCGGCCCCGCGAACCTGACGGATCGCGGGGCCAGGTTTTAATATTGAATAGTCTTCTAGACCGAAGCAGGATTTCAACTAGGGATGGTAGATATGGATAAGAGGAGCATCCACGGACCTAAAGCCCGCAGAAACTCCATACTCTCCCACTTGCTGACCCACGGAAACTCGACGGTTGAGCAGCTCGCGGAGCTTCTTTCTGTATCGCAAATGACCGTCTACCGCGATGTTGCCGAGCTTGAATCACTGCAACTGGTACAGCGCCGAAATGGAATGATCAGCCCCGCAGCATCCTCACTGTCAGAGTCCTCTGCTCACCTACGCCAGCAGGCAAACCGGCCCCAGAAAAAGCGGCTCGCTAAGGCCGTGATGAAGCACATCACGCGCGGCATGTCACTACTAGTTGACGATTCCACCTCCAATATTTCACTCGTTGAAGACCTATCAGAGGTTACTCCCATCACGGTTGTTACCAACGCGGAGTTCATCGCCAAAATTGTCCGGCCGCAAGAAGACGCCAAGCTCATCTTGGTAGGTGGAGAATACGAGCCCTGGGCTGACTCCTACTTTGGAGACATCACCATCAAATCACTGGATCAGTTAAGGGTGGACCTGTGTGTCATGTCAGCCACCGCTCTCACCGCCACGCACGCCTTCCACCCAGACCAGCGCGTGGCCGATGTTAAAAGGCAAATGCTTGCCTCTGCAGGCAAAAAGATTCTCGTTGCCGATTCCAGCAAGTTCACCAAAAACGCGCTTTACAAAGTTGGGCCGCTAACCGATTTCGACCTAGTTATTACGGACTCTGAAACCCCGAAACCCGTATTAGAACAGCTTGCCGATCAAGACATCCGTGTTGAGGTCGTGCGGTAGTTCCCTCTTTGCGCCAAAATCCTTCCGCAGGTGATAAGCGCTACGCTCCTTTGCCTCAGAGAACAAAACGTGATGGACTTCGCATTCTATTTGTAATGATTCTCAGGCTTAACTGAAGAAAATTATCAGGATGCATACAGCTTCACGTTGCTTAATGCTTTTTGATAAATAAAAGAACTGACGCAAAGGAATAGTCTCAGATGTCGTTTGTTAAACGAGCTTGGCTGAACGTCTGGCGCAAATTAGCCAAGTCGCTTACGATCTTTTTAGTATTATTAACCGCCTCCACGCTCCTTCTCTCCACTTTCGCGGTGCGCGAGGCTGTTGCTCGCACGAGCGACGAGGTGGGTTCAGAACTGTTAGCTGGCTTCTCGGTACAAAATAATCAGCGTACTAACCCCGGCACTGCTCGCGGCGCAGGAAACGTTTCTCGCGAACAGATCGAAGCGATCGCGAAACTTCCGGGCATCACGAAGTACGTGACCAACATGAGCTCGGTGGCAGACATTGAAAACGCTGAGATTTTCAAGCTAGATGGTGCGGCATCTGACTATTCACAAGAGCGAGAAGAAAAGTTTGGCAGAGCCGTCATGGTAAACGCGGTGAACAAGTCAGACCTCGCCACTCCTTTCCGCGCGGGAACCTTCACCCTGGCGCAAGGCCGTCACCTCACCGACAATGACCACCACAAAGTAATGGTGCATGAAGAGTTTGCAGCTAAGAACAACCTCAAGGTTGGAGATACCCTGCGCATGCGCGGCAACATTTACGACCCGGACAACCGGTTCCAATCCGACGCCGCTGTTGATGCGGAGATCGTTGGTACCTTTAGCGGCAAGAACTCCCGCCCGGCCGCGCAGCGCCTAGAGCTATACCAGAACGCCATTTTTACTGACCTTGACACGGCACGGACTTTGAATGGCACTACACCTGAAAATGAGATTTACCAAGACGCTGGCTTCTTTGTTAACAGCGTCAAAGATGTTGACGCCGTCATGAAAGCCGCCGCTGCTCTACCCCTCGACTGGGAGCACTATGAGCTAGTGAAGAACACGGACATGCTTGGAGCGCTGGCATACTCGCTTCAGAGCATCAATTCCCTCGTTAATACCACTTTCATTGGCACCCTGATTTTCACCATCGTGGCACTCGCACTGGTCCTCGCCCTGTGGATGAATGAGCGCCGCAAAGAAACTGGAATCCTGCTGGCCGTAGGCGTCAGCAAGGCCAAGATCTTCGCGCAGTACTTAACGGAAAACATTTTTGCTTTCGTTGTAGCCCTCGCAGCATCGTTCGGAACTGCCACGTTGCTCGCGCAGAAGTTGGGCGATGGCATTGTTTCGCGCGCGTCTGCGCAAACCAGTGCGCAACTTAACGGCGGCCAGAACTTTGGTACCGACTTCTACACCTCCACGATTCAAAAGACCGTAGATCACGTGAACGTTGTAATCGAACCATCGCACCTGGTAATGGTTGGGGTTGCCGGCCTGATTCTCGTAATCGTTGCAACCCTGATTGCTTCAGCACCGATGCTCTCGAAGCGTCCAAAGCAGCTACTTACACAGATCGGTTAAGTAATGCAGTTTTGGACTCAAGCGGGTTTGGCTGTAAAGCGCCACCCCAAGAAAAGCGTCACGCTGGCAGCCATCATTTTCGTTATTTCGGCGGTTTTCATACTGCAAGGCATTGTGAGCGCGACCGTAAACACGGTAACGAACGCGGCTACCGAGCGGATTGCTCCCGGATTCACGGTTACTTCCACTGCGGGAGATTTCCAAGAAGAGGCCGCACAGCAGCTACTAGATTATGACCGCCTGACCGGACACAACTTTGTGCTACACACCGCGACAGAAGCGCAGCAGCTCGGATTCGTTTCCGTAACGGGCGCCAGCGACGTGAGCAAGCTACCGACTTTTGCAGAAGAAGATGCGCAGATAGATGAGGCCTCTTTGCAGAAGCTGCAGAGTAGCCAAAGCATCATCTTGCCTGAACTGATTGCGCAGCAGCTAGGCATAAAGACTGGCGACAAACTGAAGCTCGGTAGAGATTCCAGCGAGGTTGAGTTGGAGGTTGCGGGCGTTTACAAGCAGGATATTTCTGGCTCTAAGAACCCCGACACGTCGGTATATGCGAGCCTAGAGACTGCACAGATGCTGGCTGGCAAGACAGCGGTTTCCAGTGCCACTTACCTAACCGAGGCAGAAGACGTTGACCACGCAATCAAGTTCGCGAAGGAGCATGCCGCGCAAGGTTTGGAAGTCGCTAGCAATACTGGAGGCGCCGCAGACCTGCTGGGATCGGTATCCGGGTTTGCAACCCTGCTGTTGCGTTTGTTGCTCGTCATCTTAGCTTCAGGTGGATTGATCCTGGCTTTTGTGCTCGCATTCTTTGTGCGTTCACGCATTCACGAAATCGGGATCTTGCTAACCATTGGTTTTTCAAAGCTGCGGATCTTCGCCCAGGTTGCCACAGAGCTGATTATGCTGACCGTTCCAGCGTTCATTGTTGCACTGGTCGCCAGCGAGATCGCGGGACATTTCCTCTCCGCGCAAATCTTGCAATCAGCTACCGACGGGCAGATTAGCGCCGTCCCGTTCAGTGCGCTAAGCACCTCGGCTATTGCAGCTTTTGGCGGAATCATCGCCATCGTGCTGGCGGCCTTGCTTATCGCGATTCTCCCGATCTTACGGCTTCCGCCTAAACGGATTTTAGCCAAAATGAGCTGACCCCTCGCCCACTACTTTTCACTCACAAAATAGGAAGATTTCCATGACCACGCTAAAACTTGAAAACGTATCTTTTAACTACTTGGCCGGACAGAAGAATGTTCTTGACAACATCAGTGTTGAGTTTGAGTCCGGGAACTTCTACGCCATTATTGGAAACTCTGGAACTGGTAAGTCAACGCTACTGAGCTTGTTGGCGGGCCTTGATGCGCCTACCCAAGGAAGCATTTCGATGGATGGCGAGGACATTGCTAAGCGCGGCTACACGCATCACCGACAGCACAACATTGCTTTGGTGTTCCAAAACTACAATCTGATTGATTACTTGACTCCGCTGGAGAATGTTCGCCTGGTCGACTCGAAGGCGAAAGTTGATTCGCTACTGGAGCTAGGTATTTCTGAGGAGGAAGCGAACCGTAACGTGATGCAGCTTTCTGGTGGGCAGCAGCAGCGGGTTGCTATTGCGCGCGCTTTGGCCGCGAAATCACCCATAATTCTTGCCGATGAGCCTACCGGCAACCTCGATGGTGATACCGCGAGCGAAATGGTGGCGATCCTGCGTAATCTTGCCCACGAGCAAGGCAAGTGCGTCATCGCCGTTACGCACTCAAAACAGCTGGCACGCGAAGCTGACGTGGTTTACCGACTGAAGAACAAGAACCTCGTGAAGCAGTAACGAGCAGGGCTTGCTGGTTCGGCTTAACTGTAGCCGGCAAGCCTCAACTAATACATAGTGTGGGGCGCGCACCGTTTGTGGTGCGCCCCTTACATATAGGGGCATATCGTTGGCGTATGCAGTTGGAGTTGTCAACAGCACCTATCGATCAGACTACAAAGAAGCGTCTACGACGAATCGACATGAAATTCTTGCGCAACTAGGCTACCGCCTCGTTTCCTTTACCTATCACATGAAAGAACCTTTAGGAGAGTTCCTCGTCGAAGAAGTCATCATCAATCTCGTATAAAACGAACTCTTCGCTCCTGTGTACGCCAACTCCGTAAGCAAGCATCAGTGCGGTGAGCTTAATCCCATCAATCAACACGATCTTCCCGTGACGATAATTCGACGCAACAGTCTTGGCTCCGGGCAGGAAGCTTGAAGTCGTAATAAATACACCTCGGTTTGCCGCACGGGAGTCTAAGGACCCGATGAAATTTCGGATCTCCGGTTCACCTACCTTGTTTGTATCCGCATATCGTTTCGCTTGAATGTAAACATTGGTAAGCCCAAGTGCATCCTGACGAATAACACCATCAATACCGCCGTCACCAGAACGCCCCACGTGTTGTTTCTCTCCGTGAGTGCCGCCGTACCCCATGGCCCATAACAGATCTATCACGGCTTTTTCGAAAAACTCAGGAGAAGAACTCTGCAAACGTTGTCGCAACGCGGTTTCGGTTTGTGCATTAAACGTACGCTCACTTGCTTCCATTATTTCGATAGGGTCACTGGCCGTATCTGATGGTCGCGTTATTGCGCTAATAGTGTCTTGTTTTCGCGCAGCAATTTCCTCTTGATAATCGCGCCACTGTTTCCACTCCATCATGTCGTTTTCGGAGTATTTCGTCAGGCCTCGCGCGTTCACGCTCAGCCCATCAGGTGATATCAAGTAATGCCCACGTCTTGGCCGCTTCAGTAACCCCGCTTGTGTTAAACCTGAACATGCCCAGTTAATTCGATTTATGTAACGGGCTTGCCCCGACGCGATTCGCTCACTCCTTACCTGTTCTGAAAGTTGCAACTGATTGGCCACTAATTCGCATAATTTTCGAATATGTCTTTCTTCCCCATCAGCAAGAACCTGCAACACTACAGGGCGGAACTGGTCGATCGTTGGCGTATTATCAGTCATCATCATTACTTCTTTGCACGGAGACTCTCAGAACTCTCACATTAGTGTAACGAAACCTAACACTGCGTATGCTGCTCACGCAGATGAGTTCTCTTCATCCTCAAATGCTACGAGGCCTCGCGCGAAGCAAGTTCTAATATTCTGATTCCCCACCTTTATGGAAACCATTAGGGCCCGTTTACCATCTTAGAGATCGAACACCGGCGGCACACCGCTTCGTCTTGTCTGCTCAGCCCAAGGTCACGTGCACGCTCTTCCACATCATGTTTCTACGTGCCCGAGGAGGCTTCGAACCCATCCTCTAGCCGCACGTATTAATGCGATCAAAACTGGATCACGACTGCTACTTTGCCCTCTATTATGTGGGATCAAACACTCTCAGCCCGTTAGAGCGCCAATTTAGAAACAAATCCAGAAGACGCTCAGAATTTTTATATTTTTTTGCCAGAATCGGCGGCTATTTATAGAAAGTCAATTTTCGACACGTCGGTTTTAGGGAGCATTTTTAACCAAAACGCTTCTCTAAAGTATTAGTAAAGGAGAAAACTGAGTGTCTAAACCTTCACGAATCGTGGGGCTTGATGTAGCGCGCTCACTCGCGATCATCGGAATGATAGTTATCCACATGGCCTCGCTACTTTGGAGTACCAAAGTAATACTCTCTGGCCTACCCGCATCCTTATTTGCCATCATCGCCGGCGCGACGATGATGATCATCGGACGAAACTACACCAGCACCACTTTCTTGCGGCTGATAGCCCGAGGCGCTTTAATCATTCTCATCGGCCTGGCACTACTGCCCGTGGGTGGAGAAATTCAAGTAGTCCTCATCGTAATGGGCCTAGTAATGATCCTGGTTTCGTGGATGCCCGCATTGGGAACATGGTGGAGGCTCGCGCTATTTATTGCTGCCACAATCGCCGCAACAGTCGTTTACGCCCCCGTCGAACTGCCACAGATTTATCCGCTGCTGGCATGGATTGCATACTTTACCGGCGGCATGCTTCTTTTCGACGTGTACCTACGCGGCCGCCTACAGCGTAACCCCGCTGCGAACACCAGCACTAACACTCGCCTGAGCTGGATCGTATCCGCTATCAGCGTTGTCATCGCTGGTATCGGCATCTACTTCCGATTTGACCCAAACATTCCCAGCTGGCTCAGCTTTACCGGTCACACCGGTGTTGCCGGAGAGATTATACTCTCTGTTGCCGTCGCAGCCGTGGTGATTCACCTGTGCCTGATTGTCGGAGACCGCTCTCGGATCGTGGCCTATCCTTTTGCGGCCATGGGAACAATGTCGCTAACCATTTACATTCTGCACATTCTCACAGCTTTCTACTGGCAGCAAAACGTCGCGTTGCATTCCACTTTGTCAGCAATCGGTTTCATCGTATTTTTCCTCGTCGCAGCCAGCTTGTGGAAGAAGTTCGTAGGACAGGGGCCTGCTGAGAAACTCGTTGCCACCACAATCAAGGCCATTGTTCCTTCCAAGAAAGGGAATTAACCGTGAAAAAAACATCTCTTTCGGTCGCTGCCTTTGTCAGCACCACCCTGCTAATGACTGCCACTCCAGCCCTCGCACTCGAATATGGAGATCCGGCGCCAGAAAATGCGGAAAGTAGTTCCGTTGCGGCGCTCAAAATGGGCAAAATCGGCAACTTTGGTGACTGCACCGGCACACTCGTTGCCGACCAGTGGGTACTCACAGCGCGGCACTGCCTAGAGTCAGTCAACAATGAAGGAACCCAAGCACGCATCGCTGGGAAGGTCTACAACGCTGACTCCTGGGCTCTTTCGCCCACATCTGACGCGGGGTTACTTCACCTGACTGAAAAAGTCACTAACGCTACCCCTGCAAAAATCTCTCACGATACTCCAAGCCCAGGGCAGACAGGAACTCTTTACGGTTGGAGTAGCAGCTCATCCATGGCACGATCCGGACAGCTACCAATGGCCAAAATGGTTGTCAAAGAGCTACTAGGTGGCGCGCCTTCCGGTTCTGACACGCCAAGTGCTCCCGAAACTCCTTCCGATTCCGAGGCTCCTACCGGCGCTGACACGTCTACCGAGACTGCCCCGCCACAGGCTTTACAGTCGGCACCTGGAATGTCGCAGTCCGGCCAAACCGAATCTAATCCTGAGGGGATGGAGGAGGTCCCAGCTGACAACTCCATACAGCCTAGGATCGAAACCTCCATCCTGGATGTGGAATCAGTTTCTGGAGCTGGCATGCAGGGCGGTGACTCTGGTGGCCCGTTCTTTGTAGACGGTAAACTTGCCGGACTTGCAACCGCAGGAACTGCTAATGGGGACCCAGACTTACCCTCCCCCAGTGCCGCAATCACCACCATTGCGGGCACCGCTGAATGGATCGACAACATTATCTCTGGCCGCGACACCCAAAGCGTTCTAACCGCAGAAAACACTCCTGCGCCGCCGAAGAACATTCAAACCAGCGGCGATAACATTTGGGGCTACCTAGCGATCGCATTCGTAGGCCTTGCTGTTGCAGCAGCCGGATCACGTATCCGCAATGCGCGCCAGTAACAACACCTACACAGTCGCCTACAAATAGCGAATAATCCTTGAAAGCCGCCTCCCAGAAAATGCTGGGAGGCGGCTAATGGTCTTGCTCCAGCACCTTTGCAAGCCGATCAGGAGGAAGCAGATCCTCAAATTCTTCCACTATGGCCCACAAGCCAAGATGTTCTGGCTTCGACTCGAATGGGTAAACCAAGTCCTCCTCACAAATCCGGTCATCATCCTCCACAGGTAAGCAACTGGGCCACGAGCTGGAATCCCACTGCCCGTTAATCCAGTAGGCAAACCCCAAATGCATCCGTGGCTCCCACACCACGTCTTTATCGACATAGCGAATTTCTGCATCTTCACTTGGATAAAAAGCCTTCACCTCGATAGTTGCCCCAACGCGGTACCTGTCGAGCAGGCTCTGGAACAGTTCTTGTGTGCGAGCGCGCGTTCGTTCAACCAGAGGCATGAAACCATTGGTTGGATAGACTTTGATCGTCGTTGACATGCCACCATTTTACGGATCGCAAGAATGGTTTCGTCACCAAGGAGCAACTAGAGGGCGAATACTCATACGGCTTAGAGATCAGTTCGGAACGCTGAGAGAAAGTTTTATTTCTTACGTTCGTCTTGTTTTCCTACGATCATGAAGCAGACGAGAGCGAGAATCCAGATGGGCAAAGTCAGCAGCATATTTCTCGTGTAGTTCTCTGTAAACAGGATTGCGAAATCTGCAGCGACTGCGGCCACCAGAAGCCAACGCTTTTGTAAGCCTAGCCCCGCAATCGCACCTATTTTCTGCGCATGTCCAAGATAATGGGCACATGAGCTACAAGAGCAGACCACTAAACGGCCTACTAATCGGCACCGCATCCGCAGCCACCCAAATCGAAGGCGGCGACACCAACAACAACTGGTACGAGTGGGCACAAGGCCCCAACATTGCGGACGGCTCAACTCCCTTCCGCGCAAACGATCACTGGAACCGTTGGCGCGGAGACAACGAGCTCATGGGCGAACTCGGGTTCCCAATCGCCCGCATCGGCCTCGAATGGTCGCGTATCGAACCCAAACCAGGCCACTTCGACCATACGGCAATTGACCGCTACCGCGAAGAACTTGCCGACCTCAAAGAACGCGGAATAAAGCCCCTCGTGACGCTCCATCACTTCTCCAACCCGCTCTGGCTAGAACGAAGCGGACAGTGGACAAACCCGCTCAGTATCAAAGCCTTTCTTCGCTATGTCCGCTATGTTGTGCGAGCACTATCCGACCTCGTAGAGGAATGGGTAACAATCAACGAACCTAACGTTTACGCCACACAGGCACACCTATTCCGCGAAGGCCCGCCCGGAAACGTCAGCTTGCGTGACACCCTGAAAGTCATGCGGCACATGGCCATCGCGCACCTATACGCCTACGATCTCATCCACTCCATCACGCCAGACGCGACAGTCACTATTGCTCACCACCTGCGCAGCTTCGCTCCTCTGAACCCAAACAACCCGTGGCACAAATTCCTCACCAGCGCGGACTCCTACCTGTTCCAAGATCAACTAACCGAAGCATTTGGCAAAGGAAAGTTTGGGCCGGTAATGGGACGCTCACCCGTACCCGAGGGACGCTACGTCGACGTCATCGGCCTCAACTACTACTCGCGTACAGCCGTTGACGGGCTCAAAGACGGTACATTCCCCGATGTTCCACTAAACGACCTCGGCTGGGAAATCTACCCGCAAGGCCTCGTTGAATGCTCCAAAAACCTGCATGAAAGGCTCGGCGTTCCCGTCTGGATCACAGAAAACGGATGCGCAGACAACGGCGATGCGAACCACCTCGAAAGCTTCCGACCCAAATTCCTTACCGACCATCTAAGCGCCATCCTTGACTCCTCGGTGCCTATCGAACGCTACTACCACTGGTGTTTTGTTGACAACTGGGAATGGTCCGACGGGGAAATCCCCCGCTTTGGAATTGTCTACAACGATTACGAAACGCAGCGACGCATCGTTAAGCCATCTGGCCGCATGCTCAGCGAAATCGTGAAAAGCGGCGAGCTGAGCAGTGACATCATTGCGCGCTACACCGCGGGACAGACCTACCGCACCCCAAGCAGCGTTAACCGCGCCGGCACCAACCACACGAGCGACCCGCAGGAGAAACCGTGAGTGAGCAGCGCCCGCTGGTAACCCGAGGCTGGATAGCCTCCTTTGGCGTCATGTACCTGGGCATAAACATCGCCTGGGCCGCGCCCTCCCAGCTTCTGATTGCCAACCAAATCCTCGCCTGGCACCCCGCCGACAAAGAGGCGCGCCTGGCATTCATCATGGCGCTCGGAGGCTTCCTCGGCCTCATCGCCGGCCCCCTCGTTGGCATTTTCTCTGACAAAACCCGTAGCCGGCTAGGCAGACGCGCCCCCTGGATCATCATCGGTTCCATCGGCTCGGCAAGTACTCTGCTTGCATTGGCTTTCGCACCCGGATACGTGTGGCTGGTGGTCGGCTGGTGCATATTCCAAATGCTGGTTGCCGCGCCCGTTACCGCCTCACAAGCAATCCCACCAGACCGGGTTAACCACTCCCAATACGGGGTAGTCTCCGGCGTCATGGGAATCAGCTGGACGATGGCTCTAGTTGTGGGCACGCTACTGGGCGAAAGCCTATCGATCAAGGCAGCCTACATCACCAGCGCTACCCTCATGATCCTGCTGTGCCTGCCCTACCTGATAAGACACAACCGGACATCTATAAACACAGAGACAACCGAAGGCGCGTTTGCCGGCGCGATTATGGAAGCCGAGGTTGCCGGCGGACTCACCACCAAAGACGCCACCGGCATAGCGGCCTACCGCGACTTCACATGGGTGTTCATCTCTCGCCTTGCCGCCACTTTGGGTAACACGGTTGCGCTTTTCTACCTGCTTTACTTCCTGCGCGACCAAATCAAACTCGAAGACCCCGACCTAGGTGTACTGCAACTAACCGTCATTTACGCGGTTGTCGTTATTATTGCCTCAATTATCTCGGGTAAAGCATCCGACAAGGTGGGGCGGCGCAAACCGTTTGTACTGTTTAGCTGTCTTGGCATCGCCGTAGCGTGTCTACTCATGGCGTGGGCAACCAACTACACAATCGTGATCATTGCAGCCATCATTTTGGGCGCCAGTTGGGGCATCTTTACGGCAATCGACCAAGCGCTAATCAATCAAGTGCTCCCCTCCGCTTCAAGCCGCGGACGCGACATTGGCATCATGGCCATCGCGGTTGCCACCCCCAACCTGGCATCGCCTATGCTCGCCGCATTCGCCCTGCTAGTACTGGGCGGTTATCCTGGCCTCTACGTAATGTCAGCATCGCTTGCACTAGTCGGTGGAATATCCGTAATGATGGTGCGAGGAAGCCGGTAAGCGAAACGCTAAGCAATCTGGCCTCACGCCCTCCAAACACGGGCGTTGAGCGCTCGGCCTCAGTTAGACCGTGTACTGGAGAGCGATGCGATCTTCCGGATGACGATCATTCAGATAGAGGACGGCCAGGAAGTACCACTCCGCTGGTTTCATCAAAACCCACACCACATCAGCCGCCCACTGTGATCTGATCAGCTTGGCAATCGGGAAACCATACGTGTCATACAAGCGACGAATAACCCGATGAGTTCTGGGCACACGTTCTTCCAACACCTGCTCAAACGCATTTGCCACAAGCAACTGACGATTCACAACTACTGGCCGACCATGACGCAAACCCATGCGAATCGGCTTTACCACCGCTCGATGTCCGCCGGCGGCCACAGTGCAAAGATAGTGCTCGTCAAAAGACACATTCTGGGGAGCAACCTGCTGCGACAGGTTCCAGTCACTGGTCTCTGTAAATGCCCTCACCACCATGCTCGGCGACTGGCCAAATAAAGCTAGAATCCCGACCACCACGGCAAGTAGCGGGAGTGCTACCACGAACCCTAGAAGCGGCCAGCGTTTCGCATCTGCCACCATTGCATCGAGTTTGCTCAATATCGAGGAGCCATCGATGCGGCCTCGTCTATCTTCATCAGCTTCGTAGGCGCGCACTTGGATCGCAACTATTTTCACCACAATTGCAAGGATGGCCAGTAGAGGGAGAATCAGCAACGCATCTAGGGCGGTTTCAAAAGTTGTGATCTGGATAGTCCAGGCCAGGCCGAGCGCAGTGCCCAAGTAGAGCCCCGCAATCGCAATCACAACTACGAGGGGCGGCAACTGCTTGGCTTCGTTAAATCGTAAAAGGAGGAACCCGATCACGAACAGTAGAGAGATGAACAGCACGTGTGGCCATGCCCGCGTGTAAATCGGCGCGTGGGTTTGGGAATTCACCAGCTGAACGTGCCAGTCCGCAGTAGGCACAACCTCTTTGAAACCCTCTAGGTATACAAACTCATAAACCACTATGACGCACAAGGTCCAGACGTCCAGACCAGCATCTAAAACCGACAGGTCCTTACCGCTCGCCGCTTTTGCCGCACGGATTATTTGACTGACAGTCAGCGCTACTGGGTAGCCAGCCGCGAGCGCTATCAGGGCTCCTCCAAGCAGAATCTCAACCAGAGTCTGCCCGAGGGCCTGCCCCGCGCCCGAGGGAGGTTGGGATACGAGGCTGGCAATCGCTCCGGCAATTCCGATCAACAAGGCCAAAACGATTCGCGAAAAAGAGGGGTGCTTACTGGCGTAGCGGTACATCTTCACTTGTCCTCCTCTCCTGCAAAACACGATACACGCGTTTTCTGGAGTCTTGAACCAACGCAGGACGATGCGGCCGCGTATTGATTAGCTTCATTGACACCGAATACGCAACAGAGGCGCGACTCCAGATAGTTTGAAGTCGCGCCCCGCATACGCGCATGGTTAGCGAATCTTGTTGATCACCGCTGTAGTTCGCTCTACAACGAGTTGCACCCTACCGGGTTAGTCCTCCAGCCAGGCGATGATATTGACCTGCGCAGAGTCAACCTTCTCGATACGTAGGGGACCCATCGTGACCAGCTTAAACTTAGGCGAATCACCCAGCGCCACCATGGACATGTCTTCAACAGCAGTGATGAGGTGGTCCGAGTAGTTGCCTAGCAGCCAGTGGTGAGCCTCGGGGCCGTGATCATTAAGCGGCGAGGCTACTGAGAGCCAGTCCATACCCACGCACCGCAAATCCGGGAACTCCTGCGACAACCACTTCGCCAGCTCCGTGTGAATGGCTAGACCTTCACGCTTGTAGATCTCAGGATCCTCGGTACGATACTTCTCGAATCCTGTGCGAAGTAGCAAGAGTCCCTTACCCTTTAGTTCTTCCGCGAAAGGCTCTACATCTTCCTTGGTGATGACCTCGCCAGGCTTGCACTTGTGCGGCAGATCAACAACTAGCACCTCATCACCCATGTAGACGAAATACTCCATGGGAAGATCTTCAAAGTTTGTTCCAGTGGTATTGAAATGATGCGGGCCATCCATGTGCGTGCCGAAGTGGTTTGGCAGCTCCATGATGTAGGCGTTGAAGGGGTAGCCATCAACGCCAGCCTGGCGATCCTGCCTGAGCTTCAGCACCGGCTCTCCAGGGAAAGCAACGTCTTTCTCGCTCATTTTGTGTGACAAGTGTACGAACATCTTTGTTCTCCTTCACTGTTAACTCGTCAAGGTTATTTAAAACGAACATCTCTTGTTCTCAGAGCTCTGACCTCTTGTGTCTAAGCATACGTGACCTACGCGAACATGTAAACGGATTAAATAAAATTGGGACGACCGTTGAAGCGCTACACCTGTGTTGCCATTCGGCATTATAAATCGTGCATCTGGGCGCGTCTTGTAATACTGGCTTCATGTGGATTTCTAACGCGCGCGACCAGTTTGCGGAAAAGATCAAACAAAAGGTGGCGGGGCCGGATAGACAGGCTCGCGCTGATCTGATTTGGCGCACTCCCGGTGAACGCTGGTTCACTAACGATGATCCGATAACCCGCGTGAATGGCGCTCCCACGATGTACATGGCTGGCATCCGCGCCCTCCTGCTGCAAAGCCTGCATCCGCTTGCAATGGCCGGCGTTGCCGGACATTCGGGTTACCAGGATGATCCTTGGGGCCGACTGCAACGGACCGCAGAATACGTTGCTACCACAACGTTTGCGCGAATTGAGGACGCTGAAAAACTGATTGCTCACGTGCGCCGTATCCACACGTTAGTGAAGGGAGAACTACCTGACGGCAGGGCGTATGCGGCATCGGATCCGCACCTACTAGCCTGGGTGCACTGCGCTGAGGTTGAGTCATTCATGATTGCATACCAGCGGTTCAGCCCAACTCCCCTAACACCTGAAGAATGCGACATGTATGCGGCACAGTCAGCGATTTCTGCACAGCTGCTTGGCGTAGTTGATCCGCCTTTGACTGTGGCTCAGCTTTACGAGAGGCTTGCGGCTTACGGCCCGGAGTTGGAGTTCTCGGCCGCTACCGCTGACGTTATTGACCTGCTGATCAATAACCCTCCTTTAGAGCCGCCAATGAGGTGGGGCTACGACATGCTGAAGGTTGGCGCTATTTCGCTACTGCCAGATTCAGCGCGAACACTGCTGGGTCTCGAGGACTCAAACGAGCCTTCGCGAGTTAGCCTGCAAGACTTTTTGTGGAGGCGACCCGTTGCGCGCGTTGCTACTACCGCTTTGCGCTGGACGGTTGGCCAAACGAAACTATCGGCCGAGGTTGAACGAGCGGCAGAACAGTAGCCCACCATCCGTGGGCCGCCTGACTACGACCTGGCGGCACTCATCATCTGTTACCAGTTAGCGGAGGCGCTACGGGTCTGTTAGACCAGCCGGGTGCCTATGCGAACAGCTAGTTCTTTCGCATCCGCTGGCGTGTCCACATCCATGCAATACCAGTTCCTGTCCACAACTTTGACCGGCTCTAGTGCGGCAAAACCGTGGCGAATCGAACCGTTGCGCTCTGCGGGGACCTCGCGCAAAACAGCAAGCCGATAGCAGCCATGCAGAAACTGCGGCCACGCCCTCGCATCCTTCGGAACAGGGACAGAAGCCTGGGCCTCGTCAATCTTGCTACAAAGCTCACCCCAAAGCCTTGGCGTCATAGGGGCATCACACGTCATAAGGGCAACTATCGCGCTACCAGGCAGGTCGTTAAGTGCGGCCACGCCGGCGGCTAGGCCGGCGAGCGGACCCCCGTGGGGAGGATTTTCGAGCGTTAGCTCCACGCCTTCGCGCACCGCCAACTCGCTTGGAGCCACAACAACTATTCGGCCGTCAAACCCGGTGCGCTCAATCTCATCTAGAACAATGTCGATGAGGCGAGCGTTGCCGATCTTGTAGTCAGGCTTAGATACTCCCCCGAGGCGCTTAGCAGTTCCTCCGGCGAGGACGATAACTGCGTCTGGAAGATGCAAACCTTACCCTTGTTGCGTTGGGTCTACCGGAGGTTGCCCCTGCACCGGGCCGGTTGGGTACTGCCCCTGTGCTGGCTCTGCAGGAGGCTGCGCTCCAGAGCCGGCCTGCGGATTACGTAACTGCATAAGTGTGAACACCGCACCCACGATCATCGCGATGCTCGCAAGCGTCAAAAAGATAAGACCGACTCCAATCGAGGCGCCAGTGTCGCTAAGACCGGAAATGCTGCCAATACCATCGATCACGCCAAAGAGGCCGCCAATCAAACCAACCACGCCAGCGGCAATGCGAACTCCGCGGCTTGAAGACATGATCGCGGCGACTCCCAGAGAAATCACCGCGAGCATGAGGATCAGCAAGAATACGCCCTCATTACCCACAAGCTCGCTGAAGTAGTTGATCGAGAAACCAAAAATGTGAGCAATTGGCAGGAACAGCGAGATCAGGCCAAGCACGCCCGCACCCGTCAGGATTATCGGACCGTAAGCGAAAATCTGGCCCTCACTTGATTTGCCCTGCGTTTCGCGCACCGAGTTCTTCGCCACCTCGAACGCTTCGTTGGCCGCGGGGGCCACCTTGTGGTCGTAGAAGCCTTTCATTCCTGAGGCGAACTGCTTGGCACCGTCCTTAATCTGCTGCATGGATGCGTCAGCCTGGTTCGGGGCCGTGTTGGCCGCCTGCGGACCGGATTGCGTGGCCTCAGCCTGAGGGCTACTAGGTGCCGACTCATTTTCTGGCTTCACTTCCGGCGCGGGAACGCTCTCGCGCGGCGTTTGCGATTCTTCAGGCGTAGGTTCGGGCAGATTCTGGTCGGTCATAACTTCCTCCTGGATAGACCTCACACGTGTCGTTCGCAGATTATCACCTTCGCGGTGCGCAAACGACGCCAGCTCGACTTCTAACGGTTGCCACATACTACTTAAACTTATGGAAGCGAGGCTGTGCTCTCACATTTGGTGGAGTGCCATTGACACCCTGGTCTGGTGAGAGTGGGGCAACGCCGTGGAGATGGAACGATCAGTCGCGTTAGCGATCATAGATATTTCTACTATCGGACCACGCACCTATTGGGAATGCTGTGACTGCTAGTGCGGAAGTTCGCTTCAAGGACTCTGGAGTTCACGCACGGATGGAACCTGCAAGTGTTTGTGCACGCCTCAATATTGAACTATTCGCTATCCTCTCGTTCACTCGCACTCACTTGAGGTTCCTCAAGGTATTAGTCACGCAGTCCTCCACAGACGTAATCCCAAGAACAAACACCCTACCTGTGGATCATTTGTCATTTGACAGACTAACTTCAAAGAAACTTAGTCGATTAGAGAGGTTTGACGCATGGATGTTATCTCCACATATGAGGCGCAACTGTATTCGGTCCACGGTGCCGAAGTAATCATTTATTTTTTCATAGGCCTGTTAACGAAATTTATGATCCGAACTGCAGGCCCGTTGGTTCTGCGCGGGAAGTACCTTAAGGAAATCACGAGCTACACACTCAATGAAGAGAGTCAGATTAATATTTTTTACCGGATCCTCTCACCGGTGGTTTACTCGTACTTGATTATCGGCGTTGTATACATTTTATCTTCGCCTTTTAATTTCAAAGGACCTCGGAACCTGATGTGGTTACCAGTCGTCTTCTATTGGTGTATCCAAATTGTCACTGTCTTCCGAGCAAGACATGTCAGATATCCAAAGTGGACCCTGTTCGCTCAAGCTTTCCTCTCGATAGGCGTGGGAATTTACTTTGACTGGGTTGTGGTTCGCGAGATCCCTACAAGAGGGATCGGCTGGTTTGAGCAGACAAATATTGGCTGGCAGTTCATGTTGGTATTCTTCTTCGGCGTCAGCGGCCTAATCTTGTCTGGTTTCGTTAAAGGCAACGGACAACGAGAACACGCTAACGACACTACAAACGACGAGGACGACTCCGACGCTCCACCGAAGTTGTACTTTAGCTCTTCACAGGAAGAAAAATTCTATTCCTACAAACGAAGGTTTCACCACCTTTTACCCGATGTTTTCAACGAGGATCCACTACTCCTAAGCCTGTTCTACTCGATCATGTATATCGAAGACGCAAATCGCCCTGCGTGGCACCGGGCGTTAGAAAGAGCCCTGTTCTTCACAAACAGAGTTCGTTCAACCGGCATAATGCAATTGCGGTCACCCGTTTATTTAACCGATGAAGATAGCGTGATAAAGGCCGCACCTTTTGTGCAATCCATATGGTTTGATTTTCTCGAGGATATTGGCAAGGAACGGCACAGCCCATTGGAGTTGTGCCCGCGTGGATACAGTTACAGATTCCCTGATTTATTAAAGTTTTTCATTGCGCAAAGCAACGTTTTATACGGCCGCTACTGCGGCACCATGACGTATGACGTGTCAGAGACATTTGCTGCGATGTCTGGCTTAGTTATCTATTCCGAGAGCTTCTTCACTCCATCGAGCGTAAGGGTTCGGTCCAAGGCATTCTCAACATATACGGAGTTGTTTTCTAATCACCAACTTGAGTTTATGAATGGAGCGATACGAAATCTGGACAACTATCCCCAAGACCATACGTCAGAAGTCGTTTTACGAACCTACTCCGAACCTCCCATCGAGGAGGTCAAAGAAGTCTTGCGATTTCTCGAGAGAACGGGGTGCGTAATTCATCGAGTTATCCCTGCAAGCCCCTTATATTGGGAGATTTCCGTGCACCCACCCACAATGCCTATTTTTGACGAGCTACGAGGCAAGTTCAAGAACTGGCAAATTGTAGCGACACATTCATACCAGACAGATGAAACAAATCTTTGTCCGTAGAGTTCATTAGAATGATTCAAAAGCCCTTTGCGGCATTTTGGCACGTCGGTGCGCAAGTCAGACTCTACGTAGAGAATCGACTGTGCCAGGTACCCGGGTATGTGTTCGCGTCCGAATAGAAGGAAAGTTTATGGCCGCTAAGAAGAGTAGGAAGAGTCTAGAGCACACCCTCTGGGATGCGGTCGATAAGTCGCGCGGCAATCAGGAGCCATCTGAGTGCATATCTGAGGTGAACCATGGGTGAGCAACTCGTCAAACACTCCACCGGCCAATTCCTCATGTTCACCACCGACGAATCCGCTGGGATTGAAGTGCGCTACGAAGAAGGAACCATCTGGCTCACTCAAAAACTCATGGCGCAACTCTTCGATGTAGACGTCAGAACCGTAAACGAACACCTAAACAACATCTTCGACTCCGAAGAACTAGACGAAACCGCAACTATCCGGAATTTCCGGATAGTTCAAACCGAAGGTACGCGACGAGTGTCCAGACAGGTGCAACACTACAATCTCGATGCCATCATCTCCGTTGGTTACCGCGTGAACTCAATACGAGCAACACAGTTCCGACAATGGGCAACCAACATTCTTAGAGACTTCACACTCCGCGGCTACGTTCTCGACCGCGAACGCATGGAAACCGGCGAAATCCTCGGCCAAGACTACTTCGAACAACTCCTCGAAGAAATCCGCGAAATACGCCTCTCCGAACGACGCTTCTACCAAAAAATCACAGACATCTACTCCACCGCCGTCGACTACACCCCCAATGCGCCCACCACACAACAATTCTTCGCAACCGTCCAAAATAAACTCCACTACGCCATACACCACCACACCGCCGCCGAACTCATCCACGCCCGCGCCAACGCGAACAAACCCCACATGGGGCTGTCCACCTGGAAAAACGCGCCCGACGGGAAAATCCTCAAAAGTGACATCACCATCGGCAAGAACTACCTCACCAAAACCGAAATCCAAGACCTCGGACGCCTCGTTGAAACCTACCTCAACCTCGCAGAATCCCGAGCCAAACGTCGTATTCCCACCACCATGGAAGAATGGGCTCAAATCCTCGACCAAATACTCCAACTAGACAACCGCGAACTACTCGAACACGCCGGCAAAATCACCAAGAAACAAGCGGACAAACACGCCACAATCGAATACAACAAGTTCCGCGTCACGCAAGATGCAAACTACAAGTCCGACTTCGATAAATTTGTTGAAAACGCCAAACAAGTAAGTGACGGGCACGTCTAACGGCAACGAATCCGCTATCGAACAGGCAGAACACCTTGCCGCAGTCGAATAAGACCATGCCTCCACGACAAAACACCAGGTGGAGGAAGCCAAGCTCAATTCTCGCATAATAGTGGCTCAAATGGAGAGATGTCGCATAAAAAGCACTTAAAACTAGACTCTGCCACCATATTTTGAACAATAGAAGTATGGAAAATAGCGAAAATCGAGACACGCAACATACAAAATCAGAAATAACAGATACGCCACCAACAGAAAATACAACCACCGCAACGTCTGAACTTGCGGCGCTACTATCCGAAGAAGAACACATCAACGCGGCAGACCTGCAAGAAAAGCCCGTTGAACTAATTTCTGAAACTGAAGATCAATCCATCAACTGGCCGGTAGTTATCCCCGCCATGCTCCTTGTCCTCGCAATCGTGGTTTGGGGCCTTGGTAAACCAACCAACTTCGAAGCCACCGCAAACAGCATGCTCACCTGGGTACTAACCAACCTTGGCTGGGCATTCGTACTCTTCTCAACCATCTTCGTCATCTTCGTCATCGTCATCGCCGCCTCCAAATTCGGCAAGATCCGCCTCGGAGCCGCAGACGAGCAACCCGAATTCTCTAACGCATCATGGATCGCCATGATGTTCGCAGCCGGCATGGGCATCGGCCTCATGTTCTACGGAGCATCCGAACCCCTCGCCTTCTACCGCGACGGCGTACCAAACCACGCCCCGCATGAGGTAGGTACCGCCATGGCATCGGCCATGTTCCACTGGACCCTCCACCCCTGGGCCATGTACGCCATCGTCGGACTAGCCATTGCCTACTCCACCTACCGGATCGGCAGGCGGCAACTCATCTCATCGGCCTTCATCCCACTCATCGGTGAACGCCACGCCAACGGAGCCATCGGCAAAACCATCGATGCCCTCTCCATCTTCGCAACCGTTTTTGGAACCGCATGTTCACTTGGCCTTGGCGCCCTCCAAATCCGCGCTGGCCTAGAAATTGCTGGCCTCGTAGAAGATCCTGGCACCGGCCTCATCGTCACGATCATCGCGGTGCTAACCCTGGCCTTCCTGCTCTCCGCAATGTCTGGAGTTGGCCGAGGCATCCGTTATCTATCCAACGTAAACATGATTCTCGCATCCCTACTAGCACTGGCAGTGTTCGTATTGGGCCCGACCATTGCGCAGCTAAACCTCCTACCTGGGTCCGTGGGCGCATATCTATCCCAATTCTTCGAAATGGCGGGTCGCACCGCCGTCTCCGCAGACGGCACCGCCGGCCCCTGGCTATCGGGATGGACCATCTTCTACTGGGCCTGGTGGATCTCCTGGTCCCCCTTCGTTGGCATGTTCATCGCCCGTATCTCGCGCGGACGTACTATTCGCGAATTCTGCATGGGCGTAATGCTCGTGCCGGCCGGCCTATCGACGGTCTGGTTCGCAATCTTTGGCGGCAGCGCCATCTTCCTCGAATCCAATGGTCAATCAATCTGGGGTGACGGCAGTGCAGAAAGCCAGCTGTTCAACCTGCTTCACCAGCTACCGGGAGGCTTCTTCTTCGGCATCATCGCCGTCGTCCTCCTAAGCACCTTCTTCATCACCTCAGCCGACTCGGCATCCACCGTCATGGCATCCATTTCACAAGGAGGACGCTCCTCCGCCTCCCCGTGGTTAGCCGGCATCTGGGGCCTACTCACGGCCGCCATTGGCCTGACTTTGCTGGTCTCCGGAGGCGACGGGGCGCTTTCAAACATTCAATCCGTAACCATCGTTGCGGCCACCCCATTCTTGTTCATAGTTGTAGCGCTCATGTTCGCAATCGTTAAAGACCTTCGCAACGACGTGGTCTACCTAGACCAGCGCTCGCAAGAGGCATTCCAACGCCAGCTGGCCATCGAGCGCCGTCACCGCCGCGAACGCGAAGAGATTCGCCGCCGCAACAAGGCCATCCGTCACGCCGTAGGCGCAGACAGGAACCGCAAGAAGAGATAACAAACGCGGCGAAATATAGCGACAAGGGCGCGGGAGGTAACTCCCGCGCCCTTAATCATTCAAGACCTAACGAATGCCCTTAGCAAACCTTTGGATCTCGCGTTGCGCCTCTCGTTTATCCTGCGCTTCACGAAGGGCCTGCCGCTTATCCCACTGCTGCTTACCACGACCAAGCCCGATCAGGAGCTTTGCCCGGCCCTCAATGAAATAAAGCTCCAGCGGCACAATCGTGTACCCCTTGGCCTGAGCCTTCATCCCCCAGCTCAAAATCTCACTGCGATGCATCAACAGTTTGCGCTTACGCGTCGGCGCATGATTATTCCAGGTGCCCTGAAAATACTCTGGAATATTCGCTTGCCTGAGCCAAGCCTCGCCCTCATAAATCTCAACCCAAGCCTCAGTAAGCGAAGCTCTGCCCATACGGAGCGCCTTCACTTCCGTGCCCGTCAGTACAAGGCCAACCTCAAGCCTGTCCTCAATGAAGTAATCATGCGTCGCGCGCTTATTGCGAGCAATTACCTTCTTAGCATCCGCCTGCGCTTTAGCCTTCTGTGCAGGCGACAGCTTCTGCTGCCCAGACTTCGCCATAACAGCCTTCCTCAAAATCAGACCCGCTACTTGCAACGGAATCTGTCATATTACAGGTAATTCGCCGGATCAACATTGGTACCGTTAAGAACCACTTCATAGTGCAAGTGACAACCCGTAGAGGCACCCGTGCTACCCACGTAGCCAACTACCTGACCGCGCGAAACCGTTTGCCCAACCGAAACCGCGGCGCTTTGCAAATGCAGGTAGTACGTCTGATACGAATTCCCGCCAATCAAACCGTAGTTCAGCGACAGATAATTACCGCCAGTAGGCGACCACGTCACCAAACTGACCACGCCGTTCGCAGTTGCCAACGCCGGCGTTCCACAAGGAGCCGCAATATCAGTGCCCTCATGCAAACGCCACGTTTGGTATACCGGATGCCACCTGTAGCCAAACGGCGACGCCAACGGATAACGCTGTCCCAACGGATAACTCAACACACCAGAAGTTTGGACTCCTCCGCCAGTAGCCGGCGGCGGCGTTTGGTTCTGCTGCCACTCCAGCTGCTTGCGACGGTTTTCCTCATCAATGCGCGCAATGTTCTGGCGTGCAACCTCATACTCGCGTTCCGAGGCCGCTAGCTGGCGCTTAGCCTCTTCCCGCACCTTCGAAACATCATCCGCCCGCTTCGCTTCCTTCTGCTCCAGAGACTGCAGTTCACCAAGCTTCGTTTCCGCGAGCGTCTTCGACTCAGACGCAATCCGCTCCGCGTTCTCGGCCTTCGCCTGAAGCTTGCCAATACGATCAGTGAGCGCCTCCTGGCGAGCAGAACGGTTACGCTCCACTGCCAAACTGTCCTGAGCGGCAAGCAACGCACGAGACTGGGCAACAGCCATCGTTTCGGCCCCAGCCGCCCTCCTCGTAATATCCGCCGTAGACTTCGACGTCATCGCAATCATCAACGGTGAAGCCGTGAAATCACCCGAACGATACACCTCGCGAACCATTAGTGAAATACCCTGGCGAGACTGCGTTGACTGCGAACCAGCCTTCGCGATCTCCTCGTCAATACGCGCCTTATCTTCCTTAGCCACGTTGAGACGATCCGTCACCTGCTCCAACTCGCGCTGAGCGCTCGCATACTGGGCCTGAGCCTTATCCAACTCATCCTTAGCTACCGGCAGGTCCTTACGAACATCTTCCAGCTTGCGGTACATCTCCTTCAGGTCATCATCGAGACCCGCAATTTGCTCTTCAAGATCCGAGCTTTCATTCGCAGCCTGGTCGCGCTTATTAACCCAATCATCACGCTCCGCAGCCACAGCGGACACGCCAGAAAGCGCCAACACCGCGCTAGTGAAAGCCGCAATCGCAAATCCAAAACTACGTCGCATGACCTACTCCTTACGCCTTCGTGTACTTTGCCAACGACACTGCCGAAGCAATAACTGCCAGCAAAATAGCCATCACAATCAGGCCGGGAGCCACAATCAAAAGTTCTCTCGTACCCACAAACCTCGTCCATGCGAACGTACTTGCAAGCCACGAATTCACAAACAGATGCAAGCCGCCCCACAGGGCAGCCACCGCACCGATCGCGCCCAGTAGAGCAGCCAACGCGCCCTCAATCATGAACGGCAACTGGATAGTAAGACTCGACGCGCCAACGTAACGCATGATCGTCGTTTCCTTCTCACGCGACATTGCCGAAAGACGAATCGTGGTGGTAATCAGCAAAATTGCCGCGATAGTCATAATTCCAGCCAGACCCAGCGACAAATACTTCGCGTTATCGATTACCGCGAACAGTGGCTCCACAATTTCACGCTGATCCTTTACTTCCGCAACGCCCGGAGCGCCCGAGAACTCCTCCTCAAGCAGGCGATACTGCTGCGGATCCACCAACTTCACGCGGAAAGACACCCACATCATGTCCTCCGTCAACCAATGCGTAAACGGCGTTCCCTCGTAAAGCTCCAAGAAATTCTGGTACGTGTCTTCCTTCGACTCGTAGTAATACTCCGACACGTAACTAGACAGTTCAGCAGACTCTAACTTCGCACGGACAGCATCAACCTCCTGCTCGGTGGCCTCCTGCTGATTACAAGACGCCACTAGGTCATCCTTCGCACACATGTGGATCGACACCTCAATCTTGTCGTACCACTGCGACTTCATCGTGGAAACCTGCATCTGTGCCAGCGCCGCAATACCCACAAACAATAGGGACACGAACGTCACCAGCACAACAGAAATCGCCATCGCCTTATTACGCGACAGGCCCTTACCGACCTCAGAAAAAATATAACGCGCTCTCATTTACTACCCCTGCGTCCCGTATACGCCGCCCTTTTGATCACGAATCACGCGACCATCCGCAAGCTCAATCACGCGCTTACGCATCTGATCCACAATATCGGCGTCGTGCGTTGCCATCACCACGGTTGTTCCCGTCGCATTAATCCGCGTAAGCAAGCGCATAATTCCCAGCGACGTCTCTGGATCCAAGTTACCCGTAGGCTCATCAGCTAGTAGCAACTGCGGGTGGTTCACCATTGCGCGCGCAATCGCAACGCGCTGCTCCTCACCGCCCGAAAGCTCCCAGCGCATGCGGCGCTCCTTGCCATCCAGACCCACAAGCTCCAAAATCTCTGGAACCTGCGTTTCAATCTGGTGACGCGGCTGGCCCAGCACCTGCATAGCAAACGCCACGTTCTCATACACGTTCTTGTTCTCAAGCAACTTGAAGTCTTGGAAGACCATGCCGATCTGGCGACGCAAATGCGGCACCTTCCAACGCGACAACTCGCCCACATTCTGACCGAGCACCCACACATCTCCAGACGTTGGGCGCTCTTCGCGAAGCACCAGCTGCAAAAATGTGGACTTACCCGAACCGGACTTACCTACCAAGAACGCGAACTCTCCGCGCTCGATCTCAAGGCTCACATCATCAATCGCGGGCATAGCGCCGCGCGTATAAACCTTGGTTACCTTGTCAAAACGAATCATTAGTTCACCTACTGCTCCTGGCCGGCCTCAGAATCTTTACGCCACCGAATACCAGCATTAATGAAATCGTCGATCTCGCCGTCGAACACGGCCGCCGTGTTGCCATTTTCATGACCAGTTCGAAGATCCTTCACCATTTGATACGGCTGGAGGACGTAGCTTCGCATCTGATCACCCCACGAGGCCTTCACATCCCCCGCAAGCTCCTTGCGAGCCGCCTGCTCCTGCTCGTGACGTAGCTGCAACAAACGCGACTGCAAAACCCTAAGGGCCGCCGCACGGTTTTGAATCTGCGACTTCTCATTCTGCATCGATACGACAATGCCCGTCGGAATGTGCGTCATCCGCACTGCCGAATCCGTTGTGTTAACCGACTGACCACCCGGGCCCGACGAGCGGAACACATCGACCTTCAAATCCGAATCCGGAATATCAATATGATCCGTCGACTCAATCAGTGGAATAACCTCCACTGCTGCAAACGAAGTCTGGCGCCTGCCCTGATTATCAAACGGGCTGATGCGAACCAGACGGTGCGTGCCCGCCTCCACCGACAACGTGCCATAAGCGTACGGAGCATTCACCTCGAACGTGGCGGACTTAATCCCCGCCTCTTCCGCATATGAAGTGTCCATCACCGTGGTCGGGTACTCGTTGCGTTCCGCCCAACGCAAATACATACGTAGTAGCATCTGCGCGAAATCCGCGGCATCCACACCACCCGCGCCTGAGCGGATAGTGACCACGGCCGCGCGCTCGTCATAATCTCCCGACAGCAGAGTCCTTACCTCAAGGTCCGACAAATCCCGCTGGATCTTCTCTAATGAAGCCGCGGCCTCTTCAAGGAGAAGCTCACGGTCCTCGCCCTCTTCTTCACCCGCAAGCTCCACAATCGCCTCGAGGTCATCGATGCGCTGACCCATTTTCGTCACGCGCGCAAGCTCAGACTGCACGTGCGACAAACTGGACGTCACCTGCTGCGCCGTCTCGGGATCATCCCATAAATCAGGTGCCGCCGCCTGCTTCGACAGGTCCGCGATCCGTTCACGCAACTGATCGGGATGCGTAACCGCCACGATATTCGCGAAAGTTAAGCGCAAACTCTCAATTTCCTCGGGAAACTCAATACTCACGCTTCCAGCTTATGGCATTAATGCAGTTTCGCCGACGCCACCACACGGACAGTCAAAGGTTGATTAATGAAATCCAGCACGCTACCAAACACGGGCATCTCCGGGTTCATCGCTAGCTCCACGCGCACTTCTCCCCCGCTCGCGGTTGCGCTTTCCAACCACGCGACCCTACACACGTCACAAGAAGATGTGCGCAACTGGTTGAACATGTCTGTAGCCCGATCCGACACGCTAGCCTGAGTAACCTCGGCAAAGCCGTCCTCGTAATAACTGGAAGCAGACGCTACCCCCGCTACCGATAGCGCCACCCAATCCGCGCACGAGAGCAACTGCCTGCGCTGCACGTGCACCGTCGTTGCCGCAATCGACGCCAGCACCAGCGCCACCACCAGCAACGACAAGCCCAGCACCAACAACGTGATTCGCCCGTCCTCTCCACCCGCGCCTCTAACTAACCCTGGCGAGAGCTTTCCTAGCCTCGAACGCCCTCGTGTCATCTGCATTACCTCACCAGCTCAATCCGATTCACCGGCACTTGCGCACTTGAAACTATTGGAACAGCTGGATTCAAAACCTTTGCCATGGCGTCCGGAATCAAAGGCAAAGCCACTTGTGCGCGAACCTCAATGTTCACGAACTTAGCCTGACTGCACGGCGTGGGGTCACACACCACCTTCAGACTGTGGCTACCGCTCACGCCATAGTCGGTGAAAATCTGATTCACCTGCCGCTCCACGTGCACATGCGCTGCCGGATCATTCGCCAGTAGGCGGCCACTCTCTCGCGTAGCTGCGTCCGAGGCGAACACCGCCGCCTGTAGCGCCGCAACCGTGAAAATGAAATATGCAACCGGGATCAAGATGATCACCAACATCGCTACAAACTCAACGGTTGCTTCCCCGGATTCATCCCCGCACGGCGGTGTCTTGCGCAATCTTGCCATTACATGATGGGGCGAGGTCGCCCAATACGCCGTTTTGTACCTACCCGCGCCAATATTGCGCCGCCGAATCCTACGGAACACGCTCGCGTTCCTTCCACGAAGACGCCGAGACGTGCAACGTGTTTGCAAAACCAAATGGGCCTAGCAGAGGTAGCGTTGCATCCACCTCGACGCGCACCACAGGCTCGCCATCCACGGCCGTTTCAAACACGCGAACATCGCGCGAAACATCACTACCAAGGGTCGTGTTCATCAGTTGCGAAGTACGATCCGCGCCCTCGGCCAGTGTTGCCCCCAACAGTGACGCTCTCCTCGCCCCCTCCGATGCCGCATCTACCGCAACATTGCGGGTGTGCAGAGCGAATGCCAACTGCAACAAACCGAGAACCACGAACACGACCAGCACCTGAACGAGCACGTGCCCCACAATCTGCGAGCCGTCCTCCCCCTGCGCATTCTCGTGGATTCTTCTCATGGCTACGGGCCGGTAACACCCGCGATCGCGGTTTGGAACAAGTTCGACAACGTGGGCGAAGCAATCGCCCAAATCGCCGTTACCAAACCGGCTGTCATGAGCGTCACGAGTACCCAACCGGGAACGTCGCCGCGCTCTGATTCCTCATCCGCGAGCCACAGGTAAATAAAACTCAGGATTGTATTCATGGGATTTTCCTTTCAAGTTCTCTAGAAGCGGAGTGCAACTAGACCTGGATACAGAGCAAAAACTACTGTCACTGGCAAAATGATGAAAACCACGGGGAAGAGCATTGCCACTTCGCGTTTTCCTCCCGATTCCATCAGGGCTCGGCGGGCCTCATCGCGAAGGTCTCTTGCCTGCTCGCGAAGCGTGGTTGCCAGCGGGGCACCTCGTTCCATGGAAGCGACCAGAGTGTCAAGCAGGCGGCCAAGTTGAGGCGAACGCGTGGTACGGCGCAGCTTTCCAAGCGCCCTAGTCACCGACGCTCCATTATCAATGTCTTCAAGCGTCGCTCCCAGTTGCGCGGCAAGTTCAAGGCCAACGATTTGCTGAACTCTACGCAACGCAGCTGGCACAGACTCGCCGGCTGAGATCGAGAGGGCTAGGAGCTCAGCCGCATCCGCAACCTGGCTGGATACTTTTCGAGAAACCGCGTTCACGCGAACAGTTAAAATACGGTCAAACGCCATGGCGCCGGCAACGAAACCGATCAGCACCATTATGATCCACTGCAGTATCGACACTGGCCTTGCCACTGCTACCCCGAACGTTACTAACGTCATTGCCACAACGCCCGCTATGCCAGCTAAGAACTGTTGCAGACGGAACCGCTCTAGCGTGCTTCTTGACGAGAGGGCATCCAACCGGTCCGTAACCGAAACTGCGGTAGAACCAAGCTTTTCCCACAGAGGCGAAATCCAACCGAGCTTTGAACGCGCCCTACGATCATCACGCCCAAACGCCAGAACTCGAACCACCAGACGTTCCCGCGAAGCAGCCACTGCGCGAGCCATCATCAATACGCCCAAGCTGAACACGCACCCGGTCAAAATCGCCCAAGACAGCATTTACACACCATCCAACCGGCCAATGAGCCTCATCAGACCATACGCGATCAAACATGCGAGGCCCCCACCAAACAGCACCAGAAGCCCCACCGGCTTTGTATATGCCGAAGCTGCATCCAGCCTCGTCGAAATCATCACCAGCACAACCCAAGGGGCAGCCACTGCCAGCCTCGCCGCGTTCACCGTCCAAGACTGGCGCGCAAGCAACTCACCGCGAACCCGCACATCATCGCGCAGCACCGCCGACAAGTCGCGCAACAAATGGCCCAGCTCGGAACCGCCCACCTCGCGCGCCAATTTCAACACCTCGAACAGGCGTGTAGCTCCCGGATCTGACAGGTCCCGCTGTACCCCCTCTAGCGCATCAATGAAGCGGCCACTCGCCCGGTACTCGCGTGCAAACCTTTCAAAATACGGGCGCGTTACCTCCGGACCGTTGTGAGCCAACTGCACCACCGACTCCGGGAGAGTTACACCCGCGCGGATGGACGCCAACACCGAATCCACCACGTCCGGCCACGCCTTACGCACCACGTCCGCGTGCCGCTCGATGCGGGCATACAACCACGCGGGGGCCAGCGAAGAAGCCGCGAGCGCCACCGCTAGAGCCACAGGCCACGCCCTCGTAAGCCCAAGAATCAGCAGGAATACAACTAGTGGAACGGCAACGAGGACGGTGCCAAACACGTTGGTTTCAGATTCGGACAGGCCAGCTCTAGCCCCCAATACGGCAAGCTTGGTACGCGATTTCACTTTGTGTTCTGGCATGGGCGTGCTGACAGACCAATAGATAAGGAGGATGCCTAGGGCAAAAGCGGCTCCAAGAATCATGCTCACGCGAACGCCTCCTGGAACTGGTCTGGTGTGGGCGCTAGCTTCTTGGAAATCAGATCGCTACCGTTCCATTCGAATAGCGTGGCCGCTGAGATCACGCTTCCGTTAGCACCCTCAACGCGCACGATCTCTTGCACGTGGCGCCTGCCGTCCCCATCTCGCACCACGTGCACGACCAAGTCGATGGAGCTGCCAACCGTCGGGATGACGAACGCGGAAGTGACATTCTCACCCGCAAGCAGCGGCAACAAGCAGAGTTTGCGCAGCGCCTCGCGAGCCGTGTTTGCGTGAATAGTTGAAAGCCCCGGAATACCCGCGTTCAAAGAAAGAAGCATGTCGAGGGCTTCAGCACCGCGCACCTCACCCACAACGATTCGATCTGGACGCATACGAAGCGACTCGCGCACAAGGTCTCTAAGCTTCACCTCGCCATGGCCCTCAATATTGGCCGATCGAGTTTGCATAGCAATACAGTCCCGATTAGGCAGGTTCAGCTCGAATACTTCCTCACACGTGATGACGCGCTCTCGCGGCGGGATTTCTCTAGCGAGTGCGCGTGCGAGCGTTGTCTTGCCCGCCTGGGTTGCACCAGCAACCAGCACGGTAGCACCATCTTGGACAGACTCAGATAGGAACTGCGCCGCCTCTCGCGTGAGGGAACCAGCTTCCACCAAATCCCACAGCGAACGGTCCAGGTGCAGATGTTTACGGATATTCAGCGACCACTCACGGCCCGCAACCGGAGGGATCACCACGTGAAGCCTCTCCCCGCCCGGGAGCATTGCATCCACAAATGGAGCAGACAGATCCAGCCGCCTACCCGAATGATGAAGCATCCGTTCAACGAGATCCTTCACGTCCTCGGAGCTTAATATGACGGGTGTCAACTCAGACTGTCCCCGTCTTGCTACAAACACTTTTGACGGCGAGTTTACGTAGAGTTCTTCAACCTCGGGATCATCAAGATACTTTTGGAGCGGGCCGTAGCCGCCAATATCGGCCATAAGAGCAGTAGTTACCGCTTGGCGTTCTTCTTCATCATCAACGCTGTAAACGTCAAACGAGCGGTCCACAATGCTACGAAGCATCTGCGAGTTCATAACCGGGTCAAAACCGGCGTCAGCAACCGTTCGGCGTACCCACTCACCCCGTGCACCCTGCGACATTGCGGTCATGCATCCTCCACCTGTTTTGGTAGACATAAAGTACCTGATAGCCAACAGTAAATACATATGCCCGATCAAAATGTGGATAACTGGGCGTTAGGGCCTTACGGTAGTATTTGTGAGTTCTCAGATTTCCCCTCTCGTTCTTGCCGCACACGCAACTGCAGCAATACCCGGCCTGAAGATTGTTGGTTTGACGGAGCCGTACGACAATGACGGATCGATGGCACGCCAGGGCGTGGTTGACACGCAGGGTAATCGTTGGGTGATTTGCACGCCTTTGACTGACCAGGCTGGGGCAGATATCCAAGCCCAATCAACACTGCTTCGTATTCTGCACCGCTCTTACGAGAAGGGATTTTTGCCGTTCGATGCTCCTGTTCCCGTGGCAAACAAGAACAGTGCAGACGTGCGCGTGATCGTGCACGCTCAAATGCGAGGCAAGCCGGGTACTTGGGAAGACATGGAAGACTCCCAAATGCTTGTGCGTTCCATGGCTAAATCCATCGCGGCCCTGCACAACCTGCCTGCCGAAGCGATTGAGTTCACTGGGTTGCCCGTTTATTCAGCCGCAGAGGTGCAAGCACGGCTACGGCGCCTACTTGAGGAGGGCGTGGCGGCCAGCACGCTACCCGCAAATCTGTTTGAGCGCTGGGACAGCGCACTTGGCGATGAGAGCTTGTTCCGGTTTGAGTGCGTCCCCGTGCATGGAGATTTGGGGCCAGATTCCTTCCTCTGTTCGGCAAACACGGTGTCTTCCGTCTCCGCATTCGCTTCAGCTCATCTGGGTGATCCGGCTGAGGACCTGGCGTGGATCCTGTCTGCATCTGCGCAGATGCAGGACGAGTTCTTGACTGCATACCGTGATTCGCGCAAGGGCGAGTCTGACCTGCATATTTTGACGCGCGCAAGCCTGTGGGCAGAACTTGCCCTATTGCGGTGGCTGTTGCACGGCAAGCGGACCGGCGATGAGGCTGTGATTGATGACGCCAAGCAGATGCTGAAGGATTTAGCGAACGAAGTTGGCGATGACGCTCTGGTGCCGGGGCACACTCATGGCTCTGAGGAGGATGCTCCGTTCGACCTGCGGGTAATTGACGAGGTGTTGCCAAATCCCACGCAGGTCGATCCGAACGCTCCTACGGTTAATCTCAGCGCTGTTTTGAATCGCGAGGATGAGGACTAAAACTGTTTACAAACTGGTCCCACTGCTGCTCGAAGTTGTAATCTCCGAGGAGTTTTTCCAGGTCCTCTAGACGAAGTATTCGCTCGCACGGGGGCGTGTCTACACCCCCGAGGAATACCAGAACAGCATCTACTTGCGACTGGTCTACGCCCTTTTGTTTAGCCAGAGCTCGCCGATAGATCTCTAGCTGCGTGGCGTATTGACGCAGGTACGGGTTTTCAGCACCTAGTTTGGGGGGAGCACCGGTCTTCCAGTCAAGGACCACCCATTCGTCATTGCGGTTAAGGACCGCGTCGTAACGACCACGGATAGTTATCCCACTCTTAGTGTAGGCAAAGTCCGCTTCAACGGAGTGAACGCCTTCAGGGTTGCTGCCTAGCACTTCCTTGGCACGCTTAGCGAGTTGCTCGAGTAGCTTTTTCTCAGCTCCAGTCAGACTTTGCGTATCACCACTTTCGCCGCTGTCTGCTACCGAATCGGTATCTGTTAGCGGCTTGTTAGTTGAGGGCTCAAGGGCATCGTCAAGTTGACCTGCTTTGGCCAGCCACCGCTCCGCCCAGTTGTGGAACACTGTGCCGATTTGGGCGGCTTTGCTGGGTTCGTGTGGGATGGGCCGGCGAACCTGCATCGCGTAGCTCTCAGGATCGTCCAGTAGTCCAAACGCTTGTGTGGCATTCAGCCGGTCTATCTCGATCACAGTAGCCGGAGTGTGAGGGCTATCTTGTCGCTCTATTGCGTCTTGCACTGAGTGAACAAGTGTTGCAATTTCACCGTTATTATCCCCCGCTGCGCTTTCGTGTTCAGTTTTTAATAGATCATCAATCAGCGCATCAAAATCGGTGCTGTCATCTGACTCGTGATCGTAGGTCTCCATAGCCCGAATCACAGCTTGTGCCGCACCCGTCATGAGCTGCCGCGATTTAGAAGGCATGACCGGGAAGACAGCGGGGTCTATAACGCTGTCTTCTGGCTCAGTGGCGTCTTCTAGCTTCAACACCACCGGCTGCGGGATCTCCTCTCCAGTCTCAACTGCTAGGTCTTCTGCAGTAACTGGAATGGCTAATGGCTCTAAAGCTGCGGATTTACCCTGCACCATTTGCATGAGGTAACGCGAAGGCGCCAACTGGGTTTGACCGGCATACCAGGCGCCTGACAACACGAGTTCATCTGACGCTCGTGTCCATGCCACATACGCGAGCCGGCGAGCTTCAGCTAAATCATGCAGGCTAAGTTGCAGACGATACTCATCAAAGACGTCCTTTAACCCAACAACATCTAGGCCTGTCATTTCGGGGAGGGCAGGCAAGATGACTTTGCCCTCATGAGTGCTATCGAGCCGCAGATTGTACGGGATCTCTCCCAGCTCTGATGTCCAGCCACTTGATGGTTGGATAGCGGGTAGCGGCCCCTTTAAATCAACAGTTTGTTTGAGCGCGGAATTACGAGCATCGACAACGCCCGGGAAATCCGATTCTGTCAGGCCAACCACTACGACCTTGTCCCATTCCAGACCTTTCGCCTGGTGAATGGTCAGCATTAGGACCACTCCATCATCGGGTTCGCTAACCGGGGCTTCCAATCTCTCCTCTGTCTCGAGCGTTGTGTCGATCCATTCCAAGAAGTTTTTCACTGAAGCATACGGAGTTTCGGCCTCGTAATTGGCAGCGAAATCAATGAACGCGTCTATCGCGACTTCACCCTGGTTGTCGAACGGATCAGCCGCAATGTCGAGGTCAAGATCGAAAATCCTAACCACCTTCGAGATGAGTGTGGTTATACCGGTGTCCATGTGTTCGCGGGCAAGGTCGAGGCGCCGAGCTAGAAGACTCACTCGACTATGCGCTTCAGAACTAAACCCTTGTCCGCCTCGCTTTTTCCACCCAACCTTTGGAGGTGTCAAAACAGCGTCAAGCAGAAATTCAACGCGCAGATCCGCACCTGCTTCCGGTTTATCAGTCTTGGCCCCCGCTTTGTCCACGTCACTAACAGTGGTGTCGTGATCTCCGGCATCAGATATTCGCTGTTTGCCTAGTTCTCTAGCCCAGTCCCACAAGACTTTTATATCCGCGGCAGACAGGTCAAGATTTGCAATCAGGCGCATCACGGCGGCACCATCATCAGGCACTGCGAGGGCACGCATGACCGCAACAATGTCAGTTACCGCAGGCTCGGTTAGAAGGCCCCCGACACCCACAATCCGCGCGTTTACCCCCAGGTTTTGAAGCTGGGCAAAAAGAGGCGCAAAGAACTTTCGTTTACGCGACAAGATAGCAATCGATGGTTGTTTCTGACCGGCCGGCACGTTCTTCTGCCAGCGTTTAATGAGACGCGCAACCAGTTCGAACTCCTCGTCGCGCGTGGATGGGAACATGTACTTCACTACGCCGCGCCCCGGGTGTTTTGGATTGGCACGCAGGCTTCGCATTTCGATTTGGCTTGCCAAATCCATGTGCGCAAAGGCTTCTTCTCGCGCTTCGGTTTCAACCTTGTCGGCACTAGAAACCACGTTTGCGGCTTCCAAAATGGCAGGCCAGTTACGCCACGCATCGCGAAGCTCAAGTACCCCGCCTCGGCCCTGCGTGTCAAAATATGGAAGGAACATTGAAAGCGAAGCCGCTGATGCTCCGCGCCAACCATAAATTGCCTGGTTTGGGTCTCCAACCGCGGTAACTGCCGTGTCTTTAAACAGGGTGGAGAACAGTTGGATCTGGCCAACCGAAGTGTCTTGGAATTCATCCAACAAAACCGCGCGGTATTGGTCGCGCAGTTCAGTAACGATTGCCGAGTTCGCTTCAATGATTTGGCGGGCCAAAGCCAGCTGATCGGTGAAATCAATCAAATCATGTTCGCGCTTGTAATCCCAGTATCGCTGCACCAACGGCATCAGTAGCGCTTTATCCTCCATGCGCGCTACAAAGCTCTTTGCCCGCGCAGGTAAAGCCTTGCGCGTATGTCCCGTGGGCCCCACTCCAGGACCCGCGGCCTTGATTGACGCTACTACACGTTCAAATTCTCGTGCTGCTCTTGCAGGAGCAATCTGGTGTTCAGTGAGGCTTTGAGAAAGAGACAGTATGGCGTCTCGCATGGTTGCAAGCTTCGCATCCTGTGGCAGCGGCCCTGTGTATTCCTGTAATAGACGCTCAACCACCTGCCAGGCTCTGGCTTCGCTAAGTTGGATGACGGATGGGCTCACACCAATTTGGAGTCCATATTCGCTAACCAGGTTTGTAGCAAACGCGTTGTATGTAGCGACCGTTGGTTCTAGTCCAATAGTGTCCGTGTTACCAAGTAGTCCTGCTTTGCGCATCAGGTCGAGCTGGCGAAGAATCCGCTCGGTAAAGTTAGCGGTTGCTTTACGCGTGAAAGTGAGGCCAAGAATTGAATCAGGCTCAAGGCCGTCACGATACATGAGGTAGAGGGCACGCAGGGACATCACCTCGGTTTTTCCAGACCCGGCGCCGGCAACCACGAGAGTGGGAACGCTGTCAGCTTCAACTACTTTGGCCTGGTCCGGCGAAAGCATGATCTTCTTCTGTCCCGGTTCAAGCTGGGCATTAAGAGTTTCTACAAACTCCATTGCGTTGAGTGTCACTACAGGGTCCTCCTTCCTTCATCTTGGGCTGGGCAAATGTTCTTCACCGGACAACTTCGACATATATTCGCATTCGGTGTTGCTAGGAAGGTATTTCCTGCCGCTATTTCCGCAGCAAGTTTTATGGCCTCTGCCAGTTGCTCTCGCTGGTCTGAAGCGGCCGGATCGCTATCCTTACGTTCGCCCTCGTTAAAGAGAGAATCTTGGATGTACTTGTCTGGAGATTTTTCCCTAAGTGCTAGTAAACGAGCCTTTTGCACATTCTCACCGCGAGCATTCAGCGCGAACTGATAAGCCGCTAATTGCAAATGATTCTGTGTTTCTTTTTGTGATGGGACTCTGCCCGTCTTGATGTCTGTAACGACGACACCATCTTCGGTATGTTCGAGCCTGTCGATTCGGCCCGCGATGCGCAGTTTAGTTCCATCAATATCAACAACTTGCGCAAACGGGTGCTCGATGTCGACCGTCTTGCCCTTCCAAGCTGCGAGGTATTCGGCAAGCTTCTTGACCTTCTCCAATGTGCTTTCATATTCAGCCATGCCGAGGGAAGTCTCTCGGTCGAAATACTCGTCGTCCCACAGCTCATCCAAGTGCGATTTAAGCTCTTCAAAGTCGGCTTCGGGCCATTCCTCTGCCAGTTTATGGACCAAATTGCCTGTCAAGATAGCCTCACCTGCAGGCACTGAACCACCGTGGCGCGTCAAGAACCATTTGGCAGGACAATCAATCAGAGTTTCAATTTGCGAGGGCGAAAGCGTAACCATCTGCTTAGACTCATCTGCCGCGGGAGTGAGCCCACCAATACCATTCCACACGCGCGGATTGGCCTGGTCTACGCCCGCTAAGGCAAGCAGTGCGAGGAGCTTTGCATAAAGCTGTGCGCCATCTTCTTCTAGACGTTGCGCCAGCTTCTGGCGCAGCGCACCCACCAGTGAGCGCGTATCGATACCTGGAGGCACCGGGGTTACCGGCAGATGGTATCCGTCAATCAGAGGGGTTCCTATCCATTTAGCTAGGCGGTAGACGAATTGAGAGGGAACGTCATCCTCATTTTGCACTGCGGATACGTGCAAGGCGGATTTGGCTCTTGAGACAGCCGCTGCGAGCTGGCGATACTCCTCGGTTAACGTAGCCTTCCTTCGCGCCCGCCCGGTATTCCACGATTCTTGATTTGCCCACTCCTGTGGGCTGAGGGAACGCAACTGCGCGATGTCACCAGCCTGACTCAGCTGGTCGCGAAAAGCTAAGTTCGGCCAAGTCCCATCTTGCATTGAGGCCAAGTACACTACGTCCCACTCCTGCCCCACGGCCTCAGATACGGTCAAGATCTGCACGCCGATTGGCCGCTTGCCGGTCTGCGCAAGAGTGTCGGTGGGCAAGCGCTGCGAAAGAAGCTCACTAGCAAATTGTTCTGCACCCGCTCCCGGATTGCGCTGCTGCCACACGTCCGCGCTTCTAAACAGCGACACGACGGCGTCCAAGCGTTCATCGAACACAGCCGAGTCAGTACCCGACCGAATAGCGCACTGGCGCCAATCCTCGGCGACACCAGCGAGTTTCCAAAGCTCCCACAGCGCAATCTGCGGACTTTCAGCGCGGACCTTGCGTCCAAGTTTTAGCAGGTTGAATGCCTTTGTGACATCATCAAGTACTTCTGCCAGGCCAACCTTGCGGGCGTGTTCCTTCAGTGCCTGAACTTCGGGACTATCAGAAGCTAAGTCCTCACACATTTGTAGAACGGACTTTACATCCGCATCAATACGCGCCCGGTACACGTCGCTTAGTTTGCGTAGCTTGGCTGTATGAGCGTTTACTAGTGAGCTTCTAAGTAGCCGGTCAAAAAGCTCGGAATCAGTGGGGCCAAACGGATCTGAGCTGAGCAGCAAAAGCAAGATCGATGTGGTCTGATTTGCCCCATATACTGTTGCGCGGCTGCGGAAGGTGCTCTCGATACCATTACGCATCAAGCTGGAATGCAGGCGCTTCACATCCGCACTATTGCGAGTAATGATGACTTGCCGATCCAGTGGCACGAGCCTGCTGATACCTGGGCCACGGCCCAATTGATAGCGCATAATCATGCGGGCAATTGCATTGGCCTCCTGCGCAGCAGAACCATAGGTATTAACCGAAAGGCCAGAGCTATCCTCACTGGAATCAACCGCGCCCATTAGGCGATGGCGCGCATCATGGCGGACAGTGGTCTGCTCCGAAACCCGTTGCACGACGGCTCTGAGCGCTTGGTTTCCTCTGTGCGTAGGTCCAAGGTAAAAGTGTTCTGCCCCTAGCCGAGCCGCAAATTGACCATCCAAATGCGGCTCACCACCGCGATACACCGAGACAGCAACATCAGAATCTGCGGTCACCACAACCCGTGTTCCCGCCCCGTGCAGAGCTTCGAGCAAGCTCAGCGTTGCCCGCGTGCAGTCTTGCAGGTCATCAACCACTACCGCCGTGGGGGCATCCAGATTGGCCACCACTGCCTCACTGCCAGCGTCCTCTTGCCAACGAGTAATTATCTGCGCGGCCAGCTCTTGCAGTTCGGTAGATTCAAAGCGCCTGGCCTCATCACCAGACTCGCGCTCCGCTTGCTCCTGCCAGATCTGCATGAGACGCCCCGTAGCAACCCAAATTCCGCGCTCTAAATCGCGGCCCACGCTCTCTAGTTGGTGACCGTCCCAGCCGGCCTCACGTGCCCTGGCCATGAGGTTGCGAATCTGCATGCGAAACTCTGGCATCCCCAAAGCCTCATTCAAAGATTCTGGCCACTCCACCAGCTGCGCTTCGATAGCTTCGGCCAGTGCCAAGTCTTCCTGCGCACCCGTCAGTAACTGCGGGGCCGGCAGTGGGTCCTTGCGTTCTACATACCACTTCGAGACGAACGAATACGCGAGTGCAACCGGTGTGCGCACAGGCCGCACAATTCCAGGTAGAGCATGCTCCCCCGCGCTTTGCAACAGATCTGCGCGCAATCTGTCCGGTGCCAGAATAAACACATCACCGCCCAACTGTTCACGCAACTGGTGCGCAACTTCGAGAGCCACTGACGTGCGGCCAGAGCCTGGGCAACCGCGGATAACTGCCGGCCCGTCATGGCTGACCACTTGATGAGCCACTTCTGCGTTCGCTCGGTCAAGCACTCCGAAATCGGCGGGGCGGCCAAGAGCAAGCCGCACCTCGCCACGAGTTTGCGCGTGATTTGTTGTCATGGTTGTATTCCACCACAGGGGTCGGACAAAAGTTTTGAAAGCGTGCTCGCGCATCGCGAAAGCGCCTGGTTTTGCCTACGATAGGAACAAACGAAGATAGGAAAACTATGATCATTCAGATTGGGATTACCGGCGTTACACGCGAGCTCTCTTTCGAAGTGAAGATGAGTGAAGACGAACTGTTCGGCAAGGTTCGCGAAGCGCTAGATGGGAAAACGAACCTTGAGTTCACCGACGCAAAAGAACGCCGCGTCATCATTCCAAGCGACAAGCTCGGTTACGTCCTCGTAGCTGAATCCAAGCGCGGACCGGTGGGCTTCACCGTTTAACCACGCCAATCAAGAACGGTCGGACCAAAGCGAGGTCCGACCGTTCTTGATGCAAGAGTTTTCACGCGCGAGGCCACCTGGCCTCCGCCCCATCAGGCGTGCAAGTGCACCACAGATAGGCGCTCTTTGTGAGCCTTGGAAACACGATCCATCAGCTCATCCGCATCGGTTCCCGAGATAATCTCGGGGTTGGTGAACAAGAACGCGCGCACAAGCGAAAGGGCCTCGCCTCCCACTCGCCTGGTCCACAAAGACAGACGCGCCTCGAGCTGTTTATCTGCCGCAACTGCCGGCTCAAGACGTTCTCGAACCCAATCACCGTGGCCAAAATCATTTACATCTTTCGCGTATTCTTCCTGCCCCTGCAGCTCTGCAATCTCGCGTAGCGCGTCCGTGAAAATACCGATAGCAACATACGTCTTTGTCATGCGCTCCCACCACGTGGTTGGACGCAAACGCGCATCAATGTCGTCCAAAAGCCCCTCGTATGGCGCGATGGCCTCGGCAATATCTATGTCGGAGCGCTCGGCAACTTCACATACGTACTTGAAATTCTCCCACGCTTTACCCGACATGTTCGCCATGTCCACGTGCTCCCAAGCTTTTGGCGCCTGGTCACCATCCTTTGCAAGACGAGTTTGCGCCGCAATCGCCGCGTAAGCTCCGATGCCCAACAAGTTCTTATAAGAATCGTTATTAGCGGTCAAAGTAGCCTCCAAAGCCTTAGCCCCTTCGCGAAGTTTCCATTCCATACTACGTTGAGGACCTAGAAAGAAACCGGTTTGGGACGAGTTTTATACCGCAAGGCGCCGCTTAGTGATCAACAGCACTAAACGCGCGCGTCACAAAAATACTGCTACCCTGAAGAAGAACATGCCGTTCGCACCAGAATGGTTTTTGGCACGCAAAAGATTTTTCTTTAATGAATTGCGCGAGCGGTACCACACCTACTTTCACTTTGTTGACGCTCCCAGGGCGTGCAGGCGAGCTCCAAAGTGAGGAAGACTCACGCTACTTTGCTTGAACAAACTGAAGAAACAAAAACCTACTCTGCCGGCGTTGTGAACCTTGAAGGCGTTGCCCTTCCAGAAAACACAGATGAAGCGAAAGCTGACATCGAGGGCGACGTCACCAAAGAAGAACTAGCGCAGAAAACGTTTGCCGATTTTGGCGTGGCCGCGGACTTCGCGGAGGCACTGGCTGAAAAGGGCATTACCTATCCATTCCCCATCCAGGCTCTGACACTGCCCGTGGCTTTGGGCAAGCGCGATATCATCGGGCAAGCAAAAACGGGAACCGGTAAGACCCTCGGCTTTGGCCTGCCCCTCCTCATGCACGTTGTTCGCCCCGACGACGCGGACTACGCGAACAAAGTGCACTTCCCTGACCGTCCTCAAGCCCTCGTAATCCTTCCCACACGCGAACTGTGTAAGCAGGTGACTCGCGACCTTCGCGAGGCGGCCGCTAGCACCTCCATTCGCGTAACCGAAATCTACGGCGGCGCTGCCTTTGATCCGCAGATACAGCAACTTAAGAGCGGCACCGACGTAATTGTGGGAACGCCAGGACGCCTCATTGACCTCATGAAACGTAAGGTTCTAAAGCTCACTAACGTGCACACGCTGGTGCTTGACGAGGCCGACGAAATGCTGGATCTGGGCTTCCTGCCCGACGTGGAAATCTTGATGTCGCGCGTTCCTGCAGACCGGCACGTCATGCTTTTCTCCGCCACAATGCCGGGCGAGGTGGTGGCGCTGGCTCGCCGATACATGCGTCAGCCAACCCACATTCGCGCCCAGGATCCCGAGGATTCCTCGCCCACTGTTGCCAGCGTTAAACAAGTGATTTACAGGTGCCACGCGCTCAACAAACTTGAGGTTGTCTCGCGCATCCTGCAGGCACGCGGACGCGGACTCACCATTATTTTCACGCGTACTAAGCGCACTGCCTCATCAGTATCCCGGGACCTCGCATCGCGAGGCTTCGCCACCGCGGAGCTACACGGCGACCTCGGTCAGGGGGCTCGCGAGCAATCCATGCGTGCCTTCCGAAAAGGCAAGGTTGATGTGCTCGTCGCAACTGACGTAGCAGCACGCGGCATTGACGTTGACGACGTCACACACGTGATCAACTACCAGTGCCCCGAAGACGAAAAGACCTACGTACACCGCATCGGCCGCACGGGCCGCGCGGGCGCATCCGGCACCGCTGTGACGTTCGTGGACTGGGACGACGTGCCGCGCTGGCGCCTCATTTCTAACGCGCTGGGCCTGGGCGTGCCCGAACCACTGGAGACTTACCACACCTCCGAACACCTATACACCGACCTTGACATCCCCACGGATGTCACCGGCAGACTGCCCCGCAGTGAGCGCACGCGCGCCGGACTTGAGGCAGAAGAGTTCGTTGATGTTTCTGGCAAGGGCGAGCGCTCCCGCGGACGAGGAACCCGCAGGTCCGGCTCACGTGGGCGAAGCGGACAAAAGCGCGACCGCAAGCGCACGCGTCGCGGCGGCGCCTCGCACAACTCGGGCGAGCGCAAATCAAGCCGAGCAGAATCGGCGGAATCGGCGCGAGGTAAAGCCAAGGGAAACCAAGCTCGCCGCCGACGTCGCACCCGCACGCGCAAGAACTCAGCCGAGTAAACGGAACCACAGCAAAACCTGCCACCGTCACTTAAGGCCGTTACGGCCACAGAATCGAGAGCCTGCCCTGGCTCTCGATTTCTTGTATAACCTCAACAGACGTGGTGTTCTCCCCCAACCGGTTGGGCTTACCCGTGCCGTGATAGTCAGAAGAACCCGTAATCAGCAGATCGCGCTCACGGGCCACCTGCAGCAAGAATTCCTGGTCTGCGGCCGGATTATCGCGATGGTGTACTTCAAGGCCGGCCAAACCGGCCTCGGCCATGTTGTAAACCACCTCGATGGGAAGCACCTTTTGCCGGGCACGAGCCCGCGGATGCGCAATGATGGGGACTCCACCCGCGGCCCGCACTTTTTGTACGGCAACCACGGGATCCTCTGCCCACAAGAAGTGATAGTAGGGGCCGCGCGGGTGTAGCACCTGCGCGAACGCTTCATCTCGCGAGGCAAACGAGCCCGCCCTGATCAACGCGTCTGCAATATGCGGTCGCCCCACCACACGCACGTCTTCACCCGCCCCCTCAACCACATCTTCCCAAGTGATCGGGTAGTCCTGCGAGATTTTCTCAACCATGATCTTCGCGCGGTCACGCCGAGACCGCAGCACCTTCTGGCTAGCTTCAACCAGCGCGGGATCTTGCGGATCATGCAGGTAGCTCAGCAAATGAACCGTGATTCCTTGCCAGGCGCAAGACATTTCCATACCGCGAAGCAAAGCAACACCGGCGGCGCGAACTTCGCTCGCAGCTTCGGCGTGACCGGTGGTGACATCGTGATCGGTAAGCCCTACCATGTCAAGCCCCGCATCTGCAGCCCTGCGCATCAATTGCGCGGGCGCGTCAGTCCCATCCGAATGATTGGAATGAGTGTGCGGATCAATCTTCAACATGCCTCCAGCTTAAGCGGACCTCTAGCGGGATGACTATTGCCCGGCAAAGTTAGACAATAGGCACATGAGTGAAAAAGAATCAGTAGAACAATCCATGGCTACGCGCGGCAACAATCGTTCACGCCGCCCCAACTCGCAAGCATTCAAAGACTTCATTGGCACCAACTGGGGGCCGCGTTCATCCGAATTGCCGGCCCGAGCAGAAGTTGCCGACTATTTGCAGGCCCGTCACGACCTCGTTGGCGAAGCATTTGATGGCGAGCGCCTAGTTATCCCAGCCGGTGGATTGAAGGTGCGCAGCAACGACACGGACTACAGATTCCGCGCCCATTCTTCATTTGCTCACATGACGGGCCTAACGGGAGAGCTTGAACCGGACTCAGTTGTGGTGCTTGAACCCACCGCAGATGGATCCGCGCACACGCATGAGGCCGTTCTTTACTTCAAGCCACGCGCCTCACGTTCATCCGAGGAATTCTATGCGGATTCGCGCTACGGCGAATTCTGGGTGGGTGCACGCCCCTCATTGGAAGAAATGGAGGCGCTCACAGGCCTGAAGGTGCGCCACATTGATACGCTGCGCGACGCGCTTTCAAAAGACGCTGGACAGGTTTCCTTGCGCGTTGTACGCGAGGCCGACGCCAACATGACCGCCCTGGTTGACGAGATTCGTCAGCAAGTGGGCCTCCCCCACGGCAACGACGCGCAAGCAATCGATGATGCCCTCCAACAGCAACTTTCTGAAATCCGTTTGAAGAAGGACGCATGGGAGCTTAGCGAAATGCAAAAGGCTGTCGATGCCACCAAGGAAGGCTTCGAGGAGATCATCAAGCAGCTTCCTCGCGCCACCAACCATCCGCGCGGCGAACGCGTTGTGGAGGGAGCGTTTGGTGCTCGCGCCCGCGAGCTGGGCAACGGCCTGGGCTACGACACGATCGCAGCGTCAGGCAACCACGCAAACACGCTGCACTGGATCGATAACGATGGTCAGGTTAAAGACGGCGACCTGATCCTGGTTGACGCCGGTATTGAGCTCGACTCGCTTTACACCGCAGACATCACGCGAACGATGCCCGTTAGCGGCAAGTTCACGCCGGTGCAGGCTAAGGTTTACAACGCTGTACTGGACGCGTGCGAGGCGGCGCTGGCCGTAGCGAACAAGCCGGGCGCTCGCTTCCGCCACGTCCACGAAGCCGCGATGGAGGTCATTGCCGAGCGCCTGGAAGAGTGGGGCATCCTGCCTGTTCCAGCAGCAGAATCGCTGAAGGTAGAATCGCAGCTTCACCGCCGCTGGATGCCGCACGGAACCAGCCACCATCTGGGTCTGGACGTGCACGACTGTGCGCAGGCAAGGCGCGAAATGTACTTGGATGCATTGCTGGAGCCCGGCATGGTGTTCACCATCGAACCCGGCCTTTACTTCCGCGCCGATGACCTCGCAATTCCCGAGGAATATCGTGGGATTGGCGTGCGCATTGAAGATGATGTTGTTGTGAACGAGGACGGCACGGTCACTCGCATTTCGGAGGACATTCCCCGCACGGTAGCTGATGTTGAGGCCTGGATCGAGCGGGTGCAAAACTCCTAACACCCATTCATAACGTCTGATCAATGAGGCTTCAGGCAAAGAAAAATTGCGGCCAAGCGGCCGCAATTTTTATTGTCCTCTACCCGGCTTACCGGTGCGGATTGTCGTTTGCTTCCCCCGACTGGTCTGCGGGGTCATTCGACTGCGGTTCAGACACCGTTCCGTAGGCAGGCTCTGCGCGATCGGCCTCGCCTGCACTTTCAGGCACTTCCAGCGCCGGCGCACCCCCGCTGGCCTGCATGCGCGCCTGGTGGGCCTCACGCTCACGCGGGCTGAGGCGCACGCCGTACTTGGGCTGTTCGCCGGGGCGCGAGCCAAAAGCGCTTGGCTTAGACGAGTCCTCCGCCGGACGGACCGGCTGCGGATCACGAGTCAGGTTGCCCGGAGTGCTACGCAAAACCTGGCGGAACTCACCGGCTCCCTCCTTCGCTAAAATCGCATAACGCGCCGCAACCACTTGCGTTGCAGAGGTGAAATCACGCTTGCCCCGGCTAAGCGCATACGGAACCGACGCTAATGACATTCCAAAAACCGCGCCCATAGCCATACCGACGATGACGATCGCAAGCGAGGCATTGGGAGCCCAAAGCGCCGAAAACAAGCCAATAAACAGACCCAGCCAGATGCCCGATAGGAAGCCATCCCATAGCACTTTGCCCCAAGTCAGGCGACCCGTGATCCGCTCGACCAGCTGCAGGTCCGTACCCACGATCGCAAGGCCGCGCACGTCGTAGGCCTCGTCAGAAAGGTGATCGACGGCCGCCTGGGCCTCCGCATAGGTGCGGTAAGAGGCCACCTCGGTGCCCTGCGCGGGAGTTGGCAAACCGGCAGCAGAAATTGCTTCAATACGTTTCATACCTTCACTTTTACAGATTAATCTGCATATTGCCTTATCGAGTGCCAACTTTTCACTATGAGATGAACCAGTTGGCACTCGCCGGCCTGCTAGCACCTCCGCGCAGTGCCGGAGAGCTCATGACGGCTAGGTCGCAGCAGTCAGGACCCGGGTTTATGAGAAGACCGGCGAGGAGGTGTGTCCCTTCCCATCGCGCGGCCGGCACCGCTTTTGGCGTTGCTCAGCTACCCTTGAAGGGTGAGCAATACAAACCACAAACTTACCCCGCGCGGCACGCGCGTATTCGTAGGGAAAGTTGCCGGAACCGGCGTTTTTGACCCCATCGGAGACCAGGTGGGGCGCATTTATGACGTTGTCTCCATTATGCATGTGAACCGCGCACCCGACGTGGTGGGCTTCGTTGTGGAGGTTTCCAACCGACGCCGCGTTTTTGTTCCAATCTCGCGAGTCACCGCAATCGAACCGGGTGCGGTGATCACCACTGGTCTGCTGAACATGCGTCGATTTACCCAGCGCGAAGCCGAAACCCTCATCATCTCTCAACTGTTTGACCGCGTGGTGTCTATGCGCGATGGCTCAGGCGAGGTCCGTATCCGCGACGTGGGTATGGAGCAGCGCCTCCCGCGCGAATGGCGAGTAACGGAACTATTCGTAGAACGCGTCACTAAATCTACATTTGGGTTTAAACGCGCCGGCGAGAGCATGCTGGTGTCCGTTTCTGAAGTGACGAAACTGTCCACGCAGGGTGGCGTGCAGGATGCCACCAGCCTCATCGCGTCCACACATGACATGAAGGCCGCGGACCTTGCAGACATACTTCGCGATCTACCCGAGCAACGAATGTATGAGGTGGCTTCACAGCTCTCTGACGAGCGCCTCGCTGACGTGTTGGAAGAACTCCCTGAAGACGACTCAGTATCGATCCTCGAACGGCTCCAGGCGAAGCAAGCCGCAGATGTGCTCGACGTGATGCAGCCAGATGACGCGGCCGACCTCATCTCTGAGCTAGCCCCTCTGACCGCGCAGAATCTGCTGAACCTCATGGAACCCGACGAGGCGAAGGACGTCCGCCGACTCATGCGCTATGACGACGACACCGCCGGTGGCCTTATGACCACCGAGCCTGTCATTTTGCCTCCCGATGCCACGGTTGCGCAGATGCTGGCTAACGTGCGAAATAAAGACATCCCACCTGCCCTCGCCGCCATGGTTATTGTTGCGCGGCCGCCGCTAGAAACTCCTACGGGCAAGTTCATTGGGGTGGTACACATTCAGCGGGCACTGCGCGAACCACCGCAATCGTTGCTGGGAACTATTGTGGATACGGATATTGAAACGGTTAACCCGCAGCGCTCCATCCGTTCGATCACCAGAACGCTTGCAATGTATAACCTGACGGCCGTTCCGGTGGTTGATGAGAATGGGCACGTGCTGGGAGCGATCTCGGTTGACGACGTGCTCGACAACCTATTGCCAGAAGACTGGCGCGATTTGGATGACGAGTTTTAAGGGGGTTTGAATGGCTGAGCGACTAGATACTCCGCTAACCAGGCGGCGTTGGCTACCACGTATCAACCTTGAATCCGAGGGTGTGGGACGCGTAGCTGAAGCGATCGCCCGCTTTTCTGGCACCCCGCAGTTCCTCATCTATCTAACTATTTTTGTATTTGCGTGGCTGGGTTGGAACACGTTTGCTCCGGCTCACCTGCAGTTCGACAGGGCTGAGCTTGGATTCACCGCGCTTACGCTGATGCTGTCCCTGCAGGCCTCCTATGCGGCGCCCCTGATCTTGCTTGCGCAGAACCGACAAGATGACCGCGACCGCGTTACCGCTGAGCAGGACAGGCGTCGCGCCGAGCGTACCCTTGCTGATACCGAGTACCTCACGCGCGAGATTGCAGGCCTGCGGCAGGCCCTGGGTGACGTTGCTACACGCGATTTTGTGCGCTCTCAGATCCGCGACTTGCTAGAAGAGATTTTTGAACACGACCTTGCCCGCGATAAGTTGCGCGAGTCGCAAGAAGACAACGAGAGTAAAGAGACGGACACAAAGAAGTAGCCGTTTGCTCAAGCGGTAACCGTTCCCCACGATGGTATGCGGGGAACAATGGGCGGTGTTTAAAGAGCACGCGGGGATGATTATCCACGCCCCTTAAACCGGACCCGTGTTTAGCTAACTACTCTTCGGTGGGGACTGCGTCCGCCTGGCTAAAGCTTGCAAGCGCGTCTACAACGGTCTGAGCGAAAATCTTGGCGCCATCATCGCCCGGATGGACGTAGTCAGAAGCCAGCAGGTCTGTGTGATCGCGAATCGCCGCGTTCCAGTCCGCTACCCGCACAACATCGGAGTGCTTCTGAGCGAACTCGCGAATGAGACTCGCCGACGGTTCAACCCAAGTGGTTCGTGCGGGCCCAAAACCAGTTACGAGAACGAGGCGGCGATCCGGCCCGATAGTTTTTAGCATGTCGTCAAGCTGGCCTGGATCCACCGGCCCGTTGGTTGCCAGGGCAACCACCACGTACGTGCGTAGCGACTCGTCCTCGGCAGCGGCATGCATGAGGTCAATGCCCTGATACACCCAGCGCGACACCTCTGCATCAATCTGCACGCCCGGTAGCAATTCTTGGAGGTGTGCGGCCGAAGCCACCGTCACGGAGTCACCGTAAACCACGGTGTTCTCTCCCGTGGCAGGGCTCAATACCAGCTGCGGCTCTTTCGCGGGCGCCTCTGTCGGGACCTCTGTTGGAGCCTGCGAGGGCGCCTCCGTGGGCTGGGAGCTACCTTGCAACGCGCGCTGACCGCTCTCGACAGCTATCTGTGCCTGCGTCTTCTCGGGCGCTGAGAGGAGGAAACCGATAACGGTTCCAACCACTACAACAGCGACGAGGCCGGGCGCCATGATCCGGCGGTAGCTTTGCCACTGCGGTGCCTTTGGCATCGGCGTGGAAGGATCGATCAGGTCCCACGAGGGGCCGAGCCACCGCTTAATAGTTGCGCCTATCCCCTCTTGCCGCATGGGAACCTCAACGTATCGGTACGAGAGGGTGGCGGCCAACAGCGACACGGCGATAACTATCAGCGCGATCAGTATCACAGGTGCGGCCGGCATCATCTTGCTGGCGATTACCCACAGCGGCCAATGCCACAGGTAGATCCCGTATGAGCGCTCCCCTAACCACACCAGGGGACGCGCGTCCAACACGGTTGCGAGGAGGCGGCCGGGCCCACTTGCCTCATCAATCTCAGGGAGGAATCCCTGAATCAAACCCAAGGTTGCGACCACCGCGATGAGAGTGCCCCACGGGTACACCCACGCACGATCATCGGGAATGAGGAACCAGGTGCTCACTATGATGGCAAGGCAAATCCATGCGAGGACGCCGCGCAACCACTTTTGCCACCCGCGCGCGACCCCGCCTGGCATGCCCATCGGGTCGGTTGCCACCATTGCGAGGGCGGCGCCGAGCATCAGGCCAAAAGCGTGTGAATCCGTACCCTGGTAGGCGCGCGTGAACTCGGTTGTGCCCGAAACCCAAAATGCCATCAAACCGGCTGAGATGACCGCGAGCGTCAACGGCACCGCGGGGCGCCACTTGGGGGGCAAGAACAAAATGCCCACCACCACTAGCGGCCAAAACAGATAAAACTGCTGTTCCACTGCCAAAGACCACACGTTTGTCCATAAATGTGGCTGTGCCTGATTGAAATAGGAGACACCCTGCGAGATTTCCACCCAGTTGTATGAGAACGTGAGGACGCCTACGAACTGCGGCAAAATACCCACCAGCAGATCGCGATTCAAAAGGCCAGCCACGATCAAGGTGATCACCGACATCAGGCCTACTGCGGGGAGCAGGCGGCGAATGCGGCGCAACCAGAACGACTTCAAGTTAATGCCGCCAAACCGTTGTTTTTCACGAATTAGGAGGGCCGTGATTAAAAACCCGGAGAGGACGAAGAACACGTCTACGCCCAAGAAGCCGCCCATCGCTACTCCGGGAATCAGGTGGTAGGCCAACACGGCAGAGGCCGCGAGCGCGCGGAGCCCGTCCAGCCCGCGAACTCGCCGGCTGGTGTGCGCGCCTCGTCGCCGAGCTGGTGTGCGCGCCTCGGGCCGGCGCGGAGCCTGCAACTCCTGCTTGCCTGGTTCTGCCGACGCCTGTTTGCGCACTGGTTCACCATTCACCTATTGCAACCCGCCTCGTAAAATTAATAGCCCCGAGATTTTCTTGCCTCTTAGACTAACCCCGTAAGGCATCCCATCCATGGACCGACTAGTATGGCGTGTATGAGCATCCTTACAGAAGAACAGGTGCGCGAAGCGCTCAGTTCCGTCATTGACCCTGAAATTCAGCGGCCAATCACCGAACTGAACATGGTGGGAGACATCGACATTGACGGCGGCAATGTGACCGTCAACATTTTGCTCACCACCGCGGGTTGCCCGCTTAAGCACACCATTAACGAACAAGTTGAAAAGACCCTTTCTGCCCTCGAGGGCGTTACCGGCGTGCGCGTCATAATGGGCGCCATGAATGAGGAGCAGCGCAAGGCTCTGCGCGAACAGCTTAACGGCGGGGTTGCAGAACGCGAGATTCCTTTCGCCCAGCCCGGCTCCCTCACTCGCGTCATTGCGGTGACCTCAGGTAAGGGCGGAGTTGGAAAATCTTCCGTAACGGCAAACCTCGCAACTGCGATGGCAAAGCAAGGTTTGAAGGTCGGCGTGGTTGACGCCGACATTTACGGTTTTTCAATTCCTCGCATGATGGGCGTTGAACACGAACCGCAGGTTATTGACGGCATGATCATTCCGCCTATCGCTAACGATGTTAAGGTCATGTCGATCGGCATGTTTGTGCCGGATGGGCAGGCGGTTGTGTGGCGCGGCCCCATGTTGCACCGCGCAATCCAGCAGTTCCTTGCAGACGTGTTCTGGGGTGACCTAGACGTGCTTCTGCTTGACCTTCCGCCGGGCACGGGCGACGTTGCCATCTCGATCCCGCAGCTTCTGCCCACGGCTGAGATCCTGGTTGTCACCACCCCGCAGCTGGCCGCAGCAGAGGTTGCCGAGCGCGCCGGATCCATTGCGGGTCAAACTCGCCAGCGCGTTGTGGGCGTAGTGGAGAACATGTCTTACCTGCCCCAGCCTGACGGCACGCACCTGAACCTATTTGGTGAGGGCGGCGGCTCTACCGTTGCGGCTCGCCTATCCAGTGCTCTTGGCTACGAGGTGCCGTTGCTCGCACAGATTCCGCTAGATGTGGACCTGCGTGAAGGCGGAGACGAGGGCAAGCCCGTTGCGCTGTCCGAATCGCCCGCATCGACCGTGCTGAATGACCTTGCCGCAAAGCTTGGCAAGCATGCGCGCGGCCTTGCAGGACGCCAGCTGGGCGTAACCCCTAAATAAGACCGGCCCACAGTAAGCAAAAGGTGGTGGAGCAGTTCAACTGAACTGCTCCACCACCTTTATCCAAACTATTTTGATTGCGGGCACGTGGCTACGGCTACGTCGTATCTATTTTCTGCGCTTTAACGTCTTTGCCCTGGTCTTCATGGTTGGCGAGGATGACGTGCGAATTCGCTTTGGCATGACCACCGCAGGCGCGGACGGTGGAGTGGTCTGAGTAAGCTGAACATCCTCGGCCCTCGTTACCGACTGGACCGGCATTTTGCCGGTGCCACTCCCCTTAGGCACAGACGGCCTAGATGAGGGCGGCATCGGAGCAAGCGGATTCATGAGCTTCTTCCACTCATCCATCTCCTCTTGCACGGCCTCGCGAATCAAACGGCGCGGATCATACTGGCGCGGATCAAGCTTTGACAGATCAACCTGCTTGAAGTCGTCGCCCATCTGATCATCCAGCGAAGCCCGCCACTTGGTGAGTTGTAAGCGTGTGCTCTTCACAATGCGCGTCACGCCCTTCGCCACCGCCGGCATCCTCGAGGGGCCCACAACCAGCATGATGACCACAAGGATCACCAAGAATTCACCGCCACTGATTGAAAAACCCATATCCTCATTCTAATCGTGCACGAAACTATTAACCCAAGACGATAAACTATACGCAACTGCGCAAAATTTTGGGGAAAGGGGCGCATCATCGCTACCGATAAGGCACTCAGTTGGTCCTACTGCGAGGAGTTCGTACCCGAGGGCGAGGTTTTAATGGCCACGCGCCTCCAGGCAGAAGAACTCGGATGCACGCCCATCTCACCCGGCACCGGCGCAACCCTGCGCTCCCTCGTCGCCGCGTGCGGCGCCAAAGCGGTAGCTGAAATCGGCACAGGCACGGGCGTTTCTGGACTGTGGCTGCTATCTGGGATGAGCGAGGACGCCGTCCTCACCAGCATTGACTTTGACACGGAACACCACCGCGTTGCCCGCGCCGCATTTGCTGCAGCGGGAATGAGGCCACCGCGCACCAGGCTCATTACCGGACGTGCACTTGATGTGCTCCCCCGTATGGCCTCGCGCACCTACGACCTCATGTTCCTAGACGGCGCCGTTAGCGAAACCCCCGAATACGTTGAGCACGCAACGCGTATGCTCCGCCCCGGTGGCCTCATGATTGTTGCGCACGCCCTCTGGCACGACCAGGTAGCAGACCCCGCCAGGCGCGAACCAGACACGGTTGCCATGCGCCAGTTGGCCAAAGATATTGCCGACTCCAGCAACTGGGTCACCCAAATACTCCCCGTAGGTGATGGGCTACTAGTTGCCATCCGACGATAAACAAAGCCAAACAAAATGGTGCCGGCAATCAGCCGGCACCATTATCGTAAACGCTAAGAAATCGCCTCTTGAAGCTCCTTCGCAAGCACCTTCGCTTCATCAGGGGTGAGCTCAACAACCAGGCGCCCACCACCCTCAGAAGGAATACGCATCACGATTCCGCGCCCCTCCTTGGACGCCTCCATAGGGCCATCTCCGGTACGAGGTTTCATTGCAGCCACGTGTAAATTCCTTCCCCTCGTCTACGGGCGATCACGATTTAAGCCGCCCCATTCCCCTTTCATTCTATCGTGACACGTAAGTTTCGGCATGAGAGAGCGCAAAACTGCCCGCATTCACACTGCTACTGGTCACATTCACATGCGCTGATCATGCAGTTGTTCAATGTCGTCAGCGAGGAACTTCTCAATCACAGTCATGGCTTGCTCGGGCGTATCAACGAGGTGGATCAGATCCATGTCCTCCTCATTAATCATTCCCTCTTTCACCATCACGTTTTGCAACCAATCCACCAGACCGCCCCAGTAGGAGCTATCAACCAGCACAATCGGGAAACGGCGAATCTTCTCGGTTTGCACCAGCGTGAGCGCTTCAAACAGCTCATCAAACGTGCCAAAACCACCCGGCATCACCACAAAGCCCTGCGAGTACTTCACAAACATGAGTTTGCGCGTAAAGAAGTAGCGGAAGTTCACGCCCAAATCAACCCACTTGTTCAGGCCCTGCTCGTGAGGTAGCTCGATGCCGAGGCCAATCGAAACTCCGCCTGCCTCAACCGCGCCCCTATTCGCAGCCTCCATGGTTCCTGGGCCGCCACCCGTAATCACAGCCAGGCCCCGCTCGGCAAGCATCCGGCCCATCTTGTGTGCAACCGCGTAATCCTCACTCTCGTGATGTGTGCGCGCCGAACCGAACACTGAAATCGCGGGGCCTACCTCTGAAAGCGCGCCAAAACCCTCCACGAGCTCGGACTGAATACGAAGGACGCGCCACGGATCCGAATGAATCCAATCCGCATCTAACTGCGGTCTCAGCAGGTGCGCATCAGTGGTTTCTTTAGGCACCTGCCGACCCCTGTAGAGGAGCGGGCCGCGCCGGTAGGTTGGACGTTTCGTTTTTGGGCTCACATTTCCCTCACAATCAGTGCAACATTCTGGCGACCTCGGACAAAGTGCCCGAGATCGATGGATAAACCGTGTATGCCGAAGACAGCTGATCAACCGTCATACGGTGAGTCACCGCGAGCGTAAGCGGGAAAATCTGCTCCGATGCGCGCTCACAAACGATCACGCCACCCGTGATCACTCCCGTGTCCGCTTCGGCAAAAATCTTCACAAAACCATCTCGAACGCCCTGCATTTTTGCCCGCGGATTACGCGCAATAGGAAGTTGCGCGATCTTGATGTTCATGTGATTCGACCTCGCCTGTTCTTCGGTCATGCCAACCGTGGCAACCTCGGGCAGGGTGAAAATAGTGGAGCCAACGAGGGACACATCCAGGGGCGTCACTGCATCGCCAAGGGCATGCCACATTGCGATGCGCCCCATTTGTGCAGCCACCGAAGCCAGCGGGAACACGCCCGTGCAATCCCCCGCCGCATACACGTGCGAGGCGGATGTGCGCGAGACCCGGTCAACCTCAACGTGACCGCGCTCAGTTAGACGAACTCCGGCCCCCTCAAGCCCAATCCCCTTCGTGGAGGGCACCGAACCAACCGCTATCAGCACGTGGGATCCGCTTAGAACCTCGCCCGATTCCAGCTCAACCTCAACGCCCTCCCCTATGCGCCTAGCGGCCTTGGCGCGCGCGTGGCCTTTGATCACCATTCCGCGCCGCTCAAACACGTCTTCGATCAAGCGGGCCGCGTCCTCATCCGCATTCGGTAGCACGCGATCACGCGAGGACACCAGCGTCACCTTAGTGCCAAGCACCTGGTAGGCGCCCGCTAGCTCCGCGCCCGTCACGCCCGAGCCGACTACAATCAAATGCTCCGGAGGCTCCTTCATGCCGTACAGCTGCACCCAGTTCAAGATCCTCTCGCCATCAAACGGCGAGCCGGGCAATGCGCGCGGGCGAGCCCCCGTGGCGATCAACACCACGTCAGCGCGTAGCGTCATCTCGATCTGATCCCCAGCGGCCGCGTCCCACCCCTTCGACACGAACACCTCGCGAGTGCCATCGGGAAGTAGCGAAGCCCCAATCTTGCCCACGCCATCAACCACGTTCACGCCAAGGGCCTCGAGGCCCGCACGAATGTCTAGAGACTGGGCGCTTGCCAAAGCGCGCACGCGCTCATTAATCCTCATCAAATCAGCCGTGGGGTTATCCGTGCCCACGCCAATACCGAGCTCTTCCGCCTGCTCTGTTTGCGTCAGCCACTGCGCGGTAGCAATCAGCGTCTTAGACGGCACCACGTCCGTCAGAACTGCCGCGCCTCCCAAGCCCTGGGCTTCCACCAGCGTGACCTTGGCTCCAAGTCGAACCGCAACCGTTGCGGCCTCATAGCCGCCCGGCCCGCCGCCAATAATTACAACCTTCGAGCCCTCTCTAACCGGCGACGCTGCCGGCTCAGCCCCAAGGCGGTGCGAACCTGAATCTGCGGCGTGCTCGACGCTAGTCATACGATCAATCCCTCACATAAATTAATAGGTTGCTCCCCCATTGTTACCTATCAAATGGTTCACCATCACAATTTTCCAGTAAAATATATGGTTATGAATGAATCCAGCCGAAACAATGAACTAGACGTTAATGACCCTTTTGAAAACGCTGAAGAAGCAGCGAAATATATCGCGGATCGCACCGGCGTCGAGCAGCACGACATCGCCCTCGTACTCGGATCCGGATGGGGCGGAGCAGCCGAACTCATCGGCAAAACCGTAGCCGAGATTCCCGCCCACGAAGTTCCTGGTTTTTCCAAGCCCGCAGTTGAAGGCCACGTGGGTCTAACCCGCTCCATCGAGCTTCCCAGCGGCAAGCACGCGCTCGTGCTCGGTTCACGCACGCACTACTACGAAGGACGCGGCGTACGCGCCGTGGCGCACGGTATCCGAACCGCTGCGGCAACCGGCGCGAAAATCGCGGTGCTAACCAACGGGTGCGGCGGCCTGCACCCAGAATGGATGCCGGGCCAACCCGTGCTCATCAGCGATCACATTAACCTCACGGCAGCCTCACCCCTGGAAGGGGCAACCTTCGTTGACCTGACCGACCTGTACTCGCATAGGCTTCGTGACCTCGCCCACGAAATTGACCCCACCATTCCCGAAGGCGTCTACTGCCAGTTCCGCGGGCCCCACTATGAAACCCCCGCAGAAGTGCAAATGGCGAAGGTTTTGGGCGCTGACCTGGTTGGAATGTCAACTACACTTGAAGCTATCGCCGCGCGCGAGGCGGGGATGGAAGTTCTCGGCATTTCCCTCGTTACCAACCCAGCGGCAGGAATCTCAAAAACTCCCCTATCACACGAGGAAGTAATCGAAGCCGGACAAGCCGCAGGCCCACGCATCTCGGACCTGCTTGCCAACATTGTCCGCAACCTTTAATAGCGCCCGACCGGGCGCCCCAGCGCACGCGCTGTTACCGGAAGGAAACCCATGGCGACATTCAATGAACGCCTAATCCAACAGTGGATCGACGACGATCCGGACAAGAAATCGAGAGCCGAAATCGAAGGCCTGATCGCCACCTACAAGGCCGGCGGAGAAGGAAGCGACGAAGCTGAAGCTGAGCTGGCCGACCGCTTCGACGGAACCCTCGAATTCGGCACCGCCGGTCTACGCGGCAAACTTGGGGCCGGGCCCAACCGCATGAACCGCGCAGTTGTTATCCGCGCGGCCGCCGGCCTCGTCGCCTTCCTCAAAGAAAAAGTTGGAGACGACTTCACCCTGGTTGTGGGCTACGACGCCCGCTACCAATCCGACCAGTTCGCAAAAGACACGGCCGGCATCGCAACTGCGGCCGGCGGGAAGGTCTACCTGTTCGACCAGCACCTACCCACGCCTGTCACCGCATTTGCGCTCCGCCACCTAAACGCCGACGCGGCCGTCATGGTCACGGCATCGCACAACCCGCCCCAAGACAACGGCTACAAGGTGTACCTGGGCGGACGCGCCGTCAGCGATTCGGGCCAAGGCGCGCAGATCGTACCTCCGTTCGATGCGCAGATTTTCGACCAGATCAAGGCCGTAAAGTCGATCAAGGCCGTGCCGATTGCCGAGGACGGCTGGGAAACCCTGGGCAAGGACATCCTGAACGAGTACCTGACTCGGGCCGCATCGCTAGTCCCCGCAGGAGCAAAAGACCTGCGCATCGTCCTCACCTCCATGCACGGTGTGGGTGGCGACACCTGCCTCCAAGCACTTCACCGCGGCGGTTTCGAGGACGTGCACATCGTCAAAGAACAGCACGATCCAGATCCGGACTTCCCCACTGTTGCGTTCCCGAACCCGGAGGAACCCGGCGCCTTGGACCTATCCTATGAACTCGCACGCAAGATTGATGCGGATCTCATCCTCGCCAACGATCCGGATGCGGACCGCATGTCAGCCGCCATCAAGGATCCGCGTGCCGAAGGCGGCTGGCGTCAGCTGGCCGGTGACGAGGTAGGCACCCTGCTGGGTGAAAAAGCAGTACGCGAACACGCCGGAACCGACGCGGTGGTGGCCAACTCCATAGTGTCTTCGCGCCTGCTGTCCCAAATCGCCGCGCACTACAACGTGGCTTACAAGGCGACACTGACCGGCTTCAAGTGGATTTCGCGCGTGCCCGGCGTTGTGTTCGGCTACGAGGAGGCCCTGGGATACTGCGTTGACCCAGACTTTGTGCGAGACAAAGACGGTATCACCGCATGCCTAGAGCTCGCCCAGATGGCAGCTGAGCGCAAGGCCGCCGGCTCGTCGCTACTGCAGGCGCTGAACGACATCGCACGCCGCCACGGCCTATACGCAACCGCGCCCCTGTCCATCCGCGTATCGGACCTCTCCCTCATTCCGAAGGGTATGAAGAACCTACGCGGAGGCAGCCTGAAGGAGCTTGCCGGCTCTCCATTGGCGTCCGTGACCGACCTGTCGGAAGGATCCCCGGAACTTCCGCCCACAAACGGCCTCGTGTTCCTATCCGAGCGCGGCGACCGCGTTGTGGCCCGCCCATCCGGCACGGAACCAAAGCTCAAGTGCTACCTCGAAACCATTGTTGAGGTTCCCGAGGGCGCCAGCATGGACGACATTCGAGACGAGGCCGATCGCCGCCTCGAGCTCATGAAGAAAGACATGCGCGACGCGCTCGGCATTTAGCAGCTAAACGCCAGTAGATACGCACAAGTTTGGGCCGGGCATTGCACATGCCCGGCCCAAACTCTTGTTAGCTCAGATTAATCATCCATGCCCGCAAGGATAGCCTTCGACGAAGATAGACCCAGGCGGGAAGCGCCAGCCGCGACCATTTCGAGCGCGGTCTTGGTATCGCGGATACCACCCGAAGCCTTAACGCCCAAGCGATCACCCACGGTATCGCGCATCAGCTTCACAGCGTGGACCGATGCGCCACCGGCCGGGTGGAAGCCCGTGGAGGTCTTCACGTAGTCAGCGCCCGCTGCCTCGGACGCCTTGCAGCAAGCCACGATCTCCTCATCCGTCAGCGCAGCAGACTCGATAATTACCTTCAACAGCGCACCCTCGCTAGCTTCGCGAACAGCGCGGATGTCGGCCTCCACCTCGTCAAATTTACCTTCCTTAACGAGCTTCAAGTTCACAACCATGTCGATCTCCTGCGCGCCCAGCTCAACCGACTGGCGAGCCTCCGCGGCCTTGACCTCAGGCATGTGCGCGCCCGAAGGGAAACCACAAACCACGGCAACCTTTAGGCCCTCGGGAACCTCAATCGGCAACTGGTTTGGCGAGACGCACACCGAGAAAGTACCCAGCTGCGCGCCTTCCTCAATCAATGCCTCGACGTCTTTTGCCGTCGACTCCGGCTTCAACAGGGTGTGATCAATCATTTTTGCAAGTTCTGCACGCTTCATTTTCTTTTACATTCCTTTCGGTATAACAGCAACGAGTACGCGTTGCCAATTCCCAAACGCGCGCTCGCGTGTGCAAGAGCGAGAGCGAGCAACAAAACCGCTCCACTCCATCGTCCAATATTTGCCCTCAGCGGGCTCAAAAATCTCTATCTGGTTGCCCCTCATAGAGGCGGTAATCACGTGGCGGGGAATCACATCTGCAAAACACCACGGTTCTTTAACCTTCAGTGTTCCCCCGCCCGTGAAGAATGCGACGTCCTCGCCTCGTTTAAGGGCCGACAACGCCAAATCCTCAATGCCTGGTATCCATGCGTATCGCCGATACTTTAGGCCCGTAGCGCGACTTAGCAGGCTCGTCATCGCCCAAGGAGAAGTGCCCAAACTTCTCGGCCAGGGCATTCCCATGCGCGAGGCGATGCGGTGAACGCGTTCCTGCTGCAAAGCTGCCTCGGCCGCGTTCATGTCCACATACTTCTTGACCGAAGGCACGTGTTTTGAAGCCACCTGGAGGGCGGCCGCAATGCCACACGTCGTATCCGTAGCCTGCCTATGCATCGGTTAGCTAATCCGATCAAGCACCACGGAGGCGCGCTCAGCCGGCTTCTCATCGCCGATGGCGTAGCCGCCTTCCAGCGTCTGCAGTGCGCGCTCAAAACGCTCTGGTGTTGCCGTGTGTAGCGTCATGAGCGGCTGGCCCTTAACTACCCTGTCACCCGGCTTTGCGTGAAGCTCGATGCCTGCAACCGCCTGAACGTCCTCGCCAGCGCGAGCACGACCCGCGCCAAGACGCCAGGAAGCCACGCCAACTGAAAGTGCGTCGAGGCGGGTTAGGTACCCATCTCGTTCGGCAACAACATCGTGCGTGTCCTTCGCAACCGGTAGCGGAGCATCCGGATCACCACCCTGGGCGCTGATCATTTCTCTCCAACGGTCCATTGCACGGCCGTCCTTCAATGCGGCCTCAATATCCGCATCAGGCTTGCCAGCAGCGGTGAGCATCTCGCGAGCAAGCTCAACGGTCAGCTCAACAACATCGGCTGGGCCTCCGCCCGCAAGAACCTCAACAGACTCGCGCACTTCGAGGGCATTACCAACCGTAAGACCAAGCGGAGTAGACATGTCGGTCAGGAGCGCGGAGGTCTTAACACCATGATCAGTACCAAGATCAACCATTGTGCGGGCAAGCTCGCGCGCCTTGTCGAGATCCTTCATGAACGCACCCGAACCGACTTTCACGTCCAAAACGAGTGAGTCGGTGCCCTCCGCAATCTTCTTCGACATGATCGAACTAGAAATCAGCGGAATGCAGTCCACAGTAGAAGTGATGTCGCGAAGCGCGTACAGCTTCTTATCGGCGGGGGCAAGGCCTGAACCAGCTGCACAAATCACGCATCCGGGGCCGGCCAGCATGTCAATGACTTCCTGGTTGGATAGGTTTGCCCTCCAGCCGGGAATCGACTCTAGCTTGTCGAGAGTGCCGCCAGTGTGCCCGAGTCCGCGGCCAGAGAGCTGCGGGACAGCCACGTCAAATGCAGCTACCAACGGAGCGAGCGGAAGAGTGATCTTGTCTCCGACACCGCCCGTAGAGTGCTTATCTGCGGTGCGGCGCGGAAGCGAGCTGAAGTCCATACGCTCACCGGAATTGATCATTGCGAGCGTCCAGCGTCCGATCTCCGCGCGCGTCATTCCGTTTAGGAAGATCGCCATCGCCATGGCAGCCATCTGCTCTTCACCCACGTCACCGCGAGTGTACGCATCGATGATCCAATCAATTTCTTCGGGGGTTAGTTCCCCACCGTCACGCTTGTGACGGATAACGTCTACAGCGTCAAAAGTTTTCTTCATGCTATGACCTTTCAACTTCGTCGAGGTCGTCTGGGCCGAACGCGTCCGGGAGGACCTCGGCCATCGTCTGGATACCCCGAGGCATCTTCATAAGTAGCTGCTTGCCTCCGTGCTCGTACAAGATTTGCCGACACCGGCCACACGGCACGATATGGTCGCCCTCCTGGTTTACGCACGTGAATGCGACGAGGCGGCCTCCACCTCCATTAATGAGGTCGGAAATCACCCCACATTCGGCACATAGCGTGACTCCCAGGCCCGCATTCTCCACGTTGCAACCAGTAACAATGCGCCCGTCGTCTACGAGTGCGGCAGCGCCAACCCGGTAGTTCGAGTAGGGAGCGTAAGCTCTTTTGTTCGCAGCTACCGCTGCTTCATACAGCTTGGTCCAGACTTCATCATTAATCTCAGTCATGATTTTCCTTAGGGTGCTCCGTTAGCCCCCAAAAAATATTGGGGGCTAACGGCTAATTGATTCCGGTTTACGGGTACGGTTTACCTTCTGCGGCAGGCGCGCGGACGACTCCGACGAAGCCAGCAACCGCGAGGATCGTAATCACGTACGGGATCATGAGCAGGAATTCGGATGGAACATTTGAGCCAACGGCCTGCATGATCGCACCCAGGTTCGTGGCAAAGCCGAACAGGAGGGCCGCACCGAATGCGCCCTTCGGGTTCCAACGTCCCAGGATCATTGCCGCCAGGGCAATAAAGCCGTTGCCGGCAGCCATGTCCTTAGAGAACGCGAGACCCTGACCGATCGTGAAGAATGCGCCACCCAGGCCGGCAAGAGCACCGCCCAATAGCACGTTCATCCAACGCGTGCGGTTAACTTTGATACCCACGGTGTCAGCGGCACGCGGGTGCTCGCCACAAGCCCTCATGCGCAGGCCCCAACGGGAGTTGAAGACCATGAACTGCAGGATGATTACCGTGAGGAACATAAGGTAAACGAGGATCGACTGGTTGAACAGGATCGGGCCAATTACCGGAATATCCGCAAGTACGGGGATCTTCAAGTTCGGCAGGCGGTTAACCGAGTTCAAAGTCTCCGCGTTGTACTTCAGAACCGTGGAGTAAAGGAACGAAGTTAGACCAACCACCAGCATGTTCAGCACAACACCCACAATGATGTGATCGGTGCGGAAGTTGATAGTGAACAGTGCCAGTAGTACCGCAACTAGAGCGCCAGCGATTGGCGCGCCAATGAGGCCAAAGTACGGATTGCCCGCAACGGAAGCCACAACCGCGCCAAGGAAAGCACCGAATAGGAGCTGACCTTCAATCGCAATGTTGATAATGCCTGAACGTTCGTTGACTACACCCGAGAGCGCGCCGAATACGAGCGGCGTAGCGAATGCTAGAGCGCCGGTCAGCAGCGACACGGCCGGCAGGTGTGCGTCCTTGCCCGCAATGGTGGAGAGCAAGAATGCGATCACGAATGGTACCGCCACAGCTACAAGTAGCCAGCCGTTTACGTGCTTGCGTTCCTTAGCCAGATACCAGATGTATCCGGTTACGGGTACTGCGATTAGTACCATGATCCACGCGGTCAGACCGGCCGGCAAAGTGGTATCTGGAATGGTAAACCACGAGGTTGCGCCCGCCCACGAGACTGTTGAGTCTCCCTTGGTGGTGAGCGCGATGATTAGCGTGAGGACTGCCATTACTGTTGCTGCGATCGGATCGCGCAACTGCATCTTCAGACGAATGTCGTCGCCTGCCTTCTTGTGTTGAACTACGCTTTCAGTGCTCACTTTGCGGCCTCCTTCTTAGCTCCAGCCGAGGCTCGCGCAGCCACCTTTCGCTTGTTGCGGTAGTACTGAACTGCTTCAGATGCAGCAATCAACAAAACGATGATCGCCTGCGTGACCTGAACGATGTCCACAGGAATTCCAGCGGCTGCCTGCATGGTGGAACCACCTGCAGCGAGTGCGCCAAACAGGATGCCCGCGAGGACGGTGCCAAGCGGCGTCGATTTACCAAGCAGCGCAACCGTGATTGCGTCAAAGCCGTATGATCCGGCCGTAGCGCCGGTAAGGAACTTCTCGGTGCCCAATACGGGAGCTGTACCCGCAAGACCGGCGAGGCCACCCGAAATGACAAGCGTCAAGAAGATGACGCGCGGAACGGATATGCCGGCCGTACGCGCTGCGTGCGGGTTTGCACCTGCGGCGCGAAGCTCAAAACCGAACGTGGAGCGCTCTAAGAGCCACCATACGAATACGGCGGCGAGGATCGCGATAATGAATGAAAGATCAAGACGGTAGCTGGAGCCGAGCAGGCTCGGGTACGTGGCCGTGTCGGCAACGTACATTGACTTACCTGCCGAACCATCACCCTTCATGAACTCCTGGCTCAGCGTCCACGAGAGGAACAGTAGAGCAATAGAGTTCAACATGATGGTCACGATAACTTCATTTGCGCCAACCTTTGCTTTCAAGAAGCCCGGGATAGCGCCCCACAGAGCACCACCCAAAACAGCGCACACGATCGCAACAATGAGGTGCAGGACAATCGGAAGGTGCAGGTGCATGCCCACTACTGTGCCCACAAAAGCACCCATGATCAGCTGGCCCTGCACGCCGATGTTGAACAGGCCTGCACGGAACGAAACCGCGATTGCAAGACCGGCAATGATCAGTGGCACCGAACGGGTTAGCGTCTCAAGAAGAGGCTTAATACCAACCGAGAAAGAATCTGCCTCGTAGTTGTAGATCGAGCCTCTAAACAGTGACGAGAAGAAGCTCTGGAACGTAGAGCCGGCCGCTTGGAAGAAATCAGACGGCTGCGCAAAAAGATAACCGGCAGCGGTTTGTACGTCCTCGTTGAAGATCACAACGATCAACGCACCGAGCACCAGTGCAATAGCAATAGCACCTACGATGACGGCCGTATTGATAGAGAACAGGCGCTGCGTCAGCCGGCTCCCAAATGGAACCTTGTCAGATTCCGCTTTCTTTCCAGTCGGCTTCTCAACTTCGCGCTCTTGCCCGTGAATCTCACCGGAGCGTTTCTGGTCGGTCGGCTGCGGATTTGTTTCCTGACTCATTCGCCAGCCTCCTCAATCTTCGTTGTATGAGCCTGCGCCTACGCCTCTTCAAGAGGCACACCAGCCATCATGAGGCCGAGCACAGAACGGGGCGTTCCAGCCGGAACAATGCCCACGATCTTGCCGCGGTACATAACCGCAATACGATCAGCAAGCGCATCCACCTCGTCAAGCTCGGTAGAGATCACCAGGACAGCGGTATCGTTGTCGCGTTCTTGCACGATGCGCTCGTACACAAACTCGATGGAACCAACGTCGAGGCCGCGGGTGGGCTGTGACGCCACCAGGGCATCTAGATCGCGCGAAAGCTCACGTGCCAAGATAGCCTTCTGCGCGTTACCACCAGAAAGCGTTGAAATCGGATCGTGGATGGACGTCACGCGCACGTCAAACATGTCGCGTAGCTTCTCCGCGTGTTCTTCCACCACCGCGGGCAACATATTGATGCCCTTCGCAAAGGGGGCCCGATCGTAAACGTCTAGAATCATGTTCTCTGCGATCGAGAACGAGGCGATCATACCGTTCGTTGACCGGTCTTCCGGCACGTAGCCGAGGCCCTTCTTCTGCAAACGCTCCTTGATAGTGAATGCGGCAAGATTTTCACCGCTGATCTTAATGGAGCCGGAGTTTGGTTCAATGTCACCGAGGATCGCTTCGGCAAGCTCAGTTTGACCATTGCCCTGCACGCCCGCTACACAGACGATTTCGCCCTTATGAACATCTAGGTTCACTCGGTCGAGCAGGATATTACCCTCTTCGCTTACAACCGACAGATCCGAAACGGATAGGCCCACTTCGCCCAGCTTTGACTCACTCTTATCAACGTCAAGCTTGACGGGGCGGCCAACCATCTGGGAGGCCAATTCGGTTTCTGTAGACTGCGGGGACGCCTCACCAACAACCTTGCCGCGCCTAATCACCGTGATTCGGTCTGCAACCGCTCGCACCTCACGTAGCTTATGGGTGATGAACACGATTGAAGTACCCGATTCCTTAAGCTGAACCATGATGTCCATGAGCTCATCGGTTTCTTGCGGCGTGAGCACTGCAGTGGGCTCATCCAAAATCAAAACCTTGGCCTCGCGCGACAGTGCCTTAATGATCTCCACGCGCTGCTGTGCGCCAACCGAGAGATCTTCAATGCGCGCATCCGGATCAATATCAAAACCGAAACGAGCCGAGAGCTCGTTAACCAGTTTGCGTGCCTTGGCCTTATTTATAACGCCAAGTGCTCCAGTGGGCTCGTAGCCGAGGGCCACAGATTCTGCCACTGTAAAAACAGGGACCAGCATAAAGTGCTGGTGCACCATACCAATGCCAGCTGCGACCGCATCTCCGGGGCCGCTGAAATGAACTGGCTTATCATCAATCAGGATCTCACCGCCATCTGGCTGGTAGAGACCGTAAAGGACATTCATCAAAGTTGACTTGCCCGCACCATTTTCACCAAGAAGAGCATGAATCTCCCCAGGCTCGACGGTGATGTTTATGTTGTCGTTAGCGACGAGCGGACCGAAAACCTTGGTGATGCCTCGAAGTTCGAGTTTCACAATGTTTTCCTTCGTTTCAAAGCTTCCATAAAGCCAGGTAAGGCCCGGATGCCGAGAAGGGCGCCCGGGCCTTACCTACTTGTATTGGTCAGCTCTGTAAATTACGGCTGGTTCTTGGTCTCAACCTTGATCTTGCCAGAGATGATGTCCTGCTTGACCTGCTCGACCTCATCCTTCAGCTCTGCAGGGACCTTCGAATCGAAGTCGTGGAACGGAGCGATCGAAACGCCGCCGTTCTCGAGGTTGCCGACGTACTGCTCCGAAGTCCACTTGTCATCAGCAACAGACTTGATCGTGTCGAACACAGCCTCGCCGATCTGCTTCATCACCGAGGTGAGGATGTACTGGCCCTGCTCCGGCTGAGTGAGGTAACCATCAGCGTCAACCCAGATGACGGAAACGCCATCAGATTCAGAAGCAGCGGTGAGTGCACCGGCACCAACCGGGCCTGCTACAGGCATGATGACGTCAGCGCCCTGGTTAATGAGCTGCTGAGTGGTGTTCTTACCCTTAGCAACATCAGAGAAGTCGCCAGTGTAGGAGCCTTCCTGGCTCTCCATGTTCCAGCCGAGAAGCTTCACGTCGGTCGAGTGAACCTCGTTGTACTTCATCATGCCGCCTTCGAAGCCATCAGCAAAGATAGCGGTCGACGGAATCTTCATGCCGAGGAAGGTACCGATCTTACCGGTCTGGGTCATACCCGATGCGAGGTAGCCAGCGAGGTAGCCAGCCTCAGCAGTGTTAAATACGAGTGCGCGAGCATTCTCTGGCTGGTTCTCAAACGTCGAGTCAACTAGAGCGAACTTAACATCCGGGTGCTCAACAGCCTTAGCCTCGAGCTGAGCGGCCATCTTGAAGCCAACACCGATGATCAGGTCACAGCCCTCATCAACCATGGTGGAGATGTTCGGATCAAAATCAGCATCCGAGCTCGACTCAGCGGTCTTCACCTCAACGCCGAGTTCCTTCTCAGCGCGCTTCAAACCTTCATAGCCCGACTGGTTAAACGACTTGTCATCAAAGCCGCCCTCGTCAGAAACCATGCAAGCCTTTACGTTGCTTGCGCCCTGCGCGCCGCCGGTCTCGCCGCTTGTGCCTTCGTTACCGCCCTGATCCGGGGCCGAACCACAAGCTGCCAGCATCAACGCTGCTGCAGCAGCGACCGCAGATACCTTAATCGTTTTCTTCACAGTTCCTCCTGTGGAAAGGTTTTAGAAGTTTGACGAGTCTCCCCCGCAATCTGGCAAGGTCCGCTCGCATGCACGTAATAGTATAACCGATCCAGAAGCCCGCCAGAACTCGACATTAAGATCGTAAGCGAACAGTTATATTTGCGGGCTTACCTCCCCCAACTCACCCATCACGCCTCAAACCAAATAAAAAAGCGGATTGGGAGACCTCGTCTCCCAATCCGCAACAGCTAAGTGGCTAAGCCGGTGAGGATTACGCCTCTTCCGCAGCCTCTTCCTCTGCCTCAGCTTCGCCTTCAGCGGCTTCGCCCTCTTCGTCCTCGGCAACCTCGGGCTCCGGAACTTCCTCAGCAGCAACGATCGAAACCAGAACCTCTTCTGGATCCATCTCGTGCGTTACGCCCTCAGGCATTTCGAGCGCAGCAACCGTCAGGCTGTCACCCTCGGCCATACCCTCAATAGAAAGCTCGAAGCTCTGCGGAATAGCAATAACTGGAGCCTTGACCAGGATCTCGAAGTGCTCCTGGTTAGCAACCATGTTGTCCTTGACCTCACCGTGAATGACCAGCGGAACAGTAACATCAACCATCTCGTCGCGACGAACCGCAAACATGTCGACGTGCAGAATGTCGCGACGAACCGGGTGACGCTGAATATCCTTAACCAGAGCAAGCTGCTCATTGCCATCGAACACGAGGTTAACGAGAGCGTTCGCGCTGTCCTTAATGACAAGGAAAGTCTCGTGACCCGGCAGATCGAGGTGAATCGGATCAACAAAATCAGAGTAGACAACGGCCGGAACTAGGCCCTCGCGGCGTGCGCGACGAGCAGCACCCTTACCGAACTCGGTGCGAAGCTTCGCTTCCATACGCGTAATATCAGCAGGCATTTATCCTCCTAGGATCTCTCAAAATGAACGTGACCCCGGATGGTGGTGCGAAACAACGCGTTTCGAACGCCCTGTCGATAACGGCCAGCAATGCCAGCCCTCGCCGAGGCAACTTCACTAGTGTAGCGAAATTATGCGACTCCGTCGAATAGCGACGTCACCGAACCATCGTCAAATACCTCACGAATTGCGCGCGCAAGCAGCGGGGCGATGGAGAGAATGGTCAGCTTATCAAACCGCTTGGACGGAACGATCGGAAGAGTGTTAGTCACAACCACTTCCCTAGCACCGCATTCGGAAAGACGCTGAGTTGCCGGATCAGAGAGAACGCCATGGGTTGCCACCACAATCACGTCCTTAGCGCCCGATGCAAGCAGAACCTTCACGGCCTCTGCAATCGTGCCGCCCGTATCAATAAGGTCATCCACCAAAACGCACTCGCGGCCCTCCACGTCGCCAACAACCCGGTTTGCAACCGCCACGTTGGGACGCGTGGTGTCGCGCGTCTTATGGATGAAAGCAAGAGGAGCACCGCCCAGCTTCTGTGACCATTTCTCCGCAACCCGAATACGGCCGGCATCAGGAGAAACCACCGCAACGTTAGACAGATCCACGCGGGTACGAACATAGTCAACGAGTACCGGCATGGCCCACAGGTGATCGACCGGACCGTCGAAGAAACCTTGCGCCTGGGCCGCGTGCAAATCTACCGACATGAGGCGGTCGGCACCCGCGGCCTTGAAAAGATCGGACATGAGACGGGCCGAAATGGGCTCGCGGCCAAGGTGCTTCTTGTCCTGGCGCCCATACGGGTAGAACGGTGCTACAACCGTGATGCGCTTCGCGCTTGCACGCTTGAGCGCATCAATCATGATCAGCTGTTCCATAACCCACTTGTTGATGGGCTCGGTATGTGATTGGATCACAAACGCGTCACAGCCACGAACGGACTCGTTGAAGCGCACGTAAATCTCGCCGTTCGCAAAATCGTATGCCGTGGTAGGTAAAACACCCGTTTGAAGTTCTTCGCCAACAGCTGCCGCCAGCTCAGGGTAGGCTCGCCCTGACACCAGGATCAGGCGCTTTTCACCGGTGGTGATAATTCCAGTCACTTTGATTTCTCCTAAATGCGGTTTTGCAGCTGTTGGAAGGCGGGTAGAAGGGTACCTGCTTCAACCAACGCGTCGAAGGCGAAGCAGTACGGCATTATGGAGCCCTCACCGACTTCTACATTGCGTAGCGTCGTATGAGGGCCAATTTCAGAATAAGAATCAATAAAAGTGTTGCCTTCGAGGATGCAACCCGGCTCAATCGTCACATCCGGCGCGATTTCCACATCAACATCAATCCACGTTGAGGTTGGATCAACCACGGTTACGCCCCCGCGCATGTGCTCTTCGAGGATCCGCCGGTTCATTTCCGCACGAAGCTCGGATAGTTGAACACGGTCATTACACCCCTGTGCCTGCCACACGTCCTCGAGAATGAAAGCCCCGCACCTGCGTCCACGCTCAATAGCCGCTGAAATGGTGTCGGTCAGATAAACCTCACCCTGGTCGTTATCCGTCCCGAGCGTAGGTAGCACCTCGGCTAGGAAAGCCGCATCAAAGGCGTAGATTCCCGCGTTGATTTCCCGCACAGCTAGTTCGTCTTCCGAGGCGTCGCGGTGCTCCACGATCTTCGTAACCGCACCCTCTTCACGAATGATCCGGCCATAACCCGTAGGGTCATCCACAACTGTTGTTACAACCGTAACCGCATTCTTCGCGCTCTCGTGAGCCTCACCCAGCTCGCGCAGCGTCTGTCCGGTAAGCAGTGGTACGTCAGCGGAAGTAACAAACACGGTTCCCGCGAGTTCATCCACGTGCTTCGCGAGCTCCTCCAACCCACATTGAACGGCGCGGCCCGTACCCGGAATCTCATCCTGATCTGCAATCACGGCCTCCGGCGCGAAATCCTGCACCATCTGCGCCACGCGATCACGCTGGTGACGAATCACCACAACCTGCTTGGCCGCCCCGGATTCTTCTGCCGCAACAATGGCGTGCCCCAGAAGCGGACGCCCACACATGGGATGAAGAACCTTTGGAGTATTAGACTTCATGCGCGTGCCCTGGCCTGCCGCTAGGACGATTACAGCCAACGGGTTACTCACATTCCCATCCTTTTGGTTTTGTAAAACCGCGAGAGTTGCGCCAACACCTCCGATCTTAATAGGAACAGAGGCGTCGAGGCGAAAATTTAGGCAGACTCAACATATTTTGGGACGAAACGTGGGCAGACAATAAAAACTCCCACGCGTTTGCGTGGGAGCAACCGTTCCGCCCCTAGGATTCGAACCCAGACCTCAAGGCACCAAAAGCCTGTGTGCTGCCGTTACACTAGGGCGGAAAGCCACAAATCATTGTGCCATACTTTAAAGCTGAGCACCTAAATGAAACCGGTGCCAGTGACCGAAGTTAAAAATGCCCGCAGGGGCGGAGGAAATAAAGTGGCTGCGAAAAGGACCAGGCTAAGCGCAATCGAACGCCGTGAACAACTCATCGCAACCGGACGTTCCGTTTTTGCCGCCCGCGGTTTTGACGCCACCACGGTAGAAGAAATCGCTAGCAAAGCAGGGGTAACGAAACCCGTTGTGTACGAACACTTCGGAGGCAAGGAAGGCCTCTACGCCGTGATCGTGGACCGAGAAGTGCAGCTCCTTGTCACCACTATCACTAGCTCCCTTAACTCGGCGGAGCACCCGCGCCGCATTGTAGAAAATACCGCTCTTGCCCTCCTGGACTACATTGACGAGCACACCGACGGTTTCCGCGTACTCGTTCGAGACGCACCCCTAAACCGATCCGAAGGCTACTACTCCTCTGTAATCGGCGACGTAGCAAACAAGGTTGAGCACCTTGTTGCCGCCCGCTTCAAGGAAGCCAAACTAAATGCCAAAGCCGCCCCAATTTACGCACAGATGCTGGTTGGCCTCATCGCCCAAGTTGGCCAATGGTGGCTAGAAGAGCGAAGCCCCGACAAGAAAACCGTGGCCTCCCACATCGTTAATCTCACCTGGCTTGGCCTTAGAAACCTGCACCCTGATCCGCAGCTACTTAGCGACGCTGAATAAGAAAACCGTCAAAAGCGACGCAGACAAGACTCTTAATTTCAAGTATCTTTGAAACGTGAGAGAAAACAAACGCATCCCCGTCCCAACTCCGGACGACGAGGTCGACCGCATCGTCAGCTCTTGGCAAAAAGAGAGGCCCGACCTCGACTCCACTCCCATGCTTGTTTTCTCGCGCATCACGCGGCTGGCCCGTCACCTCGACCTCGCGCGGCGAAACGCGTTTCTTTCACACGGCCTCGAACCCTGGGAATTTGATGTTCTATCCTCCCTGCGCCGGTCCGGTAGCCCATACGCGCTTACCCCGGGCGTCCTCATGAACGAACTACTCGTGTCATCTGGAACCATGACCAACCGCATCGACAGGCTAGAAGCAAAAGGACTTGTGGAACGTTCCCCTTCTCCATCGGACCGGCGCGCCGTTCTGGTGTCGCTAACCGTCGAGGGCCGTAAACGCGTGGACTCCGCGCTCAAATCACTACTTGACGACGAACGTAATCTGCTGGTTGGTATCAGCGAAGAAGATGAGCAGAGGCTTTCACTACTGTTGAAACCACTACTACTCGCATTCGACGCTTAACGCTTATGGGGGCGCCACACGCGCCTACCAGTTTTATTACCTAACATTTTCGACTCGATTTGTAACCGGTTAAGAGGAAATCGTGAGCAACGAAAACATGAACACGCAAGCTCCCACGAGCTCTACGCAAAGCATTCACAGCACTCGCTTTGATGGACCGCCCATCGCGATAGACGCGCGTGGGCTAACAAAAGTTTTTGGCAACACCATCGCAGTAGGCAACCTAACGCTGGGAATCCCGCGCGGATCTTTCTTTGGCCTAGTTGGCCCTAACGGGGCAGGCAAAACCACCTTCCTTTCTATGGTTACGGGCATGCTCGTGCCAGACGCTGGAACCGCATACATTTCCGGCGTAGATATTTGGGATAGATCCGCAGAAGCAAAAGCCATGCTCGGCGTTCTGCCCGACGGATACCGCCTGTTCGACCGCCTCTCCGGCGCTGCTCTGGTGGAATACATGGGAATGCTCCGTGGGCTCGACAAGGACACTGCCCGCACTCGGGCAAGCGAGCTGCTCGAAGCGCTCGGCCTCGAAAATACCGGCAAGAAACTTGTAGCCGACTATTCGCAGGGCATGACCAAGAAAGTTGCGCTGGCCTGCGCCCTCGTACACGGCCCGAAGATTGTTGTGCTTGACGAGCCGTTTGAATCGGTAGACCCAATCTCCGCGGCCGGTATTCGCAACCTCTTAACCGAATTCGTAGAAGCTGGAGGCACCGTAGTGCTCTCCTCGCACGTTATGGATACGGTTGAAAAACTGTGCGACCACGTAGCGATTTTGAATCACGGTCAAGTGCTTGCTGCCGGCACCACTGAGCAAGTATCAGCTGGTAAGAGTCTGGACGAGCGCTTCCGCGAGCTCGTAGGTGGGGTGAAGGAAACAGGAGGTCTCGATTGGTTGCGTCGATAATTGGCCTTAAACTTCGCTCTTTGTGGAACAACCTAACCCAAAAATGGTGGAAGTTAGTTCTCGTTATCCTAGCTACGCTCTACTTTGGCGTGTTCCTTGGCTTCATGCTCATCGCGCCCCTACTGATTTTGGACGCCGGCTTAATAACCCCGTTCACCCAAATTGTCCTGCTGGTGGCCAGCGCAAGCACCCTAGCCTGGGCGGGCGCTCCCCTATTCGGTATGGGACTAGATGCCACAACCGCGCCAAAGTCCTTCTCCCCTTATGTTGCACCAACCAGGTGTCTATCTAGAGCGCTGCTTTACGCCTCGGTAGCAGGGCCCGCCGGCCTCATCACACTCCTTGTTTTCGTTACCGGCACTGCGGGACTGTTCAAGGTAGATGAGCCCCTATATGGCGTTCTCTCTATAGTGCTGATGCCGTTTGCTCTGGTCTCCCTTGCTCTAGTGTCACGGTTTATCAGCTTCTGGTTTGCCGCCCGCGTTGAGGCCTCTCAAGGCCGACGCGACCTCATGCAAATGGTTGGCGTAGTCCTGTTTGTGGCAATTATGTGGGGATTTTCCTACTTCATGTCTACCTTTGCAGAAGGCGCAATCAGCTTCGACGTTGGCACTTTGGCAAACATCGCGAAATGGACACCACTGGCGGGAATCGTCTCTATCCCCTACCTTCTAGCAGGCGGTGAGCTTATTCCTGCCCTCGTGCAAGTGGCTTACGGGGTGGCCATCTTTGCGGTACTTGGAGCCGGCTGGCACTCGCTAGTTCGCGGCGAAATGGTGGGGCGCAAACACGAACTCACCAGTGCGGCCAAGCAAGCCGTAGCCACGGGCCAAAGCGTTGTGGATCCTACTTTGGTAACCACTGAGATCAACACTGTTGCCGGCCTGGACCAGCAGTTGAAGTCTCTAAACTTCTGGCTAAAACTGGGCCTCAACCCACCAACTGCGGCCTTAGCCGCACGTAACCTTCACATGTGGGTGCGTGACGCGCGCCTAGCCCCCTCCCTCATCATCATGCTGATGATGCCGATTCTTGGGTTCGGCTTTTCGTTAAGCCCAACGGGCGCATCCACGGGCTGGTTTCTATTCGTATTCACTCCCCTGATCTTCGGTCAGACTGCGGGCATGTTGCTTTCATACGACTCAACCGCCTACTGGATGCACGTCAGCGCGGGTGTAACCGGACGAGCCGACCGCTTCGGGCGCCTCTTCGCATCACTTCCCGCTCTAATCGTGGTATCAGTATTCAACGGCGTTCTGGCATCCATTGCACTACCAATCGGAATGTCCTGGTTGGCGCTGACCATCGCCTCGCTCTCGTTGGGCTTGCTTACTGCAAGCCTCATGTCTGCCATAACTGGATACCGAGCATTTGGCGTGCAACCCCCGGGAACCTCCGCCATGTCTACCAAGGGCACGGCAAACCAAATGGCCACATTTATTGGCGGCTTGGTCGTATTCCTCCTCGGTAGTTTGCTGATGGTCCCAGCAGTTCTCGCATACATCTACCTTGGCCCCATCATCACCGAGGCCGCGGTTTACCTACTGGTATTGGTATGGACGCTAGGAATCAGCTACGTGACACTGCGCATCGGAGCAGGCCTGCTAGAGCGCAACCAGGCCGCTATTTTGCAACAGATCAAGAGTTGGCCCGGCCATTAGGCAGAGACTACTTGGCGCGCTCGGCGGCCTCTGCGGCCTCTAGCCACGCCATTTCTAGCTCATCATGCTCGCTTTGAGCATTTTGAAGCGAGGCCGAAACCTGGGCCATCTGTCCGATCTGCTCGCGTGAAGGCTCCGGGTTAGACGCGAGCTCTTCTAACTGAGCCTCGTATTTCTCTATCTGACTGGCCAAACGATCCATCTGCCGCTCGATTCGGCGCGCTTCCTTTTGGGCTTCGCGAAACAATTGCGCGTCGGAAGTTTGTAGCACGGACGAGGTCTTACGCACGCCGTTTTTGCCCGCTTCTTCGCGGCTGCTTTCCGACCACTGCGATGTGCCTCTTCCGGCCACACCGCCCATGCCGGCCTCGCGCATCTGCAAATACTGCTCCACACCGCCGGGGATGGCACGAAGCTTACCGTCGCCAAACAGGGCCAGTTGGTGAGTGGTAGTGCGCTCCAGCAAATAACGATCGTGAGAAACCACTACCAGCGTGCCGGGGAATGAATCCAGCAGATCTTCCATGGCCGCAAGCGTGTCAGTGTCGAGGTCGTTGGTAGGCTCATCGAGCAAAATCACGTTCGGCTCCGACATGAGCAGGCGGATCAGTTGCAACCTGCGCCTCTCCCCGCCCGAAATGTCAGCAACCGGGGTCCACGCCCTACTGCGCGTAAAACCGACTCGTTCAACCAGCTGGGAGGCAGACACCTCTCTATCGCCAATCATCACTGACTGTGCCACGTCAGCCACGGCCTCAACCACGCGCCTATGCGAGACCGCGTCAAGTTCATGCGTATCTTGTGAAAGGGTGCGCACCTTCACTGTTTTGCCGCGCTTTACCCGACCTGAATCGGGCTCCACCTCGCCACTAAGCAGGCGCAGCAGGGTGGTTTTACCCGCGCCATTCACACCTACAATTCCCACGCGCTCAGCCGGAGCCAGACGGTATGTCACGTCCTCAAAAATTGTCTGCTTCTCGTTGCCCTCGCCAAAAGCTAAAGACACGCCCTCTAGGTCAATCACCTGTTTACCTAGCCGCGCGGTGGCCATTCGCACCAGTTCAACGTCATCACGCGGAGGCGGTTCGTTAACGATCAGTTCTTCCGCGGCCTCAATACGAAAACGAGGCTTCGAAGTGCGCGCGGGCGCGCCGCGACGCAACCAGGCGAGCTCCTTACGAAGCACGTTCTGCCGTTTTTGTTCCGCCAGGGCGCTCTGGCGAGCCCTCTCCGCCCGAGCCAAAATGTAAGCCGCGTAGGAGCCCTCGTACATTTCGATTCGGCCCGGAATCTGCGGGCGCGAACCTCCCGGGTCAATACCTGGAACCACTTCCCACACGTGGGTGCACACCGCGTCCAAGAACCAGCGGTCGTGCGTCACCACGATCAGCGCGCCGCTATTGCGGCCCGAACCATCGCGCGGTCCCATCCGCTGATTCAAGTGTTTGGCCAGCCAAGATACGCCCTCAACGTCCAAATGGTTCGTCGGTTCATCCAGCACGAGGACGTCCGCCGGATGCCCCTGCACAACGCCTGCAGACAAAACTCGCGCCAAGTTCACGCGCCTGCGCTGACCGCCCGAAAGCTCACTCATTTTCGCTTCCAGATCAATATCAGCCAAAAGCCCCTCATGAACATCCCTAATCGCGGGCACAGACGCCCACTCGTGAGCTGCCAGCCCGGGGTGGACCACGCTTTGTACCGTCTGCTCGCTAATGATGTCGCGCTGCGATAAGTGCACAAACCTTACGCCATCGCGCACAATAATCTGGCCGCTATCTACCTCACGTTCGCCCGCGAGCATGGCCAACAGCGTGGTTTTGCCGGCCCCGTTTGGGCCGAGCACACCAATGCGATCTCCATCTGCCACCGAAACCGAAATGTCAGCCAAGATCTTGCGCGAACCACCGATCGCACCAATGCTCTGCGTTCCAAAAAGATGTGCCACTACTCCACCTTTGCCGGCTGTGCGGGGCCGGACACCACCAGCGTGTTCTCCACCTCGCACGCCCCTGCCAGACGCCGCTCAATCTGGCGCGCATGCTCCAAGCTACCTGCCAGCGCCGCTACCGTTGGGCCCGAACCGGACAGTAAAACCGCGAGCGGCCCGGCCTCTTCAATCACCATCCACGCTTGCCCAAGCGCGGGGTGCATACCCAAAGCGGTTTCCTGCAGATCGTTTTCTAATAGACCCACCAGTTGCTCAGCGCCTTCAAGCAGGCGCATGTCGTCTTCACGCAGACTTGTAGGCAACATGTCCCGACCTCTACCCTGCGCGTCAAACTCTTTAAACACAGCCGGAGTTGAAAGCCCCTCCCGCATCGTGCACATCACCCAGTGGTGTGCGGGCGTATCGGGCCGGTCAAGTCGCGTCATGTGGTCGCCGTATCCCAGGCCCAGGCTAATCCCGCCCTCCAAACACGCCGGTACATCTGCGCCAAGCCCACGGGCAATCTCATGCATGCGCTCACGATCGAGGTTTAATCCCAGAAGCTTATCAACCGCTACGAGGGTTGCGGCCGCATCTGCAGAGCCTCCAGCCATTCCGCCTGCTACCGGGATGCGTTTCTCGATTTCTATCTCGAGGACGTGGCCGTCTGGAACCGCTGGAATACCAAGCTTCGCGGCCTCCAGAATCAGCGCTTTTGCTGCTCGGAACGCCAGGTGTTTCACAGGTTCTAAATCCAACAGGTCCGCGCCCAGCGTGTGCACAACGATCGGCATGCCGGTACGAGCAGAGCCATCATGCTGCGGGCGAAAACGAACGGTTGCCCGCTCCCTAATACTCAATGTTTCAAAAATCGAATAAAGCGGATGGTAGCCACGTTGGTCGGGTTTACCTACTAGGAGGACAAGATTCACTTTGCCCGGTGCGCTCGCTGTGATCACGAGGCGCCCTGCTTCAACTCGTTGCGCGCCTTAGCTAAGGCCAAGAATTGGTCAATATCCAATACCTCGCCTCGCGCCAGCGGGTCTATACCCGCATTTTCTATCAGCGCGTCTACGTCCACATCCGCCCACTTGTTCAAGGCGGCGCGAAGGGTTTTGCGGCGTTGAGAGAACGCGGCATCCACAACTTCAAAAAGTTCTTGGCGAGTAACACCAGCCTGTTCGGCGGCCGGCAAAGCATCGGCCTCGTAACGCGAAATTCGTACCAGCGAAGAATCAACATTTGGGATGGGCCAAAAGACGCGCCGGGAAATAGTGCCAGCTAGCTCAGCATCGCCATACCAAGCAACTTTGACGGATGGCACGCCGTAAATTTTTGACCCTGGTTTGGCGCTCAAACGCTGCGCAACCTCAGTTTGTACCATCACCAAAAGCTCACGAATGGAAGGGAAGTTATCCAATACACCTAGGATCAGCGGCACAGCCACGTTGTACGGAAGATTTGCCACGAGGCGGGTGGGAGCCTCCCACTCTTGTGTCTCCCCCTCAATAGACTTCGCCTCATTCAGACGCTCCAAAGTGGTGACTTTAAGAGCATCCGCCTGCAGAACCCGAAGCGGCGCTCCCGGCGCATGCCCTGCTACAGTGGCCGGCAGAGCCGTTGCCAAAACAGGGTCTATCTCAATCGCTGTGACACGCGCACCGGCCTGCAACAAACCCAGAGTCAAAGATCCAAGGCCTGGACCGATCTCTAACACGTGCTCCCCAGCTGTAACACTCGCAGCTTTCACAATCTTGCGAACTGTACCGGCATCGTGAACGAAGTTCTGACCCAGCGTTTTTGTAGGTTGGATGTGAAGGGCGGCGCAGATCTCGCGCACATCCCTTGGCGTCAACAACTTAACTTCGCTCATACAACCATTCTACCGGGCAGATACAGACACAAATTACAAGGGGAAGTGGTAGCTGGGCCACCACTTCCCCTACTAGAGCTTTGATTTATCGCAATCCAAGCATCGACGAGCACGCGGGCCACTGTCCCCAACCAGCGCGCTGCTGGAGGATCTGGGCACGCTTCGTCTGCTCTTCAGCCGAAGCATCCGACGGCAGACCACTTCCACCTACCGCTTGCCATGTAGGTAGCGAGAACTGGTACAGGCCGTAAAAGCCATTACCGGTGTTCGTTCCTGGATTTCCACCAGACTCACACTGAGCCAGTGCGGCCCAAACACCTGCTGGCGCGGAACCCGTACCCGAGCCCTGCTGCGGGGCCGCCGCTACGGCTTCTGCCGGACGTTTCTTGGTGCCATGCTCAACGATCTTGTCGGTAGGCTCTTCACGCTTTTCAGAAACCTTGGTAGAAACAAGGACTTCACTTCCGCGCTTCTGCTCGTACTTTACAGTGGTGATCTTGCCCTTCTGACCTTCTTGCACCACGCGGGATTCACCCTCGTAAAGTTCATCCGTGTCACGCTCAATCGTCTTGAAATCAAGTTCTTGCGTCTCGGTTACGTTGCCGCGCGTTTGGCGCACCACGTTTACCTTCACATCATCGGCACCGGTTTCTAAGAAAACCTGGTCAATAGGCGATGGCGTAACGCTTGCGGCTTCGAGGATCTCAGGCACCGTGGCATCCTCAGGGACCTCAACAGATTTGGCCTTACCGTCAACCACAACGCTTACAGTGCCAGCCTCGTCGAGAACAGCGGGCAGAGCCTCGCGAACACTAGAGCGATTCGCAGCGAGGGCAACATCGCGGCCTGAATCAGCAAACACGCTCATCACGCCCTCAAGCGAATCAGCGGTGGACCAAACCTCAGACCGGCCCTTCTCGTCGTGGATCGTGTAAGGCTTCGCAGACGTGAACGTAATCGTCTGGCCCTTCTGAACCGGAGCAGAAACTGCAGGGGTTACGAGGTCATGCTCGCCAACCTTCACGCCAGCTACCTCCAGTGCGCCGCCAACCGTGCCGCCCCAGACCGTTACGATCGAAGTTGCGCCATCAGCGTTCACCAGGACATCGGTACGCGTCGAAGCAATCGAAACACCAGCCGTCGCAACGAGAGCCAAAGCAGACGCAGCTGCAACCGATTTAATGGTCTTTTTCGATGCGTTCGTTGCCCAACGGGCAGACGCTACATTGTTGAAAGCCAAACTTTTACCTCTTGAGTAGATAACTAACTACCCTCTACCGTAACCAGATCGTTATAGAAATAGGAAGCTAATCCGCCGGCAAATTGTGCAAGCTCACACAGAGTTTGTGCCCTTACTTACAAAGCACTTCAAGCGAAGAAAACATTGCCATATACTGCCTCACTATTCTTTTGGAGCTGCTCAAGAGTGGCTTCTTCGCTACGCTCCCACATCTGCGCGATAAACCGAACTGTGTGCGCCATAACGTATGAGGCATTCGGATGACCGCGATAGGGCACGGGAGTGAGATAAGGAGCATCCGTTTCCACCAAAACCCGATCTGGCGACAGCGACTTGAAGGCCTCGCGTAGCTCATCATTAGCCGCAAATGTTAGTGATCCACCAAACGAGGCATACCAGCCGTTCTTCTCTACGTGGCGGGCCAGCTGCGTTCCACCGGAAAAGCAGTGGAACACGATCGGAGTGTGCCCCTTATCTGCGCCCGTGTCGTAGAGGACGTCCAAGCATTCCTCATGCGCATCCCGGTCATGGATTTGCACTGGTAGTGCGCGCTTGAATCCCATGCGCAAATGAGCGGCAAACGAGTCTTTTGCAGCTGCAAGGCCCGCGTCAGCCGTGCGGAACAAATCGATGCCGGTTTCTCCCACAGCCACAATGGACGGATCATCCAGCCGGCTCTCCACCGCGGCAAGAGCCTCATCTAAAGGCACGTGATGTGCCTTCAGTTCGTGCTCCCAACCGTCGGCGGCCACGTCCAGCACGCCCGCGTGTAGGGGCGCCTCATTGGGGTGGAGCGCAATAGCTGCACGCACCCGCGGGAAGCCGGCTGAGTCACCAAACTTGTGGGCAAGCTCGATGGTGGGATCAAAATCGGTAATCTCACAGCCCACAGTGATCAGGCCGCGAACTCCCACCTCGTACGCACGGTGGAGCTGTTCCTCAAGAGGAAGCTTGACGTCGCCAGCTTTGGGGATTTCCCACTCCCCAATGGGCAGGTGCGTGTGATTATCGAGGACGGGACTGGCTAGAGCCGCAGGGGTCTCGGGCCAGTTCCGAGGCTTTTTTCTACTCATCTTTCATTACACCGTCATGCATTTCATCTGCGTCCAAGGTTTCCTCGTTAAGCTCCCCCGCTTCGGCCGGGGAAGACTCATCCTGGGCCAAAGCAGCATTTACAACCTCACGCTCGTGCTTGCGCTTCAACTGGCGTTGCCTCGTTTTACGCTCGAACACAACCAAACCGATCAATAGCATGAGCGCAAGGGCACTGGTGAGCTGTCCCGCCCGCAATCCGATAGGCGTGAAACTCATGTGCACCTGGTTATCACCCGCCTGTACCGGGATCAGCATGAGCGAATCATCGAAAGGCTCTACCTTTGCATTCTGCCCATTAACTGTAGCTTCCCAACCCGGATCGTAAATATTGCTTACCAGCAAGTAGCCGGCCTGGGGCGCGTTGACACTCATATCCATAGAACGCTGCCCCCGTTCAATCTTCACCGGGTTGGCCTGCGCCTTGGCCACGGCACTTTCATAAACGGAATCGTTCATGACGCCCGCTTCAAAGCTGACCGTGCCAGACTTGTCTTTTTCGGTCTTGAACTCCACCAGACCGGTATCGCCCGCGCGCAACACACCCAAGTCAACCAGGCCATTCTTTTGGGTATTTACCTGCACCTTCTGTTCATTCCCGGTGTAAACCGAAACATTTTGTACCTTCACCGTTCCAGACTTGTAGGCGAGGAAGTAGTGGCCATCCTTTTGCGCCGTAACGCTCACGTTCGCGACAGCCTGCCCGGAAGAAGCCTCAAACTTGACCTGCTGACCGAAAGGCTCGTTAGACTCCTCAGACACCGTGCCCGCGGTAGCTGAGAACTCTGCCTTCACTGTCTCATACAGGCCGGAGGTGCCAAACGCAGCCTCGTACATCCTCGCTTGATTGGTAAGAAAACCCTCGGACTCGGTTTTGAAATCCTTTGCCGTGCTATCAACCAGGAACGCCATGGGCAGGGCGTCCGCGTTCTCGTACACATCGAGGCTGGCCGATTCGAAATAGGTTGGGTAGTCAATCAACTGCCCGCGTTCTTTCTCGCTGGTCATTACGTACTTCACGCCGAAGAAGGTATCGAGCGGTTTAGCCGGATTGTAAGCGTAGGAGTTGATACCGTTAGTGGATAGGCCAACACCCTCCATGAGCTTCAACTGCGCCTGGCTGAACGAAGAACCAAACAGCGTGACACCGTCGTAGCCGTAGAGGAATGCGTCGTTATAAGTCTTGCGATTAGCGAGCTCTGCCCGCGGATACCCGTCATTCTCAGCCTTGATCTTGCCGGCAACCTCGCGCACATCTCGGGGGAAGTCACCCGCGGCATAGCCATCACGGTTGCCAAATACCTGCCCGTCTCGCACATCTTTAATGCCCGCAATCGAAGAAGCCAGTAGCTCCACTGAAACCAGGCCGATCATGGTTGCCACTGCAACTCCTTGCGCGGCAAGCACTCGCGGCGACTTCCCCAGTTTCAAAGTGATTTCTTCTCGCCCCGAAATGACTACAAGAACCGCTACGTACAGCGCACTAACCGCGATTGTTGCGACCATCGAACGCGCTGTCACAGCCTCCTTATCGATGCGATACATGACCAGGGCAAGCAGGCCTATTCCGGATGCGATCTTCGCCAGCGGAAGCGGCTCGGTTTTGAGTGCGCGGAAAGCCTCGGCAGCCATTACAACCAGGAGGAACACGGCGGTGAACGCAAACCTGTGGTTCAACTGGTTCGGGTAGTGCATTCCGTGCCAAAAGAAGTTCAACGAGTTGACCGACAAGCTAAGGGCCATGAAGGTCAAGAGGATTCCGTTCGCGATCTTCCCCCTCGTGGAAATGCTTCGAGCCAGGAAATACGCCGGGATCAGCAACAGAACGAGGGCTCCTGCGTAAATATTCGGAAGGCCCTCGCGCACAGCGGGTGCGGACAGGAACATTTGGCGCCCAAACAGATCAATGGGCGAATACATGAAGTCCACTTTGTCTGGCCACGCATCGCCGTATGCCGACGTGTGTTGTAGCTTCAAATAGACCGGGATTAAAAGCACTGAAGCCAGCGCGGCCCCGAACACGGACGCCCCACCAAACAGGATTGCTTTAGCCACCTGATCACGCCAACGTTTGAACGGAACGTTCTCAACCAGAAGGACCAGGAAGTACAGGGCGATAAACAGGACCGCGAAGAACGCCGCGTAATAATTTACGAAGAGGGTTATGGCCGTGAAAATCACGTACGGCACAAGCCGCTCGTATTTGACGATCAACCACGCTCCGTAAGCGAGGAGAGGCAGCATGATCTGCACGTCCAGCCACATGATGTTCCAAAAGTACGCGAGCGTGAACGAGGACAGCGCGTACCCGAGGGAGAACAAGACAGCAACCCACGGGGTGTGAGCACGGCCTCGACGCAAGAAGAAATAGCTGGTGTAGCCTGCCAAGCCCGTCTTCAAAACGACGTCAAACAGCACAAAGTTAGACAGTTGCGAGGCGGGGAACAGCAAAATGAGCAGGTTTATTGGACTTGCCAAGTAGTAGGCGAAGAGCGAAAGGAAGTCGGCACCCAGGCCGCCTCGCCACGAATACATCAAAGTTTCGAAGTTTGACAGCTTGCGCTGATACTCAGCGAGGAACGGCGCGTACTGGTGGTACAGGTCGATAGTGAGGATGTGCCGGTTGCCGCTCGGCCACACCCCCGATGCCTGGAACGCGATGAAAATGATCAGCGCAGGGATGACGAATGCTGCGACGCCCGGGCGATTCTTTGGAGCAAACCAAGCTTTCGGATTCAACAACGCGTCCTTGAACCTGCGCGTCCTGCTCGGCACTGCCGACTCGGCGGATTCCGGCTGCTCAGAAGCATCTATGGGCTGAATACCCTGCTCAGTCTCCTCCGAATGTGCCACCGGCATGCCCTCAGGTTCTGCGTCCGGGGGCGCTACGTCCTGGAGCGCTGCATCGTCCGGCATAAAAATCTCCTTGCTCATCACTACACTGCGACAACAGTATTTTGACAGACTTGCGCGATATCAGCACCTACCTGCATCAAGGACCGGCTTCCCTATAAGCGTTTGGGGAGGGCCGCTCCATGCACTGCCCTCCCCAAAACTGCTTTAGGAAACTACTCCCACTCGATCGTTGCCGGCGGCTTCGACGTCACGTCAAGCACAACCCGGTTGATTTCGGGGACCTCGCTGGTGATTCGCGTAGAAATGCGGTCCAGCACATCAAATGGCACGCGTGCCCACTCAGCACTCATAGCGTCCTCAGAAATGATCGGACGCAGAACAATCGGGTGACCGTACGTGCGTTGATCGCCCGTGACACCCACAGACTTGACATCAGCAAGCAGAACAACCGGGCACTGCCAAATGACCTCGTCAAGGCCAGCATTCGTCAGTTCCTCGCGCACAATGTAGTCAGCTGCGCGCAGAACATCCAGACGCTCCCGAGTCAGCGCGCCAACCACGCGCACACCCAAGCCGGGGCCGGGGAACGGCTGACGCTTCACCATGGAGGCCGGCACCCCGATCTCGAGGCCAAGCTCGCGAACCTCATCCTTAAAGAGGGCGCGCAACGGCTCAACCAGCTCAAAGTTCAAATCCTCAGGCAGGCCGCCCACGTTGTGGTGCGACTTGATGTTTGCCGACCCCTCGGCTCCGGACTCAACCACATCGGGGTAGATCGTACCCTGGACGAGGAACTTAACTTCCTCCCCATCGCGATCAGCTTCCGCCACGAACTTCTTCTGCGCATCCTCGAACACCCGAATGAACTCGCGGCCAATGATCTTGCGCTTCTGCTCCGGTTCGGTGACGTCCTTCAACGCATTCAAGAAGCGTTCGGACTCATCAATCGTGACCACGCGGATACCCATCGTGGCGGCGTAGTCGCGCTCAACCTGCTCGCGCTCACCCAGACGCAACAGGCCGTGGTCCACGAAGAAACAGGTGAGCTGATCGCCAACAGCCTTGTGTACAAGCGCTGCCGCAACCGAAGAATCGACGCCACCAGACAGTGCACAAATTACGCGCGCAGAACCAACCTGCTCGCGAATCTTCTGAATCTCACTATCGATAATCGAGGCCGCGGACCACTCGCCCTCAATACCGGCAATATCGCGCAAGAAACGCACAATCTGATCCTGACCGTGCTCGGTGCGACGAATCTCCGGGAGCCACTCCACGCCGTAAAGGCCGCGAGCTACATCCTCGGCTGCCGCAATCTGCGACTTATCCGTGCTTGCACTCACGCGAAATCCATCGGGGAGCTCCTCCACGCGGTCAACGTGAGACATCCACACATCCTGGTCGCCATCAGCGCCCAGCAGTTTCGAATCCGAAACCGTCACAGTTGCGCGGGCTCGACCATTTTCAGGAACATCTCCAGGGGCAACCACACCACCCAGGGCATCCACCATCACGTGGAAGCCCGACGAAATAGCAAGAACTGGAACCCCAGAATTAAGAATGTCCGCGTCAAACTTAACGTGCGCGGACGACGGACCACCAGAAAGAATAATCGCAGCAGGATTCTTTTCACTGATCTGCTGCGCACTATAAGTCTGGGGAACAATCTCGGAGTAAACATGGGCCTCACGGACCCGGCGGGCAATCAGTTGCGCGTTCTGCGCACCCAAATCGACCACCAGAACCGGGCGATTCTTCATTTCATTTGCGTTAGTCACAGCCAAATTCTACCGCGCAAATTTTGCCTTCCGCCGCTGCGTCCAAAAATAGGGCAGAATACTAAACATGGCACACAAGAAGTCGGCAACGTCTCTTTCCGAAGTCTTCATCCGCAAATGGGGCACGCGCAAGCTCAAAACCCTTACAAAAACGGAAAAACAAGCCATCGCCGCCATCAATCACGACTTCCTTCAAGCCGCCAACGAGGCCGCGACCGCCGCTCACTGCCCCGACACAGCGTGGTTAATATCTCTTTGGACCAGCCCTCGCGACCTCGGAAAACGAAAAGGTCCAGACCTACCTGACCTTGACCTGGTACTTGCCGCTATCAACATCATTGAAAACGAGTACACCAACCGCACGCGAACACTCCCGCGCCGCAAAATTCGCGAACCACTTGCACGCATGTGGCAAGCCCACGAGGCTCGAAAAACCAATCCAAACTGGGCAAAACTAACCGACAGTAAATCTCGCTGGTACACCACCGAGGACCTGCAACAGTGGTACAACAACGTCGAAGAGGGCGCCAAGAACCTTACCGTTTTGCCCACCCGCACCTACCCGCACGCGTTTGTACAAGCCGTGGCGTGGGTGGAAGCGTGGGACGAGTTCCTTAAACTGCGCGGCCACATCGGCGAGCGCTTCTCACTACGTGAAGAACTAACCCGCCTGCATAACTGGCCCGGAGACCAGTGGAACACCGGAGATGACTACGAATCTGCCCAAAACCGCTTCCATCGCCGGCTCGCCAAAGCCCAAAAGCGCGTTGCCGACCCGCTGCGAGACCAGGTGCTTCGCCGCGCCCTCTACCTGCGTGAAGGTCTGCTCACCGAACCCGTTGATCCTCTCGAATGGTTCCTGGCGTCCGCCTCGTACACGGCTATCAACCCCGGCGTCATGATTCCGTGGACGCAAAAGGACTACAACGCCCTGGGCGATCTAGTTGACAGCTTTGAAAACTTGCGTCTGCGTTCCAAACGCAAGTCGTTCGAGGCGAAAAAGTCGGACCTCAAACTAAAACTCACGTCCATTGACGAAAGCGAACTAGCGTGGGTATCCGGACCGCAACAAATGATTGACCTGGATGAGGACGTCGTGGCCGCCCTCCCACCCGGTTGTGCGGTGAAGCGGCTTATCGTCTCACGCCAGCACCCAATTGGGCCAGATTGGATGGTCTACTGGGTTGAATCTGAAGACGGGGGCGCCAAACCTATCCTCAACCTCGTTGAAACCGCGAAGTTGCGCCCGCCAATCCTTTTCGTCTCAGACGGCACGCCCGCGAACCTCGCCTCGCTGGTATCCGAACACCTTGACATTGCCTTTACCATTCCCACCCACCCGCTAAGCGTGTGGAACAAACCCGACCACCCATTCTGATTAACCTTTATAGCGGCTTGACGTACAGTTTAGGTGCGGACCAAGAGTTTGAACTTTGCGTAATAACCGCTGTGACTAAATAAGGAGTAGCACGTGAGCCTCACGATTGGAGTTGACGTAGGCGGCACCAAGATCGCCGCTGGCCTTGTTAATGAAGAAGGTGAAGTTCTTCGCACCGAAGTTATTCAAACGCCTGCACAAGAAGTTGACGCAACCGCGAGCGCAATCGCCACGCTGGTTGCAAAGCTGCGTGAGGGTGAGGAAGTAAGTGCTGTAGGTATTGGAGCCGCGGGTTTTTGCGACGCTGCGCGCACTTCGGTTGTGTACGCGCCAAACTTGGCGTGGCGCAACGAGCCGCTGGCTTCCAAGATCAAGGAGGCAACCGGGCTTCCCACAGTGGTTGAGAACGACGCAAATGCGGCGGCCTGGGGCGAGTTCCGTTTCGGAGCTGCCCGCGAAGCGAAGAACGCCATTGTTATCACGCTAGGTACTGGCATTGGCGGCGGCATCATCGTTGATGACAGGCTGGTGCGCGGCTATCAGGGCTTTGCCGGCGAGGTTGGCCACATGCAGGTCAAGGCGGGAGGACGCCGCTGTGGCTGCGGTAATCGAGGTTGCTGGGAGCGTTACGGTTCGGGCACGGCTCTCGTGCACGAAGCTCGCGAAATCGCGACGGTTGCACCCGCGTCCGCACTGCGACTGCTGGAAATGGCGGACGGCAATCCGCAGCAGATCACCGGACAGATGGTTACCGCCGCCGCGAAAGAGGGCGACCCGGTTGCACTCGACGTGGTGGAGACCATTGCGGAGTGGGTGGGCCGCGGGCTTGCTGACCTTTGCGCCATCCTCGATCCAGAAATGATCGTGCTAGCCGGCGGCGTGGCCTCTGCCGGAGAGCTGTTGCGCGCGCCCGTCCAAAAGTCTTTTGAGAAGAACCTTACCGCTCGCCTTTACCGCCAGCCCGCCCAGATCACTCTTGCTGAGCTAGGCGTTCCCGCTGGCCTGATCGGCGCCGCCGACCTGGCTCGCCAGTCCGGTTAGCATCAAAGTCGCTCAAATAGAGGTGCGCGGTGAGCCGTCCTTACAGACTCGGTTCACCGCGCCCCCTTTTGCTATTCGTGTTGCCAAGCGCTCCACAAGGATGCGTATTCGCCGCCGCGAGCTACAAGTTCATCGTGCGAGCCGAGCTCCACGATGGCCCCATCTACCATCACCGCTACGCGGTCCGCGTCGTGAGCCGTGTACAGCCGGTGCGCGATAGCAACCACGGTTCTCCCCTCCAACGCCTTCCCAAGGGAACGCTCCAACTGCCTTGCCGCCGTTGGATCCATAAGCGATGTAGCCTCGTCAAGAATCAAGGTGTGCGGATTCATGAGGACGATACGGGCAAGCGCTAACTGCTGGGCCTGCGCTGGGCTGAGCGTCAGAGCGCCCGAGCCGACCTTAGTGTCCAGCCCATCCGGTAGTTCCTGTACCCAGCTGGCCGCCCCCATGCTTTTTAGGACATGCCACATTTGTTCAACAGTGGCGTCCGGTTTTGCGAGCCGAAGGTTGTCCGCAATCGTTCCAACAAACACGTGGTGCTCCTGCGTCACCAAGGCTATGTTCTGGTGCAACTCGTTTTCCGTGAGCTCAACCAGGGGAACTCCCCCAACCGTTACCGATCCGGAGGTCGGTGGGTGAATACCTGCAAGCATCCGGCCGAGCGTGGACTTACCCGCACCTGACGGGCCCACGATTGCGAGGGTCTCCCCCGGCCTCAGCTCTAAATCAACCCCGTGCAAAACGGGATGCCCCGGTCGGTACTCAAAGCTCACCTCGCGCGCACTTACCGCCGTCGAGGTAGGCTGCTTGCCTGACGCGATCCTGTCCGATTCCACCTCGTCTACGCCAAAAATACGGGCCAACGAGGTTGCCGCACTTTGAAGTACATCTACCCAGAACGAAAGTTCACCAAGCGGATGCGAAAGTTGCACTCCGTACAGTGCGATCGTGGTTACCACGCCCAGCGTGGCGTAGCCGTTTGGAATCGCCCATGCTCCGGCCAACGCCACCAACAGCGCCGGGGTTTGCAAGAAGAAAATCACGGCACTTAGCAAGAAAATACGCAGGTAGGCGGTGTAGCGCTCCAGATTCCAAATCTGGGTGATAGCCACGTCCAGGATGTTGTTCCTGACCCGGCGCAAGTTCAGTGCATCAACCGTGGAATGCTGCTCAACCGTCTCCGTGGTGATGCCGGACAGCGCTGCCCACTGCGCGGACTCCGCCTGATATCCCGGCACAGCGCGGCGCAAGTACCAGCGCACTATGAATATGAGAGGAATCAGCGGAACCAATAGCAGTAGCGCCAACATGGGGGCAAGCAAAAACGCGGCTACGTAGGTGACTAGCGCAGTTAGCACGATCATAATAATGCGGTAGATTCCGCGCTGGACCAGGTACTGAATGCGGTCAATATCGTGGGTTGTACGCCCAATAAGGTCTCCCGTACCTGCCGCTTCCACAACGGACAGAGGCATGTGGGTAACCGAACTCACCAGATCCTCACGAAGCTGGGCAAAAACCGCCTGGCCGAACACACGCGAGAAGTACTCGCCCAAATAAGTCAGCAACAACTGCGCCGCCACCAGCGCCCCAATAATGAATAGGTAACGGGTCACTTCCGCGCGAGTAGTTCCCACCACGATCAGATCCAATAGCGTACCGATCAGCCACGGGGTTGCCACCACGATTAGAGACGCCACAACTTGGAATACCAAAACCGCGGCAACCAGCTTGGGGAACCGGCGAATAACCGCCCAAAACCTCGAGATTACCTGCGGTCTAGCAGCAATGGGAAGCTTCATTATTCTCCTCCCTGGGCGCGCTGAACGACCCTCAGATACATAAGGCCGCCCTCCTCTCGCCTCAACGCCCGCTGCAGCAGTTCGTCATGAGATCCGCGAGCGGCCTCCTTGCCGTCCTCGCCAATAAACACAACCTCGTCGCACTGTTCTAAAACCAGCGGGGAGGAGGTTACTAGCACCGTGGTGCGCTGCTGGCGCCGCGAGCGCAACCGGCTGGCAATCCGCGCTTCGGTATGCGAGTCCACCGCGGAGGTAGGCTCGATTGCTATTAGCACCTCCGCGTTTGTTGCGAGGGCACGTGCGAGTGCAACACGCTGGCGTTGACCACCAGAAAGCGTGCGGCCCTTCTCTGCCACTGCTCCGTTCAAAGCTCCAGGAATAGAATCCAGCACATCTTGAGCGTCCGCAGTCCACATAGCATCAAGCAAAGCCTCGTCCATCGCGTGCTCCCCCATCTCAACTTCGGGGCGCTCTTCGCGGATCCGACTATCCAGATACGTCTCAATAATGGTGTTCTGCACCATCAGCGGCTCGCGCATATCCGCCCGATCGGCCAGCAGATTGTCTCGCAAACTTCCCCTAAACAGGTGGTCGTGTGCCGAAGCCAGAACGATGTGCCTGCGTACCTCATCTACCGGGCGATCACGCAAGTCATCCTCGCCAATGAATACCGGGTTCTCATCGTTTACCCGACTAAGCCTTGTGGCCAGTTGCGCAGAAACATCCGGATCAGCAGCAACCAGTGCGGTAATCGCGCCGCCCGTCACCTCCACGCCGCTGATACCGTCGCGCAGAGGCTGCAGATACCGGCTGTCCGCTGGACTAGAACCAGCCTGCTTTTCCGGAGCATTGTCCACGTCCTCGTTAGCATCCGTCCGGTCGTGCACACTCGATTTTAGCTCCTGCACGCGAGCCACCTTGCGCAGTCCCACCCACGCGCGCGTGCCCACCTGCATCGCTCCCACGATTACAAACAGCGGGGTGGTCAAATACCCCGCAAAACCGTAAAAGGCGATCATCTCTCCGGCAGATAGCTGGCCTTCAAGAACCAAGAACGCTGCGATTGCTACCACCACGAGAGCGAATGCGTGCGGCACCCCCTGCGATGCGGCGCTTAACAACGCCTGCGGGCGGGCAGCATGAATCCCTCGACGACGAACCTCTTGCGACAACTCCCTGTAACGCTCGTTAAATACGTCTTCCCCTCCGATTCCACGCAAGACGCGCAGACCGGTCACAACATCCGTGCCTATATTTGTGAGGTCGCCTTGCGCATCACGTTGGGATTGCTGGCGCTGCTCAAGTGGTTTTATTAGCAACGAGAGACCGCCAACCACCACCGGCATTCCGATCAGCACCACCAGCCCCAAGGGGACTGAGACAGAGAACATCAGAGCGGCAATCACGACTGTTGTAATCAGGGACGCAGCCAGATCTGAAATGTAAGCAAAAAGTGCGCCAATATGTGTGGAGTCGGTTGTTATCGTGGCAATAATGTCTCCGGTTGCCATGTCTGTTCTTGTATGCCCGCGCCGGTTTGTCAGGTGATACGAGGACATTCGTGCACTTCCAGCTTGGGCTTGGAACCAAGTTCCGATCTCGAACACCTGGTACAACCCCGAGAACACGGTTGCGATTAGAATCAGCGAGAAGAAAATCACCACGGGGCGAACAAGGTGGCTACCCAAGCCCATATCCAGGCCGGCATCCAAAAGGAGCCCGAGCGCCCAAGCCAACAGAGCTGAAGACACCTGCGACAGGGTTGCCACCAATGTGGCGCCAAGAAGCAACCACCTATTCTTGCGCAAGAGCCCTAGCAAAATCCGCTTGGGAGAAGCCTCCATATCCACAGGATCACCCGATGGCGGACGCAAGAAAGACGGCCACCAGCCAGGCTCTTTTGCCACCGTAGGAAGCTCAATGCCGTTCCTGCCCGCAAGACCCCGGCTTATGGCCTCGTGCTTTTTGTTAAAACTCATGCTACGCACCCGCGTAACGTTACATCACACAGGTGATGTGTTCACCACTTAATTGCGCATTTCAGCCCTTTACGCTCTTTTTGACTCTACTTTCACAGTTGTTTTTAACTACCATTGGAACGAGTCATTAAATTATTTAGAAGGAGATAGTTTTGGCACGCACGCTTTTCGTTGCCTCTCCAGAGCCTCGCACCGGTAAACCAATGGTGACTATCGGGCTGGCTTCATTTTTTATTGAAAAAGGTATGACGGTTGGCCTCCTGCGCCCCATTGTGCGAGACCGATCCACCGACGCGATGCTGAACATCTTCAACAACGGCACCGTTATTTCCGGCCCCGCAGTTGGCGCCCTCACCTATGACGAGTACATCGCGGACCCTGATTCCGCTTTGGAAAGCATCGTGCGCACACACCGCAAGCTGTCTGAAAACGTTGATATTGTCATCGTTTCGGGCTCCGATTTTGAAGGCGTCGTTGGCTTTGACGAGTTCGAGTTCAACTGCCGAGTAAGCGCCAACATCGGGGCGCACATGGCCGTTGTGCTATCCGGTATTGACCGCACTCCAGAGGACATCATGGACGCGGGACGCCTGGCCGTAACTACCGCTCGCCAGGAGTTCGCGCACGTTGCAGGCGTGGTTATCACGCGCGTCCCAGAGGACAATGTGGATGACTACCGCCGCAAAGTCGAGAAGATCCCTACCTACGTGATCCCGGAAGACCCGTTGTTGACCGCCCCTCGCGTCATCGACATTATGAACTCCACCAACGCCACACTGGTAAATGGGGACCGCGCAAATCTGCTTCGCGAGGCCGAGAGCGTGCTTGTTTGCGGCATGAACTCCACACACGTGCTTGAACGGCTACAGGATGGCCAGATCGTTATTGCCGCAGCGGATCGCCCCGAGCTTTTGATGACCGTTGCCGCAGCACACGCGGTTGAGGGCAAGCCGAGCCTCGCCGGCCTCATCCTAAACGGCGACTTTGAACTGTCCGCGCAGGTTATGGACCTGGTCGGCAAACTCGTTCCAGACCTACCGATCATGACCGCCTCGACCGGCACTTTTGAAACCGCGGACAGGGTTTCGCGCACCCGCGGCCCCGTGCACCTACACACCCCTCGCAAACTTGAGCGTGCTATCGAACTGGTTCGCGCCTCAATTAATCCGGCCGCGATGGAAGCCATTTCACAGGCGCCTGGCACCGCGCACGTCACGCCGCTCATGTTCCAGATTGATCTGCTTGAAAAGGCTGCGGCCAAGCGCATGCGCATCGTTTTGCCTGAGCCCGACGATGATCGTATTTTGCACGCTACCGACACGATTGTGCGGCGCGGCGTTGCCGATGTGATTCTGATTGGCGATGAGGAGGCGATTCGCGCCCGTGCAGGCGAGCTAGGCGTCGAACTGGCGAACACGCAGATTGTGTCCCCACAAGATCCCGAGCTTTTAGAAAAGTATGCGGCTGAGTTTGCCCGCCTGCGCGCAAAGAAGGGCGTGACTTTGGAGCAGGCGCGCGAGAAGGTCCAAGATGTGTCCTACTTTGGCACCATGATGGTACACATGGGAGATGCGGACGGCATGGTTTCAGGTGCTGCCCACACCACGGCGCACACCATCGTGCCGTCTTTCCAGATCATCAAGACCAAGCCCGGCACCTCGATCGTGTCTTCCACCTTCCTCATGCTGATGAAGGATCGCGTACACGTTTACGGCGACTGCGCTGTGAATCTGGACCCGTCGGCCGAACAACTTGCCGACATCGCGATTTCGTCCGCTGAAACCGCCGCCCAGTTTGGGGTGGAACCTCGCGTTGCGATGATCTCCTACTCCACCGGCACCTCCGGCCACGGCCCGGACGTGGACAAGGTTCGGGAAGCCACCGAACTCGTACGTCAAAAAGCACCCGGCCTTGCCGTTGATGGCCCGCTTCAGTTTGACGCATCCATCGATCCGGTAGTTGCCTCGCAGAAAATGCCAAACTCGGACGTAGCCGGAAAGGCCACCGTGTTCATCTTCCCCGACCTCAACACCGGTAACACCACGTATAAAGCCGTGCAGCGTTCCTCCGGCGCTGTTGCCGTAGGCCCCATCTTGCAGGGCCTCAACAAGCCGGTCAACGACCTTTCGCGCGGCGCCCTCGTGGAAGACATCATCAACACGGTTGCAATCACCGCCGTGCAAGCCCAAAGCATCAACAACGAGCAGAACTAGACAGGAAGCAACCAATGAGTGAAACTCCTCCCCGGGTGCTTGTTATCAACTCCGGATCCTCATCGCTCAAATACCAGCTGGTAGAGCCTGAAGACGGCATCTCCATCGCCTCGGGTATCGCTGAGAGAATCGGCGAACCCGTGTCTCACACCGAACACCGATTCGGAGACAAAGAGGTTGCGATGGACCAACCGATCCTCGACCACACCGCAGCACTGCGCGAAGCCCTGCGCCTATTCGACCAGGTTGGGCCAAAGCTCGAGGAAGCCAACATCGTGGCAGTTGGACACCGCGTGGTCCAAGGTGGCAGGTATTTCTCTGGCCCCGCCCTCATTGATGATCAAACGCGCAACCTAATCGACCAGTTGTCCCCGCTAGCACCGCTGCACAACCCCGCCCACCTAAAGGGCATTGACGTAGCGCGCAAGATGCTTCCAGACGTTCCTCACGTGGCAGTTTTTGACACGGCTTTCTTCCAATCTCTGCCCGACGAGTCGGCAACATACGCGTTGGAAAAGGAAACCGCGGACAAGTACTCGATCCGCCGCTACGGTGCACACGGAACCTCGCACCAGTACGTCTCTGGCCGAGTCCATGACCTGCTGGGACGCAAGCGCATCCGCCAAATCGTACTCCACCTTGGTAATGGAGCGTCCGCTTCCGCGGTCGTAAACGGCGAGGCCGTAGACACCTCGATGGGTCTAACCCCCCTCGAGGGCCTTGTGATGGGCACGCGAACCGGTGACATCGACCCGGCGGCTGTATTCCACCTCATGCGTAATGGCGGCATGAAGATCGATGAGATCGACACGCTGTTTAACAAGCGCTCCGGTCTTAAAGGCCTTACCGGCGACAACGACATGCGTGTCGTTCGCGCCCGCGCAAACGCCGGAGATAAGGAAGCCCGTCTTGCCCTTGACGTCTTACTACACCGCCTGGTCAAGTACGTTGGCGCTTACGCTGCCGAAATGGGTGGTCTGGACGTTCTCACGTTCACCGCAGGTATTGGCGAAAACGACTCGGCTCTACGCCAAGAACTGTGCGACAAGCTGAAGATGTTTGGCATCACGCTAGATCCGGTTGCAAACGTTTTGCGTTCAAAGGATCCGCGCACAATCTCGGCCTCCGACTCGAAGGTGCGAGTAATGGTTGTGCCTACCAACGAGGAGCTAGCCATCGCCCAGCAGGCGATGTCGCTGCTTGACTAAAGCACTGTGGCGCCCCGCTCCCGCGAGAAATCGACCGAGCTGTTCGGTTTTGTTCACGGACCGGGGCGCCATTTCAATTTGGGCTCTAAAATCGTAATCAGGGATAACCAAGCCCTGCTTTACCTGCCATTCGTGAAGGAAAAACATGTACGACTTTCACTCCCCCATCGCAAACGGGTTTGCCCGTGTGACGGCAGCAAACATCCCCATCAAGGTTGGGGATCCCGCCGCGAACGCGGCCAGCATCATTGAAGCAGCCAAGCGGGCGAGCGAAGCCGGAGCAAGCGTCGTCGTGTTTCAAGAGCTCACGCTGGTAGGAGTAACGGCAGACGATCTGCTGTTCCAAGACACTGTGCACGAGGAATGCGAAGCTGCGATAGAGACCATCAAGCAGGCCTCTGTCGATTGGCCCCTAGTAGCTCTGTTTGGCACTCCTCTACGGGTAAGTGGCAAGACTCTGAACGCCGCAATCGCTGTCACCCGCGGCCAAATAGCAGGAATCTGGTTTGATCCCGCCCAAAACGACCCGATGCGAAAACGCTGGTTTAATTCCTGCTCTGATGCCTCCCCCGCCTACTCGGTCATATTGGACCAACCGCTATTTGTTGCGGGTGAGATATCTCTGACGGTCCTGGATATCCCCGGCCTATCTATCGGCGTGCAATTGCACGAAGCAGTCGACTACGAGATACAGGCAAAACGCGGCGTTAGCCTGGTTGTGAGCTTGGGAGGAGCACCCGCGTTTGCGGGGACAGCGCGCCGTCGTTTGGCCCGGGCGCGTGAGGCCTCACGAACCGCAAAACTCGCGGTTGTGTACGCGGGTGCTGGCCAAGGCGAGTCCACAACCGATTACGCGTGGGACGGGCAGACTTTCATCGTGGAGGCCGGCGAGGTACTGGCACAAAACGACCGGTTCGGATCCGGTGTACGCCTCACTTATGCCGATATTGATCTGGCTCGACTGCAGGCAGAGCACAAGCTTTCAAGCCCCGCGCAAGAGGAAATGTTTGCCAGCCAACAGGTGCGGGTGCAACCGCGCAGCGACTGGACGCTAGAGCGCAGGCTTCCCCGCTTCCCTTATTTGGATACGGATCCGGGGCTTTGGGAATCTGACCTCGAGGACATGTTTGGCCTGCAGGTCCAGGCTCTGATGCGCAGACTTGAGGCCACCGGAAACCCGCACCCGGTTATCGGCATATCCGGCGGGCTAGATTCGACCCACGCCCTCCTCGTGTGTGTTGAGGCGATGGAGCGCATGGGCCGGCCACGCACCGACATTTTGACCTTCACCATGCCGGGCTTTGCCACTACCTCGCACACGAAGAACAATGCGACGAAGCTGTGCGAGGTTCTGGGCACAACGTTTGAGGTGATCGATATTCGCGATACCGCCCGCCAAATGCTTGCCGACATGGGGCACCCGTTTGGACGCGGCGAAGAAGTGTACGACGTGACGTTTGAGAACGTGCAGGCGGGTCTGCGCACCGATTTCTTGTTCCGCATTGCCAACGGCAGGCGCGGCCTGGTGATCGGTACGGGCGACTATTCGGAGCTCATGCTCGGATGGTGCACGTTTGGCGTTGGCGACCACATGTCGCATTACAGCGTTAACCCGGGCGTGCCAAAAACGCTTATGCAGCATCTGATCCGTTGGATTATGGCCTCGAATCGTTTTGGCGAGGACGTAAATGACACGCTGGATTCGATTTTGAACACCGAAATCACACCGGAGCTGATCCCCACACGTGAAGGCGAAGAGGCCCAGTCTACGCAGGCAATGATCGGCCCTTACGCGTTGCAGGATTTCAACGCCTACTACCTGGTTCACCTGGGTCTGTCCCCAGAATTCACGGCTTTTCGCGCATTGAATGCTTGGAGCAATGCAGAAGAGGGTGTTTGGCCCGCCGGTTTAGAGGGAGTGGATCGCGCCGAGTTTAACCTTCAGCAGATCCTCACGTGGGAGCGCGTGTTCCTGCGTCGCTTCTTCACAAACCAGTTCAAGCGCTCCACCTTGGCAAACGGCCCGCGTGTACTTGAAGGCGCGAATCTGTCGCCCCGTGGTGGCCTGATGCTCGCATCTGATCTTTCGCCCGCGCCGTGGCTTGCGCGCATAGACAAGTTGGCTGATAGCCTCGACATCGAATTAGAAAAGAGGTAGCTGTGACTGCACTGCTGTTGATTTTTGGGGCACTATTCATAATGTCCGCTACTCTCGGCGTAGCTTTGATTGCGAGCATTGTGAAAGAGGACGCCTGGCAAGGTTCCCCCCTGCGTTTGCCCGTGCAGTCCGATGATACCGAGGTGGTTCGCCACGTGCACCGCGCGTCCTTGCCGATTCTGGGGGCCCTCGTGTTCATTGCTCTGGCTCACGGAGCCACCTTGCTGATCCTAGCTTTCTACCCTTCGGTGACCGTAGCCGTGAAAGTGGCGGTCATCGTCGCGGGCCTCGTAACCGCCACAGGCTTGGCCGCCACGATCATCTCTTACGCAAAACACCCGCACGTGAAGCGCTGAACCACGTTTATAGTTTTGCTCCGAGGCCACTTGAATGGCCTCGGAGCAAAATCATTTTGGACTAATCTTGTACGGGTTTGCGCTCTTCAAGCACAACCGTAGAGGCGATGACCAGAACGCCTCCGATAGGCAAGATCACGATGGGCGCCAGCAGGGACGTTGCGACAACCGCTTGGCCTAGAAGCGGTGGCAACAGCAGGAATGACACGCGCATGAGCCAGGAGACCACCATGAGGCCAACCCCCGGTTTCAGTCCGGGGACGTCGTCTGCGGCGTTCATTGCCAACGGAACGGTGGTGGCAGCGCCAAAGCCCGCTGCGGCGAAGGCAATGACGGTGACGAAGATGTTTTGGAATAGGAGGGCCGCGCTCATACCAACAATGATGAGAGTACCACCCATCAAAATGGTGTGCTTCGCGCCAAGCTGATCAACAAACCTGTCCCCCGTAACGCGACCCAGGAAGTGGAAAGCAAGCATGCACACGTAGGCTGCGGGAGCGAGGGCCGCTCTGGCCCCCAGGTAGTCACGCATGTAGAGCGTGGACCAAGATTGCGCGATGTCTTCGACGAGCACACCGGAAATCGCCAGAAGTAGCAAAAGCGCAATAACGAGGGGAACAGACCAGTTTTTCCAGAGAGCCGGTGAATACTGGGTTCGTCTTGATCTTCCCCGTCACGTCCCGGGAGGGTGCACTTGCTGGCGATGAGGGCAACGAGGCTGAAGAGGACTCCGGCAAATCCGATGTGGTAGCCGATTGGAACGGCGAGCGCGGTGGCTACCATAGCCATCAGTCCTCCGGTCATTGCACCCAAGGACCAGGAGGCGTGGAAACTGTTAATAATGGAGCGTCCGTAGCGTTTTTGTACGCGCAGGCCGTGCGCGTTTTGACCCACGTCAACGATTGCATCTGTTGCTCCGCCGAGCGCGAAAAGAAGGGCGAATGGGACTACGAGGATAGCTCCCCCACCCTGCGCAACGGCTACCAGGATCGCCGAAAGAGTCAGCGCGATTCCAATCAGGAACGTGCCGTAGGCCGCTACTTTAGCGGAGGTAAAACGTTCCACGAACTTCGCGGCGAAGGGCCCGCCAATGATGGCGCCTAGCGGGAACGCCGCGATAATGAGGCCGTAGCCTCCTGCGGTTAGTCCGAATGCGTCTTTTAGTTCTGGGAACCTCGGCGCGAAGTTTGCAAACAGTGCGCCGTTGGTGAAGAACAGTGCGGTTACGCCCGCACGCGCTCTAGCGACATCAGCAGAAACCAACTTGCCTTGCCCTTTCAAAAGTGGATCTCGGTTGATTGTGCCAAAGTCAGCGCACACTTTCCAACTACCGATTATGCGAGGAAACCGGGCCACACAGATAAAAAGACTCGCGTCCAACCTTGCTGGACGCGAGCCTTTTTCAGCTTTGCTAGTTGGCCTTCGGATGGGTCATGGACGCCACATCGAGGGCTTCATCAAGCTGTGCTTCGGTGATCTCACCGCGCTCTACGAATCCGAGGTCAATCACGGCCTCGCGAACCGTGATGCCCTTAGCTACGGAGTGCTTGGCGATCTTCGCGGCGTTCTCGTAACCAATGATGCGGTTGAGCGGGGTAACGATGGACGGCGAGGACTCGGCAAGCTCCTTGCAACGTTCAACGTTTGCGATCAGGCCGTCAACCGTGCGCTTTGCGAGGACGGTGCAGACGTTGCCAACGATGTTGATCGACTCGAGGATGTTGCGAGCCATGACGGGCAGCATCACCAGCAGGTCAAAGTTGCCCTGTGCGCCAGCGAACGCGATAGCCGCGTCGTTACCGATAACCTGGGCTGCAACCATGACGGTGGCTTCAGGAACAACGGGGTTAACCTTGCCCGGCATGATCGAGGAGCCCGGCTGCAGGTCAGGCAGGTGAAGTTCGCCGATGCCGGTGCGCGGGCCGGAGCCCATCCAGCGCAGGTCGTTAGCGATCTTGGTTAGTGACACTGCGATGGTGCGCAGGGCGCCGGACAGTTCAACGAGGGAGTCCTGGGCGGCCTGAGCTTCGAAGTGGTTGCTGGCTTCCTTGAACGGAAGGCCCGTGTTCTCGGCGATGAGCTCGATGACGCGCTCGGAGAAGCCGGCTGGGGTGTTAATGCCGGTGCCCACAGCGGTGCCGCCAAGAGGGAGCTCGTACAGGCGCGGCAGAGCAGCGTGCACACGGTCGATGCCGTAGCGGATCTGGGTGGCGTAGCCGGAGAACTCCTGGCCGAGCATGATCGGGGTTGCGTCCATCAAGTGGGTGCGGCCCGACTTCACAACGTCCTTGTACTCTTCAGCCTTGGCTTCGAGCGACTTCGCGAGGGTTTCAAGCCCGGGCAGAAGAACCTCATCAACGGCCTGAGCGGCAGCAATGTGGATTGACGTGGGGAACACGTCGTTAGAAGATTGTGACGCATTTACATGGTCGTTCGGGTGTACCTTGTCGCCCTTGATACGGGTGGCGAGGGTAGAGATGACCTCGTTGGTGTTCATATTCGAGGACGTGCCCGAACCGGTCTGGAAGACGTCGATGGGGAACTCACAGTCGTGCTTGCCGGCAATGACCTCTTCGGCGGCTTCACGGATAGCGTCCGAGGTGGCCTGGTCGATGACGCCGAGCTCGAGGTTGGCAATCGCGGCAGCGCGCTTCACCTGGCCGAGTGCGGCGATGTGGTGATCGGAAAGTCCGCGCCCGGAGATCGGGAAGTTCTCAACTGCACGCTGCGTTTGTGCGGCGTAGAGGGCGTTCTTGGGAACGCGAACTTCACCCATCGTGTCGTGCTCAATGCGGTATTCGATTTCGGTCATTAGTTCTCCTTCATCGTTGATCGCGCGACGTGCGCGCACTTACTTCTATTGTCTAACACGGGGGCCATGCTGGGGGCGGTTTGCACGCATGCCCAGGCAGGCGGTGCCGTATCGAATATTGGTGAGGAACCTTTAGTGCGGTTCGTAGGGCGCCACCACCATGTCCACGCGTTGGAGTTCTTTGACTTCCAGGTAGCCGGTGGTTGCCATGGTGCGACGGAGCGAACCGATGTAGTTAACGGTGCCGTCGGCGCGTGAGGACGGGCCGAAGAGGATTTCTTCCATGCTGCCAACTGTGCCCACGTGTACGCGGTGTCCGCGGGGAACTTCGGGGTGGTAAGCCTCCGATCCCCAGTGCCATCCGCTTCCGGGGGCTTCTTTGGCGCGAGCGAGGGCTGCACCGAGCATGACTGCATCCGCGCCGCAGGCGATTGCCTTGGGCAGATCTCCAGAAAGCCCAATACCTCCGTCAGCGATGATGTGCACGTACCTACCGCCAGATTCGTCGAGGTAGTCGCGCCTAGCCGCCGCAATGTCCGCGAGCGCTGTTGCCATGGGTGCGTGGATTCCGAGGAGTTGGCGGGTGGAGTGCGCGGCTCCCCCACCAAAGCCCACGAGCACGCCGGCCGCTCCCGTCCTCATTAGGTGTAGGGCGGCGTTGTAGTTGGCTACCCCGCCCACGATGACGGGCACTTCGAGTTCATAGATGAAGCGCTTTAAGTTGAGTGGCTGCACCCTGCTGGATACATGTTCTGCAGATACCGTGGTGCCGCGAATGATGAACAGGTCAACTCCGGCATCAACAACGTAGCGCCAGTACTTTTGGGTGCGTTGCGGGGAGAGCTTGCCGGCAACCACAACTCCGGCCTCGCGAATCTGGCTAAGGCGCTGGCCGATGAGTTCAGGCTTTATGGGCTCGGCGTAGATTTCTTGAAGCCGGCGGTTAGAGGCGCGCGCAGGTAGGCCGCGGATTTCCTCGTAGACGGGTTCGGGGTCCTCATACCTGGTCCACAGGCCTTCGAGGTCGAGGACGCCAATGCCACCCAGTTTGCCTAGTGCGATCACGTTTTCGGGGCTCATGGCCGAGTCCATTGGCGCGCCAAGGACGGGAATATCCACGTTGTACGCGTCGATTTGCCAGGACGTGTTAACGTCTTCAGGGTCGCGCGTGCGCCGGGAGGGGACGATTGCCACGTCGTCCAGCGAGTATGCGCGGCGGGCTTGTTTGCCGCGTCCAATGTTAATCGTCTCAGTCACACTTCCATGATACGAGCCTTGCGTGATGCTTGTTCAAATAGTTGTCCGTATGGGCGTATAAGCTCTACGTAGTGAAACGTTAAGGAGGATCCATGTCTTGGATTGCCGGCCCGTTCTTGGGTTTTGATACGGAGACTACGGGGGTTACTCCAAGTAGTAGCCGGCTGGTTACAGCCTCGATTATTTTTCGAGGAGAGGACGTCGATGAGGTCTCGAATTGGCTGACGGATCCGGGTGTTGAGATCCCCGAAGCTGCCCAGAAGGTACATGGGATAAGCACGGAGTATGCGCGCGAACATGGGCGCCCGCACCTCGAGGTGTTGGAGGAGGTCGCGCAGACTCTAACCCAGGCGCTCGGTAGTGGTATTCCCGTGGTTGCGTTTAATGCGGGGTTTGACCTGGGGCTCATGGAGGCCGAACTCGCCCGCATGCAACTACCCACGCTGACGCAGCGTTTAGGTGCGATCCGCCCGGTTATTGACCCGCTGGTACTTGATCGCGCTCTTGTTCCCAGGCGACGCGGCAAACGCACCTTGGCAGACCTAATGAAGGCCTATGGCGTTAGTGCCGATGAGTCTTTGCACGATGCGGAAGTGGACACGCGCGCAACTTTAGATCTGCTGGGGCAAATGATTCGAAAGCACCCTCGCCTAGCAATGTACAGCCTGGACAATCTGCACGAGTATCAAAAACAGGCGCACGCGATTTGGGCTGCCGATTTTGAGGCGTACTTGCATAGCAAAGGCCGGGAAGCCCATATCAACCGCACCTGGTTGGTTTAGCTTCCCGGCCTGCAGCTACGCTAATTCAGCTGGTTGCCAAGTACTCCTTGGCCCGCTACCCCTCGTTGATGTGGTAGTTCGGGGCTTCGGACGTGATCTGAATGTCGTGCGGGTGCGACTCGCGCAGGCCCGCTGGGGTTACGCGAACAAACCGGCCGTTCTCCTTTAGCTTCGCAATGGTGGGCGCGCCAAGGTAGAACATCGACTGATGTAGGCCGCCAACCATCTGGTAGATCACTGCAGCTAGCGAGCCCGAGTAGGGCACCTGGCCTTCAATGCCTTCGGGAACGATCTTGTCATCCGAAGACACGTCCGCCTGGAAGTAGCGGTCCTTTGAGTAGGATTTACGTCCGCGCGAGCTCATTGCGCCAACGGAGCCCATACCGCGGTAACGCTTGTACTGCTTACCGTTGGTGAATACGAGGTCTCCCGGAGACTCCTCACAACCGGCAAGCACGGAGCCAATCATCACGGTGTCAGCGCCCGCAACCATGGCCTTCGCGATGTCGCCCGAATACTGCAGGCCACCATCAGCGATGAGCGGCACGCCCGCCGGCTTGCAAGCAAGCGATGCCAAGTAGATCGCGGTTACCTGGGGGACGCCAACCCCTGCTACCACGCGCGTGGTGCAAATGGAGCCGGGGCCTACGCCCACCTTCACCGCGTCCACGCCCGCATCAATCAGTGCTTGTGCGCCTTCGGTAGTGGCAACGTTTCCGCCAATAATGTCGATGCCAGCAAAACGCTCATCGGACTTGATTCGGCGAATCATGTCCAGCGCCAACTGTGCGCCGCCGTTTGCGGTATCAACAACCAGGACGTCTACGCCTGCTTCCGCGAGCGCCACTGCGCGATCCCACGAGTCGCCCCAGTAGCCCACTGCCGCGCCAACTAGAAGACGACCCTCCGCGTCTTTTGCCGCGTCCGGGTACTGCTCGGTTTTAACGAAGTCTTTAACGGTGATGAGGCCCGCTAGGCGCCCCTGGTCATCAACGATGGGGAGCTTCTCAATGCGATTCTTCGCGAGGAGTGATTTCGCTTCTTCGCGGCCGATCCCAACGGGCGCGGTGATAAGCGGCGTGGGAGTCATGTGTTGTTCTACTGTTGCGGTTGCCCACTCGCTCGGAGGGATAAAGCGCAGGTCACGGTTGGTGATGATGCCGTGAAGCTTGCCGTCCTCGTCTACAACGGGCAGGCCGGAAACTCGGTAGTGGCCACACAGTTCGTCTAGCTCCTCGATGGTGGCTTCCTTGTGAATTGTCACCGGGTCGCTAACCATGCCGGATTCGGATCGCTTAACCTGGCGCACCTGCTGCGCCTGATCTTCGATAGACAGGTTTCTGTGCAAGATGCCAATGCCGCCCTGGCGAGCCATCGCGATAGCCATGCGCGCCTCGGTAACGGTGTCCATTGCCGCGGACAGCATCGGGATTCTAAGAGTGATGTTCTTTGTTAGCTGCGCGGTCGTATCAACCTCGGAGGGCACGACGTCTGTGATTTCAGGCAGCAACAAAATGTCGTCATACGTTAGGCCGGTAAGGGAAAAAGGATTATCGATCATTTCGCTCACGCGACCAGTCTAACGCAGGGCGCAGGCCCGTCCCATCCGCGCCCGCATAGTGAAGAAAAGCTTCACACACTTGCACGCCCAGGTCCGAGTCTCGGTCCCTCAAAAATCTTCGCTCTTCTAGGCCAAGCGGCGGCCTGTTACGCGATAGCTTCCTTGATTGCACGCGCAAACGTGGGCGCAAGTGGAAGCTCGGGCAGCAGCAGCATTTGGGCCACGTGATAGGCGTCCGGCTTGCCGGGCCAGGTGACGGTGGATGGCTGATTATTCTCATCCAGCTCATGCCACCAGCGGCCCGGCTGCTCAATCAGGTAGCGCTCGCAGTAGTCCCACCAAGCCCCAGCGCGAGCTTTCAGATCTTCTGCCTTCGCTGCGTCACCAGCCACATACCCCTCGTTTCCTTCGAGGGCGCGCGCCAGCGTCACGGCCGCCCCTATCGCTTCACACGCCACCCAGTGCATACGCTCGCGCGCCACGGGATTGCCGTTTTGATCAATGGTGTAAACGAATCCGGGGGCGCCGTCCGCGCTCCACCCGTCCGCCACGGCGCGATCAAAAAGTTCGAGGGCACCCTCTAGCATCCAGTGCGACACTTTTTCTCCGCTACGCGCCAGCTGCGCCCCGGCGTGCAGGGCAAGACGAGCCCACTCAAACCCGTGCCCCGGCGTGAAACCGAACGGACGGAACGGATCCTTGGGCCGATCCCTGTTATAGTCCGGTAGCACCTTCCAGTTCTCGTCGAAATGCTCCGGCACGCGCCAATCGTTCTTCGAGGCTTCCTCAACAACCCAGTTCAGGATCGCCACCGCACGGTTAAGCCACTGCCTCTCATCCGTCGCGTCATATGCGGCCAGGTAGGACTCAACGGTGTGCATGTTCGCATTAACGCCGCGATACTTTTCGCATTCCACAAACTCGCGGTCATAGCTTTCGCGCACCTTAGCCTGGTCGCCCTCCCACCAGAACTCATCCTGCACTGACAGAGCTAGATCGAGCAGGTCCGAGGCGCCCTCGACACCCGCAATTTTTGCCGACGAGGCCGCTAACACCACAAACGCGTGCGCGTAGGCCATTTTGGTGCCATCAACAATCTGCACGTTATCCGCGTCGTGCCCGATGGTCGCGAACCATCCGGAATACTGCTGGTCATAGAAGTATGTGGAGAGTGTTTTGACGCCGTGAGCGGCAAGCACGCTGGCTTCTAGGTCGCCCATCATCGACGCCAGTGAGAACACGTGCGTCATGCGGCAAGTGATCCAAAGCTCCACGGGACGAGAGGAATCTACGGTTCCGCTTGCATCCAGGTAGCCAAAGCCGGTTGGCACCTGGGAGCCTTTTGCAAAATCGATTAGGGCGTCGAAGTGCCCGGCGCGTGTATCTGAATCGAAAGTCATCTGGCACTACTCCAATCGAGGCAGCGGAATAATACTAGTTAACCTCAGCGCATTCTGGGATGGAGCAGTTTCGAGCTGAGTCCACGGCTTCCTCTACGCATGCGGTTAGCGTGCGCAGGCGCGTGGCACCCGGGGCGGAATCCAACGGGCAGTGCCGGCCAACCAGAATCAGGTTTGAAAACCCATCGTCCACGCCTTCGATCACTTTTTCATCGGCTGAAAGCAGGCCTGTGAGGATCAGAACGTGCGCACCAAAACTGTCACGGTATTCTTTGATCGCTTCGCTAACATCTTGCGGGCAGATGTCCGAACCTTCCGCGGGCGCGGTTACGGGAACGATGCGGGCGGGAACGCCCTCCCATTCGAGGGCCACGCCAACAATATGGGCGCGCAGTTCATGTGCCGCATCACAGACAATGAGGACGGGGCATGCATCCGGGAATCCTGCGGAGTGTTCCGGCGCCTGCTTGGCTACCTGATACACGGCATACAACGTTGCCTGCGTGATTAGCGACCTGGGGGCGATGCCGGGTTTATCCCCTTTGGGCGGGTAGTAGGTGCCGCGCATCGCGGGGCCAATGTACTCGTGCCAGGTGTGTAGCAGGCCGTCTCGGGAGATCAGCACGTCAAGATTGCGCTGGAGGGAGTTGAAGTCGCCTTGGCGCGCTGTATCAAGAATTGACTCGACCGTAATTGCAGATTCACTATCGGTGAGAACTTCATCAGAAGATTTAATCGCTTGCGCCGCATCCGAAGGGAACACGCCGGAACGCACCAGGCGAACCATTTGTTCAAGTCGCTTCAGCTCAATCTCGTTATACCTTCTGCGCTTGCCCGGCTCGCGTTTTGGCCCAAGCCCATAACGGCGCTCCCAAGTACGGATCGTAGACGCGGAGACTCCCAGGCGCTGCGCAACCGTTGCGATGGTTAGCGGCGCGGGATTCATGTGCGCGCTTAGATCTGGGCGGGGCATTGTTCATCTCCAGTTTGGACAATTCTCAGAAATTATTAAGGTGCATCACCTATTAATATTGTTACGCCCGAAGAAGCGAAGCGCCACCGGAGCCTAACTTCATAAAAGTTTCGAACAATATGCGGAAGGGTCTTGAACAACTTTTGCATAACTAATAATATAGGTTCTGGTCGCAGACAGAGGCGATATGAAAGGAAGCAGAAGGATGACAGATATCTCCAGGCTTCCCGGTCCCGTAGCGGATCGGTGGGATTGGCAATACCTCGGCGCGTGTCGCGACATGGACACGGAACTTTTCTTCCATCCGGAAGGCGAGCGCGGCTCAACTAGGCGTCGCCGTGCGGAGGCCGCCAAGGCAATTTGCGCCTCTTGCCCCGTACTTGAACAGTGCCGCGAGCACGCCCTACGCGTACAGGAACCATACGGCGTATGGGGCGGTTTGACCGAAGAAGAGCGGCGCGAAATTATTAATCGTAAGAAGCGCTTCCGCGTAGCTTAAGCAACATACAAAGAATCCCACGCCAATGGCGTGGGATTCTTTTTGAAGAGCTAGTTACTTCTCAACGATCGCGAGGACATCGCGAGCAGAGAGAATCAAGTACTCCTCACCGCGGTACTTAACCTCGGTGCCGCCGTACTTGGAGTAGATAACAACGTCACCTTCGGAAACATCCATCGGAACGCGGTTACCATTGTCATCGACACGGCCCGGACCAACTGCAACAACGGTGCCCTCTTGCGGCTTTTCCTTCGCAGTATCAGGAATAACAAGGCCTGAAGCCGTAGTCTGCTCGGCTTCAACCTGCTGGATCACAATACGATCCTCAAGTGGTTTAATGGAGATCGACATTGGCCAACTCCCTTTCACATTCGTAGTTGAACTGCACGCATTTGCTGCATCCGCCGTCGCGGGTGGTCGGATACGGTAAGCGTTACATGTACAAGATTAGATCTTCGATTAGCACTCTTGCAAGCTGAGTGCCAAAAGTTGGATCCGAAGGAGCCTCGTGAGCATTTCTCCTATCGAGCTGGTTCTAAGGCCACTCCCCTGGCAAGCTTTGAGTGAGCTACAGGAACTCGACGAATCTGCACGTGAGGGCGCCGTCGCAAATTTTGAGCTTGAGGCGGGAGAACGCGCGGCTGTGCTCACGCAGCTGACATTGCGGAGGCAAGCCGAAGATAAGTTGGGCGAGTTTGCCCGCGCCATGATCTTCACGCGCGACGGTCTGGAACAGGCAACGAGGTTGCAGGTGGCTGCAATGCATGCCGCTCGGTTCAAGGACGCGGGAATCACCACGGTTGCGGACCTGGGGTGCGGCATTGGTGTCGATTCGCTGGCGATGGCCACTCTGGGCTTGCGCGTGCGATCGTGGGATATTAACCCGGAGGCCGTTGCCTGCACCAAGGTTAATCTGCGATTTATGCCCGATTGCGAGGCCAACCTGGGGGATGTAACCGCTCTCGACATTGAGCATTTAATTAGCGAGGGCGTGCAGGCGATCGTTGCTGACCCTGCCCGGCGCACCGGCGCCGCAGCTGGCGGGAGGCGCATTAGTTCGCCCGAAGAGTGGTCTCCCTCCCTCCCCGCCGCGCTGTCGTGGCGCGAGCCGCTGCGCGAGGGCGGCTTTGACGCGCTCGGACTCAAAGTTGCCCCCGGTTTGGCCTATGAGCATATCCCCTCTGATTTTGAGGCGAACTGGGTTTGTGTGGACGGGCAGCTACTCGAAGCAGGCCTGTGGAGCCCGGCGCTACAAAGCCACGGCCCAGGGCGCAGCGCCACCGTAATCAAGGGTAGTGAGGCATTTACTTTCAGACAGGCTTGCGACCCCTCGGAGCCGGCCAAACAGTTGGACAGCGCGGGCCTTGGCAAATATTTGTGGGAACCGGACCCGGCGATAATCCGCGCCGGCCTCATCGCCCAATTTGTAGACAGCACGGCGCTAGAAGGCCCGATTTCGCCATCTATTGCCTACCTGGCCTCAAACGAAATCGTTGCGGGGAAGGAAGGTAACGCGCTTACCGGATTCGAAGTGCTGGACGTGACGCAGCTACGGCCGAAAGCCGTCTCGAAGGCACTACGCGCACTCGAGCCAACCAGCGTGGAGGTCAAGAAACGCGGGACGGACATTAATCCCGCAGCCTTGCAAACGGCATTAAAACGCATTTTGGCGCCCCGAACGGCGGATCACAACAACCCCATTACCGTCATTGCAACAAGGGTTGACGGGCGTCACCAGGCAGTCATCGCAAAGCGGTTACATTAAACACGTGGAATCACTTCACTCGCCCATAACCGCGAGCGCACGCAGCCGAGGTTCACATGCCGGGAGGCATCTGCGGGCACTGTTGGAAAATCTCGTCAAGATTTCCTTCCATCGGAGTGATCTGAGCGAATGGAGACCACCCTGCCCCCACCTTGTCAGCTTTCGCTTGCGCAACGAAGGTGTCCTCACTGGGCGGGGCAGATATTTCGTACCCGAGGCCTTCAAGGCATTCCTTCTGCTTCACCCAATGGCGGTAAACAAGCCGAATCTGATCATCAGTTAAGGGCAGATCGTTTGGCGCTACTCCCACTTGCGCCTCACACTCGAAGCGAGATTGATTAAATGCGCCCATTTGTTCTTTTGTTACAGTGTCATCCTGGATCCCCCAGTTAACTTCTGTAGCTACGACATTGCTCCAGCCCGCATCATGCATACACTGCACAAGCGCACCCACCCACTCCTCCATGCTGGAGTACTTCAAATCCGAAGTGGAAATAGTGTTCCGAGAGGTCGGGACATCGCTATCGGCTGAAGGAATGCCACTGCACCCGGCGACGGTGAGGATCACGCAGGCAACGCCCGATAAACAAGCGAATCTTTTCAAATCATGCCGGTTCACGGCCTACCCGCAATGCAGTATGCATACGTTCCACCATAAGCGCCAAAACACTTGCCGCAACAAGAACACTTCTGATTCTCTTCATGGAGACCACCTATTCTGCAATTTGTTTGCGCTTGTGCTCATATAAACAGTCACCTAATCTACACACAATACCTATCCGCATTTTGGTACGAATACATTTCATAGTCCCGTCCATAACCGCTAATGGCTATATTTACAACAACAGTTTGCAATGCAGTGAGGAGCCACCGTGCAAGCGAAACTACGGTTACTATTTGCCGCTATCGCAGTACTTACCGTGGGCATCGTTACTGGCTGGGCAATTCGCGAACTGACTTTTCCTAAAACTGAAGTGTTTCAAGGCTCCGATTTTGCACTAGTTGCAGCTAAAGAAGGGGAACTTGCCCGCGATATACGGCTAGACGCTTCCTTGACGTGGGATAAGAGCGTACCAGTTATAGCTACGAGGTCCGGAATCTTGACCCGGCTGAGCGCGGGCGCTTCCAGCTCCTTCGAAAACGGTAGTGAGGTTTTCTCAATCGACCTTGCCCCCACCTTCGCATTGCACGGAGATATTCCGATCTATCGTGATCTTGCTTCTCAAGACGAAGGCCCTGATGTCAAACAATTCCAACAGTTCTTGACTGACACATCTGACGCAACCCTTGAAGCTACCGGTTACTTCGATGAGGCAACACGACAAGCAACTCGCGGTTGGCAGACACAACATGGTCTTGAGCAAACCGACGTCGTAGCCGCATCTTCATTTATCGCCATTCCACAGTTTCCCGCACGCATTAGTTGGGCTGAAGACACACGAGTTGGAATCCGCGTAGAACCCGGTCAGCTTCTTGGGGAAGCGTACTATGGTGAGCCCAGTTTCACGATTGAGGCGCCCGCCGCACAGGCAAGTATCATCACCAGCAACATGAGGGTCACGCTCCAATTCGGCGAAGACTCCTGGGAGGCCACGGTATCTGAAATCGGGGCGCCCAAGGATGATGGTTCCAGCACAGTCATTCTTGCTCCTGCTGCAGGCCAAGAATCAATCTGCGGCGACGGCTGCGCGGCGCTATCAAGCTCAACAGCGCGGATTCCAAGCCTCATTCACGTGGTTGAGCGTGTCGCTGGCATTGTCATTCCTACCGCGGCTATAACCAACGGCGACGACGGCTCTGCAGCCGTGATCGCGCAGGACGGAACCAAGCTACCGGTAACTGTTATTGCTACTGTAGGCGGGCAGTCAATCGTTGAAGGTGTGGATTCGGAGCAAGTGGTACGGGTTGGCCCAAATGCAGGAGCGCGCATTGAGGACACGCAGTGAGTGCCCCCGTCCTCGTCGCCGAAAATGTCAGTTTTCACTACCGTAAGCATCTGCCTCCTGTAGTGAACGACTGGACACAAGAGTTCTTCGCTGGCACTCTGTCCGCTTTGACAGGTCCTTCCGGCTGCGGCAAATCGACGCGCCTGTACCTACTGGCCCTCATGTCACAAATCGCTTCTGGATCGATTCACCTGTTTGGGCACCGAGTTGACGATTTATCCGAGGCTGAACGCGCCACCATCCGGGCACTCTATTTCGGATTCGTGTTCCAGGATGCCCTCCTGGATCCAACGAGGTCAGTGATTGAAAACATCACCGAACCCGCACTATACAGAGGCGAATCACCCGACGCGTATAAAAATCAAGCCCTTGAACTAATCGAACAACTACAGGTTGACATTCCCCCAGAACGCAAACCCACCCAGATTTCAGGCGGCCAAAGTCAACGCATTGCACTATGCCGCGCGCTGATAACAAGGCCAAAAGTGGTGTTTGCCGACGAACCTACGGGCAACCTTGACCCGGCTTCAGCCGCAACCGTTTTCTCCACATTGCGAGAGGTCGCCAACAAGGGCACATGCGTTATTCTCGTAACGCACGACCCTGAACTGGCAGAGCGTGCCGACACCCATCTTGTACTCCCCCAAGTCGGCGGGTGCTCGTATGAGCAATAACCATCCGGCTAGTTACTCGCCTCGACGAGTCAAAACGCGCTCAGGTTTTCGAGAGATTTGGAAATCTACGTTAGCCGCTCCGGTAACTTCCATCGCCCTATTCTTGGTTGTAGCAATTGCTAGTTGCGTCGTTGTACTAACGGCAGGACGAGGCGAGGGCGCGCAAGCACAGGTACTCGCGCAAATCGACTCTGCTGAAATTCGATCAGTCACACTGCATGACAATGCCGGTGCACTGGGGTTAGACACTAGCTGGGTGAGCGAACTCGAACGATACAGCGTGGTTGAAGCGGCAACTGGAATTGGACGCACTGTTGACGTAACTATTTCTGCGAATGAGGACGGCACCCGCGTGTCAGCAAGCGACATCTACACCACTTGGCTACCCGCCGTTGGTCACGCGTTTCCAACTCAGACAATGAAACACCCAACTAGTGCGTTAGCATCCCGAGGGGCTCTGCAAACTCTTGGATTCGAACGTGACACGGGAGTGGTTCGGGTTGTTCCCGAAGGGGAAGACATTGTCATCCGCGGCCCAATCGAGCTACCAGACTCTCTTGATTTTCTTGCAAACAGCGTGATTATTCCTCATAACGCAGACGAATCAGCACCAATAAGCTCTCTGGTTATAACTACGGCACGTGCAGAAGATGTCCCGCTTGTGCTCAAGATCGTTAGCAGTTATCTCACGGGACATTCGCCAGACGACTACAGCCTTGAGTCCTCAACTGACCTCGTTAACGTACGTGAGGCCGTGAAGGGAGAGCTCACCCGGAACAACTATGTGTCCGTACTGATTTCGGTGGGGGTAGCAGCCGCACTCGCAATGACACTCGTGTGGGCCGTCGCACTTCTTAAACGCAGAGACTTTGGCAGGCGTCGCGCGCTCGGCGCGAGCAGAAGAATGATTATCGGCCTGGTGACGGGACAAATGCTACTAATTGCAACCGTTGGGAGTATCAGCGGCACGGCGATCGGCGTCCTGGCGCTCGCGTTTTTGAAAGCCCCCTACCCCACTATTCGTTTCAGTCTCGCTCTAATAATCGCCATGACAGTGCTTAGCACACTGGCTTCTATAGTTCCCGCACTCTGGGCTGGAAACCGCGATCCGCTCACCGAGTTGCGCGTTCCGTAGCTTTCACGTCCTGTCCAAACAGGCAGGACGGCGCGTGCTTCCTTTAGACTGATCTCTGACTGCTGAAAACGCTGGAGACCTGGGGGACAGCATGAAATTCGAACAGTCTGAACGCGGCCTGATTGGCGTGGAGTGGGAACTCCAGATGATCGATAAGGACACGGGCGACCTCAGACAAAGTGCCGATGCCGTCATGGACATCGTGGAGTCTTTGGGCGATGTGCCGAACATCCACCGAGAGATGCTCCTCAACACCATTGAGATCACGTCGAAACCGCGACGCCTCGCCTCTGAATGTTTGGATGACCTGCTTGAGAACATCGCGATCATCCAGCCGGTGACCACGCCGATGCGCATCGACCTGGCAACCGCGGGCACGCACCCCTTTGCAACCCCCGCATACCAGCGCGTTACCGACACGGGCCGCTACAACGACCTCGTGGAAAGAACGCAGTATTGGGGCAGACAGATGCAGCTGTACGGTGTTCACGTGCACATCGGCATTGAGGACGCCGCCAAGGTTCTGCCCATTCTAAATGCCCTACTCACGCGGTTTGCGCATCTGCAGGCGCTGTCTTCTTCCTCGCCATACTGGGCGGGTGAAGACACCGGGTACGCGTCTAACCGCGCCATGTACTTCCAGCAGCTACCCACGGCCGGCATTCCGCGCCAGTTTGAGAAGTGGGATGACCTCGAGCGTTACGTTGAGGACGTGACGCGAACCGGCATTATCAGCGACTTCTCTGAGATTCGCTGGGATATTCGCCCCTCGCCAAAGCTGGGAACCATTGAGATTCGCGTTTTTGACGCAGCCACGAACATTCGCGAGGTGGGCGTGCTCGTTGCCCTCACGGCCACACTGGTTGAATACTATTCGCGCATGTACGACCGCGGCGAAGAACTGCCCCGTATTCCCGACTGGTATGTTGCGGAGAACAAGTGGAGGGCGTCGCGCTACGGCATGGAAGCCAACCTGATCGTTGACGAGGCTGGCAACCAGGAAGATGTGACAACCACGATCCGGAATATGCTTCCCGAGCTGCTACCCATTGCCGATGAGATCGGCTGCCGCGACGAGCTTGAGCATATTCACGAGATTATGCGCAAGGGAGCGGCCTACCAGCGACTCAGCATTGCGGCTGCGCGACACAAGGACGGCCCGCGAGCGATGGTTGAACTTATGCAGGCCGAATTCAAGGCCGGCCACCCGATCGACCCACTTACCTTCCTAGCCAGCAAACCCAACGAGCTCAAGAAAGAAGTGCGCCGGCAGTAGGAGCCGAGGCTATCCGATAGCAACCCTTTAGGGTAGGGCAAATAAAAGTAGTTGGGACAAGAACTGGAGGTTCTTGTCCCAACTACTTTGGATTCCAGAGGTAAGTTTCCTTACTCCTTTGTTTTACTGGTGTGCGGTGAACAGCTCAGTCCACTTAGCGACAACCTCATCTCGGTGTTCGGTGAGCCACTTAACATCCCTGTCTACCCACTTGATGGTGTCGGACTTCGGCAGGAATTCAGATTCGTACGGTTCCTTGGTTGTCACGCGAACGGTGCCAACTCCTTCAGCGAAAGCAACCTGGCCTTCAGGGCTCATAATGTAGTTGATGACTCGCTTAGCAAGGTCCGAGTTCGGACCGCCCTTGATCACCGCTGTTCCGAACGCGGTAGCGCTCGTGCCCTCCTCCGGGTAGACCATGCGGATGTTGTCGGTGCCCGACTTCAGCAGCGACGCAATGCCATCCTCATAGGTCAGTCCCACAACGTACTCTCCATCTGCTACTGCAGTGAACGGAATAGATGACGAGGATGCGATCACGAGGTCATTGCTCAATAGGTCATCGATGTACTTGTACGCCTCATCACTACCATTGCCGAAGACGGACATGATGTTAGAAATGTTGTTCCAGGCCGACGAAGACGAAGTGGGATCCGCCATGGTGATGCGGCCCTTTAGCTTCGGATCAAGCAAATCCGCGTAGCCCTTGATATTCAGCCCTAGCTCTTTTTCAAGGTCGGTGTTAACCGCAAATGCCACAGTCGAGAGGTGGTCTACGTTGTAGAAACCGTTTGGCGAGTGGTAGGCATCTTCAATGGTGTCTTCATAATCGGACAGCCAGTGCTCGAAAATGTCGGAGTGTGCATCTCCGTTAGAGACGTCCAAACCGCCCCACATCATGTCTCCCTGCGGGTTACCCGCTTCCGACTTGATACGTGCAGTCAGTTCGCCAGCAGAGCCATTCACGATCTCAATATCGATTCCGGGAAACTCTTGCTCTAGAAGATCCGAGAGGACATTGAGGTCATTCTCCGTCATCGAAGAATACAGCACGAGGCGATTATTCTCCCCGTCCGCAGTTTCACCTCCTCCACAAGCTGCTAGGCCAACACTAGCCAATGACAGAGCACCGACCACGGCGACGGCTTTTCTGAAACGCATTGTTACTCCTTATAGTTTTGCGGATATTTGAAAATCTCTAAAGCCTGACGTCTTCTTCCTTTGTGAACTTCAAGTACACAATGAGAATGACAGCCGTTATAAGCGTCAATACCGCAGAGAATGCGGACGCAAGCCCGTAATTTCCTCTTGTGATTGCCACATATGCAGACATAGTCAGGGTTATCGTCTGGTTGTTGTACAAAATAATTGCGGCTGACATTTCAGTCACGATGGTTACAAAGCTCAAGATCGCACCCGATGCAATCCCGGATCCCATTAGGGGAACGGTGACCTTCCAGAAGGTCTTCAGCTTAGATGCCCCCAAGCTGCGCGATGCCTCTTCCATCGAAATCGGCTGATGCATCAACGAGGCCGTTGCAGAGCGGATCGTGTATGGCATACGGCGAATAACCAGAGCAATGATCATAATGGTCATGGTTCCGGTTAGGGCAAGTGGAGCCGAGTTAAACGAGATCACAAGAGCAATACCGATGACCGCGCCAGGCATGATGTAGGGAATCATAGACGTGGTGTCGATGAAGTTATTGATCGCGCTAGGTCGGCGAACCACAAGGTATGCGATGAGAATCGACAACACAATGATGATTACCATCGAGATTGCTGCCAGTACGAGCGTGTTGTAGATCGAGCGCTCAAGCAGACGGTTCGCGGCCTGCCGGTATGAATCCAGGGTGTAGCCCGGCAAGAAACGGGATTGGGAGTTCTTGCGGAATGACAGGTACACAACATAGAACTGCGGGAGCAACGCAAATGCGATCAAACCATACTGGTAAATGTAGATGAGGGCACCGCCGATACCACGCGGCTTCTTGGGTTGGATCGGGCGACTGGAGCGCAGCTGGAAGTTAAACTTTCCAGCAACGTACTTCTGAATCAAGAACACAATCGTCGTGACGATCACGCCAATGATTCCAATTGCTGCCGCAAAGTTGTGGTTCTGTCCTGTTTCACCTAGGTACTGGTTGTAAATCTCAACCGTAAATGTCCGATAGTTTTGTCCAAGAAGTAGCGGAGTACCAAAGTCGGCGAATGTGCGCATGAACACGAGCAGGGCGGCTGCGAGTAGCGTCGGAATGGTGAGGCGCAATATGACCTGCCAGATCCGTTTTAGCCCCGTGCTTCCCATCAAAGATGCTGCCTCAAGCAAAGATGAATCGATGCTTCTAAAAGCAGCGTTCATGTATAAAGACACAAGGGGAAATAGCTTCAGACTTAAGACAATAACCAAGCCCCAGAATCCATAGATGCTAGGTGGCTCTATGCTAAGTGTTTGCTTAAAGAACTGCGTAATCAGGCCGTTTCTGCCGAGTAACAAGATCCATGCGTACGCGCCGATGAAGGGTGCGGACATGACGGATAGGACCGCACCAACGAAGAGTACCTTCCGCCCTTTCAAGCTAAAGAAAGAGTAGAAGTAGGAAAACGGCACACCAATTAGCAGCGAAACCAAGGTGACGGTAATACTCAGCACGAAGCTGTTTTTGATGGTCTGAAAATAGTACGAGTTCGCAAAGAAACGGTAGAAGTACTCTAGGGTGAACTCGCCTTCGCCATTAACTATCGATTCGCGCAGAACGTTGAAGAGCGGATATACAAGGAAAAGACCAAATAGCAGAAGTAAAGCAAGCGAAACGCCGCTCCACATATCCAGCTTTGGCAACCGCCTACGCTTTTGTTTCACTGCCCCGCCGGCGGAGACCGGGCTTGCAGAAATATTCGCGCTCATTAGTTTTCCTCACCACCGCGCGCGGCCACTGTAAGCAGGTTGGTAGAGCCGTCTGCTGAGAAAAGATTGACCTTGTTGATTTTTATATCGACGTTAACTTTTGCGCCGTCAGCGTAGGAGTCATCTAGATCCGACTCTTGCTCAGCCTCGATAGCAGTACCATCTTCTAGCCTGAGGAAGTACCGGATGGAGGCACCCAAGTACACCGAATGCTCAACTACAGCGGGGACACTCGTAGACGTGGGTTCGGGGGTAATTTCCAAGTGCTCAGGCCGAATGGAAGCAATTACTCCTTCATCCTTGGCCGCCATCAAACTTTGCGCAAACGGCTGGGGTAGATCAATGGTTTGGTTAGCCAGGTGAAGCTTCAGGCTATCCCCAACATGCTCCAAAGTTCCAGGAACCTCATTCGTTCTGCCAATGAATCCTGCGACAAAGGTGTTGGCCGGGCGGTGGTAGAGCTCGCGCGGGGTTCCAATTTGCTGGATTACACCTTCCTTCATAACCGCAATACGGTCGGATACCGCCATTGCTTCTTCTTGATCGTGGGTGACGTAAACTGTGGTAATACCAACGCTTTGCTGGATCTCGCGGATCACTTCTCGCATCTCCACACGCAGTTTTGCGTCTAGATTGGACAAAGGCTCATCCATCAGCAACACGTCGGGCGACGTAACTAGTGCACGTGCAAGCGCAACGCGTTGTTGCTGACCGCCAGATAGGTTGTCGGGCATTTGGTCAGCCCATTTATCTACGTGCACTAGATCAATGTATTTTTGGGCTCTATCGCGGATATCTTTTCTGGGGAACTTAATATTCTTTAGTCCAAATTCCACGTTCTTACGAACCGAAAGATGGGGGAAAATAGCATAGTTTTGAAACACCATGCCAATGCTGCGCTTGGCGGGATCTACGTCGTTAATCCTTTGATCATTAAAGTAAATGTCACCATCCTCAATGGAGTTAAAACCGGCGATCATGCGCAACAAGGTGGTCTTACCGCACCCTGAAGGTCCTAATAGGGTGAAAAATTCGCTTTCTTTGATTTCCGTTGTAAGACCGGGGATAACAGTCACGTCCCCGAAACGTTTCACAACATCATTTATTTTTATAGTTACGCTCACATCTACTCCTGTTGGCCTTCTGTGATTGTGAATGCGGCCGCAGGCAAGTTACTCACTGCTTAAACAATTAGGGAAAGCGGCTTTGCCTTCACGAATAAGTTCCTTGGAACGAACCAAGTTTACCCAATGTTAACCTCGAAGTGATGTCACAGTAACCAATTTGTAACCTTTGTGATAGCAAGAGACCTAATAAACTATTCGCAACACCTCTCAACGCCCCATTTTCGACAGCTAGAAATCATGCATTGGTAAACTAACCGAGCTTGAGAATGTCCCCCGGCTGACACTGAAGGACCTCACAGATTGCGCTGAGCGTAGAGAACCGAATCGCGCGCGCCTTGCCCGTTTTTAGAATCGACAAGTTAGCCATCGTGATTCCCGTGGCCTCGGATAGCGCGGTGAGCGTCATCCCTCTTTGCAAAAGCACAGCATCTAACGTCACCTCAACGCGATGCGGCAATGGTTTAGACGACATAGTCGAGCTCCTCCCGCATACGTGCCCCCTGCCTAAACGCCGCCCACAGCGCCAGCGCCAACACTCCCGCAAAGAACAGCGCCATGGCAAGTAGCGGTTTCTCCCCCACGACAAGAGTGCCAGACCCAGGGTGCACGGCCTCTTGGAACGCAATCAGGTCCTGCTGCAGGGCAGACCTAGCCGCGTCGGAGACAAAACCACAGACAACTCCACCTAGCGCGAGCACTAGACCGGTCGCTCCCATAAGCCGCACGGTGCGCCTCTCAAAAGCGCGGCCCTTACTGATTGCCCGGATAACCGCAGTACCAATAACGAGGCCCGCAGCGATCACCACAGCGACAAGCGCGGCCTCAGCAATAGCAAGCTGAATGCTAGTGGTCGAGACGTAGCTTAGCGGAACCTCCGATTCGCCCTGCAAACAGAAATTCGGCAAGTCGCAGGCGCTAATTGGAGCGCCACCAAATATGCGTTTCCCACTTGCCAGTTCAATAACTGTCACCGTCTGACCGGCAATAACCAGTAGCGACAGTAGCCACACCAGCGCAACCGCGAACCAGAACGGCACTTTTTCAAGTCGAGACATCACACCCTCCTTATCGTTCATCAATATTATTGATTAACGATAAACCCAGGTGGCGCCAAAGTCAATATCCCAAAAGACCAGTTACTGACATTCACCGTGCGACGCCGCCATCCAAGTTCATGGCACTCCGTCAGCAAAACCGCAGAATGTAGGCGTTTATTCGCGGTTCCAACTATCCTTTCTGTGGCTGACATAGACAAAAAGGGGAAACATGACCGCCGCGCAAGAGCTAACGCCCGCAGAAGAGAAGAAGAAAAGTGGTCTAGCCGCCATCAACGAAGACGAGTTTGACGCTCTCACCGTCATCGGCGGCTGGCGCGTGCTAGTTGAAGCCGTTGTCCCCACGATAATTTTTCTTGTTGGACTGAACATCACGGGAGACTACCTGCTACCCGCTGGCCTGGCTCTTGGTTTTACATCGATCGCCGCACTCATACGCCTGATTCAGCGGCTTCCCGTGCGCCCGGCCCTCATCGGCGTGCTCAGCATGAGCGCCTCGGTATTTGTGGCATGGAAAACGGGACAAGCCGTCAACGTATTTGCCATCTCCATCTTGAAAAACACGTTCTACGGCTCGCTCCTGCTGATCTCCATCCTGGTGCGCTGGCCGCTACTGGGCGTCATGCTCGGAGCAGTGCGCGGGGAGAAAACCCGTTGGCGTAAAGGTGAAGAGTGGAAGCTCACCCGACTGCGCTACTACCAGATCACGTGGATATGGTTCTTCGTGTTCGTAGCCCGCCTCAGCGTTCAAATCCCGCTCTACTTCACCGATAACGTGCAATGGCTAGCGCTCATGAAGCTGTCGTTGGGAATGCCCGCGGACGTCGTAGCTGCATACTTTTCTTGGAGGCTTTTGCGTACGCTACGCCATCGCCATCTCGTCTAGCGACATCTGCGAATCCGGTGAGAACTGCAAGGTTGAGGGCTCCACACCGTTACGCACCAGCTGCGAACCCATTGCCGCGATCTGTGCCCCATTGTCCGTGCAGAAGCGGATTGGCGGAATTCGAACCTCAACGCCAACCGCATTTGCGCGCTCAGTCAAAAGTTCACGCAAGCGCGAGTTTGCGGAAAACCCGCCTCCAACCACAATCGTCTTCACATCGTGGTCAAGCGCTGCCCGAACAGCCTTAGCCGTCAGCGAATCATTCACGGCCTCACTAAAACCAGCGCAAATGTCAGCCTTGCTGATCGGTTCACCACGAAGCTCCTTGGCCTTCACGTAGCGCGAAACTGCGGTTTTCAAACCCGAGAATGAGAAGTCGTAGCGGTAGCGCTCCTTATCGCGTCCACCCGAGAGTCCGCGCGGGAACTTAATCGCTTCCCTATCGCCCTGCTGCGCCAGCCTATCTACGTGTGGACCACCCGGATACGGCAACCCCAGCAGGCGGCCAACCTTGTCAAACGCTTCGCCGGCCGCATCATCGAGGGTGCCGCCCAGCTCGCGCACATCGGTTGCAATATTGTTTACGAGCAAGAGGTTAGAGTGTCCGCCCGATACAACCAGCCCAATGAACTTATCTGGAAGCGGCCCATGCACCAGCTCATCAACAGCCAAATGACCCAGCACGTGGTTCACCCCGTACACTGGCACGCCCAAGGAGGCGGCCAGAGCCTTACCAGCGCAAATCCCAACCGTTAGCGACCCCACCAGACCGGGCCCTGCCGCAACAGCAACCGCGTCCACGTCAGAAAGCTGCACTCCGGCCTCATCTAACGCCGCTTCAAGAGTGGGCAAGAAAGATTCAAGGTGTGCGCGCGAGGCGATCTCGGGGATAATACCGCCGTAACGGGCGTACTCGTCCATCGACGTGGCTGTACGATCAGCCAACAGCTGCCCGCCGCGAACCAGCGCCACGCCAGTCTCGTCACACGTCGACTCAATACCTAAGACCAAAGCATCTTTCATTTCCATCACCTCAAGCATTCTAAACCCTGAGCGGCACAATCCCACACCAGAGCCTATTGCCTCCCCTCTCCATTAGTGTGAGACGATAAAAGTATGAAAAGACTAGTATTCCTCGACCTTGATGGAACCGTTGTTACCCAGCATCAAACCGTTCCCGAATCCGCGCGCGAGGCGCTGAAGAAGGTATACGATAACGGGCACACCCTGTGGATTTGCACGGGCAGGTCTGCACCCGAGATCTACCCGTGGCTGTGGGACCTAGGCTTTCAAGGATTCATTGGCGCAAATGGCGCTCATGCCCGCCTTAATGGGGAAGACCTTTTCGATCACCGGCTCTCTAAAGAGTTCATAGAAGAGGCTGAAGCTTACTTTCGCGAACACGGCATTATGAGCCTGTGGCAAACCCCGGATGGGCTTCATCCAGCTGAGGGGTTTATGGAAATGTTTTTCCAGTCCACTCCCGAAGCAGTTGAGCGATGGAGCGCCTACATAGACCAGGTCACCCCGTACGTCAAGAAAGGACTTCCAGCGGGCTCATCTAAAGGGATGATTACCATTCCCCCAACCTCGGACCTCACGCTCGAAGACGTTAACGCGCATCTTGGCCCCCAGATCCTCATCATTCCCGCTTCGGTTGATACCGGCGTGGCAAATACGGGAGAGGTGATGCTATCTGCATACAACAAGGGCACAGGGCTTAAGGAGGTAGCCGAGGTCCTTGGCTTCCCCATTGAGCAAACCGTAGCTGTTGGGGATGAACTGAACGACCTGCAAATGGTTGCTACTGCAGGCATGGGCATCGCGATGGGTAATGCAGTTCCAGAAGTGAAAGAGGTAGCGGATTTCGTCTCTACCCACATTGAAGAGGACGGCCTCGCAAACGCCCTCAAACACGCAGGACTGTACTAGCCGCTGCACTACGGCAACAAAAAGGTGGCTTCGAGATTATTCTCGAAGCCACCTTTTGCTTGGCCAATACGGCTTGGATTACACGCCCTTCAAGACGGCCTTTCCAAGCTGGCGGTTCAGCGTAGAAATAACATCCAGCGGAATCTGCTTCGGGCAGACGGCCGCGCACTCACCAATGTTCGTGCACGTGCCAAAGCCTTCCGCGTCATGCTGGTTCAGCATGTTCTTCACGCGCATAAGGTTCTCCGGCTGGCCCTGCGGAAGCAGGTTCAGGTGGGTGACCTTAGCGGAGGTGAACAGCATTGCCGAGGCGTTCGGGCAGGCAGCTACGCAAGCACCACAACCGATGCAAGCAGCGGCCTCGAACGCACGGTCAGCGTTCTGCTTTGGAACCGGCGTGGCGTGAGCGTCCGGAGCTGCACCCGTGTTCACGGAAATGTAGCCACCGGCCTGAATGATGCGGTCCAGAGCCGAGCGGTTAACAACCAGGTCCTGAATAATCGGGAATGCGGTTGCGCGCCACGGCTCGATGGTGATTGTGTCACCATCGTTGAACGAACGCATGTGGAGCTGGCAGGTGGTGGTGACCTCCGGCCCGTGTGCAACGCCGTTGATTACAACGCCACACTGGCCACAGATGCCTTCACGACAGTCCGAGTCGAACGCGATCGGCTCTTCGCCAGCCTCGAATAGTTCTTCGTTGAGGATGTCCAGCATTTCCAGGAACGACGAGTCTTCCGACACATTGTGTACCTGGTATTCGTGCATCGCGCCAGCGTCTTCGGGATTGGCCTGGCGCCAAATCTTAAGGGTGATGTTCACTTGTAACTCCGCTGCTTAAGCTCGATGTTGTTGTAAATCAGGTCTTCCTTGTGCAGGGTCGGAACGCCGTCGGCGCCAAACTCCCAGGCAGCCACGTAGGTGAACTTGTCATCATGACGAAGCGCTTCACCTTCAGGTGTCTGGTGCTCTGCACGGAAGTGGCCACCACAGGACTCCTCGCGGTGCAATGCGTCGATACACATCAGTTCACCCAGCTCGAGGAAGTCTGCAACGCGGCCGGCCTTTTCCAAAGACTGGTTCATCTCGCCCTTGGTCTTACCCGGAATGCGCACGTTGTTGTAGAACTCTTCGCGAAGTTCGCGGATCATTCCAATAGCCTTCTTGAGGCCCTCCTCGTTGCGCTCCATACCGCAGTACTCCCACATGATGTGGCCGAGTTCCTTGTGGAACGAGTCAACGGAACGGTTACCGTCGATCGACATGAGCTTGTCAATGCGAGCCTGCGTGGAGTCCAAGGCCTCCTGAACGGCAGGCGAGTTCTCGTCAAGCTTGTCGAAGCCAAACGCACCAGCGAGATAGTCGTTGATCGTGTTCGGAAGAACGAAGTAGCCATCGGATAGGCCCTGCATAAGTGCGGAAGCACCCAGGCGGTTAGCACCGTGATCCGAGAAGTTAGCCTCGCCAGCCACGAATAGGCCCGGCAGGTTGGACTGGAGGTCGTAGTCTACCCACAGGCCACCCATCGTGTAGTGAACAGCCGGGTAGATACGCATTGGAACTTCGTAAGGGTTGTCGCCAGTGATGCGCTCGTACATGTCGAACAGGTTGCCGTACTTAGCGGAAACCGCGTCCTTGCCCATGCGCTCAATAGCTTCTGCGAAGTCAAGGTAAACGCCGCGTGCAACGCCGTTAATCTCCGGGCCCACGCCGCGACCATCGTCACACATGTTCTTCGCCTGGCGCGAAGCAATATCACGCGGAACGAGGTTACCGAACGACGGGTAGATGCGCTCCAAGTAGTAGTCGCGATCCTCTTCTGGAATGTCGCGCGGATCCTTCTTGCAGTCCTCAGCCTTCTTCGGAACCCAAATGCGGCCGTCGTTACGTAGCGACTCTGACATTAGCGTCAGCTTCGACTGCTGATCACCGTGCTGCGGGATGCAGGTCGGGTGAATCTGCGTGTAGCAGGGGTTGCCAAAGTAGGCTCCCTTGCGGTGTGCACGCCAAACAGCCGTACCGTTACAGCCCATCGCGTTGGTGGACAGGAAGAATACGTTGCCGTAACCACCCGTTGCCAAAACAACAGCGTCAGCCGTGTAGGTCTCCAGCTCACCCGTTGCCATGTTGCGGGCAACGATACCGCGAGCGCGACCGTCCGAAACAATGAGCTCAACCATCTCGTGGCGGCGGTGTTCTACAACCGTGCCGGCCTCAACCTGACGCTCAAGCGCCTGGTAGGCGCCAATCAAGAGCTGCTGGCCTGTCTGGCCACGAGCGTAGAACGTACGGGATACCTGCACGCCACCGAACGAGCGGTTATCTAGCAGGCCACCGTACTCACGAGCGAATGGAACGCCCTGGGCGACGCACTGGTCGATGATGTTTGCCGAAACCTCAGCAAGACGATAAACGTTGGTCTCGCGAGCACGGTAGTCGCCGCCCTTAACAGTGTCGTAGAACAGGCGGAATACCGAGTCGTTGTCGTTGCGGTAGTTCTTCGCAGCGTTAATGCCACCCTGCGCAGCAATGGAGTGTGCGCGGCGAGCAGAATCCTGGTAAAAGAATGCGTCTACGTGGTAGCCCATTTCGCCAAGAGAAGCGGCAGCAGCGCCACCTGCAAGACCGGTACCAACGATGATTACCTTGAGCTTGCGTCGGTTGGCCGGGTTCACGAGCTTTGCGTTGAACTTACGGGTTTCCCAACACTGCGCTAGGGGCACATCCAAAGGTGCCTTGGTGTCCGCGATTTTCTCGCCTTCGCGGTAGAGGCCGTGGATAAGCTGATCAGTCATTTCACGTTCCTCAAGAAATAAAGCCGAATGCGATAGCGACCGGCGGCAGCATGAACATCACGAACACGATTGCAGCAACAATGCCACCGATTACAACAGTGACGTGCTGGGTGTTGCGACGGAGCCAGCCCATGGACTGCAGAGCCGACCAGATGCCGTGACCGATGTGCATTGCAAGGGTTCCAACAAAAACGGCGTACAGGACGACGAGGGCCGGGTTAGAGAAGGCTCCAACCATCCTCATGTACGGGGACATCTCGCTTGCTTCGAAGCCCGCAGGAATCGTCGCCGTGGTGAAGTGGAGAATATGGAACACAATCATGAACAGCAAGATCACTGCGGATACGCGCATGGTGCGCGCGGCGTATGAGTCTGCGACGTTCTTCTTAACCGAGTAGCGGTCGGCGCGTGCCTTCTTGGAAACATACCAGGTGTGGAACGCGGCGAGGATGTGCACGAGCGCGAACAGAATCATCGCCGTGCGGAATACAACGATCAGTCCACCTTCAGGCAGTAGCGGATAGAAGGCGTCACCCTTCAACCAGTGAGCGTAGTGATCGTACGCCTCCTGGCCGAGGAACATCTTCAAGTTTCCGTACGCGTGGACGATAACGAACATGACGAAGAAGAGGCCGGAAATTGCCATTAGTTGCTTCACGAACACGTTCGTGTTCCAGGCGCGGCGCTTCCTCGTTTCGAGATTTTTATTGGCCATGTATTCAAGGGTACATACGCGAAACGCAGCTCATACCGTATACGATCGTCACGCCGGTGCAGACCCTTCGCACATATTCCTACTTTTAGGCTATTTGGCGCGAATTAGCAGGCTTTGCTCTGCCGCCCCGACCGAGGGGTTCGCGACGACTTTGAGACTTGTTAATGTCATAAAAACATGTCTATTAGGCAACACTCGGGTTTCATAATGACCGATCGTCATCAAACCGGCGGCAGCGAGCTAGTTTTTACGCGTTATGAGGATGTAATTGGGCCGGTGTTTACCTGCCCACCGATAGGCCCAGCTCCATCACGACGGCTTCTTCACTGGGAGAGCGATAGTAGCGCGGGATCCGTGCAATCTGTTGGAAACCGCGCGATCCATACAACCCGATCGCACTGGTATTAGATGCGCGGACCTCTAGCATCACGCGGCTAACCCGGCGCAGCGAGCGCTCAATGCCAGCCGCGGCTTCGCTTGCTTCCTCACTTGACGTGCCGTTAACACTGGCGGGTTCTGAGCGCGCGTGCTCACCTTCCAGAGGCATCAGGTAGCGCACCTGGTTAGGCGTGAAAAACCGGGCGCTTCTAAGCACCTGCAACAGGTGATCAAGTAGCGCGCCCGCTATCCCCCGGCCTCGGTATTCTGGTAGCACGCCTATGGTCAGAACATCGGCCACCTCGTTTATAGAAGCCCCCGCGGCGGCAATCAGCACGTCGCGGTCAAACACTCCAAAGTGGATGCGATCTGGGCTAGAGAGCTCCGCGATCCAGCTGGCGCGGCTCCACTGGTCTGCTTTTGGGAAAATCTGCTGCTCAAAGTGCAGCACCTGTTCTAAGTTCGCCGCGGTCAAAACCACCGGAGCAGGCTGGCGGGTCACTTCTTTTCGCCGTGAATATCCGGGCGACGCAGATACTGCGGGTCCACCGGGAAGTCCTCTACCCCATTTTCGAGGCGAGCGCGCACAATCCGCGACGCCACAGCCACATCAAAACCTTGAGCGTCGCGCGTGCTCGGCAAAGCGTCAGAGTAGATCTGGCAGGCCGGGCCCGCGAACTCAACGCCGCTCCCTTGGAACCTATTGGCCACAAAACCAGCGGTGTTTACGGCAGGGCCTTCAATTATTTCAACGTCGTTTGGGCCAGCTGCGCGCACGTGCGCCCAATACACCTCGTGACGGCGGGCGTCAGTCACCACCACAATATCGGCGCCGGCAGGCATGTCGTCTAAGTACGCGCGCGCCAAAACCTCCAGCGACCCAATCCCGCGCACGGGGATCCCAGCCACACGGCCAATCACTCGAGCAGTTACGAGGCCGGCGCGAAGCCCCGTGAAAGGAGCCGGCCCGGTACCGACGATCACCTGATCCAGGCCCGCCTCTTTTGCCGTCTTGCCCAGCCCCGCCTCGCTAATCGAAAGCGAGATAAGTTCGGCAAGGCGCTCAGCATGAGCGCGGGAGTTAGGCTCCGCATTTTCCGCTGTGCCGGTCTCGGTTACAACTGCAACTACCGCGCCCCCAGAGGTATCAATGCATAGGTCTTTCATGCGTATGCTCCCTCCACTGCCTCGCGAAGCGTTTCTTCAAGCGCGTCCTCACTGATCCAACGCGGGCCAACCGGGTTGAAAGTGACCTCGCGAATGTTGGAATCAGCGTGCTCCAAGTTTTCACTCAATTCGTCCACGGCGGCCGGGTTTTTGAACGTCACTTCAAGGCGGTTTGCAGAAAGTGACTCGGTTTTGCCCTCGCCCCACTCCACCACAAGAACGGACTCCTCCAGCGCGGTGTCAAGGTCCAAGGTTTCTAGATCGTCAAGATCCTTAATGCGATACGCATCCACGTGCACCAAATCCGGATTGCCCTTATGCACGCGCGCAATGATAAACGTAGGGGAAGCAACGCGGCCCTTCACGCCCATAGCGCGGCCAAGCCCTTGCGTGAACGTGGTCTTACCCGTTCCCAGATCGCCGGTTAGCATAATCATGTCGCCCCCGCACACAAACCGGGCAAGAGCGGCCCCCAAGCTGCGCGTATCATCCGCGCTTCTTGCAGTAATCGTAAACATGGTCTTCCTTTACGTATCAGCGCCGCTCTAAGAGTACGCTCTTGGCACGCGCGCACCCAACCGAGTAATGATCTCGTAGTTGATAGTGCCGCACGCCTGCGCCCAATCATCCGCAAGCGGACACCCGGGCGTGGTTTTTGAGTTGGGATTGCCGAACAGCACCACGGTGTCACCGGCCAGAGCGGGCGGCTCATTGCCCTCCGCGGGCCCGAGGTCGATCACAAACTGATCCATGCACACGCGCCCAACCACGTGCGTGTCGATCCTCCCTGCCCGCGTGTACACGCTGACCGGACCTCTACCCGCAGCGTGGCGCGGAATACCGTCCCCGTATCCGAGGGGAACCAGGCCGAGCCAACGATCCGTGGGAGCAACCCACTGCCCTCCATACGACACGGTTTGGCCCCGTGGGACGCGCTTTACCTGCACCAGGTCAGCCTTCAACGTCATCACCGGTTGCAGCCCCAAATCCAGTGAGGGCGTATTCTGCGGGTCTGGCGAGAGGCCGTACAAGCCGATGCCGTCTCGCACCATGTCGAAATGGGCGTCCTCATTCCAGATTTGGCCCGCAGTTGCCGCCAGGTGGCGCTCAAAATCAGTCAGCCCAGCCTCTACAGCTGCTTGCACGGCCTCGTTGAAAATCTTGATCTGCAGGTCGGTGGCCTGCTTGCCTGCCTCACTGGCTTCGTCGGCGCGCGCCAAATGCGACCACACGCCCACGACCTTTACATGCTTGGCCTTGCGCGCCGCGAGCGCGAGGGCGGGGAACTCCGTTGGGATCGCTCCGGCGCGGCCCATCCCCGTGTCCACTTTCAGGTGAATTCGAGCCGGCAAGCCTTGCCTCTCTATCAGATCAAGCTGGTCCAGGTTAGACACCGACAGTTCAATGCCAGTTTCAATCGCTTGGCGAATGGCACCTTCATCAGACACTGGCAGGATCCAACTAAAAACACTGACCCCATCAATGCCCTCTTGTTTGAGGAAACTACTGAGGTCAAGAGCCTCGGCAAGCTGGGCAATACCCAAGATGTCGTAGCCCGCGCGGGCGAGCACGCGGGAAACCTCGTGGCTACCGTGCCCATAGGCGTCAGCTTTCACAATCCCTAGGTGGCGAGCCTTCGGAGCGAAACGGCGCATGCGCGCAGCATTTGCCACAAGCGCGGCAACATCAACCTCGGCAACCGCCGGATAGTGCGCTAACTGTTCACTCACTGTCATTCCCCTCGAGACTATGACACCACTTGGACGCTACTTACGGGCGGCATCCGTTTTGCTGGCAAACACCACAAAACGCTGGCCCGCATAGTTCAACGCCACAAACAAAATCATACCGAGGCCCATGGACAAGTTATCCGCAACCTTCACCGAAAGCCCCGAAGTAAGCGCATAAACCAGGGGCTTAGCCAACCCGTAGGCAACCAGGTAGCAAGCCGCAATATTCAAAATGAACAACCACACCTGGCGGAGCGAACGCTCCCTATTTTGGAACGTGAAGTACTTATTCAGCACGAAACTCACAATTGAACCAATAATGTAGTTCAGCGCCGAGGACACCCAGTAGCCAAAACCCAGCCAGTTATACGCCAAGAACATGACGGTTGTGCCCACAATCGTGTTCACAACGCCGACCAGGATGAACTTCCATGTAGTCGCGTCAATCAACTTGCGGCGAGGTGGCTCGCCCGCCACAGGGGTTTCAGTCACAGAACCTCCCGGCAGAATGCGTCTGCGCCTGCAGGGCCTGCCCGAAAGCGCCCGGCAGATTGCGCGCAATATCAGAAGCCGCTATCGGGCGGCCACCTTCCAAACCATAACCCGGACGCAGAGCAACTCCGCCAGCCTGCTCATCCACATCATCGAATCCAGCCGCACTCCGCGCCGCCACCCCGTGCAACCAGACAGCGGCCGCTACCGCACGCGTTAGCTCTTCCCATTCGAGGCGGCCCGCTTCCTCCCCGACGCGCGCCTGCACGCCGGAAAGAACACCCGCAATCGCGCCGGCGAGGACATCGCCAGAACCGGCCGTGCCCGCCCATGCGGGGGCCTGCGCCTGCACAAACACGTGGCCGCGCGGGCTCACAATCAGCGTGGCAGCACCCTTCAACGCAATTACCGCGCTAGATAGCCCGGCCAGGCGCATTGCGGCCTTGATTGGGGCTTCCTCCACCCGTTCGCGCGTCCATTCAGATTCATCCAGGATCGATAGTGCCGTTGCGGCCTCCCCCGCGTGCGGTGTCCACACCATCTGCTGCGCCGCCGCGTGACCGGAGTGCACCAGCTGCGCCGCCATCGAAATCGCGCCCGCATCAACCACCAGGGGAACTTCCGCCTCAAAAATCTGTGTAGCGATCCGGCTGCGATCCTCCAAGTTCTGCGGGTCCATACCGCACCCAACTGCCACCGCTTGCGCGCGTCCATCCACTGTTACCACCTCGGGAGCGGCAGCCAGCACCAGGGTGCGCGCAGCTTCATCAGTTACGAGGCGGATCATGCCGGCCCCAACTCCGCGTGCTCCCAAGGTAGCCAAGACCGCCGCGCCCGGATACTTCTGCGAGCCCACCACCAGGCGCACCACGCCGCGTGAATACTTGTGATCCGTAGCAGAAGGGAGTGCAACAACCTCACGCACGCCAGCGCCTTCAAGTACGCGGGCAAAATGAGGCCCCAAATCGAGCCCCAAATCCACTAGGCGGACCTCGCGCTGGTAGTAGCAAGCCGGAGGGAACCCCGCCGACGGCTTCAACGCGCCCATCGTCCCCACGATGTCAGCACGCAACGCATCTGCCGGAACCGTACCGTCCGGTGTTGCTAGTCCCGACGGCACGTCAACCGCCACCACCTTGCGGCCAGGCAACCGGCCCCGCGCCTCTTCTAACGCGGTAACAATCCCAGCCAGCGGTTCCTTCAACGCGCCTTCGGTGCCCGTGCCCACAAGGCCATCGATCCATACAGTTGCGGAGCCAAGCAACGGCAACACGTCAGCGGCGGTCTTAGCAGGCTGGCAGATTTGCACCCCGGCCCCGCACGCGGCAGTCAAAGCACGCTCGTGTGGATGATCGCTCAGCACGATGGCCTTAGCGGGCATGCCCTCCTCGCACAAGAATGCGGCCGCGTACAGTGCGTCTCCCCCATTGTCACCGCCGCCAACAAGCGCAGCTACCTCGCCGGCCTGGTACACGTCTTGCACCGCGTCAGCAACGCCTCGCGCCGCTACCTTCATCAGTTCATCTGGGCCCGCAGCCTTCACAGCTGCGGCCTCCCTGGCGCGGATCATTGACACGCTGAAAACTCGCTGCATTTGCCCTCCTCAACTACACAACTTTACGTCCTAAAACAGGGCGCCATCACCCGAGGCGAAAAAACGCGAAAAATCAGGCAAAATAATTGCGTGCATTTCAATCCGCCTGCCCAGCTCTACGCAGAGCAATCACCGTTCCAACGTTTCACGCGCGAAGCCTGGAGTGACCTTGCAGACTCAACGCCGCTACCGTTGACTGTGGAGGATGTTGAGCGGATCTCCAGCCTTGGCGACCCAATGGATCTTGCGGAAGTGGATGCCATTTACCGCCCTATTTCCGCGCTTTTGCAGATGTATGTGAACTCGGCTCGTAGGCTGTCACACGATCGGCACTACTTTTTACGCGAACCCCACCGCCCTCCGGTCCCGTTCATAATTGGCGTGGCCGGATCGGTAGCGGTTGGTAAATCTTCAACCGCACGCTTATTGCGGGAGCTGTTGCGCCGCTGGCCAAACACTCCCCGTGTGCAACTGATAGCAACGGATGGGTTTTTGTTACCTAACGCTGTGTTGAAAGAGCGGGGCATCATGGCGAAGAAGGGGTTCCCAGAATCCTACGATCGCGCGGCGTTGATGAAGTTCATGGCCGATGTGAAGTCGGGCCGGTCCGGCGTCACCGCTCCCGTTTACTCGCACCTCACTTACGATATTGTTCCCGGCGAGCGTGAAGTGGTGAACCAGCCGGATATCCTCATCGTTGAGGGCCTGAATGTCCTCCAGGCCGCAAGAACCGCAAAAGACCAGACGGGCGCTGTAGCGGTTTCGGACTACTTCGATTTTTCGATTTACGTGGACGCGGACCGAGACCACATTGAGTCTTGGTATATCAACCGGTTCTTGAAGCTACGTTCAACTGCGTTTAGTGACAAGAACTCGTATTTCCGCGCCTACGCGAATCTCAGTGACGAGGAGGCCGTGGCGCGTGCTCACGACATTTGGAACACCATTAACTTGCCTAACCTGACGGACAATATCCTGCCCACCCGCGAGCGCGCTACCCTCGTTATTCATAAGGGAGCAGACCACCGGGTTAGAGAACTGCGGTTACGCAAAATCTGAATTGGGTTTAGAAGAAGACACCTATGGCACACCAGCACTCACATATTTCTCGCACTGCTGAGGCTTCAACAACTTCACCGAGGGCGCGTCTGGTAATCATTGTTCTACTCGCATTCATTACGGCTCTGACCGCTGTTGGCGCGTACGTGCTACGGCCCGACTGGGAGGGGCTTGAGCATGTTCAGGCCCTAACGGGTTATCAAACCGCGCCCGGCGTTTCACGGGAGCAGGCCGAAATTCTTGAAGTGGAGCACCAGTGCGAAAGCACCGCATTGGCCGCGAGCGGAGCGCATTCTTGTGTGACGCTTACCGTCCGGCTGACCACGGGTGAGGATGCGGGGAAAGAGGCCATGATGGAATCGCCCGGCCCTGCCGCAGCCTCGCACCTGTCTGTGGGAGACGTGATTCAGGTAATCAGTTCGCCAGGACCAAACGGCTCGGCGGTTTACAGTTTCACGGGGATTGAGCGCAATCTGCCCATCCTCCTTTTCGCGCTACTGTTCGTTTTGGTTGTGCTGGCCGTAGCTCGGGCGAAGGGAGCTATGGCGCTGGTTGGGCTTGCGTTTGCCGTGCTGGTGCTCGTTCGATTCATGCTGCCGTCGCTGGCGTCGGGAAGACCCGGGATTCTCGTGGGCGTGATTGGCTCAAGTGCGATCATGCTGGTTGTAATTCATGTTGCGCACGGTTTTTCGATGCGAACTGCCTCCGCAATGTTGGGAACGTTTGCGGGCCTGTTGTTGGCTGCTATTCTTGGCACCGTTGCAACCAGGTTCGGGCACCTGTCCGGTTTTGTGGACGAAACCGCGTTTAACCTGTCCTCAAGCCTGCCGGGCCTGGATATGAGCCAGCTTTTGGTTGCGGCCATTATTTTGAGCGGGCTGGGCGTGCTAAACGATGTGACGATCACGCAGTCCTCTGCAGTTTGGGAGCTGCGAATTGCCTCCCCCACTTACACGAAGCGAGAGATCTACTCGAGCGCAATGCGCATTGGACGCGATCATATTGCCTCCACGATCTACACGATAGTGTTTGCCTACACTGGCGCCGCGTTGTCATCTGTCATGCTGATTGCACTGTTTTATGACCAGCCTTTATCAGATCTGTTCGCAGCGGAGAGCCTTGCGGCCGAGGCCCTGCAAATCTTCGCGTCCGGCAGCGCCCTTATTTTGAGCGTGCCCATTACAACCGCGATCGCAGTTGCAGCCGTGCGCGGGCCGCAAGTACCCGCAGACACGCAAACGCCGGAAGCACAACAAGCACTCCCGGCGTAAGGCAAACGTCAGTAGTTCTAAAGCGACAGGCGTTCCTTCACCACTTCAGCGATTAGGCCGGCCTCGTGATCGGCCTGCTCCTGGGTTGCTGCCTCAACCATGACGCGCACCAGAGGCTCCGTGCCCGACGGACGCAGCACCACACGACCGGTCTCGCCAAGTCGTTCCTCAGCCTCACGCACCGCAGCCACAACCGCCTCGTCATCCGTGCGCTTTTTATCCACGCCACCCACATTGATCAAAATCTGCGGCAAACGCTTCACAAAAGCCGTAGCCTCTGCCAGCGAGCGATCCGTCTCCTTCAACATGCGTGCGATCAACAACGACGTCAGCACACCATCACCCGTGGTCGCATGATGTGAGGCAATCACGTGACCGGACTGCTCGCCGCCAAGCGTGTAGCCCTTCGCTCGCATCTCCTCCAACACGTAACGGTCACCCACAGCAGTCTGCACCGTATTAATGCCCTGCTCCTTCATCGCGAGCACCAGACCCAGATTCGACATCACTGTGATCACCAGCGTGTCATCAAACAGCTTTCCACGCCTACGCAGGTCCAACGCCAACGCGCCCATGATCTTGTCACCATCAACCAGGTTGCCCTCAGCGTCAACTGCCAAACAACGATCCGCATCACCGTCATACGCCACACCAAAATCAGCCTTCGACGCCACGGTGAACGCCTGCAGCTGCTCCGGATGAGTAGAACCGCAATCATCGTTGATATTCCTGCCGTCAGGCGACGCGTTAATCACCACAACGTCAGCACCGGCCTCACGAAGCGCCTCCGGGCCGAACTTCGACGCCGAACCATTAGCCGCATCAACCGCGATGCGCAGGCCCTTCAACGACGTGCCAACCGCACCTACAAGATGCTCAATATAGGAAGACGAAGCGCGCGAATCGTCAAACTCGATCTCCCCAACCGCTTCGCCCACTGGGCGCTCCCACGGCTCACCAATCAAGCGCTCAATCGTATCCTCAACGCGGTCCTCCAACTTGAAACCGCCATGGGCAAAGAACTTAATGCCATTATCCGGCATCGGATTATGTGACGCCGAAATCATCGCACCCAGCTCAACGTTCTCCGTAGCCGTCAAATGCGCCACCATCGGAGTAGTCGCCACACCAATACGCGTCACATCCATACCAGCCGCCGCCAGCCCCGCGGCCAGCGCATGATCCAAGAACTCGCCCGACAAGCGCGTGTCGCGGCCAATAATCGCACGAGGACGCGACCCCGAACCATTAGAAGAACGCGCCACGTACCTCGCGGCAGCCTCCCCCAGTTCCAACGCCAAATGCGGGGTTATATCCCTATTTGCAAGCCCACGCACACCATCAGTACCAAACATCCGAGGCATAGCATTCCTCCAATCGCGGGCTACATGCGCCCTCTAACAAACAAAGAAAACGATACTCCTAAAAAACTTTTACCCCACAATCATATGAGCAAAACGCAAAAAGAGGCCCGCACCACGTGGTGCGGGCCTCCAAAACGCAATCAACCAAACATTAACGCTTGGAGTACTGCGGAGCCTTACGTGCCTTCTTAAGACCAGCCTTCTTACGCTCCGTGACACGAGCATCACGAGTCAAGAAACCAGCCTTCTTCAAAGCCGGGCGGTTAGCCTCACGGTCAATCTCGTTGAGCGCGCGGGCAATGCCAAGACGCAAAGCGCCAGCCTGGCCAGACGTGCCGCCGCCATTAATGCGAGCAATCACGTCAAAACGACCCTCAAGGTCAAGAAGTACAAAAGGTGAGCGAACCAGCTGCTGGTGCAACTTGTTCGGGAAGTAGTCGTCCAACGAACGACCGTTGACCTTCCACTCGCCGGTGCCCGGAACTAGGCGCACACGCGCAACGGAGCGCTTGCGACGGCCCAGGCCAACACCCGGAGCGGTAATCGACTGGCCAGCGCCAGTCTTCTCGGTCTCAGTTTCAGTAGTGTACGAGCTGGGGGCGTTCTCCTCTTCCAGCACGTCGATATCGGTGGTCTCAGCCACAGTTCTCCTCAGTTTTACTTACTGGCGTCCACAGCGCTGGGCGCTTACTGGGCGACCTGGGTGATCTCGTAGGGAATCGGATTTTGAGCCGCATGAGGGTGCTCCGGACCTGCGTAGACACGGAGCTTCTTCATCTGAGCTCGACCGAGCTTGTTATGCGGGATCATACCGCGAATAGCCTTCTCAACAGCACGCTCAGGGTACTTGGAAAGAAGTTCACGGTAAGAAATCTTCTTCAAACCACCCGGGAAACCGGAGTGGCGGTAAGCGAACTTCTGATCCAGCTTGTTACCAGTAACGGCGATCTTGTCAGCGTTAATAATGATGACGAAATCACCCTGATCAAGGTTCGGCGTGAAAGTAGGCTTATGCTTCCCACGAAGTAGCCTGGCAGCCGCAGCTGCCACACGGCCGAGGACGAGGTCAGTGGCGTCGATAACGTACCACTTCTTGACGTCGTCTCCGGGCTTAGGAATATAGGTGCGCACGGGCGTGGCCTTCTTCTTCTAATTCGGGAGCGCCGCAATATTCAATGACGAATAATTGCAACCGCTCACATTCAGGTATTGCTCGCGTCATTGCGTCTGGGCGTTAGACCAGTGAGTGGGAAGTTCTGATCCGCGCACACTAGACGCACAACGTCTTACAGCTTAACGACCTTGCGGATCAGCGTCAAAGGAACAGCGCCTATTAGTGGCGTATTACTCATAAAACACGCTGGCGTCGACCTCTTAGCAGTCGAGCGACCTAAACCTGCGCGTTCGTTTCTGCTGGTCCGCCCATTCGTCCTTACCAGGATACTCCACCGCAACCAACGTCAGGCCATGCGCGGGAGCGATCGGCACCGAATGAGACCTGCTGGGCTGTTCCACCAGCTGCTTCAACCATCCACGAGGACGTCGCCCGCGTCCTACCTCCACAAGCGCCCCTACCACGGACCTCACCATCGAATGACAAAAAGCGTCCGCCGATAAACGCACTTCAATTCCCGTTGAGGAGCGCTCCACCCTCACCTCTTCCAACGTGCGAATAGTAGTAGCCCCCTCCCGAGGCTTACAAAACGATAAGAAATCGTGCTCCCCTAAGAGGTATGCCGTCTCCGCCTGCATGGCGCTCACGTCCAACTGCGAGCCAGTCCACCACATCGTGGCAGCGGTGAGAGGATCATTCGTCTCCACCCGATCTGAAATGCGGTAGCGATAGTGACGTTTAAGCGCACTAAACCGGGCGTCAAAATCAGCCGATACCACCCGGACAGACTTCACCACCACATCGGCACCAGCAGCCGCGCTGCCGCGCGACAGCAAACCATTCAAGCGCCCCTTCAGGGCCGCCATACCGGGCTCAAAATCACCCTCACGGTTGAGCTTCGAGATACGGCTCTGCTCCACATCAAAGTTCGCCACCTGAGCCGCCGCATGCACACCGGCATCAGTACGCCCCGCCACTGTTAGCGTCACCGGCGTGCGCAGAAGAGTTGCCAAGGCCTCCTCGACCTCACCCTGCACCGTGCGCAAACGCGGCTGACGCGCCCAGCCGCGAAACGCTGTCCCCAAATACGCTATATCCAAACGGACACGAACCACGGGATCTGCGGCCTGCTCAGATGCGGGCAGCGTGGCCTTTTCTAGACGTTCCAAGCTCGCACCCCACCACGGATACCCGCATCATTAGGCACGATCACCACGTCGTCACCCAAATGTTCACGGTGAGACGGAGTAATCCGTACCCCATTGCCTCCACCGATATACAGGCGGTCCCACATGTACATTGGACGCAGCGCAGCCACCGTACGGCGGACGCGACGCGACCAGTGCGCGTCCCCTAGCCGCAACCGCTCATGCTCCCCCAGGTAATCGTCGTACGTCAAACCCCAACGGATCGGCCCCTGCGAGATCTCCGTGTGCGGCGCAAGCCTGCCTGCATCAAACACCGCGTTTCCTAAACCGGTACCCAGCGTAATGATCATCTCTAGGCCCGTGCCCGCAATCGCGCCAGCACCCGCAACCTCCGCATCATTCAGCACGAGCGTAGGAACCTGGAGGCGCTCCTCCAAACTCCTGCGCATGTCAAACCGCGACCACAGCTGAACCAACTCGGGTAAGACCTTAGAGCGAGGGCCATCCTTCGTAATGTAGTGCGGCGTCGCAATCACCACACCGTGGCGAATCATGCCGGGCATACCCACCGTCACGCGATCCGCATGAGGCAGATGCGCCGATAAATCCACAATCGTGTCAACCAGCAACACCGGCGGCAAAGGATAGGGCGTAGCCGTGCGCACAGCCGGGGCAATCATCGTGCCGTTCTCATCCAGCACCGATGCCTTAATGCCACCCCCACCGCAGTCAACAGCCAGGGTCAAAATCTCACTCATGCTCCCCATCCTAGCGGCCCGCAACCTGCGCAAAACAAAAGGAGGGTGCGGACCAAACGATCCGCACCCTCCTTGAAGCAGTCAGACTTACTTCTCGGTTTCCTCAGCAGCCTCGGCCTCTTCAGCCTCGGGAGCTTCTACAACCTCTTCAGCCTCTTCAGATTCAGGAGCCTGGGCGGTCTCCTGCTCCTTGACCTCGTCCTCAGCCGCCGCAGCCATAGCTGCAGTCTTGTCGGCCTCCGCGATAACAGCCTTCTTCTCAACCTTCTCGGTCACGATCGAAATCTGAACCATCGGAGCGTTGTCGCCACGACGATTGCCGAGCTTCGTGATACGGGTGTAACCACCCTGACGCTCCGGATCAATCGACGGTGCGATCTCATCAAACAACGTGTACAAAACGTCCTTATCCGAAATCGTCTTAGCTACCGTGCGACGAGCGTGAATGTCACCGCGGCGAGCCTTGGTGATCATCTTCTCGGCAAGCGGCTGCAAGCGACGAGCCTTAGCGGCCGTCGTCGTGATCTGTCCGTGAATGAACAGTTCCCTGGCGAGGTTCGCCAGAATGATTTTTTCGTGCGCCGGGCTTCCACCCAGACGAGGGCCCTTCGTAGGCTTGGGCATGATTTCTCCTATAAAACTTCTGTGCGATGCTTACTCGTCGCTGAACTGGATAGAACGAGGCTGATCAGTGGAACCACCGGGCATTACTGCGTCTTTAAGCGTCATGCCAAGACCAGCAAGCTTCTCCCTGATCTCCTCAATAGACTTCGTACCGAAGTTACGAATATCCAGAAGGTCAGCCTCCGAGTGAGCAACCAGCTCGCCAACGGTCAAAATACCGCGGCGACGCAAGGCGTTGTAAGAACGGGACTGCAGCCCAAGCTCTTCAATCGGAAGAGCCAGATCCTGCGCAAGCGTCTCATCCGTAGCGGACGGACCAATCTCAATGCCCTCAGCCTCAGTATTCAGCTCGCGAGCTAGACCAAACAGCTCAACAAGCGTCTTACCAGCCGAAGCAAGAGCGTCACGCGGCGAAATGGCCGCCTTAGTCTCGACATCAACGACGAGACGGTCAAAGTCCGTACGCTGCTCAACACGAGTAGCTTCAACCTTGTAGGTAACCCGCAAAACGGGACTGTAAATCGAATCAACCGGGATGCGAGAAATCTCGGCATCCGCACTCTTATTCTGAGCGGCCGAAACGTAGCCACGGCCACGCTCCACGGTTAGCTCGATCTCCAGCTTGCCCTTCTCAGAAAGCGTGGCAATGTGAAGATCCGGGTTGTGAATCTCAACCCCAGCAGGAAGCGAAATGTCTCCCGCCGTTACCTCACCGGCCTCATCCTTACGGAGGTACATGACAACAGGCTCATCATTCTCAGACGAGAGAACGATCTCCTTGATGTTCAGGATAATCTCAGCGACATCTTCCTTAACGCCCGGCACGGTCGAAAACTCGTGCTGAACGCCATCAATGCGGATAGACGTCACAGCCGCCCCCGGAATGGAGGACAGCAAGGTACGACGCAAGGAGTTACCCAGCGTGTATCCAAACCCCGGCTCTAGGGGCTCCAGTGTAAAACGCGAGCGGTAGTCGCTAACCTTCTCTTCTGTCAGAGTGGGTCGCTGTGCAATGAGCACGTCTGTGATCCTTTCTGCTCAATATCCGCCATATGACATTGAGCGGTGTTACCAGCACTTGCCGGAACAGGTTTGGCGTTGAATAACCGGGAGGCTAATCAACATCGACGTGGAGACTCAAAGGTCTCGATGAAACGCTCAGACGCGGCGACGCTTCGGCGGGCGTGCACCGTTGTGGGGCTGCGGGGTGGCATCCTGAATGGAGCCAACCTCAATACCCGTTGCCTGAAGCGAACGGATAGCAGTCTCACGGCCGGAACCCGGACCCTTAACGAAAACGTCAACCTTCTTCACACCGTGCTCCTGGGCGCGGCGAGCTGCGGACTCCGCAGCAAGCTGAGCAGCAAACGGGGTGGACTTACGCGAGCCCTTAAAACCGACCTGACCGGAGGAAGCCCATGAAAGGACAGCACCGGTTGGGTCTGTGATCGACACGATCGTGTTATTGAACGTCGACTTAATGTACGCGTGGCCGTGGGGCACATTCTGACGAGTCTTGCGCTTGCCCTTACGAGCCACCGATGAACGCTTAGTAGTAGCCATAACTTATTCTCCTGCGAGTAACAGCCAACCCAGCGGGTTAGGCCTTCTTCTTTCCGGCAACAGTGCGCTTCGGGCCCTTACGGGTACGAGCGTTCGTCTTGGTGCGCTGACCGCGGACCGGCAAGCCACGACGGTGGCGCAGACCCTGGTAGGAACCAATCTCAATCTTGCGGCGGATATCAGCCTGAACCTCACGGCGCAGGTCACCTTCCACCTTGTAGTTGCCCTCGATGTACTCACGGAGCTTTACGAGATCCTCTTCAGTGGCGTCCTTTGTGCGCAGATCCGGTGAAACACCGGTTGCGGCCAAGGCTTCCTTAGCGCGCGTGCGGCCAACGCCGTAAATGTAAGTAAGCGCAACTTCCAACCGCTTCTCGCGGGGGAGGTCTACGCCGGCAATACGTGCCATGTTTTCACTCCAATGGTGAAGTAGGAGGTGGTCACTTCATCATCTAGGTTCTAATCCCCAGCCCCGGCCTCCTCAACCGAGGGTCTCGCACCCGGGAAAATACCCCGGAGCGGCCGATGAAATGCTTATTGATTTATAAAACAGCTTTGGGCTTAGCGGCCCTGGCGCTGCTTGTGTCGCGGATTGTCACAGATGACCATAACCTTGCCGTGGCGACGAATCACCTTGCAGTTGTCACAGATCTTCTTGACACTCGGCTGTACCTTCATGGTTCTACCTCCACCGAAAATCGGCTTAGTGTCGGTTTTACTTGTAGCGGTAAACGATGCGTCCGCGCGACAGGTCGTACGGGCTAAGCTCGACGACGACGCGGTCCTCCGGAAGAATACGAATGTAGTGTTGGCGCATCTTTCCGGAAATATGTGCCAGAACTAGATGCCCGTTACCAAGCTCAACTCGAAACATCGCGTTAGGCAGAGCCTCCACGACGGTTCCTTCCATCTCAATGACGCCGTCTTTTTTCGCCATATCCTCCGTCTATCCCCTACAGGTCGTTTGGAAACCCTCAAAACTGAGGGCGAGCCTATGCACACCGAATTTCGGGTACAGATTATGGCCCAACCAACGAGTTTATAGGATAATTGATGGTCTGGAAAGGCCCCGAGCTTGTTAAATCACTCACGCGCCGAGCGGTGTGGATTTCACCCCGTACGGAGCCAAACCGGCTGCGCCGCCATCTGGAGAAGTTAGCACCCAAACGCCCCGGCTTGTGCGCGCTATAGTGTGCTCCCAATGCGAGGCCAAACTTCCATCCGACGTCTTAACCGTCCAGTCATCTTCAAGCACAAATGTTTCAATACTTCCATCGGTAAGCATTGGCTCTACCGCCAAAACCATGCCCGGCTTGATGCGTGGGGATAGACCTCGCGGACGGTAATTCAATACCTCTGGCGCCTGATGCATTGCGGTGCCGATACCGTGGCCCGTGTACTCCTCGATGATTCCGGCCTCCCAGTTGCCGTCGCGGCGTTTCTCCACCACTTCTTCAACCGCGTCACCAATATCGTAGATGCGCTTCCCCTTCGCAACCGCGGCGAGGGCTGCCCACATCGATTCTTCCGTCACGGAGTTCAACCGACGAGCCTCATCCGAACCGGCCTGATCGCCGCCCACAATCATCGTGAATGCCGCGTCACCATGCCACTGCCTGCCTTCGCGCTCCACGTAAGCCCCGCAGTCAAAAGAGACCAAGTCGCCGCGCTGTAGCCTCGTCATGTCCGGAATGCCGTGCACCACCGTGTCATTGACCGAAATGCAAACCGTTGCCGGGAAGCCTCCGTAGCCAAGGAAGTTTGACTTCGCTCCGTGCTTTGCAATCACACTTGCCGAAACCTCGTCCAGCTCCAGCAATGTCACGCCCGGCACTGCCGCCTGGCGTAGCGCCCTATGAATATCTGCTACAACCAGCCCGGCCTCACGCATCCACAAAATCTGCTTATCGGACTTCAGCTCAATTCGAGACATATAAACCTCAACACATACAAAAGCGGTGAACCCGCTGAAATCTCAGCGGGTTCACCATCATCAAACTACTTTTCTAGCAAGCCGTGCTCGATGAGCACCTTGCGGATGCGTTCCCACACCTCATCAACCGTGCCAACACCATCCACTTGCACCAGTTTGTCCTGGTCCGCGTAGTAGGTAACCATCGGTTCCGTCTGATCCTTATACACCTCAAGGCGACGACGAATCACCGGCTCAGTGTCATCCGCTCGCCCCTCGATCTCGGCCCGCTTCAGCAAACGCTCAACGACCTCATCAAGTTCAACCGCGATTTCAAGAACCAGATCCAAATCTCGCCCGGTGGCGGCCAGTGCGTCACGCAGGTAAAAAGCCTGTTCAATCGTGCGAGGGTAGCCATCCAGCAAGTAACCGCCCGCAACGTCCGGCGCCGACAATCGCGCTTCCACCATCGGATTGGTAACCGAATCGGGAACGAACTCACCCGCATCCATGTAGGACTGCGCTCTTTGACCAAGTTCAGTGCGGTCTTTCATGTTCTGGCGGAAAATCGCGCCAGTAGAAATCGCGGGAATCCGCAAAGCTGCAGCAATACGCTTAGCCTGCGTGCCCTTCCCAGCACCAGGTGCGCCGAGAATCAAAATCGCAGGACCAGCATTTGCCTCATTTGGAGTTATCACTGGAGGAACCCTTCGTAGTGATGTTTCTGCAGCTGCGAGTTGATTTCCTTAACCGTCTGCAAACCGACACCAACGATAATCAGAAGCGTCGTTCCTCCAAACGGTAGCTGGCCAGCCTCAAGCTTCAAAGGAATGATCGCAAGAGTTGGAAGCAACGCGATGATAGCGAGGTAGATGGCACCCGCCGACGTAATACGGCTCATCACGTAACGCAGGTAATCCGCGGTTGGACGACCCGCGCGAATACCGGGAATAAAACCGCCATAGCGCTTCATGTTGTCCGCGGTCTCTTCCGGATTGAACGTGATTGACGTGTAGAAGAACGCGAAGAAAATAATCAAGATCGCGTTGATCAGCATGTACATGGCGCTAGTGGACAAGAAGTTACGTTGAATCCACAGGACCCAATTCTCCGTGGGCTCACCAAAGTTAGCAATCATCGGAGGTAGAGCAAGAATAGACGTGGAGAAGATAACGGGTATAACGCCCGACATGTTGATCTTCAACGGAATGTAAGTGGCAGAACCACCCATCAAGCGGCGACCAACCATACGCTTCGCGTACTGCACTGGAATACGACGCTGCGCCTGCTCCACATAAACCACTGCCAAAGTGATAGCAAGAATAAGAGCCACGATCCAAAAGACCTTGCCCCATCCGCCACCACGTCCGATCGACATGAGGCGAGCAGGCAGGGTTGCCGTGATTGACGTGAAAATAAGGAGCGACATGCCGTTACCGATACCGCGCTCCGTAATAAGCTCGCCGAGCCACATGATGACGCCAGTTCCAGCAGTCATAACAATGACCATCAGAAGGAACGTAACCGGACCCTGATTTGGAATCAATGGCACGGAACAGCCCGGGAACAGACGGCCGGACATCGCCAGCGAAATGATGGTCGAAGACTGGAGGACGCCCAGGAAAATCGTCAGGTAGCGCGTGTACTGCGTGAGCTTAGAACGCCCCTGCTGCCCTTCCTTATGAAGATCATCAAAACGGGGAATAACCACGCGAAGAAGTTGAACGATAATCGACGCCGTAATGTAAGGCATGATGCCGAGCGCGAAAACCGACAGCTGCAGGAGCGCGCCACCGGAGAATAGATTCACCAGATCAAGAAGCGAGGTCTGATCCTGCTGTGCCAAACAAACCTGAACATTCGGAGTGGAAACACCCGGCGTAGGAATGAATGAGCCCAGCCTGAACAAAGCCATGACCATCAGCGTGAACAGCATTTTGTTCCGAAGATCAGGTGTTCGGAATGCCTGTGCGAATGCGGAGAGCAAGCGTCCTCCTGGGATAAACAAAATAATCTAAGCGTAATCGATCTTAGACTAGCGCATCATCATGCTAGGTCTGAAACCAGATTAAGCAAACGGCAAAAGTGCGGCCCGACCATACTGATCGGGCCGCACCTCATTTCAAACAGCCGACATTAGCGAGCGGAAATGGATCCGCCGGCAGCAGTGATCTTAGCTTCAGCAGAAGCAGACCACTTATCAACCGTGATGTTGAACTTCTGGGTGAGCTCGCCCTGGCCCAGAACCTTCACTAGTTCGCCACCGCGAACAGCACCCTTGGCTACAAGATCCTCAACGGTGACGTCGCCACCCTTGGGGAATAGAGCCTCAATCTTTTCCAGGTTAACAACCTGGTACTCAACACGGAACGGGTTCTTGAAGCCACGCAGCTTCGGAAGGCGCATGTGCATAGGCATCTGGCCGCCTTCAAAACCTGCGGGAACCTGGTAACGAGCCTTCGTGCCCTTGGTACCACGACCAGAGGTCTTACCCTTCGAACCTTCACCGCGGCCAACGCGCATCTTGCGCTTGTTGGAACCGGGTGCCGGCTTAAGGTCGTGGAGGCGCGTGATTGAGTATTCTTCACTCATGGTCAGTCGACCTCCTCTACCTCGACCATGTGGCGGACGGCGCGAACCATACCGCGGTTGGACTTGTTATCCGGCAGAACAACCGACTGGTTGATCTTACGCAGACCAAGAGCACGCATTGTGGCGCGCTGACGCTCGGGACGACCAACATCGCCGCGAACGCGAGTAATCTTCAGATTCTTAGCCACTAGTTGCTCACCCCTGCCGCAGCCTTATCGTTCTCGGCCTTCTCAGCAGCAGCGCGACGCTCAGCTTCACCCTCCGCGCGAGCGCGAAGCATGGAAGCCGGAACTACGCGCTCCAGCGGAAGTCCGCGACGCGCAGCAACAGCCTCGGGAACCTCAAGTTCCTTCAGCGCTGCAACCGTAGCGCGAACAATGTTGATTGCGTTCTGCGAGCCAAGTGACTTCGTCAGAACGTCGTGGATACCCGCGCACTCAAGCACTGCACGAACCGGGCCACCGGCGATAACACCAGTACCGGGGTTTGCGGGACGTAGCATAACAACGCCCGCAGCGTCCTCGCCCTGAACCTTGTGCGTGATCGTGCGACGGATCATCGGAACGCGGAAGAAGTTCTTCTTAGCCTCTTCAACGCCCTTCGCAATAGCCTGAGGAACTTCCTTAGCCTTGCCGTAGCCAACGCCGACAGTGCCTTCGCCATCTCCAACGACTACAAGAGCCGTGAAGCTGAAACGACGACCACCCTTAACCACCTTAGAGACGCGGTTAATGGTAACTACACGCTCAATGTACTGGTTCTTGTCGTCACGCCGGTTGTTGTCACGGCGCTGATCGCGACCTGAGCGGCGCTCGCGACGCTGCTCGTCGCGTCCCTCAGAGTTTTCCTGATTTTTAGCCATCAGTGTGTTCTCTTCCTTTCGTCGCTTCTTACAGCGTCAGGCCGCCCTCGCGGGCACCCTCTGCTACAGCGGCGACACGGCCGTGGTACTTGTTGCCACCGCGGTCAAAAACCACAGCGGTGATACCGGCATCCTTAGCACGCTGAGCGATCAGTTCGCCAACACGGCGAGCCTTCTCAACCTTCGTGCCCTTGCCATCAAAATCCTTTTCCAAAGTGGAAGCGGATACGAGCGTGTGACCAACCTGGTCGTTCACAACCTGCGCAACCATGTGGCGGTTAGAGCGGGTCACTACCAGACGAGGACGCTCCGCAGTACCGTTAACGTTCTTACGAACACGCTGGTGACGACGCTTGCGGGCAATGAACTTGCCCTTGCCTTTAACCGTGTAAGCCATTACTTACCAGCCTTTCCAACCTTGCGACGTACCTGCTCGCCGGCGTAGCGAACGCCCTTGCCCTTGTAAGGCTCGGGAGCGCGAATCTTGCGGATCTTCGCAGCGGTTTCACCAACCAGCTGTTTGTCGATACCGGAAACAGAGAACTTGGTCTGGTTCTCAACCTTGAACTCGATCCCTTCCGGAGCCTCAACGACTACCGGGTGGGAGAAGCCAAGCTGGAACTCAAGGCCCTTGCCCTTCGCGGCAACACGGTAACCCGTGCCCACAATCTCAAGTTCCTTGGAGTAACCCTGGGTTACACCAACAACCATGTTCTCGATCAAGGAACGCGTAAGACCGTGCATTGCACGAGCCTCACGATCGTCACCATCGCGAGAGACCTTAACCTCGTTATCTTCGATAACCGCGGCAACCGGGCCCTTCACGACGTAGCTAAGTTCGCCCTTCGGGCCCTTAACCTTAACTTCGCGATCCGAAATCGTAACGTCAACACCAGCGGGGATCGGGATCGGAGTCTTGCCAATACGTGACATGAATAGTTCTCCTTACCAGATGTAGGCGAGGACTTCCCCACCTACTCCCCTGTTGTATGCCTCGCGGTCAGTGAGCAGGCCGGACGAAGTCGATAGAATCGCAACGCCAAGACCGCCACGAACGCGCGGCAGGTTGGTGGACTTTGCATAAACGCGCAAACCCGGCTTAGAGACGCGCTTTACGCCAGTGATAGCGCGCTCGTGGTTAGCACCGTACTTGAGGTCAAGCGTCAGAGTTTTACCAACGCGGGCGTCCTCTACCTTGCTAGCGGCAATGTAGCCTTCCCTAACAAGGATCTCAGCAATAGCTGCTTTGAGCTTAGAATGCGGCATCGACACCGACTCATGCTGTGCCGAGCTCGCATTACGCAGACGCGTGAGCATGTCTGCGATGGGATCAGTCATTGTCATCGGGGTTTCTCCCCTTCCTCAACGCGGTTTCCAAAACTGCTTATCAGCATTGGACCTGCGATGTAGTCGTTACCAGCTGCTCTTAGTCACACCCGGAAGCTCGCCGTTAAGAGCGAGTTCACGCAGGCAGACACGGCACAATCCGAACTTGCGGTACACCGAGTGCGGACGACCGCAACGGTTGCAACGCGTGTAAGCACGAACCGCAAACTTAGGCTTGCGGGCGGCCTTTACTTTCAAAGACGTCTTCGCCATTTGTCAGTTCTCCTTGAGCGGGAAGCCCAGGCCGCGCAGAAGCGCACGACCCTCATCGTCGGTTTTGGCTGACGTGACGATCGTGATGTCCATGCCACGAACGCGATCAATGTTGTCCACATTAATCTCGTGGAATACGGACTGTTCCGTCAGGCCGAACGTGTAGTTGCCGTTACCGTCGAACTGCTTCGGGCTTAGACCACGGAAGTCGCGAATACGCGGAAGTGCAAGAGAGATCAGGCGATCCATGAACTCCCACATGCGGTCACCACGCATCGTGACGTGCGTGCCAATAGGCTGACCCTCACGCAGCTTGAACTGCGCGATCGACTTACGAGCCTTGGTAACAGCCGGCTTCTGGCCGGTGATAACGGTCAAGTCGCGAATCGCACCCTCGATAGCCTTCGAGTCACGAGCCGCATCTCCAACACCCATGTTCACGACGACCTTAACCAGGCCACCTACCTCCATGGTGTTAGCGTGCGCGAAGTCCTTCTCCAACTTCGGGCGGACCTCATCAATGTACTTTTGCTTCAAGCGAGGGGTCATGCTCCGATTTCCTTTCCAGGTTCGAGGCCGCGCTTGGTACCACCACGAACCACGCGGATCGGGTTGCGGTTAATACGCTTGCCGTTCTCGTCGCGCTCAACGCGGAAGCCAACACGAACACGCTTCTTCGTATCCGGATCCACAAGAGCCACCTTGGAAATGTGGATCGGAGCCTCAATGTGCTCAATGCCGCCAGTTGTGGCGCCCTGGGCAGACATGCCCTGGCGCGTGTGGCGGGTCTTCACGTTGATGCCCTCAACGAGGACCTTCTGCTCGGCTGGGAACACCTTGATAACGCGTCCCTGCTTGCCCTTATCGCCAGGCGCTAGAGGAGCAAGCCCCTCCGCCTCGCGGCGCTTGTTGCGCTCATCAATCTTCTTCTGATCGCTCGTGCGACCAGAGATGACCTCTACCAGGTCACCCTTCTTAATTTTTGCTGCCATCAGAGCACCTCCGGTGCGAGTGACACGATCTTCATGAACTTCTTGTCACGAAGCTCACGGCCTACGGGGCCAAAGATACGGGTACCACGCGGTTCGCCATCACTCTTAAGGATGACAGCTGCGTTTTCATCGAAGCGGATGTAAGAACCGTCTGGGCGGCGGCGTTCCTTGCGGGTACGCACAACAACTGCCTTGACGATCTCACCCTTCTTCACGTTGCCGCCGGGGATAGCGTCTTTCACGGATGCGACGATAGTATCGCCAACACCCGCATAGCGCCGACCCGAGCCACCGAGGACACGGATGCACAGGATTTCCTTAGCTCCCGTGTTGTCGGCAACCTTTAGTCGCGACTCCTGCTGGATCATTCGTTGTACTCCTGTCGTCGAGCTGGTTCTCATACACGCACAAAATGCGCTTGAGCCTGGCCGAACGTATACGGACTTGTGCGCGAAAACTCGCGCTATGTTACCTCTTCACTTCAGACTCAAGCACACCAGGAAACCATCGGTGCTAGGTCTCTGAAACAAAGCAGGCTGGGTCTTACAACGTGGGCGTGGTGGGTTAAGCCACTCAGTGCTATACGCGCACGTTTGGAAAAATGCGCACACTGCCACTGCTGCAAAGACTGCAACCCCAACAGCTTACGCTACTTCCCCACTCAAACCAAAGAGAGGGCGGAAGAAAAACCCTGTGCCTTTGCTCACCCACATCATAAATAAAGAATGTAGCCACCCACTCGGATGGCTACATTCTGAAAGGTTGCAAGTAGAAACTACTTGGCTCGCTCGATTACCTCGACTACGCGCCAGCGCTTCGTCTTGGAGAGCGGACGAGTCTCCATGATGCGAACCAAGTCGCCAACACGGATATCGTTGTTCTCGTCGTGCGCTTTAACCTTCTTGGTACGGGTGACAACCTTGCCGTACAGAGGGTGCTTGGTGCGATCTTCGAGCTCTACCACGACCGTCCTATCCATCTTGTCGGATACGACGTAACCGCGGCGAACCTTACGGTGGTTACGAACTACAGGCGTTTCGCTCACTTAACTCACTCCTCGCTATTCGGTGCGGTGCGAATACCGAGCTCACGCTCACGCGCCACAGTGTAAATACGGGCGATGTCACGGCGAACAGCCTTAAAGCGGCCGTGATCCTCAACCTGTCCGAGAGCCTTGGAGAAACGCAGATTAAACAGCTCTGCCTTAGCCTTCTCAAGCTCGCTCGCAAGCTGGGCGTTATCCATCTCGTCGAGATCAGCCGTCGTTAGACCCTTCTTGTCTGCCATTATGCGTCACCACCCTCACGGACCACGAACTTGGTCTTAATCGGGAGCTTGTGCTGCGCGCGACGCATAGCCTCACGAGCTACGTGCTCGTCAACACCAGCAAGCTCAAACATGACACGACCCGGCTTCACGTTAGCGATCCAGAACTCCGGAGCGCCCTTACCGGAACCCATACGGGTTTCAGCAGGCTTCTTCGTGAGCGCATGGTCCGGGAAAATGTTGATCCAGACCTTACCGCCACGCTTAATGTAACGGGTCATTGCAATACGAGCGGCCTCAATCTGACGGTTCGTGATGTAGGCGGGCTCAAGAGCCTGAATGCCGTAATCTCCGAACGCAATCTCAGTGCCACCCTTCGCCATACCCTTACGGGTCGGGCGGTGCGGTTTGCGGTACTTAGTCCGCCTTGGGATAAGCACGACTAGGCCTCCGATCCAGATGTCTCAGCCTTCGGAGCAGCTTCTTCAGCTGCCTCCTGCGGCCTCTTGTTCCTGGGCTGATCGCCACCACGACGCGCGCCACGACGGCCGCGGCCACCACGACGGGCGCCACCGCGGTTACCAGCCTCCATAAGCTGCTGCTGGTACTCGCGCTCGGTCACGTTGCCCTTGTAAATCCAAACCTTCACACCAATGCGGCCGAACGTCGTACGAGCCTCGTAGAAGCCGTAATCGATGTAGGCGCGCAGAGTGTGCAACGGCACACGACCTTCACGGTAGAACTCGGTACGAGACATTTCAGCACCACCAAGGCGGCCCGACACCTGGACACGAATGCCCTCGGCGCCACCGCGCATAGCGGACTGAATGCCCTTACGCATTGCGCGACGGAACGACACGCGAGCAGCAAGCTGCTCCGCGATGCCCTGCGCAACGAGCTTCGAATCAAGCTCAGGGTTCTTAACTTCAAGAATGTTCAGCTGAACCTGCTTGCCCGTCAGCTTCTCCAGCTGCTGGCGAAGACGGTCAGCCTCTGCACCGCGACGGCCAATAACAATGCCGGGGCGAGCAGTATGTAGGTCAACGCGAACGCGATCGGTAGTGCGCTCAATAACGACCTTCGACACGCCAGCGCGCTCCAAGTGCTCGTTCAGGAAGTCGCGAATCTTCACGTCTTCAATCACGTAGTCGCTGTAACGCTGGCCTTCCGTGGTGGAGTCAGCGAACCAGCGGGAGCGGTGCTCGGTGGTAATACCAAGCCTAAATCCGGTGGGGTTAACCTTCTGACCCATTACCGGCCTTCCTTCCCTTTGTCGTCCTTCGTACCAACCACCAAGGTGATGTGGCTCGTGCGCTTCAAAATCTGAGCTGCACGACCCTGCGCACGCGGGCGGAAACGCTTCATGGTTGGACCCTCGTTTACGTAAGCCTCAACTACGTAAAGATCCTCTTCCTTGAAACGCTCACCAGCGTTTTCAGCCTTCACTTTCGCGTTGGCTATAGCACTCATCAGAATCTTGCGGATATCTTTTGCGACAGCCTGCGGAGCGAACCGCAGAATGTCCGCTGCCTCCAAGGCATTCTTGTTGCGGATTTCATTCACAACGCGACGTGCCTTGAGGGGCGTGACGCGTACATAGCGCGCCTGCGCCTTGGCTTCCATTAAAACCTGCCTCACTTCTAGCTACAAGACCAGGCTTAGCGCCTGCGTGCCTTGCGATCGTCCTTGTCATGGCTACGGAAGGTGCGGGTCGGAGCAAATTCACCGAACTTGTGACCAACCATTGCTTCCGTAACGAAGACCGGCACGTGCTTACGGCCGTCATGCACTGCAACAGTGTGCCCCAGGAAATCCGGGGTAATGACGGACCTGCGAGACCAGGTCTTAATAACGTTCTTCGTACCCTTATCGTTCTGCTCATCAACCTTCTTCAGGAGATGCTCGTCAACGAAGGGTCCCTTCTTTAGACTGCGTGGCATAATCCAGCTCCTCTATCAGCGCTTCTTGCCGGTCCGGCGACGGCGCACAATGAGCTTGTCGCTGGGCTTATTCGGACGACGGGTACGGACTTCGGGCTTACCCCACGGGCTAACCGGGTGACGGCCACCAGACGTGCGACCCTCACCACCACCATGCGGGTGATCGACCGGGTTCATAGCAACACCACGAACGTGCGGACGGCGTCCCTTCCAACGCATACGTCCAGCCTTGCCCCAGTTGATGTTGGACTGCTCGGCGTTGCCAACAGAACCAACCGTTGCGCGGGCCATGACCTCAACGTTGCGGATTTCGCCAGAAGGCATACGCAGCTGAGCGAAGCGGCCTTCCTTTGCAACCAGCTGGACAGAGGTGCCAGCAGAACGTGCGATCTTTGCACCACCGCCAGGGTAAAGCTCAACAGCGTGAACCACGGTACCAACCGGGATATTACGCAGCGGCAAGTTGTTGCCCGGCTTAATATCTGCGCTTGGACCAGATTCGACGACGTCGCCCTGATTCAGGTTTGCAGGAGCTAGAATGTAACGCTTTGCACCATCGGCGTAGTGCAGCAGAGCGATACGGGCAGTACGGTTCGGGTCATACTCAATGTGAGCGACCTTAGCCGGAATGCCATCTTTATCGTTGCGGCGAAAATCAATCAGACGGTAGGCACGCTTGTGGCCGCCACCGGGGTGACGAGCCGTCACGCGCCCCTGATTGTTACGACCGCCGGTCTTGGTCAGCGGGCGAACCAGAGACTTCTCCGGAGTGCTCCGGGTAATCTCCACGAAGTCCGCCACGCTCGAGCCACGACGACCAGGAGTCGTGGGCTTGTACTTACGGATTGCCATTATTTGTAACCTTCTTCTTCGATGACTCAGGCGAGATCGCCGAAGATGTCAATGGTGCCTTCGCTTACAGTAACGATGGCTCGCTTCGTGTTGTTTCGACGGCCAATGCCATCGCGAGTGCGGTAGCGCTTGCCCTGTCGGTTCTGCGTAGCAACGTGGCTTACCTTCACATCGAAGATCGCCTCGATTGCCTGGCGGATTTCAGTCTTGTTCGCGCGCGGATCTACAAGGAACGTGTACTTTCCAAGATCCATCAGACCGGAAGACTTCTCGGTGATAACCGGCGCGAAAATAATGTCGCGGGGGTTCTTCGACTTTTCGAGACTCACTTGTTGTCCTCCCTCGCTGCAATGAAGCTTTCAAGAGCGTCCTTGGTGAACACAACATCTTCCGCGTTGATCACGTCGTACGTGTTGAGCTGATCCGCCCAAAGAACGTGAACGCTAGGAAGGTTACGAACCGAAAGACGGTTCAGGTCGTCCTCACGCGTTACAACCACGAGAGCCTTGCGACCGTCAACGATCTTGTCAAGAGCTACTCGCGCGGTCTTGGTGGACGGGGCATCGCCCTCAAGGAGGCCGAGAATCACGTGCATGCGGCCACCGCGGAAGCGGTCCGAAAGCGCGCTGTAAAGAGCTGCAGCCTTCATCTTCTTGGGGGTACGCTCAGCGTATGAGCGCGGCTGCGGGCCGTGCACAACGCCGCCGCCTACCCACTGCGGAGCGCGGATCGAACCCTGACGAGCCCGACCGGTGCCCTTCTGACGCCAAGGCTTCTTGCCACCGCCGCGGACCTCGCCGCGGGTCTTGACCTTGTGGGTTCCAGCGCGAGCTGCACCCAGCTGAGCCTTAACAACCTGGTGGATTAGCGGAATATTAAGATCTACGTCAAAGTACTTTGCGGGAAGCTCGATCGTGTCGACTTTCTTACCCTCAAAGCCCAAAACGTCAATAGTCAACTTAGCCATTTATAGTTCACGCACCCTTCACAGAGGAGCGAACCAGAACAACCGCGTTCTTCGGGCCAGGAATGGCGCCGCGAATAAGCAGCAGACCCTTTTCAGCATCAACTGCAAAAACAGTCTGGTTCTGGATGGTACGACGGACATTGCCCATGCGGCCGGCCATGCGGGTGCCCTTAAATACGCGACCAGGGGTCGAAGCACCGCCGATAGAGCCCGGCTTACGGTGAATCTTGTGTGCACCGTGGCCGCCGGGACCGCCAGCGAATCCGTGACGCTTCATCGTGCCAGCGAAGCCCTTGCCCTTCGTGTTACCGGAAACATCAACCTTGTCTCCAGCAGCGAAAACGTCCGCCTTGAGCTCCTGGCCGACCTCAAACGAATCAGCTTCAGAAGTGCGGACCTCAACGAGGTGACGGACAGGCTTAACGCCAGCCTTCTCAAAGTGACCAGCCAAAGGCTTGGTGATACGGCGAGCATCGATCTCGCCAAATCCGATCTGTGCGGCGCAGTAGCCGTCAGTCTCTTCAGTGCGCACCTGCGTAACGACGTTGGTGCCCACCTGCACAACCGTCAAGGGAACGACCTTACCGTCGTTATCCCATGCCTGGGTCATGCCGAGCTTGCGGCCAAGTAGCGCCTTTACGGGCGCAACCGCCTGCTTGGTGTTTTTAGTCATGTCTGCAGGTTTCCTCAGAGTTTAATATCGATTTTTACGTCGGCCGGAAGGTCGAGTCGCATAAGCGAGTCAACTGCCTTCGGCGTCGGGTCGATGATGTCAATCAAGCGCTTATGAGTGCGCATTTCAAAGTGTTCGCGGCTGTCCTTGTACTTGTGGGGCGACCGAATAACCGTAAAAACGTTACGCTCGGTCGGCAGCGGCACCGGGCCCACTACCGTCGCACCTGCGCGCTGCACAGTGTCGACGATCTTGCGCGCGGAGCTGTCAATGACCTCGTGGTCATAGGACTTGAGCCGGATGCGGATCTTTTGTCCCGCCATGCCGTCTTACCTCTCTTAAACAGCTTCTCACCGGTCCCCGCGCTCGGGCGTGTCGCTTTTTCAAACAGCTTCGCGCGGTGGCTCCCCATTGGAGGAACTGGACCGTTTTCTTGTGATCAAGAACATGGAGCATAAAGCCCCTCAGCAGATTGCACATTCATGCTCTCCACTGTTCGCCCTCCCGAGATAGCACTCCCGTTCGGACACAACCACACCAGTTTGACAGATTTAAGCACTGATTCCAAATGATTTGGAATTTAGTGGTGTGATTCTCAAAAGCACCACTTGCGGTCGAGACGCATCTCCCCCATCAAGAAGCAACCGCGACGTCAAGCCATGCCATCTTAAACGTGCACGCGTTTGTAACACGGTGCCAGGCAAAAGTGATGGGGAGTAAATAAGTTGTGGCCCAAAGCGTTCGCTTTGGGCCACAACTAAAAGTCAGTCAGACTTAGGAAAGAACCTCAGTCACACGACCGGAGCCAACGGTGCGACCACCCTCACGGATAGCGAAGCCGAGGCCCGCCTCCATTGCGATCGGCTGAATAAGCTCAACCGTGATCTCGGTGGTGTCACCAGGCATAACCATGTCGGTGCCCTCAGGCAGCTCGATGATGCCGGTAACGTCCGTGGTACGGAAGTAGAACTGCGGGCGGTAGTTGGTGAAGAACGGCTTGTGACGGCCACCCTCCTCCTTCTTCAGGATGTAAACCTGGCCCTTGAACTTGGTGTGTGGGGTGATCGAACCCGGAATGGCTACGACCTGGCCACGCTCAACATCCTCACGCTTGGTACCGCGAAGAAGCAGACCACAGTTCTCGCCTGCCCAGGCTTCGTCCATCTGCTTGTGGAACATCTCGATACCGGTAACGGTGGTCTTCTGCGGCTCGCGAATACCGAGGATCTCAACCTCAGCGTTCAGCGGAAGCTTACCGCGCTCAACACGACCGGTAACAACGGTGCCACGACCGGTAATGGTGAAGACGTCCTCAATCGGCATGAGGAACGGCTTGTCCATGTCGCGCTCCGGGGTCGGGATGTACTCGTCGACGGTCTCCATGAGATCCTCAACCGACTTTACCCAAACCGGGTCGCCCTCAAGAGCCTTAAGAGCCGAAACGCGGTGAATCGGGGTGTTGTCGCCGTCGAAGTCCTGCGAGGAGAGCAGCTCGCGGATTTCTTCCTCAACGAGCTCAAGCATCTCTTCGTCATCAACCATGTCGGACTTGTTCAGTGCAACAACCAGGGTCGGCACGCCAACCTGGCGAGCAAGCAGAACGTGCTCGCGGGTCTGAGCCATCGGGCCGTCCGTTGCAGCAACAACGAGGATAGCGCCATCCATCTGGGCAGCACCGGTAATCATGTTCTTCACGTAGTCAGCGTGACCCGGGGCGTCAACGTGTGCGTAGTGACGCTTGTCGGTCTGGTACTCAACGTGAGAAACGTTAATGGTAATACCACGGTCGCGCTCTTCCGGAGCGTTATCAACCTGGTCGAACGGGGTGAACTCGTTCAGTTCCGGGAACTTGTCAGCCAGTACCTTGGTGATCGCCGCGGTCAGGGTCGTCTTACCGTGGTCAACGTGACCGATGGTACCGATATTTACGTGCGGTTTGGTACGCTCGAACTTGGCCTTCGCCACTTGTGTCCTCCTGGACTCGGGTAGATAAGTTCTTGTCAGCTTAGTGCTAGAAGTAGCCTAACACTTGACTTCGAATACTTCCTACAGGGTTTTCATTAGTGTGGTCTTTATAACGCCACTTTTTGGCTAGATCAGGCTCTTACTGGCCCGAAGCGTTGCCAATGATTTCCTCAGCTACTGCACGAGGAACCTCATCATAGCTATCGAACTGCATCGAGTAGACTGCGCGGCCCTGCGTCTTCGAACGCAAGTCACCAACATACCCGAACATTTCCGACAGCGGAACGAGTGCTCGCACAACCTTCACACCGGAAGCATCATCCATCGACTGGATGGTGCCACGACGGGAGTTCAGGTCGCCAATAACGTCGCCCATGTACTCCTCAGGAGTGCGAACCTCAACAGACATGATCGGCTCAAGAAGCACCGGAGATGCCTTGCGGACACCCTCGCGGTACACCATTGCGCCAGCGATCTTAAACGCCATTTCAGACGAGTCAACATCGTGGTACTGGCCGTCAAGCAGCGTAGCCTTCAAGCCAACCATCGGGTAACCAGCCAGGACACCAGTCTGCATGGCCTCCTGAATACCGGCGTCAACCGACGGAATGTACTCACGCGGAACGCGGCCACCAGTGACCTCGTTGCCGAACTCGTACGTCTTCTCGCCATCCAGCGGGAGCGGCTCGAAGCGAACGATCACCTTTGCGAACTGGCCAGAGCCACCAGTTTGCTTCTTGTGCGTGTACTCAACCTTCTCAACGGTCTTGCGGATGGTCTCGCGGTAAGCAACCATCGGCGCACCAACGTTAGCCTCAACCTTGAACTCGCGACGCATACGGTCAACGAGAACATCAAGGTGAAGCTCGCCCATACCGCCAATAACCGTCTGGCCGGTCTCCTCATCGAGGCGAACCGTGAAGGTCGGGTCTTCTTCGGCCAGCTTCTGAATAGCCGTACCGAGCTTCTCCTGATCCGCCTTCGACTTCGGCTCAATAGCCACGTGGATAACCGGATCCGGGAAGGTCATCGACTCAAGAACAACCGGAGCGTCCTGCGCACAAAGCGTGTCGCCCGTGGTGGTGTCCTTCAAGCCGATGAAAGCGTAAATGTGGCCAGCGTGTGCAACATCCACAGGGTTTTCCTTGTTGGAGTGCATCTGGAACATCTTGCCGATACGCTCGCGCTTACCCTTGGTTGAGTTCATTACGGTCTCGCCGGATGCAACCTTGCCCGAGTAAACACGAATGTAGGTCAGCTTGCCGTAGAACGGGTGAACAGCAACCTTGAACGCCAGAGCAGAGAACGGCTCGTTCTCATCTGCGTGACGCTCAATAACGGTCTCTTCATCGCCAACCTTCGTGCCCTTAACAGAAGGCACATCCAGCGGCGAAGGCAGGTACGAAACCACGCCGTCAAGCATGACCTGAACGCCCTTATTCTTGAAAGCAGAGCCACAGAATACCGGGTAAGCCTGCGAAGAAATAGTGAGTTCACGAACGCCAGCGCGAATCTGATCGTTGGTCAGTTCACCCTCTTCAAGGTAAATGTCCATGAGCTCTTCGTTAGCCTCAGCAGCGGCTTCGATAAGAGCCTCGCGGTACTCCTCAGCCTCAGCCTGAAGCTCCGCCGGAATCTCTTCCTCAACCACGCGTGCACCATAAAGATCGTTGCCATCCTCATCCTTTTCCGGGAAGTAGACGGCCTTCATCTTCATGATGTCAACAACGCCCTGGAAGTCGGCCTCCGCGCCAATCGGGAAAGCCATGACGATCGGGGTTGCGCCCAAACGGTCCTTAATGGTCTGAACCGAGTACTTGAAGTTCGCGCCCAGCTTATCCATCTTGTTGATGAAGCAAATACGCGGAACGTCGTACTTGTCAGCCTGACGCCAAACGGTCTCAGACTGCGGCTCAACGCCTTCCTTACCGTCGAACACCGCTACCGCGCCGTCAAGCACGCGCAACGAACGCTCCACCTCAACGGTGAAGTCAACGTGTCCGGGGGTATCAATAATGTTGATCTGGTTGTCATTCCAGAAACAGGTGGTAGCAGCGGACGTAATGGTAATGCCGCGCTCCTTCTCCTGCTCCATCCAGTCCATCGTGCCAGCACCGTCGTGGGTCTCACCCAGCTTGTAGTTGATGCCGGTGTAGAAAAGGATGCGTTCTGTAACTGTGGTCTTGCCAGCATCGATGTGAGCCATGATGCCGATATTGCGGACCTTCGTGAGGTCGGTGAACACCTCTTGTGCCACGTGTGTTTCCTTCGCTTGTTAGATCTACGAGCCCAGCTGGGATTACCAGCGGTAGTGAGCGAAAGCCTTGTTGGACTCCGCCATCTTGTGCATGTCTTCACGACGCTTCACAGCGCCGCCAAGGCCGTTGGACGCATCGAGAATCTCGTTCATGAGGCGCTCGGTCATGGTCTTCTCACGACGCTGACGGGAGAAATCAACCAGCCAACGAAGAGCAAGAGTGGTACCACGCGAAGAACGAACCTCAACCGGAACCTGGTAGGTTGCGCCACCAACACGGCGGGAGCGAACCTCAAGAGCCGGACGAATGTTCTCAAGCGCACGCTTCAAAACCGCAACCGGATCCTGCTCAGTCTTCTGCCCGACACCTTCAAGAGCGCCGTAAACAATCTTCTGAGCAACGGAACGCTTGCCGTCAAGCAGAACGCGGTTAACCAGCTGGCTAACAACCTTCGAACCGTAAATCGGATCCTCAACTAGAGGGCGCTTGGGAGCTGGACCTTTACGAGGCATTACTTCTTCTCCTTCTTCGCACCGTAGTGGGAACGAGCCTGCTGACGACCGCGAACACCCTGCGTATCGAGAGCGCCGCGAACGATGTGGTAACGAACACCCGGGAGGTCCTTCACACGGCCACCGCGAACGAGCACGATCGAGTGCTCCTGCAGGTTGTGACCCTCACCGGGAATGTAAGCCGTGACCTCGATACCCGAGGAAAGGCGAACACGAGCCACCTTACGAAGAGCCGAGTTCGGCTTCTTAGGCGTGGTGGTAAATACGCGAGTGCAGACACCGCGGCGCTGAGGGCTTCCCTTCAGTGCGGGCGTTGCTGCCTTCGCCGGCTTGGTGCTGCGTCCCTTGCGCACCAGTTGCTGGATGGTAGGCACTACTTCTCCGTCTTCCTTAAACAACAAACTTTTAGTATCGCGACGCCGAAACGCTTACGCGCTACCCCGCGTGGACACACTGGTGTCCGCCGGGGCCGGCCCGCCAACAGCCTCACAGTCGCATATCGTGAGGGTTAAGGATGACGTCCGGAGCTCAGACGAACAGTCAAAGAGCCCACTTGTCAGAAAAATCTGAACGGTGGATACCCGGCGACGCGGGCACCGTCGTCAAATATAAGGCTTTTTGCCTGCAATGGTCAATACCAAGGCCTTTTACCCGCGCCTATTGTGCCTGATCTAACAATGTAAACGCTAAAGAACTCCCTCCCGCCCGACCGCCCTGATGAATTAGTTTCGCCCCCTCCACAGAGGGGGCGAAATCTAAATGCGGTTCAAACCGGATTAGCGGAAGTCGCTATCCGAGAACGGAGCTCCAAAGTCGATCGAGTCGAGCGAAGCGAGGAACGCCTCATCGACCTCACCAACCTGGAAATCAGCCTCAACGTAATCCGCGTTAGCCATCGCCTCTGGCGTGGGCTCCACGTGGATCTTGTTGTAGCGTGCAAGACCCGTACCGGCCGGAATGAGCTTACCGAGAATCACGTTCTCCTTCAGACCAATCAACGGATCCGACTTCGCGCTAATAGCAGCCTCGGTCAAGATCTTCGTGGTCTCCTGGAACGAAGCCGCAGCAAGCCACGAATCCGTAGCCAGCGAAGCCTTCGTGATACCCATCAGCTCCGGACGCCCCGCAGCCGGGCGACCGCCCTGAGCCACAGTTGCACGGTTAATGCGCTTGAAATCGACCTCGTCAACAAGCTGACCGGGCAGAAGCTCGGTGTCGCCCGGATCATCCAGAACCGTGACGCGACGCAGCATCTGGCGAACAATCACCTCAATGTGCTTGGAGTGAATGTCCACGCCCTGCGACCGATACACTTCCTGCACCTCATCAACCAGCTGACGCTGTGTCTCCGACTTGTTGCGGATGCGAAGCATCTTCTTCGGGTCCAGACGACCCGTGGTGAGCTTGGTGCCAACCGCGATGTGCTCGCCCTCCTCCACGAGGAGTTCTTGGCGACGCGAAACCTCAACCACAAGGTCGGCCTCGCCATCATCACGAGTGATCACAATCTTGCGGTTGGTGGGATCCGTATCATCGATGTGGACCTTGCCCGCTGCCTCTGCCATCGTTGCCTCACCCTTCGGGGTGCGAGCCTCAAAGAGCTCCTGCACACGCGGCAGACCCTGCGTAATATCCGCAGCCGATGCAACACCACCGGTGTGGAAGGTACGCATCGTCAGCTGAGTACCGGGCTCACCAATCGACTGTGCCGCGATAATACCCACGGCCTCGCCGATGTCTACGCGCTTGCCCGACGCGAGCGAACGGCCGTAGCAAGCCGCACACGTACCCGTAGCGGACTCACAGTAAAGCACCGAACGCACCTTAATGGTGGTGATGCCCGCATCCACGAGCTTGTCGATCAAGACGTCGCCCACATCCGAACCTGCCTCAGCAACCACGTTGCCCTCAGCGTCCTTCGCGTCAGCCGCGAGCGTACGCGCGTAAGCAGTGGTCTCAACAGTGTCGAGGCGGTGTGCCTTGCCCTCTTCGTCCAGCTCGGCAATGTCCATGTTGATACCGCGACGAGTGCCACAGTCTTCCTCATGCACCACGACATCCTGCGACACGTCAACAAGACGACGCGTCAAGTAGCCGGAGTCAGCGGTACGAAGAGCCGTATCAGCAAGACCCTTACGAGCACCGTGGGTTGCAATAAAGTACTCCAGAACCGTGAGGCCCTCGCGGTAGTTAGCCTTAATCGGACGCTCAATAAGCTTTTGCTTCGGGTCCGACACGAGGCCACGCATACCGGCCAGCTGGCGCACCTGATCCCAGTTACCACGAGCACCCGAATCAACCATCTGGAACAGGTTGTTGCGCTCAGGGAACGCCTCTTCCATCGCGTCTGCAACCTCGCGAGTTGCAGTGGTCCAGATTTCAACCAGCGCGTTGTAACGCTCGTCCTCCGTGATCTTACCGATCTCGTAGTCGCGCTGAATCCGTGCTGCCGCCGCCTCGTGCTGGGCAAGAATCTCGCCCTTATTTGGCGGCGTCATGATGTCATCAAACGCAATGGTGAGGCCAGACCAAGTGGACCAGTAGAAGCCCGCAGCCTTAAGTGCGTCAAGCGACTCGGCAACCAGAACCTTCGGGTAAAGCTCCGCAAGGTCGTTGACCACCTTGCCGAGAACCTTCTTGTTCACAACGGCCTCAACGTAGGGGTACTCCACCGGGAGAAGATCGTTGAACAGGGCACGACCAAGCGAGGTTTCAAGCTCGATCGGATCGCCCTCGCTCCAACCTTCCGGAGCAACCCAGTTCTTCGGCGGCACAATATCCGTGAAACGAATAATCGCACGCGCATTCAGATGCAGGTCACCGCGGTCAAACGCCATGATTGCCTCGGCAACAGAGCTGAAGTGAGGCAGGATCGGCTCGCCCGTCTCCTCATTACGCGGAACTGGAATCGAAGAATCCGGGTTCAGCGTGAGGTGGTACAAACCAATGATCATGTCGTGCGACGGCATGGTCACCGGACGACCATCAGACGGCTTCAAAATGTTGTTCGAAGACAGCATGAGGACGCGCGCCTCAGCCTGCGCCTCCGCACCAAGCGGAAGGTGCACAGCCATTTGGTCACCGTCGAAGTCAGCGTTGAACGCGCCACAAACCAGCGGGTGTAGCTGAATAGCCTTACCCTCAATAAGCTGCGGCTCAAACGCCTGAATGCCAAGGCGGTGAAGCGTAGGTGCACGGTTCAGCAAAACCGGGTGTTCGCGAATAACCTCATCGAGAACGTCCCACACCTCGGGGCGCGAACGATCAACCTTACGCTGCGCAGCCTTGATGTTCTGCGCATACTTCTTCTCAATCAGACGCTTCATAACGAACGGCTTGAACAACTCGAGCGCCATCTGCTTCGGCAGACCACACTGGTGAAGCTTCAACTGCGGACCAACCACAATGACCGAACGGCCCGAGTAGTCCACGCGCTTACCAAGAAGGTTCTGACGGAAACGCCCCTGCTTACCCTTAAGCATGTCGGACAGGGACTTCAGCGGACGGTTACCCGGACCGGAGACCGGGCGGCCGCGACGGCCATTGTCAAACAGGGCATCCACAGATTCTTGTAGCATGCGCTTTTCGTTATTCACGATGATTTCCGGAGCATTCAGCTCAAGAAGACGCTTCAAACGGTTGTTGCGGTTAATCACGCGGCGGTACAGATCATTGAGGTCCGAGGTGGCGAAGCGGCCACCATCAAGCTGCACCATCGGGCGCAAGTCCGGCGGAATCACCGGGATAGCGTCCAGAACCATTGCCTCTGGCACGTTATCCGTAGTCAGGAACGCGTTCACAACCTTCAAACGCTTAAGCGCACGCGTCTTACGCTGACCAGTACCGGTAGCAATAATCTCGCGCAGAGCCTCAGCTTCAGCCTCAAGATCGAAAGACTGCAGACGCTTCTGAATAGCAGCCGCACCCATCGCGCCCTTGAAGTAAATGCCGTAGCGAGCCTGCATGTCGCGGTAAATGAGCTCGTCGCCCTCCAGGTCACCGACCTGCAGGTTCATGAACTTATCCCACACCTCTTCAAGGCGGGCAAGCCTCTGCTCGTAGCCACGACGGATCGCGTTCATGTCACGCTCACCAGCGCGGCGCTCGCGGTCACGAGTCTCCTGCTTGTTACCCTTCTCTTCCATCTCGGCAAGACGGGCCTCAAGAGCCTCCGCGCGGGCATTAATGTCGGCCTCGCGGCGAGCCTCAATGTTCTTGCGCTCAACCTCAAGCTCGTTACGCAGGGTCGGCAGATCCTCGCGGCGAGCCTCCTCATCAACCTCAGTGATCATGTAGGCCGCAAAATAAATGACCTTCTCAAGATCCTTCGGTGCAAGATCAAGCAGGTATCCAAGGCGCGACGGAACGCCCTTGAAGTACCAAATGTGCGTCACCGGAGCAGCAAGCTCAATGTGGCCCATGCGCTCACGACGCACGTCCGCACGCGCTACCTCAACTCCGCATCGCTCACACACGATGCCCTTGTAACGCACGCGCTTGTACTTACCGCACGCACACTCCCAGTCCCGCGTAGGACCGAAAATACGCTCACAGAACAAACCGTCCTTTTCCGGCTTGAGCGTACGGTAGTTGATCGTTTCTGGTTTCTTTACTTCGCCGTGGCTCCACTCGTGGATGTCGTCAAGAGTCGCCAGTCCAATGTGAAGCTTGTCGAAAGCATTGGCGTCGATCAAAGTGTTTCCTTCTGTAGTACACCGGGTCCAGCGTTGGATGGTCCGGCTCCCCTGCCGCCCGCTGGAGCAGCAAAGGCGCCTTCCCGCCACCACCAAGAACCGAGGTGGCGGGTAGGCGGACTAAATGTCATCAAGCAGTGCGCCCGCATTCGGACGAGTATCGAGCGTAATGCCGAGCTCCTCCGAAGCTGAACGCGCCGAATCGTTTTGCGTAGCAAGATCAATCGCGTTGCCGAAAGCGTCAAGAGCCTCAACGTTCAAGCACAGCGAACGCATCTCATACATGAGGACGCGGAAAGACTCAGGAATACCCGGCTCCGGGATGTCCTCGCCCTTCACGATCGAGTTAACAACCGAAACACGACCCTGCATGTCATCCGACTTGATGGTGAGGAGCTCCTGCAGAGCGTAGGCGGCGCCGTAAGCTTCAAGCGCCCACACCTCCATCTCACCGAAGCGCTGGCCACCAAACTGGGCCTTACCACCAAGCGGCTGCTGCGTGATCATCGAGTACGGGCCCGTTGAACGAGCGTGAATCTTGTCATCCACCAGGTGGTGCAACTTCAGCATGTACGTGTAGCCAACCGCAATGCGGCCCGGGAACGGCTCGCCGGAGCGGCCGTCGAACAGCTGCGCCTTACCGCTTTCGTCAATCAGACGATCCCCATCGCGGTTGGGCAGAGTATGCGAGAGCAGGCCCTTCAGAGCCTCTGGCTCCAAACCGTCGAACACCGGCGTAGCAACATTCGTACGAGCCGGAGCCTTAATCCCCTCTTCCGGAATGTACTTCGCCCAGTTCTCACCGTTCTTCACGGCCTCGGAAATGTCCCAACCCATCGCGGCAATCCAGCCCAGGTGGTACTCCAAAACCTGACCCAGGTTCATTCGCGGCGGAACACCCAGCGGGTTCAAAATAATGTCAACCGGCGTGCCATCCTCGAGGAACGGCATGTCTTCAACCGGGAGAACCTTCGACACAACGCCCTTGTTACCGTGGCGACCCGCCAGCTTATCGCCGATCGTGATCTTACGACGCTGAGCCACGTAGACGCGCACCTTCTGCTGCACGCCCGGCTGCAGGTCATCCTCATCCGCGTTCTGCTCGCGAACACCAATCACGATGCCCGACTCGCCGTGCGGCACGCGCATAGAGGTATCACGGACCTCGCGGGCCTTCTCACCGAAGATTGCGCGAAGCAAGCGCTCTTCCGACGTCAGCTCGGTCTCACCCTTCGGGGTGACCTTACCAACCAGGATGTCGCCCGCCTCAACCTCGGCGCCAATGCGCACGATGCCGCGCTCGTCAAGATCCGCGAGCGCATCCTCAGAAACGTTCGGAAGGTCACGGGTAATCTCTTCGTAACCAAGCTTCGTTTCACGGGCTGCGATCTCGTATTCCTCAATGTGAATCGACGTGAGGAGGTCATCCTGTACAACGCGACGCGACAAAATGATCGCGTCCTCGTAGTTGAGGCCTTCCCACGACATGTACGCAACCAGCAGGTTCTTACCCAGTGCCAGCTCGCCGCCCTGCGTTGCCGGGCCATCTGCGATCAGATCGCCAATCTCAACGCGGTCTCCCTCATTAACTGCCACAATCTGGTTGGTGCAGTTACCCGGGTTTGAACGGCCAAACTTCTCCAGGCGGTAGGAATCCGAGCCGCCCTCATCCGTCATAACTACAACAAGATCAGCGGAAACCTCGGTTACCACACCTGCACGCTTCGCGGTCACCATCTCGCCGGAGTCCATGGCGGCGCGACGCTCAATACCGGTACCCACCAGCGGAGCCTCCGTGGTAAGGAGCGGCACAGCCTGGCGCTGCATGTTTGCACCCATGAGAGCACGGTTAGCGTCATCGTGCTCCAGGAACGGGATGGCCGCGGTAGCAACCGACACCATCTGTCGAGCCGACACGTCCATAAGGTCGATCTCTTCAACTGGAACCAGTGCCGGGTCCTCGCCCGCAATACGGCAGACCACGGATTCGTCAGCGAAACGGTTGTTCTCGTCAAGCGCGGCCGAAGCCTGTGCGATCGGATGCGCGTTCTCTTCATCAGCCGTTAGGTAGTGAATCTCGTCCGTTACCCGGCCATCACGCACAACGCGGAACGGAGTCTCAATGAAACCAAACGGGTTAATACGCGCGTAGGTTGCAAGTGAACCAATAAGGCCAATGTTTGGACCTTCAGGCGTCTCAATCGGGCACATACGGCCGTAGTGAGACTGGTGAACGTCACGAACCTCCATGCCGGCGCGATCACGCGACAGGCCGCCCGGGCCAAGGGCGGAGAGGCGACGCTTGTGCGTTAGGCCAGCAAGCGGGTTGTTCTGATCCATGAACTGCGACAGCTGTGAGGTTCCGAAGAACTCCTTAATAGCAGCCGTGACCGGGCGAATATTAATCAGCGAGGTCGGGGTGATCGCCTCGATGTCCTGCGTGGTCATGCGCTCACGGATGGTGCGCTCCATGCGTGCCATACCGGTGCGAACCTGCGCCTGAATGAGCTCGCCCACTGCGCGGATACGACGGTTACCGAAGTGGTCAATGTCGTCAAACTCAAGCGGGAGCAAAACCGGCTCGCCGCCACGCATGCCCGGGAACTTAATCTGATCGCGCTCACGGCCAGTTGCATTACCGCGCTTATGTAGCGCAAGCAGGTACTTTACCGTAGCGATGATGTCTTCCAAACGAAGCGTGGACTCGTCAAGATCAGCCGCAAGACCAAGCTTCTTGTTGATCTTGTAGCGGCCAACCTTAGCCAAATCGTAACGCTTAGGCGTGAAGTAGAAATTATTCAGCAAGTTCTGCGCGGCCTCAGCCGAAACTTGCTCACCCGGACGAATCTTACGGTAGATATCCGTAAGTGCCTCTTCCTGAGTGGTAACCGTGTCCTTCTCAAGAGTCTCAAGCAGAACCGGGTAGTCCTCAAACTCAACGCGAAGCTCCGACTCGGTCATGCCGAGCGCCTTCAGGAAGTGCGTCACCGGTTGCTTACGCTTGCGGTCAATACGCACGCCAACGGCGTCACGCTTATCAATCTCAAATTCCAGCCACGCGCCGCGCGAAGGAATGATCTTCGACGAATAGATCGTGCGGTCCGAAGTCTTATCCGCAGCGGCCTCAAAGTAGACGCCTGGCGAACGGACAAGCTGGGACACAACCACACGCTCAGTACCGTTAATAATGAAGGTGCCGCGCTCCGTCATGAGCGGGAAGTCGCCGAGAAACACCGTCTGCGATTTGATTTCACCCGTAGTCTGGTTCATGAAGTCCGCTTGAACATACAGCGAAGCCTCATACGTCTTGTCTTTTTCGCGGCACTCCTCAACGGTGTACCTCGGCGGTTCAAAGTGGAACTCGCGGAAGTCCAGTGCCATCGTGTTACCTACGTCTTCAATCGGAGAAATCTCCGCGAAGATGTCCTCCAACCCCGAGGTCGTAGGTAGCTTCTGAGCGCCAGAAGCATTCGCCTTCTCAACCCGCTCACGCCACTCGTCAGTTCCAAGTAGCCACTCGAAGCTCTCCACCTGGAGGCTAAGGAGGTTTGGCGCTTGCATCGGCTCGCGCAACTGCGCGAAAGAAATTCGTTTATTCGTGTGCTTTGCGGCAGATTCGCTCTGTGCAGCCAAAGGGGATCCTTCCCTGCTTTACTAATAATCAGCGCGCACGCCTCGAACCCCTCGTGTGATCCATGCCCAACCCACGCTCAGCGCATTCATTAATTGCGTGCAGGCATAGTACACCTCGGATACAGGCGTAATGATCAGAATATCTAACAGGGGTTACTAAACTCTACCCTTCGGCGCGTGCAGTTCATCACTTTCGCCAAAGCGTGTACCATGCCGTCCACCACCCCAATGGTTGAAACCGACATCGCGAATCAAACCAACAAATGTAGCGCTGCCAATACAAAAGGAGCGCGCGAGGAAACCCCTCACGCGCTCCTTAGTAGCTTGAGCTAGAAACTACTTAACGGTGACAGTGCCACCAGCAGCCTCGATGTCAGCCTTAGCCTTCTCAGCGTCTTCCTTCGAAACACCGGAAAGGATGGTGGTCGGAGCACCCTCAACCTTGTCCTTGGTGTCCTTCAGGCCCTCGCCCGTGATGGACTTAACAGCCTTGATGACCTGGACCTTCTTGTCGCCAGCAGCTTCAAGAATGACGTCGAACTCGGTCTTAGCCTCATCAGCCGGAGCCTCGCCACCAGCAGCCGGAGCTGCAGCAACAGCGGCAACCGGAGCGGCAGCCTCAACATCAAACTCTTCCTCGAACTTCTTGATGAAGTCGGACAGTTCAACGAGGGTTAGTTCCTTGAAAGCATCAATGAGCTCTTCAGCGGTGAGCTTTGCCATTTTGGCACTTCCTTCCATTTATTCCTGCTGTAGAAGCAGATGTCAGTATTTTGGACCTCGGCACGGTACCGGGAATCCGGGGTGGCCTTAGGCCGCTTCTTCCTGCTTCTCGCGCAGGGCGTCGATGGTGCGCACAGTCTTGGTAGGCAGTGCGGCGAAAGCGAACGCAGCCTTGGACATTCCAGCCTTGAGGACGCCGGCGGTCTTGGCCAGCAGCACCTCGCGGGACTCAAGGTCAGCGAGCTTCTTAACATCATCAGCGGAGAGCTTCGCGCCCTCCATCACACCGGTCTTCAGAACCAGTGCGGGGTTCTCCTTAGCGAAGTCACGCAAAGCCTTCGCAGCGTCAACGACCTCGCCGTTTACAAACGCGATGGCGGTTGGGCCAACCAGGTCTTCTTCTAGGAAGTCAAATCCAACTTCCTTCGCAGCAATGGTGGCCAGCGTGTTCTTCACCACGGAGTACTGCACGTTACCAGCCATCGAGCGACGAAGCGTCTTCATCTCCTCAACGGTCAAGCCGCGGTATTCAGTCAGCACAACAGCAGACGAAGAGCGGAAACGCTCCACCAGTTCTGCAACTGCAGCTTCCTTGTCAGGCCTTGCCATGGGCCCTCCTTCCGTGATCATCCGCCGGCCCAGATCAAACCCGGAGCAGGGAATAAAAAATCCCCGGCGCGCACGGCACACGGGGGCAGACAAAAAGTCTCACTCGTTCACCTGCGCAGGTTCCATCTGGATTACACCTCAATGAGGTACCAACGGTCTTTGGCTACCCAGTAGGCTACCCAGCCGGGGCAACCAATGCAAGCACGAAAGCTCCAAAGGAGGCAAAATATGAGCGGTTTAACACGAAAACTGGCCCCGGCAAAACCGGGGCCAGCCACGTGTTTGAAGCTAGATTAAGCAGTCTTCACCGCGACGTCCAACGGGATACCAGGGCCCATGGTTGTCGAAACAGTAGCCTTCTTAATGTAGCGGCCCTTAGAGGAAGCCGGCTTCAGACGGATGATCTCGTCAAACACCGCGCGGTAGTTCTCCGCGAGCTGTTCGGCGGTGAAGTTCGTCTTCCCAACGATGAACGCGAGGTTCGAGTGCTTATCAACACGGAACTCGATACGACCGCCCTTAATCTCCTTAACGGCCTTCGCAACATCCATCGTTACCGTGCCCGTCTTCGGGTTCGGCATAAGACCACGCGGACCAAGCACGCGGCCCAGGCGACCAACCTTGCCCATCATGTCCGGGGTAGCAACAGCGACATCAAAATCGGTGTAACCGCCCTGAACCTTCTCAATGAGCTCGTCGCCGCCAACCTCATCCGCGCCAGCATCGAGCGCCTCTTGAGCGCGCTCGCCAACGGCAAAGACCAGGACCCTGGAGGTCTTACCGGTGCCATGCGGAAGAGAGACGGTGCCACGCACCATCTGATCAGCCTTACGCGGATCCACACTAAGGCGGAACATAACCTCAACGGTCGCGTCAAACTTGGTGGTCGAAGTTTCTTTAGCTAGCTTCATCGCGTCGAGCGGAGCGTACAACTCACCGGGGTGAATCTTCTCGACCGCTGCGCGGTAAGCCTTTGAACGAGTAGCCATATCTGCGTTTCTCCTTGCAGTTGTGGTGCCTGTGGGCGGCTATTGCCCTGCCACGAAATAGTTAGTGGAATCAGGCCTCAACCGTGATTCCCATGGAACGAGCGGTGCCAGCAATGATCTTCATAGCTGCATCAACATCATTCGCGTTAAGGTCTTCCTTCTTCATCTCCGCGATCTCACGAACCTGAGCCTGCGTTAGCGAGCCCACCTTCGTGGTGTGCGGGGTGCCAGAGCCCTTTGCAACGCCAGCAGCCTTCTTAATGAGCTGAGCCGCCGGAGGGGTCTTGGTGATGAAGGTAAACGAACGGTCTTCATACACGGTGATCTCAACCGGAATGATATTTCCACGCTGAGACTCAGTGGCCGCGTTGTAAGCCTTCGTGAACTCCATGATGTTCACGCCGTGCTGGCCAAGAGCCGGGCCAACCGGCGGAGCCGGGGTTGCAGCGCCAGCCTGAATCTGGAGCTTAATCAGGCCGACAACCTTTTTCTTCGGTGCCATAAATTTGGGTCCTTTTACTTGTCAACTTTCCAAACTGCCATGTCGCAGATTTGGGCAGTGTCCCCCTCAACGCCCGTGTAGCCATTTTTGGGCACACGAATGCCGAAAGGGTGCACGATCGATAATCATAACGCCCACGCCGCCTCTAAAGCCAGACGGCGTGGGACACATCACCCAGATGGTGACTAGTCGATTTTCTCAACCTGATCAAAGTTGAGCTCAATCGGGGTTTCACGCTCGAAAATCATGATCGAGAGCGTGAGCTTACGCTGCTCTGGGAAGACCCCAGAAACCGTAGCCGGCATGTTCTCGAACGGGCCGTCCTTAACCGTGACAGACTCGCCCACCTCGAACGTGATCGCCGGAGCAGTCACTACCTCAGCGGCCTCCTGCTGCTGCGCCTTCGAAACCCACATCGGGGCGAGCATGTTCACGACCTCATCGAGATATAGCGGAACCGGATCGCGAGCATCGCCCACAAATCCCGTAACCGCAGGAGTTTCCTTGACCACGCGCCAAGACTTCTCATTCATCTCCATGCGCACAAGCACATAGCCCGGAATGCGTACGCGATCCACCTGCTTTTTCTTACCGGCCTTCGTCAGTTCCGTTACGGTCTCCATCGGAACCTCAACCTGGTAAATCCAATCTTCAGCATTCTGCGAAACCACGCGCTGCTCAAGATTAGCCTTCACTCGGCGCTCGTGCCCCGAGTAAGAGTGAATAACGTACCAATCACCCGGCAGGTAGGACAGTTCTTCGCGCTTGGCCTCAATCGGATCTACAACCTCAGGCTCTTCGCTTGGAGCCGGAGCAGCTTGCGCAGAAGACGCTTCCTCAGCGGTTGCAGCCTTGTCCACAACCTCTTCCAAGACCGATGCCTCTACGGCCTCGGCCGCGGCTTCTGGAGCCTGCTCGCCTTCTAACTTTTCTTCAGTGCTTTCCTGATCCACCTAGGACCTCCTTGAACACTTCCTCAATAGGCTAAAAAAGTAACACACCCTTGGCGGCGCCTCGGGTGTGTCTATCAACAATATGAGTTTAACGCATAAGCGCAGGATTTACTATCCAAAAATCCACACGCTCAACTGGCCAAACGCAAAATCAAGAAGACCCGTGTAAATCATGATCGAAACCACGAACACCAGCACGACCAAGAAATAGGTCCACCATTCTTCCTGGCTGGGCCAAATAACCTTCTTCAGCTCGGCAATGACCTGGCGAATGAACAGCAAGATGCGACCAAAAACGTTCAAGTCTTCCTTGACGTTTGGGTTCTGCGAAGACTTCGTCTGGTCTGACATCTTCTTCCTCCTGGATAAACTACAAAGAGCAGGGCAGGCGGGACTCGAACCCACAACCGCCGGTTTTGGAGACCGGTGCGCTACCAATTGCGCCACTGCCCTACGCTCATACCCGGCAAGCGAATATGTGCGACGTCAAGCATAACCCGACACGGCTACCAAGTCCAACTGTCACCCTCTGGCGCCAGCTTTGCGACACAAATAACAGCCGCTTGCCGTCCGCCGTCCAGTAATCGGGCCCGCACTGCTAAGACCGGGCTTCAGTGTTTAGGCTTAGCACGTGAGCAAAAACCGAGTATCAAAACGCCTGGGTGCCATTGCGCCATCAGCCACCCTCGCAGTATCAAACCGCGCAAAAGAACTTAAAGCCGCTGGCGAACCCGTTATCGGATTCGGCGCGGGCGAACCCGACTTCCCCACTCCCGACTACATCGTGCAAGCCGCCATTGCCGCTGCGAATGAGCCGGCCATGCACAAATACACGGCCAATAAAGGCCTGCCAGAGTTGCGCCGCGCAATCGCGGAAAAGACTCTGCGAGACTCCGGCGTTGAGGTGGATCCCGAAACGAACATTCTGGTCACCAACGGCGGAAAACAGGCTGTGTTCCAGTCCTTCGCAGCCGTAATCGACCCGGGTGATGAAGTTCTACTTCCAGCCCCCTACTGGACCACCTATCCCGAAGCCATCACCCTGGCTGGAGGCGTTCCCGTTGAGGTTTTTGCCTGTGCCGAACAGGAATACAAGGTAACCGTCGACCAGCTTGAAGCTGCTCGCACCGAACGCACCAAAGCACTCCTATTCTGCTCGCCTTCTAACCCCACCGGTTCCGTCTACACCCCCGAAGAAGCCGAAGCCATCGGCCGTTGGGCACTCGAAAACGATGTGTGGATCCTCTCCGATGAGATCTACGAACACCTCCTCTACGACGATGCGGAGCCCGCGCACCTGCAAAAGCTTGTGCCCGAGCTATTTGAGCGCATCATCGTCATGAACGGTGTTGCCAAAACCTACGCCATGACAGGGTGGCGCGTGGGCTGGATGATTGGTCCGGCAGACGTCATCAAAGCCGCTTCCAATTTCCAATCCCACCTCACCTCCAACGTGTGCAACGTTGCCCAACGGGCTGCCCTCGCGGCCGTGTCCGGTGACCTTGCCGCCGTTGAAGACATGAGACAAGCATTTGATCGCCGCCGCAAGAAAATGGTGGAACTACTCAGCCAAATCGACGGGTTCAAAGTCCCTACCCCGAAGGGCGCGTTCTACTGCTACCCCTCCGTTGAAGACGTTATTGGACGCGAGATTGCAGGCACGAAGATCGAGTCTTCTGCCGACCTTGCCGAAGTTATCCTCAACGAAGCCAAAGTCGCGGTAGTACCGGGCGAAGCGTTTGGCCCATCCGGCTTCATTCGCCTGTCTTACGCCCTAGGCGACGATGACCTTGTAGAAGGCGTAACGCGTATCAAGAACCTCATAAACGGGGAGAACTAACCACTTCCTTGCAATGGTGGCCAGGCCCGCTTGGGATCTTGGCCACCATTCTTTTGCCTCCACTTGTGGTGGCCGGGAGTAAAGCGGGCAAAACTCATCGCACTTTGGCAAACTTGAAAGCATGAAAGCTGAACTAAAGAAGCACTACGCGGACGATCCCAAAGCAACTGTTCTGATTCTGCACGGATACGCCGAACATCAAGGAAGATACGGTCACCTGATCGATAGCTTGGTTGAAGCCGGCTTCGACGCCGTCACCTATGACCAGTACGGGCACGGCACCGCTCCTGGGCCTCGCGCCAGAGTTGACGTGGGCCAACTCATCAAAGACCACCTTGAAGCACGCGAGCAGGTGCGCCAACAGATGCGCACCGAGGACCTGTTCCTGTTTGGACACTCCATGGGAGGACTCGTTACCGCGGCTTCAAACCTCATCAATCCAAGAGGTGTTACCGGCGTTTCTCTATCTGGCCCCGCGTTCAGCACAGTAGGCGGCATTGAACGAGATAAGGCACGCGCCGTTGCAAAAGCAGTGCTCAAGTTCCCCGCCGGCATGCCCACAGTCTCGCTGGATGCCGAAACAGTTAGCTTTGACCCTGACGTGATTGCGGCATACAAAGCCGACCCCCTCAATTATCAAGGACGCGTGCCCGCCCGCACCGCCGCAACCATGATCTTGCAAGGTATTGAAACACTTGAGCGCGCCGACAAATGGCAAAACCCACTCATCATCTTCCACGGCTCTGACGACACGTTGGCAGATCCTGCTGCCTCTTGGGAGTTCTCACAAAAAGCACGCACCGGTGGTGCACCCGTCGAAATGATCGAGGTTCCCAGTGCTCGCCACGAAGTTTTCAACGAACCTCACGTGAACCGAATGCTCATGGAAACCCTGAACATGTGGATAGCTGGCATTCTTCGCGCCAAAGCCATTACAGACCCGCAGAACTAGGGTTTAGGCGGCAGACGTAAGCCGCGGGAGCTGGCCCTAGCGGCTAGCCTTAGGCGGGGCCGTAACGGTGGCCTCAGAATCCATCCAATCCGAGGTCTGCCCACCACTGGGCTCTCTTGAAGCGCGCTCTTGCTTCGGCCTCGCCGAAACGCAGCGAGGTCGAAGCCGCGAGCGATAGTGTCACCGCAGCGCACCGCGCATATAGGTCAGTAGCTGCAACCTCACGCTCGGCACCTATTCGCCACGCTTCCAAAACCATCTCAGACTCGGGATACGAGCGGCATCGTCTTCCCGGCAAGAACTGATCCAAGCGAGTTCGCCACAGCTCGGTTGGGGATGCGTACACCCACGAGCTTGGAGACAGGAACGGCAACACCGACACGTGGGCCAACAGGCACGCGTAATCATCCGCGCGAGTGCCCGGACCCAGCGAATCCAAATCCAACACCGTGGATATACGCCCTCCCCTCGTCAGCAGATTCGCCTCGAAGAAATCACCGTGTGCCGGCACCAGCTGCTGGTTGGGAGTCAACATCGCATCGATTTGCTCCACCAAACGCGCAGCGGGAGCCTCCAGATCCGGAATCGACTGACCAATCGCCTTCGCGTAGTGGCGCCGCCTATCCGTCCACGACTTTTGGCGCGGCAAATCCGCAACCGCGGGCGGAAGTGCGTCCAAAACCTCTTTTATCTGACCGAACATGCGCGCCGCCTGCAGCGGCTTTTGCGAAATCAGATTCGCAAGCGGCGCCCCCTGCCCGTGTGCCTGCACGATCACCCCCTCACGGGGAGTACCAAGCACGGGTGCAAACGGAAAGGCTGATCCTTCCAAAGCAGAAATCGCCTGCAACGAAGGCTGTTCCACGCCCGGCCGCAACACCTTTACCCACGCACGCGGCGCAGCCCCATCACTCACGCGCACCATTGCCCTGCGGGTAGGGCGGTAAACCACCCTCTTCAAATGCGGCTGCGCAATATCAGTAAAGGCGCGCACCTTCGCCGGATCGCTCGCCCAAACCAGGCCCGGCAGATCCGGATCCCACGGTAGCGTCCACACACTGACCTGCACCGGTGCGGACTCTTTATCCTCGCCGAGGGCTTTCGGATCCACGCGCAACGACGCCGCAGCTCGGCGGCGTACCCGCTCCGTTGAAGCCACCGTCCAAACCGTCCTCACATGCGCGGCAGCTACCAAATGCACCTCGAACACGACGGAAGCACCCGCATTTGGCCGCGCATGGGTTGAAACCACCTGCCACGAAGTGACCTCATAATCACTCAGGTAATGCAAACCATGCAGGGCCTGTGCGAGCGGCAACGGGGGCGCCGAACGCAAGGCCGCGCCGATCAGCTCTCGCGCGCCCTCGCGCGCCCACGCCGGCCATGAACTCCAGCAATCTCCGATGCGAAATCACAATCCAATCCCATCACACAGGTGGTTAATTAGCTGTGTTTCATGGAAGACTTTAGGCATGAAAGACCTAGTTGCCCTTCCCAAAGCCCACCTGCACCTCCATTTCACCGGTGCGATGAGGCCCGCAACTATGGTCCAACTCGCACAGCAAATGCGGATACGCCTGCCCCACCACCTCCTCGAAAACGACCCCATGCGCGTACCCGCAAACGCACGTGGATGGTTCAGATTCCAACGCTCCTACGACTCCGCCCGAGCACTCGTGCGCACCGAAGAAGTCATGCGCCGCATCATTCGCGAAGCTGCCGAAGATGACGCCGCCGAAGGCTCCCGCCGCCTCGAAATCCAGGTTGATCCCACCTCCTACGCCCCGTGGGTTGGTGGCCTCACCCCCGCCCTCGAAATCATCCTGGACGAAGCGAAGATCGCCAGCCGTGATACCGGGGTGGACATCGGCGTAATCGTTGCGGCCTCACGCATCCGTCACCCCCTCGACGCGCGTATCCTTGCACGCCTCGCCGTCCAATACGCCGGCGACCAACCCGGCGAAGTAGTTGCCTTCGGCCTGTCCAACGATGAGACCGCGGGAGATACCTCCCAGTTCTCCGCTGCCTTCCGCATCGCACGCCGCGGCGGCCTCAAAGGCGTTCCCCACGCTGGTGAATTACTAGGGCCAGCCCACGTGCGCGACGTAGTCACCCACCTCAAACCCGGGCGGCTGGGCCACGGGGTGCGCGCCTACGAAGATCCCGAGCTACTCGCCCGCCTCGTTGATGAGGGCATTGCGTTCGAAGTGTGCCCCACCTCCAACGTGTCACTTGGGGTGTTTCAAAACCTTGACGAAGTTCCCCTGCGCACCATGTTTGACGCGGGCGCCACCATTGCCCTTGGGGCCGACGATCCGTTGCTATTTCGCTCCCGCCTGCTAGACCAATACGAGTTCGCCCGAGCCGCGGGATTCACCGATGCTGAGCTGGCGTCCCTGGCGCGTTCTTCAATCGAGGCATCCTTAGCCTCACCTTCTAACAAAGCCCGCTGGAAGCGTGAGATTGACCAATGGTTACACGGACCAGATGACGCCGTTGCGCCAGGCAAATGCGCGGGCAACGCGCTCAGCGCCGAGGGGAAGCAATGAACGACTACACCGTCACAAACTCCCTCGTCTCCATCGGCGATGGGATCCACATGCGAGTACACCGCTTTCGGCGCGACTTCATTGACGAAGGCGCGCCCACGTTCGTCCTCGTTCACGGCATCGGTGTCTCATCCGAATACTTCGTTCCGGTAGCGGAGATACTCGTTGAACATGGCGATGTGATCACGCTTGACCTGCCCGGTTTCGGTGACACCACGCGCCCACCCCACCCACTGTCCATCGCCGGATTTGCCGCCGCCGCACACAAAATCATGCGCTTCGAAGACGTAAAAAATCCCGTCATGCTAGGCCACTCTATGGGCGCACAGGTAGTTACCGAAATGGCGACACGCGACCCCGAATGGATCAAACGCATCCTCCTAATTGGCCCGCCCATCAACGCCTTAGAGCGCACATTCATACAAGCCGGATTACGCTTCGCGCAGTCCTCCATCTTCGAACCCTTCGAAGTCAGCCGATTCGCGGTAGGCGCATACCTGCGCTCCGGCCTCGCCTGGTTCATGGAAACCCTGCCGCAAATGGTTGCCTACCCCATCGGCCTGCGCCTGGCTGACACCCGCGCTCGCACCTACCTCATGCGCGGCCAGCACGACGCCGTGGCACCGCGCGCTTGGCTTGAAGACCTGCGCCTCGCCGCCGTCAGCTGCACCGGCGTGGACGCCCAGATTTTTGAAGTCGAGGACGGTGCTCACTCCGTTATCGTTGCGCACGCCGACGAGGTAGCTCGCGCCCTCATCGCTCTATCTCAAGAGGCGCCAATAGAAATACCGGCAACAACGCAAGCAGGCGTGACTGCCGGGCAGGAGCAAGTCAAACACCTTGCCGAAGCCGCCGCCAGCCCCTCGCGTACGGTTGAAAGCGAACGCGGCGTGTGGGAACAACTGAGTGAGCACTCGGTGGCCCCTCCACCGCTGTGGGCAGCTGTACCGATAGCCCTGACCGATTACGCACGCTCTGGAGTGCAGTCGGTACGTGCCGCGCTCATTCGCAGTGGCCTGGCCGGTAAACCTGCCGAAGCCTTGCGGTTAGAGGGAGCTCCCGTCTGCATCGGCATTCCCGGCATCGTCGAAACCACCGAGCACCTGCACATAGCCGGTCATGCCCTCCGCGGCGCCGGATGGGACGTACACTTTGTGCCAGCCCTCAATCACCTAAACGGGCCCATCCCCCTCTTTGCCCGCAGGTTAGAAAAATACCTCGTCGATCAAGACCTGCAGGACGTTGTGCTATTCGCACACTCCAAGGGCGGACTCATTGGCAAAACTGCCATGACTGGCCCGCAGGGGTGGCGCATCCGCGCGATGGTTACGCTGGGTACGCCCTACGCGGGCTCTCCCCTGGCCAACTACGCTCCCAAACTGCTGCGGGTTGCTGACCTGCGCACCGATGATCTCAACCTGCGAACGCAGTACGAAGACATTAGAGTAAACCCGCGTATTACCTCTATACAAGCCCGATGGGACCAGCAAGTCCCCACCGGATCGTGGCTACCTGGCGCGCGCGTAGTCACCGCCAACATCTACGGTCACAACAACCTACTTACCTCACCCGAAGCCTTGCGCGTGCTCGTGGCTGAAATGGAACGTCGTAAACCGCGCGCGTAAGCACCGTTTAAGTGTTGGCCGCGAGCGGTGGCATATCCCATCCCACGCGAACAGGTTCGGGAACCAGCTCGATCTGCCAGTGCTTCCACACCCCATCGCGCACCGCCTCGGCAAGGCGCGCCACGTCCAGCAGGGTGGCCGCCCCCGTATTCGAGATTGCCAGGACGTGGTCCGAAGACAAAGCCGCCCCCGAAGCTGGATCCAGCTTAAACCCGCGGTCAAAACCCGAATGATTAATTAACCAGGCAGCCGAAACCTTAACCACGCCCTCCTCGACACTATCGCCGTCAGGCACGCTACCTGCAGCAGCCACCTTGCGGACCGGGAACACCGGAGCGTCCTGCGGCAGTTGTTTAGCCGCGTCCTTGGAAATGAGCGGATTAGTGAAGAAAGAGCCGGTGGACCACGTATTACGATTCGCGTCATCAAGCACCATCGACTTGCCGCGACGCAGCTCCAACACCGCCTCACGAACATCCCTCTGATCCACGCGATCACCAACCTGCACGCCAAGGGCCTGCGCCAACTGGCCATAACCGATCGGCAAAGACAGCGATGCGTGCGTGAACTGAAACTCTACCCACAGCACGATCCAGCGACCCGTTGGCCCCCACAAATGCCCCTGCGACAGCGACGAATCATACGTTGAACGCTTGAGCACCGACGTGCGGTAACCAAACTCCAGATCAGCTAGTACCAACGTCTTCCGGCGCTTCTCCAGCCGGTCATAAACCCGGATCGCCGAGATCGTGTCCGCAACCTCTTTGCCGTAAGCCCCCACATTCTGCACCGGGGACGCACCCACAGTTCCTGGAATGCCCGACAGGGCCTCCAAGCCCGACCAATCATTCTCCACCGCGGTGGCCACGAACTCATCCCACGCCATGCCCGCATCCACGCGAACCACAGCGCCACCACAGCCCGTGTCATGCACCAGCGTGTAACCCGAGCGAGCGTCGCGCACCACAACGCCTGCAAACGGCTCACCCGCCACCAGCAAATTCGAACCGCCGCCCAGCATCAACACCGGTATGCCAGCTTCATCCGCGGCACGCACCGCCTCAACAATCTCATCCTCGCTACGCGCAACGACAAAGCTCTTAGCCTCACCGCCCACACCCATCGTGGTCCAATCAGCCAGGCGCTTCGAACCCTCGTCATATTGGCGATTCGACTGCACCGGCGTCACCGGGCTCGGATTCTGCGTCCGAGGGAAAAAACTACACGTATCCATATCGACCTCTCTCACGCCCTCACCGGGCGATGGCGCTAGCAAAGCCAAACTGGCAGTGCCTACGCCTCCTCATCAATATAACGAGCCAAGTACAAAGACAACAGCACCGGAAGCACAACGAAGCCCAGCGCGTTACGGTAGCCCACCCACTGCGCAATATGACCAATCACCGGCGGGCCAACCAAGAACGCGCCGTAACCGATGGTGGACAGCACCGAAATACGGGCAGCTGTCATCTTCGGATCCGCTGACAGCGCCGAGGCCGCCGTGGGGAAACCCAGCGAGGCACCAACCGCCCAGCCTGCGATACCCGCCATAGCCAACCACGGCCACGGTGATAGCGCAAACAGGAGCAATCCCACTACCGCAATCGCAAGGAACACCTGGAGCATCGGGCGCGGGCTCCACCGGCGTTGCATACGCGGCGTTAATAGCCGAGTTGCCGTCAACACCGCCAAGAAGAAAGCAAGTGCCGCCGTACCCATCGCGTGCGAAACATCGAAACCATCAACAATCGCCAGCGGAATCCAGTCGTTTGCCGCGCCCTCCGTCAAGCCTGTTCCGATAACCATGACGCCGATCAAAATCGTGCGCTTCTCACGCCACGCAGCCTTTGTGCGCTTCGCGTTTGACGCGCCTGATTCATCCGTTGATATTGACGCCACAATCCACTGCGGTACGTACATCAGTCCCGCTAAGAACATGAGGACAATCGTTGCGACGATTACGCCAAGTAGGTGAGCTTTTACCCCCACGTGCAAGTATGTCATCAGCACGCCCGACAGCGCGGCAGTTACCGTACCAATCGAATAGGAAGCGTGATACCAAGGCATTACCCGCCTGCGGGCGAGCACCTCAACATATCCCGCCAAAATATTCATCGTCGTATTTGCCACTGACGTGCCCACATTCGCTACGAACAGAGAAATCGCAAGTAGCAACACGTTGCCTTGATCGAGAGTTAAGATCACAGCCAACATGCCCACAGACCACAGCAAGAAACCTGCCCACGCCGTCACTCGCGGACCGAAACGGCCCGCGATCGGTCCCGTAGATGGAAGCGCGATAACCGAGCCCAACGAACCAATCAAAAGGACGTTTCCAAGCGTTGCCGGATCCAACGAAAACGCGTCACGAATCGATGGGATGCGCGAAAGAAATGAAGCCAGGGTGAATCCAGCAAAAAAGAAAGTCACAGCGGTCGCATACGAAGCGCGCGTGTACACACTTGAATCCGGCTTAGGAATCTCCAAAACATCCCTCTCTTCTAACCCGATAGTACAGCCCGCAGTGCGCAAACACCCGTTTACGCATAGCAAAAGAGCCCCCAAAAAACTGGGGGCTCTCAAACCCGAACTTAGCGAGTTTCGCGATGCAGCTTAGACGAGCGGCAACGCGGGCAATACTTCATGAGCTCGAGACGATCCGGCGTGTTACGACGGTTCTTTTTCGTAATGTAGTTGCGCTCCTTGCACTCCGAGCAGGCCAGAGTAATCTTAGGGCGAACGTCAGAAGCCTTGCTAGCCATCCCTTTTCCTTTCAATCTGCTCGGCGTTTCCTCACTGAGGATGAGCCGGTAGCGGGGGCGGGGCTCGAACCCGCGACCTCACGATTATGAGTCGTGCGCTCTCACCAACTGAGCTACCCCGCCGCTTGGGGGTTTGTAAACACTGCCTGTGCCCACAAACAGAGCCCCGAAAGGGAATCGAACCCTTGACCTTCTCCTTACCATGGAGATGCTCTGCCGACTGAGCTATCGGGGCAACGCGTGCAACTTTACTCGAATCCAAGCCACGGGGGCAACCCGCGGAACCGAGTTAATCATCACACAGCCTTTCGGCTTGTGGCGGAGGAGGGATTTGAACCCCCGAAGCATAACGCGGCTGATTTACAGTCAGCTCCCTTTGGCCGCTCGGGCACTCCGCCATCGTCTCAAACATCACAGCTTGGCGACGCCAATGAAGACTATCAAACCTGAACCACAAAACGCCAATTCATTCAGGCATAAAACCGAGGTTAGTGACGCATGTCCTACACGCGCGCGAATCGCACCTCGAAAACCTAGTATCCAGCCATTCGCTCAAGACGCTCAATGCGCTGTTCCATCGGCGGATGTGTGGAGAACAGACTCCGCATGCCCGCTCCCCTGAACGGGTTAGCGATCATCATTGCAGCGGTAGTCTCACGCGATGGCGAAGGCTGCAACGGCGACATGGTATTCCCTCGCTCCAACTTGCGAAGCGCCGAAGCAAGGGCCAACGGATCACCGGAAAGCTCCGCACCATCATGGTCAGCGTCAAACTCGCGCGTCCTCGACACTCCCATCTGCAACATCGTTGCCGCAAACGGAGCCAATAGAATCATCAACAAGCCCGCTATCGGATTTCCACCCTCATTATTTCGACCTCCGCCGAAGAAGAACGCGAACTGAGCGATCGAGGTAATGACCTGCGCCATGCCAGCTGCGATCGTTGAGGTCAAAATATCGCGGTTATACACGTGGCTAAGCTCGTGTCCAAGTACGGCCCTAAGCTCCCTATCATCCAAGAGCTGCATGATTCCAGTAGTGCAACAAACCGCGGCGTTTTGCGGGTTTCGGCCCGTTGCAAACGCGTTCGGAGTGCTCGTTGGGGCAATATATAAACGAGGCTGCGGCTGACCTGCACGCGCCGACAGCTCCTCTACCATCGCGTACAGTTGCGGGGCCTCCTGCGGCGACACCGGCTGGGCCCTCATTGATCGCAACGCCAACTTGTCTGAATTCCAATACGTGTACAGGTTCATACCAAACCCAAGCACAATCGAAACGAACAACCAGGAGCTGTTGCCGGTACCGCGAGAAATCACCCAGCCGATCAACACCACCAGCGCCCACATGGCCGTCAGTAAGCCGGCCGTCTTCAAACCGTTGTTATTCATACTTAACCTCAACAATGCCAAAACCTAGGACACACAATAAACGCAAATGCTTAAAGATTGCTAAGAAACCGCCGAATAACCCATTAGATAGACGAGTGGGGCAATGACTCGCGTCACTGCCCCCACCCTTCAAACTGACTTAGAAAATTTCACTCGCCCGGATTGCCAATCAGATCCGCGTCCCCTAGGTCCTGTCCCTGCGAGATGCGAATCATGGCCTCGCGCGAAACCACCTTCACACGCTCGCGGCCGCCGCGACCACCCACGACCTCACCGAAGTCTGCACCAAGCCTTTGCTCATACTCATCCAAAAGCTCCCAACCATGCCACTCGGTGTAACGCACACCTCGCTCCTTGAGTAGCTCAATCATCGCGTCGTGTCCCACGTCTGCCGAAGTCGCATGAAGCTTGCCCGCCTCCGCGTCCTCCACCAGCATCGCGATCGTCTCCTGCGCGTCCGACTTCGTTGAGCCAATTAGACCCACCGGACCGCGCTTCACCCAACCGGTGGTATAAAGGCCCGTGACAGGTTCCCCCGCCTCGTCAACCACGCGGCCGGAAACGTTAGGAATCACACCGTGCTTGTCATCAAACGGCACGCCCTCAATCGGGCTGGAGAAGTAGCCAATCGCACGGTAAACCGCCTGCACGGGAGTTTCCACGAACTCTCCCGTCCCACTCACTGAACCGTCGCCATTCAGCTTCGTGCGCTCCGTGCGGATCGCCGCAACGTTACCTTCCTCATCCGCCACAATCTCACTGGGCGAGTGGAACATGTGGATGTGAATACGGCGGCTGGCTGTGTGTTCATCCTCCATCGCGTAGTTCGTCAGTGTCTTCACAACCTGCTTCGTCTGATTAGACGCGCGAATGGCCTCCTGGGAGCCCTCGTCGAAATCGAAGTCTTCCTCGTAAACGATTACATCCACGTCCGGCTGCTTGCCCAGCTCACGAAGCTCCAGCGGCGTGAACTTCATCTGCGCCGGACCACGCCTACCAAACACATGCACGTCCGTCACCGGATTCTTAGCCAGGCCCTCGTACACATTCTGTGCGATCTCGGTGGTCAGCATGTCATCGGCGTGCTTCGCGAGGACGCGCGCCACGTCGAGCGCCACGTTACCGGCACCAATGACCGCAATCTCCTTGGCCTCCAGTGGCCATTCACGCGGATAATCCGGATGCGAGTCATACCAGTACACAAAATCAGCCGCGCCATACACCTGGGGCAGATCCGCGCCCGGAATGCTAAACGGCTTATCGCGATCCGAACCCGTTGCAAAGATCACCGCATCATAGTGCTCGTTAAGATCTTCAACCGTAATGTCCTTGCCCACGTGCACATTACCCAACAGGCGAATGTCACCGCGCTGCAAAATCTTGTACAGCGCCACAATGATCTGCTTAATGCGCGGGTGATCTGGCGCTACACCGTAACGAACAAGGCCGTAGGGGGCGGGAAGTTGCTCGAACAGATCAATTGCCACGTCCAAACCGGACTTAGACAAAATGTCGGCCGCGTAAATACCCGCCGGGCCGGCTCCAATAACAGCAACATTTAGTGGACGCGTAGAGCTCACTTACTTCCCTCGATCCTACGGATTAAGAATGCAACCTATAGTTTACGAAAATGCGGGGCCTTATTTCTACAGGACTTCTCTCACTTCTGCCCCACCCCGCGCTTTTGTGCCGATAAAAAACGCCCCTTTTGCAAGGGGCGTTTTAACAAGCTCAGCCGGATTAAGCCATGCGGTCAACCGCCGCGTTGGCAAACTGAACCAGAGCTTCCTTAACCGGCGAATCCGGGATGGGCTCGAGCGCCTCCAAAGCTAGATCGGCCCATTCGCGGGCTTTTGCCCTCGTCTCGTCCAACACCTCGTGATGCTTCAAACGCTCCACCACAGAAGCGAGGAGGTCACCGTCAGTAAGGTCACCACCATCGATGTCAGCCAAGAGTTTCTTGCCATCTTCATCCAGGAGGCCAGCTTCTCCACGCCTACGCAAAAGGAGCACTGGCATCGTGGCAACACCTTCAACCAGGTCAGTTCCGGCACTCTTCCCCGTCAGTGCTTCATCAGAGGCAAAATCAATCACGTCGTCAGCGATCTGGAATGCCACGCCAATCCGTTCACCGAAGACGCGAACCGCGTCCACGAGATCATCATCCGTATCTGACAGCCAGCCACCAAACACAGCGGATGCGGCAATCAAAGAACCGGTCTTATCTGCCAACACTTGAATGTAGAAGTCAACCGGATCGGCGTCACCAGGCCCAAACGTCTCGTGAAGCTGGCCCATGCAGAGGCGCTCAAAAGTCTGCGCGTGATACTCAATAATCCGCTGGCCGAGCTTTGAGACCAATAACGAGGCGCGAGAAAACAATACGTCTCCGGCCAAGATCGCGCGGTTGTTACCCCACTGTAGTTGAGTTGCAGTAACTCCCCTACGCTGTGGTGCCGCGTCCATGACATCGTCATGGTAAAGCGTTGCCAGGTGGGTCAGCTCAACCGCGGTTGCAGCTGCCACGATCTGATCAGAAGCAGGCTGGCCTTCACTACCCAAATGCGCACAAATGAGAGTAAGTGCAGGGCGCAACCGCTTCCCACCAGCTTTAGCAAGGTGAGAGAGTAGCTCGTGGATAAGGTCATCCGACCCCTTCACCGAATCGGTGAGCAACTGCTCGACTCGGGCGAGGTCGGATGACACCTGCTCTTCTAGAGCTTCAAGCGAAAACTTCGAATTCTTCACGGTAGCAATACAACCACATTCGCCAACGCATCAAGAATCGGCTGTGGGAACACGCCCAGTAGCATCGTTGCTACAGCGGCAACAACAACTGCGATGAACGTGTAGCCTTCTGACTTTACAACCACGGTGTTTTCACTAGGTTCGGTGAAGAACATGAGAACCACCAGGCGGAAGTAGTAGAACGCCGTGATTGCCGAAGCTACGAGAGCCAGGATTACGAGGCCGGTATAACCAGCGGAAATACCATCAGCAAACACTACAAACTTGCCGATGAATCCGGACGTTAGCGGGATACCCGCAAACGAAAGCAGGAAGATCAGCATGGCACCAGCCACGAGCGGCGACTTGCGACCAAGACCAGCCCAGCGGGAGATCTCGGTGGCCTCACCCGTAATGTTTGCGTTCTCATCAGCCTGACGCACCAGCGCAACCACGCCGAACGCGCCAACCGTGGCGATGCCGTAACCCAGCAGGTAGAACAGGACCGAGCCCGCGCTGCGCGAGGTGGCCGCCAGAACTCCAATGAGGACGAAGCCGGCGTGAGCGATCGACGAGTACGCGAGTAGTCGTTTAATGTCGGTCTGCACCAGACCAACGAATGTACCGATCGCGATGGTGAGTGCTGCAACCGCTGCGAGGATCCAAATCAGATCCCATTCGAGGCGGACCCCGATGGTCAGGTAAATGCGAACCATCGTTGCAAAAGCCGCAACCTTAACGGCTGCTGCCATGAAACCCGTAATTGGTGTGGGAGCGCCCTGGTAAACATCCGGCGTCCACGCGTGGAACGGCGCGGCACCCACCTTAAACAGGAGACCGACCATAACCATGAACACGCCAACTATGAGCATCCAGTCCATGCCCGGGATCATCGGAACCTTGACCGAGATTTCGCTCAGGACCACCGAACCAGAGAAGCCGTACAAGAGCGCGCCACCCATCAGGACGAACGCAGATGCGAATGCACCAAGCAAGAAGTACTTCAACGCAGCCTCCTGTGACAGCTGGCGACGACGGCGAGCCGTTGCCACCAGAATGTACAGAGGCAAGGAGAGCACTTCGAGGGCAACGAACAGCGCTATCAGCGTGTTTGCCGCGGGGAACACCATCATGCCACTAAGAGAGAACAGCACGAGCGGGAAGATTTCCGTACGCTGGTATCCCTTTGCGATCGAGAGGTCTTCATCCGACGAACCGGGACGGTCCGAAGGCTGAGCAGCAAACGCGCCATCGCCCAGCTCGGAACGATCCGCGATTACGAGGAGCGCCAGGAACGCTACAACCAAAAGCAGGGCCTGGGTTGCGAGCGTTAGCGTATCTTCGATGTACTCCCCGTGCGCCAGAGGATTCTGTGCGATCTCAGTCCAACGCGCCACGATAGCCACGAACGAAACCACTACCGCAATGATCGAAAGCAGAACCTGCGTACCACGGCGGGCCTTGTGCGGCACAAACGCCTCCACAAGGACACCGAGTACAGCGGCTCCCAAAACGATCAGGATCGGGGCAAAAGAAACCCAGGCAATCTGCGGGGCTTGAGTTACAAGATCCATTAGTTGTTGCTCCCTTCCGTGCCATCGAACGAAGTGGACGCTCCGGCGCTGCTAACGAGCTCAATGCGCGGCTGCAGGTGCTCAATAGCACCGTCAGCAACCGGGTTGAGCGCACTTACCAGAGGAGCAGACCAAATACCGAGAACAACCATCGCAATGATAAGCGGGGCGATCACGCCCTTCTCACGCATGTTCATATCGGTGAACTTCTCTGCATTTGTTGGCGGCCCAGTGAAGATCGCCTGGTATGGGATCAACAGGTAGAGAGCCGCAAGAACTACACCCAGCACCGCGAATATGGCTGCCAGCGGGTTAATCTTCCACGTGCCAAGAAGCACCATGAATTCGGGTACGAAGCCCGACAAGCCGGGGAGCGCAACCGACGCGAGGCCCGCAACTAACCAGGTGCCCGCAATGACCGGAGTTACGCGCTGCATGCCACGGTAGGCCGCAATCTCACGCGTTCCACCACGCTCAGTGAGGAAGCCAGAGATCAAGAACATCGCCGCGATGGAGACGCCGTGCGCAACCATGTAGAACATGGCGCCCACCAGGGCCACGTGCGAGCCGATGTAAATACCAAGAACCATGAAACCGAAGTGCGACACGGACGTGAACGAAACGAGTCGCATGAGGTCTTTTTGGCCAATGGCTGCCAGGCCACCGTAGAGAATCGAAATGACAGCGAGGACGATGATGACCGGAGCGGCCACGCTCGAAGCATTCGGAAAGAGCGGCAGGGCCAGGGCGATCATTCCGTAGGTGCCGATCTTGTCGAGGACACCGACCAGCAGAACGGACGTGCCCGGCCGAGCAGCCGCAGCGGTATCGGGTAGCCACGTGTGAACTGGAACCATCGGGGCCTTAATCGCGAATGCGATAAAGAATGAGATGAAGATCCACGTCTCCACGTTCGACGCCATCGGCGTTCCCGCGAGATTTTCCATAAGGAACGCGTTTGGACCGTGATCTGAAACCACCCACAGGCCAATCACACCGGCAAGCATGATAAGGCCACCAAACAGCGAGTAGAGCAAGAACTTCAATGCGGCTGCACGAGCGTTCTTGCCACCGAAACGGCCAATCATGAAGTACAGCGGAATCAGCATCGCCTCGAAAGCAATGTAGAACAGAACCACGTCGCGGGCTGCAAAGATCAGCACCATGAAGCCCTCAAGAATGAGGATCAAAGCCATGTACATGCTGGACTGGCGAGCCTCGTCGCGTTTGCCTGCGTCCTCGCGCCAACCGGCGATAAGGACAATAGGTACGAGCGCAACCGCGAGGACGATCATCGCCATTGCGAGCTGGTTTACGCCAAGGCCCCAACTGACACCGATCGCCGGAATCCAATTCTTTGTTTCAGCGAGCTGGTAGGCACTAGCCGCAGACCAGTCGAGGGCGCCTGCAGCCGCAACACCAAGCGCCAGCTCGATGATCGACACTACAAGGGCGATGGGGCGACCGATAACGCGCAACGGCGCCACGGTTACCACCAGGATGCCCGCGATCATTGGCAGGGCGATCATAATGGACAGCCACGGGATTGAAGCTGCCGAGATAACTTGCATTTCCATCAGTTTCCTCCGCTCTTAAATCCGCGTTGCCAAAATGACGACTAGAGCTAGTAGAACGCCACCTGACACGTACGCCGCGTAGGAGCGGACATAGCCGGTTTGTGCCTTCGATATGGCCCGTCCGGTGCCAGCCGCAAGTTTTGCAAGACCGCGGACGATGCCGTCTACGAAGGAGTGATCTGCCGCGGTCACGCCGCGCATGAGCGCCTGGCCGGGAACCATGAACAGGCCTTCGTTGAGTTGATCCTGGTACAGGTCGTTGCGTGCCGCGTGAACCAGGGCTCCCGCTGCGGGCACGGCCTGCGATACCTCTTCACGTCCGTACTTCTTCCAGGCGTACAGCGCGCCGATAATCACGACGAGGAGGACGAGCACCTGGATTGCAATAACCGGTAGTACTGGCTCTGCGTGCACTGTCTCTCCAGTGACCGGCTCAAGCCAGGTAACGAACGTCGAGTTGATCGTGAGGAGGCCGCCGAGGAACACTGCTCCAACCGCGAGGATAATCATCGGAACCGTCATGAGCGGCGATGACTCGTGCGGCTGGATGGGCTCCCCCGCCATCGTCTTGGTCCAGCGGGCCTTGCCGTGGAACGTCATGAAGAACAGGCGAGACATGTAGAACGCGGTGATTCCCGCACCAACCAGGGCAACCGTGCCAAAGATCCAGCCGGGCCAAGAGGCCTCAATGTTGCCGAAGTTACTGGCCGCGAAAGCTGCCTCGATAATCGGATCCTTTGACCAGAAGCCGGAGAATGGCGGTACGCCAAGGATTGCGAGCCAGCCCATCATGAAGGTGATCCACGTGATCTTCATGGCTCCCTTCAGGGCACCGAAGTTACGCATGTTCACCTGGTTGTCCATCGCGTGCATCACCGAACCGGCACCAAGGAACATGAGCGCCTTGAAGAAGCCGTGGGTGAACAGGTGGAAGATCGCGAACGCCCAGCCGATTGGGCCTAGGCCTGCACCGAGCATCATGTACCCGATTTGGGACATCGTGGATGCCGCAAGCACCTTCTTGATGTCATCCTTCGCGGTACCGATGATCGCTCCGAACAGGAGGGTGATTGCACCTACGATTGCCACTACGGTTGCGGCAATCGGGGCTTGCACATAGACGGCGCCGGAGCGCACGATCAGGTAGACGCCAGCGGTAACCATCGTTGCCGCGTGGATGAGGGCGGAGACCGGCGTGGGGCCGGCCATGGCGTCGCCCAACCAGGCTTGCAACGGGAACTGTGCGGACTTACCGGTTGCGGCAAGAAGCAGGAACAGGCCGATCAGAGTTGCCGCGCCCTGCGATGCGCCAGTTACCTCGGCCGCTACCGTGCGGAAGTCCACAGAGCTGAACTGGGCGAACATGACCATCATGGCCGCCAGCAAGCCCATGTCACCAACACGGTTCATGACGAACGCCTTCTTAGCTGCCGTGGCGTATTCGGGAACGTAGTTCCAGAAGCCGATCAGCAGGTAGGAGGCCAAGCCGACGCCTTCCCAACCGACGAACAGGATCGCGTAAGAATTGCCGAGCACGAGGATCAGCATGGCCGCGATAAAGAAGTTCAGGTAGGCAAAGAACCTGCGGCGGTCTTTGTCGTGTTCCATGTACGCAATCGAGTACACGTGGATGAGCGAGCCAACGAACGTGACCAGCATGACGAACGTCATCGACAGCGGGTCCATGAGAAGCCCGAAGTTTACCGTGAAGTCGCCAGCTGGGATCCACTCGAATAGGTTCATCTCCATCGAGCGTTCGGAGGGGGCCACGCCGAGCATCTGAATGATGATGGCGAGGCCGATGCCGAACGAGGACCAGGATGCGAGGACGGCAAGCCAGTGGCCCCACCTGTCAGACACGCGCCCCAGTAGGAGCAGAAGGATAGAAACCGCGAGTGGGATCGCGATCATCAACCAGCCCAGTGATGCTACGCCGGAGACCGCTGCGGCCTCAACGGGTGCCTGGGGAAGAAGCATGGAGTAGTTCACCTTTCCTCCCTCAGTGCTTCAGTAGGTTGACCTCATCGACCGAGGTGGTGCGACGAGATCGGAAGATGGACACGATGATTGCGAGGCCAACCACGACCTCGGCGGCGGCAACGATCATGACGAAGAACGCCATCACCTGGCCGGTGAAATCACCGTAAATGCGGGCAAAAGTGATGAGGGTGAGGTTCGCGGAGTTCAGCATCAGCTCAACCCCCATCAGTGAGATCACTGCGGAGCGGCGAATCATTACCACTGCGGCGCCGATCGAGAAGAGGATCATTGCCAAGATGATGTAGTACGAGATGCTCACTGCTCATCCTCCTTAACTTCGGGCTCGCCGGCTTCGATTTCGGGGCGGGCCTCGTACTGGAGGAGACCGTCCGGGGCTTCCTCGCCGGCCATGCCCCACGTGCGCGCATGCTCTACGCTCTGGGTGGCGGCGACGCCGTGGTACGGGTGCTCCGGCTGCTTGCCCAGGGCTTGCTCTCCGAGCGAACGCGCGAGTTCCGGATCGAGCGAACCGAGCGAGCGGTCAAGACCGCGCACACGCACAACGCGCGGGATCGATTCTTCAACCGGCTTGTGGGTCTCACCGGAAATAGCACCGACGTCAAATGCGGTGGAGCGAGCGAACACACCGGGCGCAGTGTACTGGCCGATGTGGCGGCCGGTTTCTGCGTAAGCGGACATCTTCGCGTCAACTACCTGCTTTTGCGTGCGCTTCGGGGAGAGGCGATCGCCATGCGTTAGGAGGACCGCGCCAACGGCTGCGGTGATCAGTAGCGCACCGGCGAGTTCCATCGAGAACCAGTAGTTGGAGAACAGGGCAAGTGCCAGATTCTCAACCGGAGCGTTCGAGTAGGGATCAACCCCGAACTCCTTGACCGCCGGGAGATTTGCCTTCCAAACCACTGCGGAGAGGGCGAACGCCATGGCGCCGGCGCCAATCACAGCGAGGACAATGTTGCCTCGTCTTTGGTTCTGGTAGTTATCCGTTGCCTGCAGGCCAATCATCATGAGGACGAACAGGAACAGCATCATGATCGCGCCCGTGTAGACCACGACCTGAACAACACCCATGAAGGGCGCTCCCTGCGCGAAGTAGAGGACGGAGAGGCCAAGCATGACCAGCACCATCGACAACGCCGCGTAGGCCGCCTTCTTGAAGAAGAGGACACCCAGGGCGCCGAGAACCATGATTGCGGCGGTGATCCAGAAGAGGACTGTCTCACCGGTGCCGATCGTGGCTACTGCATCAATTGGGGTCGGGTTCACTTACTCTCGCCTCCTTCGGATTCCAAGCTAGCGAGAGCCATTTCGTTCTTTTCTGCGGCCTGCGCAGCGGCCTCCAGGGTTGGATCGTCTGGGCGGTGTTCACGCACCCATTCAACCTGCGCCTTGGTTGGGCCGGTTACGGCGCCGCGGTAGTAGTCACCATCGGAGAGCCCCTCCACCATCGGGTGCGGAGCGGCAAGCATGCCTTCTTCCATCGGCGCGAGGATCTGATCCTTCTCGAAGATCAGGTCGCGGCGGTGGTAGTCGGCAAGTTCGAAATCATTACCCATCGTGAGGGCGCGCGTGGGGCACGCCTCGATGCACAATCCACAGAAAATGCAACGCAGGTAGTTGACCTGGTAGACGCGCCCAAAGCGCTCACCCGGAGCGTACTGGGCCTGTGGAGTGTTATTGGCCGCCTCGACGAGGATCGCGTCCGCTGGACATGCCCATGCGCAAAGCTCGCAGCCAATGCACTTTTCGAGGCCGTCCGCGTAGCGGTTCAGCTGGTGGCGGCCGTGGAAGCGCGGCTGCACGAAGGGACCCTCAAACGGGTACTGCTCCGTAACTACCGGGCGGAACATCGATGAGATGGTTACGCCAAAACCTGCCACCGGGGCGAACAGGTTGCCCCAGAAGCCCTTCGGATCGTGCTCGTAGAGCATCTCTTCGTTCTTGTCTTTACTCATCGCGCACTTCCTTCTGATCAGTTGCGGCGGTGGCGGCCGGCACCAAACCCGCCCGTGGGGACGGGGGGAGCTGCTGGCCGGGTAGAGGCGGTACCGGGTAGCCGCCCGCGAACGGGTCAAACTCCTCGTCCGCCTTGACTTCAGGCTCGGGGCGATCAAACAGCCACAGGATGATCATGACAACGAGGAACACCGCCACGATTCCGCCCGTGATTGCGAGGAGCGAATCCGTTACCCACATGCGCACGCCCTGCAGCGTTGCAACAAGAACCAGCCAGACGAGGGAGGTTGGGATCAGGATCTTCCATCCGAGCTTCATGAACTGGTCGTAGCGGAAACGCAGGAGCGTACCGCGGATCCAGACCATGCTAAAGAAGAAGAGCCACATCTTCAGGTTGAACCACAGGAAGCCCCACCAGCCGGAGTTGAAGTCGATAAATGGAACGTAAGACAGACCAAACGGTGCATGCCAGCCGCCGAGGAACACCGTGGTTGCAACAGCGGACACGTTGAACATGTTGATGTATTCGGACAGGTAGTACCAGCCGAACTTCATCGACGAGTATTCGGTCATGTGACCGGCAACGAGTTCACCTTCTGCTTCCGGAAGGTCAAACGGGAGGCGGTTTACTTCGCCCACCATCGAGATGAAGTAGACGATGAACGCGGGCAGGAGGGCAAATGCCCACCAAACGCTGTGCTGTGCAGCAACGATTTCTGAGGTAGACATGGAGCCGACCACGAGGAAGACGGACACGAGCGAGAGGCCCATCGCAAGTTCGTAGGAGATGACCTGCGCGGCAGCGCGGACCGAGCCGAGGAGCGGCAGGGTGGAACGCGTTGACCAGCCGCCTAGGACCGTGCCGTAAAGACCGATCGATGCGATCGCGAGGATGTAGAGGATCGCGATTGGGGTGTCAGCCATCTGCAGAGGCGTGGAGCGGCCGAACATGTTCACGTTCGGGCCCATGGGGATGACCGCTAGCACCATGAATGCGGAGAACGCGGAAATAGCGGGGGCAACGAAGTAGATGAACTTCTCTGCCTTGTCCGTCCAAATGTCCTCCTTGAACAGGAGCTTCACGGCGTCCGCGAATGCTTGGAACAAGCCGAGCGGGCCTGCAACATTCGGGCCGGGACGCGTTTGCATACGACCAAGACCACGTCGTTCAACCCAGAGCGCCATGATCACTGACATGATCAGGAATAGCACGATGAACAGGGCCTTAAGTAGGCTCAGCCACCACGTCTCTTCGCTGAAGTCAGCCGGCGCGGTTGTCGGTGGAGCAAACGGCGTAAGAGTTAGCGCAAGAGTACTCACCGGTTCACCTCCGTATTGGCTGCGATGGATACAACGGAACCATTTTTGGCGCCGAGAGTTTCATGAACGTGCGAGCCTGCCGAACATTCGGGCAGCCACACAACGTCCTCGGGTAGGTCAGTCACAGCAACCGGAAGGGTGATCGTGCCTCGTGACGTCGAAACATTTACGAGGTCGCCTTCGGCTACGCCGATTGCCTGCATGGTTGCTACGCTCATGCGGGCAACGGATCGGCGGGCAGTGCCGGCCAGCTCAGGAGCGAAGTCTTGCATCCGGCCTTCGTCGAGCATGAGCTTGTGGGTGGCGAGGACGGCATTGCCAGCGCCGGGTGCCTGCACGGGGGCGGGCGAGATTGCCGGGCTGTCGATGCGCGAGCCATCCCATTCCATGAGCTCGTTGATTTCGGCGTGCGTGTCCTTCAGGGTTTCAACGCCCAGGTTCACGCCCATCAGGCCTGCGAGGCGGTGTAGCACTTCGCGGTCGGTTAGCGCGCGGGTTGCAAGGGCCTGGCCAAAGGGGCGTAGGCGGCCTTCCCAGTTGATGAATGTGCCGTTCTTTTCGGTGACCGGCGCAACGGGGAACACAACGTCTGCCATTTCGGTCAGATCTGTGCGGCGAACTTCCAAAGCAACCACAAATCCGGACTTTTCAATCGCGGACTTCAGGTTCTCCGGGTCAGTTACGTCGCGCGAGTCAACGCCGCCAAGGATCATCGCTGAACGAGGATCAGTTGCGGCCTCGGCCAGAATGTCTACCGTGCACTTGGTTGGATCCGACGGAAGTTTGGCTCCCCACACAGCTTCCATGTCGATGCGGGCACCGGCGTCCGCTGCACAGCGGCCAAATGGAAGCAGGTTCGGGTTCAAGCCAACCTCTAGGCCACCTCGTTCGCCGGCACGGCGTGGGATCCACGCGATGCGTGCACCCGTGCGGTCCGCGAGGCGGGCAACGGCGGTGTAAAGGCCGGGAATCTCCACGGCGCGTTCGCCAACAACGATCACACCATTTGCAAGTTCAGTTGCGAGGTCGCCGCTTACTGCGTCGAGCACCTCGGGTTCAGTGCCGGGAGCTGCGCGAAGAAGATCGGCGTTCATCTTGCGAGTGGAAGGGGTGGTCATCGGAGCGACCACGGAAACCTTAACGGAACCGGCCAGTGCGCCCTTGCGCAACCGCAAGAAAACATTTCCAGCTTCATCTTCGGCCTCGAGGCCAACGATGAGAACGCGGCCGGCCTTCTCAAGATCCTTGTAGGTCATGCCCAGGCCAGTGCCGGCAACGCGCGTGCCAAGGAACTTCGTTTCCTCAAGCGAGGTGGCGCGTACGCGGCCATCAACCTGGTTGGTGTTCATGACGATGCGCGCGAACTTAGACCACGCGTAGCCGTCTTCAACCGTGAGGCGGCCACCGGGCAAAAGTACCGTCTTGCCGGCTTCACGGGCTTCCTTCAAGCCGCGAGCCGCGCGGTCAAGCGCATCCTCCCAAGAGGTGGGAACGAGCTTGCCGTCCTCGCGAACCAGCGGAGCGGTCAGGCGATCTGCGCCGGTGCTCCAGGTGAATGCGAAGCGATCCTTGTCGGTGATCCACTCTTCATTGACGTCAGCGTCCTCACCCGCCAGAACGCGAACAACCTCACCGCGGCGAATGTCGATACGCGTTGCGGCGCCAGAGGCGTCGTGCGGAGAGACGGACGGCGTCGATACGAGGTCGAACGGACGTCCCCTGAAACGGTACGAGGTGGACGTGAGCGCACCCACCGGGCAGATCTGAATGGTGTTACCCGAGAAGTAGGAGGCGAATGGGCGCCCGGATGTGTCGGCTTCCGCGGCGCCAACCGGGCCGGCGTTTAGGCCCGACTCGTAACCGGGGTTACCAAACGGGCCAGCAAAACCTTCGTCACTATTGGTGTTCGAAGCATCGCTATGGAAGCCGAGGACGGCAGTGTCAAAGCGTCCAACCTGCTCCCCCATGAACTGGTGGTCCTCGGTTGGAGCGGTGCCGCCGCCGCGACCCTGCAGGTCAATGAAGGCGTCGCCCGCAATCTGCTTCGAAAAACGCGTGCAGCGCTGACACAGGATGCAACGCTCCCGGTCAAGCGCGATCTGAGTCGACAGCTTGATTGGCTTCACGAACGTGCGCTTGGCATCATCGAAACGCGAAATCTCACGGCCCTCGGACATTGCCTGGTTCTGTAGCGGGCATTCGCCGCCCTTGTCACAGATCGGGCAGTCCAGCGGGTGGTTGATCAGGAGGAACTCCATCACACCCTTCTGGGCCTTCTCGGCTACCTCGGACGTGCGCTGAGTTTTTACCACCATGCCGGGCATGACCGTCATCGTGCACGAGGCCTGCGGCTTAGGGAAGGGACGCAACTCGCCGGAGCGATCAGGCGCCGCTACCTCAACCAAACACTGGCGGCACGCGCCAGCCGGAGCCAAAAGCGGATGATCGCAAAAACGCGGTATGCGGATACCGACCTGCTCGGCAGCGCGGATGATAAGCGTACCCTTCGGGACGGACACCTCAGTGTCGTCGATAGTGAGAGTTACCAACTCCTCACTCATCGGGCACCTCCTTTAGCAAAGTGGGCGGACGCTTCATACGGGAATAGTTCGCGCGCGGGCGTTGTAAGGCCGGCTTCGAACTCTTCGCGGAAATGCGCGATACCAGACTGGACGGGAGCTGCCGAAGCATCGCCGAGGGCGCAGAACGAGCGGCCCGCAATATTTCCGGAAATCTCCAAAAGTTTGTCCACGTCACCGGGAAGTCCCCTACCCTCTTCAAGACGCAGCAGGATCTGCTTCATCCAGTAGGTGCCCTCGCGGCACGGCGTGCACTTACCGCACGATTCGTGCTGGTAGAACTCCGTCCAGCGGGTCACCACGCGAACCACCGAAGTGGTTTCGTCAAACACCTGGAGTGCGCGGGTTGCAAGCATTGAGCCCGCAGCTCCCACCGACTCGTAGTCAAGCGGAATGTCCAGTTCCTTCTCGGTAAAGATCGGGGTGGAAGAGCCACCGGGCGTCCAGAACTTCAGTTTGTGACCGTCACGAATACCGCCAGCCATCTCGATCAGCTCACGCATCGTGATACCGAGCGGAGCTTCGAACTGGCCCGGATTATTCACGTGACCAGACACGGAGAAGAGGCCGTGGCCGGCCGACTTCTCAGTACCCATCGCATTAAACCAACCATCATCGTGCTGGAAAATACCGGCCACGGACGAGATCGACTCAACGTTATTCACAACGGTGGGGCGGGCGTAAAGGCCCTCAACAGCGGGGAACGGAGGCTTTAGGCGCGGGTGACCGCGACGGCCCTCGAGGGAATCGAGAAGCGCGGTTTCCTCACCACAAATGTAAGCGCCCGCACCAGCGTGCACCGTGATACGGAGGTTGAAGTCCCCTGCGGGCCCACGACCCTGGCCGATAATGCCGGCCTCTTCGGCCTCACGCACCGCGGCAAGAAGGCGACGGTAAACGTGGGCGACCTCACCACGCAGGTAGATAAACGCGTGCTCACAGCGAATCGCGCGAGACGTGATTGCCATACCCTCAATCAAAACGTGCGGGTTGGCCATCAGTAGCGGCATATCCTTACAGGTTCCCGGCTCGGACTCATCCGCATTCACAACGAGGTAGCGGGGGCCGCCATCGTCAGGAGGGAGGAATGACCACTTAAGACCCGTTGGGAAGCCAGCGCCGCCACGCCCGCGAAGGCCAGCCGTCTTCACCGCATTCGTAATGTCAGCCGGATCCATCGAGAGGGCGCGCTCAAGACCCTTGTAGCCACCGCGCGAGCGGTACGACTCAAGCGTCCATGAACGTTCCTCGTCCCAACCGCGCGAAACGATCGGCGTGAGCATGCCCGGCTTGGAGAACGTTACTTCACTCATTAGTTGCCCTCCTCAACCTGCGGGGTCGTGCCAGTAGCTTCAGGAGCCACCCAGCCCTTCTCCTTCGCGATCTTCAAACCGCGTAGTGACGCCGGTCCAGCAGACGGGCCCTCATCAACGAGGCCATCTTCAAAACCGGCTAGGAGCCTAGAGATTTCCTTGAACGTGGGCACCTGCTCAGGACCGCGCGTGGACTTGATCGGGCGGCCGGCCTCAATATCATCCACTAGGGCGATCGTTGATTCTGGCGTCTGGTTGTCGAAAAACTCCCAGTTGACCATCACCACGGGCGCGTAGTCACAAGCTGCGTTGCACTCAAGGCGCTCCAGCGTGATCTTGCCATCCGCCGTGGTTTCGTCGTGGCCCACTCCGAGATGACCGGAAACGGCCTCCCAAATCTGGTCCCCTCCCATCACAGCGCACAGGGCGTTCGTGCACACGCCCACGTTGTATTCACCGTTGGGGTGGCGCTTGTACTGCGTGTAGAACGTGGCAACAGCAGAAACCTCCGGGCGAGTAATCCCCAGAGTCTCAGCGCAAAAAGCCACGCCATCAGCAGAAATGTAGCCGTCCACTGACTGCACCAAGTGCAGCATGGGCAAAAGTGCCGAACGTTCGTGGCCCTTCGGGTAGCGCGCCATAATCGCAGCGGCATCAGCGCGCAGGCGCTCCAAAACTTCGTCGCTGTACATCAGCGATCAACACCTCCCAGTACCGGGTCAATCGAAGCGAGCGACACGACGACGTCAGCAAGCTGACCGCCCTCAGTCATCATCGCAAACGACTGCAAGTTAGAGAACGACGGGTCGCGGAAGTGCGCGCGGTACGGGCGCGTACCGCCGTCCGAAACAACGTGAGCGCCAATAACGCCCTTAGCGTGTTCCACCATTCCATACGCCTGGCCGGCCGGAACCTTGAAGCCCTCGGTTACAAGCTTGAAGTGGTGAATGAGAGACTCCATGGACTCACCCATGATCTCGCGAATGTGCGCCAGCGAGTTACCCTGACCATCCGAACCAATCGACATTTGCGCCGGCCACTTGATTGCCGGATCCTGCACCATAACCGGATCGCCCTCGCACTCATCGAGCTTGTCGAGAACTTGGTTAATGATTCGTAGCGACTGGTAGCACTCGTCGAAGCGTACCTGCACGCGGTTGTACGCGTCAGACTTGTCCCGAACTGGAACGTCAAACTCAAGCTGGTCGTAACCGAAGTACGGCTGCGTCTTACGTAAATCGAGCGGGAGGCCAGCAGCGCGCAAGCACGGGCCAGTCATGCCAAGCGCCATCATCGAGGCAAGCGACATGTAGCCCACATCAATGTGACGAAGCTTGAAGATCGGGTTTTCCTGCGTGAGATCCTGCAACTCGCCAATGTCGTTGCGCAAGTTAGGAAGGAGCTCGCGAATGTAATCCGTTGTGCCCGTCGGCAGATCCTGAGCCACACCGCCCGGACGCATAAACGCATGGTTCATACGCAGACCCGTGATGCGCTCAAAAATACGGAGCACGTTCTCACGGCCTCTAAAGGCGATCGTCATCATCGTGGTTGCGCCCAGCTCGTTACCACCGGAGCCGATTGCCACCAGGTGCGAACCAATACGGTTCAACTCCATCAGCAGAATGCGGATCCAGTTAGCGCGCTGGGGAACCTCGTCGGTAATACCGAGGAGCTTCTCCACGGCCTGCACGTAAACAGCCTCATTGAACAGTGGAGCCACGTAGTCCATACGCGTACAGAACGTTACGCCCTGCGTCCACGTGCGGTACTCCATATTCTTCTCAATACCCGTATGCAGGTAGCCCGTATTCAGACGGGACTCGCGCACAGTCTCACCATCGATCTCGAGGATCACACGGAGCACGCCGTGCGTGGACGGGTGAATCGGACCGAGGTTAACAACGATGCGCTCGTTAGAAAGACGCTCAATTTCAGAAAGAACATCTTCCCAGTCGCCGCCGCTTGCTAGAACCTCAGGAATATCGTCGATATCGAGTCCACCGGGCGTTGCGTAAAATACCGGTTTTTCGTTATTCATTAGTTGTACGACCTCCGAGTGTCTGGCGGCGGAACTGTAGCTCCCTTGTATTCGACCGGAATACCACCCAGCGGGTAATCCTTGCGCTGCGGATGGCCTACCCAGTCATCGGGTAGAGCAGTACGAGTAAGGCCGGGGTGACCGGTGAATACGATGCCGAACAAGTCCCACGTTTCGCGCTCATGCCAGTCATTACCGGGGTAGATCGAAACGACGGACGGGATCTTCGGATCCGAATCCGGAGCGGTTACCTCTAGGCGGAGCAAGCGGTTATGCGTCACCGAGAGTAGGTGGTAGACAGCGTGCAGTTCGCGGCCCACCGCGTGCGGGTAGTGCACACCGGAAACGCCCAGACACAGCTCGAAGCGCAGATCCTGATCGTCACGCAGCCAACGGCAAACCTGCAGAATGTGCTCGCGGGTTATAAAGATCGTAAGCTCATCGCGGTCTACAACCACGCGCTCAATTACGTCTTTGACCTCAATGCCGGCATCCTTGATGAGCTCTTCCAGAATGTCCACAACAGAGTCAAACCAACCGCCGTAGGGACGAGCCGATTCACCGGGAAGATCAACCGTGCGCGTGAGGCCACCAAAACCGGTGGTATCGCCAGAACCGCGAACGCCCCACTGACCGTGACGGACGTCAACAGTCTCAGGAGCCGCTCCGCCGCGAACCGGACTGACCTGCTCGGCTACCTCGCCGAACTTCTTCGAGGATGGAGAGTTGTCGCTCATGCAAGCAGTCCCTTCATCAGATGAGTTGGAGTAGCTGCAAGAGCAGCTTCTTCCGCTTTACGCGCAACCTCAATACGGTGAGCACCAACCGGCTCCTTACCGATCTGCTCACGAAGCACCATGATTGCGTTGATCAAAGCCTCTGGACGCGGCGGGCATCCCGGCAAATAAACATCAACCGGAACAACGTGGTCACAGCCCTGCACAACCGCGTAGTTGTTGAACATGCCGCCCGTGGACGCGCAGGCACCCATCGAAATTACCCACTTGGGCTCTGGCATCGAGTCATAAACGCGGCGAACAATCGGAGCCATCTTGTGCGACAAACGGCCAGACACAATCATGAGGTCAGCATGGCGCGGCGATGCGCGGAACACTTCCAAACCAAAACGAGCCATGTCGAAACGCGGCGTGCCCGCAGCCATCATCTCAATGGAGCAGCATGCCAGACCCATAGTTACAGGCCACTGAGAGTGCTTACGGGCAAGATCTAGAACCGCCTCAATGGAGGCTAGACCAACGCCTGCAGGAAGACTATCTTCGATACCCATTTACTACTCCCTCCTATCAGTCCCAATCCAGGCCGCCGCGGCGCCACTCATAAATGAATGGAACCGTGATCAGCGCGATGAACGTAAACATGACAACGAGGCCAAACAGACCAAGCTTCCCGAAGGTCACAGCCCACGGGTATAGGAAGACAACCTCGATGTCGAAAACAATGAACGTCATAGCCACCAGGTAGTACTTCACGGGGAAACGGCCGACATCAGCGTCATGATGGATCGGGTCCACGCCGCACTCGTAGTTACTGGACTTGACCTTGTTCTTGTTAACGGGTCCCAGGATCGCGGAGGCTCCCAGGCCACCGAGTGCGACCAAGACTGCCATCGCAGCCATGATCAATATCGGGATATACGGATTGCTCACTATGCCTCCAACCTGGCGGTTAACAGATCATTCTTTGTAGATTTTGCTGGGGATACCAAACGCTTAATCATACCTTTGGAACCACCTTCGCAAGAGCCGTTATCAGCTTGTCATCCCACTCTCCGCCCGAACGCTCAAAGCCGTCCGAAAGGAGTTTGTGAACGAGTTTCATGAGCCGAGGACGCGGCAGGCCATACTTTGTGCAGGCGTGCATGATCTTCGGGTTCTCGATCAGCTTCACAAACACGCGGCCCAGCTGGTAGTAGCCGCCCCAGTCTGCTCTCAACGCCTCCGTGTACGTTTCCATCGCGCGATCAAAACCCGCATCCGAGGTGCGGCTTAGCGCAGAAACAATGGATTCTGCAGCGTAGCGCCCCGCCCTCATAGCAGGGGCGATACCCTCGCCATCAAAAGCGGAGACCATGCCGCCCGCGTCACCAACGATTACGAGGCCATCGCGGTAGTGGGGCTTGCGGTTGAACGACATTGGCAAAGCAGCGGAACGAAGCTGACCGATCTGGTTCTCTTCGGTCATCTCCCACTCTTCGGGTAGGTTCCCAATCCAGGTCTTGAAGATCTCGCGATACGGCAACTTAGTTGCCTTCGACGTGGAAGAAACGGAGCCGAGCCCAACGTTCACAACGCCATCACCCAGCGGGAACAGCCAGCCGTAGCCGGGCAGAAGATCAGATTCGCCGCGCTTGCCGCTCCATAGCTCAAGGTGTGAATCCATCCACTCAGCATCACCCTTTGGCGACTTAAAGTATGCGCGAGCTGCCACACCCAGCGGACGGTTCTCTATCTTTTCAATGCCGAGAGATGTGGCGAGGCGAGCAGCCACGCCACCGGCTTCAACAACAACCTTCGCGTGGAACTCGATTTCCCGAGCATCTTTGCCCTTGCCGGCCTTCGCGGTTACGCCGCACACGCGGCCAGCAGGAGTTTGGAGGGCGCCCGTAACGTTGAAGCCCTCGTACAAGCGGACCCCCGCGGACTCGGCGCGGCGCGCCAAATCCTCATCCAACTGCATGCGGGCACGCGCCATACCGAAGTTAGGAGCCGACTTCGTTTCTGGCCACGGCAAATAAATAGAGTGGCCTCCACCAATTACATTGAGGCCCTTGTTGCGCTGCCACCCGTCGGTGTCAACCCCCATTAGTTGCACCTCAGCGACCGCAGCCGGCGTCAAGCCATCACCACAAACCTTGTCGCGAGGGAACGTGGATTTTTCTAATAGAGCAACGTCAAGCCCCGCCCGCGCCAAATAATAAGACGTTGCAGAACCTGCAGGGCCTGCGCCCACAACGACGACATCAGCACTGAAGTCGGACGCGTCAGCCAGCTCCACGTGTTCCTCCCGCTCGTTGCTACTCATATAAGTTTTACCAAATTTGCATTCTTCTACAGGCGGAATGCCCATATGTCCCTACCCTATCCACCAGGTGGGGTAGGTCCACAAAATATACAGAAACAAGCCGATTTGGCACGGGAAACGAACGCCTGGCCGCCTCAAAGACAATCGTATTTGATTACGACAGTGTTACTTATTTTATTGATCACAGTGAGCGTACCGCGAAAACCGCGTAACAGCACTTCACGGTTTAACAGCGCGATGCAACGCAAGAATACCGCCCGTGTAGTTGCGGTACTGCACGCGACCCCAGCCGGCCTGGGCGATCATTCTGCCCAGCGTATCCTGGTCATGCCACTCGCGAATCGACTCAATCAGATAGTCATACGCCTCGTCATCCGAAGACAGAAGTTTTGCAACACGCGTCAAAATCTCTTCCAAATAAAACCCGTAAACGGCGTTAAACACCGGCCAAGTCGGTCGTGAAAACTCACAGATCAAAAGGCGCCCGCCCGGCTTGGTCACGCGCGCCATTTCCTGCAATGCTTTCTCAGTGTTTTGCACGTTGCGCAGGCCAAACGAAATAGTCACCGCGTCAAATGAGGCGTCCTCAAACGGCAGATCAGTTGCGTCTCCCTGCACGAACTCCAATTCTGGGTGACGCTGGCGCCCGACCTCGATCATGCCCTCCGACAGGTCACACGCGATCACATGCGCGCCAGTTTCTGCGAGCGCCGCCGTGGAACCACCCGTTCCGGCAGCCAGATCAAGCACTCGTTCGCCCGGTTTCAGATTGAGGGCGCGCACCACTCCCCTGCGCCAAATGTGCACCTGACCAAACGTCAACGCCTCGTTAGTTAGGTCGTATCGACTTGCCACTTTGTTGAACATGCCCGCGACCTCGTGGGGACGCTTCTCTAGCGATGCACGATTTACGTCTGAAGCTTTAAGGTCACGTTTTGCCATGGGATCTATCTTGTCACGGTTCTATGCCAGAGGTGAACTTCAACCAGGTGATGCCCACTCTTCAAGGCTGCCCGATGCCTAAGATTCCAAACAAACATGAGCGTCAGGGTCCCTGCCGCAACGAAAACACGAGGCCAGGTAGTATGGGATACCGTGACCGTATTGAACTCCGCACGACGATTTTGCCTTCGCGATCCGCATGCGCGCCCAAAACTGCGCGTTTCGATCAGCGAGGTTGGTGGCCCCTCCACATTCTTAGAGCTTCTGTGGCGCGTTGATGGCGCACGTAATCTCTCGGTTTGGAGCGGGCCTGCACTCGCTACGGATGCCCAGCCAATCATCGTTGGGGACGGTATAGCACTTGCCATCATTGCAGCAGAGGAGGGCAGCTACGGCCTCGCGCATCCCACTTTCAAAATGCTTTCACGCGCGCTACTGCCCAACCCGCGGCCAGAGAATCCCGGCATAGTTCAAAATCAACCACACATGCAGGTAGCAGGCCGAGACTGGTTGGCGCTAATCGCCGAGGCAAGCGTGGAGGGCGGCGAGGAGTTCTTAGCCCGGACGGGGATACACGCTCCACTGGCGCTAATGTCATTTGGCTTTGCTCCTGGAACGCCGGGGGCGCTGGTATTGCCGCGCATTGCATGGGTGGCATTGGGCGATGCCACGTGGAAGATTGAGACGATTATTGAGGCAGGCGGCGAGGAACTCCGCGCCGTCGCGGACGGCGCGGGTCAGCGCAACACCGGGCACGAGGACGGAGCCGGAGCACCCAACTGGTATTTAGATCCGGGCACCATGTCACGATCCGCATGGAAGCACGCGGTTGCCATGGTCGTGGGCGAACTGCGCGACGGCCGGGCACAAAAAGCTGTTATGGCTCGCGATATTACGGCTCGATCTGACCATCCGATTAACCTAGTTGCGGTTTTACAAGAGCTCGCTAAGACATACCCCACCACCTGGACGTTTAGCGTTGCCGGCCTTACCGGAGCGTCACCGGAAATGCTTGCGTCCGTGCGCGGCGGACAGTTGAAGTCCCGCGTACTTGCCGGCACATGTCCTCCGGGGAAAGGCACCGCCCTGTGGGACTCGGCTAAAGACCGCGAAGAGCACGCCCTTGCCGTGCAATCAGTGGTGGACGCCCTGGCAGGGCTTAGCCGCGACCTCAACGCCCCCAGCCAGCCGTTCCTCTTGGACCTTCCAAACGTCACGCACCTTGCCACCGATGTCACTGCTGACCTCACCGCGATTGAGGAGGGCCTTGCACCCATTTGCGAAGCGGTTCGGGCCCTACATCCCACGGCCGCGGTTTGCGGCGCCCCCACACAGGATGCATTCGAGCTTTTGTCCAAGCATGAACTGACCGATCGCGGCCGCTACTCCGGGCCCGTCGGCTGGATCGACGGGGCGGGCGAGGGAGCGTGCGCAATTGCTCTACGCTGCGGCCAGGTTCTTCCCGACGAGCACTCAATCCGCGTGTTCGCCGGCGGGGGCATCATGCCCGAATCCATTCCCGAGGTAGAACTGGCCGAAACCGGGGCAAAAATGCTGCCCGTACTGCAGGCGATCGGCCTCGAAAACTAATCTTCGAGGCCGATCGCTGAATGTGAGCTGGCCGAGCTAGCTACTTAGCTTTGAGGGCCACTTGGACCTCGGTGATCTCACCGCCGCGAGCTATCCCCAACGTCACCGTGTCACCCGAGTTGTACCTGCGCACAAATCCCGTAAGCGCAGCGGAGGACACCACGTCGTTGCCATCTATCGACACGATCACGTCGCCAACCCGCAGGTTCGCATCTGCGGCCGCTCCTCCTGACAGTACCGACTCCACCTTCGCACCCAGGCGAGTTTCCTCACCCACCTGGACCGCCGCAGTAGAGATGCTCACGCCAAGCTGGGCGTGCACCGCCTCGCCCTTCTCAATCAGCTGGGTCACCACGTTCTTCACCAGGTTCACCGGGATTGCGAATCCGAGGCCGATAGAGCCAGTTGAGCCCTCTTTACCCATCGACGCAATTGAGGAGTTGATGCCAATCACACGGCCCTGCGCGTCAAACAACGGACCGCCCGAGTTGCCGGGGTTAATCGAGGCATCCACCTGGATAGCGTTTGTTACCACGGTTTCTGACTGCGGCGACTGCTGCAGGAAGTACGGGAACTGGTAGTTGAACTGCTCGCTTTGATCGTTTGGCACAGCCGTCTTCACCGCCACCGGGCGATCCAGCGCCGAAACGATACCGGTGGTCACCGTGTCCGTGAGCCCCAGCGGCGAGCCGATTGCCATCACGGCCTCGCCCACCTTCAGCTGACTGGAATCACCAAAGTTACCCGCAACCAAATCAGCGGGCGGGTTCTTCATACGGATAACAGCCAGGTCCGTGGTTGGGTCGATGCCCACAATCTCCGCCTCGTAAAGTCGGCTTCCGCTGGCACGGACCGTGATTTTTGCCTGCTCGTTATTAACTGCGGCAGAAACCACGTGATAGTTCGTCACAATGTTGCCGTTGCTATCCCAAACAACACCCGAACCGGTGTCACCGCCATCGCCCGTGCTGACTTGAATGGAGACCGTGGCGGGGCGAACCGCGTTAGCTACCGCCTGCCAGTCAGTGCCCTCTCCCGAAACCTGAACGGTTGGGGTCTTTTCACCCGATGGCTGCTGAATCTGCTGGCTACTGGCTGCGGGCGCATATGCTCCCGAAAACTTTAGGGTAGCGATCGTGCCACCGACAGCGAGGAACGCAGCAAGTAGCATTGCGATTATGAGTGCGCCCCAACCCGGCCCTTTCTTAGCCGGCTTGCGCGGCGCTGTCTGCACGTCTTGGGCATAGCCAAACGGTTGGCCATACGACTGCTCGGGTTGCGTCTGCTGCGAATAGCTCTGTTGCTCGTAGTTCGCCTGACCGTAATCAGCCCGGCCGTATGACTGCTGTCCGCTAGCTTGCTGACCATATTGTTGCTGGTCATACGATTGCTGCGGTATGGCATCTTGCTGCGGGTAGTTTTGCGAGGCTGCGGGCGCGGAGTATGCCTGAGCCTGTCCTTGCTCTTTTACCTCTTCTTGCTCACGTGGATCCTGCTGGTCTGCGCCTTGTGAATCTGCGGTTCGGTAAACATAGCGCGGCTGGTCCGGGGTTTTGGTGGGCTCGCCCTGCGGGGTTTCAGGGGTAACGGAATCTGGCTCGCCCTCGTAATCCCTGGGACGCTCATTCTCCATCGTGGCTCCTAAAAATTATCTGTACTTTTTCAAAACAATGTATATGTTGACCGGCAGTTCTGAGCGATTTCTTTAGTACACCTGGGTTTTTTCTGGAAAAAGTGATTGCACGCCGGCGCGCACCTCGCTGTGGTCTGCCACCACGTGAATGATCCGCCCCCGCGGCCGGTCTGCGAGCGCCCTCGTCAGTGTTTCAAAAGCATCTGCTTCAACGCCGTTCTTGCCGTTTCGGGTAGCGGAGGTGAAGTCCGCGCGCACGTACTCCCAGCCGGTAGCGGCGGCAAGCGCCTCAAAGTCGAGGCTGTGCGCAACTGCAAAGAACCTTTCGTAGAGCGCGCTTGGGGCAAGGCCGTGTTCGAGCGACTGGAAGATTCGCCCACCTTGATCGTCTATCACAACCACATCCACATCTGGCACGGACTGCCCCGCAGGGAGCAGAAGCGAACCAATGTCATGCATGAACGTGAGGTCTCCAAGCAGTACACGAACGGGGCAATCAAGACCCATCGCAATGCCTTTCGCCGTTGCGATCGTGCCGTCAATTCCCGCCTGGCCGCGCGCGGCAAACACCCCTTTCGCGCAGTTCCCCACAGGCGAATCCGCCGCCAAATCAATGTATCTAATCGAATTTGAAGCGCCGAGTACCAGGGCGTGAGAGACATCTGCCGGTCCATCCGCGCGCGAGGCGTTTGCGTACGCGTCCCACACTGCGCGGGCGGCAATAACACCGTGCGGCACTCGGTGGTGGGTGCCTGAGTTGGCATCCGTCGCGCGCGGATTGTCGCCCTGGCTGTTTCCTTCATGGAGGGAGGAAACAGCGAGCTGACTGAGCTCGCGCGCCTGGATCCACCGGCCAATGTTTTGGGCATGCTCGGCCCAACTTCTTGTCCACGCGCCTTGTGACATCTTCTGTCTGGCAGGGGCAAGCTGCTCAACCACGAGGTCGGCGCTACCCGCAACATCGGGGTATTCGCGTGCGTTCGAGGCTACAACCACCCGTGCAGGGCCAGCCAGCAGGCGCGAAACCGGGCGAGACAAGCTGGGATGGCCAAGCACCACGACCTGTTCTACTTCACCGGCAAACCGAGTGAGCATCTGCTGCTGGAATCCACAAAAAGCGGGAGCTCCAAATGCGCCGGAGGAAGGCTCTGCCAAAAGTGGAACCCCGGCCGCCTGAGCCAGCTGTGCTGTCCCCTCGGCCTTGTCTCCCGCGACAATGACCGTGCGCAAGTCATGCACGGCATCCTCCCACGCGGTCACAGCCGGCTGACGCCGCGCAAGCCGGGCGGGGATCCCCGCGTCTAGATCCGCTACCGCAGGCGCCCCCTCCGGGGTCAAAGGATCACGAAATCCGATATTAATATGCGCCGGACCGCCCGCCCCGCGCACGCCCACAGCCTGCCCCACCAGGCGGCGAACACGGGCAACAAAGGCCCTCGCAACGCCGTCCTCGGACACCGCGAGAGCGTCCGGACTAATCCCCACGTCCGCCGGCACATCCAGCTGCGCCACCACGTGATTGCCAAACAACCCTGATTGATCCGTGGTCTGCGACGCGCCCACCCCCCTCATCTCGAAGGGCCGATCCGCCGAAATCACAATGAGCGGCGCACCCGTGTGGAACGCCTCGATCACCGCTGGTAGTAGGTGTGCGGGGGCCGTACCGGAAGTTGTCACCACCGCAACCGGAGCCTTCGAAGCCTGCGCCAAACCCAGCGCATAGAACCCGGCGCTACGCTCATCGAACGCGGGGTACGCGCACACCATCCCGCTGCCCTCCGCACTAGCAATCGCATACGCAAGCGGAGCGCTACGCGAACCCGCAGCAACCACAAAATCGCGCACGTACGGAGCCAGCGTCGCAATCAACCAGCGCGCATCAACACAAGCAGGCATAACCCTCCCCCGCCACTACAGGCAGTGAACCATTTCTTCAAGCCTAGCGAGCCACCGCGTCAGGTGCTCCGCCTCGTCGCGCCCATGCGGCAAGAACGACACCGCGGCCTCGTCAATCTCGATTTCTTGAGGAGTAATAACCCCATCTACCGGTCGAAGCGGAGTTTTGGTGACGTCCGCCGTGAACATTTGCGAGGTAGCGAGGCCGCAGGCAAACGGTAGCTCGTCCAACGCCGCCGCGCACTCCACACCGCGGGCCAGACCCACCGACGAATCCAAGGCGGAGGAGACAACCGCGGGCAAGCCTGCCCGCTCAACCACATCGATCAGGCGCTTTGCACCGCCCAGGGGCTGCACCTTTACAATCACCAGGTCTGCAGCGCCCGCGCGTGCCACCGCTAGAGGATCTGAGGCGCGGCGCACCGACTCATCCGCCGCAATCCGCACGTCCACCTGCTGGCGAACGCGCGCAAGTTCCTCCACCGTTGCGCAAGGTTGCTCCACATACTCCAGGTCTGCGCCGCCCCCGCTTAGGCACGCCCGATTCAGTTCACGAATGGCCTCCAGTGCTTGAGGCACGTCCCACGCCGCGTTTGCATCCACGCGTATCTGCCCCGCCGGGCCGAGAGCCTCACGGACCGCCTCGATACGCGCGCAATCCTCGCTAATAGTGGAGTTCGGATCCGCCACTTTTACCTTTACCGTGCGAGCGCCACCCGAATTCTTCACAATGTCGAACGCCACCTGCGGATCCACCACCGGCACCGTTGCGTTAACCGGCACGGCCTCGCGCTTACGCGGTAGCGGCTCACTTCGCGCGGCCTCAAGCCCGCCGCGCAGCCACTGGGCTGATTCGCGGGCGTCATAATCCCAAAACGGCGAAACTTCCGCCCAGCCGCCCGGTCCGCGCAAAATCAGGCCGTCGCGCACAGTGATACGCCGAAACCTATTCTTTAGTGGCAACCGAAAATAGAGCAGCCGGTCAATTCCTTCAAACACGTTCACAACCGAGGCAGGAAGCGCCTCAATCGCGACCTCGAGAAGCCGAGCAGAATCAGTGGGGAGGGCATCATTCACATCCCCATTTTGCCAAACTCGCGCGCATTTCGTGGCGCCGCCGGCTCCGGCTCTGCTGCTACCAACACTCGATTCGCGGCAAGTACAGATCCGGACGGCCCTACGCCGGCTCGTGTGGGTAAGCTTGGGACATGACGATCATCGCATTCGTATTGGGCCTGGCTGCCCTAATCGCAACCGTGTGGCTACGCAAAGACACGCCCTCGTCGCGGGCGTGGGAAACCGAAGATGGCATCGTGGATGAACGATTCGCCTTCGTCTTCCTCCCCAGTTTCACCGTCTTGCTTTTCGGCCTGGGAGTTATCGGACTATCCGGCCTGTTCAACGAGTTGACCGGAGGCGTGTGGGTACTGTTTATCCTCGGTTGCCTACTGTCCGCCGTCGGAGCGGTTGGCACCGTGGTCGGCCTGTTCTCAAACAAGTACCCGCTGTGGCTACTGCCGAAGTGGAGGCTCGAGAGTCCACACCGCAAGTAGGCCACAAAGGCTCGTTGAGCCCACCTGCTTTAGCAGAACTACCAGCCCCGCCCCTACCCGCGTGCGAGAGAGGGGCTGATCCCATGCCTTGCCTAGTGATTCAAGATCGCCATTGCGGAGCGGGGTGCGAGCACAGCATGGCCCGTCGCATCCGCCTGCGAAATCAGGTCAAACCCGGTAACTCCAGATAGTTGCACAGCCTTGTCAGAGTGGTTCATGTAGAACGTGACCGGTCCGCGTACAACCCGTTCTACACCGTCGGGTAGCTCCATACCGCTCATGTCTAGGCGCGCGTACGCACCAAGCACGCGCATGAGGGCAGCTCGGCCGGTAGCATCCAGATCCGTTGCCACGTACCACGCGCTGCCCTTATCGATTCTCCTGCGAGTGATTGCCGGCCATCCTCCAAGATCTGACTCGTAAGCAAACTGCGCCATCACCTCGACCTCGTCGTTTAGCCACATCGGGTCAGTGAAGTCGCTGGCCGCGCCCGTTGCCATCACGTACTCGCCCCACGTGCCCCCACGCGGGGTTGGCTGCGGCGTGCCAATCTGGTCCAGCGCTCGTTTCAACTCTTCCGAGCGCACCTCCAAGTTGTGGAAGCCCTGCTTGGAGGGGACGTGCACTGCCCTCGTAATCCGGTCAACGCGCGGGTCCACTTCGTTCAGGCTTGGAACATTCCAACGCTGCGCATTTGGCGATGCCACGGCGTGTTGCGTGACGCGAACGCCCAGCAGATTTGTTAGCGATCCCAAGTAGCCGCCCAAAATCGCGCGGCCAGATTCATCAACTACGCCCGAGGGAGCCGCAACAAGCACATGTGCGCCGCGGCGAGCTTCGGCCTGGAGACGATCAGCAAAGTCCGCGTAGTCGATGAACAGTTCGGGAACTAATATCAGATCGTATCCAGCCAAGTCGTCTTCAATACCGACCACATCAGCGGCGATGTTCATCTCCCATAGGGTTCGGTGCCACGCCCGCGCCCCGTGCATGGCCGGCGGCAGGCTATCGGGGCCGACCACTGCGGCTCGTGCCTGCATGCTGTCCCAATCCGCCACGATGCAAACCTTGGCCTGCACCCGCTGCCCCACCACCGGGGTCAGGCGACGCAAGTACTCACCAAGTTGTACAACCTCGGCCCAAGACTGCGCGTTCTTACCCGCGTGTGCCACCATTGCAGAGTGCATCATTTCCGCTCCGCCAGGGCTTTGTCGCCACTGGAAGTGCAAGATGCCGTCCGCGCCGTGCGCCACGCGGGAAAGAGACCAGAGGGTTAGTTGACCGGACCTCTTCGGACTGTTCTCAGGGCGCCACTGCACTGCTCCGGGCGTTTGTTCCATCAGCAGGAACGGTTGACCGCCGCGGTATCCGCGCATGAGGGCAGAAGTGAATGCGACCTCGTGAGAGCTACCGGCAAGCGCGGGATCCGGGTAGGAATCGTCGGAAACCAGGTCTAGATGCTTAGCCCACTCGCGCCCATTCGTAAAAGGAAATTCGTCCATGAAGTTCGTGGTTACAGGGATAGAGGGATCAACCTCTCGTACCTGATGCATCTCGGCCAGGCACAGGCCGCGAAGCTGACTGTCCACGAAGCGCGCATGGTCCAGCAGCTGCGACGAGTTATGTTGTGCGGGCATCTTGCGCGGCAGGTATATGTCAGTGAAGTCGCTGTAGGTTTGAGACCAAAACCTCGTGTTCCACGCGTGATTCAGCGCCTCAATGGAACCGTATTTCTCACGCAGCCACGCCTGAAACTCACTCTCGCAGGAATCGCAGTAACAGCCATGTACGTGGCAACCGTACTCATTGTTGATGTGCCACATGACGAGGGCAGGATGGTTAGAAAACTCCTTCGCGAGCGCGGCCGCGAGCGCTACCGACCGTTCCTTGTAGACGGCGCTAGAGGGACAGTACTGCTGGCGCGAGCCAAAAGAGAGGCGCACTCCTGCCTCGTCTACGGGTAGAGATTCGGGGTGCTGGCGGGCCATCCACACGGGCGGGGAGGCAGTGCCGGTGGCCAAATCAACGTAGATACCAGCGGCTGCGCACTGATCCATGATTTCGCGGAGCCACTCGAAGTTGTACTGGCCGGGACGCGGCTCCAGTTTGGCCCATGAGAAAACGCCGAGAGTCACCAGGTTCACTCCGGCTTCATGCATCAGTTCGATGTCTTCGCGGACAGTTTCGCCGGGCCACTGCTCGGGGTTCCAGTCGCCTCCGTAGCAAAGTTCGTTTGTAGGCAAAATCGGATTCATTGCGCAGTCCTTTTACTTTGGGGTCTATTCGCGTCCCAGGGAAGCGACCATGACGGCTTTAATTGTGTGCATGCGGTTTTCGGCCTGGTCAAACACGATGGAGCGTTCCGATTCGAATACTTCGTCGCTCACTTCGCACCCGTTCAGGCCGTAACGCTCAAGTATCATCTTGCCAACCTGGGTGTTGGTGTCGTGAATCGCGGGCAGGCAGTGCATGAATTTCGCGTCTGCACCGGCCCGATCCATGAGGGCCGCGTCCACGCGATAGGGCGTGAGTAGGCGAACACGCTCGTCCCACGCGTGCTCGGGCTCCCCCATTGACACCCACATGTCGGTGTGCACAAAGCTTGCGCCCGCAACGGCCTCGACGTCGTCAGTTACCGTAACCGCTCCCGAGGTCGAAGCCGCTAGATCTTTAGCTTGTTCTACCAGCTCAGCGGGCGGCTGCAGGGCGGTTGGCGCAACGATGCGCACATCCATGCCGAGCATTGCTCCAAGAACGAGGAGGGATCGGCCCATGTTGTAGCGCGCATCGCCCACGTAAGCGAATGCTGTTTCGGTTAGCGGCACACCGGAATGTTCACGCATGGTGAGGGCGTCGGCAAGCATCTGCGTGGGGTGCCAAAGATCGGTGAGCCCGTTGAAGACAGGAACACCTGCCCACTGGTGTAGCTGTTCCACAATGTCATGCCTGTCACCGCGAAACATGATGGCGTCGAACATACGGCCAAGCACGCGCGCGGTATCCGACACGGATTCCTTGTAACCCACGTGAGATGACGCCGGATCTAAATACGTGGTGTTTGCGCCTTGGTCAAATGCTGCAACTTCGAAGGCAGACCGGGTGCGGGTAGACATTTTTTGGAATACAAGGGCAATTTGCAATCCCTGCAGATACTGGGTTTCACGCCCCTGTGCTTTCGCGCTCTTCAACTGCCCGGCAAGGTCAAGCAGGTAGGTCCACTCGCTAGTGCTGAAGTCGAGTTCACGCAAAAAACTGCGTCCACGTAGAGGAAAATCCATGCGTCCAGTCTATTAACAGCACCGGACGCGCGCAGGCATGTCCACGCTTTCTTCGTTGTCGAGGCAGCCATTCCTCTTCTGCCTCAAGCCACTTGCGGACCGCGAAATCGCTAAGCGAGGGGCACGGCCACGGGGCGCCCGTTCACGTGTACAACTTCAACGTCTACCTCGAAGATGTCTTCCAAAACTTCAGGACGCACGACGTCGTCCGGAGTGCCGTCCGCTACTACCTCACCATCTTTCAAAGCAATGAGACGATCGGCATAGGCGCTGGCCGTGTTGATGTCGTGAATGACAACCACGGTGGACATGTTCTGGTTTTTTGTGGCGCGTACGAGGTGGCGCATCATGTCGCGCGAGTGCCGCATGTCGAGGGCAGAGAGCGGCTCGTCGAGCAGCAGGTATTTGGCGTCTTGCGCGAGGGTCATGGCGATGAATGCACGCTGGCGCTGCCCGCCCGAGAGCTCGTCCAAGAACCGGTCAGCGAGGCAAAGCATGTCCACTGACTTCAGGGCTTCAGCTACCTTTTCTTGGTCCTCTTGACCGATGCGCCCACGACCGTGCGGGTGGCGTCCCAGCATGACAAGCTCGGCAACCGTGAGCCGTACCGAAAGATGGTTCTCCTGCCTCAAAATCGCAATCTTCTTAGCAAGTTCTTCGCTCTTCCAGTCCTTCACATCAATGTCGTCTACCAGGACTTGACCATCCGCGAGCGGGATGAGGCGCCCAATGCCGGAAAGGAGGGTGGATTTGCCTGCCCCGTTTGGCCCGATGAGGGCGGTGAGTCCACTATCAGCCAAGTTGAAGCTCACGTTTTTTACTACGGGATCAGCCCCGTAGGACATGGTCACGTTGCGCAGCTCGATCATTTCGATCCCCTAACTAGCATGACCAGCAGTAGTGCGCCGCCTACCAGTTCAATCACAACGGGCAAAATGGTGCCTCCTGAAAGAACATGCTCCAAGATAGCTTGTCCGCCTACGAGGACGATGATGCCAATCGCGCTTGCGCCGGGTACGAGGTGGCGGATGGACGTAGATCCGAGGGCATGCACGGCAATGTTTGCTACCAGAAGGCCAAAAAACATGAGTGGACCGACCAGAGCTGTGGCGGCTGAAACTAGCAGAGCGGAGGTTGCCAGCACGGTTTTAACTTCGCGACTGTAGTTAAGCCCCAGGCACGTGGCCATGTCTGGCCCCAGAGCCAACACGTCCCAATCGCGCGACCGTTTGATGGCGTAAGCCAGGCCAATCAGAGTCACCAACGCGGTGATGCCGAGTGCGCTCGTATTAATGGCTGCGAATGAAGCCGTGGAGAGGTCTTGCACGGTCAAGAACTCGTTGGGGTCCATGATGATCGACATCATCGTGGTGATTGAACGCAACAGTGCGCCAACAACGATGCCAACCAGGACCAGCAGATGCGTTGAAGCGCGGCCTTTGCGCATGATCGCGAGGAACATGGTGACGGACAACAGCACCATAAGACAGGCTTGCACCGCAAACATCAGGGCGGGTGGAATCAGATTTGTTACGCGCGCGCTAAGGAAGAACACCAGGCTGGTTGCCACCAGGGTAAACATCGCGTCGAATCCCATGACGGAGGGAGAGAGGATGCGGTTGCGCGTGACCGTTTGAAACAGCACGGTGGCAGCAGAGAGAGCAACGGCCACCACCACGAGGCCAGCAAGGCGTTTGATGCGCAGCGCCGCAATGATTTGCCACGCGTCAAGCGCCCCGTACAGCAGAAAGAACAGCATCGCGATCACGGCTAGACCCACCGCGATGAGCACACGCAGGCGCACGTCTTTAGTTCGTTTCGCCATGACCGCTGCGATGTGGGGAGCACTTCCAACGGCCGTTTCGGATCGAAGCGGGCGCACGAGGGGCAGGGCGATGGTGGTCATAACTTCACCGTTTTCAACAAGATAACGAGGAATATGGCGCCGCCAAGCACACCCATTACGACACCAACGGGAATTTCGGCCGGCGCGATCAGGATGCGTCCGAGAATGTCGGCGACGAGAACAAAACCGGCGCCGCCCATGGCGACGAAGGGTAGCGACCGGCGCAGGTAGTCCCCCATGATGAGTGACACGACGTTGGGGACAACGAGACCGAGGAAGGGAAGCGATCCGGCAACCACGATGGTTGTGCCGGCCACGATGGCGACTATGGCTAGGCCTAGACGAGTGACGCGGGCGTGGTTAAGGCCAAGGTTTGTGGAGAAGTTTTCGCCCAGCCCCACCACTGTGAACCGGTCTGCAAACAGGTATGCGAGAGCGCACGCCCCGGCCACGATCCACAGCAGTTCGTAACGGCCGGAAATAGTGCCCGAAAAGTCACCGGTTAGCCATGCCTGCAAGGTGCCCTGCAGTTGAAATTCCCAGGCGAGGAAGGTGGCTCCGGCTCCGATAACGCCGGAGAGGACAATGCCGAGTAGTGGCACGATGATTGGGTCTTTGCGTGGGATGGAGCGGATCAGGGCGAGGAGCACCAGGGTTGCGCCGAGGGCAAAAATCACGGCGAATCCCATTTTCACCAGGATCGAGGCTGCTGGGAACAGCAGGGTCACAACCAGCACGCCCAGGCCGGCGGATTCGGTGACGCCGGTGGTGGAGGGTTCTACGTAGCGGTTTTGCACCAGCATCTGCATGACGAGGCCGGCAACTGCCATGGAGGCGCCTGCAAGCACGATGGCGAGGGTGCGGGGAATACGCGACACGGTTAGAACTTGAGCTTCCGCGCTACTTAACTGGCCGCTTATCAGATTCGCAATGGATAGGTCTGCGGTACCAACCGTTACGGATACGGCCATTAGCACCGCGAGCAAGGCGGCGCCGCCAGCCAGCCCCAGAGCGTATCGGGACTGGTTGGCAGCTACCGGCTTAGCGGTTAGAGCGGGAGCGCTCATTTGGTGGCGGCCGCTACTTCTTCTAGCTCAGCCATGAAGTTGGATGCGCCCGTCATGACGACGTACCAGCGCTCTGGCGACAGGTAAACGATGTGACCGTTCTTGGCCGCGGGGGTTTCATTTACGAGGTCGTTGTCCAGAACTTGCTGCGCACTGGTTCCAGCCTCGGTGCTGCCAATGGCCGCGTCGCGGTCAATCACGAAGATGTAGTCGGGAGCAAGCTCACGCACGGTTTCAAACGAGATCTTCTGGCCCTTGTGGCCTTCTTCAGCTTCGCCTTCAGTTACGGGCTTGAAACCGAACACGTCATAGATTGGCGCCCACCTGGACTGCGGCCCATGCATTGACACTTCCCCACCATTGGTCATCAAGACCATCGCACTACCGCGCTGCGATTTTTCAGCCTCAGTCTTGTATTCGGCGATTTTTGCAAGGAGTTCATCCTTTAGTTCCGCGCCGCGCTCGGCCTTACCCACGGCGGTAGCAAGCATTTCTACAGATTCGGCAGCGCGCTGCGAGTAGCCATCCTTGTCCCACGGGACGGAGGCGTCAATGGTGGTGAAGTTCTTGGAGAACTCATCGTAGAACTTCGCGGACCTCGCGCCCACAACTACAAGGTCGGGGTTAAGTTTCGCAATGGCCTCTACGTCGGGCTCCTTCAGCGTTCCCACATTTTCGAGGGTGGAATAGTCGATGCCCTGGTCATCCTTCAGCCAGGTGGGGACAGACTTGACGGGCACGCCGGTCACGAGGTCTCCCGCGCCCAGCGCGTCGATGGTGTCGAGCGCGGCCATGTCGAGCACGACGACGGATTTGGGCTGAGACTCGATGGTGGTCTCACCCGCATTGTGGGTGACGGTTGCCGGGAATGCGCCGGCTGCTTCAGTTGTGGTCTCCGTGGTTTCTGGTGCGGAAGACGTGCCTCCGGCCCCGCATGCGGCGAGGGCAAGGGAAGCAAGAACGGCAACGGCGCCGAGCGATAGTTTACGCATTAGTTTTAACTTTCCTTTTCACATAGGTAAGGCTAACCTAACCACATCTCGAAACCTTTTTCAACATTACGTAACGCCTACATTACGTAAATCATGGAAACCTTGGCAACCCTAGTTTTCCCCGATTTTTCGCGGACTCTAACCCGTGCCGGGCGCGCTCTGATGCGGACTAGGTGACCTTTAAAGCTAAAACTCGCAGGAACAACTACGATGTACGCATGAGCGCTTTACCCAATGTTTCGGACACTTTTGACCCCTCCCGCTGGCGTGAGGTGGAAGGTTTCGAGCTTACTGACATGACCTACCATCGCGGCATTTCGCGCGGCGAGGAAGACGGGGCTCCCGCCGGGGAAGACTTGCCCGTGGTGCGCATCGCGTTTGATCGCCCGCACCTGCGCAACGCGTTTCGCCCCCACACCGTCGACGAGCTTTACGCTTGCCTAGATCACGCACGCATGAGCCCGGACGTGGCGGCCGTAATCCTCACGGGCAATGGGCCGTCCGCTAAGGATGGCGGCTACGCGTTTTGCTCGGGCGGAGACCAGCGCATCCGCGGCGCGGCCGGGTATCAGTACGAAAAGACCGATATTTCTGATGAAGCTGAGGTTTCGAAGCGCCGCCAGAACATGGACAATGCGCGGGCCGGACGCCTCCACATTCTGGAGGTACAGCGCCTGATCCGCACGATGCCCAAGGTTGTGATCGCCGCTGTCCCAGGTTGGGCAGCAGGCGGCGGCCACTCACTCAACGTGGTGTGCGACCTGTCGGTGGCCTCCATCGAACACGCGCGTTTCATGCAAACTGATGCGAATGTGGGCTCGTTTGACGCCGGCTACGGATCCGCCCTGTTGGCACGTCAAGCTGGGGATAAGCGGGCGCGAGAGATATTCTTCTTGGCGCGCGAATATAGCTCCGAGGACGCGGAGCGTTGGGGCGTTGTGAACGAAGCCGTGCCGCACGCGGACCTGGAAGCTACCGCGCTCGAATATGCGCGGATTATTGCAACGAAGTCTCCCCAGGCCATCCGCATGTTGAAGTTCGCGTTCAACCTCGCCGATGACGGCTTAGCTGGCCAGCAGGTGTTTGCCGGGGAAACTACGCGCCTGGCGTACATGACCGAAGAAGCACAGGAGGGGCGCGACGCTTTCCTAGAGCGGCGCAGCCCGGACTGGTCAAGCTACCCGTACTATTTTTAACCATTTTCTTCTAGCCACTCCCCCAGCAGACTGGCACCTTGCCCGTTTGCACGCCCGGCATTGTCCAGGCTCCCTCGTATGTGAATGGATTTTTAATGACGTCGATGAACGCTACTGATTCCGCTGCCCAACTGATGATTGTTCCGGGAGGAACCACGCCCGGCGCGGTAACCATGACATATTCGGCGGTACACAAGCTATGGGAGCTATACGAGCGGTTTGAGAAGACGGGCGTGCAGCGCAAGCAGCGCATCATTTTGGCGCCGCGAGAGGCCAGCGAGGCGATGCCTGCGCGCGCGGCTCAAACCAACGCCGCGCTACAAAAGCGCATCAAGCAGTTGCCGGGCAGCGTGGACGTGATTTTAGAGACCTCCGGATCCACCACCGGCAATCCGCGGCTTGTGGGCCTCTCGTTCGGCGCGCTGGTAGCGTCTGCCCGGGCCACGCACGAGGCTTTGGGCGGGCCGGGCCGCTGGATTGTGGCGCTCCCCGTGCATCACGTTGCGGGACTGCAAACCCTGATTCGCACCTGCGTTGCCGAGGCCTCCCCCATCATCGCGGACATGTCAGCCGGTTTTGATGAGGAGGCCCTGAAAGTCGCGTGCCGTACTGCGGCCGACGATGATGATCACCGCTCCTACCTATCTTTGGTCCCTAAACAGTTGTATGACGCCCTCGAGGCTGGAGACGAACTCGTGGAGCAACTCGCGCGTCTAGACGCGGTGCTGGTGGGAGGAGCGGGCACCTCGTCGAATCTGCTGGATCGCGCCCGCGCGGCCGGTATCAATGTGGTCACCACGTACGGCATGAGCGAGACCGGGGGCGGTTGCGTCTACAACGGCACTCCCCTGCCGGGCGTGCAGATCCGCACGGTTGATGGTCGAATTCAGATTGCCGGCCCTGTCCTCATGGATGGATATGTGGACGGTTTTGACCGCCCATTCGACGTGGAGGACGGGCAGCGCTGGCTACGCACCTCTGACTCGGGCGAATGGGATGGCAACAGTCTGCAGGTGCTGGGCCGGTCTGACGACGTGATTGTTTCTGGCGCGGTGAACGTGGCCCCCACGCGCGTTGCGGACGTGATTGCGGCAGCAAAGGACGTTGTCGACGTAGCGGTTGTTGCCCTGTCTGACGAGAAGTGGGGGCAGGTAGTGGCTGCCGCTATCGCCTCGCCTTGCATTAGAGCGAAGATTGACGAGGCCGGTGCGGATCTGCCCGCCCATAAAAATGAGGTGTACGCGAAGTTCGCCAAGCAAATCCGAGACCTGGTTGGCGAGCAGTTAGGGCGCGATCATGCCCCGCGAGTCATTGCGGTTGTGGACGAACTTGCCGTTACGCCGCTGGGCAAAGTTGATAGGCACGCGGTGGGCGCAATGGTTGCAAATTTGGTTGCGTCTGAAGCCGCGTGGGTACGCTGAGCACATGGCGACTTTCAACGACTGGCTCGAAGGCGCACGTCTTCGCACACTCCCCGCAGCAATCGCGCCCGTGCTTATCGGTATTGGCGCGGCGCATTTCCTAGGCGGATTTTCTGCCGTCCGCTCGATCCTGGCTCTGGCAGTGGCGCTTGCACTACAAGTTGGGGTGAACTTTTCGAACGACTACTCCGACGGGGTGCGCGGAACAGATGCGGTGCGCTCGGGGCCTCCTCGCCTAACCGGCGGGGGCAAGGTGAACCCAAAAGCTGTGCTCGCTGCGGCACTGGGATGCTTCGCGTTAGCGGGGGTACTTGGCCTCGTTCTGCTTTACATTTCGAGCCAGTGGTGGCTGCTGGTTCCCGGAGTTGCGGCTGTGGCCGCAGCCTGGTTTTACACGGGAGGGCGCACCCCGTACGGCTACATGGGTGTGGGCCTGTCTGAGCTGTTCGTCTTCGTGTTTTTTGGCCTCATGGCCACGGTTGCAACCACGTGGGTGCAGATTCAGGTGGCGCCTTGGTGGCTGTGGTGCGGCGCGGCAGGTACGGGCATGCTCTCGGTTGCCCTGCTGTTTGTAAACAACATTCGCGATATTCCAACCGATTCAAAGACGGGCAAGAGGACTCTGCCGGTTCGCCTGGGAGATCGCCTCTCTCGGCTCGTATACGCGTGGCTGCTGGGCATTGGTGTGGTTATGACGGGGCTTGGCCTTATACAAACCCGGTTCGTGCCGGCCTATCTGCTTGTGTTTGCCGCGCCCGTGCTACTGATTTCGCGCAAGGTCATGGCTGGGGCGAAGGGCCGTGAGCTACTTCCGATCCTGCGTAATACGGGCTTTTTAACTCTGTTCACAGGTCTGGCTGTGTGCTTTGGCCTAGTGGTGTCCTAAGCCCGGCGAGCATATTCGGGGCCAGTGCATACAATGGTTAAAGACTTATTGAGGAGTGCGAAATGGCTAGAGTTATGATCGTTATCTTGTCGCTGGCAGTGACGATTTTTGCTGTTGCTGACATTGCGCGCACCCCTAAAGATGAGATTCCCGCTCGAATCCCTAAACCGCTGTGGCTTTTGCTGGCGATTTTGCTGACGCCAGTGGGCGGCCTGGCCTGGATTATCGTGTCTCGCGTGACCCAAGCAGAGGCGCGCGGAGGCCAAGTTAATCGTGGTTTTTGGTACTCGCAAGACTCCGCGATAAAACTTCCGCAACGCACCTACACGAACCAGGATCCGTACATGTACGGCGCGCCTGACGATGACCCGAATTTGGCCTGGCACTTGGAAAAGCAGATGCGCCAAAAGAGGTCGGAGAACCTCATGCGCGAATTCGAGCGTCAGATGGACGAGGCCGAACGAGCGCAGGACCGGGACAGTGCGGACCCCGCTGCGCGAGGCGTAGATTCTGGAGCGGAGGATCTGCCCATCCCGAACGGCGAAGACGCCTCAAGCCAGTCAACACCTACTGACTCCTCGGACGCGGATACTCCTCAAGACCTGCATGGGCCAGACAAAGACGAGGACGAAAACAAGGACGAGAACCTGTAGTTAGCTTCCGCACGGTTTGTTCCCCGGCTTCAGAAGCACCCGCGCACGTAGCTAAGTTTCTCCACAACCAATCAGATAAATCGACTTAAACATGACCGTGGGGGTCATTCCTTTTGGAATGACCCCCACGGTTTTGTATTCGACTTCTAGTGCTGGCCGTACACGTTTTGATACCTGTCATACAAGGAATCAATGTGGCGCTGCTCGATCGGAATCACGTCGCCAAGCTGTTTAGCGATGTGAACCGTGCGGGCAACCTCCTCAACCATGACAGCGGCCTTAACCGCAGCCTTTGCGTCCTTACCAATCGTGAAAGGACCATGGTTTTGCATCAGCACGGCCTTCGACCTGTGCCAGCGCAGAGTCTGAACAATTCCGCGACCAATCGAATCATCACCGATGATTGCAAACGGACCAACCGGAATCGGGCCTCCAAACTCATCACCCATCATGGTGAGCACACACGGGATCTCCTCACCGCGCGCCGCCCAAGCGGTGGCATACGTCGAATGCGTGTGCACCACGCCTCCGACCTCGTCCATATGCTTGTAAACGTAAGCATGCGCGGCGGTGTCCGAAGATGGTGAGAGGTTATCGGGCGTCCCGTCCGCTATCTTCTTACCATCCAGGTCGCAAACCACCATGTTGTCGGCAGTCAGCTCGTCATAAGACACCCCGGAAGGCTTGATCACAAACAGGTCGGTGCCAGGCACGCGCTCCGACACGTTACCCGCGGTCCACACAACCAGCTCCCAGCGGGGTAGCTCAGCGTGCAGGCGCGCAACGTTCTCACGAGTACGCTGGACGGCCTCTTGAACTTCTGAAGGTAACTTAGATAGTTCAATCATTTAGTTGATCGCTCCCGTCTACTTCGCGCGACGCTCGTGTGCTTCACGGCGGATGCGTTTCAAATCATGCATCACTTCGTTTTCACGGCCGAAGAGGTCATGCAGGTACTTGTAGTGCTTGTACAGCTCGTCATACTGCTTAGACCTGGTCTCATCCGGCGTGTAGGCAGCCTTCTTCCGCTTGCCCATTGCCGCGGCGGCCTCTGAAACTGTGTCGTACAAGCCCGCTGCAACAGCGCCGAAAATAGCGGAGCCGAGAGCCGGAGCCTGCGAAGACAGCGCCGTAGAAACAGGGAGCTTGGTAATGTCAGAGAACATCTGCATGAGGAACGGGTTCTTAATCAAACCGCCAGCGGCGATGAACTCGTTGATCTCAACGCCGTGCTCTTCGAAGTTCTCAATAATCACGCGGGCACCAAACGCCGTGGCTTCCATGATCGCGCGATACTGATCCTCCGGCTTAGTAGCCAGCGTCTGGCCAACAATCATGCCGGACAGGTTCGCATCAACCAGGATCGAACGGTTACCGTTGTGCCAATCGAGCGCAACCAGGCCGTGCTCGCCAACCTCCTGCTTCGAAGCTTTCTCTGTGAGTAGCTCGTGGAGAGAAATGCCGCGGCTCTCCGCCTCTTCCGCGTAGGCCTTCGGCACGCAGTTTTCAACAAACCAGGCGTAAATATCACCAACAGCGGTCTGGCCACCTTCAAAGCCCCACATACCATCGATGATGCCGCCATCAACGATGCCGAACACACCTGGCACCGGCTGGAAGTCCTTACCCGAAACGACGTAGCAAGAAGAAGTGCCCATAATCGCCGTCAACTGGCCGGCCTCGGTTGCCTGCACTGCAGGAGCGGTTACGTGCGCGTCAATGTTGCCCGACGCAACGGTTACGTTGCCGGAAAGGCCCGTGATGCGCTGGCCGCGCTCGTTCAGCGTGCCTACCTTGCCGCCAAGTGGCAGAACTTCAGCCGCCATCTTCTGTGAGAACACTTCCCCGAAATCAGGGTTTAGCGCCTTCAGGAAATCTTCGTCCGGGTACTTACCATCCTGGTACATGCGCTTGTATCCCGAGTCGCCAGCCGCGTAGGTCAGGTGACCGGTGAGGATCCAGGTCAGCCAGTCCAGGGCGTTCACAATATGATCCGCTGCGTTGTATACCTCCGGAGCCTTCTCCAAGGTCTCCAAGGCCTTCGGTAGTAGCATTTCTGAGGACAGTTCGCCGCCGTAACGGGCCAGCCAGTCCACCTTGCGCTCACGCGCCAGCGCAACAATTCGGTCCGCCTGCTCCTGCGCTCCATGGTGCTTCCACAGCTTCACGTAGGCGTGCGGATTGTTCCTAAACTCTTCCTTCTCACAAAGCGGCGTGCCGTCCTCATCAGTCACAATCACGGTTGCCGAGGTTACGTCAAGGCCGATACCTACAACGTCGTCCTTGTTAATTTTCGCGTCCTCAATAGCACCCGGAATGACAGTTGAGAGGACCTCCAGGTAGTCCCGAGGATCCTGGAGTGCAAAATCCGGCGGCAGCTGCTGGTTATCGCCCGCAGTCAGAGTGTGGTCCATAACCGCGTGCGTGTATTCCATTACTGCTGATCCGAGCTCGTCGCCGTTGCTCGCGTCAACAACTACTGCGCGACCAGACAGAGTGCCCAGGTCGATGCCGATTACGTATTTGGGTGACTCAGTGGTCATAGGTTCCTCCTTGAACTACTTGGCCTGTGGTCCAGAATTAAAGCTTGAATATTTAAATGGCTCGCCGATACCTGGGAGCCGGGGTTGCCCGCACGCCCGGAAATGGAGGGCGCGCGGGCAAACACTAGGCGCGTGTTTGAGGTTATGCCTCGGGGTGGCGGTGCTTGCCCCAGTAGCCATCCGCGGCGAATAGACGCTCGATGACCTCATCCAGCATGCCTGTGTCCGCGAGAACATCAAGCACGGTGTAACGAGGACGAATCTGCTGCGCCTTGGTGTGCGTCAGGCGGAAACGATCCCAATCGATCTCGATCATTTCGGGGTGGTAAGGGGCCTTAGCATCCTTCAGCATGCGTGCAGCCTCTTCCGGCGAGACCAGCTGGTCCTTGACGCGCTCCTTAATCTTTGGCCAAGCAGCCTTGATCTTCGTTAGGCGCTCGCGCAGCTCGTCACCTTCCAGGTGCTTGCCAAGAGTGTGCTTCACAGCCTCGTCAACGATGCGCTCGGACTGGATTTCGCGAACCTTCGCCTCAACTTCAGCCTTGGTGGGCTGCTTTGCTACAACCTCTTCAATGTCTAGATTTTCGATGTCGAGCTTGAGCGTCTCTTCCCAGATCGCACACGATGCAACGGTACCAACGCCCACCTTGAAGCCGTGCGATAGCGGCGGCTCCCAGTCGAGGCCGTGGCCCTCCATCTCCCAAACGTGAGAGAACTGGTGGCCTGCACCCGAAGCGGGGCGGGAGGACTGCGCAGCCTGCATTGCAAGGCCAGACATGATGTTGCCTTCACCAAGCTTTGCGATCGCGTCCACATCACCGGCGGCAATAGCCTTCGGATCCGCGAGCGTGTCACGTAGCGGGCCCTGCACGAGGCTCCACACGTAGTCATCGATCGCTTCGATCCCCAGCTCGTCAGCCAGCATCCAGTCTGCACCCGCCGGGATCTTTTCAATCAGATCGCCATAGCCGGTAGCCGTGAGGCGCTGCGGCGCGTTTGCCATGACCTCAAGGTCTGCAACAAGGGCAGCCGGGGCCGGGCAGTTACGCGTGATCTTGAAGCCGTCGCGCGAAATGGAGGCACCAAACGAGGCGAAGCCGTCCACGGAGGCTGCGGTGCAAACGTTCATGTACTCGCGGCCCAATTCGCCCGAGGCGAGCTTAGCGATGTCGTTTAGCGTACCCGATGCGATGGAGCAAACCACCGTCTCATCACCCAACGGACGGATAACTTCGCGTAGCTTCGATACGTTGTCGTAGTCGCCGTACAGGGTTGGCGTGCCGGGGAAAATGTACGGATCGGCAGCGAACTCAACACCCGCTTCCTTAAGCGACTTCACTACCTCGTCACCGCAAGCACCGTAGGTGTTGCCATCGGCTACGACCAGTACCTTCTTGCCGGGGAAAACCCGGGCGAAAAGCTCGCCAGTACGGCTTACCGCATCGCGGTCAAAAAGGATCTCGCGAGTCTCAGTGGCTGTCTTTAGAGCAGTTTCGATCAATTTGCTTGTCATCACTTACTTCTTTCCTTAGTTGCTTGCTGCCACGTGGTCAACACTCTTGTGGGTGAGCTCCTGCATCTGCGGGTACGCATCCATGTACTGCTGGAGGTAGAACTTGTACTCTTCGTGAGTTGCCATGTTCGGTTCGATACGGTCCTTCTCGTGGACCATGTTGCGAACCGCGTCCTCGATCGACTTGTACTGGCCAGAACCAACCGCTGCGAGGATGCACGATCCGAGCACAACCGCGTCCCCCACCTCGGGAAGAACTACAGGTAGGCCGGTAACATCCGCGTGCATCTGCATCCAGTCACGCGACTTCGTTGCGCCGCCTGCAGCCACCAACTCGGTTGGCTTCAAGCCCGCGTCGCTCATTGCCTTCAAAGTGTGTGCCGTGCCGTAGCAGACAGCTTCCTTGATGGCGTGGTACAGGTGTTCTGGGGTGTGGTGCAGCGACAAGCCCCAGATGATACCGCGTGCCTTCGAGTCGGTGTACGGCGTGCGGTTGCCCTGGAAGTACTCGTTAACGATGAGGCCGTCCGAGCCGGGCGGAATGTGAGCCGAGGCCTTATCCAAATACTGGTACGGGTTCAGACCAACGCGCTCAGTTGCCTGCACAACGTCACGAGCAAAGCCGTCCTTGAACCACTTCAGTACCGAACCGGATGAGACGAGGCCGCCCTCAACCGTGTACTGGCCCTTAATAACACCATCCGTGTAAGAGCCAAAGAAGCCCTTACCGTGAAGCGGCTTATCCGACTGGCCGTTGATCACCTGCGACGAACCGGTGGTAACGGCGATACGTCCCGGAGCAACAACTCCCATGCCAATCTGGCCTGCCCACGCATCCGCGCAACCCTGCGCCACCGGAATGCCGGGAACTAGCGACATGTGGCTTGCAGCCGCCGGGGTTAGCGTACCGATCGGGGTACCGAGGTCCAGCACGGCCTCGGGAAGCTTGTCGAATACATCACCACAGCCGATGTGCTCGTAAAAATCTACCGGCCAGCCGCCGTAGTCACGGTTGTAGTAACCGCGCATGGCTGCCGAGTTGATGTTAACGGTCCACTCGCCTGTCAGCTTGTAGGTCAGCCAGTCCGGAGCATCCAGCAGGCGGTAGGCCGAATCGTAAAGCTCGCGCTCGTTCTCACGTAGCCACGCGGCCTTGAACGGGAACCACTCTGCGGTTGCGCCCAGCGTGCCCCCGCCGTTGTAGAGGCGGGCCCAGTGATCAATAGTCGATGCACGCGCCGCCTGCTTGGTAGCGCGCACGTCCATCCACATGATTGCACGCGAAAGCTCCTGGCCGTTCGCATCCATCGGCACAACCGTCATGGTCGTGGCGTCGTAGGAAATACCCGCGATCTTGCGGGCCGGAACACCCGTGTTATTGAGTACCTGTGAAACGGACGCGCCAAGTGCCTCCCACCAGTCGGCCGGAGACTGCTCTGCCCAACCCGGATGTGGGTGGTAGGTACGGTAGGGCGTTGCGGCGAAGCCAATCGGCTCACCCTTCAGATCGAAAATTGCGGCGCGGCACGATTCCGTACCGAAGTCGATACCGAGCAGGTACGGACCTTCAAAACCCGGATTAACCATTGGATTTCCTTTCAGCGTCATTGCTATAAGTTACGAAAATTCAGTTTTTGTTTCCCGTGGCAGTTCAGTGGATGACCGCCCGGGTATGACTTGTAGGGGGCTGAATTCGCGCAGCGCTTTCAACCTCTACAGGTCATGGGGTTACGGTCTAAGCGTCGTCTTCCGTCCAGCCGTTTTCTTCCCAAATATCAGCGGGAATAAGGCGGTCAAGTCGATCGATCACATAGGTGGGGCGATCTTTCTCGTCGAGTTCTGCAACCTCTTCGATCGTGGAATCACCCGTGAGAGGCATCGCTGAGTACATGCCCGTGCGAACAGCCATCTGAATGTCAGTGTGGAGGCGGTCCCCAACCATCATGCAGTTGGTGGGATCCACATCGAGACCCGCAATAGCCTCTTCCAGCATGACAGGGTTCGGTTTGCCAGCGATCATCTGCACCTTCGTACCCGTGCATGCCTCAATGGCAGCGATTATAGACGCACAGTCCGGCTCGCCTCGCCCCCCTGGGAACGGGCAGTAGCGATCCGGGTTGGTTGCAACGAGAATCGCGCGCTTATGGAACCAAATCGCGTCGAATGCAATCTGTAACTTCCGGTAGTCAAAAGTGCGGTCATAGGAGGCGACAACAATGTCGATTTCCTCTGGATTATCACTCATCTTAATGCCCGCATTTTTGAAAGCATCAATCAAAGGCTGTTCCGCAATGGGGAATACAACCGCGTCCGGACGGTGATCTTTAAGCCACCGAGTCATGGTTACAACGGTGTTTGCGATTTCTGAATTATCAGTAGGAAGCTCAAGCTTGCTGAGCTTTTCTACATACTGACTCGGGTCTTTAGTCGGGTTGTTAGAAAGGTAGCGAACCGGGATGTTGCGCCTGCGCAACTCCTCAATGGTTCGTTTTACACCCGGAAGAAGATGATCACCAAGGTAGATGGTGCCGTCCATGTCGAATACGTAGGCATCGTAGAGTTTGGACGGAAAGCTCAAGGTAGTTTTTGTGTCAGTCATTTTCCCAACTTGTGCTTTGCAGTTGTTTTCGAAACGGCTTGTTATAGGAAAGGAGTGCCGGGAGTATGAGCTACTGCCCGGCACTCCTTAACTGTTTAGTTAGAGACCGTCTTAGGCTAAGAGCGCGCCCAGAGCGAGCACGATCGTGGTGGACGGCCAGATTGCGAATGCCGGCGGGTCAATGTGAGTGTCGCCGTGCGCGTAGCAGAGACGGTTACCAAGCTCTGCAATCGCAGCCGACATCACGCCGAATACCGCGCCAAGGATAAGCGCGAGAACACCCGACTGAGTGACTTCAAAGAAGGTTACGCCTGCCAGACCACCAATAATGGTGATGTGGTGCGAAACCGGGATCGTTACGCCAAATACGAGCAGGAAGATCGTAATAGCGGAGATTGCGAACGGTAGCGTCTTCGCGTTCGCCATCAGGATCGCCGCGGTGTCCGGATCAAGCATTGCACCAGCGTGGTAGTAAACCATGGTTGCAGCGCCCGCACCGAAGAGGCCACCAAGAGCACCAATAGTGATCCACTGGCTCGGCTTCTCTTGCCACGCAATCCAGCGCCTGTCGCCATCAAGCTTGCTTACCCAGCCGAACATGCCGGTACTGGAGAAGAGGAGGCGAGCAATCAAGCCCTGGATGACAACGGTGAAAGCAACTGTATCGGTGTGCGAACCGAACCACGGGATCATCGCAATGAGGTTATTGATTACATAGCCGAGCATGCCGAAGAGGGAGCCGACAAGAAGCACGTCGGGCTCACCGAGTCCGGCAAGTGCCGTGTTAATGTCGCGGCCCTTGCCAGTGTCCTGTAAACGGCCCTTCTTAGCCGCATAGGCTGCTGCTGAAGCGGCACCTGCAAACGTAATGTGCGGTCCAAATACCGGGCCGAATGCCAGGTAGCTAAAGCCCACATCAGAGCCAGTAGCTAGCGTAATGCCAAAGCCCAAGAGAATCAGGATGCCCGTGAAACCGAACGCAAAGTTACCACCGATAGCGGCGCCGAAGAAACCACCACCGGCTGCAGCGATAAGCCAGAACAAATCCATGTTTCCAAGGAATGTAATAGCTGCATCTGGAGTCATTTTTCCACCTTTTGTTATTGGATGGTCTAACCATCTGTAATGGGAATATTTCGAAAACACGCAACATTGCGCGCACGAAAATGCTGACAGATAAACACTACCCAAGTGAGTACGCTTTTGCCCAACGGTTCACCGTTGTGCACGATTTTCCAGCTACGTGACGCAGCTCCTCACTTTTTCCCGAGTAGTGCAGAGTTCTACAAGCTAGCAGCCGTCGTAAGACTCCAGCGCCTCAACCTTCTGCGCGGAAGGAGAGCTCGTATCAAACTCGTAGCCCAACCATTCCTTCGCAAGACGCCTTGCCAACTCAATACCGATGACACGCTGGCCGAAGGTTAGAACCTGAGCATTGTTGGACAGGATCAAACGCTCCACAGAGAACGAGTCATGAGCCACCGAAGCGCGAATGCCTGGCACCTTGTTGGCAGCCATTGCCACGCCCATACCGGTACCACACACGAATAGGCCACGATCGGCCTTACCCTCTGCGATCATGCGAGCTGCCTTGACTGCAACATGCGGGTAGTCGATATCTTCACCGGCGTGAATGCCAGCGTCAATTACCTCATCTACGCGCTCATCAGCCTCAAGGTCCTTCTTAAGAATTTCCTTGTAATCAAGACCCGCAGAATCTGCGGCAACAACTATACGAAAACCCATAAACGTCTCCCTCCTTGGAGCATGTGGTGTGCATCGTCGGCACCAACATATCACAAAACTTGTCATTTTTAACAAGTCTTATTTTAGAAATAACATCAATGCCTTGAACTCAGTATACAAATATGACCCCGGTCACGGGGTCATACCGAGCAGTTGAAACACAGGTTCCACATTTGTTTACGCTCTGGCTTCGCGGTTTGTTACTTCACGGCTTCGCGACGATCACCTTGGCTCCAGAATCTTGCAGCATCTGCAGATCTTCCCGGCTGGTTTCGGAATCAACAACAATCACATCAACATCGGCGAGCTTACCAAATGAATACATAGCTCGGCGCTTGAACTTGGTGTGGTCCAAAAGCAAAATCGTAAGTTCAGACGACTCCATCATTTTTGCCTTCACCGCTGCAACGTCTGCGTACGGGTGATATACCGTCCCGTTTCTAATACCCGAGGCTGAGATCAGGCAAATATCGGCATGCACGGCCTCCAGGTTGCTAATAGTTACGGGCCCCATAGTGGCAGCTGCCCAAGACTGGTACTCGCCACCCAGAAAGAGCAGAGAGTGACGAGACTCCTCCTCCAGTTCACGGGCAACAAGTAAAGAGTTGGTGACAACCGAAATAGGAGCGCTGTCCGCAAGTTCTCGCAACACCCACACGCCCGAAGTCGAATCATCGAGCATCACCGAACTGCCCGGGGGAATAAGCGGCGCGACCGCCTTCGCAATCTGCTTTTTTGAGGTGGCTTCCTGCTTCAAACGATACGAGGCCGTGGCCTCATGCAAGCCCGAGGCTGCCGCTACAACCTTCCCGCGATGCTTATGCAGGATCCCCGCGCCCTCAAGGGCCGCTACATCGCGGTACACCGTCATAAGTGACACGCCGGTGTAGGTGGCAAGATTCTCAACCGAGACCTCGCCGAGCTCAATGACGCGCTTAGCTATCGCGCGCCTGCGCTGACTTTGATCACCCAGGTGCCCGTTCACCTTCGAAATCAGCTTCGATTCGCCCTCGCTCATTTTTGTCCCTTTCCTGTTGCAACCCCAGCGTCGGAACTGCCCGGGACCATATCCGCCGCCCGCTCTAGAAGCTTGCCGGCCGGCTCCCAGTACGTCACTGATTTCAAAGTTGCGTTTTCAAACTGCAGGCTAGTTAGCGAGGCCAACGAGCATTCACGCTTACGCGGATCGTGCCAAAGTGGGCGGCCCTCCACGAACGACCGCAGCGTCCAAATCGGCAGCTGGTGAGACACCATCAGCACCTCGCCACCCTCGAACTGCGCAAGCGCGCTGGAAGTGGCCGCGCTCATGCGAGAAACCAAATCCGAATACGGCTCTGACCAAGAGGGCTTTAGCGGATTAACATAGCGCTTCCAATACTTCGGATGAGCCAGCATCAGGCGGTTACGGTTCACGGCCTCGCCCTCGAAGGTATTCCACGCCTCCACCAGACGCTGGTCGCTTAAAATCGGTAGATCGTACGCGCGGGCCGTGGGCAAAGCCGTCTGCTGCGCGCGTAGGAGCGGCGATGACACCACGCCCGTAATCTCGTGGCCACTATCCACAAGAACTCTGGCCACTTCACTTGCCATCTGCCGGCCAAGCTCAGTCAAACCAAAACCGGGCATTCTCCCATACAAAATCGCTTCGGGATTATCCACTTCACCGTGGCGCATCAAATGAATAACAGTTTGCAAAGCCCGCCTCCGATATCGGTACATATAGAAAAGGCCCCGCAAGTCGGGGCTTTTTCAAACGAAGAACTACTTCTTGTTGCGGCGCTGGTGGCGCGTCTTACGAAGCAACTTGCGGTGCTTCTTCTTCGACATACGCTTGCGACGCTTCTTAATCACGGAGCCCATACGGCCCTCCTAAAACTATGGCCTTACCTTTAACCAAACATAGAGAATCTATAGAAAATTCGCCCAATTTGTCAAACAAATCCCTCCTGCTATGACTCAGCTAACGGTAATCGGGCAATAAGCGCTCGGGATTTCCCCGCCAAGAAAGAGGTTTTCAACGGCGTGTGAACATTCCTCCTATTAAATTAGTAAAGTTAGCGCATAAGTGTTTGAAGGAGGCAGCCTTGGATCCCTTTGCGCCTGGCGGCGAAACCGCGCCGCGGGACACCCCTGCCCCCAGCTATCCAAACATTGAGCCGGAAACGATCTACCAGGCGCAAGAGCCCACGCTCCGCGAGCGTTTCAGAGGCAAAATCGACCATTGGGCGAAGACCTACCCCGCGCGCCTAGCGATGATAGTTTTTGCCTCCATCATCGCGGTAACGACCGCGTTGCTCAGCCTACCAATCGCAACGCAATCCGGGCAGCGAGCACCCTTTGCCGACGCTGTGTTTAACGCGACCTCCGCAGTTGCCGTTACCGGCCTTTCCAGCGTGGATACTGCGAACTATTGGTCCCTGTTTGGTCAAATCGTGCTGGCAACCGCGATCTCAATCGGCGGCATGGGAGTTATGACCATGGCGTCGATACTTGGCCTCGCCGTATCTCGCCACCTTGGCCTCACCCAACGCATGCTGGCCGCAACAGAAACCAAAACGGCCGCGCTCGGCCAAGTGGGTTCGCTGCTACGAATGGTTATCCTGACCGCGTTTGCCATGGACTTCCTGCTATTCGCAGTACTGTTCCCCCGCTTCCTCGCCCTGGGATACGAGTTCACCGAGGCCCTCTGGTACGCCATTTTCATGGCCATCTCAATCTTCAACAATGCCGGATTCGTAGTAATCCCCGAAGGTCTGGAACAGTTCACTTCAGACCTATGGGTCATCGCGCCGATCGTCGTAGGAACTGCGGTGGGCGCGCTCGGCTTCCCCGTCATCATGGACCTGACCCGCAACTGGAAGCAACCCCGCCGCCTGACGCTTCACAGCAAGCTCACGATCACCACCTACATCACGCTAGCCATTGCCGGATCACTGGTGATTGGTGCGCTCGAATGGAATAACACTGGTGGAATGGGCCTGCTATCCGTACAAGACAAGATTGCACACTCCGTGCTCGCCGGAGTAAACGGGCGGTCCTCGGGCATATCCATTTTGGACGAGGGGCAAATGCACGCCACCACCTGGTGGATTCAAGATGCGCTCATGTTCATTGGCGGCGGTTCCGCTTCAACGGGAGGCGGTATCAAGGTGACCACTCTAGCCGTCCTCGCCCTCGCCGTCCTCGCAGAAGCGCGCGGTGACCGCGACATTGAAGCGTTCGGACGTCGAATCTCCTCTTCAACCGTGCGTCTGGCAGTTGCAGTTACAATGATTGGCGCATTCCTCGTTGGCGTCGCCACGATGATCCTCCTGGCGCTCACGCCCTACTCGCTGGACCGCGTCCTGTTTGAAGCCATAAGTGCATTCGGCACGTGCGGCCTATCCACCGGCATAACCGCGAGCCTGCCCGACGCGGGCAAACACACGCTCTCTGCGCTCATGTACTTGGGACGAATCGGCCCCATGACCATCGCTGCGGCCCTGGCCCTGCGCGAACGCCGCCGCGTGATTCGCCAACCGCAAGAAAACCCGATTATCGGCTAGAAGGCACTCCACGCCTTACACTTGAGTGGAACTTATATGAACTTGCGAAATTGCAAACGCAAAGTTTTAGGGAGGAAACGTGGCTGAATCCGATTGGAAACAATCGTCTGGCACGCTGGTTATTGGCCTAGGACGCTTCGGATCGGCTGTAGCGGCAACGCTTGGGCGATTGAAGCGCGAAATCATGGCCGTTGAATCAGACCCGCGCAAAGTGCAGATCTTCGCCGGTCGTATTCCACTTGTGGAGGCGGACGCAACCAACATGGAGGCGCTTGAGCAGCTCGGCGCACGCGAGTTCTCCTCCGCAGTGGTTGGCGTGGGATCCTCCCTCGAGGCATCGGTGCTTATCACCGCTAACCTAGTGGACCTGGGGATTCCCTCCATCTGGGCAAAAGCAACCTCGCGCGAACACGGCCGCATCCTGCGCCGGATTGGCGCCCACCACGTTGTCTACCCCGAGTTTGACGCGGGCCAGCGCACCGCCCACCTGGTTGGCGGCCGCATGCTTGACTACATCGAAATGGACAAACAGGGCTTTGCCATCATGAAAATGCGCCCGCCAAAAGAGGTGCAGGGCTTCACCCTGGAAGAATCTGACGTTCGTGCCAAATACGGCGTCAACGTACTCGGAGTTCTACGCCCCGGCCGCGCTTTCGAATACGCGTCCTCCGACACGCGCATTGACCGCGAAGACATCATCATCGTCTCTGGCGACGGCTCACTTTTGGAGTACTTTGCCAACCGGCCCTAGGGCTACTCCGCGCTCTCTTTGGCTTTTGCCTTCCGAGCCTTCACTCGATCCTTCTCAAGATTCGCAGCCACGTCCTCCACGTAAATATACTTGCCGCGGTCAAGACGCTCATATTCCTTCTGCCCAGCCGAATTTGGCCGCGGCGGAATCTCCACCGGATCCGGCTCAATACGCTTCCACGGAATCTCATTCAACAGATCATTAATGACGTTGATGCGCGAACGCTTCTTATCTTCAGATTCAACCGTGCGCCAACGCGCCCACGGCGTATCTGTTGCCGCGAACATGGCGTCCTTCGCGCGCGAGTACTCCTCCCACCTCGTAATCGACTCCACGTCAATCGGGGAGAGCTTCCAGCGCCGCATCGGATCGGATGAACGGGAGCGGAACCGCGCCTCCTGCTCATCGGCGGACACCGAGAACCAGTACTTAATCACGCGAATACCATCATCTACTAGCATGCGTTCAAACTCGGGAGCCTGGCGCAAGAAACGATGGTATTCCTCCGGCGAGCAAAAGCCCATCACGCGTTCCACTCCCGCACGGTTATACCAGGAGCGGTCAAAAATGACTATCTCGCCTGCCGACGGCAAATGCTGAACGTAACGCTGGAAGTACCACTGCGTACTCTCCCGCTCCGTCGGCTTTGGAAGAGCAACCACGCGCGCGTGGCGCGGATTCAAATACTGGGTGACGCGCTTAATCGCAGAGCCCTTGCCCGCGGCGTCGCGCCCCTCAAACAGGATGATAATGCGCTCACCCTTTGCAATAACCCACTGCTGCATCTCAACAAGTTCGGCCTGGAGCCGCTTCAGCTCCTTCTCGTAGGCCTTCTTATCGAGCTTAGGCAGGTTTTCGTTTTGCGAAATACTATCGGTGCTTGACATGCCTCAACTCTAACGCGCACGGCCATAGCCCTGCCCGGTTTGGCAAGATTTCACGGCCAGAGCCCTTGTTTTGGTGGTTTCAATCCACATAGTAAGCGCCGCCAGATTTCTTGTCCGTACCCACTGCTAACCTTTTATTAACGACAGAAAGAAGAGGCCGTGGCTAAGAAACCTACCGAACACTTTGAGTGCAGCGAATGCGGCTGGACCACCACCAAATGGGTGGGTCAGTGCCGTGAGTGCAGCGCGTGGGGAACCTTGGAACAAACCCAGATTTTAGAGGTCGCACCGCAAGCCGGAGGGGCTAAGGCACTCACCCCCTCTTCTCCTGCTGCTCCGATCTCAAAGGTATCCGCCGAGGTTGCGCGCTACCGCTCCACTGGGGTTTCCGAGTTCGACAGGGTGCTTGGAGGCGGTATTGTTCCCGGTGCGGTGGTTCTGCTTGCGGGCGAGCCGGGGGTTGGCAAATCCACGCTCCTGCTTGACGTCGCCGCTCGCTCCGCCGCAGATGCGGTAGGGAGCGGGCCCGTTCTCTATATCTCTGCAGAGGAATCAGCATCTCAAATTCGCCTACGCGCAGAACGCATCGGGGCACTTCACGACAACTTGTTGCTAGCGGCAGAGGCAAACCTTGAGACAATCTTGGGGCACGTGGACTCCACAAATCCGAGCTTGCTCATAGTGGACTCTGTGCAAACCATTTACACACTTGATATGGAGGGCTCCGCGGGGGGCGTATCCCAAGTGCGCGCGGTTGCGGCCCGTCTCATCAGAGCTGCAAAAGAACGCAACCTGCCCGTCATCCTAGTTGGCCACGTCACCAAAGACGGCGGCATTGCCGGCCCTCGGATTCTTGAACACCTGGTGGACGTAGTCTGCCAGTTCGAAGGCGACCGCCACGCACGGCTACGCCTACTGCGCGCTGTCAAGAACCGCTATGGACCCACCGACGAAGTGGGGTGCTTTGACCTGCGGGACTCCGGAATCGTGGGCCTGCCCGACCCGTCCGGCCTATTCCTTTCCCACACCGGAACAACCACGCCCGGCACGTGCATCACCGTCACCCTGGAAGGGCGTCGCCCCATGCCGACCGAAGTGCAAGCCCTAGTTGCCCACACCAACGCTGGTAGTCCGCGGCGAACCACCTCAGGGATCGACCATTCGCGCGTAGCCATGATGCTTGCCGTCTGCCAAGCCCGCCTGGGCGTGGATACCTCCACCACCGACGTGTACGTGTCCACCGTCGGAGGGGCAAAAACCTCCGAGCCGGCCGCCGACATGGCTACCGCCCTTGCCATCATGTCCGCCGCGTGGAACAGGCCCATCAAAACTGAGCTTATAGCCATTGGAGAAGTGGGATTAACCGGAGAGATTCGGGCAACAGCCGGCGTGCAACGCCGCCTAACAGAAGCTGCGAGACTAGGATTTAAACAGGCCATCGTTCCCAGTACCGGAAGCGAAGACCTCAAAGCAGTTAATGGACTCACCATCTATCCGGTGACCGACCTGGCAACGGCCGCCAAAGTTGGACTTACGCCATCAGACAACACAGGGCGCAAAAGAAAAGAATGACCATGACAACCGCAGAACACGAAACCATGCGCAAAGCCCTCAGGGCACTCGCCCCCGGCACCGACCTACGCGAGGGCCTTGAACGCATCCAACGTGGGCACACCGGCGCCCTCATCGTGCTCGGCTACAACAAAGAAGTAGAAGCCCTCTGTTCGGGCGGCTTCGAACTCGACGTCGCATTCTCTGGCCCGCGCCTGCGCGAACTTTCAAAAATGGATGGCGCCGTCATCATCTCTTCCGACTACAAACGCATTCGCCGCGCCAACGTGCAACTAATTCCCCACGCCGCCGTATCTACCGTGGAATCTGGCATGCGTCACCGCACCGCTGAACGCACAGCGCGGCAAACCGGACTGCCCGTCATCTCTCTTTCCGCCTCCATGCGGGTCATCACCGTCTACGTCGGCTCTCTCCGGCGCAGCCTGGAAGAGCCAGAAGCCTTGCTCTCACGCGCCAACCTTGCGCTCGACACGCTAGACCGGTACACACAACGTCTCGAAGAAGACCTGGCCACCCTCACCGTGCTAGAGCAACGCGAAACCGTTACGGTGCGCGACGTGGCCACCACCCTCCAACGTATGGAAATGATCAGGCGCATCCACACCGAGATCTCTGGCTACCTTGAAGAACTGGGCACCGAAGGCCGCCTCATCGAGCTACAGCTCGATGACCTCCTGCGCGGTTCCGCATCCGAACGCGCCCTCCTAATACGCGACTACATCCGCCAGCCAGACCGCATCAGCGAAGCCGAAACGGAACTATCAAACCTCGATACTGAAGGCATGGTTGACCTCGCCCGCATTGCCGCAGCCATCGGCCAGCCCGTAGTGGATGCATCCGACTTTGACCGTGTTGTATCGCCCCGCGGCTACCGCTCCCTCACTATGGTTCCGCGCCTGCCCTGGAACATCATCGAACAACTCATTAAGAAGTGGGACACGCTTACCAAACTGCGCGAGGCCACCGTAGAAGAACTGCAAACCATCGAAGGCGTAGGTCCTTACCGAGCCAGCCTTATCTGCAAGTCACTCAACAGGCAACACGCAGCGGCATCACCCGAAGTCGTCGGCTGGTAGTCACAGGCCCGTCGGCCGGTCACTACAACTACTCTTGCGGCTCCACAACCTGAACCAGCAGGTCAGCCTTAGCATCACCCAAGTAGCTCACGTGCAACACGTAGGTGCCCGCGGTGCCAGCCTCCCCTGCCTTGCAACTCTCATAATCGTGGCCATCCCACGACAGCGTTGTATTCCAGCTACGACCCGGGCCAATCAAAAGTGGAAGCGACGCGTCCGGCGAAGCACACTTCAAGGTGTCAACCAACTCGTAGGAACCTGAAGTTACCCGCACGCCAAGTGACTTCGCCGACCCATCCGCAAGACACGCGTCCGCGCCTCGATTCGTCACCGTAACCGCGCCGTTCCACGGGCTGCCAACCGGCACAGACTGGTCATAGTCGGTGATTTTGAAGTCCAGATCCGCGGCGCGACACTCCGCAATGGGCTTCACCGCGTCCTGTTCTTGCACAGCCTGCAAGCTCTGCTGGCGCTGCTCCAAGCTCTTCGTAGCCGAAGCACTCAAGAAATAGATTCCCAGCCCCAATGCCGCCAAAATCAGTAGCACCACAGCGATCAAGCGCCCTCGCGTCAGGGCCACACCTGGCCGCGCAACTCGCGCCGAACTTGATCTACCTTTCGCGCCACCAGTAGCGGCCTGGGACTTGTTCGACTTAGCAGGCGTCATTCTCGACGCTGCAGGGCGTGAACCAGCGGCCGCGCCAGCTTTAGCACTCCGTTGCGTCCCACTCGTCGACCTGCGAGTCGAGGAGCTACCGCTCCTGCCAGAAGAGGACTGGGACCTCGAGAACGAATTGCCTGACGTAGACCTACGCGAGGCTGACGGGCGCGAAGATTTTGCGGACCTGCTACCGCCACTTTGGGGCCAGATTTCCCAGTCGCCTCGGCCTTTGCCGTTACCATTCTTTGGAGCCACTAGCTAACACCCTGCTCTACACCAGATGAACTCGCGTCTTCGTCATCATCCAAATGACACCAACGCTCGACCACAAACGCCACCACCAGTAACGCCGCGGCACCCAAAGCCGACAAGATAGCGCCCAACATCGACGTCTGCACGTACTCGGCGTGCGCATTACGGAGCATTGCCAGCACCGCGCCAAAAAAGAACCCGATCGCTGCGGCAGATACCCAGGCGGCCGAATATGCGAACATCGCCACGTTCATCGCCCCTGTGGCGCTTATACGCCGAGACTCACCTTTTCGAAGTGCGTGCACCCGGCGGCCAAAATAGAACAACACCGCGGCAATACCCAAGAAAAGGAGCCCCGTGTACGCAGTGATCATGAGCGTTGGTAGTAGCCCCGCTACCAACGCCCCCACGGCCGTGGCAGCGGCAAATAGGATGACGAGGCTAGATACGCTCAGCGGCTTCACGGCGTCTCATTCTTGTCACGTCGCTTAACAATTGGAATGGCGCCCGTAACTGTTGGACGCACGATTGTACGGCGCGAGGGCCTGGCCGGTTCCTGCGTCAAAGGGATGAGGCCTGATGCGAAATCCTCAGCCAAACCTGACTCCACGCGCGGCTTCTGCGCGGAAGTACTCTTCTGCTGGTCTTCGTCCGCCCGATGAAGCTCGTCCGGGTCGTCAATTATCCTCTGCTCCGCGCTCCTATGCCAGCGTGGCAACGCGATCTTGCGGCCAATAATGGGCTTCGTGTGCCGCGTGGTATCAGGCCAAACCTGTGACTGTCCCGTTGCGGGCGCGGACCCAGACGACGAGGTCTGAGCCTCCTCTTGCGGCGCGGGAGCGGGATCCGATTTCGGCTGGGATTTATCGCGCGGGGGCAACGGCATCCAGCGCGGCTTCGCCTTGGGGGTAAACACAGCTCCACCGGGAGCAGAGGCCGAAGCGCGACGTCGATACACACGTCCCACCGGCGCCGTAGCGTCATTTTGGATCGCTTTGTCTCCTTCGCCTGAATCAGGCTTACGAGCGGCATCTTCAACCCAACTGGTAGCAACCTGCTCGATTTCCTGATCCGCAGTTTCACGCACCAAGATATCTGCGCGGCCGTAACGGCCAACGCGCGCGTTCGGATCAATCTGAAGCCAAGGCAAGAGCACGAATGCGCGCTCGTGGGCGCGCGGATGCGGAAGCGTTAGCTTCGGATCGTCGCTACGAAGTGACCCGTACGTAATAATGTCGAGGTCAAGAGTGCGCGGCCCCCAGTGCTCGGTGCGAACGCGCCCAAATGCGTTCTCGATCATCTGCGTGGCATTAAGCAGATCGAGAGGAGCGAGCGTGGTGCTAACCTGCACGACGGCGTTGTAGTAGTCGCTTTGCGCTTCCTGACCGGGCGCCAACACGGGCGCGGAGCAAAATAGTGCGGAGACCCCGGTGACCGAAATATCCGGCATGGCATCGAGCATCAGGATGGCCTCGGCAAGCGTTTTTGACGCGCTCCCCACGTTCGCGCCCAGAGAGATAACCGCAGTAACGGGCTCTTGCGGAGCTTTTGTTAGCCCCTCATGATCTACAAACGAGTTCACGAGGACGGCGTGTAGCGGCGACAGCGGGGACGTGACCGGAGGCTTGATCGAGTTTGGCGCCGGGCGCGGATCCCCTACCCGCCAGCCCTGCATGGACTGCGCAATGGGAGTGCAAGCGGGGTTTTGCAGATCTTTTTCCAACTGCTCGCTGTGCTCAGCCAGCCACTGTGCGCGCTCGGCACGAGCCATCGCGACGCTCATCATCTGCGCATGCACAGGAGAATCCACTGGCTTCGGTTCCCTCGTCGATGTTGTTTCAAACTTCTGCGCCAGTTCAAAGGCAGCGGCGCGCTTTGCCTCGTGCCTGGCACTACGAGTACGGCGCGGGGGCTTAACCTCGCCCTCTTGCGCACCAGTCGGCTCCTGAACGCTTCTGCGAGCGCTTCTCTTGCCGGGTGCCTTTTCTTCTAGCGTCTCTTGGACATTGATCTGCGACTTAGCCTCGGACGCAGAAGATCCCGGCTCGAAAGAGGATTGTCGCGTGCGCGTGATCGTCATCGAAACATCGGAAAACTCAAGATCCATCGGAGCGTGCGGCTTGTGCACCACGACCTGGACGATCTGGACCGCCTCGTACTTCAACACAACCTGGGCGACTTTTTGCGCGAGCGTCTCAATCAGGAACACAGGCGGCCCGGCAAGAACGGCATTCACATCGGCGGCAACTTCGGAATAGTCAACCGTCTGGCTCAAATCATCACCGCGAGCCGCTCCTCGCGTGTCCACATACATGATCACGTCAACGGTGAACTGCTGGCCTTCGCGGCGCTCAAAGGCGTAAACACCATGACGTCCAGTAGCGGTAAGGCCCAGAATTTTGATCATGTCAAGGTCACTCTTCCTGCGATTCATACTGAGCCTCCCTTCTACCTACTGTTCTAGCTTATTTTACAGACGCGCGGTTCCAATATTCGGCCGCGCGCAAAGCAGCCATATTCCCTCTGGCTTCGTGAACGCGCACAGCCCAGGGGCGAAGCCGGGCGATTAATGCCGTTAGGGCAACCGTCATCTCATCCACATCCGCCATCTCGTCACTGCGAGTCTTTATGAAACGCTTTCGCGAATGCCCAATCAATAGCGGAAATGGGGACTTTGCAATCATCTCATCAAGGCCGGCCAACAGTTGCCAGTTAGCATCCATGGTTTTTGCGAACCCTAGGCCGGGATCCAACACGATCCGCTCCGGCTTCACTCCTGCTGTCAACACGGCCCCAACCTGACGGTCAAGCTCGCGAAGCACCGTATCCACACTGCCATCCGTGAGGACATCCTCGTCTGGAGCTCCAGGAAGGCCGCGCCAATGCTGGATTATGCACACCGCGTCCGTCTGCGCCATGACCTGCGCCATCTGCGGGTCCAAACACGCGCCGGACACGTCGTTTATGATGTGCGCACCGGCCTCACACATCGCTTGGGCCGTTGCAGCGTGGACGGTATCTACAGACACCACCACGCCCTCGCCTACCAGCGCCCGCACAACATCTGCGATACGGGCGGTTTCCTCACCCGCACTAATGCGCTTCGAGTTAGGCCGGGTGGATTCTCCTCCCACATCGATGATGTCCGCGCCCTGGCTCACCAGTTCGAGGCCGCGCGATACCGCCCGATCTGTATCAAACCACTTACCGCCATCCGAGAAGGAATCCGGCGTGACGTTCACAATTCCCATCAGTAGCGTGCGGTCCTCGGGTAACGAAACGCCGTTGAGTCTCGGAGCCAAGAAACTCATTACTTGCGCCCCTCCATCACCAGAGTCATGATTTCTTGGCGGGTAGCGGAAGAGTTCATCACGCCACGCAAAGCCGACGTAACGGTCCACGAACCCGGCTTACGCACGCCGCGCATAGTCATGCACATGTGTTCGGCCTCGATAATCACGCAAGCTCCCTGCGGCTTTAACTTTTTTACGAGGGCGTCCGCAATCTGTGACGTCAAACGCTCCTGCACCTGCGGACGACGCGCGTATCCCTCTACCAGGCGAGCCAACTTAGACAAGCCCGTCACCGTGTTGTTAGCCGGAATGTAAGCCACGTGGGCCTTGCCGTAAAACGGGAGCAGGTGGTGTTCACAAACCGAGTAAAAGTCTATGTCGCGAACCAGCACCATCTCTTCGTGTTCCACTCGAAAATGCGTCTCTAAATGGAGCGACGGATCCTCTTGTAAACCGCCCACGATCTCCGCCCAAGCCCGGGACATACGCGCCGGAGTATCAACCAGGCCCTCGCGGGACGGGTCTTCTCCTATTGCTACCAGTAGGTCATGCACGGCACGCTCGACACCAGCCGCGTCATAAGTCATGACTATTCGCCCGGTCTTTCCTGCGGGCTCGCCTGCTGCGGAGTTTGCGGCTTAGTAGAAGAATCCGAGATTCCTACCGGGTCTCCCCACTTGGTACCCTCAACCGCGGCGTCCGACTGATAGTTCCAAACCGGGCGCTCCTCCTGCTTGATTACGTCCTTGAAAATCTCTTCAAGCTCGTTCTCGGTTAGCGTCTCTTCATCCAGCAGACGCTGAGCCAGATTGTCCAGCACGGAGCGGTTGCGTGACAGGATCTGCCACGCCTCGCGGGCCGCACGATCAAGGAGCGCCCGGACCTCCTCGTCAATCACCGCAGTGATCGCATCCGAAGTCTCGTGGTTATTGCCTCCGCCCTGCGCGCCAAACGGCTCCGTATCAGCGGTGCCGAGCTTCACTAGGCCCAAACGCTCAGACATGCCGTAATCCGTAACCATTGCGCGGGCCGTTGCCGTGGCCTTCTCAATATCATTCGACGCCCCCGTAGACGGGTCCCGGAACACCAGCTCTTCCGCAACGCGGCCACCCAGCGAATACACGAGGTCATCCAACAACTGGTTGCGCGTCTTCGAGTAGCGGTCTTCCGTTGGCATCACCATCGTGTACCCCAGAGCGCGCCCACGCGGCAAAATAGTCACCTTCGTAACGGGAGCTGTATAACGAAGCGCCGCAGCACACAGAGCGTGGCCGCCCTCGTGGTAGGCCGTAACAGCTTTATCATGCTCGTTCATCACGCGCGTGCGCTTTTGCGGGCCGGCTATCACGCGATCAATAGCCTCATCCAAAGCGCGGTTATCAATCAGATCAGCGTTAGAACGAGCCGTCAGCAACGCGGCCTCGTTCAACACATTCGCAAGATCTGCACCAGTGAAACCGGGCGTACGCTTTGCAATCTGATTCAAGTCCACATCTGCGGTCAACGGCTTACCCTTAGCGTGGACCTTCAAGATTTCGAAGCGACCTCGCATATCGGGGGCCTCAACCGCGATCTGACGGTCAAAACGACCGGGACGTAGCAGAGCCGGATCGAGAATATCTGGGCGGTTCGTAGCCGCAATCATGAGGACGTTCGTGCGGTCATCGAAACCGTCCATCTCCACCAGCATCTGGTTTAGCGTCTGCTCGCGCTCATCGTTTCCGCCACCAATACCAGAGCCTCGATGACGGCCAACCGCATCAATCTCATCTACAAAAATGATTGCCGGAGCGGCCTTCTTCGCCTTATCGAACAAGTCGCGAACGCGCGACGCACCCACGCCCACGTACAGCTCCATGAACTCCGAGCCGGACATCGAGAAGAATGGCACGTTAGCCTCGCCTGCAACTGCCTTCGCGAGCAGTGTTTTACCCGTACCCGGAGGGCCGTACAGCAACACGCCGCGCGGCACCTTTGCGCCCACCGCGGTGAACTTCTCGGGTTGGGCCAAGAACTCGCGGATCTCCTGCAACTCCTCCACAGCCTCGTCCTCGCCCGCAACATCCGCGAACGTGACCTCCGGATTCTCGCGGTTAAACTCCTTCGCTCGCGACTGGGCAAAACCGCCCATCATCCGGCCGCCCGCCGCTCGGGTAGTCAGCCAGTAGAAACCCGCCAGCAACAGCAAGATCGGGATCATCAACTGCAGAAGCGAACCGAACAAGCTCGGCTGCGGGTTAAGCACGTTATACCCGCTCTTCGCATTCGCCTTCTCAACCAGACGCAGCATGCTCGGGCCCTGATCCTGCGAATACACAAAAGTGACCTGCTTACCATGGTTCACTTCCCTGTCATCATCAGAAGTCGGCTTATGCACGAAATCCTCAGTCAGCTTGAGCTCCACGCGCTGCGCAGGATCATTCACCACCACGCGCTCAACCGTGTCAGAGCGCAGCAACTCCACGCCCTCATAAGTCTCAATCTGCGCCGGCTGGAACAGCCTCCAAACCATCCAACCAACCAAGAAGAAGATCAACAGAGGAACCAGGACGGCAGCCCAATTCGGCGAATTCTTCTTCTTCGACTTCGAATCCTTCTTGTGCACCGGTCGCTTCACGTAAGGACCCTTTCAAATAGCTTCGAGAAAATCTCTTAATTGTAAACGTGGGGAGCAAGAGTCCCAATGAACGGCAGGTTGCGGTACTTCTCCGCATAATCCAGGCCGTAACCGATCACAAACTCATTCGGAATATCAAAGCCCACGTACTTCACGTCAACTTCAACCTTAGCCGCCTCCGGCTTGCGCAGCATCGTCGCGATTTCCACCGACTCCGGACCGCGCGAAGACAGATTCGACTTCAGCCAAGCAAGCGTGAGGCCCGAATCGATGATGTCCTCAACAATCAACACGTGCTTACCCGTCAAATCCGAATCGAGGTCCTTCAAAATCCGCACAACACCCGAAGACTTCGTGCCCGAACCGTAGGAAGAAACAGCCATCCAATCCATTTCCAGCGGCGTAGAAATAGCGCGCGAAAGATCCGCCATCACCATAATCGCACCGCGCAACACACCTACTAGGAGGATCTCCTTACCCTCGTAATCGCGATCAATCTGTGCGGCCATCTCCACCAGACGCGCATCGATCTGCTCCTTAGTGAACAGGATCTTTTCGAGGTCAGAACCCATGTCGGATGCTTGCATTTTCATCTCCCGTGAAAAGTTAGTGATAGGTACTTCCAGTCTTGCACAAATCAGCTGGATTTCATTATTTTTATCAGCCGGCGAACAGTGCGGCCTCGCTTGCATTCCCCGCGCCCGTTTGCGAGCGGTTCACGCTGTTGTTCTCGCAGTTCGCGTTCGGGTTCGGGCTCGCGTTCGCGCCAGGCTTTCACTCCGCCCGGCAAATCAATCGGGGCGCCGCCTTCATAGCCAACAACCAACTTATCGAGGGCGCTGATATGCGCCTGCGTGAGCTGAGCCGCGCCCGCACGCTCGGCCGCCTCCTTCAGTACCCGCGAGCGCACCGCGGGCGGCAAGCCCGCTAAATCCTCAACCACCAGGGCTTCGCCCTGGCGCCAGCACCGGCCCGCCCACTCTTCCAGTGCGCTCGCATCCGCATCCAGAAGCTGCGCAGACCGCGCCAGTAGCGGCACAACATCGCGTCCAAGTGCTTTACCCAGCGACGGGATCACGCGATGGCGTACCGCTACCCGAGGCAGCGGCCCCCCATCCGCGCGAGCCCAACCGCCATGCAGGCGATTAGACGGATCCTGAACCGGCTCCAAACCGAGCTCGGCACACATGCCCTCCGTATCCCACCTACGCACCCCTAGCAGCGGGCGAACCCACGTGCGCGAGGACGGCGCGTCCTCGCGCACTACCTCTCGCATCCCCGACAGCGAGCGTGCGCCCGATCCTCTGCCGAGCCCCAGCAACACGGACTCAGCCTGGTCATCCATCGTGTGACCCAAGAACACCATTGCGCCCGCGCCCGAGTTCTCTCGCAGTGCCTCATAACGTGCCTCTCGCGCCGCGGCCTCCACGCCGCCCTCACTACCAACACTTACAGGCACTACGCGGGCCGCGATCTTCCACTTTTCTAGCAATAGGCGCGTTTGTTCCGCCTCGTCTGCAGACTCCTGGCGCAACCCGTGATCTACAACCACCGCCTGCACCTCAGCACCCATCCGGCCTCCCAAATCTGCCACCGCAAACGCCAGCGCCAAGGAATCCGGACCACCCGAACAGGCAACCACCCACTCGCCAGGTGTCAAACCGTGACGCTTCACCACATCGCGAAGTGCCAACGTCACCGCCCTCGTATGCCTTGGCGGCGTAGAACCAATCAACTGAGAAACCATGAACTACAACTTCGCGAGCGCAAGAGCGAAATCATCAATCGCCGGGCGAGTAAACACCGCGCCGTCCTCCATACCGCTTGACTGCACGTGGAACGCCAACACGCGGCCCCGCTTTGTCATCACAAATCCGGCCAGCGATGAAACCTCATCGAGCGTACCCGTCTTCGCGTTCACCTGCGCACCCGCGAGGTCCCCCTCGAACCGTCGATTCAACGTTCCTGAAAAATGGCCCACAGGCAGATCGCGCACAATGTTAAACGCAGCTGGTACCCCTGCGTCCTGCAAATACAGCAACGACTCCACTAGGGTTCGCGGGCTCACCCGGTTTTCCACGTTCAAACCCGAACAATCCACAGCGCTCAGCCCGTCCGTGTACACGCCGGTGTTCTTCACCTGTTCTACAAGGTTTTGCGCGGCATCCTCTAACGTCGATCCCGCATCCTGCGCAACACTGCTCAGCCGACACAACTGTTCGGCAAGCGTGTTATCCGAATCCATCAGCATCAGACGCGTCACCTGGGAAATCGGCGCCGACTCCACCTTCGCAAGCAACTGACCCTGTCCGTCGTACGGTTCGCTCGACGCCTGTACCTCTACGTTCACGCCCGCACTGGCCAACGCCTCCTGAAGCGCCCTCGCCACATTCGCCGCCGGATCATCGTAATAGGGCTGATAGCCTGCCCCCGGCATCTCTCCGCGATCAATCGCAAACGGAGCCACATGCCCCGCCCAATGCTCCAAACCATCCGTCAATGCCGGCTCACGCGTTGGCCCATCAAAAATGTGGTCATGGAACACCAGCTTCCCCGCAGACCTCTGGCTATCTTCCAACGCTTTAGCCGTGGCCGCAGCCAAATCAGCAACACCAGCCCGGCCATTCACCTGCGGACCACCAGCCCCCTGTGACAAAAGCAGATCGCCCTCGCCCACAAGGTGAAGTACGCCGTCTTCGTCTAAGAAAACGCGCGTGGCAAGCGTGCCCGCCGGATCTAAACTCTGCGCCGCATTAATAGCCGTCAGAATTTTAATAGTCGAGGCCGGAGGCATCGGCATCTGCCCATTCTTATCCAGCAAAACCTCGCCGGTTAGCGCATCTGCAACATACACTCCCGGAGTGAATTTCTGCTCTCTACCGGCCCGCTCCAGGGCTTCCCACGCGGGTACAAGCTCGCCGGGGTCAACAAGTGGCGCATCCTCGGCCATTCGTGCGCTAACCACCCTGCCGAGTTGCACAGATTCCCCAAGAGGAGGCTCTTTGCCAACAATCGGTTTGGTCTTAGTCAAGAAACCGGGCACAACATCATTAATATCGGCGTAAACATACCCACCCACGCCCGCAACGGCTAAGAAAACACTTAGAATCACGGTAAGAGTTCTTTTTAACACGTGCCCTCCAGTCACTTGACACCCTAAGTGTAAAGCGTTTTTCACGGCCCCTAGTCAGGTAATCTGGAGATCACACTTAGCGAAGGGAAGAAACGGTGGAATTCGACGTCACTATTGAGATTCCAAAGGGCAACCGTAACAAGTACGAAGTTGACCACGAAACAGGGCGCATCCGCCTTGATCGCATGCTGTTCACCTCAACGCGCTACCCCGATGACTACGGCTTCATTGACGACACGCTCGGTGAAGATGGAGACCCGCTAGATGCGCTAGTCATCCTTGAAGAACCCACCTTCCCCGGCTGTGTAATTCGCTGTCGGGCGCTCGGCATGTTCCGCATGCGTGATGAGGCCGGTGGCGACGACAAGGTTATCTGCATCCCATCCGGAGACCAGCGTGCTTCGTGGCGTACCGAGATTGACGACATCTCGGAGTTCCACCGGCTTGAAATCCAGCACTTCTTCGAGGTCTATAAGGACCTTGAGCCCGGCAAGTCCGTTGAGGGTGCGCACTGGGTTGGCCGTGAAGAAGCAGAGGCGGAGATTCGTCGCTCTTACCAGCGTGCCAAGGACGCCGGCTTCTAAATCCGGCCGCGCGCAAAACAATTAGTTGGAGGTTCGCCCGCGGGCGAACCTCCAACTAATTATCTATAGAACTTCTTAGCAAACTTTTCACTTGCCTCGCGGTCCCGCTGCGGACGTCACCGTCTGGTTATGGGCGGCCGCCAAATGGTACAAGGTCACCGTAACGAAGCGGGTTCAAGCGAACGTAGTCACCTGGAACCGTGGCCTCAACCATCATGCCTCCACCAGCGTAAATCGCCACGTGGTAAATGCCGCTGGTCGAACCACCGGGACCGTAGAACACGAGGTCCCCCGGTTGCAGATTATTAATGGAAACGCGTTGGGTAGCCCAATACTGCTGTTGGGACGTACGCGGCAACGATACACCCTGGCTGGCCCAAGCCGTCATTGCAAGACCCGAGCAGTCATAACCACCAGCACCGGTGCCACCCCACAAGTACGGCGTGCCAATGCGGGCCTTCGCAAACGCCACGGCGCCTGGACCACCTGAGCTAGCCTGGGCAGCACGACGGGCCTCTTCTGCGGCTTCCGCTGCACGACGCGCCTGCTCTGCGGCCTCGGCCTGGCGACGAGCCTCCTCGGCTGCACGCGCCTCCGCGGGCCTCGGCCTGGCGACGAGCCTCCTCGGCTGCACGCGCCTCCGCGGCACGCCGTTCCTCGTCAGACTTACGCTTAGCTTCGGCCTCTTCACGAGCGCGCTTCGCGGCCGCTTCTTCTAGAGCCTTGGTGTTGTTTGCATTGGCCTGATCACGCGCGGAGTTCTGGTTAGCATTCTCTGCCTGACGGGCAGACTCGGCCTGATTCACCAAGCCCTGATTGCGCTCAACGCGAGCCCTGTTAGCGGCTTCCTGGCGTGCATTTTGCGAACGCTCGATCTGCGCCTGGCGCTCCTGTTCCTCCGCAATCGTAGTGCCACGACGCTGCGCCAACTGCGCAATCAAACCATCACGACGCTGCTGCACCTGTGCAACCGCAGCCTGCCTACCATCGGCGTAAGCCTGGATCTCCTGCGAGCGCTTCTCTACCTCGGCCTGCGCCTCCTGTACACGCTTCTCGGTAGCCGCCGCCTGGTCTTCCATCGCCTTCGCAACCTGATGCATAGCAGCCACGCGCTGAAGCTTCGCATCCGTAATCTGCGACACCGTGTCAACGATCTTGCCACGACGCTCCATGTCGGCAAGACCATCCCGCGTCAAGAATGGAGCCAACCGCTGCGCATTACCAGAACCGGAACGGTAAGTGGTCTGGGAGAGAGCGGCGAGCGTTTCACGCTCACCCTTGTACTTGTCCCACGAAGACGCCACCGCATCTTTCGCGGCCTTCGCATCCGCCTGTGCCTGCGCCAACTGCGACTGAGCAACAGCAAGCTCCTCCGCGACCTGTTGCACCCTCACATTCGCCTCTGCAGATTCAGCAGACACCTCTGCAAGTTCAACCTCGAGCTGTGCAACCGACAAACCGCTGTAGTCATCGTCAGCAATAGCCAAACCCGGCAATGCCAACACGAGACTTGTAGATACCGCAAGCGCAACTACTGCGCCTTTACCCAAGTACTTACTCACTGAACACAATCTCCAGTTACGAAAACCAATCCACCGATGCGGACTGCTAATTGCTTCTACCCAAGTTACCGCAACATCGCCCCTCATTTCCACAATTCGTAGCCATCGTTACAGCAAGACTCGGCGTGTCGCCTTGAAACTCAAGAATTTTTGCTCGAAAAGCGGTTGCTGTTCAAGCGTTTCGGTTTTTTCTTAGCAGGCACCCACGTATTTTACGGACCGAGAGTTTAAGCTCGATGTATGGGCGACATTAATCCAAAAGCCGGTTTTAGCAACTATCCGATCCCTCGCGCGGGCCAGTGGAGCCCGGATGTGCTCGGCCCTGGCTTTGAGGCGCAAACGATTCAGCTTCTTCCCGACGATGAGGGCGAAGTCCTCGCCACCATCGTGCGACATGACGCCAACCGCGACCCCCACGCCCTCGAAGGCACCCCGAAAGAGCCAATATTCAAAGCACTCTACATTCACGGGTGGAACGACTACTACCACCAGCGAGAACTCGCTCGGCAAGTAGCCCTAGCAGGAGGACAGTTCTTTGGCCTCGATCTGCGAAAATACGGGCGATCTTGGAGAAAGAACCAAACGTTTGGATGGACGCAAAACCTAGCTGACTATGACGAAGACATCGCCGAAGCCCTACTAATCATGGGTGAAGACCTACCCGTAGTTTTGATGGGGCACTCCACAGGTGGCCTAACCGCAACGCTTTGGGCGGCGCACCACCCGGGACGGCTCGCCGGACTCTGGCTCAATTCGGCATGGCTGGAGCTTCAAACTTCTTCCATCGCGCGCGTCCCCACAAAACAAGCAGTGCAACTAATCGCATCGCGTGAGCCCCGCCGGGTTCTTCCCACGGGTGGCAACGACTTTTACGGCATTTCTCTACGAGGGTGGAATAAAGATGACGGAGAGATGCCCAGTGACCTCGCTCCTTACAAAAATGACCCATCCCTAGCCGGCTGGGGGCTTATTCCCGAGTGGAAAGCGACCGGACGGACCATATACGCCGGCTGGCTTGCAGCCGTCATTACCGGCCACCAAGAAGTGGCGGGCGGGCTCGACATTGACTGCCCTGTCATGAACATTTCTTCCACACGCACCTTTGTTGGCTCCGAATGGAGCGCCGACGTGCGCTACCAAGACACTGTGCTAGACGCAGACCTAATTGCCGAGCGCGGAGCGCGACTAGGTAACGACGTCCTCATCCGCCGGTTTGGAGGCGTGCATGATCTGGCGCTTTCGGTTCCTCCTGTTCGCCAGCAGCTGTGGAGCTCCACGCTCCAGTGGCTACGCTTCAGCGTTTTAGGGCAAGAAACCTTTGCGCAGACTGAGTCAGCCGACCTGTTCCGCCTGCGAGTGCCAAAGCCTTCGGACGTACAGCTAGCGCCAAGATAGGACGCAGCGCGAACGGCTGGACGCTAACGGGGATTAGTCGCGACGGCGACGACCCTGCCTGGGCTTACCCAAATTTTGGTATTCGTCTCTAATCTCGCGATTGATCTCCTCAAGAGACTCCGCAAGCGTGGGGCCAAGCACGTCGCCTAGACGCCAGTTTTGCCAGCCGTCAAACCTGCTCGACCCGCTGACCATCGCTGCGGCCTCGTTCGGATCTTTTGTTGACCACCCCAGCGAAGAGATAAGTCCACTTGACGCCAGTGTTGCCGTGTGCAACCCGTTTTCGCTTTGCCACACGAGCGCGGTGTCCTGCCCAAGAATTCCAGCAATCACTTCGAGGCCTTCCACGTCCGGTTTAAGCTGCGGGACCTCTTGCACAGACGGTTGCAACTCGGCTTGACCCGCCTGCGCCGATTCAGCCTCAAACGCGGGTTCCGGCGCGGACTCTACCTCTGCTTCCCCGTGAGCAGACTTCACTTCTGGTTCTACAGGCGCCGGCTCCGCCTCAACTTCCCGCTCTACAGATTCGCGCGTAACTTCTGACGCGGTAACCTCTTGCGAGGTGTCCTTTTCCCACGGGTCAAAGGACCGCGCACCGGCCGAATGCCTGCCGGTTGCGCCCTCAGTTTCTTCAACTGCGTCGGTTTTGTCGCTCTTGCGTTCAAGTTCCAGTGACTGCGGGGTGGATCCTAGAAGCAGATTGGGGTTGTGCCCATAAAGCCGCGGCCCTACCGCCTCAACGTCGATAAACTTGCGCCCATTCGACATTTCACGCACGGAGATTTCATGAACCTCCACGCCAGACGACGCGAGCACGTCCAGTGCGGGGCGCACCGAATCACTAATCTTCCCGGCCACGAGGATCAACCGCGGGCCGGGAGCGGGAGACGGCGGCATGGCATCACGAAACTCGGTCCACCCGGCGCGAAATCCCTGCATACCCGACGGATATTGCGCGGCAAGATCATTCCACCCCAGCGAGGCGGTGTCAGCCAGACGAGAAAGCGAATCGATCATGGTCTGCGAATCCAGTTGCTCAACCACCTCGATTGACACAACCTGCCCGGACGCGTCCAAAGCCGTAAGACGCGGCTCGCCGCTGTCTCGGCCTGCTCCTACCTCGCCGGCATCTTGCCAAAATATGGGGAACAGCGGACGGCCAACGATCTCCAACACTTGCTCGCGCACCGACGCCAAAATGTCGCTAGCTATTTCACCGGGCACACTTCGGCCGAATTGAGCGGGGATCAGGTGACCGTCATCAAATTCGAAAAGCGCCATTATCGTTCCGTCCTAGTCTGAGCTACCTCTATTGTGTCATGAACGCGGTGTGGTTTAACACCGGATTTCTTAGCTTGCAGACATCACGAGCTGGTCCCTGGATCGTTTTGGTTTTGTTTGATTAACGAGGCGAGGTGCACTCCGCCGCGCCGCGCCAACTGCTCCGCCTGGGTGCGGCAAGAGAATCCGTCGGCCAAATAAATCGCATCCGGGTGCTCGGCAAGGGTGGGAAGCAAAGACTGTTGCGCCACCTTTAGCGAAGTCTCGTAGTGGCCCGCTTCCATTCCAAAGTTTCCAGCCAGACCGCAGCATCCAGAGAGCTTGATCAACTTGGCCCCCGCGCGGTTCAACAGAGTCTCGTCCGCATCCCAGCCCATCACCGAATAGTGGTGGCAGTGAGGCTGGGCCACCACCTCTTTACCCATCAAGTTAGGCATCCAATCCGTTGAATCCGGTCCGATGGGAGCCGGCGCCGTGAGGAGTTCTGCCAGCGTGTAGACAGCTGAGCTGACGGTTTCTATCTCTGCGTCAATATTCAGATCCAGAGCATCGTCGCGAAGTACCGCTGTGCATGATGGTTCCACCCCAACGATCGGGATGCCGGCAAGCGCAAACGGGGTTAGATGCTCGACCAGCGTGGTGATTTTTTCGCGTGCCTTATCGAGCTGCCCGGTTGTGATCCAAGTTAGACCACAACAAAGATCGCGTGGTGGTAGTAGCGGCGTGTATCCGGCTAATACCAAGACGTCAATCATGTCTCTAGCACCCGCATCATTAATGGATTGCGAGAAAGAATCTGCCCACAACACAACGTACTTCTTATCGTTTTCGGATCGAGGTACGGAGCTGGTTTTGCGCGCACAAGTATGCTTTGACGCCCAGTTGTTAAACAGATGGTTTTGCAAATGCGGCATCTGCCTGCGTGAGTCTATGCCGGCGATTTTGAATGCCAGATTTCGTATCGGAGGAATCTTCATTGCTGCATTAGCTATCGCCGCCATTGCGGGAATAGTGGCGGTGAGCCTGGTCCACACCGGTAGACGTCCCAGAAGATAGTGCGAGGCGGGGCGCACCTTTCCCCGATAGCGCCGGTAGTAGACCTCGGACCGGTACTTCGCCATGTCAATGCCCGCCGGGCAATCCGACGCGCACGCCTTGCAGGCTAGACACAGGTCAAGGGCGCGGCTCACGCGCGGATCATCCCACGTTGCGATGAGCTCACCGCCTGCTAGTTCTTCGAGGATCCGCGCTCGACCCCTCGTGGAATCAATTTCGTTTTTGGTTGCATTGAACGAGGGGCACATGAACTCCCCGCCCCCACTGTTGTCAGCGCGGCACTTAGACACGCCGGTACAACGGTGCACCGCAGTGGTGAAGTCCGCGTGGTCGTGGCGGAATTGGAATCCGGTTGCGGCCGGAATCGGTTTAGCGGCGGGGCGGCGCAACCCGATCTCAAGATTATCTGGCGCTATCTCTTCTTGCAGTTGCTCAAACGCGTGGTGATCCGGGTGCGAACCCGCAGGCCCTACCAGGGGCTGCGGCCGCGTTAAAACTCCCGGATTCATTAGGTTTTCCGGATCAAATAGATGTTTTACCGCCGCAAAAAGTTGGAGCATCTGCGGGCTGTACATGTATTTAAGTAGCTCGGACCTTGAGCGCCCATCCCCGTGTTCACCCGACACGGACCCACCGTACTTGCCCAGCAGTTTCGCGCTGTCGATCAAGAATCTTTTAGATTTGCCAACTCCGGCTTGCGAACCAAGCGGCATGTCTAGTCGAACATGGACGCAACCATCTCCAAAATGCCCGTACAGCAGGCCGCTAATCCCATAGTCATCCATAAGGGCAGTGAAATCCTGCAGGTAGTCACCCAGATTCTCTGGAGGAACAGCCGCGTCCTCCCAACCGGGCCAAGCCTGCTCATTACCGCCCACAACGTTGCCGTCACCATCCAGCTCAACGGGCGTGCGGCCACCAAGACCGGCACCGTCTGCGCGGATACGCCACAATCGGGCCGCATCGTCCCCGGGTGGATAGATCACAACGGCATCCGAGTTTGCGCCAGCTGCCATGTCATGCGCACGCCTCATCGCATCATCGAGGTCTGCCCCGCCGATCTCGCACATGAGCCATCCCTCGCCCGCGGGAAGCTCAGGCACAGCGCCGGGACCCTTGTGTACGCGTACGACATCAACGAGGCGCTTATCCAGTCCTTCAACAGCGAGGGGCTTATGCGCGAGGATTGCGGGCACATCCCGCCCGGCCTCGATCATGTTCGAATAGCCGATGGCCACGAGGACGGGGGCATGGGGAATATCCACGAGTTTAACTTCGATTTCAAGCACGCACGCAAGCGTGCCCTCAGTTCCAACCAGCATGCCCGCCAGGTTGCCGCCATTTTCGGGTAGCAGGTATTCCAAGGAATATCCGGACACCTGCCGGCTAAACCGGTCCATCTCGGTGCGGATGGGAGCCAGGTTTGCCTCGATCAACTCCTGCAGGCCGGGAACAGCGGCAAGATCTCCTTGGCCTGCAGTGAAGTGGCGGCCATGCCCGTCCACAACCTCCAAAGACACAATGTTTTCGGACGTCTTACCCCACGCGGTTGCATGTGGACCGCACGCATTGTTGCCCACCATGCCACCGATTGTGCACCGGTTTTGCGTGGACGGATCCGGCCCAAAACGCAGCCCGTACTGGCCCGCCTCCTTCTGCAGGGTTGCTTCGATACAACCCGGTTCTACAATCGCCGTTTTCTTTTGCGGATCCACCGAGAGCACGCGGTTCATGTGGCGCAAGAAATCGATAACCAAGCCCGGGCCAATCGCATTACCCGCGCACGACGTGCCCGAACCACGGGGCGTAATCGGCATGTCCAGCTCGCGCGCAGCGTTGATAGCGAGGATGGCCTCCGCCTTATCTACCGGGGCAAAAACAACGCTAGGAACCACGCGGTAATTGCCGGCGTCCGTGGAATATAGAGCCCTCGCCGTCGTAGTGAAATCGAGTTCACCGCTAACCCGTCCGGACAGGCGGGAGGCAAACTGGCGCAATACTTCGGTATCCGGCTGGTTGGGATCCGGATTATTCGGGTAAAGCGTTTTAAACGATTCAGCAGAAGCGGTAGGCATACCTTCAGTGTGTCATGAGTTTGTCCTCTTTTGAGGAAGTGTCCAGCCACAGAAAGGCAACGCACCTTACCTTCGCGATCCGGTGCCTTTTCGCGGCTAAGCCCGCTGAGCCACCACCGCCAACGCACTCAAACTAATCGAGTCGCGAAGTTCTCCCTCTCGGATCATCTCGCCCAACTGTCCTCTTGAGAACCAGTCCTGCGCCTGAACCTCACCGTCACAGGCATCTCTGGCCACGTCCTCGCCCGCCACTTCTACAAGCACAACGGCCACCTCGGAAGCTAAGAAACCAGAATCTGGAAATACCATTCCCAAGAACTCGCCGGCCTTAGCGCTAATCCCCGTTTCTTCGTGTAACTCCCGCAGAGCCGTCGCCACCGGATCAGTGTCCGAAACTTCCGCCATGCCGCGAGGCAGCTCCCACAGCTCGCGTCCAACCCGGATGCGCTCTTGACGCACCAAGAGTACGCGGCCCGTATCGCTAGCAATCGGAACCGCTACAGCGCCAGCAAAAGAGGCCTCGCCCACGCTCACGCGGTAGTGCGTCTGGGACTCTCCCACGGGCGTGCTGACGCTCCTGCTGTCAACACGGACCGGGAAATCCGGGGCGCTCCACTCCAGTTTCCAGCCCACCATTACAGATCCTCCTCGTTACTCATCGTCAAAGTAGCTGTCATTGCAGATCCGCGAAGCCGGAAAAGCTCTGCCAAATCGTCCCACGGCAAACCGGCAACAACACCCAAAACACCGGCAACCGCTACCGCAATAATCTGCGCGCCCGTAGACATATCCGTCAAGTCCGTCATCAAACCCAACGCAGAAATCACAACCGCCAACACGGACATAGACAAAACACGCATGAGCGTCACGAACTTCCTGTGCGAATGCGTATCCCGCGCGCTCACAGCCTCACGCGCAGCGTAGGCCATGTCAAACATTGCCTGCCGCTCACCGCGTTGAATCAGGTCTCGCGCAGACTTTCGGGTTAGCAGATAGAGCTGGGCGAACACAGGAGGTGCGATTACGAGCATGTGGTCCAGTATTTCTCCCTCGATACGAATCGTCTGCGCCTGACGCGAGGAAAAAGCGCGGTCGCGCACCCGTTGCAGCCGTGAGCGGCCCGGCAGTGTGAGGCCGTAGCGCGCGGCCAAGTCCTCGTTACTAGCATCGAATGAGTTGTCGTAAAACGACAGGTACATTGCGCCGTCTTGGCTGGCAATGGCGCGGTAATAGGCGCGCGACCACATGCCCATCGCCATTCGCGCCTCGTGCCACGTGGTGTCCGTGTCGAGTGCGCGCGCGGAGCGATCTCGCGTGCTTGGAGCCGGTTCAGCCTCGCCCTCATTCGCGGTCATCCACGCGAAAACACTGCCCGTCACTTCTTTGCGGAAGTTTGACGTTTGCTCCACAACGAATCGTGCCAGAGGCCTTGGTTGCTCATCCCCCAGTTGCTGCGCCAGCGTTTGCCGAAGCGCTCCCGACACATCGAGCGGAGCAGCGCCCGTCCCTCTATCCCAGCGGTCGACCGCTACGAGGCCATGAACGATGGCCTGTGCCCACTGATCTTGTGCACGCCGGATCAGCGCTTCAATCCGCTGATCTTCAAGCTCGTTCGCATAATTTGTGAGGCCCGCCCCGCGCACCCAATGTTCACCAATCGCGTGGCACAGCCAGTCATTTGGAGCAGCATCGGCCATTGTTGCCATGCGCGCCGAAGAGGCTTGCAAGAACGCCGGATCACGCACTTTCTGGAGCTGCAGATCAACGTTTACGAGGTCACCTTGGCCGGCCTTCGCGCCTCGCATCGCTGGAATCCTCCGGTCACTGTCTCCATCACAGCTATCGGCATATTGGTCAGGCTCGGGCTGGCATTTCACTTTGAGAGGAAGCACAGTTTCGGGGCCAAGCCCGAGCTCTCTGGCAACGCCTTGCGGTCCGAGCGAGAGGAAGAAGATACCGTCAAACAGCTGATTTCGGTCGATGGTGAGTACATCACCCAGCAGGATCGCGGTCCGCAAAACTGCAATTAGCCGCCGCGTGGCTTCCGCGCTGCCGTGCTGGCGCCACATGCTGGCTTGGCGTACCGAGTCGAAGTCCGCCACCTGGATTTGGCGTGGCTCCTCACTGGTTATACCGCCAGCGAGCCCACCTTGAATATCTTTTAGGTCGTGCACACTAGTGTCGCTCACGTAGCAATAATGACAGGCCTACACGTAGCAATAATGACAGGCCTAACTGCCCGGTTCAAGGCTCGCCTACACGTGGGATCAATCATGATGCGTCTATAGGAATTCAAGACTAAGAACAAACATAACGGTTTGGTAACTACTCTCCGAGGACTGGTCTACGCGTGTAGATCCTGTTAGTTTTGTCACTGCAGAAGCGTTTGGCGCAGTTCAAAGGAGACCCGCGTGAAAGATAAAGCAATCGACGCCGTATACATGTGCGCCGGAGATACCGGATTTATTCTGGACAATTCGTTCGGCGGAATCCCCCAGGTTTGCTATTGGGGCCCGATCTTAGGCACTCTCACCGCAAGTGACGTCAAGGCGGCGGTTACTAGCAATCGAGAATCCTTGGATGGAAACGCACCTGATAACCACGTTTTCTCCACCCTCATTCCGCTGGAATCTGACGGTTGGTTGGGGCGTCCCGCGCTTGTTGGACATCGCGCCGACGGAACTAGCTGGTCGCCGCGCTTTAGCTGCGCGGAGATAGGGCTTCCTGAGAATTGCCTTGTTGAAGACGGAGTCGCGTTCGTTGACAACCAGCCCGTTACATTCTCTACAACTTCAGATGGCTCGCAACTCGCTCTAAAGATTTTCGTGGAGCCGTTCGAACAGGGCCCACTGCGTATCCGCGCGGAGCTAACCAACCTTTCCGAGTTCGATTATCACTTGGAAGAGCTGGGCATCTCGCTCAATTTGCCGCTAGAAGCTAATGAAATCTTCGATACCACCGGAAGGTGGGGTAAGGAACGAACAGGTCAGCGCCGCCCCGTAGTCCTCGGCTGTGACCTACGCGAAGGACGCCACGGACGCACCGGATTTGACGCTCCCGGCTTCACTTTCGTTGGTCCGAAAGGCTTCTCGTTCCGCCAAGGCGAAGTTTGGGGCCTACACACCGCATGGTCTGGCAACCACCGCACCTGGGTGGAAAAGTCCATCGGCGGCCAGCAGATCATTGCAGGTTCGGAAGTGCTCATGCCCGGTGAAGTCACACTGAGCAAGGATGAAACGTACTCGACTCCTTGGTTCTACGCTGTGCACGGTTACGGCCTAGACGACGCTGCCCAGCAGGTACACCGCTGGTTCCGCAGCCGCAAGAATCACCCAAAGACTGAGCGTCCCGTAACCCTTAACGTATGGGAAGCGGTCTACTTCAACCATGATCTTCCGAAGCTCCAGAAGCTCGCTCAAAAGGCTGCCGAAATTGGCGTAGAGCGCTTCGTCCTAGACGACGGCTGGTTCCTCGGCCGCCGCGATGACTTTAAGGGACTTGGCGACTGGTACGTAGATGAAGATGTTTGGCCAGATGGACTATCGCCATTGGTTGACATGGTGCACAACCTCGGTATGCAGTTCGGGCTCTGGTTTGAACCGGAAATGATCAACGAAGATTCCAACCTGGCCCGTAAGCACCCGGACTGGATCATGGCCGCGCAGGGAAGCACCGATGCAAAAGACCTACCGCTACAGTGGCGCCATCAACAGGTTCTCAACATCGCAATCCCGGAAGCGTTTGAGTATGTTAAAGACCGCGTCGTGTCGCTAGTACGCGAGTATTCGATCGACTACATCAAATGGGATCACAACCGTGACCTGATTGAAGCGGGTAACACTCAGCTTGGCGGACGCGCTGGCGTATCTGCTCAAACACATGCTGTTTACCGCCTGTTTGACGAGATCAAGGCAGAATGCCCCGGCCTCGAAATTGAAAGCTGTTCTTCTGGAGGTGGCCGCGTAGATCTAGAGGTCCTGCAGCACACCGACCGATTCTGGGTATCGGACTGTATCGATCCGGTTGAGCGCCAAGAGATGACCCGCTGGTACAACCAGGTGTCACCGCCGGAACTCATGGGCACGCACGTAGCATCAACCCAATCGCACACCACTGGACGCCACTCCACTATGGCCATGCGTGGTGGCACCGCTCTTTGGGGCCATTTTGGAATCGAGTGGGACATTCTCGAAGCTACCGACAGCGAGATGTCCGACCTGAAGGATTGGATTGCGTTCTACAAGTCGAACCGCGACTTCCTCCACTCTTCGGACATTGTTCGTTGCGAAACGCCCGATGAAACGATTTGGCTACACGGAGTAGTAGCAAAGGATAAGTCCCACGCACTATTCCAGATGGTTACGCGAGGCCGCTCCGCTATCTCTCCACGCGGAAGGCTGCGCTTTAGCGGATTGGATGATTCGCGCACCTACACTATTCGTCCTGTACTCGTTGGTAGCGAGCCCTCGGGGTTGGTGCCGCCACTGTGGTTTGGCAAGCTTAGCCAGCCCGCTGAAGATGGCCGACGCTACTTTGATGGAATCACTACCACCGGTTCCGTTCTTCAAAATTCCGGTGTGCAGACACCCCGTCTACACACTGACCAGACGCTACTTTTCGAAATAGTCGAAAAGTAGGAAACCAATAAAGACGAAGGAGTCTTTTCACGATGAGAAAAGGGAAAATTTTCGTTGCAACCGTAGCGGCATCAGCACTGGCTCTTGGCCTAGCTGGCTGTTCGGGAGGCTCTGGCTCTGATTCAGGAGGCAGTGCTGACGGCGGATCCATTGACGTGTTCATGAACATGCCTACCGGTTCGCCTCAGGAAGCCGAGATCAAGGAGCTGACCGCAAAGTTTGAGAGCGAAACGAATTCAAAGGTAAATCTCACCATCGCGTCCTCTTCGTTCGAAGATGACATGAAGGTCAAGATGGCTTCGGATTCAGTGCCAGACGTGTTTTCAACGCACGGCTGGTCTGTTAACCGCTACAGCCCCTACTTGCGCCCATTGAATGACCGGCCTTGGGCGGAGTACGTCAGCAAGGGCCTCGACAAGGTCATGTATGACGCTGACGGAAACATCTACGCCCTTCCTCTTGAGTACTCAACCACAGGACTCTTGGTCAACTACGAAATCCTCGACAAGGTAGGTGTTGACCCGGATTCGCTAAAGACCTGGGATGACGTCGACGCCGCCATGCAGAAGATCAAGGACGAGCTCAATATTTCCCCGATCACTGCATCCGGTAAAGAATCCAACGCAGGTGACATTGGCAACTACATTGCTTCTGGCGCATTTACGCCCGAGCAAAACGAAGCGTTTAAGAATGGCGATTTCAGCACTGAACTTTGGGCTCAGGGCGTAACTTCGCACGTTCAGAAGTGGCAGGAAAAGGGATTCTTCAACCCTGACTACGTGTCCGCGACGCTTGACGACATGTCGCGTCAGCTAGCTGACAACACCGCAGCTTTTGCGATCTCTTGGCCGTTCGTTCTTTCCACGGCTTACGAGTACAACCCGGATGCAAACCTTGGCTTCATGCCGATGCCCGGCGTTGACGGACCGTACATGGTTGGTGGCGAAGGCGTGAGCGCATTCGGCGTTTCCAAGACCAGCCAGAACGAAGAGCTTGCTTTGAAGTATGTTGACTTCCTTGCACAGCCAGAAAACGCAAAGCCATTCCTTGGGGCCATGGGCGCTTACGCTGGCCTAACCAACGTTGAAGTAGACCTGGGCAACCTGCAGCCGAGCTTCGACAAGTACGTTGCCCCGGGCGAGATTCCGACCATGCCGTTCTTCGACCGTCTCTACCTGCCTAACGGCATGTGGAACACCATTATTACCACCACTGATGGCGTGATCAATGGTCAAATGACAGCGGAAGTTGCTGCTCAGCAGATGGCAGACCAGTACCAGACGCTGTACTCACAGCAGAAGTAATTATCTGCTTAGAGGTGGGGTAAAATCGCCAGATTTTACCCCACCTCACTACCACGATTAGGTGAACCATGAGTGATACAAAAACAGCGGTGCGCAGATTTTTTAAAGGTTCTTCTGTGAACCTAATGTATGTTCCCGCTTTAACAATCTTCGCTATCTTCCTCGTATGGCCCGTGCTCCAGGGCGCATACCTATCCACCACCAGTTGGGATGGATACTCTCCAACTCTTTTCAGTGCAGGATGGTCTAACTACGCGAGATTAGTACGCGATCCCAACTTTCTTGTGGCAGTGCGTAACACGTTCATTTACGGAATTGGAAGCACGATACTGCAGCAGATCATTGGCCTCTTTCTAGCAGTACTGCTAGAGCGTTCCGGCAAGATTTCCAACAGCGTGCGAGCCATTATCTACCTGCCGGTCCTCATCTCACCGGTCGTTATGGGCACCTTCTACTACCTCGTATTCCGGTTCCGCCAAGGCGCGTTGAACGGGATCCTGGAAGCGTTTGGTGGTCAGCCCGTCGCATACCTTGCAAACTCCAACTTTGCTATCGCCGTAATCGTATTCATCAACTCGTTCCAGTTCGTTGGCGTATCGATGATCATCTACCTATCCGGACTGCAGTCGATTCCAACAGAAGTTCACGAAGCCGCCCAACTTGACGGCGTTAACGGCTGGCAACAGTTCAAAGACATCACCTGGCCAATGCTCCACCCGGCATTCGCAGCTTCCGTTGTTATTAACCTAATCGGCGGACTCAAACTCTACGACATCATTAAGGTTCTAACCGATGGAGGTCCGGGCTTTGACACCAACTCCGTTTCAACGTTGATTGGACGCACCTACTTTGGCAGTCAGGCCGCCGGCTACGCAGCCGCGCAGGGCGTGGTGCTGTTCTTCATAATCGTTCTATTCACGGTTATTACAAACCGCTGGCTTGATAGGCGCGCTACGAGGGTGGGTCTGTGATGAGTGAAAATAAGAATTCTTTGAAAACTCCTAAGCTCATACTTTTCCTCCTGGTACTGGTCTGCCTTGTACAGTTAGTACCTTTCTACCTAGGCGTGGTTGCGTCCTTTAAAGGTTCGCGAGATCAAAGCTCTGCGTGGGCGATCCCATTTGGAGAATCCACATTTGAGAACTTTGTCATCGCCTGGGAGCGCGGACACGTAGGCCAAGCCATTTTAAACTCGGCCATTGTTACTATCCTGGCTACAGCCATCGTGGTAATTGTTGGCGCACTGGCCTCCTACCCGCTTGCGCGACGCCGGACAAAGTGGAATCAAACTATCCTCATGCTGACGCTTACCGTCATGATGATTCCCCCGCTGTCCATCCTTGTTCCCTTGATCCGTCTGCTAAAGAGCTTCGGCATGATGAACACCTACATGGGCCTAGTTTTGCCGCTGGCAGCTTTCGCTCTTCCCCAGGCGATCTTCCTGTACACGCAGTCTCTGCGCGGTATCACCGGAAGTTTGGAGGAAGCCGCGAAAATCGATGGAGCAGGAACGCTACGAACCTTCTTTTCTATCGTTTTGCCGCTACTAAAGCCCGTGACAATCACGGTAGTTATCCTTACCGGCACTAACGTTTGGAACGAGTTTGCGCTGAGTAGCTACATCATGACTACAAATGAGATGCGCACGTTGGCCCCCACTATCGCGTCCTTCTTCGGCGCGGCCGGATCCAACGTGAACGCAGCAATCGCCGGATCGTTCCTCGGCGTAATCCCCGTGCTAGTGGCATACCTGTTCTTGCAAAAGTACTTCATGAAGGGCATGCTTGCAGGCGCAGTAAAGTAATGATTTCAAGGTGGTGGCAACGTGCGGGCTGGACCAAAACGACGGGTAACTCGAGATGAGGTGGCCGCTCGAGCTGGCGTCAGCTCCGCCGTTGTCAGCTACGTTGTGAACAACGGCCCCAGGCCGGTAGCTGAGAGCACCCGCCTTAGAGTGCTTGAAGCTATAGAGGAGCTTGGCTACCACCCCAGTGGCACTGCAAGAGCACTACGGCTTGGAGCTAGGCAGACGTGCGGCGTTGTTATCCCCAACGTGAAACACCTGTTTAACTCCGCCGTAGTGCACCGATTGGACCAAGAGCTGTCGCGTCACAACCTTTCCATGCTGCTTTCTAACACTCACGACAGTCCCGAAACAGAAAAACTAATAATCCGAGAGATGCTCTCATGGGGAGTGGACGGACTCATTATCATGATGTCAACCCTCAACGACGAGTGGCACCACAAAAAGCTTCCCGTACCTACCATTCTGTTGGACCGTCGGAGTGGCTTGGAGCACTTCACCACCCTTGGGCCCGATTTTGCTGCGGGCGGCAGAATTGCTACTCAGCATCTAATCGACCACGGACACGAAGAAATTCTGGCGGTATTAGGTGGCTTATTTCCCGGCGATAACACGAGGCTGGCTGGCTACCAAAGGGCGCTATCCGATGCAGGCTTGCAGTCCCTCACTCCAATCACGACTTCATGGTCGCTAGAGGGCGGATACGAGGCTGGAAAGCAGTTTCTAAAACTAGATTCACGACCATCCGCCGTGTTCTGTTTTTCTGATGCGCTAGCTATTGGCTTCCAAAAAGCAATAACGGAAGCGGGCGTGCGTGTTCCACAAGACGTTGCCATCATGGGGTTCGATGGCACGGACACTGTTAAGTACGTTCAACCCCGGATTACCACGGTAAGACAGCCGATTGACGAGATGCTTACCACCGCAGTTGAGATCCTCGTAAAGGAACCTTACGAGCCCGTAAAAGAACACATGATCTTCCCGGTATCACTGGCGCCCGGAGAATCTTGCGGCTGCCCCCGAATAGAAGGAATAGACTGATGACCGCTTATTTTTCGGAAGAGGGAGTTCGCAGACGCATAGAAGAACGCGAACTGTACTGCGATGCGTACGAAGGCCTGGAAGGCCTCAAAAGCGAGAGGGACCGGGCTAAGCGCCTGGTTGCACGCTTCAATCAAACAACCGTAGATGACGAGGCCCTACGCAAAGAACTCATTGCGGAACTGTTTGGTGACAGCGCTTCAAATGCTTTCCTCGAGCCGCCTATTTCCGTTGCTTACGGACACCGCACAACTTTTTCTGGTAATGCTTATGCCAACACGGGTTTGACGCTTGTAGATGACTACGAGATCAACATTGGCAAGAACGTAATGTTTGGCCCCAACGTGACTCTAACGTCCACTAACCATCCGATTCACCCTAAGTTGCGTGAGGATGGCACGCAGTTTTCTGCTCCCATCAACATTGAAGATGACGTGTGGATCGGTGCGCACGCTGTAGTACTTCCCGGAATAACCATTGGCAAGGGCTCTATTGTGGGCGCCGGAGCCGTGGTGACCAAGAATGTGCCTCCCATGTGCGTTGTAGCTGGCGTTCCCGCAAAAATCATCAGGCGAATCACCGATGAAGATCTCGAGTGGGAGTACAGGGCGCCTGGAACTCTGGAGTTCGAAAAGTAGCTCAATTGGCATAACACGCTGCCCGCGCCGAAACTTTTCCGTTCCTTTTCACAGGGGCCCACTATCATTAGTTTCCGCAGAAAAAATCGGAGGGGTGGGCTCCAAGATCTTGGAGCTCACCCCTCCGACTCAGAATTTTACGCTAGCGCGATCTCCACATCTCCTCCGAGCGGATCTACTGTATCAAGCACATCAGCTGGAATACGGAAGACCCTACCTGGCGCTGCGGGCCACGGCACGCGTTTACGTGCCACTTCCACTCCTTTTTGCCTTACTGACACAGTGGGCGCGGCATCAAAGACGTCAACCCACGCGATAAGACGGTTACGAGCGACCTCAGGCCCTCCGGGCACGTAAGTTGCTGGATATATCCATCTAATCGGACGCGCAGGTTTAATCGTTATCGGATGTTTGGCTTTCTGTTGCCCGGACAGATAAGCCAGTACTTGGTCGGCGACATACTCCCCTTCTAGGCTGACCACATCTGCAGTTTCTACAGGGTGGTTCACGTTACCAACTGTGAAAATACCGGGGACAGATGTTTGCATAGTCTGATCGGTCTTGGGGCCAAGATGATTAGGATCAATATCTACCCCGCGCTTTACCAGCAATTCGTTGTCTGGAATCCAGTCACCAGTGAACACAACCGTGTCGCACTCCAAAATGCGGCGTTGGCCATCTTTTTGCTCAATTTCAACGCTCTGTACTCGCCTCTTTCCATTAATTCGAACTACCTTCGAGTTGGTAATTACCTTTGTTTGGAACAGGGCGCGCCCGCCCAAGCGGAACGCCGAGTAAGACTCCCCTTTAGGGTACTCAGTGACGAGTGCAGTCGTGTCACAACCGGCTTGCTTTAGGGTCATAACCGCTGACCAGCTAACTAACTCTGCACCGACCACCACAGCTCGTCTACCGACCTTTTGGTGGTACAGATGCACAAGGTTCTGCAACTGACCCGTAGTGTAGATTCCAGCAGGCCGATCACCTGGAATTATTCGAGCGGGACGAGGCCTCTCTCGCGCACCGGTAGCGAAAACGAATACATCCGGACGCACATCATAACGGCCGTCAGGGGTTGTCACCTGAAGTGTCCTATCGTCACCCCAGCCGGTTGCCATTGCCTGAGTCATAAGTTTCGCGCCAGCACGCAGAGCATCTTCTGTCAGAACTTTTGCGTAGGCAGGCCCGGACATGAAGCGTTTTCTGTCTCGAATGCCATAACCTAGATGGTCGGCATGGCGGGGAATTCCGCCTGTGTTCTGTTCCCGTTCAATAACTAAGACCTCGCCATCGAGCACGGGAGCGAGTCGTTTAGCTGCACTTAGTCCAGCTGGTCCGCCTCCGATGATTGCAACCGTTGGGTTTAACATCTGCCTACTCATTGTTACCTCCGGCAAGTTCATCAAACGTAGCTTGCACTTTTGCGCCACAGAAGAATCCTTGACAACGACCGTTCATCGCTCGCGTGCGGCGTCTTAATCCGAATAATGTGGATGGAGGGATCGGAGACTGGAACGCGTCCCGGAGCTCGCCTCGGGTCACCCTTTCGCAGAAACAGACCACTTCGCCGTATTGGCTATCACATGCGATTTTTTCGTCATCTTCAAATGGCCTAGTAAGACTTTCGGCTAGTGGAGGCATCTTGTAAGTGGGCGGCAAGTCCTCCCGCATCGTCAGATCCAAGCCTGACTTTTCCATAAGCGAGAATACATACTCAGCAACCGCGAGAGCGGATGTAAGACCAGTTGATCTGATGGCAGCAGCAATTATGTAACGCTTAGAATCGTCGACCTCAATAAGGTAGTCTTTCTGGTTATTCGCAGCTCTTAATCCCGCGTATGCTGCCGTTACTTCCTCTTTCAACAGCTTTGGCATTATGCGCGATCCCTTTTCATAAAGGAAATCAAAGCCTTCTTCGGTGGTGGAAGTGTCAGTCTTATCCGTCATGTCTTCCGAAGTAGGTCCGAGCATGAGGTTGCCAAACGCTGTCGGGCTGATCAACACTCCCTTACCAGCCTTCGAAGGTGCTGCCAGGATTATCTTGTCTGTAAGAGGACGCGACAGCTTATCAAACACAAGAAGCTCTCCGCGCCTTGGATGAACCTTTAGACGATCGTAGCCGAACATAGCGTCGATACCATCAGACCCTAGTCCCGCCGCATTGACAACCCAGCGGGCTCGCAGAGGGCCTTGTGTGGTTTCTAGCTTCGTATATTCAGAACCAACATCAATGGAAGTCACCTTGTGATTCAGAAGTAGCTTGGCACCGCGACAAACCGCATCGGTTGCGTATCCGATAGGAACCGACCAAGCGTCGATTACAGACTCTCCCGGGACTACCAGGCCACCGGTTGCCCCTGGGCCCAAATCTGGAATCTGTTCGTACACTTCATCAGGAGAGATAATGTACGTTTCCGTGTAGCCGTTTTTTTCCGCCTTCTCCTTCAATGAAGGTAGTGATTCCGCCTGCTCATCATCCCAAGCGACGAGGATGGCGCCAGTAGTGTCGACTCCGACTCCAGATTCCGCACAGTATTCTCTAGTTAGGTGATAGCCCCGCGCTACAAGCTGCGCTTCAAGCGTGCCCGGAGAAGCATCATATCCCGTATGCAACAATGCAGTATTTGCTTTGGAAGTCCCTTCAACTACATCTTCTCGGCTGTCAACTAGCACAACGGAATACTTGGTTCCTGCAAAAGCTCGTGCAATTGCTGACCCAACAACTCCAGCGCCAATAACAGCAATATCGTAATCATTCGACATTTGGTTCCCCTCCAGTTTGTTTTGGCTCGACAGGGTTAACTGTTTGTAGATTGTCACCGGCTGCTGCTTGCGACTTCGGATCAAATGCCGGGTAACGTTTACGCGCTATTACGTACGCCAATGCTGTTGCGGAGATAGCGGCCACCAACTTACCCACGATCATCGGAACAATCATCTCTGGTGCCACACCTGCGGTGAATCCCAGATGATCTCCAAGAAGCGCCATTGCGGAAACAGCCCACGCGGTATTGATAAAGATCCCGCGCTTATCCATCTTCGACATCAGGCCGAAGGTAGGAATTGCATTTGCGAGGCTCATAACGATTCCGCCTGAAGCGACCTCGTTCATTCCCATAACTCGCCCGAAGGCAGCTAGTGGTTTACGCGCGACTTTTGTAATCACATACATGAGGGGGAAAGCCCCCATCAAGAATACGCAAATCTGCGCTACGATAGTTAGCCCCTCCTCGATGGGCACTAGCTCCCAACCCGCGGGCATTATTTGCCAACCGGTCAAAAATTCAAACGCTACAATGCCCAGCGCAATCGAGATGATAAAGACGAGCGCTTTGCCGAATCCCAAGAATCCTCGAGTCATTGCTTCGGGAGCTTTCCAAAGTCCAAATGCAATAAGCGCTGCGGCGATGATAATCGGAATGAGATTCTTCAGAATCATTACCACGCCATAACCGGCGACCAAGCCACCTGCTAACACGCCAAGTGGAATAGTGACAACGCCGACCAGGACACCGTTGGCAAAATACGGTCGGTCCTCCTCTTCCACGATTCCTAGCCCCACAGGGATTGTAAACACCACAGTGCAACCCAACATGGAGGCGAGAATAGCCCCGGCGAGCATGGCGGCCTCATCTGATTGCGCCATCTGAACTGCGAGGTGGAATCCACCCATATCGTTTGCGAGCAAGGTACCAGCGAACATTGATGGATCGGCACCGAAAAACTTGTAAATAGGAACAATAACCGGATTCAGCACCTTCGCTAATATAGGCGCTAGGGAAATCATTCCAATCATTGACAACGCTAACGGGCCGAATGTATTAAGCCCCTCTTCCAGTTGCTCACCAAGCTTAAATTTACTTCCAATAGCCCGGTCTAGCGCCGCAACTATGAGCGCAAACGCCATTATTACGACAATAATTTGGTTCAATCCCATGATTACAGCTCCAAGGTTGACTCGACTGCGGCACGCCACGCCGATCTATAAGACTCGACATCATCTGCGCTACGTTGCGGTTCATAAGTTGCAGCTGGCTTCCAATCGAAAGGCCCCTCTTCAATCGTTAGGTCCGGATTCAGAGCCAACCGCATACAGGCAGCTGTGCCCAGTGCAGTGGCGTGAGCAGATGGATAGGTGTCGATTGGGGTCTGCAACATATCGGCCTGCGATTGCATGAGCACCTTGGACCGCGTTAGACCGCCGTCAACACGAAGCCTGCGAAGAGGCTCTCCTAGCTCTCCGTGAGTCAGATCCGCCAGCTCCGCAATTTGTGCTGCGATGCCGTCTAGCATTGCCTTAACTACCTGTGGTTTGCCGGTGGATAACCGCATGCCTGACAAGAAGGCTCCCGCGTCTGGCTTCCACCAAGGCGCTGCCAGTCCGGCAAAGGATGGTGCAAATAGAACACCGCCAGAGTCCTCGGCCGCAATTTCATCCATTTGCGGAGCGCCAGTAATGATTCCCATCTCTTCTAGCCACCGCACCGCAGAGGCCGCTGTGTATACCTGGCCGTCCGAGCAGTAGTTTGTCTTGCCGCGGAGAGTCCACGCTACTGAAGTGGTAAGACCATTATCGAACCTAGGGGCATCTTCGCCCATATTCACAAGAATGAAAGCGCCCGTACCGTAGGTGCACTTTCCTTCGCCTCGATTAAAACACTTCTGGGCAAACAGCGCGGCTTGCTGGTCAACGATTAGACCACCCACCGGCACGGGAGAACCGGTGAAAATGGAAGTTTCTCCAACGATTTCATCACAAGCTACGACCTTCGGCATACGTTCATTGGAGAGCCCAAAGATATCAAGCAGTTTTTCATCCCACTGAGTTGAATCAACGTTCAACAGCAGCGATCGCGACGCCGTTGACACATCCGTTACAAACTCACCTGTCAGCTGGTAAACCATCCAAGTATCAGTAGTAGTTACCACACCTTTGCTGGTGAGGTTTTCACGAAGCCAGGTCATCTTCGGAGCGGTGAAATAACAATCCAGCACTAGACCGGTGCGTTGATGCACCTCATCCGTGAACTCTTGCAACCGTTCCACAACCGTTTGCGCACGGCGGTCCTGCCACACAATACAGGTGGTAAGAGGCTCGCCCGTTTCTGGATCCCACGCGAGGATGGTCTCACCTTGATTCGCTAAGGAGACGCCTTCAATAGGCAGGCCTGCTTTTGCCACAGCCTCTTTGCCCACCTCAATAATGGAGTTCAAGAGCTCCCGCGGATCTTGCTCCACGCCCCCGTTTGGTAAATAGTCTGGGAAGATTGCCTTCTCCACCACCGCGTGAACACCCTGCTCATCGACCACAATCGCCTTCGATCCCGAAGTTCCCTGGTCTAATGCAAGAATAGCCACGTTGCCACCTTTCGTTATCACAGTATCGTTATCGCGCTTGCGACACCTTCGTCGCTTAACAAAATCTCAACGGAATCAGTCGTTTCCGCAATTCTGTTCAGATTGTTGTTTTAAGCGTAAGTCCGTTTGGAATTCAACTCAACGAATGTGGAATAGTGTGGATTATGACCATAAAGATTGTTCAAGAGCGACATCGATACATCATTCAGGAGATTCGGTCTAGCGGTAGCGTCTCCACGTTAGATCTAGCTCGCACATTACGGGTTTCCGGGGAAACCATCCGGCGCGATTTCGCTTATCTAGAACAGCAGGGTTTCCTTCATAGAGTTTATGGAGGTGCGGTACTAACTGATTTAAAGGTAACCACTGAACCCGGTTTTCACGAAAGACGCTCAATCAACCCTCACGCCAAATCTGAAATCGGTCGAACCGCCGCGGAACTGCTCAACGATGAAACTTCTATTTTTATTGACGTAGGCACTACCGCAGAAACCATTGCAGTCGCACTTCCCCCGCAATGGAAGGGCACAGTCTTCACAAATTCTCTTCTTGTGGCTGAAGCACTCCCCTCCCGCAACAAGGTGGAGACTATTCTCACGCCCGGAGTTCTAAACCAGGAGGAGAGGTACGTTAGGGGATCTTCTACCGCATTGTTTCTAGACCGAATTCATTTCGACACCGCATTCATTTCTTGCGGAGGAATTGATATTGCGGGCGCAACCGACTTTGATGCGGACACAATTGAACTCAAGCGCATTGCAGCCTCAAGATCTAATCAGACCTTCATTATTGCCGATTCTACGAAGCATAATCGCATGGGCACATTCGAAGTTTCGCGCTGGTACGAACTATCAGGACTAATCACAAACGAGTTCCCACCGGAGAGAATACGAGCAACCATCGTCCAATCCGGTGGTCGAGTAATAACCCCTAACACGGACGCTTGAGCCATCGAACTGAGTTTTCCCTGTCAAACCTACCTCTATTAACCAGCCGACAGGGGGCAGCCTGCGCAGTGGACTTTCACCTCTTGCGAAGTTCCACCGCCGCAGGCCCCCAAACCGGATGAGCACAGCGACCCTGCGCTTTGCAAGCGCCCCGACCGGTTCAAATGGTCGACCATCACTTGCGCAATCTCAACCCGTAGCCCCGCCCGCTGGGCAGCTGACTCCAAGGTTGCGCCTTGCCTCAGCTCATCCATCAGCCGGTAAAGAGGCGGCCGGTTCTGGGTAATCACCACAGCAGCCTGCCAACCTGGAACACCAGCACCGCCAGCAACCAGGCTGCAGCCAACTGAACGACCATTGCGCCAACCGTCCAGCGCGCCCCGATCTGGCGCTTTTGCTCCGCAACCGTAGCCAAACACGGCGTGTAAGTCAGGACGAACACGAGGAACCCGAACGCCGCCAAAGCCGCGTACTGCTCTCCAGCAGTCCTCTCAAATGATACCGTCACCAACTCGGGTAGCGAACCCAGATCATCGCCACCATCTTCAGCGTCACCTGCCGCAGACTCATCCAGGTTGTAAGAAGTCACGATCGAAGAAATCAGCGTTTCTTTAGCCACAAAGCCCGTCATCAGCGCACCAGTCATGTGCCAATCACCAAAACCAGTGGGCTTAAACACCGGTTCAAGAACGCGCGCGGTAGAACCGTACAAAGAGTTCTCCATCGGCAGTTCCTCATCAGCGAAAGAGTAGCCCTTTGCCATCGGGATTGAGCTCATCAGCCACACCACAAGAGTCATCACCACAATGATCTTGCCTGCGCCCTTCACAAATGCCCACGCCCGGTTCCAAGTATTTTGTAAAATCACGAAAATACGCGGCATCTGGTAAGCCGGCAGTACCAGCATTAGTGGCGCCCTCGACTCTCCCTTTGTGATGAACGGTTTCAGCACGAGCGCTCCGAGCACCACCATGAACAGCGACAAAACGTACATCAAGAACACGATATTGCCGGCGTTATCTGCAAAGAAGATTCGCGCGATCATCAAATAGATCGTGAGCCTAGCTGCGCAAGAGGTGTAAGGAATGATCAGCGTTGTAACCAAACGCTGCTTGGCGTTGGGCAGCGTGCGAGTTGCCGCAAGCGACGGCAAGTTGCATCCAAAGCCCATAATCAGAGGCAAGATTACGCGCCCGTCCAGGCCGATCATACGCATCACGCGATCCCCCAGGAACGCTGCGCGCGCCATGTAGCCAGAGTCTTCCAAGATCGCGATCGCCAAAAAGATCACGAACATAAGCGGAACGAACGAGGCCACTACGCCCAGGCCAACCGCCAGGCCATTAACAAACAGGGACTCAACCCAAGTGCCGGACAAGCCCACGCCCGCAAATGCAAACTTCAAAAGATTAGCCAGCGAGAACGCGCCCTCATCGGTGCTGGAGAACAGCCCGTCGAAGAAGTCCTGTACCGGGCCAACCCAGCTACCCGCAGCCTGGAACAGAAGCCACATGAGTAGGAAGAATACCGGGATACCAACCAACGGGTGAAGAAGGAGGGAATCAATCTTGTCTGAACGTGACGGTTTACGCGCAGAATCGCGTTCACGCCCCGCCTGTTCCTCGACCCGCTCAACCCACGCAAACAGTTTTGCAGCTCGGTCAAACTCGGACGTTCCAGCTAGGCGTGCCGCCTCCGCAGAGGAGTCAGCCGGGCCGATGCTTGTATTCTCTGCACTAGAGCATCCGCAATCTACCGCGCTCGACACCGGAGCGCCCTCACCAATTCCCAAAATCTGCGGGGACTTCGACTTATCAATCTGATCAAACGCCGCCTGCGCTGCTACCTGGTTAAAACCGGGAGCAGTTGGATCCGGCAGAATAGACTTTACGCGAGGCCGAGAAATCAGAGCAGAACGGATCATGTCTTCAACCGCACGCACTCCCTGCTTTGTGCGCACATCCGCCGCCAGAATCGGGATGCCGAGCGTGTTCGAAAGCGCGGCCGCGTCAACAACCTCACCCTCGTGTTCCACGACATCCGCCATCGTTATAACGCCAACCATCGGGCGCCCGGTTTGCGCCACCTGGCCAAGCAGATACAAGCTGCGCGTCATCGCCGAGGCGTCGAGCATCATGACCACCAGGTCAATCGACTGCCCCGACGCCATGTCCGTAGCTGACCCTGTGGCTCCTGCCAAGGTATCGACAACGACCTGCTCATCCTCAGAATTAGCCACCAGCGAGTAGGTGCCCGGAAGATCAATAACGCGTGCTCCGAGCGCCGTGGACCGACCCTGCATGAGCTCCACGGTTGTACCCGGAGCATTAACAACTGCCTGATGAGCACCCGTGACCGCGTTAAAGAAGGTGGACTTACCAACGTTTGGGTTACCTACCAGCACCACGGTGTCACGAGGATGGCGCACATCCTTGACGTCTAAAAGAACAGACCTGGCCTGCGGATTATCGCAAGACTGCGGATTTCCCGGCGAACACTTTGGACAACTCACTTAACCAACTCCACGTCAATCAGCTTTGAAGAACGATGGTCTACCGCGACTCGCGCTCCTCCGATATTTAGGACCATGCCTCCAAAGGCGGCGCGGTTTACGACTGTGAAATGCGCTCCTGAACGCAAACCCAGTTCTTGCACCCGTAGCTGGTAACACGGTTGGACTTCAACATTTTGCAGCTGGCCGACATCGCCGCGCTTACACTCAGAAAGTTTCACACCGGAAAGATTCGATAAGGCATACCTAACCTGCAACGAGCGTTATGTAAATCAGCTCCCCGCCAAAACACTGAAAAGCGCTTTTCCCGTGATTGCAGGCAAATCCACCAATTACCCGAACGCATACAACCCGTAAAATACAAGAATTACGAAACAATACGCGATCATAAATGCCTATATTTACGAAACAATGTTGTTGCATAAATAGTGTTGGGGCTGGAGAAAGGTTTTAAAACTCTCTCCAGCCCCAACTGTGAAGCTGTCAATGAAGCTCCTTAGAAGCCCCTGATTAGCCCTCCATTACCGCTGCGCGACCAGACTCGAGACGGGCCACCGGAACGCGGAACGGTGAACAGGACACGTAGTTCAGATCCGTCTTATGGAAGAAGTGGATCGAATCCGGGTCACCGCCGTGCTCACCGCAAATGCCGAGCTTCAAGTTCGGCTTGGTGCTACGACCGCGCTCTGCACCCATGCGAACAAGGGCACCAACACCCTCCTGGTCGATCGTCTCAAACGGAGAGACACCGAACACAGAATCTTGGATGTAGGTCGGGAAGATCGTGCCCTCCACGTCATCACGCGAGAAGCCCCACACCGTCTGAGTGAGGTCGTTTGTTCCGAACGAGAAGAAGTCAGCCTCGGTAGCCAAATCGGCAGCGGTGACAGCCGCGCGCGGAAGCTCCACCATGCAGCCAAGCGGGAAGTCGTGCTCCACTCCGGCGGCGGCAACCTCGTCACGGATCAAAGCCTCAGCTTCTTCACGAACCCTGTGCAACTCGCGAACCGAACCAACGAGGGGAACCATGATCTCGGGACGAGGATCCAGGCCCTCCTTCTTCAGCTTCAACGCGGCCTCAACAAGAGCGCGGATCTGAAGTGCGAACAAGCCCGGTAGCAAAATACCCAGACGAACGCCTCGGGTACCGAGCATCGGGTTGGTCTCATGCAGACGACGAACCGCCTCAAGAATCGTGCGGTCCTCAGGGGAAAGTTCCTCGCCCTGAGCGCGCTGCACCGCAGCCTTAATCTCAAGCTGAGTAAGGTCTGGAAGGAACTCGTGAAGCGGCGGGTCGATCAAACGAACCGTCATCTCGCGGCCATCCATTACGCGCAGCATTTCTTCAAAGTCGGCAAACTGGAGGCGCTCTAGCTCCGCGAGAGCGTCAGTACGATCCTGCGAATCGGCCGGCGACAAAATCACTCGCTCCACCAGGGCGCGACGCTCACCGAGGAACATGTGCTCCGTGCGGCAAAGACCAATGCCCTCCGCACCGAAGCTAAGTGCGCGAGCCGCATCGTCTGGCGTATCCGCGTTGGCGCGAACAGAGAGGCGGCGCTTCTCATCGGCATGCGTCAAAATGCGATCAACCGACTTGATAAGATCCGCAACCATCTCATCATCTGCAGCCGCTGCCAGACCAGCCTCCAGCCCCTCAGCGAGGTAGGTGGTCACAGCCGAATCCGTAACCGGCACATCACCGACGAACACCTCACCGGTCATGCCGTCAATACCAATCACATCGCCATTGCGCAGAACCTGGTCACCAACCCGGATGAACTTCTTCTTTTCCTTAACAACCAGTTCTTCAGCGCCAACAACAGCGGTCTTACCCATACCACGAGCAACTACGGCTGCGTGCGAGGTCTTACCACCGCGAGCGGTCAAAATACCCTCTGCGGCAACCATGCCCGGAAGGTCATCCGGGTTGGTCTCACGGCGAACCAAGATGACCTTGCGGCCTTCCGCGGCAGCGGCAACGGCGTCCTCGTTATTGAAAACAATTTCGCCAACGGCAGCGCCCGGCGAAGCAGCCATCGCCTTCGTCAGCAGCGTCTTCTCGGCCTTCGCGTCGAACTGCGGGAACATCAGCTGGGTAAGCTGCTCACCCGTCACGCGAGTAAGAGCCTCATCCATATCGATCAAGCCCTCATCAACCAGCTGGGTGGCAATACGGAACGCGGCGGCAGCCGTACGCTTACCCACACGCGTCTGCAGCATCCACAGCTTGCCGTTCTCAATCGTGAACTCAATATCGCACAGATCCTGGTAGTGCTTCTCGAGCTTATCCATAATTGCAATCAGCTCGTCGTACGACTTCTTGTCATGCGTTGCAAGCTGAACCAAAGGCTCCGTGTTACGGATACCCGCAACCACGTCCTCGCCCTGAGCGTTCATCAGAATGTCGCCGTACACACCGGAGTGGCCAGTGGAGGGGTCACGCGTAAAGCAAACACCCGTGCCCGAATCCTCTCCCATGTTGCCAAACACCATGGTCTGGACGTTCACGGCAGTGCCCAAATCATCCGAAATGCGTTCGCGACGGCGGTAAATCTTTGCGCGCTCCGTGTTCCAAGACAGGAATACTGCCTCAATACCAAGATCAAGCTGCTCGCGCGGATCCTGCGGGAATTCACGGCCCGCAGCTTCCTTAGTAATCTGCTTAAACTCAGCGACGAGTTCCTTCAGATCCTCTGCGGAGAGTTCGTGGTCAAAGTGAACACCGCGACTCTCCTTGATGTGGTCAAGTGCATCCAAGTAGAGGGCGCCATCGACGCCAAGCACGGTGTCACCAAACATCTGCACCAGGCGACGGTAGGAGTCCCACGCGAAACGCTCGTTACCCGAAGCCTTTGCAAGCCCCAGCACCGACTCGTCGTTGAGGCCGATGTTAAGCACCGTGTTCATCATGCCCGGCATCGAGAACTTAGCGCCCGAGCGAACCGACACCAGCAACGGGTTGTCCGCATCTCCGAGCTTGCGTCCCATCTTCTCCTCAACAGCAGCCAAATTCTCCGTGACTGCTGGCGCGAGCTCCGCGGGAACACCACCCTGCTTCATGTACTCACGGCAAGCATCCGTAGTAATCGTGAACCCAGGAGGAACCGGGAGTCCGAGCTTGGTCATCTCGGCAAGGTTTGCACCCTTGCCACCAAGCAAGTCCTTCATGTCTTTATCGCCTTCGGAGAAGCGGTAGACGTACTTGACCATTCGTGGCCTCTACTTTCTATAACCAGTTTGTTACATAGCCACGCCATCGCGGCTAGTGCTCACACACTGCTTCCAGGGTAACAACTTGGGGCCAAGTTGCGTTAACTGAGCCGAAGTGCTGCAAAAATGCCCACCCTTTGTGCAAGAATGACCTCCCGGCACTCGAACCGGGAGGTCATGCGCATTATTTGCTACCCGGTTTTGCGTTAGCGAACCGGAGTGAAAGTGAAGTGGCGCTCGCCTTCCTCACCCTCGGCATCAACGCGCACCGTATCGCCGCTCTTGATTTCGCCAAACAGGATCTTCTCTGACAGCATGTCTTCAATCTCGCGCTGAATAGCACGACGTAGCGGACGAGCGCCGAGCACCGGGTCGAATCCCTTATCTGCAAGCAGTAAGCGGGCAGCCTCGGTCATCTCCAGCTTCATATCCTGCTCGCGCATACGCTCATCAAGCCTGGCGATCATCAGATCAACGATCTTAACGATCTGATCCTTCTGAAGCGGCGGGAACACGATCGTTTCATCCACGCGGTTCAAGAACTCGGGGCGGAAGTGCTGCTTCAGCTCCTCGTTCACCTTCTGCTTCATGCGATCGTAATCATTCGCCTGCGTGCCCGTGGCCTGGAAGCCCGTCAGCACGCCCTTATTAATGTCGCGCGTACCGAGGTTCGTGGTCATGATGATGATCGTGTTCTTGAAGTCAACCACGCGGCCCTGCGAATCCGTCAGGCGGCCTTCCTCCAAAATCTGTAGTAGCGAGTTGAAGATGTCGGCGTGCGCCTTCTCCACCTCGTCAAACAGCACCACAGAGAACGGGCGGCGACGCACCTTCTCAGTAAGCTGGCCACCCTCGTCGTAACCCACATAGCCCGGAGGGGCGCCAAACAGGCGCGAGGCGGTGTGCTTCTCCGAGAACTCCGACATATCCAACTGGATCAGGGCGTCCTCATCACCAAATAAGAACTCGGCAAGAGCCTTCGCCAGCTCCGTCTTACCCACACCCGTCGGACCCGCAAAAATAAACGAGCCGCCCGGACGCTTCGGATCCTTCAAACCTGAATGCGTGCGACGAATCGACTGCGACAGCGCACGGACCGCGTCCTCCTGGCCAATAATGCGCTTATGAAGCTCAGTCTCCATGTTGAGGATCTTGTGCGACTCAGCCTCCGTCAGCTTCACCACCGGAATACCCGTAGACATTGCGAGGACCTCCGCGATCTCAGCCTCGCCAATCTCGCCAATCGTGTCCATATCGCCAGCGCGCCACGAACGTTCCTTCTCTTCACGCTGCTCCGTCAGCTTCTTCTCCTCATCACGAAGCGCAGCCGCGCGCTCAAAGTCCTGATCATCAATCGCGGACTCCTTATTGCGACGCACCTCAGAAATACGCTCATCGAGCTCGCGAAGCTCCGGCGGCGCCGTCATGCGGCGAATACGCATACGCGCGCCAGCCTCATCCACAAGGTCAATAGCCTTATCTGGCATGAAGCGATCCGAAATGTAACGATCAGCCATCTGCGCCGCAGCCGCCAGAGCCTCATCCGAAATAATGATGCGGTGATGGGCCTCGTAACGGTCACGCAGGCCCTTCAAGATCGCGATGGTCTCTTCAACCGAGGGCTCTTCCACCTTCACCGGCTGGAAACGCCGCTCCAAAGCCGCGTCCTTCTCAATGTACTTGCGGTACTCCTCCAACGTGGTTGCACCAATCGTCTGGAGCTCACCGCGCGCCAACATAGGTTTCAAAATCTGGGCCGCATCAATCGCGCCCTCAGCCGCGCCAGCACCAACCAGCGTGTGAATCTCATCGATAAACAAGATAATGTCGCCACGCGTGCGAATCTCTTTCAGTACCTTCTTCAAGCGCTCTTCAAAATCACCGCGGTAACGCGAACCCGCCACCAGCGAGCCCATATCAAGGCTGTAAATCTGCTTATCGCGCAACGTCTCTGGAACATCACCACGCACAATCGCCTGAGCGAGCCCCTCAACCACAGCGGTCTTACCCACGCCAGGCTCACCGATCAACACCGGGTTGTTCTTAGTACGACGCGACAGAATCTGCATTACGCGTTCCATCTCTTGCACGCGGCCAACCACCGGATCAAGCGATCCCTCCCGCGCGGCATTAGTGAGCGAGCGGCCAAACTGCTCCAACAACGCCGAATTCGTTTGCGGCTCACGCGCCGGACCGCCCACACCCACGGCCTCGCGCCCGCCCCCAGCCTGACGCTGGTAGCCGCGAAGCAACTGGATAACCGTCTCCCGCAACTGACCCAAATCCGCGCCAAGCTCAACGAGGACCTTTGTAGCCACGCCCTCGCCCTCACGGATCAAACCGAGCAACATATGCTCCGTACCGATGTAGTTATGGCCCAGCTGAAGAGCCTCGCGCAAAGCGAACTCCAAAACTTTCTTCGCTCGCGGAGTAAACGGAATCGTGCCCTCCGGAGCGGAAGAGCCCTTACCGATCATCTCCACAACCGTAGCCCGGACGGCCTCCGGCTCAATCCCAGTCATCTCCAGGGCCTTAGCAGCAACGCCTTCGCCCTCCTCAATCAAACCCAGCAACAAATGCTCCGTGCCGATGTAGTTGTGATTGAGTCCGCGCGCCTCATTCTGCGCTAGAACGACAACGCGGCGAGCGCGGTCGGTAAACCTCTCGAACATAGTCAGCCTTCCTAAGAATCTACTAACTACACAGTAGAGGCAGCGCTACACAAAATCGCGTTTGTTCACCATAAGCGAGAAACGCGCAGACTCACGCCTCCAGGAGTATCGTCACCGGCCCGTCGTTTGTGAGCGAAACCTGCATATCCGCTCCAAACACGCCCGTTTCTACATGCAGACCGTGCTTTGAGCGCAACTGCTCACCCACCGCCGCAACCAAAGGCTCTGCCACACCGCCCGGCGCAGCCGCCTGCCACGTGGGCCGCCGCCCCTTACGCGCATCCCCGTAGAGCGTGAACTGGGAAACCACCAGCACCTGCGCGTCCACATCAGTTGCAGACTTCTCATCATCCAAGATGCGAAGCGAAGCGATCTTGCGCGCGATCGTCTCCACCTGGACCGGCCCATCATCATGTGTCACGCCAACCAGTACGCAAAGCCCCTGGCCCGTGATCGCACCCACGACCTCGCCATCAACCGAGACTGACGCTCCCCTAACGCGCTGAATCACAGCCCTCACAGTGACCGGCCTCCAATACCAAAACCGCCCGGAGATCCCGGATGGCCCGCACCCGGCATTTCGCGGCGCGCCCGGCGAAGCTCCTCGCCCGGCCGTTCCTTTGGCGACGCCGATGAACGTCCCAGCGGATCCACGATTACTTCTTGCGCCGCGGCGACCTCCCCCTCATTCGTCTGCACGTCAAGCTGCACGTCCAGCGGAATCGCACGGCGGATCACCGCGAGCGCCATCGGCCCCCAATCCGCATGACGCGCCACCGAGGTCACTTGGCCAACCTTGCGGCTTTTAAGCATCACATCCGCACCCGGCTTAACCACGCGCGATTGCGACCCGTCAAGTTGCAACAGCACCAGCCTTCGCGGCGGCTTGCCCATATTCACGATGCGTGCCACCGACTCCTGCCCCGAATAGCAGCCCTTATTCAAATGCACTGCCGTGCGTAGCCAGTCGAGCTCGTGCGGAACCGTCTTATCATCAACCTCACGCCCAAAGCGCGGACGCAAATCCTCAATCCGCAAGGCCTCCCAGGCGTTGCGACCAGACCAACTGCCACGCTGGTCCCACGCCGACGCAAACTGGGCAAAGTGCTCTCGGTCTACGCCGTGTAGGACTCGGGTACGCCCCTGCGCGGGGTGAGTGAAGCCGCACGGAGTGTAGCTCGCCCCGCCCTCGGTCACGCCCGGCCACGGATCCACCCAGGTGAACAGGTAGCCCGGCAGATCCGCTACGGACCGGCTCGCGACCTGGTGCAAATCATCCACGTCCGTCTTCACGATGCTTCCAACCACCGCGATCTTGCTGGTCACGTTGCGCACTTCCACGCGCAACATGAACTGCATGCGCTGTAAGAACTCGGTTAAGTCCCCCGCCTTCGCACCCTCCACGAGGAGCGTTGCGACCTGCCCATCATCCAAAATGCCAGCTGCAAAACTAATGCGCCCATTCGGATCCAAAAGAAGTAGCTCGCGAGACTCCCCCGGTTGTAGCGCATTCACCACCTGCGACGAGATGGTAGTTAACCACGAAAGCCTATCTGGCCCCGAAACCTGCACCACCCCTAAGTCCGAGAGGTCAGACAGCGCCTGCCCCACCTCCAACTGCCACTGCTCACCGCTCCAATCACCAAAGCGAGCCGGCACATCCTCATCAAACTCATCTGGCACAGCTCCGGGCATATCCAGCAGTGGAGAGCGCATCACTACTCCTTCTCAAATGTCTCGATCGGTTTCGCTTCCTCAACGCGGGCCACTCGGCCCGAGACCACAAAATCACCCTTATCGGTATTCAAAGTCTCATTAAAGAAAATATCGGAGTTCACCAGGCCCAGCATCCGCTCGCCGAGCGATGCGGCCGGTGCCCCCTCCTTATGCACGGCCGTATCAATCAGCAGGCGAATACGCGGGCCCTGCACCCTGCCCACCCAAAGCCCGGCAATGCCGTCCGTGGACGCGGTGGTTACCTGCAGGTAGTTATCCTCCCCATCGGTGTCTTTGAGCACCTTCCAGTAGGCAGTTTCCTCACTGGCAACGCCCGAGCGGGGTAGCAAATCAATGCCCTCCAACGCGCCCACCTGCGCGTCAACCTCCACCACCGCATCCGTGTTAAACACAGCGAGGCGAGTAGACACCTGCTCGCCCACCACCTGGCAATCAAACTCAAACGTCACCAAGTTACTGCCTTCCGGCGAGCTCTGGGTGCCCCAACCAACCCACGTGCCCAGTAGCCAAGTTAGGGGCGCAACCTGACTGGGAAGATTCTGCGGAATAACGATCATGTACCCAGGCTAAAGCCGCGTGCGGACAATTGTTTGAGGCGTGCGGGCAAACCCTCACATGCCTCCAAGTTCTCAAAACAGGACCGGCACCGAAGCGCTAGAGCAGAGCGCCGACTCGTACAATTACGTAGATAGGCATCACTGCGAGCAGGAACTTCATTGCCCCGCGGGCAAACGCTCCCGCCTCGGAAATACGGCGATTATGCTCACCAAACAGCATGTCTACGATCACGATCACGCCGCCCACTCCCAAACCTATCAGCGCAGACATTAGCAAAAACGACACCTTTGCTGGCACGGCTGACGACGTATTAGAGAATGCGAAGGAGAGCAAGCTGGCAGGCTGGCCAACCGCGAGCGCAACACCTGTAACTACGACGGCACTAAGCGGCCCCAACAGTAGCGCCCAAAGCGCATTTGCCCCCGCGCTTGTGCCCAGCTGGTTACCCACCATGGTGACCATGAATGCCAGTGCAGCGGTGACCATAACGGCAGACCACAATTCTGACTCGCACAGCGTCACCCAAGCGCTACCGATCACCACCACGAAGCCACCAAACACTGAGGCCGACAGTGAATGGAGGAGGTCTGTGCGCGGAAGCGGCCGCGTGGCCTCCATGATCGCCGCCACCAACACCACCATGCCAAGGCCTACGGTTGCCCACGCAAAATCGTCACTGATGCTAATGGCGGCCAACGTGACGAGCCCGACGAGCAGTATCGTTACCAGCGACGTGTAACGCACCGGAGTTTGAACCAGATCAGCCAGGCCGCGCGCGAAGATGACCATCGCAACCACTACCACAAGGCTGACAACCATCCTCGTATCGAACACCAAGTTGCCAATCACGATAGAGCCCGCCAACAAGACAGCGATCGTGGCTGAAAGATAACGAGTGGGAATAGACAAGATTTGCTGCGCCCTACCGCGATTCTTCGTCCCCACGCGGCGCTGCGACACACGCGCCTTCTTCAAGCTTTTTGACACGCGCACAGACTTAGATGCCTCCGCCCCCTCCTTTGGGGCCGACAAACCCGGCGTACCTAAGCGCGAAGCACGCCTATGCTTGCCCAAATCGTTCTTTGCCTGATTCTTCGTATTCTTGTCATCCACACCCAAATGCTCCCACACTTTCAACCTAGAATCCCCACCACAGCAGGCAAACTGGCGCGCTCGAACAAATCCAAGGCCTACTTCGGGCATTTTGAGGTGCACAGTTCACAATTTGCATTAGTATTGAAGCAGGCACCGAACCAACTATGCCCCGGGCTCCAACTTCTGCCGCTACGAGCGGCCTTCGCGCCGACAGGCGCATTTTGGTTCGGTGTCTTTTGCTTTGCGTTGATGCCCGCTTACCGCGCTAGTCTTCTGCGCCTATCCCACCGCGAAAACCGCGCGCCGCATTTGACTCAAACTTCAAAACCCCAAGCAAATCAAGCGTTGCGGGCTGAACCTTTTGCGGAGCCAAATCAAAATCGCTGTCTTGCTCTTGCATCAAGAACACCGTTTCGGTGTCGCGCACACATTCCCACTGAGAAATGACGTCCACCACCGCGTGCTGGATTCCGGGCACATCGTCTGCACGCAACCGCAACATCACGTCATACTCACCCGTAGTCACCGCATAATAGTCAAGCTCTGACAACGCACTAAGCTGCATTCCGAACTGCTTCCACTTGCTCTGGTCAAGCGGAACACAAATGCGCTAACCTTCTTGCCAATCAAGCTCGGATTAATATCGACCGTGAACCGTTCAATAACGCCGGACTCCACCAATGTGTTAAGCCGCGCATACGCATTAGAACGAGAGATTCCCACAGCCTCTGCAAGCGCCGCAACAGACATGCGCGAATCGCGACGCAAATAACGAAGGATCTCCAAATATGTTTCATCCAACTCAAATTCTGGATCTTTAGAATGCTCACCGCTCATACGGCGATTCTAGCGAGACACAATGTCTAAAACCACATGATTATTAAAACAAACTGCTAAAAAACTGCGGGATTCAAAACATAGCTAGTGTCCATCAGGTTCGCGTTCTTTTATCTGCATGTCACTTATAGAGCCAAAAGCACTTTTACCAAAACTTAAACGGCGGATTACTAAAATAGGTCAAATCAGTAAAGTACACTAATGTTGAATTCGCATGTGACCAACGACCGCGTATTGGAGTATGACAAGTGCGTTTTTCTAGGTCCAACGACGACAACATCTTCTTCACTCTTTTCACCAAACAAGCAACTTTTTTGGTATCCGCAGCTGAGCTACTTGCAAAAATCAACGCTGCAACTCCGGAACGTCGTGTCGATCTTCGCGACGACCTACACCACCTTGAACAATCATGTGACGAGGTTACCCACGAGATTGCAGAGCGACTCAACCAAACGTTTGTCACTCCGCTCGACCGCGATGACATCACCTACATCTCCAGCCATCTGGACGACTGCATGGACTACATGGACGAGGCCGGTGACCTCATCGTCCTATACAAGGTTGGCACACTTCCCGCCGGCGTGGCAGAACAGCTCAACGTCATCCAGCGTTGTTGCGACCTCACCGCCCAAGCGATGCCTCGCCTTAAGACTCTTGGCGGCCTACGCGACTACTGGGTTGAGATCAACCGCCTCGAAAACGACGGCGATCAGGCATACAGGAAGACCATCTCTACACTTTTCGAAAGCGGATACGACGCCCTCGAAGTGATCAAGCTGAAGGACGTCATCGAAGTCCTCGAAAAAGCGATCGACTCCTTCGAAGCACTCGCAAACGGCGTTGAGACCATCGCGATCAAGGAGTCCTAAGCGGTGGATCTGAATCTCATTCTCGTCGTTGTTGTAATCGTCATTGCACTTGGCTTTGACTTCACCAACGGCTTCCACGACGCGGCAAATGCTATCGCAACCTCCGTGTCCACCCGGGCGCTAACGCCCCGCGCGGCACTCGGCATGGCAGCGATCATGAACATCGTTGGCGCCCTGCTCGGCACCGAAGTCGCAAAAACCATCGGTGAAGGCATCATCGATATTCAGCACTTCACCACCTCAACCGATCCGACGATGCAGTTACACGGGCTCGGGATCATCCTGGCCGCACTAATAGGCGCGATCACCTGGAACCTCATCACCTGGTGGTTTGGGCTACCGTCCTCGTCCTCGCATGCCCTCATCGGCGGTCTTGTGGGCGCAGGCCTGGCGTCCTCCACCACCGTGTTGTGGGGCGGCATCACCATGCAGGTCATCATCCCGATGTTCCTATCTCCACTCGTAGGCTTCTGCCTGGCGTACATCATCATGCAGATCGCGCTGTACCTTGTACGCAACCTCGCCTACCACCGCACCATGCGTAAGTTCCGCTTCGCACAAACCGTGTCCGCCGCCGCAATGGCACTTGGCCACGGCCTCCAAGACGCCCAAAAAACGATGGGTATCATCGTCATGGCCCTCCTTGCAGGTGGTTACGGGGAAACGCACAACGTGATCGTGGACGGCGAGCTCACCATCCCCACGTGGGTTAAACTCGCAGCTGCACTCGCCATTTCTGCAGGTACCTATTCCGGCGGCTGGCGCATCATGCGCACCCTCGGCCGCCGCGTCATCGAGCTTGACCCAGCACGCGGATTCGTTGCCGAAACCGTATCTGCGACCGTCCTGTACTTCACCGCATTCGTAGTGCACGCGCCGATCTCCACCACGCACACCATCACCTCGGCCATCATGGGTGTGGGCGCCACCAAACGTTTATCCGCCGTCCGGTGGGGCGTGGCCGGAAACATCGTTGTCGCCTGGTTCCTCACCCTCCCTGCGGCCGCAGCAGTGGCAGCAATAATCTACCTATTACTGCACCTAGTGTTACCGTAGAGAACTGATGAGAACCTTTAAACACAATGCGAAGCCCCGCTACATTGGCGGGGTGCTCGCTTTAGCGCTACTTCTATCCGCCTGCTCCACCACCTCGGCGCTCGAACTCGAAGCGGGGAACTGTCTGGACCTACCTGACGATGCCAATATGTCCGCAGGTTTTGAGCTGGCAACCGTCAAAACAGTGGCCTGTACCAGCGAGCACGAAGCTCAGGTATACGCAGAAAAGGAACTAACCGGAGACGAGTTCCCCGGTATGGACGCCATTCAAGACATCGCATCCGAGTTTTGCGCAACCGAGTTCAAGACGTTTGTAGGAAGTGAAATCGGCACTTCTACCCTGGACATCTACCCGCTGATGCCTACCGCAGAAAGCTGGGATCAAGCGGGAGACCGCACGCTTCTTTGCGTTGCTATCAGCCCTACACCGGTAACCAGCACGTTTGAAAATTCCGGCCTGTAACCTCTTCGCACCCAAGACGGCCCGTAGATTTCGATACCGATAATAAAGTGAGGGCGAGGACCCAGTCCTCGCCCTCTACCTTTTGGAAGAATTTATCCGAAGCGGCCTGAAATGTAGTCTTCAGTTGCCTTTTCCGTTGGGTTAGAGAAGATCTTTGAAGTCTCGTCAATCTCCACCAAACCGCCCGGCTCACCAGCTGCACGCAGGTTGAAGAAACCCGTGCGGTCCGAGACGCGAGCTGCCTGCTGCATGTTGTGAGTGACAATCACGATCGTGTAATCATCCTTCAACTCCATCATGAGGTCCTCGATCGCGAGGGTCGAGATGGGGTCAAGTGCGGATGCCGGCTCGTCCATCAGCAAAATATCGGGCGAAACCGCGATGGCGCGCGCAATGCAAAGCCTCTGCTGCTGGCCACCCGAAAGAGACGAACCGGGGCTGTTCAGACGGTCCTTAACCTCATTCCACAAGTTCGCTCCGCGCAATGACTCTTCAACCAAGTCATCCTGATCCGACTTTGGCATCCTCTTGTTATTGAGCTTGATACCAGCCAAAACGTTATCGCGGATACTCATCGTTGGGAAAGGATTTGGACGCTGGAACACCATACCAATGGAGCGGCGAACCTGAACCGGATCCACGTCCTTGTCGTAAATGTTCTTATCCCCAACCTTCACGCTTCCCGTCACGCGAGCGCCTGGGAGGACCTCGTGCATCCTATTCAGTGTGCGGAGGAACGTAGTTTTTCCACATCCAGACGGGCCAATCAACGCGGTGATTGACTTAGCGTGGATCCGCATATTCACATCCTTTACGGCCAAAAAATCGCCGTAGTAAATGTCTTCATTCTCAACAATGATCTCTTTAGCCATCGTTATTCTCTTTTAGCTCCTGCCCTTAGGCGCAAAGTAGTGCGCCACGATTCGAGCAATCAGGTTGAACAGCATTACCAGCAAAATCAGCACCAGGGCGGCGGCCCAAGCGCGATCGTAGTTGATCGTCTCTACACAGTTCTCCAGCGCACCACACGGCGCCAGACCCTGCGAATATTGGCGGTACACGTACACGGGAAGCGTCATGAGGCGCCCCTCGAACACGTCGAAGTTGATCGAATCAATCACGCCCACGGTCATAAGTAGCGGCGCGGTTTCACCAACAACGCGCGCGATTGCGAGCATAACCGCGGTTGTTAACCCGGCAGCGGAGGTGCGGAGCACGACCTTCACAATCGTTAACCACTTTGGAACGCCAAGAGCGTAGGACGCTTCCCTAAGCTCGTTAGGTACTAGGCGTAGCATCTCTTCACTCGAGCGCACAACCGTTGGGATCATCAGCACCGACAGTGCCACCGCGCCCATAATACCCGCGCGATATGCCGGCGAAACGAGTAGACCAAACAGCGCTGCGGCGAACAGGCCGGCGACTATCGAAGGAATACCCGTCATCACGTCCACAAAGAAAGTGGTTGCGCGCGCAAGCTTCGAGTTGCCCGCATACTCAACCAGGTAAATCGCGGTTGCCAAACCGATTGGAACCGAGATGAGCGTTGCCCAACCCGTGACAAGCAAAGTACCAATAATCGCGTGGTAAATACCGCCCGCATCCATGCCGCCGTACACACCGTTCATCGAAACGGTGAGGAAGTACGGAGAGAGGCGACCCCAACCGTTCTCCACCACAATCCACAGTAGTGAAACCAACGGAATAATCGCGAAAGCGAATGCCAACGCCACAAGCACAACCGAGCTCTTGTCAGCCAGCTTACGGCGCCTATCCAAGGCGGGGTTGCGAGAAGCGAACGGGTTAGGGTTCGCTGTTGTTTGAGTTTCGACAGACATTAGTTGGCCCCCGAGAACTCGGCACGCCTAGCGATAATCCAGCGCGCAAGCATATTAACGATCATTGTGATTGTAAACAGTGCCAGACCCGTGGCAATCAAGGCAGACGTGTACGTGCCCGTGGCCTCGGGGAACTGCAGAGCAATGTTTGCCGCGATGGTGGAGTGCTTACCCGCTTGCAAAATGTTGAACGAGTAGCTCGAGCCCACCGAAAGCACCATTACAACCGCCATCGTCTCGCCAAGCGCGCGGCCCAAACCGAGCATCGCAGCTGAAATAATGCCGGAGCGTCCAAACGGCAATACCGCCATTTTCACAACTTCCCAACGCGTTGCGCCAAGAGCCAATGCAGCCTCTTCATGAGCCTTCGGGGTTTGCAAGAACACCTCACGCGCAACCGCCGTGACAATCGGAAGGATCATCACAGCAAGGATCAAAGAAGCAGAGAAGATAACGCGGCCAGTTGTAGACACCGGACCTGCAAACAGCGGGATCCACCCTAAATACTTAGACAAGAACTCGTAGAACGGAACGAGCCTTGGGATTAGCCACATCGCGCCCCACAGGCCGTAAATAACCGAAGGGATCGCGGCCAGCAGGTCAACCATGTAGCCGAGCGGCTGAGCAAGGCGCTTTGGCGCGTAATGGCTAATGAAAAGTGCGATTCCGATAGAGAGTGGCACGGCAAGTAACATAGCGAGGATAGCCGCCAGCACCGTACCGAAAATTTGCGGGCCAGTGAACTGCCAAATGTTTAGCTCTTCCGCACTGCCAACCGTTCGGATACGCACCGAAGAATCGCTGATCGCCGGCCAGGCTCTCACAACCAGAAATGTGGCAACCGCCGCGAGGGTCACGAGGATCGTGACCGCTGCAGCAGTTGCCCCTGACCGGAAGATCTTGTTACCGATCTTCCCGGTGTTGTTCATTTACTTAGCCACCTGGATCATGTCGAGCGAGGACTTGATTTCGCCCTGCATGTTAGCGGAGATCGGAGCCGAGCCAGCAGCCTCAGAAGCGGCAGCCTGGCCCTCAGCGGAAGCCTGGAAGCCAATGAAGCCCTTCACCAGGTCAACCGTTTCCTGATCCTCGTAAGTGGAGCAAACGATCGAGTAGGAAACCAGAACCAGCGGGTACGCCTTCGGATCTTCCGGCGTGCGGTTGATGGTCAAACCAAGATCGCCCTTAACGCCCGAATCTACGCGCTCAGCCGAGTCAACAGCAGCCGCTGCAGCCTCGTTCGAGAACTTCACGTAGCCATCGCCAGCCTTCAGCGCAACCGTACCGAGCGAGCCAGCCTGCGACGCATCCGCGTAACCAATCGTGCCGGTACCAGCGGTCACAGCCTGCACAAGACCCGAGGTCTTGTCACCGGACTCGCCACCAGAAATCGGCCATGCCTTGGCGGCTTCATGCGGCCACGCATCCGGGGCGGCCTTGCTCAAGTAGTCAGTGAAGTTCTGAGTGGTGCCCGACTCATCCGCGCGGTGAACCGGCGTGATTGTCAGATCCGGAAGCTCAACATCCGGGTTCTGCGAAGCAATCGCCTCGTCATTCCACTTAGTGATCTCACCGGAGAACACCTTCGCGATGGTCTCGGCATCCATGTTCAGCGTGTCGATGCCCTCAAGATTGAAAATAACCGCAACCGGGGAAATGTAGACCGGGAGGTTAAGAGCGTCCGAGCCACAACGTTCTTTAGCGGCCGCGACCTCGTCATCCTTCAGGACGGCGTCAGAGCCGGCCCACGCAACCTGCTTGCCAACAAACTGAGTGATGCCAGCACCCGAACCAACCGGGTCATAAGAAACGGTTACACCCTGCTGCTGCGCCTGGTACTTAGCGATCCACGCATTCATCGCGGCTTCCTGAGAAGAAGCGCCCGCACCCGCTACGGAGCCAGAAAGCGTTGCTCCCTCAGCTATCTCCGTCGAGGTCGCGCCCTCATTCTGGGCAACCGGGTTATCCGAACCGCAAGCGGCAAGACCAAAAGCGATCGTGCCCGCTCCAAAAGCTAGAGCTACTCTAGAGAGTCTAAGGTTCATCACGTCAAATAGTCCTCTTCAATAAGGTATTCCCACACGCAAACGCACGGGAGAAGCTGCTTTTTGCAACCGCTAGAAAAGGTATCGACGCAAAGTTAAGGCCAGACGCGAACTAGGTAAACGAACGGTGAATTGTTAAAGCACACGCGGCCAACTTAAAACCGTTTGATAGTCCTTTGTGTTTCAAACGCCACAATTTCCGGAGTTTTCGCATTCGCGGCGGGGTAAGCCAGGTGTGCAACCAGCATTTGTGCGGGCCGTAAATAAGGGTCTTCCGCTGGAATCTGGCGGGCCAGCTGACTGGCCGCAATCGCCTGCAACGGTTCAAACATTGCCGGGAGCGCGGGCCTATGGCCGCACACAACAACCGGCTGCGCCGGGCGCTGCACCAGGCGCTCAATCACCTTCGCCGCTTCCTCCGGAGTGGCCTGCGCTTGCTCCTGCGTAAGCTCCTGTGCGGTAACCAAGTTAAGACCTGCCACCGCCGCGTACGGCTCCAACGAAGACCGGCACCTCACCCACGGACTGGACAGTAGCCTCGAAACACCAAGCGCCGAGAAAATATCCACCAGATCCAGCGCCTGTACAACGCCGGCGCGATTTAGCGGCCTCTTTGCCTCCGCGCCATCCCATTGCGCCCGTGTCAGTGCCGCCCCGTGGCGGACAATCGCGAGAGTTGCCGTTACCAGCCGGCCGGACTCCGCCCTTGCAATCACATCATCCAACAAACGTCTATCACCGCGGCGCGTGAGCATGTCCAGCGCCGTGCGCGGATCCACCCAACGCGTCAAATCAATTTCCTTAGCGGGCGCGGGAACCACCGGGATGCGCGAGCGTTCCACTCCCCCGTGCGTCACCGGCGTACCGATCCAGTAGTGCACTTCCTTTGTCTGCCCCGAACCAAGGCGGTAACGCTGCGTGTTCAGCGGCGCGTGCATTTGCACGAGGACGCCAGTTTCTTCCTCCACCTCGCGAACACCTGCCGCGATGAGGGGCTCGTTGACCTCCGCCTTGCCCTTCGGCCAAGACCAGTCATCGTAGCGAGGCCGGTGGACGATCAAGACCTCGATCTCATCGGCCTTGTACTCTCGGCCGAACTCCACCGGCACATGCCGGTCTCGCGGACGCCAAACAATAGCGCCCGCAGACCTAACAATTCGGCTAGGCACTGGGCTGGGTCTAAATTTAGCCACGGTGAACTTTCGAAATTTACATACCACTGAACGCGCCGCCACTGCGGTGGCGAAAGTTTTCAGGGTTGCGGACACGGACAAATCTGATTTGATTCTACCGGTTTTCACTCTGAGCCGTAAGAGAGTCCGCGAGGCGGCCACGCCCACAGTTTGCGTAATGCGAGCAAGGGGGCAAGTAGCGGCGCCCGCACCTAGGCGGGCACGTCCACGCCCGTGAATGTTAGATAAATGAGAGCGAAGTTCAGCGCCACAATCAAGGCAGAAATCGCGGCCATCGCTATCTTCATTGGCGTGCCGTCGCGGTAATTCCCCATGACATCCTTACTGGCGGTGTACCAGGTCAGCGGAATGATCGCGAACGGAATGCCAAACGAAAGCGCAACTTGCGAAATCACCAGCGCCCACGAAGGATTTGGGTAAACCCACAGCACTATCAACGCAGGAATGAGGGTAACCAAGCGCCTAGCCCACAGCGGAACTCGCACATGCAGCAGGCCGCCCATGATCTCCGATCCCGCATACGCCCCCACCGACGTAGAGGCAAGGCCGGAGGCCAGCAAACCCACCGCGAACACAACGCCAATCCCCGGACCTAACACGGCCTCGATCGCGGCGTGCGCCCCCTCAATCGAGTCGGTGCCCGCGTGTCCGCCCAGCGCGGACGCGGCAAGCAGAAGCAGCCCCAAGTTCACCGCGCCCGCAACAATCAGGGCGAACACCACGTCCGTCCTCGTTGCGCGAAGCAGAATCTTTAAATTTCGATTCTTCTTATTGAACCGGTGGTTTACCAAAGACGAATGCAAATAAATGGCGTGAGGCATAACGGTTGCGCCCAGCATCGACGCGGCGATCAACACCGAGTTCGTGTCACTAAAACGGGGAACGAGGCCGGAAGCCACACCGGTTGCCGAGGGCGGCTCTATGAACAAGCCCGCTAAGAAGCCGCCGGTGATAACTACCAGCAGGGCAACCACGATGGCCTCGAACTGGCGCTGGCGCTGCGCATTTTGGAAAATCAGCAACGACATCGACACGGCGCCCACAATCAAACCGCCCACAATCAGCGGCAAATCGAACAGCAACTGCAATGCTATAGCGCCGCCAATTATCTCCGCCAAATCAGTGGCTGCGGCAATCGTTTCGGCCTGCAACCAAAACGCGACGCGACGCCGCCTGGGCAGACGATCCCCCAGAAGCTCCGGCAGCGAACGACCGGTTACCAGGCCGAGCTTGGCGCTCTGATACTGCACCAGCACAGCCATCAGATTCGCAAGCACCAGCACCCACACCAGCATGTAGGAATACTTAGCGCCCGCCGAGATATTCGCGGCCACGTTACCGGGGTCAACATATGCGACAGCGGCAACAAAAGCCGGCCCCAACATGGGCCAAAGCCTATGCCTGCGAACTTTCTTAGCGGGCGCCACAGTGACCTCTTCCCACCTGAAACCTAACGAACAACCCTCATCATATTTCGGGTAACCGAAATCTTCAAGTGGACAAGCCGCACAAGTGCTAAATGCCTTTATCTACAGGTTTTGCTCAATCCACTCGCGAGCGATTACATCAGCGGACTCCTGGTCCTGCGACGAACGCACATTCAGATCCAGCAAACCATCGGCAGTGAGCTTTGCCTGCACCTTATTGAGTACCTCTACGGCCTTCGGGTCAAGATCAGACACCGTTAGCGGCACCACGTGCGATGAGAGGAACATGCCCTGCGGATCATCCAAAACCACAAGATCATTCACCTTGATGTCCGGGCTGGCCGAGAAAATATTTGCCAACTGCACGTCACCATCAAGTAGCGCCTTCACCGTCAACGGGCCGCCCTTGTCCTCAATCGGCGTGAAATCAACATCCACACCGTAATGCTTCTTCAAACCCTTCGGGCCATTCGGGCGATTCTCAAACTCAGAACTACCCGCAACAACGAGCTTGCCGTCATAATTCTTCAAATCAGCAAGCGAAGTGATTCCACTTTCTTCCGAGAACTTGCGCGAGACCACGTACGAATCCTGATCCGTGGCCTCCGCCTGATCCAACACCTGGAAACCCTGCGGAGCGGTCTTCTTCAACTCCTCATAAATCGCGTCCTTGCCAGTTACCTCATTATCCGGATTCCAGAACTGCAGCAGCGGCCCCGTGTACTCCGGACGAATGTCGATGGAACCGTCCTCCATCTCCTTATTCAAAACCTCACGCGCACCGATCTTGAAGTCACGCTGCACGGCAAAGCCCTCGGCTTCAAGAGCCTGCGCGTAAATCTCCGCAATGATCTCGTTCGAGTAGTAATTCGACGAACCAATCACGATCGCATCTTCGGCAGGCTTCGACGCCTCGCCCTGCTCGAACGATGACGAATCACCACACGCCGCGAGCGACGCAGTCAAACCAACCGCCAACGCAGCGCCCAGAACACGTTTCAAAGACATAAACACTCCTACTATTGATACCTTCAACAAACTAAAGCGGCCGGCAACCCCTGCCTACGCCACACCTGTGCTCCTGCGAGCATGCCTTTCACTTACCTTTATCGCAAGATGAAACGCCAAATCCACAAACAGAGCCAACATAATCACCAGGATGGCGCCACCCAGCATCTCGTCATAACGCCGGGCCGACAAGCCCGAAAAGATGAACCGGCCCAAACCAGCATCCGCCACATACGCGGCCAACGTCGCCGTAGCCACCACCTGCAACGCCGCCGAACCAACACCGCCCATAATCACCGGGCTGGCGAGCGGTAGCTCAACCCCGCGCACGATCTGCCACTCCGACATGCCCAGCGCGCGAGCCGCCTTCACCGCAGTCACATCAACATTTGCCACACCCGAATACGCACCAGCCAACAAAGGTGGGATAGCCAGCACCACCAACACAATCACCGGCGCCTTCAAACCGATCCCCATCAAAAGGCCGAGCAGCGTCAGCAAACCGAGGGTTGGCACCGCCCTTGCCGCACCGGCAATCGCAGCCACCACGCCCTGTCCCCTGCGCGTATGCCCCACCGCCACGCCCGCCGGAAGCGCCACCGCACTAGCAATCAACAGCACCACGAGCGCGATAGCCAAATGTTGGCCCAGGCGCACCCAGATCCCGGACGCACCCAACCAGTTGCCCGGATCCGCCACCCACGCAAGCGCATCACCCAACAAGTTCATCGCGCGCCCTCCTCATCGGCCGGCTCATCCTGTGTCACACCCGCAACCACCAGCGGCCCCGGACCGAGCCGCTCCGCCCTCTTCCATGGGAACAGCAACCAACCAGCCAACACCGTCAGAGCATCCAACGCAAGCGCCAGCACAATCGTGAGCAGCAAACCCGTCACGACCTCGGCAATGATTCCACGCTGAAAACCATCCGTAAACAGCGTGCCGATACTTTGGATACCAATCACTGCGCCAACCGTCACCAAACTGACCGTGTTCACCACAACCACGCGCAGGCCCGCAATGATAATCGAACCAGCAAGCGGCAACTCGATGCGCCAAAACTTCTGCCACGGTGAATAGCCCATTGCCGTAGCGCTACCCAACGCTTCTTGCGGCACCGCCGCAAACGCGTCCGCAGCCGTGCGTTGCAACAGGGCAACGCCGTAGATACTCAAAACAATCACAACTGCTACCGCAGAGCGGATCGAAACGCCTGTAATCGCCGGAATCACAATAAACATTGGTAAAGACGGCACCGCGTAAATCACGCTGATTAACGCAATTAAAGCCTCGCGCGTCAGCTTGTGGCGATTAACGAGCCAGCCCACCGGCACCGCGATCAGCACACTAACCAAAATCGCGCTCACCGACAGCCACAGATGAAGCCACACTAGCTGCGCAATCCACTGCGCGTTGTTAGCCACCCAAGTCATTCAAGCGCCCCAAGTAGCCGGCCCGTAGCGTCCTCTACAATCCGCGAATCACCCCGCACACGCAACCTGCGCGCACCGGACGTGAGGCCAATAAATGATGCGACAAAATCACTAGCCGGATTCGTCAGCAACTCGTCGGGGGTACCCCGCTGAGCTATTTGCCCGCCCGAGCCCAGCACGATCACATCATCAGCCAGCGTGAACGCCTCGTCAATATCGTGGGTTACGAACAAAACCGTTTTACCGAGCTCGCGTTGCAACCGCAAAACCTCATCTTGTAACTCGCGACGCACAATCGGATCAACCGCAGAAAACGGCTCATCCATTAGCAAAATATCGGGATCGGCGGCCAGCGCTCTGGCCACCCCCACGCGCTGCTGCTGCCCGCCCGAGAGTTGCGCCGGATAGCGATTAGCCAACTGCTGCTCTAGCCCCATCAGATCCATCAGTTCACGGGAGCGCTCATACGCCTTAGAACGGGGCACTCCGTTAAGAATTGGAACCGTTGAAATGTTGTCGATGATCGTACGATGCGGCAACAAACCACCCGCCTGCATCACGTAACCGATAGAGCGACGCAACTTAACCGGATTAACCGTAGCCACGTCAACGCCATCGATAAGAACCCGCCCCCTCGTAGGCTCAATCATGCGATTGACCATTGACAACAGGGTGGACTTACCCGATCCTGATGACCCTACAAGCACCGTGGTTGAATGACTAGGCACAGTAAAAGACACGTTAACAACGGCCTGCGTGCCCCCGGGATAGGTTTTTGACACATCGTCGAACTCGATCATCGGTTCTCCTAGCTTCGCCTCCTCCAATCGTATGTAAAACCACGCCGGACCCCGACGCTGAATCAGACAAACCAAGCGGTAAAGCGCCCAAAGTCACATATAAATATCCCGAGGACGCCGCAGGGCATCCTCGGGATTGCCAATAATGCGGATCTGGCCGCTAGAAAACCTTCCTGCCCTTCACCCGGGAGGAAGCGTTCTCCATCAGCAACTGCTGAATATCAGTGAGCTTGCGGCCCTTCTTGCCGTGCGTGTGACGAACCCAAGAGCCATCCGCGCGCAAATACCACGACGTCACATCGGCAGAGGCTTCCGTGCGTAGCAACTTAGACAGGTACGCAATCTGGCCCTCGTCCGTAATACGCACCAGGGCCTCCACGCGCCTATCCAAGTTGCGATGCATGAGGTCGGCCGAGCCGATCCACACCTCTTCACTGCCCTCCGGTCCGAAGCAATAAATGCGTGAATGCTCCAGGTAGCGGCCAAGAATGGAGCGAACCCGGATGTTTTCCGACAGCCCCTTCACTCCCGCGCGAATCCCACAAATACCACGCACAACCAGATCGACGGGCACGCCCGCCCTTGAGGCCCGATACAACGCGTCAATCACGGCCTCGTCAACAATCGAGTTCACTTTGATACCGATGTAGGCTTCCTCGCCGCGCTTCTTGCGCTCAATCTGTTCATCGATGCGTTCAATCAGGCCCGAGCGGATCGACATTGGGGCAACCAGCAGGCGGTGGAACGTGGTACGCGGAGCGTAACCGGACAGCTGGTTGAACAAGCGCGTGAGGTCCTGACCAACTTCGCGGTCGCAGGTTAGCAGGCCCAGGTCCTCATATCCGCGAGCCGTCTTGGGGTGATAGTTGCCCGTGCCCACGTGGCAGTAACGGCGCAAACCATCGGATTCTTCACGAACAACCATGGACAACTTGCAGTGCGTCTTCAGACCAACCATTCCGTAAACCACATGCACACCCGCACGTTCGAGCTTGCGCGCCCACGAAATGTTCGCTTCCTCATCGAAACGCGCCTTGATCTCCACGATAGCCACAACCTGTTTACCGGCGTGCGCAGCATCGATTAGGGCCTTCACAATCGGGGAATCACCCGACGTGCGGTACAGGGTTTGCTTAATCGCCAAAACCTTCGGGTCGGCCGCAGCGGTAGCCACAAAATGCTGCACCGACGTTGCGAACGAATCATACGGGTGGTGCAAAAGCACATCGTGGTTGCGGATGGATGAGAAGATATCCCCCGCCCTAGCCGACTCATACTCCGCCAAGCCCTTCGGCGTTACCGGCACGTACTTGGGGTACTTCAAATGCGGCAAGTCCAAATCATGCAGGTCGTTAAGCGCCGTCAGATCAAGCGGCTCTGGCAAGCGCAGCACATCCTGCTCTGAGATTTCCAACCGATCGATCAAGAAATCCAGCACCGTCTGCGAAATGTCCTCCGCCACCTCCAGGCGCACCACCGGACCAAAACGACGTCGAAGTAGTTCTTGTTCCATCGCGGTTAGCAGGTTCTCCGCGTCATCCTCTTCGACTTCCAAATCCTCATTACGAGTCACGCGGAACGCGTGTGATTCCAGCACCTTCATGCCGGGGAAGAGCGTATCCAAATGCGCGGCAATGATCTCTTCGAGGGGAACAAAGTTTGTGCCCGCCTTCGTGGCCGCGAGATCTTCCGTAGCTACGCCCTCAAAATCGGGCATAACAGACTCGACATTAACCAGGCGCGGCAGGGACTGCGGGACCTTAACCCGCGCGAAATACGTCTTATCCGTGGCCTCGTTCAGAACCACAACAGCAAGGTTCAAAGATAGGCCCGAAATGTATGGGAACGGGTGCGAGGGGTCAACCGCGAGCGGTGTCAACACGGGAAAAACACGCTTTTGGAAGTATTTCGACAAGGCGTCTTGCTGCGCGGAATCAAGTTCACTCCAGGAACGCAGATGCAGACCTTCTTCATGGAGGAGGGGCAGGAGGTCCTCGTGGAACGACTTCACTTGGCGCGCTGTAAGCTCACGCGTCAGCTGTGTAATACCGTCCAGGATCTGGCGTGGGGTTAGACCTGATGCCGCGACCTTTGCGATGCCTGCCGCGATGCGGCGCTTCAAACCGGCAACACGCACCATGTAAAACTCGTCTAAGTTCGACGAAAAAATCGTGGAAAACCAGGCACGCTCAAGTAGTGGGAGTTCGGTATCTTCAGACTGTTCGAGGACGCGGCGGTTGAAGCTCATCCACGAAAGCTCGCGGTCGGCAAACCTCTCTTTTGGTAGCTCATCTACAGCTTCTGGAGCCTTCTTTTTGACGAGCAGGAACATGTCCTTTTGCTCTGCAGATGCGAAAGGCGCGCCAGCCTGGTCCGTGTTTTCAAGGGCCTGCGGCTGCCTGCTGGGCGTAGTATTTTCAGCCATCGTTTCTCGATCTCACTTTTCTATTCAAAGCCCAAGGGGCATCAGATTAGCCGGCCATTTTCAGATCTTATCGCCGCTTCATCTAGTTCTTTAGCGGTTTCAACCAGGGCGCGAGCACGGCGAGTTACCATATTCGCAAGCCTGTCTTTGTCCGTACGAATCCAGGTGGTACCAAATGTGGCACCCGATGCGAGGATCCTCATCGCCAGAGCCGCGTCGCGCAAGAGCTTAGACAAATCTGTGCATCCGGATCCCGTCATCAGCTTATTCAGTCGTTCAAAAAACTCGGCGTCATCCGGAGTTTGCGGTCGAGGATTCGTATCATCCACTCCTGCGGTAAACGGCGCGTTCAGGCCCTCCACGAACCTCTCGTGTACTTTGATTGAGTCGCGCTGATACCACTCGTTCAACAAATACAGACGCCACAGCGCGCCTGGGAGTGTGAACGCAGGGCTGCGTTCCCATAGGTCAGAAACTATGTCCACACCCTCTTCTTGGATTGCCGCAACCAGTTTCCGCACCGCGTTGTCACCAAACTCGTCATCAGCGAGGCCCAGCAGGGCACGCGCTGAAGTCATTGCTACCAAAGCCGCAGCTGCCGGATCTGAATCACCTTCGATCTTCTCAGCGTCCTCAAAACTAAGCATTGCGGGACGGTGGAACCTTGGCTGACTCATTGAACTCATCTCCTAACACTTGCAGTCTAAATTATGCGAGGAGTTATTCGCTGACCACTGCGGTGGCGCGGATGATTTCAAACTGCACGCCAGACAGCGAGGGGGTGTACAACGTTAGGTCCCAATCATCCCCACTGCTCAGCTTTGATACATCTGCGGCAGGAATGGACTCTGCGGTGAGCACCCGGTAACTGTACTGTTCGCCTGTAACAGCCGTAAACCTGATTTGGGCACCGTCTTGTAGGGAGGTAAGGCCGCTAAAGCCCGGCAAGTAGCTCGACACCCCTATTATTAGGGTTCCATTGTTTGCAGCGCCGGCATACACCCCCGGAAACTTGGCCGTTTTGTCCATTGCGCTTAGCACCGGGAAGTCACGGCCATAATCCGAAATAGTCAGCACACCAACCACGTCTTGCCCGCGAATATTCAACCCGGGCATGGCAGGGGTGTTTTCATTATTAACCACTGCAGGTTTAGGGTCGGGCATGATCTTCAGAGCTTGCTCCGCCAGAGCGTGCGAGTTGCGCGCGCCCCCAGGCGCGAGCAACCACACAAGTGCCCCTACGGCCACTCCAACGATTAGCAGGCCGAGAGCCGTTAAAACTCTGCCTCTTTTTCGGCCCTTCGGTGTCATACTAATCGTTATGAGCGCCTACGCAGCGCGAGCCCACCTAGTGCCGCAGCCATGGTTAGCGCACCGAGCAAATACACTACGTACACGCCAACGCCACCAGTTTTTGGAAGCTCAGTTGCGGCTGGCCCCGTAACCTTTACGCCCACCTTCAAAGGAATAGATGAAAGGTTCAGATCGCTACCTGGTGCCTGGTAGTTGTAGCCGAACGTTGACCACGCTATCTCGTCAGGATTAACTTCAGCAGGCTTGGCAACATTCGCGTCAAAAGACAGCGCCAGAGTCGATTCCCCACCGAACGAGAAATCCGAATCTTGAGCCGTTTCGTTCAGCACAAGACGGATAGATCTTGATTTCTCAGTACGTGTAGTGCTCCAGTTGGCAGTTGCATCACCTGCCCAATCCGCAGCAGTGAACGCTTCCGGTTCCTGCTGATCCGAGTATTCGATTCGGTAAGCACTTGCCGGTAGCACCTTGCGAGTGCCGTCCTTGCTAACTACCTCAACCTTCAAGTTCAATTTGTCAGCGAAGCGAACTGGGAAGGCGGAGTTTCTTTCCGGAGCCGAAGCGAACGTGTAGTTATCGCCCACATACGGCAAGTTAGAAATCATCGTGATCCGCTTAACCGGGTCCGACTTGTTGTTCTTAACTTCCATCGAGTAGCGGAAAGTCGAGGACGCGTCTTTAAGGGTAATGTAATTCGGCGACGACGTGGACGTCGCTGCATTCGCAGGATCCGAGACCTCTTCCACCCGTTCGATAGAAGACGTAAATGCATCGCTGCCAATCGGAATCATGGCTTCAGCCTTGATGGTCTTCAGCCCTTTGGCAGTGTGGTTACTTCCAGTGTTGCCGCTCCAGTTAGCATTGTAGAAGTCGTCAGCGAGCTTCAAGTCAATCTCGGTGTTCTCACCTCTCTTGACTTGCTTCGGATCATAATCTTGCCGCTCCAACAGAGTGAAGAAAGCAGTATTGAAAGCAGCCGGATAGTCGCCAGATTGCTTTGGATTCTTCGTAGAGAATTCCATGGTCAGCGACTCACCCGATTTGATGGGCACGCCGCCTACGGCATATCCCAGGGATCCGATTTTCGGAGAATCCTTGTCGGCACGCAAGTCGAACCTGATGCGGCCATCGGAAGTGGATGTCAGCGACAGGTGGAAGATTGCTTGCTGGCCTCCTCGCGACATTATCGCCACCGGATCACCGTCAACTACGAGTTTCTTCGGTCCCACGCTCCAAGCCAGATTCGCAGCCGTAATTTGGACGGCAGTAGGCTTGCCATCTTGCAGCGTCCAATCACCGAATGTGAAAAGCGCCTTGCTACTTCCGTCGGTGAAGCGCGTACTACCCACCGAAAGCTTGACCTCGCCTGTAGGTAGATAGTTCGGATCCCAAAGATCTGAGACTACGTAGCCCTCGATGGTCTCCTTGGCATCATTAAACGCCTTGATCTGCCAGTGCAAGGTATCTGCGTAAGCCGCGTGGGTGGGATCCGCAGTTCGTTCTCCGCCCGTGGATGTCTTGGCGACAATGGATTTTTCGATACCCGGAACCGGCTTGTCTCGCGTCAAACTGACGTTAGAGGCCAGCCACTGTTCGGTACCCGGCTTAGGCGAAAAGCCCTTATCTGAAGCCTTTTCGTTATCCCAAATGAAACGTTCGCCGTCGTTTAGAACCTGGTCACCCTGCTCAATAGACTTGATGGAGGTGTCCGGATTTACGCTCACGCCCTGCCCGGTCACGTCGTCATAAGGCATTGCAACATTATTGACAGCAAAATCATCCGGGGCATTAGGCCCAACCAGCACGATGTAGGAGAATGCGAGCAGCTCATTTGGATTCAAATAGAACTGCTGCCTCTCCTCGTCGTACGCGAGGTTGCCCTTCTGTCCATCATCTCCATTGGATACCTTGAAAATGATCTTCGAAGGGTTGGTGGCATCTGCTAACGCAGTAATGGTAGCGTTCTTCGGTTCCGCACCATCGACGGCGATAGGAACGTCAGAGCTCTTGGCTTGCCAGGTGCGGAAGTTATCTACATTCGCAAGCCAAGCTTTGCCACCCGGGTTATAAAAACCATCCCCCTGAGTAAACTTATCCGTGGTTGGGAAGAACGCTCTATACGTCACGCCCTTGGGGAGCATGTCTTGAATGTCATTCAAATACAGACGCGAACCGCCGTCATTAAATAGCGACACGTAATAGAGCGCGTAAGGACCGTTAAACGACTGTTTCCCTTCGGGATCTGTTGCCGAACGAGAATACACAGTGCGCGCAGCGCTATCGGAATTTGGGTCGAGCATAATGCGCGGCCCATAACCGCCGCCGCCATTTACATAGTTATAACTGCCGGAGCCAAGATCGAAATTACCCGTACCAAGCACGCCTTTTTGTAGTGCGGCGTTAGCGGGCTTCCCATCCTCGCCGCTCTTGGTAACAAAGTGGCTGACGCCATCATTCATAGTCTTTACATGCCAATTGTTGTACAAAGTGTCTTTCAAATACTGAGAGACATAGGCTTCGCCGTCATCAGCATCAGGGAACTTCAACGTGATATAGGCGTAAACCTCGCCTTTCACGCTCAGTTTGAAATCATCACCCCACACTATGTATTGCTGCGTGTCATCCCCGTCATTAGCGCCATTAGGAGGAGTCTGAGAGACACTCCAGTTCTGTCCACCCCGCACCGAAGTACCGTCGGAGAACTCCACGCTAATGTCATCCTTAGTCCACGGCTTACCCGGCAGCGACTTAGGAAGAGCATCGTAAACATCAGCACTGGTGAAGTCGATCGCAGTATCCCGAGAGTTCGCAACCGAGACGCGGTACGTAATAGATTCTCCTGGGCGTACCGGACTTTGTTTAACTAACTCATCCTCACCGGACGTACCGCCCCGCTTCGTGACGATGTTCTTGGTCACGTACTGACGTGAAACCGGATGACGAGTCTCTGCACTCGGTGGTTTACTGTTGCCTGCCGTGTTAATCACGTAGTGCTGTTTGTTGTCAGACGGGTCTAGCTCATCAACCAGCGTCGAATAGTGAGCGGTAACAACCGCGCCTGGACTGTACTTCGAGGCATCTACGTACCACTGGATTCGCGTTGATTCATTGCCGACCTCAACATGATCTGCAATGAAGTCGTGCACTACATCCGCCTTATGCGGAGGGGTTTCCACTAATTCAAAAGTGACGTTTTCGTAAGTGCCGGGCTTATCCAGCACATAGTAGTCAACCTTTTTAATCGTCTTAGTTGTCAGCCCAAGACCACTCAAGCCTGGGTTCTTATCAACTCTAGCGAGCAACTTGTGCGGGCCCGATAACTCGTCGATAAGCGGCATGATGAAGCCTTCTGGGGAGCCAGTCTCCAGCTGCACTCGAATCGAATAGTCAATCTTCTGACCGGAGTTAACTTCCTCATCTTCGGCCGGATCAGAGATTTTTCCGATCTTTGCCTCCGGCATCGCCTTAAACGTGGAGTTACTTGGCGTGTCCCCAAAATATGCCGTGTTCTTTACATCTTCACCCGAATCGTTTTCGATTGGGTCACCGAAAATATAAGTGTCTTTCACTGTGGCGTTAAACGAGAGCTTCAGCTCATTACCACCGTAAATCTTGCCATCAGGCACCGCCCAAGAAAGCGAGTACGCGGTATCCTTCCTCACTGCAAACGCGGCCAGCTTGCTCTCAATTTCAGCAGCCGACAGCGTTTCTTCCGCGCCATTGCCCACCTTGAACGTAATGGAATCGCCGGCACGTTTTATCTCCACGGTGGTTGGGTCGGCAGTACACGCCGGGTTGTATGAGGGAGAAAGCTCTGCTGTTCCCCCAGAGGCAACCTGAACGTTAAGCTTTGCATCACACGGCACGATATTCGAAATTGTGATCGATAAGCCAGAAGATTCCGGCTTGTCCAGCACCTGCCGAACTTGTGCCGGCGTCATGTAAAGAGTTGTGGGTAAATCGTCCTTCACTGTCGCAAGATCCAACGGGCCTGAACCAACGTTCTTGGCGCTAAGAGTAAAGGGAACAGCCTGTCCGCGCAGGTATACTTCCGTTTTTCCGTCACCCGCAGTCTTTACAAACTCACCCTTACCTGGCGCTACCTTTACCGGCGTCGTTACTTCCGCATTGGTTGTCTTCGGATCAGAATGCGTGTAGTGCGCCGTCATTCCAACCCCGTTGCTCACTTCGACGGATCCACCCTCAGGAAGTTTCTTGGCAACGAGTAGATCGTCAGCGAAACGGAGATACAGGCTTCTGGTCGCTGTGTTCTTATTCCGGTACCAAGACAGTGTCAGGGTGCGTCCATCGGCGCTAAGTTTGCCAGTCACTTGCCTGTATTCAAACTGCGGCTGAGCCCAACCGATATCCACCTTATCCAGCTGAAATCCGTGGATGCCAAAAATCGGCGTTTTCTTGCCATTGATGCTAGGGGCGAAAACGAGGTCATTAACGTAATCACCTTCGCGCGTCCACCCTTCCAAGAAGTCAGAAGACATAAGCCCACCACGACCGCTACTGTTCAGCCCGTCTCTGATCCCTTGAATATAGTCAGGATTGATCTCGAAGCCCTCGGGCACAGTGAACGTCTCTTCTACCTTGATCTTCTGGAACGGATCCTGACCTACCCCACCGGTAGGCGGAGTGGGGGAATCCTGAGCCTTTTCAAGGTAGAGCCTGTACCTCAAATTGCGTAGCTCATAAACGCCTTTTGCGGCGTTATAGCCGATGGCTGGCTCCGCGGCTTCTGGCCAAACTTTGGAAACCTTACCCGAGGTGTGCTGACTCTTAACAGCCTGATACTCGTCCCGCACCGTGTCCCATTTCGCGGCGTGGACACCGCAACCAGGATCAACCACAGTGTTGCCTGCGGCCTGCGCCTGCTCCGTTGTGAGCTCGGCTCCCCAAATGCGGGCCGTGCCGCCCGGCGATGCGGGGGAGTCGTACTTCGTCTCTAGATCTACAGAGAACGCTTCACCAATCTTCGAGCCGGGGACCTCAATGTAATAGGTGTTCTCCGCGCCCTCCGCTTTGCGGAAATAATAGGGGTTTAGCTTGTTTTCGCTGTTCTGGTAATACGGCTCATCACGCACTTCCAGTTTCGAACCATTTACCAGGGCGTAACCGTCCGCACTTGAAAACTCCAGGTAAATGCGGTGTTGCACGTTTTCTGCGGCAGCGGTGTTCGAAATACCGATGTGCTGTTTGAACGTCTCACCTGTATAACGCTGCGCAACACTATTGACCACATTGGGATCCTTTTGCGTTGACGACTGCGCGATTTCGATCTGCAAGTCACCAACCACCTGCGGGTTCACAGTGGTCTCATTCTTATCTGCCGGGCACTGCCCAGCAGCCCCGGCATCTGGGGCTGGCTCCCCCACTGGCTGCTGCGCGGCAGCGGTGTCCTCGCTAACGGAAAGCTCGGCAGACTCCTCAGGTTGAGTATCAGGTTGAGTATCGGTTTCAACCGTCTGCGACTCCACCTCCGGCGCAGTTGGATCAGCATAACCAGTAGCGGGCATGACAAACATGACGCCCAGGAGCGCGATAACGCTCACCAGTGCGACAAGAATGCGTGTTCTCGCGGCTTCAACACCTCTAAACATGGCTACGCCCTCTCATTTCTTCCGCGCATGCGCCCTGCGCCTACAAGCACTAAACCAGTTAAGAACAACACGATGGCTACACCGCCAACTTTCCCGTCTATACCCGTTTTTGACAGTGGACCCTTTGGCTTCGGATTCTCAGGCTCAGGAGCAATGTTCGTCAGCGTGAAAACGTGATTATCCACGGCAGTTCTGACCTCGTAAGACCCGCTCAGTTTCTCGGCCACCGACCAGCGGCGCTCCCCCGTCTCGTCCTGCCACTCGAACGTCCAGTTATTCTGCGCGCTCAGAGTCACACGCTCAAAGAGCTTTCCGTCCGCCAAAACGTCCACCTGGATCGAAGTTGGCCTGCGATCCTTCACCGGCTCATCCTGCCAAAGCTTGACCAAACGGTACTTCGTTGGCTCTACCTTCTGCGGCTCCAGCTTTGGCGCGACCACCACGTCGTAATCGAGCTCGCCCTCACTCCCCTTTTGAGGGAGCGAGAAAATCACTGGCGACGCCACGTACCTATATGCCCCCTGCTTCACAGGAGCTGCCGTCATCAAATAAACGCCTACCTGCAAATCCTGCATGCGGACCTGCCCCGCAGAATCGGAAGTGGCCTGCGCCGTTGGAGCCACACCATCTCTTTCCAACAGAGACTGTAAGGTAAGCGTGGCGCTCGCCGCCACATCGGGGTCGCCCGGCTCAGTCGCATCAGTCAACGACTTCCAACCGATAGCCGTGGCGTAAGAATCATCCAACACGAAAGGCAAACCCGGGGCCATCTCAGCGATCCGGTACAGGCGGACCTCCACGCCGGGCAGCGGCTGGTTATCCACCGCGTGGAACATGGCCGACACAGAACCCAGCCGGTCTGCCTCCACATTTTCAAAATCTAAAACATCGGGCCTCGAATCAGCATGAGCCGGAACCAACGAAAATGCCAGCGCAATCGACAACCAAAGCGCTAATAAGCTACTTTTCGTCCGCATGGTTATTATCCTTCCCCATGTGCCTGGGCGCATACACACTTCGCGTCCGGCGCAACACCACAACAAGCCCCACCACAAAAATGGGAACAGCCACAAAAGCTGCCACCAACACCGGGTCTACCCGCACAGCATCCGCCGCGATAGACCCTACAGCCGATAACTCGGTTCGCTCGCCAGTAACCAACAGCCTATGAGTATTAATCCCATACGGCGTGCAGGTAACCAGCGTTACCAAATCTCGATCAACCTCGAGCTGCAGAGCACCAACTTCCGTTGGTAACACCTCAACGATGTCGCTCACGCGATACGCCAGCTCTCGGTTACCCGTTCGGATCACAAAAATGTCACCCGGCTTTAGCTTGTCTAGATCCGTAAAGAGCTTGCTTGACGGCAAACCCCTATGGCCTGTCAGTACTGAACGGGTTCCAACTCCACCAATCGGTAGCGACGTACCCGGAATATGACCGACACCCGCCTGCAACACCGCCTCGTCTGTGGTGTGGTAAATCGGCAGATTAACTCCCAACGAAGGAATCTGGATTGTTCCCATCACCGACGTGCCCGTAAAGTTCAGCATTCGTAGATACTGATCCATCTGCGTAGCAGGTAGCCTACCCGGCTCATAAACAAGCGCATCATTGTACGCTCCCGCCTCATCCAAAAGACGTTCCACCTCAGTGGTGTCCAGTTTTGACACGGCTTCCTCGTAACTCACCACCGCGGCCTTTTGCCTCTGATGGTTATAAAAGTTAGCGACCGGCGGGTAGAGGAAAACCAATAGGCCAAAAATGAACAAGGCGATTAGCGCTATATCTGAAAAACTGCGACGTCCCTTTTTCGTGCGCGGCGTTCCCGCCGACGGCTTAGTTTGTCGGCGGGAACGTCCGCGCGTCGAAAGGGTCAATCTAATCGACCGTTACGGCTGGTGTCTACGCTTTCTTGCGATTGCGTAGAACGAAACCACCCGCGGCAGCAATCATCGCGGTTACGCCAACGATCGTGAAGATCGTGGTACCAATGCCACCCGTCTCCGGAAGCGTTGAACCCTTCGAGTTCTGAATCTGGAGCGTCGAGAAGGTGCCGTCCGCTGGGGACGCATCGGCCTTCTCACCAAGCTTCAGCTCTTCAACAACAGGCTTCTGGCCTGGCTCAGTCTTGAGCGAGGAAGTCAGCTTGATCGGCGTGTACTTCGCGTCGCCAGAAGGAAGGTTGTAGCCAGTTGGGGCCTTAGTCTCTTCCAAGTAGTACTGCACGTCAGCGTCAAGACCCTCAATGGAGAACTCGCCGCCAGCCGGCACGGCAAAGGTGGTGCCGCCAGCCACATTTTCGGCCCAGCCGGTGATCTTACCGTCCGCAATGATGGCAGCCTTGCTCTTATCGGCGTTCACCAAACGGAACTCGGCACCCTCGAGCTTCTTCGCAGCATCATCCGCGTCTACCTTTTCAGCATCCACCTTGTAGGTGAAGACATAAACTTCGGTGTCAGGCGTTTTACCAGGCTCACCCTCATCGTCAGATGCGCTCTTGGAGTACTCCACGTGCACCTTGTTAGGCTGCGCCTTGCCAGCTTCTGACTTCTCGTTCAGCTTCGCAGTGTAACGAACGGTGATCTTCGAATTAGCGTCTACACCCGGAACATCTTTCAGGTTGGCAAAATCAATACGGATACGCGTTCCGTCCTGGTAATCACCGGCATCGGCGATCTTTTCCGAAGTGACCTTGTAGTTCGCCACGTCCACCTTAGTGGTGCCAACGTAAACCTCTACCGAATCAGCGTTGAAGTCGAATCCCTTAGAGAGTTCATCGACAAAAGCGTACTTGTAGGTGTTGTAGTCTGCGATGTTCTTCGAAACGGTACCAGTGAGAAGGAACGGTACGTTCTGACCAATCTCATAGTTAGCCGTCACATCGTAAGCAGTTACACCGTCATTAACCTGGCCGGTCTCAATGCCGGTGTTTTCCTGAACCTTCTTACCCGAAGTAGGAACAGAAGACTTCGATTCAACTGTGACCGGACCAACAACCCGTAGGATCGGAGTGGTCAAAGCCGAAGCGTCCTTGTCCGTATCCACCACTACGTAGTAACCGGCGTCAATCGTGCCAGTCTTGTAGGTGTAGGGAGCCGCATCGCCAGTTTTGGTGAAATCAGCTTTGGTGCCGCTTAGGTTCTTCGAGACCAGCTTTGCAAATGCAAGAGCCTTTGCGTCATCTGCACCCTCCAAAGCCTTTGCGACATCGGCTGCTGAAGAATCTGCGGTAATGCCAGGAAGAAGATTCTCTTGAACCAAAGCATTCAGGAGAGCGTCGGAATTAACACCGGTGCCCCACTCAATGTTGGATAGAACCTGCTTGCCATCAACGTCAGCTAGATCGCCGTCGAAGACCTGGTACGCGCCGTAGGTGTGATCGCCTTCCTGGCTGGTCACAGTGATTGTGGGATCACCCGCAGCTTTTGCCAAGCCCGGGAACGATACCGCCAACAAAAGGGCAAGTACCGTGGCAAACGCGACCGCGACTGCACGTACCCCCCCCTTGCACGGAGATTTGTCGAGACATGAAACTTCCTTCTTTAGTTCGAAAGACGTGCAGTTCGCACCTTTGCAGGCTATCACTTTATTTGTCAGAGTGGGACCGATTGCCTAGAAACAGTTAAAGCCTTCCCAAATGCCCCACCGGCCACACTTGCAACACCACGCGCCCAACGAAATCCTCTCCCGCTACCTCGTGCAATGCGGAAGTATTGCCCTGGCCGATTACTACCAGCACACCGCCCTCAGGCACCGTTGACGGAAACGAAACCTCTGAGCGAGCTAAATCTTCAGGCGTTAACGCAGCTGGGGACTCAAAACCATTTACCGCCAGATGACCGTTGTCCAGCACATCTACTTCATCGCCGGCAATGGCAATAGCCGAACGTACTAATATGCGGTTTCCATGGAAGAACGCGACCGTGTCACCCCGACTGAAATCCGCATGATGCGCGGCAACCAACACGTCATCCTTCTCAAACCCATTTCCCGTGCCGCGGACCTGCAGCACAGTTACAAAAAACGTTGACAAAATAATTGCCAACGCGCTCAATACCAGTGCTGCCTCCGCAACCCGGAGGAACACCCGGGTGACCCGAGCAAGCGAATCCCATTTTCTATCTGGCATCACGCCACCTTAGAACAATCCAGCAACACAGCCAATACAACTACCCACCCGCATTCTATTATGGGCGGCTGGAAACCTGCGCTGGTATTCAGGAGCCGGCAAGTTGCGCAACTACTCGCTTGAAGAAGTGAAGGCTGACCTAGGCCTGGACGATTAGAGTCTCCAAGGACGCGCTAAAGGAACTAGTGAGAACTAGCGAAACGTAAGACGATGGGAAAACAGCTGTGGGGGCAAGTTCAACATTGAGCATGCTCAATAGGGTTCACACCCGCACCCGTGCAGAGCTGACACCTAGGGAGCATTGCGCGCCCCTGTGGTACAAGTTGGATAGATATGGGAGGCATTATGCGCGTTTTTGACATTGAGCAACGCTGGCCCGAATTATTCCAAAATCTTGATGAGCGGCAACGACTCGGCGTGCGCAACACGCTTGCCGCATTGTGGCACGAGGGCTTCGAGGCAACCGAGCGAGATGTTGAAAACCTTACCAACTACGCTGCAGGTATTATTGCCGCTAACGAATACAGGGCTAGAGCACACGCAACGGTAGGCGTGTACCACGGAAGTGAGGAAGCATTATGAGCGTGTCAGCACAACCACATTTAGTATCTCAGGCCGCAGTACGCGAGGCCATATCGTTTGCAGATGCTGCGCTTGCTTTAGCTGGCCACACTGTTACTGACGCCTACATTAGAGATTTGCTTGAGCAGTGTTTATCTGGACAAATCAGCGACGCTGAATACCTCGCCCAAGCTATCCAGCACATCCGCCGCACACAGTGATCGGACAACGTTACTACTCATGGGATGACTACTGCATTCCAGGAACGACCACCCTGAGAAATAAATTCGTGACGGCAACCCACCCCTTTGGGGAGCCTGATGCGAAGAAGCCAAGAACAAAAGGGAAACCGTAGCCGTGTCGAAGTAAAGGCGCTAACACGGTTACGGACAGGGAATGCAATAAGCCTTGCTGGATACGCGGAAACCCCCGCTCTCGCAGGGGATTCCGCCAGGTGGGCCCACCGGGAACCGAACCCGGGCCCCAGTGTTTGCGGCCATCGCTCGCTCGATTGGTGCGATGCCAGAAGTTTGGCTGAGTTACCAGGCGCGCTTCCAAACGGCTCGCTTCCGTCGATCAACTAGACTCGACACCAGCAGGTAAAGGAAAACACCATGAGCACCAGCCAGCCCAACACTCCACCAGAAAAAGTAACCGAGCAAGCCTTGGCGGTTAAACCGGCTTGGTATAAGCGGCCGCCCATTATTACCACTATCGCAGTAGCACTAATCGCCGTCCTAGTAGCGGTCGGGTTGGCATGGAAAACCCAGGCCGACACCAAGAACGCGCGCGAGCAATACCAAACAGCCCAAGCGAGCTACCAGCAAACCCTCACTGAACTGGACCAGGCCAAGACGCAGGCAGGGGCCATGCTTGAAATGGCTGCGCAGCGCGCAAAAGACACCGACACTAAGACCCTTGTCGAAGCGGTAGAAGAAGCAGACAACCTCAAAGATGTTGAGATGCAGGATGCTTCCACGCTAGGGCGCGAAAAAGCCAAGCAAGCCGCAAACGCGGTTAAGAGCGCGCAAGAGCAGGCTCAAAGCGTGCTCGATAAACTCACCGCGTCGTTTAAGGCTGTGCGCGAAGAAGTCGCAGGCAAAGCCTCAACTGATTTTGATGAGGCAGTGAAAACCCTTAACGAGGCAATTGAGCAGGCGGGTAAGGCTAATCGTGAAGGCGTAGAAAAGAGCACTACTGACAAGTTAGACGCGGCGTTGAAAGAAGCTAAAGCTATCGACCAGGCCAAGCCAGAAGCGCTAGAGGCCGTGGCCGACATTGAGACCGTGTTCACCCGCGCTGACGAGGCGAGTAAGAGTGCTAAAGCCTTGACCGAAGCCACCAAGAGTGTAAATGACGCGGCGAAAGCCAAAGCAGAAGCCCAACAAGCGCAACAAGAGCAAAGCTCAAGTGGTTACGAACAAACATACGAAGGCAACTACAGCGGCAATGACTACAGTGGCGGCGGCTATAGTGACTGGAACACAGGCAGCAATGGTGGCAATAGCGGCTCTGGTAGTGGTGACGTGTGTGGTGGTGGGCAGTACTGCTACAACCCAAACTTCCCCGAATATAGCTATGACTACGACGGGTGGGCGCACCACCAAGTTGTGCCAGATGAAAATGGAACGATTACAGATTCGGGTTGCCTGATGGGGTGCGACTAGCATCTGACCATTATCAATCCGCTAACACCAACAGCGGCCCGCAGTAAAACAGCGGGCCGTCTTTGTGCGCGCACACCCCGCACCCGCACAGGGTTGATATCCAGAGAACAGTGCACGCAGCTACAGTAGAATTCGAATAGCAAACAGGAGGCACCATGCGCACTTTTGACATTGAGCAACGCTGGCCTGAACTATTCGAAGGCCTAGAGCCGTCGCAACACGAAATCGCCCTTGACACACTCGCCTTGGGTTGGCACGAGGGAAACGCGCCGACTCGGCGCATTGTCACGAACCTAACCGATTACATGCGCGGAGAAATAAGCGCGGATGAGTATCTAGCCCGCGTAACGGTAGGCGTGCTCCACGGAAGTGAGGGAGCATAAGACAGGAATCAAGGTTATGGACGGGGAGTGTCATGAACCTTGATAGATACGCGGACGCCCCTGCTTTCGCAGGGGCGTCCGCCGGGTGGGCCCACCGGGAATCGAACCCGGGACCCGCGCGTTCCAAGCCGCCACTACCCGGCATTGGAGAAGTGCCGCAGATCAAGAAACTAGACCATCCAACTAGGCACCCTACCCCTAGGCGGATGTCACACCAGAGCGCGAGCGTGGCATTACACAGATAGGAACCAGCTTGAACGCCGGTCATTTTCACCTGTTTTCAGCCTTGGGGTCAAACACCCTAGACCCCTATGGGGGCGTATCTTGTCTCGGATGCCTTCTAGTTCTTCCTTTTGTGTACGTTATATGTATATAATATGTATGTGTTTTTTGAGTGGGACGAGCATAAAGCTGCGTTGAATATCGTCAAACACGGGGTGAGTTTTGACGCTGCTGCAGAAGCCTTTTCAGATCCGTATGCGCGTGTGACTCCTGATATTAAGCACTCAGATGATGAGGAACGTTTTTTCCTAATCGGAATGGATCTTCAAGCTCGTGTCCTTACGGTGTGCCATTGTGAACGTCACGGTGGAGAAGCTATAAGAATTATTTCAGCTAGAAAATCAACGAAAACAGAGTCTCAACAGTATTGGAGGTATCGTCATGAGTGATGTAAAAGATGTTCTAGATATGCCTGCTGAAGTGGACTTTTCACACAGCCAGCCAAACCCTTACGTTGGCAAGGTTCGCCGTCGTATCACAATCAATATTGACGGTGAAACGCTGGACTATTTCAAGGCAGAATCAGCACGTACCGGTGTTCCGTATCAAACAATCATTAATATGTATTTAAGCGAGTGCCGAGATAAAGAAAAGCACCTTGCCTTTGCCTAACTAAGAGATTTCCCTGCCACCCGGAGGAATTCGCTTCGCTCATCGAGCAGCCAGTCGCCGAAACATAAGTCGCCGCGTCCCGCTAGGGGAATATCTAGCCCCTACGACTTACACTCCAGACGAGCGTGCATTATCGACCGATAATGCACGCCTGAACTACCAAAACTAGAAACCGCGTGAAACCAAGCAAACAAAACGTGCAAAACTAGCGCCCAAAACCCTACCCGTGCAGAACCACCACCCATTGAGTAATGCACGCATCTACGGTAGAGAATAAACAGCACTTGGGAGGCATTATGCGCGTTTTTGACATTGAGCAACGCTGGCCCGAATTATTCCAAAATCTTGATGAGCGGCAACGACTCGGCGTGCGCAACACGCTTGCCGCATTGTGGCACGAGGGCTTCGAGGCAACCGAGCGAGATGTTGAAAACCTTACCAACTACGCTGCAGGTATTATTGCCGCTAACGAATACAGGGCTAGAGCACACGCAACGGTAGGCGTGTACCACGGAAGTGAGGAAGCATTATGAGCGTGTCAGCACAACCACATTTAGTATCTCAGGCCGCAGTACGCGAGGCCATATCGTTTGCAGATGCTGCGCTTGCTTTAGCTGGCCACACTGTTACTGACGCCTACATTAGAGATTTGCTTGAGCAGTGTTTATCTGGACAAATCAGCGACGCTGAATACCTCGCCCAAGCTATCCAGCACATCCGCCGCACACAGTGATCGGACAACGTTACTACTCATGGGATGACTACTGCATTCCAGGAACGACCACCCTGAGAAATAAATTCGTGACGGCAACCCACCCCTTTGGGGAGCCTGATGCGAAGAAGCCAAGAACAAAAGGGAAACCGTAGCCGTGTCGAAGTAAAGGCGCTAACACGGTTACGGACAGGGAATGCAATAAGCCTTGCTGGATACGCGGAATCCCCTGCTCTCGCAGGGGATTCCGCCAGGTGGGCCCACCGAGAATCGAATCCGCGACTCGCGAGCCTTAATATCATGATCCACCTGATCGGTGTAGCGGAACTCAATTTTTAACCGAAGGTACCAGCAACGTTTGTGATACCAGCGTTATCGGTATTACAGGTTCCTCTACACCTGGGCACTAAGTCACCAACCCAGACACTTCAGAACACTGCCAGGTTATTGACCGTATATGAACAGGATCAGACTCATACGCGTGTTCAGTCGCACCTGTTGACGGTAGAGTCTTACGCGATTTCAACGTTCTCGTTTGCAGATTCCCTAGTTACCATGAAGAAACCCGGACCAACCAGCAGAGCCACTACAAACAATGCCGACACAAGAAACGCCGGACTAGTCAGCGCATTCACGTTCTTCTCTTCTATCGTCAGAGCACCAGCTTTAGCAAAGTCAAAACAACCATGACCACGATCGCGGTTCCAACGATGTAGACAACACGGCGTAAAGCCTCATTGCCGGTGGCCCACTCGTTGGAGACTGCAAGCATAATGCCGGCAATAACGCAGCCAATCATCGTTGTTGCTCCAGCAATCCACAACAGCCAGTTCAACACCGTCTGCACGATAGCCTCCACTCCCGGAGGAGCCTCAGGAACCGGGTTCAAATCCAAACTAGCCAAGCCCGCCCTCAAGCGCACCTTACCCACACTAATCAGGACAGCGCCTTGAGAAAACACATTCATTAATCTTCCTTTCTAATCAAAGTCAAATCTTTCAAAACTTCACGAACTCCCTCAGAAGTTTCATCCCCTCAAAGTCAGTCGACAGCGCCATGCCTGCTGGCAAGACACCAGCCGCACACACCCCGGCCAAAACTTGGGTATGCATCTGTGTAGAAACGGCCGGCGAACCAGCCCACGGATTAACACCACTCATTGCGACCTCCCTTCTACGTACTACGTAGAATGTGCGCGCACAACAACAAAGGACACAAAATGGTTGGCAATGAAGCGTACTGAGTTTTGTTCCTACCTGTTTTTGAGAGGATTAGGAACATGGCGAAGAGGTATTCACCAGAGTTTAAGGATCGCGCGGTGCGGATGGTTGCGGATCGCCTTGCTGATGACCGGTCGTGCACGCAGTGGAGAGCAATTAACGAGATTGCCCCTCGACTGGGGATTTCAGTTGAGTCGATGCGTCGCTGGTACGAACAGTCTCTGATCGACTCTGGACAACGCCAGGGCTTAACTCGTGAGGAACACGAAGAGATCAAACGGTTAAAACGCGAGAATGCAGAGTTACGGCGGGCGAACGAGATTTTGAAACTCGCGTCAGCTTTTTTCGCACGAGAACTCGACCACCCCGGGAGCAAATGATCGCGTTCATTGACGAATATCGCGAGCGTTTCTCGGTCGAGCTCATCTGCCGGGTACTAGGCGAGCATACGATTGGCAGGTTTATTACCTCCCGTGGCTACCGGCTAGCTAAAAGTCGGCCTGCCAGCGCTAGGAGCATACGAGACCGGATGCTGATCGAGGAGCTAAAGAAGATCCATGCTCGCAATTATGGCGTGTATGGGATACGCAAGATGTGGCACGCTGCCAGGCGTGCAGGGTGGAATATCGGTCGTGACCAGGTCGCCAGGCTTATGAAGATCGCCGGTATTAGCGGTGTTCGCCGCGTCCGGGTGCCTGTGACCACCCGGCCAGCACCAGTCCCAAATACTCGCCCGGATCTAGTGAGCCGGGAGTTCAAGGCCAGCAGGCCCAACGAGCTATGGGTCGCTGATATGACCTACATTCGCACCTTGTCAGGGTTCGTCTACACAGCCTTTGTCACCGACGTGTACTCCAGGAAGATCGTGGGATGGTCCACCAGATCGACCATGACCACCGAGGCTCTTCCACTGGAGGCACTTGAGCAGGCCATCATGGGCGCAAAAGAGGGTCTTGATGGTCTGGTTCATCATGCTGATCACGGCTCGCAATACACATCGATTGCCTACAGCGATAAGCTCGCTGACTACGGGATTAAGTCTTCGACCGGTTCGGTTGGTGACTCTTACGATAACGCGCTAGCTGAGACAGTCAACGGACTGTACAAGAGCGAGTTGATTTACTCCCAGTCCTGGAGTTCATGTACCCAGGTCGAATGGGCTACCTTGAACTGGGTCCATTGGTGGAACACTGAACGGCTCCACGAATCGCTCAACTACACCACCCCCGAAGAGGTCATCACAAGATACAATCAAACCCGGTCAGCCAAGCTGACCCCCGTATAAGAAACGGAACAAAACCCAGGACGCTTCAGCAACCACCAATATCACTCTTTTAGTCGGAAACTCACACAAAGATGTAAGAACTAGGACGCCGCAACGAATACCTCGTTACCTTGAAGGCCAGACCTGAGAACAAGCCGAAAGCAGATACTATGCCGCCCTAGAGTACACGGCAGCCAACACCACTGTGGAAGCGGGACAACACACAACTACAAAGAAGTCATCTAACGCATTAACGACGAGTTCAAACGGATGTAAAAATGCGAAAAACGAAAAGCAGGGTGCAATTTTTGCACCCTGCCCACAAGCTTTCTAGAGATTTGCGCCACATTCATCAGGCTCTGAAAACAAGAGACCCAGCCACTTCCCGCACCACTAAGGCTAATGATTCATTGCCGGCTTTCAAAACACTAGCCTTAACACGCTACAAGATCTAACTAGCATCATCTTCCTTGTCAATTCTAGAGCACAAATCTGCCTCGGACATCATTTTTACCCCTACCGGGTTCTCCACGGCACAAAGATCATCACGGACGAAACAACACCGGTTCATACCGACCGAGCGCTAATCGCCGCGGTAGGTCTCTAGGACATGCAGTAGGCACGTTCCGTGCGATCCCGCGCGTATCAGACACTGCTTCAATATGAAACATGCCCGCAACTACATCCCGTTTGAAATCGCGCTACAAAACTGGCGGCGACGTAGAGTGGAGCCTGCAAGAGCTTCTAACTGTTGCAAATTTCTTCCAAGTCGAGCTAAACGACTTGGCGCCTACCCCTGACGGCGAAGGTAGCTGAAGTCCTGCGGCATTTGTGCCTGGATATGCGAAAGCCCCTGCTCTCGCAGGGGCTTCTGCCGGGTGGGCCCACCGGGAATCGAACCCGGGACCCACGGATTAAAAGTCCGTTGCTCTGCCAATTGAGCTATAGGCCCGTGCAGACCATTTTAACGCCTAGCAGGACAACTGACAAAACCTAAACCCATAACCGCAGCAACAAAAAGAAGAGGGAGCCAGCGGCTCCCTCTTCAACAAAGTAGAAACTAGTTCTTCTTAGCTGCGAAGCTCAAGTACAAGCTAATCAAGCCCATAGCAACCAGAATCGAAATGACCCACTCAAGAACAGAGCCAACACCAATCGCACCCGCGATCCAGCCGCCAATACCTGCACCAAGTGCGCCAAGAATAATCGTCCACACAATACCCATCGGCTGCTCACCCTTCATGAACAAGCGAGCAAGCGCACCAATGATCGCGCCAACAATGATGTACCAAATAATAGCTCCCATTACGGAAACCCCCTTCTCAATGTCTCAACAAGCCCGGCTTACGCCAGGCCTTACACCTTCTAACTTTCCAGAAAGCGAGCCAGACTTCGCGCGCAAACTCTAAAAGAGCGACGATTCGCACAAAATACAGGTAACCAAACCTAGCAAAGTAATATTTTAACCAAGTTGCGGTCAGGTATTCTTAATATTTGGGGTTCTCTTTTGTCGATGCTCAGGAGGCCTCGATGCCATCCACACAGCAACCGACACGAACACCAAACCCACCACCGCAGGCCACGCCGGGAATTGGCGCAACACCACAGCCCCCACAACCAAAGATGTTGCTGGGAGCAACGCGTTTAACAACGCAAATGTTGGCGCGTCGATCCAGCTCATAATGACCTGCTCAATGGAATACGGAATCACCGTAGACAAGAACGCTACGCCCACCACCGTCAGGAAAGTTTGCGTAGACTCGAACGCCGACACGAAGTCGCCCGACACCACCGGGAAATACACCAGCGAACCCGTGGCCGTTGCAATCGAGAGCGAAGTGAGGCCCGACCTTGCCCTCGCGATCCGGCGCCCAATCAGGATGTAGCCCGCCCACAGACCGCCCGCCAACATCGCCCACAAGAACCCAGACACTCCAGCGGAGCTAGTTCTATCAATACCAAATCCGGAGATCAGCAAAACCCCCGCAAAAGCCACCAGGCCCGCAAGTTTACTCAGCCATCCTCGCCCAAAAAATACCGCAACCACCACAGGGCCGAGGAACTCCAGCGAGACCGCAACACCTAAATCTAAACGAGCCACAGCCTCATAAAACGCTATATTCATTCCGGACATGACTACGCCAAACAGAGCTGACGCACCCACCTCGCGAAGCGTCAAATGCTCCCGCCACGGTCTGCGCCACGCCAGCAACACCAGTGCGGCAATCGTGACTCGCCACCACGCCACCGTAGTGGGAGCCATAACCGAAAACAACACCACCGCAAACGCGGCACCCGTGTACTGGGTTGTTCCAGACGCAATAAACAGCGCCGGCGCTAACGCGCGCCTGCCCGAGCTAGTCACCCGCAGTATGCTCAAACGAAAGCGACACCGAGTTCATGCAGTAACGCTGTCCCGTAGGAGTCTGCGGCGCATCATCAAACAAGTGCCCCAAGTGAGAATCGCAATTCGCGCAACGCACCTCGGTGCGCACCATTCCATGCGAAGTATCCTCAACGTACTTCACCGCGGCGTCCTCGGACTTATAAAACGAGGGCCAACCACAGCCCGCGTCAAACTTGGTCTGCGAGCGGAACAGCTCCGCGCCGCACGCACGGCAACGGTAAATCCCCTCGCGGTCCTCATTCAACAATTCACCCGTGAAAGGACGTTCCGTACCGGCCTCACGCAACACGTGGTACTCCATCGGGTTCAAGACCTCACGCCACTGCGCCTGCGTACGAGCCGCTGCATTCACATCAACCTTAGGAGTTTCCATAACTATTCCTGCTCCTCTTCTTGAATCCGCTTCATCTCCGCCTCCACCAACTGCCGGGCAGACTCATCGCCACCAAGCTTGCTGATCGCGGTTTCCTCAGAAATATCACCAAGGCGAAGCGCCCGCAAAGTCTGCGTCTCAATCCGCTTGCGCTGCATCTCTTCCGAGGGGCCCTCCAGCTTCTTCGACCGGGCCTCGGCCTCTTCACTTCCCGAATACAAACGATCCCCAACCGTTGACGTCACCGCGCTATCACTCGCTTCCGGCGCATTATCAGTAGCGGGAGTTTCCGGGCTCTTATCCTGCTGGATCGCAAGAAGCTCCGCAGGCGACAACACGCGAGTAGACTCCGGCTCGGCGACCACTTTCGTGGTCACTTTGCGGTCACGCAACCGCTTGCGACGCACCTTGCTGGCCCGGTTCTTCGCGGCGCGCATGCGAGCCTCCTGCTTCGTTTGCGCAGGCGGCTCTTCCGGTTCAGGCTTTGCCGCATTCTTCTCGCCCTCACGCTCAATCTCACGCAACTCGTTAGCGAGCTCCACGATCTCCCGCTCGGAGCGATCCAGGTTAACCTCAACCACGTCCTCTTTTTGCACGCGAGTACGAGTCAGAGCGTAAGGGGCGTTCTCAACCACCCAATCAATCAAATGCTCGCGCATATAACAACGCAAATCCCACAGATCACCAGAATTCCTAGCCGTCAACGCAATGCGAACGAGCATCCACCCATCCGTTGCATCCGTAACCTGCACACTAGAACTGCGCCTATCCCACAGATCCGTTTCTTCAAGCAGACGCTCAACTTCTCTCCGAATCAAAGGCACGGGCGCACGCCAATCCAGCTTGAGCTCCACAGTGCCAGCGAGCTTCGTATTTGCGCGCGTCCAATTCTCAAACCTGTTCTGCGTGAAATGAGTGGACGGAACAATGACACGCCGATCATCCCAGGCCGCCAGCACAACGTAGGTCAGGGTGATCTCTTCAATCGTTCCGAACTGGTCATCAACCACCACCACGTCGCCCACACGAATCGCGTCTGTAAACGTGATCTGCAAACCCGCGAACGTGTTCGACAGCGAATCTTGCGCCGCAATGCCAGCAACCAAAGAAATCACGCCGGCCGACGCCAAAATCGAACCCATCGCTATTCGAGCCGACGGGAACGTCAAAATCACCGCTACCGCGCCCAAAATCACGACAACCAACTGCACAATTCGGCGCAGCATCTGAGCCTGCGTAGCAAGACGGCGCGACCCCGTTGCCTCCTTACGATGCTTCGCGACGTCCTCAATCACGTACGCACCGGCATAACACATCCAACTGACCATCACGATTGTGATAATCAGCAGCGTGTGTTGCAAGGGCGGAATCCATGTAGCCGCATCCGTTGGGAGCACCTGCACCATATAATTCAGGCCAACCCACGCGCCCGCCACCAAGAACAGCGCGAAGAACGGGATCTTCACACGTCTTGCAAGCCAAGCGAAGTTATCGGACTTACGCGACACCACCCGCAGTGCGACCCACGCCAGCATCGCTATCACCAGCGAAACCAGCACACCTACCGCCACGCCCGCAAATAGTTGGAGCAAATTCAGCGCATCCTGCACAGCCTCTTCAGCATTACCGTCCATACTTAAAGAGTAGGTGCAGAAGCGGATATTTTCTTTTCGGCGCGGCATACCCACAACAACTTGAGCGCCGGTGAGAGGCCTCACAACTTCACACTTTGCCAACATGAAGGTAAGTCGCGTAGACTTTGACGAGTCTGATCGCACGCATTGCGAGCAGAGGCCCCCATCGTCTAGCGGCCTAGGACACCGCCCTTTCACGGCGGCGGCACGGGTTCGAATCCCGTTGGGGGTACGTTGGCCCCGTAGCGCAGTTGGTTAGCGCGCCGCCCTGTCACGGCGGAGGTCGCCGGTTCGAGCCCGGTCGGGGTCGCCACTTCTACCAAGACCCGCAGGGGTCTTTTTTTCATACCAAAAACCGCTGTTCTGTTACCCCTCCTGAACGATTCAAAGCACGGGCGCTACCTTGACAATTAGGGAGAGCATGCTCACACGCATAAAGCAACGCACTAATTTGGCAAGGGTTCAAAAGGCCGGTAATATAATCTTCGCATCAAGGCCCCGTAGCGCAGTTGGTTAGCGCGCCGCCCTGTCACGGCGGAGGTCGCCGGTTCGAGCCCGGTCGGGGTCGCTCGGTCAAGGAAACTTGACCAGAGCCTCTGTAGCTCAGTTGGTAGAGCGTTCGACTGAAAATCGAAAGGTCACCGGATCGACGCCGGTCGGAGGCACAGGTAACCCTCGGAAATCCGAGGGTTTTTCTGTACCCAAACCTCTAGCCCTGGCACCAAATCAGAATCAGCGTTAGTGGACATTCGCGTGCACATCGCAAACAGCGTCCATTTCAACGACAATAGACACATGAGTGTACTCCAGGCCCTAACCACCCCCACCGAGCCCGCGATCATTGCCCGCGGCCTCACCAAAACCTACGGCAAAGGCAACGCCGCTGTCACCGCCCTCAAATCCGTAGACGTATCCATCGGACGCGGCGAATTCACCGCCATCATGGGCCCATCCGGATCAGGCAAATCCACACTCATGCACTGCCTAGCCGGCCTCGACTCCATCACAAGCGGAGACGTAACCCTGGACGGCAACACGATCTCTAGCATGTCCGAGCGCAAACTCACCAAACTGCGGCGCGAACAAATCGGGTTCATCTTCCAATCCTTCAACCTCATCCCCACACTCACCGCGCGAGAAAACATCACTCTGCCAGCCGACATCGCCAAGAAAACCGTCTCCAAAGAACGCTTCGACACCATCGTCGACGCCGTTGGCCTGCGCGACCGCCTGACCCACCGGCCCGCCGAAATGTCTGGCGGACAACAGCAGCGCGTTGCCTGCGCCCGCGCCCTCATTACCGAACCCACCGTTGTGTTCGCCGACGAACCAACCGGAAACCTGGACTCCAAATCCTCCGCCCAAGTACTCAAATTCCTACGCGAAGCCGTGGACACCTTTGAGCAAACCGCCGTCATGGTCACCCACGACCCAACCGCCGCATCACACGCTGACCGCATCCTCTTTCTTGTAGACGGAAGCATCGTTGCCGAACTGCGCCAGCCCACACCTGACGCCGTTTTGGATGCCCTGCGCGAACTCGACGGCTTGCGCAAAACCGACCCGCAAGATGAGGGCGAGCCTGCCAGCCACCCCGCGCCGAGCGAGGATTCCACCCCCGCGCCCGAGCCTGGCGAGCACAAAGCGGTCCTCGAAAATCAAACCACGCCCGCCAAATCCGAAAGCTTTCAAGACGCCGAACGTCAACCCGGCGAAACCCTTGACGAAGCGCTACGGCGCATCGCGCCAACCGGTGAACTCGACGCCGAAACGCAAGACCTTCTAATCCGCGCGCAGAAGCTACTACACGACCTTCCCGGATCCGTCATTCCCGAGGACGACCTTGAACTGACCGGCCAAATCCCCATCGTCAAACGCGTTAAACCCGAACAAGACAACGCGCAAAACGGTAAGGAGCAGGCGTGATCGAAATAGCCCTGCGCGACGTTTGGGCGCACGCCACCCGGTTCCTCATGACAATCTTGTCAGTGGTGCTCGGCGTTGCATTCCTCTCCGGCACACTCGCGCTGCGAACCAGCCTCGAAGACACCTTTGTGCAATCCTTTGCCTCCACCACATTCGGCACCATTCAGGTGGAAGGCAACCCGATCTCCGATGATTCGAGCCAACGCGCGCGAATCGACGCCGGCGCTGCCGACACAATCCGCGACATAAACGGCGTCAAAGACGCCCAGCCCGTCTACATGAGTCCCATCACCGTGCTTCAAGACGGATCACCCGCCACAGGCGTCGGCACCGTCACCCTTGCCACCGGCGCTCTCGCCGGCTTCACCCCCTGGACGATTGAAGGCAAAACCCCGCGCAATGAGAACGAAATCGCGTTCGAAGCGGCCGCTTTGAAACGCTACGACCTGGCCGTTGGCGACCGGATCGAATACATCGCCGGGGGCGAAAAGCACCATGCCCAAATCGTAGGAATCGTGCACCTAGCCGCGGAAGTCTCGCCCATCAACATCATTGCTTTCGACCAAGAGACTGCGCGTTCGCTCAGCCAAACGCCTGAACTGGTGAACGCCATCGCCGTACAAACGGAAACCGACACGGACCAAGGCGTCGCCATTCGCGACATCAAGAACAGCCTTGGAGCGGACTACACCGTCAGGTCCAGCGATGACGCGATCGAGGAATCCGCCGACAACGTCAAAGACACCCTTGGATTCGTCACCACATTCCTACTCGTATTCATTGTCCTCGCCCTCGGTGTCTCAACCTTCATCATCGCCAACACCTTCCACATGGCCGTCAAAGCTCGGCAAAAGGAGTTCGCCTACCTGCGTGCCGTTGGTGCCTCTCCCCTGCAAATCTTCCTTCAAGTTGCCATTCAAGCCCTGGTTATCGGGGTTGTTGGATCCGCACTCGGACTCCTCGCAGGCACCGGCCTACTAGCTCTGGCATCATTCGGCCTCCTCAAAGCCGGAATGGTTACCTCCCTTATCACCGCACTACCCCGCGACGTAATCATTACCGCACTGATTGTGGGCATCGCAGTAACCCTCGTTGGTGCCATCCTTCCCGCCCGCGCCGCCGCGCACACCCCGCCGGTAGAAGCCATGAGGGAAGTCTCCGGAGTACGAGAAGCACCGCTTTGGCCGCGCGCCCTCATTGGCGGCGCACTCATCGCAGGCGGGGCTGCAGGCGTCTACCTCGGCGCGAAACAGGCCGTTACCTGGGCGGGCACCTGCCTGGGACTTGGCGCCGGGGCCGTAGTCATTGGCGCGCTCATTGCCTCACCTGCTCTCGCCAAAGGGATCCTCACCCTCCCCGCCCTCGCGTTACGCAAAACTCGGCTCGTAGCGCTGCGCATCGGCACCAAGAACGCCGTTCGCAACCCGCGACGCACCGGCGCCACCGCCGGCGCCCTCATCATCGGCATGGGTCTGGTGACCCTTGGAACCGTGCTGGCATCGTCCGTGCAGGCCTCCACCACCGAAGCGATCCAATCCGAACTGCACGCCGACCTCACCATCGCTCCCATCAGCCCCGGAGAATCCATCACCGATGAGGTCATAGCCAAGATTAGAGCCACCACGGGCGTGAAATCCGTAGGGGACTCCTACACCAGCGCATTCGCACCCACCACCGTCGATGGCGAAACCTTCCCCCTTGCCCTCACCACCGTGGATACCACCCGCCTCGCCTCCGACTTCAAAGTACCAATGGCCAGCGGCGCCCTCTCTAACATCAACCGTGGCCAAATCCTGCTATCCAAAAACAGCGCGCAAGCTCTCGGTCTTACCGTTGGTGACGAACTCACCGTCCTTGGCAACCTTGGGCCCAAAACCGTAACTATCGGTGGAATCCACGACTCCACGATCCTCACCACAACCTCCCTGGTCACACCCGATACGCTCGAGGGCCTGGGCCTGACCTCATTGGGACGCTCCTTCGTCACCGTATTCAAAACCGACCTGCCCCTGGACGAAGTGCAAGAAAATGTTCGCGCGACTCTCGCTGACCAACCCACCATCGCCGTCTACACCAAAACCGACCTGGTCTCCGAGATAGGCAACACCATCAACACAGTGCTTGCCGTCCTCTACGCCCTGCTCGGCCTCTCCATCATTGTGGCGATCGTCGGCATCATCAACACACTCGGTCTTGCCGTCAACGAGCGCACCACCGAAATCGCACTCATGCGAGCCATCGGCACCAGCAAACTCCAAATCGCCGGGACAATCATCACCGAAGCGATCCTCACCTCCCTATACGGCACCATCATCGGCATCCTCATCGGGCTCGGAACCGGCATCGGCCTAGTCACCTACACCAAAGAAGTAGGCATCTCCGTGCTCTCAATCCCCTGGGCAACCCTGCTGGTACTACTCGCCGGAACCATCGTCATCGGCATCCTCGCCGCAGTTGGTCCTGCCCGGCGCGCGGCACGTGCACCAATTCTCGAATCCATCACCTCCGAATGAGCATGTGAGTTTCAGCCAGAAAGCACCACTATTTCAAGCGACCAACAGCGATTCGTGACAAACTAGAAGCAGTGTGCCCTGCGCACAAGAATTCGCAGCCAATAAGGCCGCAACACAACCGACCCACTCGAGGAGTTCAAGATGGCAGTCGACAGGTCCAAACCAGCCACGCCAGTAATTGTGGAGACAACACAGTCTCGCCCTAACACAAGCATCGGGCAGCTAGTCAACGAACTGTCCAACCAGATCACCACCCTGATCCGCGGCGAGATCGAACTAACCAAGGTCAAAGCAACCACGCTTGCCAAGAAAGCCGGCGTTGGGGCCGCCCTTCTCGCAGGTGCGGGCGTATTCGCCCTCTACCTACTCGGATGGATCTTCCGCACCATCGAGCTTGGCTTCACAAACGTTGTAGCCCCCTGGCTTGCAGCCCTCATCACCGCGGGCATCCTCCTGCTCATCGTTATCATCCTTGCAGCACTTGGAGCCCTCCTCCTCAAAAAAGGCCTGGCAGACAAGCCGAACCCGGGCGACAACATGAAACTAAACGTCGCCGCAGCAAAGAAGGGATTGGAAAAGTGAGCGAAACCCCTCGCACCGTCGAAGAGATCGAAGCTGAAATCCTGCGCACGCGCCTGGCGATGCAGTCCACCGTCAACGAGATCAGCAGCCGCCTCAACCCGCGCGAACAAGCCAAAGCGGTAGCCACACGCGCCAGCGAAAAAGCCGCGCAGTTTGGGCAAAACACGGCAGATGAAGCCAAAGCTGCCCTCAAAGGCGATCCGCGCGCACTAGCCAAGTTCGCATCAGTTGGCGTAGCGCTCGGCCTACTCGCCGGACTCAAGAAACTGCGCAAATAGATCCAGTATTTGAAATCTAAAACGCCAAACAACCGCGGAAAACCCACAGATAATCTCAAAGACGTCTCTAGACGTTAGGATAATCTGTCCGATTTTCGCTAGAATAGGCGCTTGAAAGACCATTAGACGCTCAGGATTCCCACGGGAATCCGCAAGACACTGTGGAGGGGGTCGACGCCAATGGGGCGCGGCCGTCAGAAGGCCAAGCAGACAAAGGTGGCTCGGAAGCTAAAGTACACATCGCCCGAGACCGACTTTGACGCTCTGCAGCGTGAACTCGCTGCAGAGCGAGGCGAATCTAAAGATCCGTACGGGGAGATTCCCCCGGCAACCGACGAAGACAACTGGGATGACTACGACGACTACAAATGAGTCGTAACACCCAAAACAAATAGTCAAGCGAAAATCGGGAGGGCAAGCGCCCTCCCGATTCGTTATGCTTGACCAACCTATAAGTGAGCAGTTCCTAGAGCCGGTAGCTGCCCGTCAGCAGGGCCGCTCCTGCCTGCACTCCCTTAGCGCCCTCCACCAAACGATCCGAATCCGCTACCTGCAGCGAAGACGAAGAAAGCTCGACCTCACCCAGCACCCACGGCTCGCCGCCAACAGCCATCAAGAATCCCAGAGCTTCATCAGCTGCGGCCTCATCCACAATCGCGACCATGCCAACGCCCAAGTTAAACGTCTGCTCCATCGCGTCCCAACTGACTTTGCCCAACTTAGAAAGCGTTGAAAATACCGGCGGCATAGCCCAAGATGAACGATCCACTCGCGCAATAAATCCGGTGGGGATAACGCGCGAAATGTTCGCGCCCAAACCGCCACCCGTAATGTGGGACAAAGCCTTCACTGCGCCGCGAGGAAGCGACTCGATCATCGATAGCATCTGCTTCGTGTACAAGCGCGTGGGCGCAAGAAGCTCCTCGCCGAGCGTGCGGCCAAATTCCGGCACGTCCCGATCAAGCTTCCACGTAGAATCAGCCACAATCTTGCGAACCAGCGAATACCCATTCGAATGCAAGCCCGAAGACGAAATACCAATCAAGACATCGCCAACCGTCACGCGGTGAGCACCAAGCATCTCGTCCGCATCAACCACGCCCGTTGCGGCGCCCGCAATGTCGTAATCCTCCGGATCCATCAAACCGGGATGCTCTGCCGTCTCACCACCAATCAAAGGGCAATCCACCTGCGCACACGCCTGCGCCACGCCGCGCACAATATCCGCAATCTTCTGTGGCTCCACCCGGCCCGTTGCAATGTAATCCGTCATCAGCAACGGCCTCGCACCCATCACCACCAGGTCATCCACAACCATCGCCACAAGATCCTGACCAATCGTGTCATGGACACCCATCGCCTGCGCGATAGCGATCTTCGTTCCAACGCCATCCGTAGACGAGGCGAGCAGGGGCCTCTTCATCCCCTTCAACGCCGACGCGTCGATCATCCCGGCAAAACCGCCCGAATCACCAAACACCGTCGCATTATGCGACTTTGCAACCGCGGCCTTCATCAGCTCAACCGCACGGTCACCCGCCTCAATATCAACACCCGCAGCAGCGTAATCAACCATCAAAACCTCACTTAGTCACGCCAGGCGTACCCGGAATCGGAGTTCCCGGCGGAACCGGCACCGGATACTGTCCATTAAAACAAGCCAAACACAAGCTATCGGCCGGCTGCCCCGACGCCGCAACCATGTCTTCCAGCGACAAATACCCCAAGGAATCCGCGCCAATCCACTCACAAATCGCGTCCTCGTCCATAACCGAGGAAATCAGTTCCGCCCTCGTTGGGAAATCAATCCCAAAGAAACACGGCCAGCCCACCGGGGGCGACGAAATACGCACGTGAATCTCGCTTGCCCCGGCCTCGCGAAGCATCCTCACAATTTGCCTTTGCGTATTACCCCGCACAATCGAATCATCCACCACAACCAGACGCTTGCCCTGCACAATGTCGCGCAGCGGATTCAACTTGAGCCGAATGCCGCGCTGGCGCAAACTCTGCGTGGGTTGAATAAACGTGCGGCCCACGTAACTGTTCTTTACAAAACCCTGCGCGTACGGGATACCGGACTCTTGCGCGTAACCAATCGCTGCGGGCGTGCCCGACTCTGGCGTTGCAATCACATAATCGGCATCCACAGGATGCTCGCGTGCCAGTGCCGCGCCCATCTCTTGACGCGCCAAACTAATCGACCTGCCCGCAATCCTCGTATCCGGCCGGGCAATATACACGTACTCAAACACGCACCCGTGCGGAGTAGCCTTACCGAACTTAAACGAGCGCATACCGTCTGAATCAATCGCGATCAGCTCACCCGGCTCCACCTCGCGAATAAACGACGCGCCCACAATATCGAGCGCCGCGGTCTCAGACGCAAGCACCCAACCCGTATCCAAACGGCCCAAAACCAATGGGCGCAAACCGTGCGGATCACGCGCGCCATACAACGTGCGCTCATCCATAAACACCATCGAGAAACCGCCCTGAATACGCGGCAACACGTTCTTCGCCGCCTCAATCAGCGAACCGCGCTCAGTGGGTAGCCCCTCCCCCAAATGCTGTTCACAGCCCTTCTCAGTGCCGTACCCGCCCAGTAGCGCCGTAATAATCTGCGTGCCCGTCGCATCATCGTCAATCGGGCGATGCGAAACCTTATTTGCCAAATCGCGCAGCTGCAGCGCATTCGTCACGTTTCCGTTATTACCAAGCGCAATCGAACCCGTCGCAGTAGGCCCCAGCATCGGCTGCGAATGCTTCCACTTAGCCGCCGCCTTCGTTGCGTAACGCACGTGTCCTATAGCCAGATGGCCTTCAAGCGTTGAAAGAGCCTCATCATTAAACACCTGCGAAACGAGCCCCATGTCCTTATAAACCATGATGCTCTTGCCATCAGAAGCAGCAATACCCGCCGACTGCTGGCCTCTATGCTGGAGGGCGTACAACCCGAAATACGTTAAACGAGATACTTCCTCGCCCGGCGCCCACACCCCAAAAACGCCGCATTCATCTTTAGGTTTATCCGAATCAGAAACGTCTGCATCCAGCAGTTCATCTTCACGCACGCCCTCATCATTACACATTCACAAAACGAGTTGCGGGGCGCTTCAAAAAATGGACTCAACCGGCCTCTGTTGTGGACGAATCCAAATCTGGATAATCCTTTGGCCGAGCAAAACCATCGCGCGAGCGCGGGTGTTTAATCGAGATTGCCTCCGCCTGCTTGTTATCTACCAGCAACTCATCAACCACCAGATCAGCTGTCTCGAACTCCTGATTGCGATACGTTGCGCGCGCCATCAACTGCGAACCGATCGGAGACGACACCGTCTGCAACACGACAATCAGCAACGCCGCCGCAACCCACTGCCACGACCGCATCGACACAGCCGCACCCGTAGCCATCAAGAACACGCCCAACCACTGGGTTTTTGCCGAAGCGTGCATGCGCGAATACGTATCGCGCAAACGTAGCAGCCCCACACCACTCACCAGCATGAACGAAGCACCGCCGAGCAGAAGCAATGCACCCAACAGATCCCACACGACCTCGAGACTAATCATGCTTCTCACTCGCCTTCTTCGACGCCTTCTTCGCGCGCTCGCCCGCATCCGCGATGCTCTTAGCCGACTGCGTCGAAGCCTGCGCCTCGCGGGCCGCCTTGATTGCCTCGCGCTCCTCCGCGTGGAGTTCGCTTTGCGCCTCACGCATCAAACGCACCTCCTGCGCGCGCAACTGCTCCGGCGTAGTAGGCGAATCCGTAGTGTCTCGCTGGCGCTCCGAAAAACGTCCCAGCGTTACCGAATACATAAACCCGACCATCGAGAACATAATGGCGAGCACCAGCACATCCGTGCGATCCGTTCGCACTGCAAGCACCAGCGTTATTCCTGCGGCCGCCACCGCAAGCACATCCGATGCAACCGCCCGATCCATAATGCTCGGCCCCAATGTCAGCCGCACCAGCGTCATAAAAGCGGTTGCAATCATCGCCATCAGGGCAACGAACAAAATCACCGTTATCCAAGTGCTCACAGTTTCACCCCCACGGTCTCCAACGTCTGCGCGGAAGCCAGCGCCTTCAACACGCGTTCCTCCTGCGCCAGCGAAGCTGCCCTCACGCCTTCAACGCCACCCTGGGTCTCAAGATCGAACACATGCAGGTAGATGACGCCCTCGCGGCGCTTCAAGTCAACCACGATTGTGCCCGGCACCAAATTGATCATCGCAGCGGTAACCGCCATCGTGATATCCGCGCTACTGCGCAAATCGATTCGCACAACCCCGCACTCATAATCGCGGCCCGTCACAACTACGCTTGCAACGTGAACTGCCGCCTTCACCATGTCCACCAAAAACACGCCAACAAGGATCAAACCCTGGCGAATCCGGAAGTTTGCGAAGAACCGCGAGCGTGGCAACGGGAAAATCAGCTGGATGAAAAGTGCTACCAGCAGACCGCTCAGCAACACCAACGGTTCAAACTTCGCAAACAGTAGCGTCCACAAGACCAGCAACCACAGCGTCATAGAAATCGACAGCCGCTTTGACGCGAAAGCTCTCACCCTACTCATTTGCTAACCCCGTCCTCGGGAACGCCGCCGAATAATCCCGCGCCAACTTCATACCTAAAATATGGCTCTGAATGTGCTCATTATTCTCGTCAAGAATGAACGGAGCATGCCACTGGTAACTCCACAGCTCTTGTCCGGTCTGGCGCTTCTCTGGCTCCAGATCGCGCCCGTCACGGCTGAAGTCACGAATCAAATCCTCCTGCGCCGACTTCGCATAATCTTGCAAAATCTTTGGCGCGTCCGCGGCCGCGAACTTCGACTTTCCCGCCCCGCGACCATCGTCTTGCAACACCGCGTGCAGGTACGTGGAGCGCTCCATCTGATCAAGCGCCGCATTCGAAGCATAGGCGTAGATCGGGCCCGCACCCGCGGTCATCGCAAACATGACCAAGATTAGCGAAGCCGCCGAGGCATACATCAAGCGCGTAACAGCCGAGCCCTCCATCTCACTGCGGGTACGGGAGTAAACCTGCATGCGGTCATCTGAATCCGCAATCCGCGAGATTGCCTCGGCAGCGCGTAGCGTTGCCCTCTGATACCTAGCTCCGCGCACTTGAGCAAAATCAGTATCCGTCACGTGCGTATCAGACTTGGGCTGCCAAAACGCGAAATTCCACACCTTAATAAGCGCATACAGTGTCAGGAACGACGTGATGATTCCGGCGGCTAGGAGCGCGTAGCCTTCCCACTGGCCCTGCAGCACCGACGACTGCGCAAGCCCCACCTTGCCGATGAACCCTGTAAATGGAGGAACACCAACGAGGTTCAGCCCCGCAATCATGAACATGATTGCAAGCATCGGATGAGTTTTTGCCAGACCTCCAAGAGCGCGCAAAGACGTAGTGCCCTCGTGACGCTCAATCAGTCCGATAATCAAGAACAGCGTGGTCTGAACCAAAATGTGGTTGGCCGCGTAGAAGATCGCAGCTGCAAGCCCCGCCTTGTTCACCACAGCCAGGCCCCAAATCATGAAGCCAATGTGAGAGACCAACACAAACGACAGCAAACGCCTCATATCGTGCTGCGCGATCGCACCCAAAATACCGACGATCATCGTCGCTATACCCACAACCGTTAGGAGCACCGACACGCCCTCGCCGGGGAACAACAACACCTGCAAACGAATCAGCGCGTAAATACCCACCTTGGTTAGCAAACCCGCAAACACTGCGGTTACCGGCGCCGGAGCCGTCGGGTACGAATTGGGAAGCCAAGCGGCCAGCGGGAACACTGCCGCCTTAATCCCAAACGCCACCAGCAAAACCAGCTGGATAGTAAGCGCAACGCTTGGGTCAATCTCGCGCAGCCTCGTGGAAAGCTGTGCCATATTAACCGTGCCCGTAGCCGCATACGTCAGGCCAATACCAATCAGGAACAGCACCGACGAAACCAGCGAAACCACCACGTAAACCGTGCCCGCACGAATACGGCCTCGCGTACCGCCAATCGTGATCAACACAAACGAGGCGGCAAGAAGAATCTCAAAACCCACGTACAGGTTGAAAAGGTCTCCCGTGAGGAACGAGTTTGAAACGCCCGCAATCAAAATCAAATACGTGGGGTGATAGATCGCAACCGGCACATCCGGATCCTCATCCGCAAGATTTTGCGCCAGCGAATACACAAGCACCGCGAGCGTCACGATCTGCGAAACCACGAGCATCAGCGAAGACAAGCGGTCTGCCACTAGCGTGATACCCACCGGCGCCGCCCACGAACCCACGTCCAGCACCACCGGGCCCGAGTTTGCCGCTACCGCCAGCATGACGCCAACCACCAGCACCGTTGTCAGCGTCACCAGCGAAATCAGCTGCTGTAACTTCGGGCGACGCACAAACACGAGGGCAAAGCCAGCCGCCAATAGCGGCAGCAGTACGGGAATAGGGAGCATCCAGTTCATCGGGTGCCCTCCCCTCGGCTCGATCCGCTCTCAGACGCCTGCGCGGAATCCTCTACGGCCTCCGCATCGTAGAAGCGATGCGGATCTTCCTCACCAGTAACCTCATCTACCCCGTAGTCATCCACACGGTCCTTCGCGAGCCTGCGCGCAAGCCGGCGATCCTCAACATCATCAACCACCTCGTCATGGCCAGACAAACGCCACGACCGGTACGCCAGCGCCATGCCAAACGCTGTAGTACCCAGGCCAATCACAATCGCAGTCAGCATCATCGCCTGCGGGAGTGGATCCGCCATGAGCGTTGGATCCACGTCCTCACCAAGCAAAGCCGGACGCGCTGAACGACCACTCGCCGCGAGGAACAACACGTTCACGCCGTGCCCCATCAGCGCCAAACCAATCAGGATACGCGTTAGCGTGCGCTCCATCACCAGGTAAGCACCTACCGCAACCAGCACGCCCGCAAGAATCACCACAACCAGGGAAGGAGTACTCACTTCGGCTCCCTCCTCACGTCGCTAAGCGCACCCGCAGGCATCTTGTTCTTCACCTGCGCTTGCTCGGCCTCCGCGCGATCCTTATCCACCTGGCCGCCAAGCGCCGTCACCAAATCCAAAACAACCGCCACAACCAGTAGGTACACGCCCACGTCCACAATCAATGCCGACGTGAAGTGAACACTGCCGAGCACGCCGAAACTGAGGTCAATCTCCGTAGACTGCAAAACCGTGTTCCCATATGCCAGCGGCATCACGGCACCAACCGTTGCAGTGAACAGGCCAAAGCCCAGCAGTGCACCTGGATTCACACGGCTGGCCTCACGCAGCTCGAACCGGCCTCCCGCCATATACCGCAGCGTGAACGCAATGCCTGCAAGGACACCGCCCGCAAAACCGCCACCCGGATTGTTGTGCCCCACCCAGAGCAGCCACAGGGAAGCAACCAGCATCGTGGGGAACAAAACCCGTGTGCCAACCTCCAGAAGCAGCGAGCGCGAACGCGCCGACAGCATCGAGATTGCCGGCAACCACGCGCCGGGGGTCTTAGGCCTCTCGCGTTCTAGCGTTGAGCTACGACGCACCAGATAAATCATCGACGCCACGCCCGTAGCGGTCACGAGCAGGACCGACAGCTCACCAACCGTATCCCACGCGCGCGTGTCCACCAAGATCACGTTCACCACGTTCTTACCCGCACCAAACGAGTAAGCTTCCGCAGGAATCAAGTTAGAAATAGGTTCCGCAACGCGGGCCTGAGTAGCCACTATCGTTGCGCCGGTGACTACGATTCCCAAAACGCCCGCCAAACCTATGCGCGCCCAACGTGAAATTGCGAACGAACGCACCGAGAAGTTCTGCGGCAAGGACCGCAACACCAGAACGAACACAACCAGTGAGACAACCTCGACCAGCATCTGCGTAAGCGCCAAATCCGGGGCGCCATACGTCATATAAAGAAGCGAAATAGCGGTACCTACCACACCGAGTGCTAACACCGCGTTAATACGTGAACGCGACCTCGCAGCCACAAACGCAGCCACACCCGCGAGCACTACAATTCCGACCTGCGTAGCCGAATCCCACAAACGCAGATTGAGCTCGGACTGGCCCACCTCGACCAGGCCAAAACCAACTGCCGCTGTGAATACTGCAAAAATCGTGGTTATATCCCACGGCAAAGAACCGCGGTGAAACAAGGAGGTGATGAGCGATGCGAAGTGTTCCAGCTCCAGCATTAGCCACCTGTAGATTTCGCTAATATGCAGGTGCTTAGGAGCCAGGCGCCTCTGAATACGTGCAATGCGGGGGCGTTGCCACGCCATCCACACGCCTCCGGCCAGAATCACGGCCGTTATCAGTGCGGGCCCGGGCCCGGACCAGAGCGCGATGTGTGGCTCGCCCACTCCTCCCTCGGTAATGTACTCCGTCAAAGTCTGGAGCCACGCCGGCTGGATTGCGGCGAAGGAAGCCAGCGCCAAACCCACCACCGGGATCAGCGTAAGAGCGGGTAGCTGCGAGCTATCCATCTCAATCTTGATGCGTTTGCGTCCAAATGCGCCCCACCAATAGCGCCACGAGTACGCGACAGTAAGCACCGAACCGAGCGTCAAAATCACCAGGGCAGCAACATCAAGGCTTGCACCTGCCGAATGGGGTGCGATGCTCGCGGCCCAACCGGCACCAGTTCCCTCAAACAAGCTGGTAATAAACGCCTCTTTACCCAAGAAACCCAGCAGAGGCGGCACGCCAGCCATCGAAAACGCGAGCACCGCGGCGGACGCGGCCAGCACCGGCTGATGCTTGTACAGACAGTTAAGCTCACGCAAATCACGCGTGCCCGTGGCCTTCTCTACCAAACCAACGCTCATAAACAGCGCCGACTTGAACACGGCGTGCGCCACCAACATCGCGATGCCAGCCGCGTAAGTTGCGGCCGTGCCGTAAGCCGTCGCCGCGCTCATCAAACCCAGTTGAGACACGGTGCCGTAAGCCAGCACCAGCTTCAGATCGAACTGACGCAACGCGCGATACGAGCCCAGGAGCATAGTGGCCAGCCCGAGCGCCACAATTATCGGGGACCAACCCGGCACATTCGTAAATCCCGGCGTCAAACGCGCAATCAAATACACACCGGCCTTCACCATCGCAGCCGCGTGCAAGTACGCAGACACAGGTGTGGGGGCTGCCATCGCGCCCGGGAGCCAAAAGTGATGGGGCACCAATGCTGACTTGGTACTCGCACCCAAAATGATCAGCAACGCAGCCACAATCACCTGCGCCGAATCTACCTGCAACGCCCCACTGCTCGCATTTGCCACCAGCAAGTGAACCGAATAGGAGCCTCCCGGGGCCTCAGCCACCATCACGAAGCCAGCAAACATTGCGAGGCCACCAAAGCCCGTTACTTGAATAGATTGGCGGGCAGCCGCACGCGCCGGACGATTATCAAAATGGTGACCAATCAGCAGGTAAGAAAAAACCGTGGTCAGTTCCCAAAACAAATAAATAATCAGCAAATGATCAGCCGTCACCAGGCCGAGCATCGCCGCTGCGAACGCCGTGAAAATCGCAGAAAAGCGGCCCAAACTAGCCGCATTAGAACTGAAATAGCGCGCCGCATACAGCATCACCAGCGTGCCCACGCCGCTCACAATCAGCGTCATCAACCACGACAGCGGGTCGAGCCTGAACGTCACCGCTAAAGAGAGCTCACCCACCCAATTCCACACGAACTGCGGAGGAGAGGCGAACACCTCCCTCGTGTACGAAAGCGCCCACACCACAGCACTAAGCGGCGCCAAAGCCGTTAAGAACAGGACATTTCGCCCCAACTTGCGTCCGAGCAACGGGGCAACACAAGCCGCCAACGCATGAAGAAGCAAAATCGTGACCAAAACTGTCCTCACTCGCGACGAAAGCGGCTAACTGGCTTACAGCAAGAATCAGACTAGCGAATTTTTGAGACAACGGCGCAATAAAGCGATAATACGAACATGCCCTAAACCGTTAAGGAGCGAAGGTCATGACCCCTGAAATCTTGCGCGTAACCCTTTTTGCGATCGCCATCATCGCAACCATCGTCGCAATCTTGACCTTCGTTCGCGCCGTCATAGTCATGTACCAGCGCGTCGCCACCGGTCAGAGCGCACCCGGCCGGCTCCGCCCAATTGGCCCGCGCCTGTGGATGACCATCAAAACCATTCTGAGCCACCGCGAATTCCGTGACCGGCCTGGGGTTCGCATAGCGCACTGGTTCGTTATGCTCTCCTTCCCTATCCTGGCGCTCACTCTTGCCACCGGCATGGGTAAACTTCGTGTCCCCTCATTCTCTCTGGGAGCAATCGACCATTTCCCCCTGTGGGAATGGATCGTTGAACTGTTCGCATGGACCAGCCTCATTGGCATCATCGGCCTTATCACCTTGCGCCTTGCATCCGGCTCTGGCCGTGACCGAGAAGCAGAAGGCGAAACCCGCACCGGCCAAGCCGCCTCACTAGCATCTAGGTTCCTTGGATCCACACGCTGGCAGGCATACTTCGTTGAGTTCGTAGTGCTAACCGTAGTGCTAGCAGTTATTGGCCTACGCGCCCTCGACTACGCGGCAGCAATCAACGAAGTAACCGACGAGGGCGGCCAACTAATCCTGGGCCCCGCCTACGCTACGGCCTTGCACTACCCCACCACCGCATGGCTCGGCAACATCCTGGCTGGATTGTCCAACACTGCCCTGCTTAACTCGATAGCCGTGCTGTCCTTCCTTAAAGTCGTAGTCTCAATGGCGTGGATGACCGTGATTGGTGTGCAGACCAGCATGGGTGTGGCATGGCACCGCTTCCTGGCCTTAATAAATATCTACGCTCGCCGCAACGCCGACGGTTCCAAAACCCTGGGTGCGGCTTCGCCACTCATTGTGGAGGGGGCTCCGCTTCTGAGCGAGGAACAGCTTGATGAGCTAGATGATGACGCGACGCTTGGCACCGGCACTTTGGCGGATCTAACGTGGAAACAACGCCTGGACTTCATGACCTGCACCGAGTGCGGCCGCTGCCAAGAACTTTGCCCCGCGTGGAACACCGGCAAGCCCCTATCCCCGAAATTACTCACCGTGTCCCTGCGCGACCACGTGGCCGCCGTCGAGCAGATGGAAGCCCTCGGAGACAAGGCCTACACCAAAGATGAGGAAGGCAACGTCCTCGTCGATTCAAATGTTCCTAACACCGCGCACACCCCAGACGTTTTACAAGCCCTAATCGCGTCTGGAAACACCGGCGAAACCGGCGTTTCAATGGAAGCCGGCCCGCTGGTTGGCGACGTAGTTTGTGAGGACGCGCTGTGGGACTGCACGATGTGCGGCGCGTGCGTAGACCAGTGCCCCGTCGACATTGAGCACCTGGACACGATCCTGGGAATGCGCCGCCACCAAGTGCTGATGGAGTCCGCCTTCCCGCGCGAACTAGCGCGCCCGTTCCGCTCGCTAGAGACTAAGGCCAACCCGTACAACCAAGCGCCGCGCAAGCGCCTGGAATGGGCTAAAGACCTAGAGTTTGACGTGCCCGTCATAGGCGAGGACGTGGAGGATGCCAGCGAAGTTGACTGGGTATTTTGGGTTGGTTGCGCGGGCGCCTACGATGATCAAGCGAAGAAAACAACGCGCGCAATCGCAGAGCTACTACACGTTGCGGGCGTGAAGTTCGCGGTGCTGGGTAATGCGGAAACATGTACAGGCGATCCGGCGCGCAGGGCCGGCAACGAGCTGTTGTTCCAAATGCTCGCGCAGCAGGCTATCGAGACGCTGAACGAATCGAACGTGAAAAAAATCGTGGTCTCTTGCGCGCACTGCTTTAACACGATCGCTAACGAATACCCCGAACTTGGCGGCACATTCGAAGTTGTACACCACACGCAACTGTTGAACCGCCTGGTTCGCGAAGGCGCCCTCACTCCCGTGCCGCCAAAGCCGGGCGAAGAAAGCCGCAAAATCACCTATCACGATCCATGCTTCTTGGGTCGCCACAACCAGATTTACGAGGCACCGCGCACTCTTCTCAGTTCTGATCCCGCTCTTGAGATGGTGGAAATGCCGCGTTCGGGCGAGCGCGCAATGTGTTGCGGTGCGGGCGGCGCCAGGGCATGGATGGAAGAAACCCGGGGCGTGCGTATCTCGCAGGCGCGCGTGGACGAGGCCGGGCAGACGGGCGCAGAGGTTATTGCAACGGCATGCCCGTTCTGCTCACAAATGCTGGGCTCCACGCCCACTCCCGCAGGCGCGCAGCAGGGCATTGAGATCAAGGACGTTGCCGTACTGATGCTAGATGCCGTGCGCAGGGGCGAAACCGAAGAGGCGGCCAAGTAGCCTCGCCCGCGAGCGCCCCTATTCGTGAACGCCCCTACTCTGGGTCGGAGATCAAGAACTGGTCTTCGTCCAGCATGTATCCGGCAGTAGACCTTGCGATAAGGCTGGCGATCAGCTCAATCTGGTCTTTGACGCGGTTGCGTTCAAAGCGTAGCGCGCGGCCGGGCCGCATAAGTTTATCCCGGTAAACCTCGGGCATGATCCAGCGGACCCCGTACTCGATGGCGCTGCCCTGCGGCCACTGCTCGAAGCGCAGAACGGAGGGCGTGAAATCCGCGGGAGCAACGGTAATGTGCACTCGCGAGGTGTTCCCCACGGATGCGATCAGCGAGTAACCGCGCACAACAAACCCCTCGGCCGCAGCTTTCCTGTCAGCTTCCTGCGCGATTTCAGCTATGCGCACCAACTCGTCTTCGGGAATGTTGATCTTTTTCGCGATTTCTTCCCGCGTTTGCACGCGCTGCGCTGAGTCGATGGGCGTTAGCTTCGCTTCTTCCAACCCGTTCACAATGTCGGGCAGATAAGGGCGTAGCAACGCGGTGAGGTCTTCCTCATCCACCCACCTGGGCGCGTAGACCATCATGTCCACTGCGCTGTCCGCGTCAGGTTCTATGTTGATCCGCGAGGGAGCGGCGTTCACAGCTCCGGCAAGACGCCTGGCAATGCGGATAAGGCCGGCGAGAACTTCGAACTCTTTACCCGCCGGCATACCGTCTGGGAAGGCGCGCGCGAGCGGGTCGGTGCGCATGAGGAAGTCCGGGGCGGCGCTGGTGCGAACAGCGGGCACGTCTACAATCCACGCTTGCTCCATGCGGGCGGGTGTGTTAAGCAGTGCGCGTTCTGCTTTAGTGATGCGCCAGGGGCCTGACAGAGTGGCGCCTTGGGTGAGGCGGAGCAGGCCGGGCGAAAGCCAGCCGGCGTCCTCGGAAATGGAAACAGCTAGAGCTTCAAGCTCGCGTGGGTCCACGTCGTCCCCAGTGACCAGCAGGTGTTTGCCTTCCGCGTCTTTGGTGCTCAGGATTTTGGCGTCCTCGAACTTGATGACAGGCATGTCCACGGATGCGCCATGTTCGACGGCGTTGAGCTCGCCAGCTGCTGTAACAGTGAGGGCGCGCGCCCGCGTGGCGTTCACTTGGGTGGCTAGGTCTGGCATTGCCTGCGTGGCAAGGGAATCCGCCGACGTGGGTGTGGTTTCGCGCGGAACCGTGTTGGATTGGTTTAGTTGCGCGAGTCGCTCGGCGATGGGGACGCGCTCAGACTTGCTCATAGAACCTGCACGTCCCCTTCAATGTGAGGGCTTTGCGCGATCTCTACGCGTTCGAAGTTTCGATGCGACCGGGAGGCGGTGGGGCCGCGCTGGCCTTGGTAGCGCGATCCGCGCGCACCCTTGCCGTATGGGGCTTCGGCCGGCGAGGACAGTTGGAAGAAGCAGAGTTGTCCGACTTTCATACCCGGGTAGAGGAGGATCGGCATGGTTGCGGTGTTGGATAGTTCCAGGGTGACGTGCCCGGTGAAGCCGGGGTCGATGAATCCTGCTGTGGAGTGCGTTAGCAGACCCAGCCGGCCAAGTGATGATTTACCTTCGAGGCGCGCGGCAATGTCATCGGCAAGCGTGACCTGCTCGTAGGTTGCGCCGAGGACGAATTCGCCGGGGTGGAGCACAAAGGGCTCGTTACCTACGTCCACGAGGCTGGTGAGCTCCGATTGGTCTGCGGCCGGATCGATTACCGGGTACTTGTGGTTGTTGAACAGCCTAAAGTAGCGGTCCAGCCGAACGTCGATGGAGGCTGGTTGCACCATGTTTGGGTCCCACGGATCGAGGGCGATTTTGCCGGCGTCAATGTGGGCTCGAATGTCACGATCACTTAGCAGCATGGCTTCATTTTCCCATGAAAACGAGGCCACGTGGTACCGCTTAGATCTTCTGCATATTTTGCAGGGCGGAACTAACATGAGTGGTGTGTATTTCGTTACAGTTTGAATTGAAAGAAAGGATAGACGATGACTGAGTACGCTGGCCAGTTTGACGATCAGGGCAAGAAGCCTTACGTGATTGATATTGAGAAGGAAACGCTTGATAACACGAATTTCCGCACAACCATGTGGACGGGTGAGCACATTCAGCTAACCGTGATGGAAATTCCGGTTGGTGGCGACATTGGTCTTGAGGTTCACGAGGACACGGACCAGTTCCTGCGTATTGAGCAGGGTAAGGGACGCTGCGAGATGGGCCCGTCCAAGGATGATCTGAACTTCGTAAAGGAAGTTGAGGACGACTTCGCGATTTTTGTTCCAGCCGGGGCTTGGCACAACGTGACAAACATTGGCGAGGAGCCGTTGAAGCTGTACACCATTTACGGCCCAGCAGATCATTTGCCCGGCACGGTGCACAAGACGCAGGCAGATGCGGAGGCAGATCCGCACGAGCACTGAGCCGAGGCGCCTGCCGGGGCTGGTACTAGCCGAAGCGGCGAGGGGCTTTAGCGGGCACGTGAGCTAAACAAATAGTGGGTGCGATGGGCATTTGCCCATCGCACCCACTATTTGACCGGTGTTAGTGCGTTCTGCGCACCACCACGATTCCCGCTGCTAGCAGTACCAGCGCGGCAATGCCGAGCGGCAACGTAGCATCTGAAACGCCCGTCTTAGACAGTCCAGTTGCTGGTTTGCCAGTGGTTTGCGAGGGCGAGCTAGGCGAAGTCGAGTTCGACTCGCTTGGCTCAGTTGGCTCACTCGGCTCGGTCGGTTCCGTCGGTTCGCTAGGCTCACTCGGAGTGGTTGGCTCCGACGGCTCACTCGGCTGCGACGGCTCACTCGGCTCCTCGGGTTCTTCCCCATTAGGCACTTCGAATGGGTTCTTGAAGGAGCCATCACCCGTCACCTCGGTTAGACCAGATTTAACGGTGTAGGGTTTCTCTGCGATCTCGACAACGATAGGTTTTGAAAGCTTCACGAATCCTTCGGGAGCTTTCAGCTCTGTAATCGTAACCTTGTCTTCTGGCAGATTCATTACATATAGCATGCCGGCACTGTCACTAACCGTGATCACATCCTTGCCGTCAGCATCCTGGTAACTGAACACAGCACCAGAAAGCGGTTTGCCTTCGTTATTTACCTTCTTCAAGGCAACGTATGGCATACCTTTCAAACGGGCAAAGGCGGAGTATTTTTGCGCGTCTATACTACCTTCCCCGCTTGCACCGGGCTGGACATTACTTGCGAAGGCTTTCACCTTGTTCACAATTTTTTCTGCGTCCGGGTTTATGATGCGCAAACTGGTTGGGTATTGAACCTTGTATGCGAACGGCTTGACGTTATCCGGGGTGTTCGGCAACTTGAAGCGGATCTTATGCGTAGCAGCATCGTATGAGATTCCAACCTCACCGTCTTTAGGATCTCCCTTTACCAGTGTGACTGGCGAGAAGTCCTTGTAATCACCCGTTGGCTGCAGATCATTAGACCTACTGACCGTGAAAGCATCAAGTTTTGGCTGTCCCTCTTCGTCAAGCGAAATAGTGATATTTTCATCGAGTTCGTCCTCGATTATGACATCCTTAAACTCTTGATCGAATGGCTTGTATGTAAACGTCCAATCTAGTTGAGAGTCGTTTTCTTTCGGATCTTCCTTGGTTAGCAAGTAAGGTTTGATTTCCAACTTGGCACCCGTATCAGCAAGGTCCTTGTCACCAGCCTTGAGAGAAACCTTGTTCGTGTACGTCTCAAACTTGGCTTGTGCCGCGTTCTTAACGAGGTCACTAAAGACATCCTCACTCATTTTTGTCTTGATGACAATGAAATAAGGCTTGCCTTCATATTCAGAGAAGTTCCAAGTGAGTTTATCTTTATCGAACTTCACTTTTGCTTCGTCCGCGCTGACGCGCTTCAAAGCCTTGCCTGGAGGCATGAAGGTGACAAATGCGGTGCTACCCGGTATTACAATCCCACCGTGGTCAATGAACTGGGGACTAACCGGCTCTGCCTCGTAAATGGCGAAGTAATCTGCCCCACCCTCAGTTAGTGGCGCGAGCGAGAATCCTTCAGGCAACACGTCCGTGACCGACAAGTTCTTCAAATCCGTGAGGTTCGGCGTACCTAGTGACTTTGCGTACTCAGATAGCTTGAGCCCCGTCGGGTTGACATCGATCCGGAACAGTGCGGTCCGGTCTTTGTAGTTAAACGTCTTTTGTTTATCAACCAATGGAATGTTGGTTACCCAGCTACGGTAGCCGCTCTCCCAACCGTTCTTGGAAACGCTACTCATGCTGTCTAGATCCGTATCGTACTCAATCGCGTACTTATCTAGCAGCCTGCCTTCCAAATCGTATTTTGCGGCGGCTGGCACCGTCTTCAAGGACTCGCCGGCTCCGGTTACCAAAACGGCGGTGTTCTTATATCGCGAGGAGTAAGAACCACCGGATTTATCTGTTAGGTCCAGCAAATTCTGCACGTGGGTTTGGAGCTGGAACTGGTAAGACTTAACGGCGGTGAAACCACTGATTTGAACCAGTTCACCTATCTGTTTCCCACCTTCGTTAAAGAGCGGGAAAGTCTTTGCCGTGAGCTTATCCTCCTCGTTCGCGGGCTTGAGAGAATCCTTCAGGTAGCTCTGGTTAAAGTTAACGAAGCCTTCGCCTTCACTATTCTTGCCGTTTATAAGTGACTCTAGAGTTCCCTCCGGCAAGGCATCTTTTACGTTCAGCCCTTTTTCGCTCTTGTATTCATCTTCTGATCCGTAGTAGAACAGCTCGTAGACGTAGCGATGTTCGGACGGGAAAACCCTGGAGAAGTCGGTCGTAATACTCCAGGGGATATTTCCCTGGTTCAAGAACTTCGGATCGTAAGCCTTCACCGCTCGTTTGGTGATAGTTGCAACACCGTCGTAAACCGGTGGTGTTACCGGCAAGACATTGTCGCCACAAGTCCGAATCTCAGCGTCGTTTTGGAGCTTTCCGACCTCATCATCCTTATCAAAAATGAGTTTTACCGTAAACCGGTACTGTCCATTAAGTTCCTTAAGGAATATCCAATGGTTTTGTAGCTCTTTATACTTTGACTTTGGGTCAGCTTCTCGGGTTCCTGCATGCCAGCCAAGACCGAGATCGTACACTTCCTTTGTATACGCTGACGTGTCAGGGCAGGGCGCATTCTCGTCAGCAGGAAAATCCGGGAAGTTCTTGGCGGCGTCCGCGCTCAAGGTTTCGATGTTCTCCTTAGCCACAGGCTGCCATGTGCCGTCTTTACCCGAAACGCTGTGCTCAATCGTTAGCTCTTGACGTTTAGGAGCTTTTTGGCCCTCGAACTCTGTCCGGAGAATGTCACCAATCCAGGCTGACCCATAGTTAAAGTGCGGTGTTCCTGCCACAATCGTCCAGATCATAGCCTTTTCAGTGCTGTCTTTTTCTACTTCAATTCCCGACAAGCTCTTAGCGATTCGCGGCTTTTTGTAGACCGGAACCTTTGCTTCGGCTGTCTTGGAATCCTCGTGAGAGTATGCAAGGTTAGCCACGTTCTTGACTTCAGGAGTCTTAGGGTCTGCGATCTTAGTGGCAAACGTTATAGTCGCTTCGGTTTTATCAAAGTCGGCAGGAAACTCGTAGGCAAGAGATTTCGTTTCTGCTTTGTAGGCACCATCAACTGGGGTGTCATTTACTTTGAACGAATCCTTGACGTACTCGCCGACCTTCGTTAGATCGTCTGTGAACTTCTCGCCAGCGAGGTTTTTGCCCGTGTTCGACTTCTTGCTTACCTTAACCGTCCAGAGGATTTCATCTCGTCTGGCCGGATCAGTGATTTTACCCGACTTAGTGAAGTCGTACTTTATCTCCTCTTCAACTTTCGGAAGCTTGTATTCCTTGTCGAATACTTTCACGACGCCCTGCTGCGAGCCAGGTTCGCTTCCTTCACCAGCGGCAGCTGAAAACTCTCCAGTAAAGGTGACAGCCACTTCTCTAGGGCCGTCCGCTTCGTAATTGAAGCTTCCGTCAGGGCTATGGAAATCCATCCTAGCCGTGACGCTCCGGTCACTACCCTGGGTGAGGGTGATCGTACCAATTTGTTTTCCATTATCCGCTTCACCCGGCGCATTCACATACACGGGAACTTTGGTTCCGGAGGCATCTTCCGGCTTAAAATTCTTACCCAGATTGAAGACGGCATAGTCTCCATCATTAATTTGGGCGTCTTCGGTAAGTCCGTTCGCGACCGGGGTGCCGATCAGCTTGTCATCTATAACGGAGAATTTGAAATCCATCTGAATTTCAAAAGGTTTCTCAGGATCAATGGTGTCACCTAGCTCCTTGCCCCCTTGCGTAACAACTCTGCTGGTGACCGTAACAGCATCGGTCTTATCGTTTCCGTCTGCCGCATTCGCCATCGAGGTGCCCGGGAAAATAAGCCCCGACAACCCCAGCAATATAGACATAACGACAAAACTCAACAAGATTCTGGATCGGCGTAACAACATGTCTCCTCCACACCGCCAATAGTGTTCTGGCGTCAGAATACGCACCTTTGTAAAGCTTATTCCTCAATTCCTCAACGCGGGGCGAAATGCGCGACGATGGTCCCAAATGACTCACTTTGTGGGACCGCCGATTACCTGTCGCATTAACACCGTAACTCAACGGGCTCCATTAGCTGGCGCGGATTGATGTCGGCGCCCCACCCGCAGAGGCGTTGGTAGCTCACCATCTTCTCTGAAATCCCTCCACCCCTTATTTTCAAGAACGCTGTAGGTTCTTCTTCGGAACTACAACCCCGCACGCCAAAGGCGCCAACAAGAGTTCAGCCAATTAACGCAAACGAGAAGGTGTGATCCTCGTCACTTTCTCGCTTTCTAATGGATTAATTCTGCATCAAATGAGACACTAGTCACTACCCGCTTGAGAGCGCTCTCACCAAGCACCATAGCCGAGAGAGCGTTCTCACAGATCAGGAACACTGGAGTTCTCGATGAAGGAGTACACATGACTCAAAAAACAACGCTTAAGCTCCTCAGTATTGCTGCTGTCTCAGCCCTCGCCCTCTCGGCCTGCGGTGGCGGTAGCAACGCCGGCAGTGGCGATTCTGGAGAAGAGGGAGGCGAAATCACCCTCACCGTTGCGACCTTCAACGAATTCGGGCTGGAGAACCTCTACAAGCAATACATGGAAGAACACCCGAACATCAAAATTGTTGAGAAAAAGGCAGCGACCTCGAATGAAGCGCGCGACAACATGAACACGCGTCTCGCGGCAGGCTCGGGATTATCGGACATTGAGGCCGTAGAAATCGACTGGATCCCCGAACTCATGCAGTATCCAGACCAGTTCGTTGACCTGTCTTCCGATAACGTCAAGGACCGTTGGCCTGACTACAAGACGGCCCCTGTGACTACCGAAGACGGTAAGCTCATCGGATACGGCACCGACGCCGGTCCGCAAGCACTGTGCTACCGCGCAGACCTCTTCGCAAAAGCGAACCTACCAACCGATCGCAACGAAGTAGCCAGCCTACTCGAAGGAGGGTGGGATAAGTACTTCGAAGTTGGCAAACAATTTGTCGACAAGACCGGTATCCCCTGGTATGACGGCGCAGCCGCTACTTACCAAGGCATGCTCAACCAGATCGAAAACCCGTTTGAGAACTCCGACGGCTCCGTCATTCCCCTAGCAGACAATCAGCCGATTAAGAAGATCTACGACGAACTTGCCACGCAAACAGATAACGGCCTCTCTGCAGGCTTTTCGCAATGGAGCGAAGACTGGACCAATGCGTTCCAAAACGACGGGTTTGCAACAATGCTCTGCCCGCCCTGGATGCTCGGTGTTGTTGAAGGCAACGCTGCCGGTGTCGAAGGCTGGGACGTAGCCCCCGTATACCCCGGCGGCGGTGGCAACTGGGGCGGTTCCTACCTCACGGTCCCCACACAAGGCAAGCACCAGGAAGAAGCTAAGGCCCTAGCAGATTGGCTCACTGCCCCCGAACAGCAGATTGAGGCATTCAAGACCAAGGGCAACTTCCCCTCGCAGACCGATGCTCTAGATAACCCAGACCTTCTCGAATACAAGAGCGAGTTCTTCAACAACGCCCCCGTTGGTGAGATCTTCTCCGAGATGTCCAAACGCATCACCGTCTCTCCGTACAAGAGCACGCACTTCTTCCCAGTAACCACTATCGTCACCGACGCCCTCACCCGCGTTGACGTAGATAGCACGGACACACCACAGTCCTCCTGGGAGAAGGCCCTAGCCGAGTTCGATCAGCTCGGAATCAACTAGCGAACACGTGTGGTGGGAGGGCAAACCTCCCACCACACACTCACAGAAAGGCACCGCATTGTCGATCACCTCTAGGCCTACACCTACCGGCCTCAAAAATCGGCGTAAGAACGGACTTGGCGCCACGCCTTACGTATTCATTGCGCCTTTCTTCATCATTTTCGCAATCACCGGTCTATTCCCGCTCATCTACACTGCCTGGGTTTCACTCCACAACTGGCATCTGATTGGAGGCCAGCAGAGCTTTGTCGGAATGGAAAACTTCTCACTAGTCTTGCAGCACCCCACCTTCTGGATCGCGTTGCGCAACACCTTCTCCATATTCCTGCTCTCGTCCGTCCCCCAAATCATCATTGCGATCCTCATCGCATACATGCTGGACGCCAACCTTCGCGCTAAAACCTTTTGGCGCATGGGTGTTCTCTTGCCATATGTGGTTGCTCCAGTTGCCGTTTCAATCATTTTCTCCAAACTGTTTGCTGACCAGTCAGGCATGATCAACGTTATCCTTGAAAACATTGGACTTACTGGCGTTGGATGGCATTCAGATGCCTTTTGGGCGCACATTGCAATCGCCTCCATGGTGAACTTTCGCTGGACCGGCTATAACTCCCTGATTCTTTTGGCGGCCATGCAGGCCGTGCCAAACGATCTTTACGAGGCGGCAACGGTTGACGGAGCAGGTAGAGCGCGCCAGTTCTTCTCAGTTACTATCCCCCAGCTTCGCGCCACACTAATCTTCGTGATTATTAACTCCACCATTGGCGGCCTCCAGATCTTCGATGAGCCGCGCATGTACGACCAGATTGGCACGGGAGGCAGCGACAATCAATGGCTGACCCTAACCATGTACCTGTACAACCTGGCGTGGGGCGATCAGAAGAGCCTCGGTAAGGGTTCAGCCGTTGCAATCATCCTGTTCATCATCATCCTCATCTTCGCCCTCATCTCGTTCTATCTGACCAAACAGATCGCCTCTAGCGCCATGCCCACTGCAAAAACCCGTCACCATCTCAAGGGTTCGGGGCATTCCAACGCGAGTGCGCAAGCAGCCACAACCGTCCTCACCGAAAAAGGAGCATTCGAATGAGCAACGAAGTTTCAATCGCAACGCTCAAACAAACCGCGGGGCCAGGTGTGGCCAAGGCAGCAGCCCGGAAACGTAAGAAGAGGACCAGTACGGCTATTGGATCGTCGCGCCAGCCAGGTACGTTCAACTATGCGTTTCTCGTTATCCTAATCGTGCTTTCCGCTGCGCCGCTTTATTACGCATTCTTACTGGCATCCTCAAACGCTGTCCACATTGCGCAAAACCCGATTCCTTCTCTGATACCACAAGGACAATTTTTCGAAAACATTCAACGGGTGCGCGATTCCGGTCTAGACCTGATAGGTGCACTCACAAACTCGATCCTGGTTGCCGTGATCACTTCGCTTAGCGTCGTGTTCTTTTCTACCCTCGCCGGATTCGCGTTTTCAAAACTTCGTTTCCGAGGCCGTGAAGGTCTGCTTACATTCGTGATCGCAACTATGGCGATTCCAGCGCAGCTGGGCGTCATTCCACTGTTCATGGTGATGGCCAAACTCGGTTGGACAGACGAGCTGAAAGCCGTGATTATTCCGGCAATGGTCTCTGCATTCGGCGTGTTCTGGATGACTCAGTACATTCGTGACGCCCTGCCATACGAGCTGGTGGAATCTGCACGCGTGGACGGCGCCTCACTATTCCGCGTGTTCTGGTCCGTTGCATTACCAACCGCACGCCCGGCAGCATCGATGCTCGGCCTATTCACATTCGTTGGCTCATGGACAAACTTCTTCTGGCCATTCATCGTGCTTGGAGCCTCTAAACCAACCCTGCCGGTGGCGCTACAATTGCTCCAAGCTTCATATTTCAAGGATTACTCCCTAATCATGACCGGGGTTGTCATTGCAACCGTCCCGCTTCTACTCTTATTCTTCTTCGCAGGACGTCAGTTGGTTAGCGGAATCATGCAAGGAGCGGTAAAGGGGTAAATGCGATGAATGCCGAACGGGTAACGCTGGAGGACGTTGCGGCACGCGCCCGAGTATCTAGGGCAACCGCGTCACGAGTTGTTCGCGGAGAACAAAATGTGAGCCCGAAGAAGATGAAGGCAGTACGCAAAGCTATTGCCGAGCTTGGATACCACCCAAACTCGGCAGCACGCACCCTCGTCACCAAGCGGGCAGGAGTGATCGCTATCGTCATCCCCGAGCCCGACAGTCGCGTTTTTTCTGACAGCTTTTTTGGCCGTACCATTCAAGCAATCTCCAGGGAACTAGACCGAAGGGATTCTCAACCCGTTCTCGTATTCTTCTCCACCCCGGAAGAGTCTAGACGCACAGAAGCGTTCCTAACCAGCGGTGCTGTGGACGGAGCGATCGTGCTATCACATCACCAGCAGAGTGGCGAAATTGACCGTCTTCGTAACACGTTTGTGCCAACCGTTTTCATTGGTCGTCTGGAACAAGACGCGCGTTATTGGGTGGACTCCGATAACTACCATGGTGGCGAGGAAGCAGCGAATGCGCTGATTGAGAGCGGGTGCAAGCACCCAGCGACGATCTCAGGCCCGCTAAACATGATCGCAGGCAAGGATCGCCTAGCTGGATTCACAGATCGTCTGGCCGATAACAACCTGCAGGCCGTGGTCCACGAGGGAGACTTCACCTACCGCTCTGGCTACGATGCCGGACAGAAACTTTTGCCTGCCATCGTCGCGGGAGAAATTGATGGAATATTTGTTGGCTCTGATCTGATGGCAAGCGGTGTCCTAGACGCACTAAAAGAGACCAAAACAACGTTCTCCCTGCCAATAATCGCCTTCGATAATTCACCGCTTGCAGAGCAACTGAACCTCACTTCTATTACGAACCCTACGGAACAACTCGCGCGAGAGGCAACAAATCTTCTTGAGGCGCAACTAAGCAGAACATGGGACGGAAACCCCGTGGTGTTGCCGGTAGCCTTGATCCCGCGCCGCACCACTCATACCTTCCGAAACAGCCAAAATTAAGGCTTTGAAAGGCAGATCATGACGAACGAAATGCTCTCGCAAACCTCTACCAAGGCATCGGGCGATGGAGCAGGACTTAATCCGAAACTCGCCGAACTTGCTGGAATAGCAGCGGCCAAAGGAGCCACGCTTCTGCGAAACAATGGGGTTTTGCCCTTAGAAGAGGGCAATACGCTGGCAGTTTTTGGGCGCGTGGCACGCGACTGGATTGCGGTGGGCTACGGCTCGGGCGGCGATGTGAACCCACCCTACGTTACAAATCTGATTGACTCACTGCGCGAACTCGGGGTTGCCATGGATGCCGACCTCGCTACCAAATATGAGGAGTGGTGCGCGGCAAACCCCGTGGATCCGGGCGAAGGGTGGGGGAAGTGGCCGCTCTCGTTTGACGAGATGCCTATGTCGGATGCGGACATTGAGGCCGCGGCATCCCGTTGTGGCACTGCCCTGGTGGTTATTGGACGCGCAGCCGGTGAGGACCGCGACTCTTTGCTGCAGGAGGGCTCCTACTACCTCACTAATGACGAGCTATCCCTGCTAGAGCGGGTGAACAAGGCGTTCGCTCGCACCGTTGCCATCGTCGTGACCGGTAACGTCATGGACCTGGCGTGGGCGGAAGAGCTTGACGTTGACGGCCTGCTGCTCGCGTGGGCGGGCGGGCAAGAAGGAGCCCGCGCAATCGCGAAAATCTTGGTTGGCGAGCTGGAGCCGGGCGGACGTCTAACCGACACGATCGCATACCGCTACGAGGACTACCCCAGCCACGAACACTTTGGCGACCTAGATGCGAACACCTACGTTGAGGACATTTACGTTGGCTACCGTTATTTCGAAACTTTTGCCAAAGAAAAAGTGCAGTACCCGTTTGGTTTCGGCTTGGGGTATTCAACGCATGAGTATTCCGACCAGACCATCCAGATTTGCGCCGAGGGCGTGAGCGTATCCGCAACTGTTACGAACACTGGATCCGCGAAGTCCTCCGCGGTGGCGCAACTATACGTGCGCAAACCGGGCCGGCTGAACGGGGCGCCCGAGCGGGAACTCGTAGGATTTTGGCGCTCCCCCGACCTCGCTGCCGGCGAAAGCGCGCAATTCACAATTACCGCAACGCTGCGAAACCTCGCGGTTTACGATGACCGGGCGGGCCGGGACACCAGCCACTGTTGGGTTTTAGAGGAAGGCAGCTACGCCCTCTTCCTCGGAGATGATGTGCGTGAGGCGCGCGAGATCGGAAAGGTTCAGTTCGACCACAAAGTTTTGGAGCGGTTGGAGCAGGCCGCAGCTCCCGTCGTTGCGTTTGACCGCTACGTTCGCGAGGCGGGCGCGGATGCTGTGAAGCTGGAGCCCGTTCCGATGAGTGAGGTTGATTTAGCCGGGCGCGTCACGCAGTGCTTGCCGAAGTCCTCTGGCAATCCCGCGAGCGCCGAAAATGCGCGTTTCGAAGACGTCTTGGCCGGGCGCGTTTCTACCGCTGATTTTGCGGCGTCGCTGTCTAATCGCGACCTCGCTGATCTGACTTACGGTGACGTGACCATGAACTCGCCGCTGGGAGCGCCGGGCAACGCGGGGGCTTTAGGCGGAGTGACGCAGGCTTTGCGCGCTAAGGGGGTTCCTCCCGCAATCACCACGGACGGTCCGTCCGGGCTACGTTTGAATGCGGCCGCCACGCTTCTTCCATGCGGGACGGCACTGGCCTCCACTTGGGATCCGCAGCTGATTGAGCAAATGGCGGCTTTGCATGGGGAAGAAATGGCTCGGCTGGGCTCCGACATCATTTTGAGCCCAGGTATGAACATTCACCGCGATCCGCTGTGCGGGCGAAACTTTGAATACTATTCGGAAGACCCACTGATCACGGGCCGCTTTGGTGCCGCGATTGTACGGGGTGTTCAAAGCCGGGGACGCAGCGCATGTCCGAAGCATTTTGCGGTCAACAACCAAGAAACGAACCGCATTTACAATGATTCGCGCCTGTCCGAACGCGCGCTACGCGAAATCTATTTGCGTGGTTTTGAAATGGTGGTGAAGGACGCCGGCCCGCATTTCATCATGACATCCTACAACAAGATAAATGGGGTGTGGGGCCACTACCACTACGACCTGGTGCAGACCGTGCTTTTTGGTGAGTGGGGTTACCGCGGTGCGGTGATGACGGACTGGTGGATGCGGATGGCTCCGGACCCGAACTTTGCGGGCGTGTACGATTCGGCATACCGCGTGCGCGCGGGCGTGGACGTGCTGATGCCCGGGGGCGACGTGCACCAAGGCACCACTCGGGAAGACTCCGTATTCGAATGCTTGGAGGCCGGCACCTTGACGCGCGGTGAGGCCGAACGTAGCGCGGTGCGAGTGCTCGACTTCCTCAAAATGCGATACGCAACCCTGAGCGCAAAATAGAAAACGTTGTGCCGGCCCCGGAAGTAAGGCCGGCACAACGTTTATACGTGTTACGTCAACACGTAAACACTAGCGTTCAAGCATTTTGCGTAGAGTCCCCACGGTAACAAGTTGCTCATCGAGAATTTCGGGAGAACCCTTAAGAAGTTTTGCGGGCTCCTCCTTACTTCCCAAGCAGGACACAATCGCGGTTGCACCTTCGAAATCCTCGTTATGAGAGTAGTGCGATGGTGTGATAAGCACCTTGCAACCCGCTCGAGTGCCGGCAAGACAACCGATCCTCGTGTCTTCGACAACCACCACGTCTTCTGGGTTGAGTCCCAACTCGCCAAGTGCGTACAAGTACAACTCAGGATCAGGCTTAGAATTCGTGACATGCTCACCGCCGAACACCCGAATTTTTGCAGCCATCTCTTCGCCTACAACGTGTAGCAGAACCTTCTCTACGGATGCCACAGCCGAAGACGACACCACAGCCACCGTAAGATCGTTCTCAAGTGCTTCTTGAATCAGACGCCTAACACCTGGGCGGGCAGGCAGCTTCCCAGAATCTACTATTTCGATAAACGACTCGGACTTGGACTTATGCAAAGAATTTACATAGTCCTGTCGCTCAGCTTCAGACTCCGGCAGGTCAGGGAAATCCCAATCTCGCTGATCCAGATAGTTGCGAATGCGGTTCTTTCCACCCCCGATTTTCACATACTCAGCGTATTCTTCAGGCTGCCACCTAAATGGAAGCCCGAATTTCTCAAACGTGTTGTTAAACGCAACCCGGTGTCCATCGCGTTCTGTCTCGGCTAGAACACCGTCGCAGTCAAACAAAATTCCTTTAAGCGTAGCCATCACGCACGTCCTTTAGATTGAAAGATCCTCATATACCGTTTAGCCATGTCTCTAACCGCATCGTGTTGCGCCTGAATCAAGGCCAAAGGTTCCTTAGATTTCCAACTATCGATGCCGATCGACCCACAACTAGGATCAAAATTCTCGGTTACAAACCTCTGAACTGCCTCAATGTAAGCAACCTTCAAATCTGTTGAAATGTTGATCTTAGAAACACCGGCCTCAATAAACGTGGCGAAATCTGCGTCACTAAGCCCAGTGCCCCCGTGCAAAACGATCGGAATATCAGTACGAGCTGCAAATTCTCCCGCGCGCTCAGGCTGGAGTACCGGATCGGACTTATACAGCCCGTGAGCCGTACCCAACTGCGGAGCGAGCAGATCGGCTCCAGTGCGTTTTGCAATATCAACTAGTTCATCGACTGTGCATGAGCGGAGCACCTCATCAGTGCCCACACCGTCCTCGACACCTAGGATGTTCTCGACTTCAATCTCTACCGTTGCGCCACGTTCGTGAGCATAAGAACAGATTTCACTCAAAACCGGTTCCACTTGCTCATCGGGAAGAGCAGAGACATCCATCAACACCGACGACCATCCGGCATCAATTACCTCTTTGCAAAGGTCAATATTCGGACAATGATCTAGATGCAAAACCACTGGAACCGATACTCCAGCAGAAGCATTTTCAGCTGCGCTCGTTGCCTGTTGCAAGCCCCACTGCCGAACTGTCTTTACCGACAATTGCAGAATAACCGCCGATTTACACTCTTGCGCCGCGTCAACGACAGCGCGGAGAGAATTCTCATCAACCACGTTAATAGCAGGAACTGCGTATCCGCCTTCGCGCGCCGAGTTACACACCTCGAGCAGTGATGAAAACTTCACAACAAACCTCCTTGTTTGACGCCTCTCAAACGAGGCTCCTCCTAAAACAGATTGCCGTCCAGGGAGTCGTAGCATTCAACAAATTTTTCGAATGCCTTATCGTATTCAGCGGCAACATCAGGGTTCGGCTCATAGCGCGCCGAAACCTTAACAGCACGTTTCGCAGCATCCTCGCAATCCTCATATGCGCCCACACCCACGCCGGCGTACATAGCAGCACCGAGGCAACCAGCTTGATTCGAACTCAGAATCTCGATCGGATGCCCCAACGAGTCTGCAAGCATCTGGCTCCAGAATTCTGAGTTTGCAGCACCACCGACCAGGCGAATAGTGCCCACTTCGACTCCAGCAGCTTCCTGCGCGTTCAGGATGTCTCTCATCTCGAAACATATTCCCTCTAGGACCGCGCGCGCAATGTCGTTCTTATTCGTCGAAAGCGACATACCAAATAGGTTGGCGCGAGCATCAGAGTTCTGACGAGCACCTGCCGCACCCGCAAGGTACGGGAGGAACGTAACGCCGGACGCGCCGATAGGCGAGCGCGACGCCTCACGAGTCAACAGGTCATACGGATCGATCCCAACAACCTGACCAGAAGCGGTCTCAAGCTGACAGAAGGTATCCCTGTACCAGCGGAATGCCGAGGCAGACGTGTTAGAGAACGCTTCAATAGTCCAGTTCGGCATACCGTGGTTGGGCTTCACAATGAGTTTGCGCTTTGGATCGCGCATTGGCTTGTCCATCACCACGTAACAAGAACCAAACGTTCCCATAACCATGGCGGTGTCCCCGCCCTTGATGGCACCAGCTCCGAAAGTACAGCAGTTTTGGTCGTGCCCGCCTACACACAGGGCTACCCCGTCGGGCAATCCTGCCCTAAGCGCAATGTCACCGGTAACAGTGCCTACGACTTGTCCTGGAACCTTGGACAGCTTCGCACGCTTCTCTAGGGGAATTCCCACCAAATCGTGAATAGGCTTTGACCACTCAGCCTCATTCACATCCAGCATGCCTTCGCGCGATGCGGATGACAGGTCCGTCCAGTAATCCTCAGCACCCCAAATTTTGAGCAAGTACTCTTGCTCTGATAGAAGCCAGCGGGCGCGCTCAAAGTTCTCCGGCTCGTTATCCCTCAGCCAAGCCCATTTAGGCGCAGCAGAGTTCGTGTTCAGCGGGTCACCAGTCTCCTGGTAGTACTTTTCGCTTCCATAGGCCTCGCGCAACTCCTTAATGTACGGCGCTCCGCGTAGATCTTGCCAGGACACGAAGTCCCTCATCAAGAAGCCTTCTTCGTCAAGCATCGTCAGAAGGGGGGCTTGCGAGGAGAATGCCACTGCAGCGATGCGCTCACGTTTGACTCCCGATTTTTTGATCGCAACACGACAGGAATCTACAAGTGGCGGAATAATGTCGTCGTATGTTTGCTCTACCCACCCCTCTTTCGGGAATCGAGAGGGGTACTCCCGATAGTCAGAGCCCAAGGCATTGCCGTCAAGATCGAATACAACGGTCTTACATCCCGTTGTTCCTGCATCTATTCCAACAAGATACGTTTCGGCCACTTCTAGTACCCCCTCTTGAGGTATTCCTCGTATTCTTTAACGAGGCGTGCGGCGCTACGCGTACCGATCAACGAGACGCCGAGCTTTTCAATCATCCATAGTGTGGCCGGCATGGTGAAGGTTCTCGGAACGCCCGAAACCTTCAGTTTTGTCTTGTCTCCAGAGAGGTTCTCCTTCATGATCCGAATCTGATGCTCGGAGGGGAAAGCCTCGGAACCAGTAGCCGTCTTCACATAGTCAATGCCAACTTCGCAGCACAACTTAGTTAGATCGGCGATCTGTTCATCGGTAAGGAACCCAACTTCAAAAATAAGCTTTGTAATTGCCTTGTCTTTACAGCGATCCACAAGACCAACGAGTTCTTTTTCGACCAATGAGTAATTGCCGTCATGAACTGCTCCGATGTTCACCACCATGTCAACAGCCGTAGCGCCTAGCTCAAGGCCTTCCTCAATTTCCGCAAACTTCATTGCGGTTGACGTACAGCCATACGGGAAGGAAATAGCGGTGCCAACTCGCACATCGCTACCCTTTAAAACATCCGCGACCACGGGAGTCCAGAATGAGTTCGTGTAACATGCTGCCACTCCCGTGTCCCTGGCGGTTTGCGCATGCTTCCTAATGTCATCTTCGGTGGAACTTTGCAGATGCAAAGCCATGTCAAAATGTTTCGCGTATTGGGGAACTGTTAGCTCCATGATCTTCTCCCTTGAAGTCCAAAAACGCACCGAAAGGAGGTGCTATACCTGACTATACCTGTACGTACGAGTGTGGGCAAGGGTTCCAGAAAGATCAGCTAAAAAGCGATTAGAAAGCCTTGATTTCTCCCGAGAAATTGAAGCGCACCTTCATGTGGCCACCGTGCAGCAAGAGCTTTGTATACTCAAACGCTCGGCCTCGCTCGTCGTACAGCGTATCTTCGAGAAGTAGCAGAGGCACGCCTTCTCCACACTCGAGAATCTCACCTTCCACTTCAGACGCCGCAACAGCCTCTAAAGTCTCGTGAGTTTCGGTTGCCCTAAGTCCAAACTCATCACCGAGCACCGTACATAGCTGTTCATCCACCACATCGCACTCAAGCAATGAGGGGGCAAATTTAGCCGGAATCCAAGACCTGTGGAGGCTTACCGGCTGATCTTCAATCTTTCGAAGGCGCACGATTTCAAAAACGCTCTCATCGGCAGCAACTTCCAATGCATCTTGAGCAAACCGAGGCGGCAGAACCTTTTCGAATTTTAGGAGCTCAGTCTGGGTTTTATACCCCATCCGCTCCAACTGCTCGCGAATCCCTCTATACATCGGTGAACTTGCAGTTATCTTGGCCTGCGCAACAAACGTCCCCTTACCAGGAACCCTCTGCAACAACCCCTCATCCACCAAAGAGGAGACCACTCCACGTACTGTCATTCGGGATACGTTGAAACTCTCCTGCAATTCAGATTCTGACGGAATCCTCTCTCCAGGCTTCCACACACCTCTCGACAACCCATCTCGAATGATGTCGCCAATCTGAACATACAGAGGCGTAATCGAATCCCTATCGAGCTCGTACTGCATACGACGCACCCTCACAAACCTAATCAGCAGGCATGCGTACAGCACGCGCCCACAAAGCCAATGCCTGACACAACCCTACTAGCACAAGGCCAGCCACATGCGCTCCAACAACCTTGCGCGACCAATCCCACAATTACCGGAGGGAGGGAGAAAACCTCCCTCCCTCCAGCAGCAATCTTTAAGACTGCCCGGAAGCGGCCTTCATAAAGCGTCGCTGATAACTAACAACCTGATTTGTTGAGGTAAACCGAGCCAGATACTGCGGCTCAGCGGTGACGACGACCCTATCGGCCATGTCGCGGAACTCATCCTCCATCAACAATCGATCAATGTCCGGGTAGTTCATTGGGCCCTCCATCGAACAAATGATCAGCCTGGTGTCATCCAGGTTCGAGTTACGAAGAGCTCGTAGATTGTGGCGAACACCGTCTAGGCCATCGAAGCTAGCGGTATCAACATCGACGCCCCGGTATGTGAGGAAGGTTTGCGCCATATTAATTAGCGCAAGATCATCCGGATTGTCGTTTGCGCCAATGTAGTCATTTGCAACCATGTAATCTCTGAGCTGCGTCAGGAAATACGAATCATGACTTAGCTCGTAAGCCTTGAGCAAGCCGATCATTCGCTCAGTCTGCATCTTCCGGTGGCGAATAAATGAATTAATGAAGTACGGCCTTGCCTGCAGCGCCATTTGCGTCTGGAACGGTTCAAACATCAGGGTGAAGTTAACCCTATACCCTTCCTCATGAAGGCGTAGCGCAAGCTCATGTCCACGTAGTGCATCGGCCGTGGACCCCTTATCAAAGCCCAGTCCCAGACGTCCGTCGCCCTCGAGCAGCTCCTTGTAGTTTTCGTGATTAACCGGTCCCGTGTGAGGAACCTTCACCACGAGACGCCAAGGAGACAAAATTTCTTCGAAGCGCTTAACTTCTTCAAGAATTTTCGAGAAATCCTGCTCAAAAGGATTGTTTAACTCTACCGAAATATCGGAGCCAGGTCCGAGAATGTCGCCGATAGAAGTCATGACCTCGTCGCGATCCTTGTACTTGTTACCCACGTTAGCCTTTGGGTTATTTAAGAACAGGTCATAAATAATTCCGGGGTTACAGGTCAGGTTTGCAAGCAGGGGGGCAACCGGGGCAACCTCGTACGGGTTGGCCGAGTCCGCCGAGTACAGCACCTTTGTGGGCCGCTCTTTCCCGTCCTTGTCCTTGGAAATATCGCGAACTAGATCAACTTCGAGAACGCCTTCCTTCTTTAGGTGCAACTCGCGCCTAAAACCGGCAGGCGTCCCGCCCTGCGCATCTCGGAAGTAGTCAACTACCTTTCGCAGCTCTTCGCCCACTTCAAGACTCTGAGCCCGCTTTGACAACCAAGCAAAAGTATCTAGATCAAGGGGCGTATCCAAGATCCGCTGGATATATTCCTCCTGATCCCTGTTTGCCTTAAGACCAAGGTCTTCTACCGTCACGGAGACGTTCGCTCCTAAAGTAAAATCACGCATCGAAACTCCTTCGTTCCATATCGACTATACCAGACTATACCGGTACAGCCGAGCGTGTCTACCTCATCTTAAATTTGCCTCCGTACGCGAACCCTCAGAACATGGGGCGGCTGGTCAAAAGACTACATTCGCGCATTGAAATTGCAGCCTCACAACCCCTCGGCTACCAATCTGCGTGCAGAAGCGGCGGCCTCTTCGATGGAATCGAACAGGTAGGTGGGCGAGCTTAGCGCATCGATTATGCCCACGCTTTGCGCGGCCTTCAGATGCTCGGGGCGCAGGCCCTTGATCATCGTTGTGATGCCGCGTTCATTGAGCTCCACGAACACGTCCGCAAGTTGTTTTGCGCCCGACGCGTCCAAAATCCCCACGTGCGACATTGACAAGATCACCACTCCGGTGGAGCGGTGAACGTCGGAAAGCTCAGTGACGATGCGCTCTGCCGCGCCAAAGAACATTGAGCCGTCCAAACGGAAGTACGCGATCTTGTCATCGGTTTGCTGGCGTTCGCCCGGTAGCGGCAACTCCACTACGCCCGACAGGCGGGACAGGTGGTAGACCGCCCACAACACGGCGATCGCAACGCCCAAACCGATTGCAACAACCAAGTCGAACACGACCGTGATCAGTGCAGTAATCCAGAACACGAGGCCATCGCCGCGCGTTGAGCCCAAAATCTTGCGCACACTTGACGTAGAGACCATGCGGAATGCGGTTACGAACAGGACTCCGGCTAGGGCCGCGAGCGGAATATGGCTCACGAGGCCAGCCGCGAGGTACACCACCGCGCCCAGGATTATCGCATGCACGATTGCGGACACTCGGCTGGTAGCTCCCGACTTCACATTCACTGCCGTACGCGCAATCGCGCCCGTTGCCGGCATTCCTCCAAAAATACCCGAGCCGATTGACGCCAGCCCCTGGCCCACCAGCTCCCGGTCCGGCTGATAAGAACCCTGCCCCGGCATTCCAGCCGCAACACGTGCCGACAGTAGCGACTCGATTGCCGCCAGCATTGCCACCGCGAACGCGGCAGGCAGCAACTGCCTCATCAATGAAAAATCAACAGATGGAAGGCTTGGCGCCGGAAGGGAACTGGGGAGCTGGCCGATAGTTGGCACCGCAAGATTGCCAAAGAATGCCGCCAGTGACACCACGACCACTGCGACGAGTGAGGCCGGGAACGTTGTTGATATGCGCGAGGTTCCCACAATCACCAACACAGTAACTAGGACAATGCCCAGAGTGAATGCAGAAACCGCCCAGTCCGCTGCCTGCACGGCCAAGAAAGCGCCATGCAGCGAATTCATGCCCGCCGGGATTTCTACCCCCATCGCCATCGGCACCTGCTGAAGCGCGATCAACGTGGTGATTCCCAGCGTGAAACCCTCCACCACGGACCAAGGGATCAGGGAGATAGCCTTGCCCAGGCCCAACAATCCAAACGCAAACACCAGCAGGCCCGCCATCACCGACAGCAACATGATCGAACTTGCCCCATGCTGTGCAACTATTGGCGCCAGGATCACAACCATCGCGCCCGTTGGCCCCGACACCTGCACGTGTGAGCCGCCAAAAACCGCTGCAATCAGGCCCGCAACTATTGCCGTTACCAAACCGGCGGCTGCGCCCACTCCAGACGAAACCCCAAATGCCAACGCCAACGGCAGTGCAACAATACCCACCGTCACGCCCGCAACCAGATCGCGGCGCCAATTCGCCTCGCGATAATCATCTGCGGACGGTAACAAGAACTTCAAGTGATCAGCTATCGAAGAAGACAACCGCACGTATTTATCCCAACCCATTCAAGCCAAGAATTTTCATCAACACGCGCAAAAAACCAGGAAATCTAAACGGCGCGTGGACTCACCATGGTATCACGGCACGGAATTGATCTGAGGATACAATCCGGTTCGTATTCCGCACTGGTGAACAGGTGAGTATGGCCTTGAAAGGGTGATGCTCGTATCGGTTTACGTGCACGGTTAGGTACATCTTCCAGAATTTAGATAAGGTTAGCCTTGCCTAATAAGGATGGTGTTTGCATGGACGATAGTGCAATGGATCAGGTTGTTGACGGCGAGTATGGGTCCGCGAAGGAAAAATCTGTCGCTGGCCAGAACGCGATCCGTCAACTATCGCAGCCAGTGAAAGGCAAGCTGTTCGTCGCGCAGGTTTTGGCTTTTCTCTCTGGCGTGTTGGCTATTGCCCCGTATGTGGCTCTGGTGGAGCTTGGCAGAGAGCTTATGCAAGACCAGGTGGACCCGGCGCGGGTGAACTGGATCGTCATACTCCTCGTCAGCGCATACATGGCCCGGTTGAGCTTATATTTTGTTGCATTGGGCGTGACGCATTTTATTGACCTGTCGTTGCGTAACCAGATGCGTCGGCAAATTGCCGCCCGAATGTCGGCTGCTCCGCTGTCGTGGTTTACCCGCGAGGGTGAGGGGAAGATCCGCAAGACCATTCAGGATGATACGGCCACGGTGCACACAGTAATCGCGCACGGGCCGATAGAGAAACTGAACGCGATCGTATCCCCGCTCGCCTTGTTGATGTATGCGTTTGTGGTGGATTGGCGACTCGCGTTGCTGTCGATTGCGACGATCCCGCTCTATGTGGGCATGTATGGCATGTCGATGCGTGGGATGAATGAGAAGACCGCGCAAATGGATACCAAGCTCGCTCAGGTTTCGGCAACGATGGCCGAGTTCGTTGCCGGTATCTCAGTGGTGAAAGCATTCGGCAAGGTCGGCCAAGCACATAAAGCCTATTTAGATGCAGCTAACGAGTTTTCTAAGTTCTACCGAGCGTGGTGTATGCCGCTGGTGTCGATGTCGGTCGCCTCATTTTCGTGGGTGTCGATCCCGGTGTTGTTGATCGTGAACCTTGGCGGTGGCGCGTTGATGATGAACGCCGGTTGGGTGAGCATCTACGAGGTGATAACGACGACGTTGATCGCCTTGGTGCTGCCGGGAGCGTTGATGACAGTCGCAACCATCGCCTGGTCTTACCAGCTTGCGGGATCGGCTGCGGTGCGCCTCGTTGCGGTGATGGAGCTACCGGCATTGAGCCAACCCGATGCACCACAGACACCACACGGTCATGATATCGAGATTCGGGGTGTGTCGTATACCTATGACGACACCCAGGCATTAGACGAGGTAAGCCTGAGCATTCCGGCAGGCACGGTGACCGCGCTGGTTGGCCCGTCGGGTGCGGGGAAGTCGACGTTGGCGAGTTTGATGGCCCGCTTTGATGACCCGGACGCTGGCACGATCACCATCGGCGGGGTTGATCTAAAGAGCATTTCCCAGGACGTGTTGTATTCGACGGTCGCATTCGTCCTGCAAGATGCACAGCTTATTCGCGACACCATCCACAACAACATTGCCCTGGGCGCGCCAGACGCAACCTTAGATCAGGTGCGGCAGGCGGCGAGGGCAGCGCAGATCGACGAGTTCATCATGAGCCTGCCAGATGGTTACGACACCGTGTTGGGAGAGGACACCCACGTTTCGGGCGGACAGGCAGCCCGTATCGCGATCGCCCGCGCGCTCATGGTTGATGCCCCAGTGTTGGTGCTGGACGAGGCGACGGCGATGGCGGACCCGGAATCGGAATCGAAAATCCAACAAGCTCTCTCGACTCTTGCCAAAGGCAGAACCGTGATTGTGATCGCCCACCGACTGGCCTCGATCAGGGGCGCGGATCAGATTGTCGTCATGGAACGCGGGCGCATTGCTGTGGTCGGTAAACACGACGAGTTGTTGGGTAATGCGCACTATCAGGCACTTCTTGCCCAAGGTGCATGCGAGGAGATGACACAATGAATCAAATATTGTTGCCACGCTTTAAGCGTTTGATGGAACCCGCCTCGTGGCGAGACCTCTCGGTCGGTCAAGCGTGGGGTGCGGTATCAGGACTGTGTCACGGCTTTGCCCTGCTGATTTTGCTTCCCGCCGCAAGTGCCCTAGCGACCGGAATGCCGGTGTGGGGGTTATCGTTTTCGGGCTGGCTCATCGCCTTGGCGGTGATCGCGATGCTGGGCGTGGGCACGGAGTTTTATGGCATGCGCACCGGCTATATCGGCGCGCTCGGATTCATTCACGACGTCCACCAAGCGGTCGGCAACAAGGTAGCCCGCCTACCGTTGGGAGTGTTCGATTCGGGTAGTTCTGGACGGCTGTCGCGTATGGTCACCCAGGAAATGATGAACTTGGGCGAGTCGGCGGCACATTTCATTTTCTCCCTCGTCCAAAAACTCTCGGCCGTGCTGGTGATCACTGTGGGAACCTGGTTCTGGGATTGGCGGCTGGGACTGACCTTGACGATCGCCTTCCCGATCATGCTCGCCTTCCTCCATATTTCCCGTGTGCTTCTTGATAAAGGTAAGCAGGTTTCCGAACCAGCCGAATCGGAGCTGGCGGCTCGCATGGTCGAATTCGCCACCTGTCAAGGTGCGCTGCGTTCCTGCCATGTCGCCGACGACTACCCGGCCCTTGATCGGGCTTTCGACCAGGCTGACCGCAAGGGTCGCAAAGCATTGTGGATCGAAACATTAGCGAACCTGATTAATGGGATGTTCGTTCAAGCACTCATTGTGGTGATGATCTGGCTGACCGCCCAACTCGCCCTCGGCGGGCAGGTGAGCGCGTTGAACGCTGTGGTCACAATCGGCATGTGTCTGCGGTTCACCACCATGCTCCAAGACATCGGTGGCTGCATGACCGGGCTGGAAGAACGCCGCCAGCAGATGAATCACGTCGACAAGGTCATGGATGCCCCCGAACTGTCCGAACCCGATGCCTCTACACCGATAAACGCCCCTGGTGATGTTCGTTTCGAGGACGTCACCTTCGGCTACGATCCGGACACCCCGGTTCTCCGTGATATTTCCTTCCATGTCCCGCAAGGTGGCATGTGTGCCCTGGTTGGTCCATCTGGGTGCGGGAAGACGACGATCGCCCGGTTGGTTGCACGTTTCTGGGATGTGCAGTCCGGCAGCGTGCGCGTTGGCGAAGTGGACGTGCGCGAGCAGACCACCGAAGATTTGATGCGCCAGGTGTCTCTTGTCTTCCAAGACGTCTACTTATTCAACGACACTCTCGAAGCCAACATTCGCCTTGGCAACCCCGAAGCCACCGATGAAGAAATCAGGTGGGCGGCTGACCTGTCGGGCGTGACGGAAATCGTCAACCGGCTCCCAGACGGCTGGAATTCATTGGCGGGTTCTGGCGGGCGTGCACTGTCGGGTGGGGAACGCCAACGCGTCTCTATCGCCCGCGCTTTGGTGAAGAAGGCCCCGATCGTGCTTTTCGATGAGGCCACTAGCGCGTTGGACGCGGAAAATGAAGCCAATATTGTTGCGGCGATGAATGAGCTACGCAAACACTCCACACTGATTGTCATCGCCCACAAACTTGAAACCATTCGACAAGCTGACCAAATCATTGTGCTCTCCCACGGTGGGCGTATCGCTCAGCGCGGGTGCCACGACGAGCTGGTCAACCAGCCAGGTCAATACCGCGATTTCTGGCAAGAACGCATCAACGCAGCCGGATGGCAACTCGTCTAAACACAGCACGTATAAGCACATGAAAGGAAAAACTATGTCCACACCCACATCCTCGCGCCTCAACGCGCGCGACTTCATCAACATTGGCGTCTTCACCGCCTTGATGTTCGTCATCGTGTTTGCATTCGGAATGCTCGGGTTCATCCCCGCCGCCATGTATGCCGGTTTCTTGCTTTCTATCCTCGTTAACGGCATCGTCTTTGCGCTGTTCACAGCACGCACTCCGAAGATGGGGGCGTTGACAATCATGCTGATTATCATCGAAATCCTCTTTTTCGTGACCGGCCACTGGGTGGGAGGCATCGCGGTGGCCGCTGTATTCGGCCTGCTCGCCGACCTAGTCATCACCAAGGGACCGAAGAACGTTAAGGTTCGCGTTCCGCTGGCATACGCACTGTTTATTCTGCCGATCTACGTGTCACCGTGGATGCCGCTATTTATGAACCAAGACGCATATATGTCGCAAATCGCCGAACAAATGGGTGCCGAGTATGCCGCCAAGATGGCACAGGTCGTCACGATTCCGATTCTGCTGGGCTTCTTCGGCGTGATGCTCATCGTGGGCTGGCTTGCTGGTCTGTTGGGAACCAGGGTCGCGCGCAAACACTTTGAACGGGCCGGTCTTGTCTAAACTTCCCGACCCGCGCACCATTATCGCAGCGCTCGTCATCGTCTCCACCACGATCTACAGTGCCTACTCGCCGTGGTTCGTGTGTACTCTGGGCGGATTCGCCGCCGTGATGCTGACGAGCGCTGCGATCAACCCCAACACGCTCGTGCGCCCCAGCTGGGTAGCAGGCTACCTCGCCACGTTTGCGGTCCTCGGCACACTCGTTTATGTGATACCCCTGGTCTGGAAATCAACAGCCAGCGCGTTCCTCGTGCTGTTTCTGCAGTGGATGTGGCGATTCAGCGTCAGCGCAGGAATGGGAGCCTACGCGATCGGCGTGATCCGACCCGCCACCTTGCAAAAAGCACTCGCCAGCTCACGGATCCCGACCTGTTTCACAATCCCAATCTCGGTTGCCTTACGTGTGCTGCCCGTGATCGGCCACGAGGTTAAAGCGATCTCAGATGCCATGAAACTACGCGGCATGTCCGTGCTCTCACTGCGTGCGGCGCAATACTTCACAATCCCGCTGCTATCTACCGTGGTACGCAGCGGGGACGAACTGGCATCGGCCGCCCTCGTGCGCGGACTGGGCGGAACCGCAAAGCCCACCTCAGTCACAGTCGTGAAATTCCGTGTGATCGACGCAGTCATTCTGCTCATCGTTATCGGCTTCGCGATATGGAGAATCGTCCTATGACAATAGCCCAAGCAACTGGGGTCACCTTCACCTATCGAGGAGCAGACCACCCCTCAATCAACGACGCAACCATCACCATCACACCCGGAACCGTCACCTTGCTGTGTGGCGCGTCAGGGTCAGGAAAAACCACCGCACTACGGCTATTTAACGGGCTCATCCCACACTTCCACGACGGCGACCTCACCGGAAGCGTCACAGTCGACGACATTGACGTGGCACAAACAGACCTGCCACGCCTTGCCCACCACTGTTCGACAGTGTTTCAAAACCCGCGCACCCAGTTCTACACCACTCACGTGCGCCAAGAACTCGCCTTCGGCCCAGAAAACCTCGGCCGCGACCCGCAGGAAATCTGTGCCCGCATTGACGAGGTTGCAGCCGAGTTAGGTATCGCCGACCTGCTGGAATCCCGCGTCACACAACTGTCGGGTGGGCAGATGCAACGCGTGGCCTGCGCCGTCGCCATGTGCAACAACACGTCGATGATCGTCTTTGACGAGCCAACCGCGAACTTGTCCGCTGACGTTATCGACCAACTCGCCACACTCATCGCCAGGCTCAAAGCTGATGGACACACCATCATCATTGCTGAACACCGGCTAAGTTTCCTTTCCGGGATCGCTGACCGTGTCTACTGTTTCGACAAAGGCAAGATAGCCCTCACCGCAACCGGCGAAGAGTTCTACGCCACGCCAGAGGCGGAACGCAAACACCTTGGACTACGGTCCCTTGTTCCCGTGCCCATTCCACAACTCCCGCCACCGGCAGGGAACGGGCTCACGATCGACAACCTCACCTTTGCCTACCGTCATGGAAACACAGTCCTCAATATTAACCACGTGTTGTTTCCGGCGGGGAAAATCACGGCGCTCCTCGGCCCGTGCGGTTCAGGGAAATCAACTCTGGCACGCATTGTTTGCGGACTAGAAAAAGCCAAACATGCATCCATCACACTCGGCGGACAAAAATTCGCCAGCCGAGACGCATATCTCGTCATGCAAGACCCCACCCGACAGTTGTTCTCAGATACCGTCATCGACGAAGTCACGCTCGGCACGACCAAAGCCGAAAAGCAACACATCGATGCCCACGCGATCCTTGAAGAACTCGACCTTGCCGACCACGAGGCTGATCATCCGCAAGCACTCTCTGGCGGGCAACGTCAACGTCTGGTTATTGCTACAGCGCTTGCTGCGAACAAGAAAGTTTACATCTTCGACGAGCCCACGTCCGGTGTTGGCTACAAACACCTTGTCGCGATTTCCCGAGTAATGCGTAAACTCGCTGACACTGGTGCCGTCGTCATTGTCATCACCCACGACGCTGAACTCGTTACCGAGGTCGCCGACCATAGCGTCCGCCTTGACCAAATCAACGCCTGCTCAGACATGTGTCTACAGGAGTGAACGAGGGATTCACGAGCCGAGTTTCTAGAAGGGGGTCATCATGAGCGAGCATCACCACGATCATGGGCCAAGCGCGCAAGAAGCCGCCACAGATTCACACCTGCGAAAAAAGCTCGCCATCGCATTCGGACTCGTGTTTAGCATCGTTTTGGTGCAAGCTATCGGCGCGTTTATGACGGGAAGCTTGGCACTCCCCTGGTCGATGTTGTCCACTCGTTGGCTGATTCTCTTTCCCACTGCGGCTTCTTTTTGTCATGATCGCGTAAGCGCTCAACAAAGTTTTCTATCTTGCCGATGTAACACTAGGTATTCTCAATAGCTTCAGGGTCATTACCAAGAAGAATATACACACCATTACAAGCGATTGAGCTGAATGACCTCGTGTTTGCATGGGGTTTTTGAGACGTTTGAGTTTGTTTGAATCTCGTAGCGACTAGACATCATAGTTCTGCTGAAGTCAATACCGCTTTAGCAGGGATTTTTATGGTTTTTGCTTCTAATCATAAGGAGATTATTTGCGGAACTCGGGATGGTAAAAACTCAGCAAAACTGCCGCAGCTATCAGGACTGCGCAACATGTCATTGGTAGCCACGGAGAGAGTCCGTAAAGTGCGGTGGAGGCTATCGGTGCCACTACATAGGCTGCACCATTGTTAGCATTAATCAACCCGGCTAGCCCACCTTGTTCTTCGGGCTTCATTTGCAAAGTAGGCGCCGTGTTGTAGCCAGGCATCGCCAGGCCTAGACCAAAGCCTGTCAAGATGCTGGCCACGATGAACAGTCCAAGATTTAGTGGATAAACCAAGAGTAGTAACCCGAGAAGAACGATTATTAATCCTCTTCTAAAGAGTTTTTTAGCACCCCAGTTTAACCTTGGAGCCACCAAGGCCTGCGCAAGTATCATGACCAAACCCATTATTGACATGCACAAAGCGGTGAGCCCTGCTGTGGCGCCGGCCGCTAGATTCAAAACATCCTGCAGTAAAAAGCCGAAAAGTGTAGCCACGGTAGAAAAAGCGGTAAACATTAGGAAACCGCAAGCCAGGAACACGAATACTCTTGAATCAAAATAGGAAACTTTTGCCGGTTGAGCGACTTTTTCTTCGCTACCTGTGGGTTTGAATGTTAGCAGTAAAACGGCAACGCCTAAAAGCATGACCAGAGGCATCACCAGCAGGGGCATCATGAAACCTCCTATAGCTGCAAGGCTGCCGCCCAATAAGGCTCCAAGAATAGACGAGAATCCTTGTGCAGCGCCCAAGACTCCCAGACCTTTTACCCGTTGCGTCTCATTGTAGGTATGAGTCACAACGTAGGTTTGCGCGGCTGGGGAAACTGATGCGATGGCACCGCCGTACAGCACGCCCCTAGTTATGACTACTCCTATGATCAACGCTATGCCGGTGAGCAGACCCTTAAATCCTAGCCACACCACCATAGCGAATCCGCTTAGAGCCAGGATTCCGGCAAGCATGCCAATAAGCAAGATACGCCGAGATCCCCATCGCAATGAGACCCGTCCCCACCTGGTGGAGGTAAGAGAAAACATTATGGCTGCTAACGAAATGGTGGCGCCAATGTGCCATTCCTTCAGCCCGATTTCGCGCGATAGTGGAGCCAGAATTGGATTAAGAATCATCTGCCCCATATATGCCAGTAGCACCGTCAAAAACAGGGGAAACAGTCCCGTTATTTTTGATTCGACTTTCTCGTTTCGTTCATTAGTGGCGCACATTAAAACATCCTTTCCAAAGTGAGCTACCAATCAAGCTGAGACAATACTAGAACAATGTTCTAGTATTGTCGAGGTTGAGGGTATGCTGTTTTCGTGGGGAATAAAGACAAGCGGGTAAACACGGGTAGACGCGCCTGGCTGACGCAGGAAAAGATCATGTACACCGCAATGGAACTGACCCGAGAGTGCGGTCTAGAAAAATGGTCGATTCGTGACCTTGCGCAGCGTCTGGGAGTAGTTCCCTCTGTCATCTACCACCATTACCAAAACCGTGACGCCATTACCGCTTCTGTAATAGGCGAGATCACTAGCACCATCGAACTACCGGACGAGCAGCTGGAATGGAAAGATTGGTTCATCTCCCTAGCAGAAAATGTCAGGCCTGTCTTTCTTGAATTCCCCGGAGTCACCGACAAACTGATGTATGGACATATGAACGCCGCGTTGATACCAATCTTGGAGGTGGCTTACGAAAAACTACGGGATGCTGGTTTTAGCAAGTACATTCACATCGCATACTCAATTATCATCAACACGATGCTGTGGAGCATTACTGCTCGCAACTTGCGCAGCCCAACCAAGCAGGAACAGCGCCACGACCTAGGCCAAATGATTACCCAACTTCAGCCCCTAGCTGTCTGCTCCACAACGCTGGCTGACATCATCCAGGGCTACTTAATTCCGCTAGCCAACCCGAAAAATGAAGACCGCATGAGTCAGGAATACTTTGAAATCATCATGGAAGTCGTACTCGCCGGTTTAGAGATAGCGATTTTGCCTCGCGAAAACGCCTAACGAACCCGTGAACAAGAGAAATCATCAATACTCATAAAATATTGCCCAAAATCGCAAGGCATCCAGCTAAGAACAGAGCCTTTCAGCCTCTCACTCTATTTCCTGCGATTTTCCAATAAACACAAGAAAATCCACTATATCCAGAGCTTCCCAAACAACTGGTACGACTACATCAAATACGTCACCATCAATGAACTAAATATCGCTCTTCACAGCACGCAGGCTTCTCCCAGGAATCCGCAGCCTATACCGAAGCCTAAGCCCAGCCTATTGCGTATGGACGAAGAGGAAACCTCCATCTCGACGTGCAGAAATAGCGTTTGGTGTTTTATATGAGGGTGTTTTGCATGTGGAAGACTTACTGGCGCGCCGCACCAGACTCTGTTACGAGCATCGGAATCGCGGATTGGCTGCTATTGACGAGGTTGCGAAAATAGCTGCGGATATTCTTGGCTGGGACGAGGCGGCCAAGGCGCATGAGATAGAAAACTACAAGGCCCGGTGTGATGCCGAAGAAAAGGCGGAGGGGATAGTTAGCGAAGACGAAGCTCAAAAGGTACGTGAGCAGGCGGTGCCTATAACCGAATTTGTTGATGTGGCTCCGCAAATTGACGGTTAAAGCCGTGGGGATTTTTGCCCTTTAAATCGCTGACTCTAAGGCCTTGGAGGCGTGTACTCCAAGGCCTTAGACGTACTTAGGATGCCAATAGGCCCTCTCTGGCAACAGAGCAAAATTCAGTTTTAGGCGCTTGCTTTAAAAGCACTTTCGATAACGCGGTATTCGGGCTAATGCCCGAAAATAAGACAATATCATTCTAAGTTTACTAACCTAGAACCAACACCACTGATCCACCGTTAACGCCGGGTCACAGAGGCGCATTTTTCATCTCCGTTAGCGAGTTGAACCCCGACACCCTACCTGAACAGGGAAAACAGGATACTAGGTAACGGAAAACCCAAATCCGCTAACGCAAGCGATTTTCTTGACCCCCTTGGGGCGTACGCACTAACGCAAACGCCTACTTATCATTTTCGACGTCATGTTGGAGCGGGTGACGGGAATCGAACCCGCGTTCTCAGCTTGGGAAGCTGATGTTCTACCATTGAACTACACCCGCAAGCACCAGAAACCAGGCATATCTGGCGTCTAGTTGCCCGATCAGTATATAGCCGGTCCCTCGCACGCGCCAAAACTATCTAGCCCGTGCGCATACAGTTTGAAAGCGGCCTCCACAATCGGCACATCCGGCTCTATCCACGTGATCTCATGCAGGTCGCTGGCAGCCACCCATCGTGCCTCCAAGTGACCGTCACCCACCTGCGGGGATCCAATCGGGCGAGCCAGCCACACCAGCATTCGCCGTCCGCCCAGCACCGGCCATGCTCCGTCCTCGTCCTTTGACAAAACCGGTTGGCCAAGCTCGATGTCGCACCCTAGCTCCTCGCGGATTTCACGAACGAGGGCATCGCTGGGCCGCTCCTCCGGTTCGACCTTGCCGCCCGGCAGCTCATACAAGCCGCGAAGCTCTTGAGGATATGCCCGCGCGGCCGCGAACACCTGCGCTTTTGCACCTTCACCGCGCATGAAAGCTGCTGCCACTACAAGTTTCTTCACGCCCTCGAGTCTACCCAAAACGATTTTGCGACACTTACGGGAAAAATGTCACAATACATCTATGCCGAAAATCTCTGGGACAAACCTTGCCGAACACCGCGAAAATACCCGCGATGCCCTATTTGCCGCGCTCGCATCGCTCATGCGCGAATACTCCTTCGAGCAAATCTCGATCGCCCAAATCTCGAGGCGCGCAGGCATCGGCCGAACCGTTTTTTACAACCACTACGAAGACAAAGAAAGCCTGCTGGTGGCGCTCACCCTTGAGAGCACAAAGCGCTTCACCAGGACGCTCGGCGAAACTCTCAGCATCATCGATGATCCGATTCAGCAGCTGCGCGTCTACATCCGTGCCCAGCTAGAGCTTCGAAACCAAAACCACTTCAGCTATCCGCTACGCATCACTTCGGCGGTTCCACAACAGCAACTCAAACAACACGCCCGCACAATTCAGCACATCATCTACCAGCTTTTGAACGGCGCATACGAGGCCGGCAAAATCACTCAAAACCCGGACGCTAGCACGGTGCGCCTGGTGCTCTCCTGCCTGTCCAACATTGACCTGCCCGCCAATCCGCAAGAGCGTAGCAACGTCATGGCCTGCACTGAGGCATTCATTTTGCGAGGCCTCGGGGCAGCCGAATCCGATATCAACCACATTGATCCAGCTGTCGCGAACTTGAGGTTCAACTTCTCCATCCTCAACAATCGCGACGACGATGCCAACCAGCTTGACCTTGCCAAACAGAGCGCGCAGGCTCGTTGCCCCGTGACCGGAGCCATGCATTACAAAACCGCGCGCTAACCCCGCGCTCACAGACACTACAAAAGGGTTCGGGCACGTAAAAAGGTTCAGGCACGCATATCGCGTGCCTGAACCTTTCACACTTTGGCGTTAGTTGCCTTCCGTGCCTTCACCATCAGCCTGCTGGATCTGCTTGCGGACCTCGTCCATATCCAGCTCCTTAATCTGACGGATGATGTCATCCAGAGCCTCGCCTTGTAGCACGCCAGAGTGGCGGAACACTGCGAGCCCCTCGCGGAACGCCATCAGAGTTGGAATCGACTGGATCTGCGCGGCAACGGCCAGCTGTTGCTCGGCCTCCGTATCAACCTTCGCGAAAACTACGTCTTCGTGACGGTTCGAAGCCTCCTCGTAGATCGGACCGAACATGCGGCACGGACCGCACCACGCTGCCCAGAAGTCCACTAGGACAATATCGTTTTCCTCAATGGTCTTACCGAACTTCTCGAAGTCCACATCAACAGTTGCCATTAGGTAACCCTCCAAAAGTTATTTGCGTTGCTAACACCCTAAACCACAAGCGCTACGAATGTATTCCGTAGCAGTGAGTGATCTAGGCAACCGAGCCGGAAAGCTCCTTGGCAACAAGCTCCGCAACCTGCACCGCATTAAGCGCGGCGCCCTTTCGCAGATTGTCACCCGCAACCACAAACACCAGGCCGCGCCCATCCGGAACTGCCTGATCCTGGCGGATCCTGCCCACCAGCGTTCCATCCATGCCAGCGGCCGCCAGCGGAGTAGGTACATCCACAAGCTGGACGCCAGGAGCCTCCTGCAAAAGTTCCTTAGCACGCTCCACGCTGATCGGCTTTTCAAACTCGGCGTGAACCGTGAGCGTGTGGCCCGTAAACACCGGCACGCGCACACAAGTTGCGGAGGCCGCAAGCGTTGGAATGCCTAGAATCTTGCGCGATTCGTCGCGAAGCTTTTGCTCCTCATCCGTTTCCAAAGAACCATCATCAACGAGGCCACCTGCTAGTGGCACCACATTGAACGCGATAGGCGCCACGTACGTTTTTGGTTCGGGCAACTTAACTGCCTTGCCGTCAGTGGTGAGCGCCTGCAAGTCCTGCTTCACGCCAGCCTCAACCTGGTCGATGAGCTCACGCACGCCCGCCAGACCCGAACCTGATACGGCCTGGTAGGAGGACGCCATGAGGCGCTTCAAACCGGCCTCTTCGTGAAGAACTTTCAGCGAAGGCATTGCCGCCATCGTCGTGCAGTTCGGATTCGCAATAATGCCCAGAGGGCGCGACTTCATAGCCTGCGGGTTGACCTCGCTGACCACCAGCGGCACATCCGGGTTCTTACGCCACGCGGACGAGTTGTCTACAACCACTGCTCCGGCCTCGGCAAACTTTGGTGCGTACTCGCGCGAAGCGGCTCCCCCAGCAGAGAAAATCGCGATGTCGATGCCGGAGTAATCAGCGGTAGCGACGTCCTCGACCACGATTTCTTCACCGCAGTACTGGAGTTTTGTGCCCGCCGAGCGCGACGAGGAGAAGAAACGCACCTTTGTGGCCGGGAAATCGCGTTCGGTTAGGATCTGGCGCATCACGTGGCCCACCTGGCCGGTGGCGCCAACAACAGCGAGAGTTAGTTCTTTCATCGTCCCGTACCTCCATAAACAACGGCTTCGGATTCAGTGGAATCAAGGCCAAACGCCGAGTGCACGGCGCGCACAGCCCGATCCAAGTCTTCAAGTTTGGTGACAACCGAGATGCGGATCTCGGACGTCGTAATCATGTCAATGTTGATCCCCGCGTCTGACAGGGAGCCGAACAGTTTGGCGGAAACACCCGGATTGGTCCTCATTCCCGCGCCCACGAGCGAAAGGATGCCGACGCCGGGGCTGTAGCGCAGATCCTGGTAGTCCAGCTCATCTTTGGCCGCCTCGATCGCGGCGATAGTGCGCTCGGCGTCATCTCCGGGAAGCGTGAACGAAATATTCGCCCGGCCCGTTCCAGACGTGGGGATGTTCTGCACAATCATGTCGATATTCGCGCCGGCTGCCGCAACGATTTGGAAGAGGCGCGCCGCCATGCCGGGCGCGTCCGCGATTCCAACGATCGTGATCTTATCTTGGCTGCGGTCATGCGCGATGCCGGAAATAACGGGAGCTTCCACTTGATCCTCCTCTAGGGTTTTTAGGGCTGCATCTGGCACGAGGCCAACAAGTTCGGGGTGCGCGTCAGAGTTCGCGATCCACGTTCCATCCTTATCGGAAAACGAGGAGCGCACGTGAAGGGGAACGTTGTACCTGCGCGCAAACTCGACTGCGCGAAGGTGAAGGATCTTAGCGCCGTGAGCCGCAAGCTCTAGGGTTTCTTCTTGACGGAGCCTGCGCACGCGCCTTGCGGTTGGCACGATGCGCGGGTCTGCGGTGTAGAGGCCGTCAACGTCCGTGTAGATTTCGCAAACATCAGCGTGGAGGGCGGCTGCGAGGGCAACTGCCGTAGTGTCGGAGCCGCCGCGACCGAGCGTGGTGACGTCATCATCGGAAGACACGCCTTGGAATCCAGCAACGATGGCGACCTGGCCCTCGCGAATGGAACGGGCAACTCGTTCTGGCACCATGCCTGTGATTTGGGCTTTGCCGAAGTGACTGTCGGTGAGGACGCCTGCCTGCGCTCCCGTGTATGACACTGCGGGCACGCCCATTTGGTTGATGGCCATGGCGAGTAGCGACATTGAGATACGTTCACCCGCGGATAGGAGCATGTCCATTTCACGCTGGGGGGCCTCTTCGGTTAGCTGGCCCGCCAGGTCAAGTAGGTCGTCAGTTGTGTCTCCCATTGCGGATACGACCACTACGAGTTTGTGGCCCGCATGGTGGGTGTCGCAAATACGTTTGGCAACGCGTTTCATTGCTTCCGCGTCTGATACGGATGACCCGCCGTATTTTTGCACTATTAGCGCCACGTCGACCTCTTCTATGTTGTGGGTGGCATTGCCACTGATGTTGTGATCAGTGTAGGCGCGGTAGTGGGAAGCGTGTTTGTTGGATCCACCTTGCGAACATTTTGGCCAAAATTGTGACCTTTTTTACGCTTCTAGGAGCAGGTTTGGTTAACTTCCGATGGTGCGGCGGCCTTCGAAGGCGCGGCCCAGGGTGACTTCATCTGCGTATTCGAGGTCTCCACCAACTGGCAGGCCAAGAGCGAGGCGTGATGCGGGCACTCCCATGGTGTCTAGCATTCTGGCGAGGTAGGTTGCGGTGGCCTCGCCTTCAATGTTGGGGTCGGTGGCGATGATGATTTCGTTGATTTGGTTGGAGGATAGGCGGCTCATGAGGCCGCGGATACGCAGCTGGTCAGGCCCGATGCCACGGATTGGATCGATGGCGCCGCCAAGCACGTGGTAGAGACCGCGGTAGGACCCGGTGCGTTCGATGACTTCAACGTCTTTGGCTTCTTCAACTACGCAAATGATGGTTTGGTCGCGGCGTGCGTCGCGGCAGATGTTGCACGTTTCTTCTTCTGCGATGTTGCCGCAGATGGTGCAAAATCGGACTTTTTCTTTGACTACTTGGAGTGCGCGTGCCAGGCGCATTACGTCTTCACGGTCGGTTCCAAGAATGTGGAACGCTATGCGTTGGGCGGATTTTGGGCCGATGCCGGGGAGCGCCCCGAGTTCATCGATGAGGTCTTGGACTGCACCTTCGTACAAGGCTATTTGTTTCCTTCACTCGTGTCTTCGATGATTGTTGCGCCGAACATCTTTTCAACTAGGGGGAGCCCCACGAGTTTTGAGTTTTCAGCGTCGGCGTCGTCCATATTAGCCCCGCCAGTGTCGAAGTCGTACTCCGACTCTTCGGGCTGCGAGGTTGGCGCAGTTTCCTGTGGCGGTTCGGGGGCGGCTTGTGGGGGTGCAGCTGTTGGGCTGTGCGGGCGCGAGGATTCCTGTGGACGCGAGGACTCTTGAGGGCCAGCGGTCTCCTGCGAGCGCGCGCTCTGCTGTGACGGTTCTGTGAGGACGTGTGGGCGCGGAGGCTGGTCAGGCTCTGCAGCGCTGGACCGGACCTGTTCAGCGTGCGCACCCTGTTCACGAGCCTGGCTGTTTAGTTGGCCGTCAGCATTCGGACTTGCCGTGGCGGCCTGCTGTTCTGGAGTGCGCGGCTGGGCGTTGGGTACTGCGCGGACCGTGGGCCACGCCGTGTCCTCGTTGTCGTCTGAAGCTGGCTCGTTTTGAGTAGCGCGGTTTGCCGCGTGTTCGCGCCCATTATTTACCTGGTTGAAACCCGGCCGGCTACTTGTCTGATTGCGGCTGTGCGCGTTATTGGCGTTAGCAGGTTCCTGGTTACCGTGTGGCGGCTGCGCAGGAATCGAAGACGCCGGCTGGCCACCCACTTGAACATGGATGGTTTTTGATACGCCGGTTATTACTTGGATGGCTTTTAGTGCGGTGTCTTGGTGTCGGTTGAGGAACACGTTCGCAAGCCCTTGGTTTGCGAACCCGAGAATAACGGTTGCGGAGTCTTCTGAGATTAGTTTGGCGTGCTCCCCAATCAGGAAGGCGGAGGAGGGCATGATTACGCGCACGGCTTCTACGAACTGGTCCCACTTGCCGTGCAGGTTTGCGGTCACGTTGCCCGGTGCGGGCGAGGACGTGGCTTGCTTCTGATCGGCAGGTGCCGCTTCAGGCTTCGACTGCGATTGAGACTCGGGCTTAGACTCCGGCACTGGCGCAGATTGCGCGGTTGGGGCGGGTGCAGGAGTTTGTGCAGGTTCTGGCCGTTGCGGAGCCTGTCCCTGTGGGGCCGATGTTTGTTGGGGAGCTTGTGCCTGCGCTCCTCCTGCTCTTTGTGGCGCCTGCTGTTTCGGGGCCTGCTGGTGCGCAGGGGCACTTGTGCCGGGAGCGGCCTGGGCGGGCTTATTCGCCTGGTCTTGCGCCCGCGAGCGCCTTAGCTGTTCGCGGGCAAGCGCGGCTCCGGTCAGTGGCTTGCCGTCCTCGCCTAGGATTTGCGGCCCATCTTGCGCAGGCCCATTAAAGCCACTGCCTCCACCAAACGAGGGCGCAGCTGAGTGACCTGCCGAGCCGGCCTCGATCTCACCACTGCTGGGCCGGACTCGCGCGCCGCTTAGCTCAACGAGAATGCGGCCAATCATCAGCTCTAGTTGCAACCTGGGTGAGGTGGCACCAACCATGGAGCGCAGCGCCTCATCGGTTAGGTCTGCGGCCATCGAAAGCGCGGGGGCGCCCCACTGTTTTGCTTGCGCAAACATGCGTTCGCGTTGTTCCGCGGGAAGCTGTCCCAAAATGTCTTTGGCTTGCTCGCCCGCTACCGCGATGATCAGTAGATCGCGGAGGCGTTGCAGGAAGTCCTCCACAAACCGACGCGGATCATGGCCGGATTCAACCATTTGCTCAATCGTTGCGAACAGGCCCGCCCCGTCGCGCTTGGCGAGCTGTTCAACCGCGGTGTCAAGCAGATTCGTGTCCGTGTATCCAAGCAGAGCGACAGCGAGGTCATACGGGATCTTCGAGTCAATGCTTCCAGCCATCAGCTGGTCAAGCACCGAAAGGGAATCGCGAACCGAGCCGCCGCCCGCGCGAATAACGAGGGCTAGCACGCCCTCGCCAACCTCAATGCCTTCAGACTCGCAAAGGTTTGCTAAATACGGCAGCAGGACGTCACCGGGCACTAGACGGAACGGATAGTGGTGCGTGCGGGAACGAATTGTGCCGATCACGCGCTCCGGCTCGGTTGTGGCGAAGATGAACTTCACGTGCTCGGGTGGTTCTTCCACCAGTTTTAGTAGCGCGTTGAAGCCCTGGGTTGTGACCATGTGGGCCTCGTCAAGGATGAACACCTTGTAGCGGTCTCGAACGGGCGCGAAAGACGCGCGTTCACGTAGCTCACGGGCATCATCCACACCGTTGTGCGAGGCCGCGTCAATCTCAACAACGTCCAAAGAGCCAGTGCCGCCGCTGGCAAGCTCCACGCATGACTCGCACTTGCCGCAGGGCGTGTCCGTGGGGCCTTCCGCGCAGTTCAGACAACGCGCGAGGATACGAGCGGACGTGGTTTTGCCACATCCTCGCGGCCCGGAGAACAGGTAGGCGTGCGTGATGCGGTTAGACCGAAGCGCTGCCTTCAGGGGTTCGGTCACGTGGTCTTGCCCGATCACGTCATCAAACGTGTCGGGCCTGTAGCGGCGATACAAAGCTATGGTCACAAGTGAACTCTATCGTTAAGCACGGACAAAAGTTTTGAAGGAGAGCAAACCGGGCGGAATCGCCCGTTTATGAGGCCGCAACCACGTCCTCCACCAGCGCCTTCGCGGCGTCCACAAAATCCAGCACATCCATGCGAAGGGAGAAACCGCGCCGGCCTCCAGACACAACAATTGAGTCTTGATTCAGACAGCTTTGGTCAATGATGACGGGCGCCTGCTGCTTTTGCCCAAATGGAGAAATCCCGCCCACAACATAGCCCGTGCGGCGCTGCGCCACTTCGGGCGGAAGCATCTGCGCCTTCTTAGCGCCAGCCGCTCGCGCCACTTTCTTGAGAGACATGCGGTGATCCACCGGCACAACCACGCACACGATCTCACCGTCAGCGCCAACGAGGAGGGTCTTGAACACCTCCGCAGGATCGAAACCAAGCTTTTGTGCCGCCTCAACGCCGAACCCGTGGTCGAACTCGCTGGAATGCTCGTAGGTTAGTTGCGAGAACGGGACTCCTGCCTCCAACAAGTACGCGACCGCTGGAGTAGAAACCGACTGATCCACCACGCCCCCCATCCTGAACGCCCAAATGTTGCCTATCTGACAGGCGTCACACTCATGCTAACTCGACTAATGCGCCCGTCATTCGGTAGACTATCGAAGCGTTACCGCGCTCACGCGTGGAAACCCACAGGAGGATTCGCATAGTGGCCTAGTGCGCTCGCTTGGAAAGCGGGTTGGGTGCAAGCCCTCGGGGGTTCGAATCCCCCATCCTCCGCAAACGGCCTCGCGCAACACGGCGCGAGGCCTTATTTCATGCGGGAAACATTTTGGAAATACAGAGGATTTACGGGTTACCGAAGTTACCCATAACCACAGGAAAGTAAGAAAATAACTAACACTTTAAATATATAAAACTTATAAATTCTCACTTTAAACTTACAAATTTATAAGTTTAAAGTTATAAAGTGGATTCATGGCTTGGAACTTGGAAACGCTTACCCGCACGGTTGATTATCTTCGCGCATTTGGTAGCGACACAACGCTGATCGAATGCAAGCGTGCCGCAGGTGGGACACCGAAACTAGGCCCAACGTTGTGCGCTTTTGCGAACATGCCGGAAGGTGGGACTATCCTGCTTGGCGTGGACGAGCAGGCCGGGTTCGAGATCACAGGCGTCAGCAATCCAGCGAAACTTGAAAAGGCAGTTGCGTCGCAGAATCGCAACAGTGTCAGCCCGGCTCCCGCGTTAGAGTTTGAGCGCATTCAAGTGGAGGATCGAGTGGTTGTTACAGTCACTGTTAAGCCGCTACTGCCTTCACAAAAACCTGCTACTCACAACGGGGTTGCCTATTTGCGACAGGCTGATGGCGACTATCAGATGAACAGTAACGATCTGCGCATGATTCAGATTGCCGCCCTCACCGGCACTGAGCGTGAGCAGTTTGATATGCAAATTATTCCCGGAACCAGCACTGAAGAACTTGATCCACAGCTTGTGAAAACTTTTCTCACAAACGTTCGTAAGCGAAGTAGCCGACTACGGAAAACAGAAGATGACAAGCACCTTCTACAACTGGTCAATGTGCTGGACAGCGAGGGAAACCTGCGCCTGGCTGGAATGTATGCTCTTGGCATTTTCCCGCAAGGAACCCATCCCTCGTTGGGAGCGACCGCAGCTGTGCGACTTTCCCGAACGAGTTCTGGACAGAGAACGCAAAGCCTTGTTGACTTGGAGGGGCCTCTACCTGATCTTGTAAGTGAGGCTCTGGAATGGATCGTGCTAAACACGCGCACAACCCAGAGATACAAGGTTGATGGGCAAATGGAAGACATGCCTGAGTTTCCGCCTGCCGCTGTTCGCGAAATCGTGGCAAACGCTTTTGTTCACCGAGATTTGGGGCCTTCTTTGGATGTGGGGAAGAGGGTGGAAATCCGGGTTACAGATTCGGCTTTGACTATTGAGAATCCAGGAGGGTTAAGAGGACTTTCGGTCGAGCAACTTAGTAGCCCGGAGCTGGCAAAGGCTGCGGTGAATCAGCGATTGTACGAGATCGCTAAGAACCTCCACACAGCCGATGGTAGCCGCGTGATTGAGGGCGAAGGAGGCGGAATCCGTGAAGTACTTGCCTCCATGCAAGATGCTCGCCTGCGCCCTCCGCAGTTCATCGACACTGGCACGAAGTTCAAGGTGATTTTCTTCAGGGGAAGTCGTTTCACGTCCGAGGACGAGGCATGGCTGGAGTCTCTTGGGGTGAAGTTAGAACCCCCGCAAGAAGACCTGTTAGTAGCTCTGAAGCGCGGCGAGACATATTCGGTATCGCGGTTGCAAAAGCTCTATAACACCCGCTCTGCCACCTATATTGAGCAGCTAGTTGAACGACTGGTAGAACAAGGCGTTGTGCGCCACGAGGGATATGAATTAGTGCTTGCATCCGAACCGGCAAAGAACAGAAACGAAAATCTACCTTCTTCTGAGGACATGTCTAAACCACAGGTCAGCTCAAATCCGTTTGATGGGCTTAGCGTTAACACCACGAACATTTTTGACCTTTTAAATCGGGGAGAAAGCGCGACTGTTAAAGAGATTGCCAACGACGTTGGGCTCGAGATTCATCAGGTTAGATACGCTTTGCAACCACTTCTTGAAAGAGGTCTCGTTGTGATGCAAGGCGGCCAGGGAGTGCGGAAAACGAGCTATCACGTAAACCCGAATGTCGCCGGTTGAGCGGACGGACGTCAAACATACAAAAGTTGCACTCAAAATACGCAAAACTTATAAATTCTGAGTTTAAACTTACAACCCGCGAGGTGTAAACTTAGAGTTTTATAAGTTTAAACTTACAAATTTGTAAGTTTAGTGTAAGTTTGTTTCTCACTTTTAAGCTTGGTGTGTAAGTTTGCAAGGGCGCGTCGGCCAACTCGACGTCTTCTACAACAACCTCGTTGGACCGGAGTCCTCAACCGCTCAGCGAGGCGAAAAGCTCTAGCCGGGACGCGTTTTCCAGCTTCCCACTTAACTTCCCACTCAACATAACACTTTGGGAAGTTGAGTGGGGAGCTTGTGGGAAGTTCCCGAAACGGCGCGCGAAGGCCGAAATGGCGCGGTTTTAGCACGTCTGCCACGAGTTAGCAGGAAAGCTCAGTAATAGTCGATATGAGAGAGAAGACCATTCCAGAGCGAGGACGCGCCTGGCTTACTCCGCTTCCAAATTATTGTCCGGTGCCCCGGCTAATATTGCGTTAGACACTTAGGGAGGCAATGTGGCTACCGCACTTTCACTCGATGAGATCCGCAGGCGCTGCACGAAGGTTGTGGCAGATTGGGCTGACGAGCCCGGCGATGAGCGTCAGCAGGCGCAGTCGTTCATCAGGGACCTGCTTGGAGCGTTCGGGATCACGCAGACCAAGGCGGCTTTGTACGAGAAGCGCGCGAAGCGGACCTCAACTGGCAGACGCGGTTACATTGATGCGTTGATTCCCGGCCTAGCTCTTATTGAGATGAAATCCGCAGGGAGGGATCTTGAGGCTGCTGAAGCTCAAGCTCTGGACTACATGGAAGACCTGGGCGATATCGAACGCCCCAGCCGCGTTATTACTTCCGACTTCAAAACGATCCGAATTCTTGATATCGAAGCCGAGGACGGGGCCGACACTGTTCAATTTCCGCTAGAGGAACTGCCTTTGCACGCGGAAGACCTGGCGTTCCTCGCCGGCTTCCAAACCCGCGCTTTTGGCTCAGTAGAGCAAGAAAAAGCATCCATTCGGGCCGCGCAAATCATGGGGCGCCTATATTCAGAGCTTGAGAAAACCGGATACTCCGAGCATGAATCCTCCGTGTTCCTAGTTCGCTTACTGTTTGCTCTTTACGGTGACGATTCAGGCATGTGGGAACGCGACCTGTTTTACGAATTCTTAGAGAAGCGAACACGCGAGGACGGCACAGACCTCGGTGCACAGCTGGTAATGCTGTTCCAGATTATGAATCAGCCGGAGGCCGTCAGACCCGCAAACATGGATTCGCTACTTTCTCGATTCCCGTACGTAAATGGCGGAATTTTTGGAGAATCCACATCCATTCCGTACTTCGATTCAACAATGCGAGAGCTTTTGATCGAAGCCTGCATGTTCAACTGGTCAGAGATCAGCCCCGCAATTTTCGGCTCACTATTCCAATCCGTGAAAAGCGCGAAAGCCAGGCGGCAACTGGGTGAACATTACACAACTGAGATCAACATTCTTAAGACCATTGAGCCCCTGTTCCTTGACGAACTCCGCACGGAATTCAAGACCTACTACCACGACGTAAAACGACTTGAAAAACTGCGCAACGAAATCGGCCAGCTACAAATCATGGACCCCGCGTGCGGTTGTGGAAACTTCCTGGTGGTTGCATACCGTGAGCTACGCCAGCTTGACCTTGAAATTCTGAAACGCCTTGAAGAACTAGACCCAAGTGCCGGCGGAACCCTCTTCTTTGAGCGCGAAAACCTGAACGTCAAACTGGAAAACTTTGCGGGCATAGAAATTGAGGAATGGCCTGCCCGCATTGCGCAAACCGCTTTGTACCTGGTGGATCACCAAGCGAACCAGAAACTCGCAATGTCGCTGGGCGCTCCCCCAAAAACCCTGCCGCTCGACAAAGTTGAATGCATTCACGTGGGCAACGCCCTACGCACCCATTGGGAGCAAATATTCCCACCTTCAGATCACGTGCGCATTGTCGGAAACCCTCCTTTTATTGGCCAGTACCTGCAAGGTGTAGACCAAACCGAAGACATGAAACTGGTGTGGGGTGACCTGTACGACGGTTACCTTGACTACGTTACCGGCTGGTATAAAAAGGCGGCAGACTACTTCCGGTTCGTCAACAACGGCCAGTTCGCTTTCGTATCAACGAACTCGATCACGCAAGGCCAACCTGTGCCCTCCCTGTTTGGCCCGCTGTTTAGCAATGGTTGGCGCATAAAGTTCGCACACCAAACCTTCTCATGGACATCCGAAGCTGCCGATGCCGCAGCTGTTCACTGCGTAATCATTGGCATGGACAAGAAACGCCGCGGAAGCGCAACCCTCTACACCTACACAGACATTAAAGGCGAACCCACCGCGGTTCCCGCCAAAAACATCAACGCTTACTTGGTGGACGCACCCAACCTATTTGTGAAGAAACGTACGAATCCCATCTCAAAATCGATGTCCAGAATAACGAGAGGAACCCAACCAACTGAAGGTGGAAATCTCATTGTCGATACTGCCGCATACCCGGAAATTAACGCCGACCCGATTGCGGCGAAATATTTGCGGAAGTTTGTAGGTGCTCGCGAGCTGCTCCATGGTGAAGACCGTTGGTGCTTGTGGCTCGAAGATGCTTCACCCGACGAGATCGCGAAGTCTTCCGTACTTAGAACACGAGTGGAAGCTAACCGTGTATGGAGGAGCCAGCAAAAGCCCAGCGGCGATGCGTACAAGCTAAAAGATATTCCTCATCTGTTCAGGCCAAACAAAGGTAGGCCTACAGTTCCGTACCTATGCATCCCTTCCGTTGTTTCTGAAACCCGAAAGTTCTTTACTGCTGCACGACTAGACGCGGAAACCATCTCGTCGAATCTAGTCTTTAACGCGGAAGATCCCGACGGCTACCTCTTCGGAATAATTTCTTCATCCATGTTCATCACCTGGCAGAAGGCAATCGGGGGCAGGCTCAAGTCGGACCTTCGCTTCTCAAACACCGTGGTGTGGAATAACTTCCCGCTACCGGAAGTCTCTGAAAAGCTCCGCGCTGAAATTATCGCCGGTGGCCAAGCCGTCCTCGACGCACGGAACCTACACCCCGAACGCTGCCTAGCAGACCACTATAACCCACTCGCAATGAGCCCTCAGCTCCTCGCCGCACACCGAAAACTCGACAAAGCAGTAGACCGAGCCTTCCGCCAAAAACCATTCAACTCAAACGAAGAACGCCTCGAAACCCTACTCAAGTCATACCTCAAAATGACAGAAAGCGACGCACTCATCAAAACCAAACGCCACCGCTAACCCCAGACACTCGGACAGCTTCGAGCCAATTACTTCATGAAAGGAGGGCGACTGTCTTGTATGGCAACGATGATGACTACACCTACCATTTCAAGGACCAAATCAGCCAAGATCAGATAGAGCCAATACTTCGCGACCTTGAGTGGGTCATAAAGCCCTCTGCATTTCCTAACTACGTGAGCGAGATTTATGTTGTTGGTTCTCACAACATAGATGACGTCCTAACACGCTTACGAAGAGCAGGTTTGGAGCCTGTTCCGGAAACCATTGCTGAGGAACCCTGGGTATATCGTCCGGATGAAGAAACTATTGAAGAGTACGTGGCTAGATGCGGCTTGTAATCTAACCGACTAACCAAGTTCGCCCACCCCAACAAGGAAACAAGCAGCAGAATTTAGCTATTTGCGCAGGTAAATCTCTTCAAGATCAGCAAAGTCTTCATCTAGGTAGTCTCCAGGTTGACCGACCTGTTTAAACAGTTCGTATAGGTAGTCTGGCAACTTCACATCATGGTTGATGAGAATAGCTGACGCTGATGCCAAAGCCGCATAAGCATCATGTTCAAATATGTACCAGAGCTCTTCAATATCTGGTTCGTCATCATCATGAACCTGATCGGCAATGGGGAACAATCCCTTAGCTAACTGCTCAAATAGATCGCACATAATCTCATTTTGCTTCTGTCATTGGGAACGCTCACGTTATTCGTGTCTTTGTCGTATGCGTCATTTTGTTGGTTCTTATTTGGCCAGAGGTTTCGAACACTCATCGAGGTGAAAGCTCTAGCCGGGAAGCGTTTTCCAGCTTCCCACTTAACACACCGTTTTGGGAAACTGAGCGGGAAGCATGTCGGATGTTCTCCAGGGGGTGAGAAGCCTGAATAGCACGGTTTTAGCGCGTCTACTACGAGTCAGCAGGCAAGCACAACGTTAACAGTCGATATGAGCGAAAAGGTAGTTTCAGAGCGAGGACGCACCTGGCTCGCTCCACTTCCAAATTATTGGCCGTAGCCCCGGCTAATATTGTGTTAGACAATTAGGGAGGCGATGTGGCCACCACACTTTCACTCGATGAGATCCGCAGGCGCTGTAAAAAGTATGCGAAACTGCGCGACAAAATCGGACAACTCCAAATCATGGAAACTTTCATGCCACGCCGGATACAAACGCGCGCTAACTACGTTTTAGCCGCTTGATTGGTTCAACCAGCGTCGGTTGGAACCGAATGAGGTGAGATATAGCAATGAAGCCTTGCAACGTAGATGGGTGTAGCCGTCCTGGAGCGTTTGTCACGAGAACCAAACCGACGTGGTGCCTCGTTCATCTTCGCGAAATCTATGGTGAAGGCGGCCTGATCCTGCTCGAGGATTTCACGAAGTCATCTGCCTACTTACTTACTAGGTGTATACAATGTGGGTTCGAAGCGCACTACCGCTTTGACTACGTACTTGATCGGCTTGATGATGGCGAGGCAGTTTGCCGAGCGTGTTACTGGCGTGCTTGGGCAAAGAGTGCACGTGCCCTGTCCGGTATCACCGATGACCCGGTGAGTATTTCCGCTATCCGGAAGAAGGCTGAAGAGAATGGGTACACCTATCTTGGTCCTCTAACGAACCCCAGTTTGGCAGACGATCCGCACGCCACTCGCTGCAACTTTTGTGGGCGGATCGCAGCACTGCGAAGCGAAGATATTGGTTGGGGTTGCCCCTGCCGACGTAACCCCAAAACAGCTACGGCAGGGACTAAGAAAGCCCGAGGCGCAAACCTGTTGAAGAACTCAGACAATCGAGCAGTTAGCTGGTGGGATCATCAACGCAACGAAGAATCATTGTGGAACACTGCGAAACTAAAAGGGCGGCAGGAAGCATGGTGGATCTGCCCTGAAGGGCACTCATTTCAGGCTCGCATCCTTGACGTTACAAACAAGAACTTCTCCTGTCCCCAGTGCGCCTCGCTTCGGCAAGCTGCTCAGGAAAGAGAGATTGCCGCGCTCACTGGAAAGACTATCGCGGACGTGCCTGTACTTTTATCGGCATGGGATGATGATACCCCGCCGGATACGGTGCCAGTAATCCAGAACCACTGGGGTCCCGGCTATAAATTTCGATGCCCGGCGGGGCACCGCAACACCCGGGACCCGCGCAGCTACTTCTTCGGCGGCTGTTCTGCGTGCAAGGCGATTGAGACGCGCAAAGCTAACGCGAAAGCTGCGGATGCAGATCCATCGTCAAGCCGTTTGACGCCCGAAATCAGCAGTCAATGGCACCCGACGAGAAACGGCAACCTTCGACTCGCAGAAATTTCGCCGGAGTCTCGTCGTACAGTCTGGTGGCAAGACCCTGTGTGCGGTCACGAGTTTCAAGCCACGCCACGTGAACGCGACAAGTACGACAGATGGCGGTGCCCTATCTGTCGTACGATCCTTGACTCACTGGCATATCACTATCCGGAGCTGGCCGAGGAATGGTCCCCGGAGAATCAATTATCTCCATGGATGATTCGACCAAACACAACGCAATTAGAAGTAGTCCCACTTTGGGTTTGCAGGAACGAAGCAAGCCATGTCTGGCGTGCTATGCCAAGCGCACGAGTAAACGGGTCACGATGCCCGGAATGTCTCGAAAACGGAAAATCACAAATCGAGCTTGAATACTATTCGTCGGCGCTAGCGCACTGGGGAAATGCTAAATCGGGGCCGCGAATCCATTCAAAGAACTTCAAAACGCACTCATCTTGGACCGTTGACATTTTGGTCAGCCTTCCTTCAGGCAAACGCCTCATCATCGAATATGACGGCTGCTACTGGCACCGAGACAAGGCCGACATCGACCACAACAAGAGCATGGATCTGCTAGCTGAGAGATTCATACTCGTTCGTCTAAGAGAAGCACCACTGTCGTCATTGAAGATCTCGCATCCGAACTACTACGAAGTGACCGTCTACACGACCGCCCAGGATCCAGATAGTGACGTGGCACGGATTGCTGATCTAGTCAGGGAATGAGCGAATTAGTCTGGGACCGCCCAGCTCGAAACACAAAGTAGGTCGCCCTCTCAGTGACCTCTGTGCGGTTGAGGAGGGTGTACCAGCGGAATGGGCCGTGTTGCCCTGCATGCCGCTGAGGGTGGCGGCATGCAGGGCAAAGGGGGTGTTCACGGGGTGACCTCCTGAAAATCGTGGTTGAAGTATTTGATTGGCAGTTCAAGATCGTGAGCCCAGTCGTCTCAAGGTGGTAGTGAGTGACGATTCCCTTGCAGTGACGCGCCAGTTCATCTTTCGTATTGGCGCAGCGGAGGGCGGTAGCCACGTCCTTGCCACACAACAGGATCTATCCGCCCGAGGTGAGGGTTCGGATCGTGTCGAACTCGTGGTAGGTGAACGCAAGTAGCGCGGTAGCCATGATCGGCTCCTTGTCTGAGAGTCGGGTAGACAATCGCGGGCGTGGGATGCGCCATGCTCTCACCTGGCAGTCACGGCAGGCACGGAAACTGGACACGGTGTGAGGAATGCTCTCGCCCGTACGTCCCCGAGGCCCGGCGAATCCGGGCGGGTCAGAGGGCACACTGGTGTGTGAATGTACCGATGGCTCCGTGCCCCGTGCTATTGCTTCGGCGCCATCAACCGGGTAGCCTTGTAACCAACATGACCGGTTCCGCTGCCCGCCTCGGTGGGAGTCCAGGGCCGGTCTTCGTTTTTCGTATCAAACAGGGGTGCGCGTGGAGCAGGTGAAGCAGTTCAAGACCTACGGTGAACAGGTCGAATTGCTTCGTCAGCGTGGGATGCGAGTGAATGATCCCCAGCATGCTGAGACGTTGCTGGCGCGATTGAACTACTACCGCTTGTCCGGATACTGGTACCCGATGCGTCGTTTCTCCCAAGGCAACGGCACTGCCCGAGATGAATTCGTTGAGGGAGCATCGTTTGACCTGGTGGTAGCCCTCTATGGGTTTGATGAACAATTGCGCCACAGCGTGTTCATCGAGCTTGATCGCGTGGAGTTGGCTATTCGAACCAAGCTCGGTCACGAACTGGGTCGCCTTGACCCGCTGATCTATTTGGATCCCCAGCGTTTGAGTGCCCGGGCACGGCAGCGAAACAAAGACGGGCGTAGCGTGCACGAGGTGTGGTTGAGAAAGTACCAGTCGGCATTGAAAGCGTCGAAGGAGGACTTCGTCGCCCACCACAAATCCAAATATGGCGGGACTCTACCCATCTGGGCAGCTGTCGAAATCATGGATTGGGGGATGCTGTCGTACCTGTACGGCATGTCACCCAATATCGTGCGCAAACGGATTGCCGAGCCCTGCGGCCTAACCGGTCCTCAGCTTGAATCATGGATGAAATCCTTGAATATTCTGCGTAATTATGCAGCTCATCATGCAAGAATGTTCAACCGTGTTTACGACATCAAACCGAAGCTGAACAATGACGTCAGGCTGGCTCCGGTAGCTAGAGGGATGAATCGCGTGTTCGGGCAGCTCTCCCTTATCCAATACTTGCACCGCCAACTGGACTTGTCTCCAGCCGACCGACTACCGAAGCTGTTCGACACTTACCCGCACAATCCCATCGTGCCGTTTTCTCGCATAGGCGCACCTGACAACTGGCGCGAGTTGCCTCTTTGGCGCGTCTAATCCTTGCGGTAGTAGTCGCATTCGTAGCCATCGCCACGAATTGGGTTCCCTTATCTAGTTCAGCTCCAGGACTTGGGAAAAGCGTTGCGCTAAGTCTTCAAGATAGTCGCGGCGTTTAAGAGGCGCTAACCACTGCGGCGGTATCGCGTTCACCTTGGTACAAGCCGCTCCAGCGATTGCCGCGTAAGTATCAGTATCGAAGCCAAAGCTCACTGCAATCTGCATCGCCTCACGGTACGTATCGGCATGAAGGAGAGAATAAAAGACAATTTCCAAAGTATCGACCACGTAGCCAGTCGCATTGAAATCACTTGGCGTAAGCCCGATTAGCTCTGCACTCAAGATCCGCCTATGTGCCGCCAAAGCTGTCTGCCACTCTTGGTCACCCGGCAACCAGTCCTGGTAAGGAAGATCGACAGCCGCTCGATACGCCTGCTCTACATCGTCTCCGCGAAGAATTGCGCCAAGAAACTCACCATAGATGATGCAGGAAAGCTGAGAAATAGCATGACCATGAGTAACACGAGAAGCCTTACTAATGGTCTCCCACCTCTCTTCACGGCCAGCTTGCTTCGCTAACAGGTAGAGCACCACAGGGAAGATACGCATAAGCGCGCCATTGCCATTATCGCGCTCACGAGTTCCACCACATTCAAGCGCCGGCACACCATTCTCAAAGCGACCAATCGCCATACCAACAGTGCCGCCTAGACCGAAAGAATGATCGAGCGCGCTATATTCTCCTTTTTCCCACCACGCCACAAACTGATTCATCAGGTCAGTAAAATCCAGTTCGCCACCAGTGCGGATAATGGATTCCATCGTAGCCACGGCCATTGAAGTATCGTCACTCCAGGCTCCGGCAGGAATTTTCTGCCCCCAATGGGAGTTAACCGGAATATCATCACCAGAACCACGCATCGCGTCCAATGAATACTGCGCTATTTCATCTGCCAAGAGGAACTCGAAAGGAACTCCGAAAGCATCACCAGTAGCAGCCCCCAGCAGCATCGCTTCGACCTGAGCTGCAGAGAGTTCATTTCGTTTGTCTAACTCGCCCATGACTGCCTCATCCTAGTTGTCATTAAGACCCTGCTACCGAGCTAAAAGCACGCGCTTCCAATACGGTTCGCGTTTGATAACGTCTTCCAATTTAGTTTCGTGTCGAAAACTCGACGATCGAGTACCGGAAATTATCGACGAGGTATAGCTCCCCTTCTTGGGCTTTGCGTAGCTCCAGCTTACGATACCCACCCGCGAGGTTACGTGAGCCAGCGTATGAGACCCAGCGTTGCCACAACCCACGAGCATTGCCGGATGCGGAACCAATATAAGGTTTCCCGGTGTGTCGAATTCAAGGTGCAAAAGCCAACGGGTGGAAACAAGCTGTCAACCAACTAGTTTATTTGGCTCCCAAGAAGAGAAGCGTAAGTGGGGTTGTTTTTGAGCTGCTCGTGGGCCCCGTCAGCAACAATGCGCCCATCCTCAAGAACAATAATGTGGTCAGCAATCCGGATAGAAGCAAGCCGGTGAGCAATAACAACCGTCGTGCGATCAGCCCGCGCGCGGCGAATGTTCTTAGCAATAGACGTTTCAAGGAACGGATCGATATTAGCTAACGGCTCGTCAAGGATGAGCATATCCGGGTTGCGCAAGAATGCACGCGCAATCCCAACGCGCTGGCGCTCCCCTCCAGAAAGCGTGGTTCCTCTATCACCCACCCTCGCGTCAAGCCCGCCAAGCGAAGTCACCAACTCGCTAATGTCCGCATCAGCAAGAGCCCGCCAAATATCCTCATCAGAAGCATTAGGGTTCGCCAAAATAAGATTATCGCGCACAGTTCCAGCAAAAATATGACAGTCCTGAGGCACCAGGGCCAGTCTGTCTCGGTAGCGGTTCGGCTCATAGCCACGCAAATTCTTCCCATCGAAACGCAGCTGCCCCGACCGCGGATCCAAATAGCGCATAGCGAGATTAGCCAAAGTAGTTTTACCCGCCCCAGACTTACCAACTATCGCCACAGAACGTTGCGGAGTAGCAGTAAGGCTGACTTTGTTGATAACCGGAAGCTCCAGCTGGTAGGCAAACACCGCGTTATCAACAACAAGACAGTTCTCCTCCCCGTCATAGGCGGTGTGGTGAGGTTCAGGTACAGCAGGAATCGGGTCTTTCACGTGAAGAATCGTATTGATCCGGTGTGCACAGGCACCGATCTCTCCAACGCGTCCAAGCATTCCCACCAACGTGGTGGCCGGCGTGGGTACAAGCCCCGCCAAAACCACAGCAACGGGAAGTATCGCCGCATCCAAACTGCCGTCAAGCACACGTCCAGTGAGGATAATTAACAAAATGGTAGATCCGATCGTGGTAACGATCATCGCGAACGCTGACTCCCACGCTTGCCGCATGGTTTGCGCATTTTTTGTGGCCTGCACTTGACGTGTCAAGTCAAGAATAAGCTGATTTTGTTTCTCAACCATTCCGAGGGAACGCAACTCGCGTTGCCCCTGAATGGAGTCCAACACCGCAACCCGCAACCCGGCTAGCTGACTACGCATCTGTGTGCCCTGCATACGCTGAATGGGCATGAGAATGAAGGGGAATACGATCATAGCGATAGTGGGAACTAGCATGATCAGCCCCAGCGGCCCCACAAAGCTAACAAGAACACCAGTGAACACTACTGGCGAGAACACCGCGCAGATTGCGGTAGACGCAGTGTGCGCATAAAACCACTCAAGCTGTTCCGCATCATTCATGGCCGCTGACGCCACATCGCCAGTGCGTTTCCCGTGGAGCCCGAGTGGTGCGATTCGTTCGATAGCCCCATAGATGTGCACTCGCAAAGTGTGCAAAATTCGATAGGCAACTTCGTGCGACCACCACACTTCAAACAGGGTACTGACCGCATGAACCACCACCAAAGTGAACAGCAAAGTCACCAGCGGCGTGAGGTCATGAGCCGGGTCAAGAATGAACCGGGTTGAAACCCACACGGACGTAACCGACACACCCACAACACTGATTTGCGCCAAAGCGGTAACGATCGTGGAGGAAACGAAAAGGGGAACACATTCGCGTAGCCGTTTCATCAGCGCAGTGAAGTCGTTAAACGTAGAAAACATGGCGGATCAGGCTCCTAACTGTGCGTCGATAAGCTGTGACCACGCGTTGTCTTCACCAGCTAGAATCTGCGGCGCACCAGCGCAGAGCACGCGGCCATCTCCCATCACCACAACGTGATCTGTTTGCCCAGCAGCATCCGTGCGGTGGGTGACCAGAATAAGCGTGAGATCCGGATAAGCACGGCGAATATTGGAAAGCACAGCGGTTTCCGTCTGGGTATCTAACGCTGACGTAGATTCATCGAGGATCAGCAGTGGACACTGGCGAATCAGAGCACGCGCAATCGCTAACCGCTGTTTCTGCCCGCCAGAAAGATTGTGGGCATGCTCCTCAATCACCAGGTCAAGCACACTGTCATTTCCTGCTTGACCGCTGACATCCTGGTGCAAATCGTTAGCGCAGGCCAAAGTTAAGGCGTTCATCATTGCCTCGTCATCCGCTTTCGGGTTAGCTTCAGCCAATATGGATCTGATAGTTCCAGGGAAAATAATGGGATCTTGCGGAACCAGGGTAGCTACCTGCGCAATGTTCAGTTGGTCTGCTGGCACGCCACCAACCGTGATCGTTCCACTATTGGGATGGTCAAAACCCATCAGTAGCCCTAATGCTGTGGATTTACCTGACCCGGACAGGCCAACCAGAGCAGTTGTCTTCCCTGGCAGCGCGTCGAACGTAACGTTTGAAAGCGCGGGCTTCGTCGCACCCAAATACGTGTAGCTGGTATCAATGAAGGACACCCCGGTGCCATCATGGTGACGTTCAACCGTTGCGGAGGGTTTAGCTTGGACACCCTCTTGATCGAATAGTTCACTCATTGCTGGCAGAGCAGAAATCCCGAAGAATGCCTCATGCCAACACGTTGACAATGCAGTGAATGGGCGAAACAGCTCAATCGATAACAAAGTGATGATGAACAAGTGGTTCATCGGCATATCGCCGGCCCGTATCAAGCTGATAGCAATAACCAGGCCAAGAGCAGGACCAAGCACCTTCATCATGCTGGACAGGCCGGTTTCCCCCAGCGAAAGGCGAAGCTGGCCCATTGTTGTTGACAACAATTGGCGTGATTGCTTAGCTAGTTTCTCACCGTGATTTTGGGCGGCCCCAAACGATTTCAGCGTTGCCATTCCCATCATGGCGTCAACAAAGTCCGCGTTGAGATCCTCATACGCGATCCAGTGGGACTGTCCCCGATCGGAAAGGGCTTTGTCCCATAGCCGTGGGATAGCGATAATAGCGACGCCGCAGATCAATAGCGCTCCCGCAATCAATGGGCTGATTGCTCCGATAGCTATCGTCAACCCTGTAGCGGTAATAACAGTGACCGCCAGCTGGGTGAAGTATTTAACGAAGTAGGGCTCCACTGCCTCGACCCCATCAGTCACAACCGACTGGATTTGCCCAGAACGGCAAAACCCCGCCCGCATGGGACCGCGAGCGTCGATTTGTTCAAGGAGGGCACGGCGCAACCGGCTTTTCACCACCAGTCCGGCACGGTTTTGTAACAGTTGCCCGCCCACCTGCACTAGTGGGCGAACCAAAAGCAAGATGACGATAGTTACGATCAGGCCCATCACTGTAGGCATGTGGCGGGTAGTGAGTAGTTCATTAAACAGGATCGCGTTACATACCGCAGTGGCGATGAACAAGCCAGAGACGAGGACGCCCACTAAAACGGCGGGAGTCAACATCCTCACGGATAGCCCGGCTGCGCGCATCACTAAACGCTGCTTCATGAACATGGTTATCCACCTTCGCGTGTCTGAAGAAAGCAGGACTAGCCACAAAACTAACCTTAGGTTAGGCTTACCTAAGTGCAGTTTGGCATGTTTCTCTCAGCATGACAAGAGCGCACAGCTTTATCACACCAGCCAGGAGGGCTTGTGAACCCGCAGATTTTGCAGCGCAATGAGGTATGCGCGGGCAATGCCCAGCTTCTAGAACAGATCCGCTTATCTGAGGGAAATCTGCTCCACGTCAGTGGCGGAACTGCTCTGACCACGCAAATCCATGGGGGTTATGTTGCGACAGGTAGTGCGAGTATGAAAGGCATGAGCGCACCATGTTAACTAAGCGCTATCAACGCCTTGTCCTAGCCGCCGCGTTATCCATCCTGCTGGTGTGCGCCCTTGTTGTTGCGGTAATCGTAGGAGCCACTGACATCTCCCTATACGCAGCGCTCGAAGGCATCAAAACCACCCTATTACACACGCCCACCAATGACGTTGACACCCAAATCATCGGGCAGGTCCGATTCCCCCGCGCTGTTCTTGGAGCAATAGTTGGTGCCGGCCTTGGCATATGCGGCCTCATAACCCAATCACTTTTGCGCAACCCATTAGGAGACCCCTACATCCTCGGCATCTCGTCGGGTGCATCTGCCGGCGCGGCCGCCGTCATCGTCCTGGGCGCCTCCAGCAGTGTACTATCCGCACTGGGCGTCACCATCGGCGCTTTCCTTGGGGCACTAGCAGCCATCATCCTCGTCACCCTTCTGGCCTCAGCCGGCGGGAAAATCACTCCCACGCGCATCATTTTTGCGGGCATGGCAACCACCTACCTATTTTCAGCGCTGACCAGCCTGATCACACTCATGGCAAAAAACGCTGCCGGAACCAAATCAGTCATGTTCTGGACGCTCGGCTCTCTATCCAATGCCACTTGGGGTGACACCGCACTTGCCACCGCGGTGGTCATTGTCGCCCTCGCCTGCTTCGCAATGTGGGGCAGGAGGGTAGACATACTGAACCTTGGTGACGATACCGCAATCTCACTAGGGACAAGCCCCCGCCTCTACCGCAACCTACTGTTCCTCGTCGTAGCCTTAACCGTTGCCGTCCTCGTGTCCCTCACCGGAGCAATCGGCTTCGTTGGCCTTGTGGTTCCCCACATCACCAAACAACTGGTTGGCTCCACAACGCGGGCCGCACTACCCATCGCCGCCTTGTGCGGCGCACTCCTAGTTGTCATAGCCGACACCTGCACTCGCATCATAATCCGACCCGCCGAAATACCTATTGGCATCCTTACCGCGCTTGTAGGAACTCCGATGCTAATGGCCCTAATCAAAAGATATTCCAAATAGAAAACAGAAAGGAAAACCCGTGATGATGAAGAAACAAATCATCGCCGGCACTCTCGGCGTTATGCTCGCCGCTGGCGCGCTAACCGCCTGCTCAGAAACTGATAATCCCAACACCAACGCTGAAAACGACGCTATTACCATCAACAACTGCGGAGTAGAAACAACCTTCAACACTCACCCGAAGAAAACCGTTTCGATGGGTGTAACCGGCTTGGCTTACCTGTTCGCCGCTGGCGCGCAGGACTCCATCATCGGCCGCGCCAACGAATGGGGCGAAGAACCACCAGCGTGGATTGGCTCAAAAGCAGACAGTATCGACGTGCTTTCCAACGAGTCCATCTCAATGGAAGCGCTGCTGAAACTAGAGCCCGACCTGGCCTACGGTGGCGGGTTCAGCTCTGAAAACTCAAGCCCTGAGGCAGTCGCGGCGAAAGGCATCCCTGCCATCGTTGACGCACCAGAATGCTCCTACTTCTACCCGGATCAACCAGAAAACGAGTCCTTCGACGCGATCTTGGCAGAAGTGACCCAGCTCGGCAAGCTCATGGGCACGTCAGACAAAGCCGACGCCACGGTTGCTGATCTCAAAGCCCAACTTGAGCAAGTCAGAAGCGAAAAAATCGGTAAAGGACGCAAAGTTTCCTACGCCTACTACTACGGGGAAGATCCTGAGCTGTTCAGCTACGGCAACCAGGGCGTGGTGGGAGAAATCAACAAAACCCTCAACCTAGAAACCGCAATTGACCCGAACTACCACCCACACCAAGGCCCCATTGCTCCTGAAGCTTTCGTCAAATCAGACCCCGACGTCGTCATCGTGCTCACCGGCATGGGCGGGGCTACAAAAGAAAGCTCCCTAGAACGCCTTGCGAAAATTCCCGGCTACAACGACATGAAAGCCGTGAAGAATGGCAACATCGTCTACGCCGAATCAGCTGCTGCCTACGCCTCGCCCACGGCAATACACGGCACCCTTGAGCTAGCCAAGCAGTTGAAGGAACTAGGGAAATAAACCGATGAGCGATTCTCCCCTCAAGATAGAAAACGCTAGCGTCCGGTTTGGGAACACCCAAGTCCTTACCAACGTCTCTTTTGAGGTACCTCGAGGACAAATCCTTGGAATTGCCGGGCCTAATGGCTCTGGAAAAACCACCCTCATGAGATCCCTATTCGCTGCGCAAAAACTATCCGAGGGGAGAATCACCATCAACGGTGACCCACTGAGCACACTCAGCCCAGGCCAAGTTGCCAGACGCATCGCGGTCGTTTCACAATTCGAACAAGACATGGACCAAACCCGCGTCATTGACATCGTGCTACTTGGACGAGCACCCCACCGCAAAGACATCCAAGGCTACAACGCCACCGACCATAAAATTGCGCGCGAAGCCCTCGAAGCCGTCGGAATGAGCTATGCCCAAGACCGATACGTTCACACCCTTTCTGGAGGAGAACGCCAACGCGTCCTCATCGCCCGCTCACTCGCTCAACAATGCAAATGCATCCTTCTTGATGAGCCCACTAATCATCTGGACGTCAAATACCAACACCAAATTCTCAGTGTCATCAGGAAAGTCAGCGACACCGCCGTTATTATCCTGCACGACCTCAACCTCGTTGCACGCTACTGCGACAACGCCATCATCCTCAAAAACGGACACCTGCATACCAAGGGCAACCCGGCGGAAATCCTAACGCCGCAACTTATCCGCGAAGTCTACGGCGTCAGCGCCACCGAAGTAAACGATGCGGGCACTAAACAATTCAGCTTCAAGCCATTGCAGGAACCGCTGCACCTCAACCGTTGATAACCTGCAGGCAGGCACTCACTTTCTCCTCACCGAACAGCCGGCAAGCCTCCACCTTTTGTATTCGCCGCGCGGTTTAGTAAACTGGGCGTGATCCCTCGCGTGACGGTATCACCCGAACCTCCCCAGGGCCGGAAGGCAGCAAGGATACGGTAGCTCTGCCGGGTACGTGAGGGATCCTTTATATTCACCAGCGCGGGAGCTCAACCAGACCTCGAGTTCAAGCCCGCCAACGAGTTCAAATCAGCCCACGAGGCGGGCGCGCTTCCGTCCGATAACTATCGGGCTCAACTACGAGGGAGCCCCTGTATCGTGCTCAACTGCGAGGGAACCTAGGAACCTGCCTCACAGGTTTGCTTACTCGCGTATCAAACTGAGTTGATGCAAGCTTACGCTCGCTAAGCGTTACAAGATCTAAAACCTCATTCGCAATAAACGCCGTAGTTCCACGCGCAATCGAACGAGTAGAAAAGATACCCGCATCAGCTAACTGAGTTAACGCCTCTGAAGCATTCTGAACCGACAAGCCATAAATCTGGCTTGCCGTCTTAACCGTCAAAACCGGAGTGCCCGCAAGCCGCCCCAAAATACGCGCCACGCCCGAATCTGAACGCAACGCGCGCGTGTAATTATTAGCCGCTCGGAAAGCCTCGAGCTGCCCGCGCCACTGCTCAGCCAGTAGCAACAGCTGTGCCCGCAGGTCCTCAGCCTGCGTCACAGCCTCGTCCACCGCCCTCGAAAATATTCTTATCCACTCAGCGATCCGCCTAGCATTCTCGGGCGCTTCAGGCGATCCTTCAAAACGAAGATCGTTCAAAGCGGCTACATACTGTTCTCGAAATGTTGCCAGCACGAGGCTAACCGGCAGCAGGCGACTTGAAGTGAGGCCGCGGCGAGTCAAAACCGTATGGATCAGCGCACGCCCAACACGCCCATTGCCATCAACAAATGGGTGAATAGATTCAAACTGCGCATGAACGAGGGCAGCCTGCACAAGTGGACCGTGCGTCGCACCATTCAGATAAGACAGTAGGTCTTCCAATAAGTCGAGAACAAGGCGTGGCGCCGGCGGCACATATTCCGCGCCGATTGGATGATAGTTCGACGTTCCCACCCAGTTTTGTACCGTTCGGATCCCAACTGCCGGATGATCAGCTCCCAGTAACGCTCTTTGCAGCTGCTCTAAATCGGTGATAGCAACACCCTGCGATCGAGCAAGGCGATCCGATGCCTCTCGAACCACAGTCATATTCCGGGCGACGAGCTTCGCCGCATCCGAGATTCCTCGAATATCCTCTGCTTCACCTATCTCTGCCAAAGCGACCTGTTTTGCCGCGGGCACGATTCCTTCGATTTGCGAGGATGCGATGGCTTCGGAACGCAACAAGAAGCGGGACAAATCTTCAAGCTCTGTGATGCCATCTGCCTGCGCTAGGGCGAGGACGCGGCGCTCAACAGCAGCGATCTCCTCGCTAAGCTGAGGACTGATCGAGACTTGAAGCGTTGTTAACCGGTCAGGCAAGTAATACCAGTACGATCCGCCGCGCCTGTTAGCTCGTCCCGGGAGGGTGGGGTCAGCTTCCCATTTAGCTTCAGTGAAGATACCCATGTTCACCCTTTCCGCTTATCCATTAACAGAGTCGCCAGATTATCACCTTTAAGGGTTAAACATGAATAGAAACCGATTTTCTGCACTTTTAGCGATTAAACATGAACAGCGGATCCGCACATTCACCTTTACGCCCTAACGAGCGCAACCAAATCCGGCTACCCATCAAACCCGCACGCGACCAACTCGGCACCAAGCCGGGGCCTCGAACATAAAAGGAATCCGCCTACTCGCCCTGCTCTATCACCGGGAAGTAATCAATACTCACATATACACGTTCAGTGTTTTGCAGCGTTTCCTCGCGCTCACCCGCATCAGCGAGGCGCTTCTTATGCTCGTCATTTTGACTCATCGCACGTTCCAAAACACTGCGCAACCCTGCAAAAAGCTCATTCTTCTGCTCTTCAGTTAGGCGGAGCACGTTCTGAAAACCAAAGACAACATCATCTCCGCCCGGAGCATTTGCGGCTGCCGCGCGATAGCGACTAACTACCGACGAGTTGCCAACCGAATCATAAAGCTGCTCGATAACAGCACCCAGATCCCTGCCACCGGCTTCAGTGGAAGAATCAACTTTGATGCCTTCTCCTGCAATGCGATACCAAGTCTCACGCGCGTCGCCACCCGGAGCATCAAACTTTTCAACAATTCCTGCTTTTGCCAGTTCGCGAACATGATAAGACACCGAGTTCGGCGCCTCCCCTAGCGCTTGCGCCAGATCACTCACGCGGGCGCCCTCATCATGAAATGCAAGCTGGTACAAAATATCCATCCGCTTTGGATTTGCCAGCGTCTTTAACAAAACTTCGCCGTTAGTCGCCATAAATAAACAATACAGAATATTTTGCGCAAGGTTTCTTGCGCAAACTTATTTGCTGATCTATGGTTGTTGCCATGAGCATCAACGAAGCAACCCATACAAAAACAGAGAACACCGTGGCAGCGAAACCTTTACACCGAAACGCGGACTACCTGAAATGGTTCGTTTCAGACGTCGCGGCAGACGCTGGGAACGCTATAAGAGCTTTCGCTATGCCCCTCATCGGGCTTGCAATCACCGGATCACTCAGCCTTGCCGGAGCCATAGGCGGCGTTTCAATGATCAGCTCCTTACTCATGTACTTGCCCGGAGGAGTAGTGGCCGACCGTGTTGACCGAAAGAAACTACTTGTAGTTGGGCACGGGCTCGGCGTCTTCATTTGGGCAAGCGCCATAGTTGCCTACCTAACCGGCAACCTCAACACGGCCACTTTGTTCGCACTTGCGGCACTATCCGGTCTACGCAGTGGATTCTTTGGCGGAGTCTCCATTCCCGCGCTACGCCAACTCGTACCGGGCGAGCAGCTACCGCGCGCCCTCGCCGCTAATCAAGCGCGAGACGGAGCCATACAGATGGCTTCAGGCCCGGTGGGAGGATTTCTCGTTGCCCTCTCGGTCTGGGCCCCATTTGCAGCGCAAACCATCGGACATGCTATTGCCTGGTTTTTCTCGCGCACTATCAAAGCTGACCTGAGGCCGGGCAGAGCACAAGCCTCAAATGCAACGTCCTTATCAGAAGAAGCCGACGCAACCACCGAAGCACTTCGCGTGCGCGATCAGATTGCGGGAGGCTTCAGATGGTTGAAACACCACCCGACCATCACAACTCTGACCGTACTCGTCGCCATTACCGCGGCTGCACTCAATGGAACCATTCAAACCCTCATCTTGAGTCTTGCCGCAAGTGGCGCAAACGAGGCTCGGATTGGACTTGTATCCACAGCTATCGCTGTTGGAATGATCATCGGATCGCTAATAGCAGGGCGAATAACTAGCCGCATACCCACGGGAAAACTAGCCATCGCCTCCCTAATTTTTGAGGGCGTGGCACTCACTCCCCTGCTTGTGATCGACAACTTCTACGTGGTTCTCATTTTTGTAGCGATCGCAGCGCTGAGTGTGCCCCTATTTAATTCCGCCGCATCGGGGTGGTCCATCGCGCAAATTCCAGAAGATCAAATCGGATCCATCGGGGCAGCAGCCGGCCTCATCAACGCCGGGCTTCTACCTCTTGCACCGATTATGGCTGGAGTTGGACTTGACGCATTCGGATACACCGCCACATTGGCGATGTTCATTGCCTTGAACTTGCTAGCCGGTTGCGCAACCGCGCTCCTGCCCGAATTTCGTAGGGTTGGGATCCCTTCCGAGTGGGGGATTACAGGGCGATAACACTGGATTCCGCGGCCCGGCACACTAGGCCGGGTCGCGCGATATTGGGCAAGACATGCAGCGCGGGCCTCCTCGGCCACGGCCAAGCTCCCCGCCGGGAACCGTCAAAACCTCAACGCCCTGTGCCGAAAGGAACTCGTTGGCAGCCTCGTTCCTGTCATACGCAAGCACCACCCCGGGGCGAACCGCCAGCAGATTACACGAATCATTCCACTGGCCCCGCTCCGCATTTGGCCCCGTCTCCGGCGTCGAAATAAACCGCAAATCCGGCTCCCCCAATGCCTTCGCAAACACGCCATGCATATTCGCCGCATCCTCCACGCGCACATCCAAACCACCGCGCGCACCCCGGCGAATCACAACCGTATCCAACAGTCCCAAATGCTTGTACACCATGAACGTGTCCGGCGAAACCATCGTCATCACCGTATCCAAATGCATCTGAGCGCGCTCCCGCTGCATCATCACGCCCACAACCGTATGCACATCCGGATCCGCAAACACAGCCTGCGCCAAACCCTCCAAACCGGCCGGCGTTGTGCGCTCCGACAACCCCACAAGCAGAACGCCCCTGCCGGGCACCAACACGTCGCCGCCCTCTACCGTTGCGTCACGAACGCTCCACCGCGCCCAAAACTTGAAATTCTCGCCCACAAACCGCGGATTCCAGCCATACACCGCGTTGTAAATAATCGTTTCGCGCCGGCGCGCCCTCATCTGCATCGCATTAACTGACACGCCGCCGTACATCCACATCGACGTATCGCGCGTGAAATACAAGTTCGGCAAACACGGCGCCACCAAATCGTCGCCGTGGAAACGGTGAAAATACGTTGATTCCACGTGGCCAAGCTCGTCTTCAAGCTCCTGCTTAGTTAGCCCATCTATCAGCAAATCCGCCAGGTCATCACTGTCCAACCCCGCCGCGTATTCACGCAGCGCACTCGCCGCACTCACCCCGAAATAGTCATCCAAAAATGCCGCATCTACCGCGTACTTTCTAGCCTCCTCATTACGCAACGCCGCTTTCAACAAGTCATTCAAATACAGGGTCTTCACACCCTGACTAGCAAGCGTTTGCACAAACGCGTTGTGATCACGCCTCGCCTGCGACAACCACAACACGTCATCGAACAACAGTTGTTCAATATTCGAGGGCGTCAGCCGGTCCATCTCTTTACCCGGCCGGTACACGATTACCTCGTGTAACTGCCCAACCTCAGAATAAACACCTAGCGACATCACTAACTCCTTCGGCTTCCTCTATCTTTGCGCAAAAACCGTGCCCCCGCACCGCATGTAAACAAAAGAGGGGACCGGGCAGACACCCGATCCCCTCAAAAAGCCGAAGCTACTTAGACTTGGGCCCCAGTAGCATCGCCGCCCAACCCGAATACACGGACTCGGCATCCGAGGGCTGGAACAAGCCCGCAACCACATCACGATAGAGGCGCGAAAGCTCCCTGGAGTTGTAGTAAGACGAACCACCACACGCGCGCACAGCCTGCTGCACCGAGAACAACGCGGCCTCAACAGCGCGGTGCTTAACTGCCGAAAGCTGCGGCAACCACAAGAAACCGCGATCCTCGAATGCCTCAAACGCGTTAGAAATGTGCTCAATATGCGGGTGGATGCCGTCCATCTCAACCGCCGCCGCGGCGATGATGCGGCGAATATCAGGATCATCCGAATAAGGCGCATCATTCATAACCGAACGACGCTTCTTCACTGTCTCTACCGCAACCTCAACCGCGCGATCGCCAATACCCGCGTAGGTTGCAGCCAGCAAAATCTCAAAGTTCGCGTAAATGCCGAGGAATACCGGGTCGAGCGACGGCCCCTCGTCAATGCGCGCAAGCACCGCGTCCTCATCCGTGTGAGCGCCCTCAAGCACCGTGGAGTTCGACTGCGTGGCCCGCATACCCATCGTGTCCCAGTCATCCAGAATCTGGAAGCCACCGCCCTCGCGCGACAACAATGCGAACACCGACTTCGGACCATCCTCTGAAGCGGAATCGCGCCCAAACGTCATCAGCTTGGTCCACGCCGGAGACAGCGAAGTAAACACCTTCTTGCCATAGAAAGAGTAGCCACCCTGATCGTCAGGGCGCGCCTCGGTTAGCGAACCGAGTAGCACGCGGTCATTGGCCGGCTCTGAAATACCAAATCCGTACAGCTCGCCCGCAGCCGCACCGCGCAGAATCTGCTCGCCCTTCATATTGCCGCGCGAAACCATGTGGCGCCCCAAGCCCACAATAATCTGATGCATATTAATGCCCAGCGCCGTGCCCGGAGCCGCCTTAGCTAGACGCGTCTGTTCCCTTGCAATTTCCGCGAGCGTAAGGCCTGCGCCTCCATACTCTTTTGGCACGAATGCGCCGTAGTAGCCCGCCTCTTTTAGCTCTTCATAGTCTTCAAACGGAAACTCGTTCTCGCGATCATAACGGTCCGCACGCGAATGGATGCGCTCTAGCAAATCCTCATTGAGGAAACCCAATTTGAACTCCTTGCAATAGCTTGTTGGACGCGAATGCGCTCCCCTAAGACTTACACGCTCGCTCAAAGCTTCGCACTATTGGCGCGCCGCCGGCCCCAGGTTGGTGCACAATAACGCCCAATTAGACTAGAGTTAACAGGGTGAATCACACCTCGCCACAACCAGTAGAGCCGCGCAAAACCAGCCCTCGCCTACAGTTTCGAGAGGCACGCCAGCGGCGTCAAAATCTTGCGTTTTCCGTGATCGCCTCGATCATGGTTGCCCTTTCTCTGCTGTCCCTGCTTGTTTTCACAGGCATTTTGCCAACCCCGTTCTTCAACGAGTTTTCACAGGGTAAAGATGAAGCGAAGGCGGGCGAGGTACCGTGTTTCCCTGAAGATTCGAAACCTGCAAGCCTCGACGGCATTCACGCAACCGTCCTAAACGCTACCGGCAGGCCCGGACTGGCAAACTCGATTGCCCAGTCGCTAGAAGAACAGGGCGTAACCATCGACGCGACGGGCAACTACGAAGGCCAGTTTTACGGGACCGTGAAGCTCACGGCCGGGCGCTCCCAAGTGGTAGCCGCCTACACCCTGGCACGCGCGTTCACCGATTCCACGGTCCGCTACGCGCCTTCCGACCCTACCAGCGTCACCATTATTCTGGGCGAACGCTTCACCGACCTGCCAAGTAGCGAGGAAGTCGCGGCGTTACTCTCTAACACCGACCCGCTGAAACAGGTAGAAAACTGCAAGCTGATTCCCGCCGAGGACGAGGCCGAGCAGCCCGGCGAAGAAGAAACCTCGCCCAGCGAAACCGGAACTGAGCAGGCCACAGAACCTGAACCAAGCGAGTAACTCAAACACATAAAGTTGGCGGCTTCCCCATTACGGGAAGCCGCCAACTTTATCTACAGGTCGTTACTGCTGACCTGCACCCTTGTGGCGGGAAGCGTATCCCTCCCACTCAAGATCGGTACCAGCGGGCGCGGAGGCCGGCGAAGCCGCCTCTAGGTTTGTGCCCCGCACCTTCGAAATCCACCTCATCAAATGGTAAACGCCAATCGCAGCTGCAGAGCCAAGCGCAATACCACCAAACTCCATGCCAGCCGGAACCCACGTAAAGTTTGCGATCGCAATAATCATTGCCACTGCCGCGGTATTCAAGTTCACCGGATCAGCAAAATCAACCTGGTTCTGCACCCAAATACGCACGCCCAGCATGCCGATCATGCCGTACAGCACCGTGGCCGCGCCGCCCAGCACACCCGCAGGAATCGTCGAAATGATCGCACCAAACTTAGGAAGCAAAGACAGCGCCAGGGCGAACAGTGCGGCAACCACGTACGCAGCCGTCGAGTACACGCGGGTAGCAGCCATAACGCCAATATTCTCCGCGTAAGTAGTGGTACCCGAACCGCCACCAGAGCCCGCGATCATCGTGGACAGGCCATCAGCAAACAGGGCGCGGCCCGTAATATCATCAAGATTCTGGCCCGTCATAGCGGCAACCGACTTAACGTGACCCACGTTCTCGGCAACCAGCACAAACACCACCGGAACAAACAGACCCAGCGTAGACCAGGCAAACTGCGGCGCGTGGAACTGTGGCAAACCAAACCATGCGGCCTCACCAATAGCGGAATAATCCACCTCGTTCTGAATTGCCGCGGCAGCGTAACCAATCAGCACGCCAATCAGAATCGACAAGCGGCCAATAATGCCCTTAAACAAAACCGTGGTCAACAAGATCGCAACAATCGTAATCACCGACGTGACCGGAGCCTGCTGCACCCAGTTCCACGCGGCCGGAGCAAGGTTAAAACCAATCAGCGCAACGATTGTGCCCGTAACAATCGGCGGCATAACCACGTCAATCCAACGCGCGCCCGCAAAATGCACAATAACGCCAACCATCGCCAGCGTTGCACCCGTTGCAATAATGCCACCTAAAGCAAAAGCCGGGCCCAAAGACTGGGACACGGCCACGATCGGAACGATCAACGCAAACGAAGAACCAAGATAAGACGGAAGGCGTCCGGCAGTAATCGCAAGAAAGAGGAGGGTGCCAATCGCCGTAAAGAACAGCGTCGTGTTAGGCGGGAACCCCGTCAGCAACGGCACCAGGAACGTTGCACCAAACATTGCAACCACGTGCTGCGCGCCAATACCAATAGTGCGAGGCCAAGTCAGACGCTCATACGGCATCACTACCTCACCGGGAGAAATCGACTTGCCATCCCCGTGAAGTCGCCACGAAAAGAACTTTTGAAGCTGGGACCTGCGCCCCGAAGCGGATGTGCTCATGGAATTCCGATCTGTGTTTTGTCACCACGGCTAAACAAACGCTTAGCCCGACCGGAATTCCACGGTATCGCCCGGCCCTCAATCCACCAAACTCGTGTCCAACCCGTGGCCGCCCAGGGTGCGGGCAGAAGTCATCTAAAATCAACAGCCCCTCATTTAGCCGCGACATTTTGCGGTTTTTCGCGCTTACAATGGGAAATAGGGTGATCTGAAGTGACTAATTACACGCAACTTAGCGAAACGAACCAGGCAAAAGTTGATGCGCTTGCGGGCATGATGCGCGAAAACACCACCGCCATCATCGCAGGCGCAGGCATGTCCACCGACGCGGGAATACCCGACTATCGCGGCACGGGATCCTCCGGCGGCCAAACCGTGGACTTCGACCTATTCATGTCGGATCCGAAGTGGCAGCGCTGGGTGTGGCAGCGCAACCAAGAAACCTGGAAGACCGTTGCCGGCTTATCCCCCACCCGCGCACACCTGGCCGTTGCCGCTCTGCAAAAGGCCGGATATGTAAATGGCATCGCCACGCAAAATGTAGATGGGCTCGACGTGCGAGCCGGCATCGACCGCCCCGCCCTTCTACACGGAACCTTCGATACCGCGGACTGCGTCATGTGCGGCGCCAACTATCCGCGCAGCGAGGTTGACCAGTGGCTGCGCAAACTAAACCCCGACGTCGTGGATGATCCTGATCCGGCGCACGTGGCAATCCTCGCCAACGTGGACGAGGCTGGCGCGGGCGCCTCAACTTTCAAGGTTGCACCGTGCCCAAAGTGCGGCGGCCCGCTAAAACCCTCGGTGGTATTTTTCGGTGAGATGCTACCCGCAGACGCCATGGACCTGGCTTTCCAATACGCACGCGAGGCAGGCGTGCTGCTAGTAGTTGGCTCCTCGATGATCGTGGGGACCGGCGTGTGGGTAGCACAAGAGGGGTTGCGCAATCCCGGCACCAAACTCGTCGTGGTAAACCGCGGACCCACACAGGTTGACGCCTATGCCGATCTGCGGATAGAGGGAGGGGCATCGCAAATCCTCACCGCCGTTGCCGAAAAGCTCGGCGTGGAGGTTTAGCGCTTCGCAAGCCTACTGGACCCAGGGGAACTGATCTTCGGGCAAGAATCCCTTATCGGTTGTCGTCCAGCCCTGCCGCGACACCGCAAATCCCTGGCCCGTCTTCACATTCCAGCACGAAATCCCGTTGAACTGCGACCCGCACGCAACGTCCCCGGACTTGCCGAACTGGCCGTAATCCATCTTCGTCGTGCCCTCCGCATTCACGCGCAACGAACAATCGCGCTTCACGCCCTCCGCGTTTGCCACAACCGTTACAAAACCGCCCCCGCACGCGCCTCCTTGGCCTTGCATTCCCTCCTCGGTTTCCAGCACAGTGCAAGCCACTGATCCGTCCGTTAGTTTGCAAAGAATATTTCCCGAGGGTGCGGAGATCAGTTCTAAATTCTTAGCCTCGTTCGGAGCTTTAAACTTAATCTCCGCGGCCGTGGTGGCCTCTTCCGACGTCTCCGTGTCCGAGGGCGCAGTGGCAGTCTCCGACTCTATGGGAGAAGTAGTAGAAGTAGTGGAACTAGTAGAGGGCTTCGGTTCCGGGGCGTTAGGCGCGCCCATCAGTAGCTTCGCGGCCACAAACACCAAAGGAATGGCAATAGCAAGGAGCACAATCGCAACGAGTAGCCCCTTCTTACTCGGATCTTGCTGCGAGTCTTCCTCACTTGTATCCGCAGTCTGCGTCGCGTCGGGCACCGGCACCTGCGAGCTCGCACCAGTTGCCGCGCTGGCCGCGAGCCAGTTGCCGCGCTGGCCGCGAGCGGCGCACCCGCCGGATCAGAGGGGTAGAGCGGACCGGATTCCTCACGCTGCTTCAGAGCAGCTTTTAGGGCCTCGTCATCGAATTGGCTCAGCCACTCCAAAAGACCCGGATAGGTAGACGGGTTCAGCGCGATCACCGGACGCAACTTCGGGTATTCAAAAGCAAGCGTGCGCAAAACTTCCAAACTCGTTGCCGGGTTGGCGGCAATCTGGGCTAAATCCGGTCTTTGCGGTGAAGAAGTCGGATCGGTGTTCATGCGAGTCCTCTTTTTGGACGAAATATCTGACTTAGCCAGTATTCCATGAACCTAGTGAATTTCTAGCGTTTAGGCAGGGCGAACAACGAAGGATTCAAATCCAAGAGCGCCGATATCGCGAGCGAGCGCGTCGAACTGATCCTGCCATCCGGGCAGATCCGCCTGGAAATTGTCGGGCGCCCCTTCTGCCCTTGCCTGCTGGAGAGCGAAGGATTGCACACCCGCCTCCAAGCAGCCGCGCGCAACTTCGAGCTCATCGCCAGACGAGGCGGGGAACGCCGTCAAGCGCACTTCGTAGTCAAAGCCCTGCTCGCGGGCGTGGCGAAGCAGGATGCGCAGTGACTCCCACGCCTTCTCACCCGAGTTAGGCCGCCCCACAACGCGAGGATAGTTCTGCGCGGTGGCTTTCACATCCATGCCCACCCAATCAATCAGGCCGGTGCCAAGCAACTCATCAAGCAGCTTCGGGTACGGCCCGGCAGTGTGCAGGCCAACCTCGAAACCCATCTGTTTCACCTCTGCCGCGGCGGCGGGCAGGGCGCGCTGGCGCGTGGCTTCTCCCCCGGAAAACACCACGCCATCGAGCAGGCCTTGGCGCCGGCGCATCAAAGCAACTACCTCGTCCCACGCAACAACGCCTGGCACACGCGTGTCAATGATCGCGTGATTATGGCAGTACCCGCACGCCCATGGGCACCCCTGCGTGAACACCGTGGCAACAAGTTTGCCCGGCCAATCCACGGTAGACATGGGCGCAAGACCCGCAATCTGCAGGTCCCGCGCGTCCGCCTGCGACACTATGCTTGCGCCTCCAGCTGCGCCTTTTGTGCAACGCGAGAGCGTAGCGGACCGTGCTCACTTGCCGCCTGCTCAGTGAACATCTGGCGTTCCTTGTACTCCGACTGCTTGCCAGTGTTAAACGATGTTACGGGGCGGAAGTAGCCCATAACCCTCGTCCACACCTCGCATGTCTGCTCAAGTCCGCGATCTGCACACTTAGGGCAATCAAAGTGTTCGCCCGCGAGATAGCCGTGCGTGGGGCAGATCGAGAAGGTCGGAGTGATCGTAATGTAGGGAACCTTGAACGCGGCCAGCGAGCGGCGCACCAGTTCCTTGCAAGCCTTCGCAGAGGAGACTCGCTCGCCCATGTACAGGTGCAGCACCGTGCCGCCCGTGTATTTGCCCTGCAACTCCTCCTGCATTTCGAGGGCCTCAAACGGATCATCCGTGTAACCGGCCGGCAGCTGCGAAGAGTTCGTGTAGTAGGGCGCGTCCGGCGTGCCCGCCTGAATGATGGTGGGGAAGCGCTTTTGGTCCTCGCGCGCCAGGCGGTAAGTGGTGCCCTCCGCGGGCGTGGCCTCCAGGTTGTACAGGTTGCCCGTGCTCTCCTGAAGATGAACCATGCGCTCATTCACGTGATCGAGGATGCGCGCCGCCATGTCGTGGCCATACTCGCTCGTAATGTCATGTTCATCCAGCGTGAAGTTGCGAACCATCTCGTTCATGCCGTTCACGCCGATAGTGGTGAAGTGGTTATCCAACGTGCCCAGGTAGCGCTTGGTGTAGGGGAACAGGCCGTTATCCATGTAGTGCTGCACAACCTTGCGGCGCTTCTCCAGCGTGTCAGAGGCAATGTCGATCAGCTGGTCCAAACGCTTGTACAAGCCGTCCTCATCACCCGCAAACAGGTATCCGAGGCGGGCCATATTGATCGTCACAACGCCAATCGAACCGGTCTGTTCTGCCGATCCAAACAGGCCGTTCCCACGCTTGAGTAGTTCGCGCAGATCGAGCTGGAGTCTGCAGCACATCGAGCGAATCATGCCCGGATCAAGGTCCGAGTTCAAGAAGTTCTGGAAGTAGGGCAGGCCATACTTCGCAGTCATCTCAAACAGCAGATCCGTGTTCTCGCCCTCCCAATCAAAATCGGGCGTGATGTTGTAGGTGGGGATCGGGAAGGTGAACACGCGCCCGTCCGCGTCACCACCCGTCATGACCTCCATGAACGCGCGGTTAATCATGTCCATTTCCGCCTGCAGGTCACCGTAGGTGAAGTCGCAAAGATCATCGCCAATGAGGGGCGTTTCGTTCTTCAGATCCTCCGGACAGGTCCAATCAAACGTCAGGTTCGTAAACGGGCACTGCGAACCCCAGCGCGAGGGCACGTTCAGGTTGTAAATGAGCTCTTGCATGTTTTGCAAGACGTGCTCGTAGCTCATGTTGTCCAGGCGCACGAAAGGTGCCATGTAGGTGTCGAATGAGGAGAATGCTTGCGCTCCGGCCCACTCATTTTGCAAAGTGCCCAGGAAGTTTACGATCTGGCCGCAGGCGGACGAGAAGTGCTTGGGCGGCGCGGATGCGATAGCGCCCGGAACCCCGTTGAAGCCCTCTTGCAGGAGTTGCTTGAGGGACCATCCGGCGCAGTAGCCCGACAGCATGTCGAGGTCGTGAATATGAATGTCACCCTCGCGGTGCGCAGCGCCGGCCTCGGCACTGAAAACACGCGTGAGCCAGTAGTTTGCAACCATTTTTCCGGCCGTGTTGAGAATGAGGCCGCCCACGGAATAATCCTGGTTTGCGTTCGCGTTTACACGCCAGTCAGACTGATCCAAATACTCGTCGATGGTTGAGATTGCGTCCACGTTGTAAACCGGCACAGCGCCATTTTCTGAGTGCATACTCGCTCACTGCTTCCTTTTTGGGTTGGGGTTTCGCTTCGTTACGTAAGAGTTGGCGCATGAGATCGAAAACGCACCACAACCCCTACATGTTGTGTAGTTACACTGTTGCAACTACTAGATAGGGGGTCAATTCGTATATCGTTTCGGCGTGGCGCGGATTCTGAACCGATTTTCGAGGCGAAGCAGAACCCGCTTTTCCTAACATTTCGGGCAATTCTGGACCCCACCCAAAAACCCGCCTTGCACGTGGGTACGATTAACAAGAACACAATCGCCGTTTTCTGCATCGCGCGCATGTGCAGTGCATCACAACACCCGCAGAGAGGGGAAACATGAGGACTTCCAGAATCCAAAACTACGGCGTCAACGAGTACGCACCCGCCTCGGACCGATACGACAACGTGGAATACCGTCGTCTGGCCAAAACCGGCCTGCAACTGCCTCCCGTCTCACTTGGCTTTTGGCACAACTTCGGCGATGACAAGCCGCTACAAACCCAGCGTGACATCGTTCGCCGCGCGTTCGACCTGGGCGTGAACCACTTCGACCTCGCCAATAACTACGGTCCTCCATTTGGTAGTGCAGAGAAGAATTTTGGCCGCATACTGCACGAAGACCTGCTTCCCTACCGCGACGAGCTCATCATTTCTTCCAAAGCCGGCTGGGATATGTGGCCTGGCCCCTACGGCATTGGAGGTTCTCGTAAGTACCTGACGGCCTCGCTGGATCAGTCTTTGCAACGCATGGGCCTGGACTACGTGGACATTTTCTATTCTCACCGCCCTGACGGCGACACTGACCTTGAAGAAACCATGCTTGCACTCCACAGCGCGGTCAAGGCCGGCAAAGCACTATACGTGGGTATTTCTTCATACTCGCCAGAAGATACGATGCGGGCGCAAGCCATTATGCGCGACCTGGGTACGCCGCTGGCTATTCACCAGCCGTCCTACTCAATGTTGAACAGGTGGATTGAGGAGGGCGAGCCGAACCTGATCGAGACGTGCGCGCGCGAAGGCATGGGCATGATCGTGTTCAGCCCGCTGGCGCAGGGCCTTCTTACCGACCGCTACCTGAACGGCATTCCTGCGGATTCGCGGGCAGCTGCAGGTAAGTCGCTCAGCCGCGACATGCTTCGTGAAGAGAACCTGGATCACGTGCGCAAGCTGTCAAAGATCGCCGAGCAGCGCGGCCAGACGATGGCCCAGATGGCTATCTCTTGGGTGCTCCGCGACCAGAATGGCTACAGCGTGGATTCGGCCCTGATTGGCGCTTCTTCGGTGAAACAGCTGGAGGAAAACCTCAAGGCCACCGAAAACCTGGAGTTCAGTGACGAAGAAATCGAGCAGATCGACCAGTACGCGGTTGAAGCCGGCATCAACATTTGGCGCGGCGCTACAGATTCAACCAAGAAGTAGCACCTGCTCCAGATAGCGTGAGCGAGGCCGGGTGCGTCCCGGCCTCGTTTCATGCGCGCTTGCGCCCGGTTTGAAGGTAGACCACGAGGTTGATGGCCAGCACAACCAGGGCGGCGAGTATTGCGCACGTGCCGGCGGCGTAAATGTGGGCAAGTGCGCGAGATCCAGCGGCTAAAGCATCTACCGGCACTCCCTGTGAAACGTGTGAGAGCGTTGTCGTCAACTGATCGCGCTTAATCACAAACGCAGTAATCAGCAGAACGAGGACTATCAAAGAGCCTATGATTGCCCCAGTATTTAGGCGGTCTGAGGGCGGGCTGGGTTCCTCCTGCGGCGCAAGCGCCATTGCCCACATGAACGCCACCAGGATGCCTCCGATAACGTCGAGGGGCCGGTGCCAGCCGAGGATAACTATTGAAATGACCAGGCCGGCCACAACAAACGACAGCACGAACCCCGTGATTGAACGGATTTCACGCGGCAGCACAACCGCGAGTGCCAACGCTAGTGACACGAGGAGCGTGGTGTGTCCAGATGGGAATGAGTTGGGCAGGTCGAAGCCGATCCCTAGATAAGGGCGGTGTAGCAGGTAGGTTTTCAGCACCTGCGTCATCAGGTTTGCGCCGAGTATCATCACGCCGGCGCGCAACGCGAGCGCGAAGCGTCCTCGCACGGCCGCAATCAGCATGATTACGCCCGCGGCAATCGCAACGGTATACAGCGAGATCGAGTTGGTCAGTACGCCATTAACCCAGTCGAAGCTGGAGGCGCGCTGCATCGCAACGTCCAAAGCCGCCTGATCTAAAAGTTGGCCCAGGCTCGTATACAAGCCTCCAATGGCCAGCAGAAGTAGCGCTAGGAGCGCACCAAAAGTGAGGACGACGCGTAGCGTGCGCCGACTATTCGCTGTGAATATCGGGGTTTGCACCTGGTCACTCACTCTTGTTCCCTCCACGTGTTACCAGTGAACAATAATCTCATCCCGCCCCACTTGATTCGATTCGACGCGCGCGAGCGATCCACCTCACCTAACCTGTTATCAGATCAAAAGAGTTTGAGGCTGATACGAGGAGAGTGGCAGTGACGGCGGAAATCCCATCGCTAGTAACACCAGAACGCGTCCGACATTTCCTGTGCGAGCTTGATAACTCAGAAGATGGGTTCGACATTCACGAAAATGGTGAGCATGAGTTCGTGTTTGCGGCGCAGACGGGCCTCATTTTTGTAAACTTCTCGTCGCCGTCAATCCTGCAGATTCGCGGGCTTTGGCGCGGAGTTTCAAAGTCCGAGGACGATTTTGGATTGCTCACTCAGCAGGTGCACGCATGTAACGTGCAACGCTCTGGCCCCAAAGCCTATCTGGTTCCCATCAAGGAGGCCGCCGAGTTCAGCGTAGGAGCAGAATCCAGCCTCGTGATTTCAAAGGGTGCCACCAAGGCGCAAATGACAGATTTTTACGAGACGGCGCTGACCATGGTGCTCGGCTATTTCCAAGATTTAGAAAAAGCTCTTCCTCACCTCGTTGATGCATCGAGCGATGAACAGGAGGTAGGCCGATGACTTTGCACGTGGTATCAGATGACCCGAAGGTTCCCTCACCGGTAACGTTTGAGCGCATCGGGCAAGTGGTTGAGTCGATGGGCACCTCTTTTGAAGTGTTCGAGGAGGAAGGCTTTGGCCTGGCGAACTTCTCGGGCTTCCCGTTCCAGTTTGCTTTCACCACCGCGGGTAAGTTCTTGTCGGTTCGGATTTTGTGGAAGACGGATCTGCCAATGTCGATGCAGGCGATGGCAACTCTGTTCACGGCTTCGGATCAGTGGAACCGGGAACGCTACTTCCCCACGATTTACACGCTTGTAAATGACGGCATGATTGAGGTTTGTGCGGATTACATTTGCTCGGTGGATGCGGGCATGAACGAGGAGCAGCTGGTGGATAACATTTCCGCTGGTGTGGCCTCTGGCATGGATGGCATTAACTTCATGCAGTCGATAGCTAGGGGCGTTGCAACGCAGTTAGCGAATTAGTGATGGGCGGGCCGGCGGAGTCAATGGCGCAGCGCCTTTTGGGCGCACTGTCTTCGATTGCGGGTACAAGCGACCGCCTGGTTTCCATCCTGACCGTACCGGGGCGCGAGGAGCGTCTAGCTGATTGGCCCGAGTGGGCGCATACGCGTGTGGTGGCCAGTTATGAGCGGATGGGGATTAAGCGGCCGTGGTCGCACCAGGCGCAGGCCGCTACCGCCGCCTATGAGGGTTGGCATACCGTGATTTCGACGGGCACGGGATCGGGCAAGTCACTTGCCGCTTGGCTGCCGATTCTCTCCACAATCGAGGAGGGCTCTGGCACTCGACTTTCGCAGATGCGACACCGGCCCACCGCCCTGTACTTGGCACCAACAAAGGCGCTGGCAGCGGACCAGTTGCAACATTTGCAGACCGTGATTGCAGGTGGCAAGGAGCCTCTTTCGGTGCGCATCGGCACGGCTGACGGGGACACACCTCGCGAAGCGAAGGATTGGGCCCGCGGGTTTGCCGACGTAATCCTCACAAACCCGGACTATTTGCACCACGTCCTCCTGCCCGGGCATGAGCGTTGGACGCGCCTGCTGTCTGGCCTGCGGTTCATAGTGATCGACGAAATGCACTATTGGCGCGGCGTTACCGGCGCCCACATCGCCCTCGTTCTGCGCCGCCTGCTGCGCATTGCCCGCCACCTTGGCGCGGATCCAACTGTCATCATGCTCTCGGCAACCGTTTCTGAGGCCGAACGCACTGCCGCGAATCTGATTGGCGTTCACGAGGGCGAGGTTGTGTGGGTGACGGAAGACGGTTCGCCGTCCGGCCCGCAAGACCTGGTGCTCTGGCAGCCGGCATTCATGGCGCCAAAAGACGTGCCGATTGAAGACTTCCTGGCTGCCGTCGAGGCCGAGGGGGAGGAAACCCGCGTGCTCTTAGCGGGCATGCAGCGCCGGTCCGCAACCTCGGAGGCCGCTATCTTGATGGCCGAAATGGTGCAACGCGGTGCGAAACTGCTGACGTTTGTGCGCTCGCGGGCGGCGGCAGAATCGGTTGCGGTGAAGGCGCGGGACGTGCTGTCAACGCGGGCACCGCAACTGATGTCTAAAGTGGCGTCTTATCGCGGCGGATATTTGCCGGAGGAGCGTCGCGCTTTAGAAACCTCGCTTCGCACGGGCGCGGTGGCCGGGCTGGCAACCACTAACGCGCTGGAGCTCGGCGTTGATGTTTCTGGCCTGGACGCGACGATCACGGCCGGTTGGCCAGGTACGCGCGCATCGCTGTGGCAGCAGGTGGGGCGTGCGGGCAGAGCCGGCGCACACGGAGTTTCAGTGCTGATTGCCTCGGATAATCCGCTTGATTCTTTCATAATCCACAATCCCAACCTGATTTTGGAGGCAGCCGAGGCCACCACGTTTGACCCGGCAAATCCGTACGTTTTGACACCGCACCTGTGCGCGGCGGCCAGTGAACTTCCGCTAACTGAGGCGGATTTGGAACTGTTTGGGCTGAAGTCGACAACGGTTTTTGACGCGTTGGCGCAGCAGGGTTACCTGCGCAGGCGCCCAAGCGGATGGTATTGGAACGTGGCGCTACCGATGCGCGCTCACGACCTGACGGAGCTGCGCGGTAGTGCAATGGAGGTGCAGGTAGTGGAGGAAGCTACGGGAACCGTGATTGGCACCGTGGCGTCAGACCAAGCTAGCGCGCAGGTGCATCCGGGTGCGATTTACGTACATCAAGGCCGCACCTTCCAAGTCACGGAGCTGACTTCGCAGCCCACAGTTGCGGGTGGTGCTTTGCGCGGCACTGGTTCGGGTGCAACCAGCGCGGGCACGGGTGGCACTCGCGTGGCTTTGGTACGCCCAGTGGTGACCGACTTGCGCACTCGTCCAACGGTGCAGTCTCGCGTGCAGATCCTGAATGCCGCGGACACTTGGACCGATGGCGCGGTTACGTGGAGTTTTGGCGAAGTGGAAGTGTCTTCCCAAGTCACCGACTTTGACACGCTGCGCCTGCCCGGCCTGCAATTCATCTCGAACACCAAGTTGGACATGCCGGTCCAAAAGCTGCTGACCATGTCCGTGTGGTGGCAGATAGATGAGGCCGTGGCTGCAAAACTCGGTGTGCCAGCTGCGGACCTGCCCGGCGCCCTGCACGCAGCTGAGCACGCCTCTATCGGCATTTTGCCGTTGCTAGCAACGTGTGACCGCTGGGATTTAGGCGGCCTATCCGCGGCCGACCACGAGCAGACGGGAACGCCCACGGTTTTTGTACACGACGCCTACCCCGGGGGCGCCGGTTTTGCCGAGCACGCTTGGAAGAATGCTTACGAGTGGGTGCGGGCAACCCTCAACGTGATCGAGGCTTGCCCATGCGAAGACGGCTGCCCTTCCTGCGTGCAATCACCCAAGTGCGGCAACCGCAACGAGCCACTGTCTAAATCGGGAGCCCGCACCCTCTTGCGCCATCTGATCGAGCACTGCCCCGCCTAGCCGGCCCCACGTTGCCCCTAATGCCGTGCGAAGCTCGGCGTGCGCTGAGTGCCTCCATGTAACTAGATTTGCGAGGACGCAGCCCGGGCATCCTCCTCAATGGTCAAACTGAACCTGGCTGATGACCTGAGGGTTCTTGGGGCCGGCCCGCGAGCGCACATGTACGTCATATGAGGACACCCGCACTCTCGCTGCGGTAACAACGTCGAGCCCGTCAGCGACGCAACTGGTCAGCGCGATGCCATTGCTTGCACACACTTGGCTCACCACCGCGCACGGATCAGTCCCGTAGGTGGCGCCAACTGAATCGATCAATGCGGACGCGCCAGCTAGCGTGGCTAGGTCTAGAGCCGCCTGCGCCCTAGTTTTTGCGGCCAAAACTCCAAGTGCAAGTGCCGCCACGGCCGCAATCATTACCAGAGCTGTCGCAACCGCAATCGCCCTCACGGTGGCGTTTCCAGCCTCGCTGTGTGCACTCCTCTTAGAAGCCCAATGTTGCGCCGCAGCGGATAATCCGCGGGCCACACGCTGGCTACCGCCCCGAGTGAGCACCGCCGTGTTTGCCGCTTTCATAGCCGCCCCTCCCTCCTCATCACGGCGCGAAGCTGGACTCTTTTTGCACGGAAACCTCACACCGAATCGGCAGTGGTAGGACGCCCGGAGACATCGCCGCGGTTACCGTGGCGCCTGCTCCCGCGTGCGCGATCGACACGCTTGCTTCGCGTGATACCGACTGGACTGCCAAGCTAGACGCCTGCGCGTCACTCATGCCAACGGACACTGCCCGAGCAGCTGTTCGCGCCGCGTGGCATGCCTGGCCCTGGCTAGTTGCGGCTGACACTCCTGCAATCATCAGAGCAAAAACTGCGAGAAGTGCGGGGATGGTAACCGCGGTTTCAGCTGTCACCATCCCCGCCTCGCCCTCGAACCTAGACACTGAGCGCCGACTGGATGATTGACGTGAGCATTGACTTGATCGCCCCGGATTTGAGCACCGCCAGCAAAACTCCAGCGAACGCGACCGCCGCCAAAATACCCACCGCGTATTCCGCGGTAACAAAACCACCCTCATCAAAATCACGCCGCGCGCCATCTATATCTCCGCGCATACAGCGACCCTGCCAATAGGGCGCAAACATTCGCATGGAAATTCTTTTTTGTGGTGACATATTTTCCCTCCTTCTTGATATGTCACCGGAACTTTCTCGCACCCGTAATCCGCATTCGAGGTCACCTTGCGGACGCTGTGGACAGGCGCCGGCGCGGCGCGCTTGTGGGTAGCCTTCCACCTGGAGATACGGCAAGGCCGCCCCGGCGGATGCCCTGGGCGGCCTCAAAAATCAAACTACGTTTAGCCGTGCACGTGCAGGTAAGCGTCAATGAAGTTTTCAACGCCCCCGTGGTTGTGGTGGCCAATGACGCCGCGAGCGATCTCCTTCACCTCATCGCGCGCGTTCTCCATCGCAATGGGCCAGCCGGTTTCAGGCATCCAATGCACGTCATTGCCGCCGTCACCAAATCCCGCAACACGCTCCAGGTCCCAACCCAGCTTGTCGGCCACAATGTGTAGCGCCTTCTTCTTGCCTTCACCGGGCGAAACGATCTCAAAGTAGTTATCCAAAGATCGTTGCAAATCCGGGAAACGCTCAAGAAGCTCCGGAGTCAGCTGGTCAAGCACCTGCGGATCGGGATGGGCGTACATGATTTTCAAAATGAGGTCCGGATCAATCTGATCGATGTCCTCAATCCGCACGGCTAGCCCCTCATTCGCGTCCTTCAAGAACCGGGCAGAAAAGTCGTCACGATCAGAAACCATTGAGTCGAACAGGAAAAGAGTGATCGACAGGTCGTGCTTACGGCCAAGATCGATGAGGCCGCGCGAAAACTCCGGATCCATAGGGCGCTGGTACAAGATTTCGTCTGTTTCACAGTCTCCCACTACCGCTCCGTTTGAGGCTACGACAATGCCCGGGCAGTGCGCGTCATGGAGAATCTTCGAGGCAGCCGGGTAAACACGTCCAGTTATGATTACTGGCTGAACTCCAGCATTTGCGAGGCGAGCCAGCGCGCTGATTGTGCTTTTTGGAACGTACGAGCTTGCATCTGCAAGCGTGCCATCCACGTCAAATGCCATCGCGTCCACGCGCCCCATGGCGCGGGCCAGACGAATCAGAGAGTCTCGGTCAGATCCAACGAATGAGGTATCAGGCTTCATAGCGCCGAGTATAGGCGAACTTTGGCAACGAATTGGAAAGTTCTAAAGCTTTTTCTCAAACGTAGTATCGCATATATCATTTTCTTGATAACTTGGTGGCGTTGAATGCAACAAGCGATCAACGATGGCTGGCAAGGTCAAAGGAGATTAAAGCCATGGCAGATCTAGTTATAGGCATTGATATTGGCACCGGTTCCACTAAAGGCGTGCTTTCAGACACCAAGGGCAACGTGCTCTACTCGGAAGTAGTTAGGCACGAAACCTCATTCCCCAAGCCGGGATGGGCAGAACACGATGCGGACGCAGTGTGGTGGTCCGACGTTGTTAAGATTTGCCGCGAACTCGCAACCCGCGCAAAGGGCGACGTAGCAGGTCTTTGTATTTCGGGCATTGGCCCCGTATTTCTCGCCGCTGACGAGCGCGGCACGCCGCTGCGCAATGCAATCCTCTATGGCGTTGACACCCGCTCTTCTAAGGAAATCGACGAGCTCACCGAACGTTACGGCGAAGAGGCCGTGCTGAAGAAGTGTGGCAACGGCATGACGTCCCAGTCCGTGGGCCCGAAGATCGAATGGGTTAAGCGCAACGAGCCCGAGGTTTGGGCCAAGACTCGCCGCTTCCTGATGGCACACACCTACTGTGTGTTCCACCTGACGGGCGAATACGTACTAGACCACCTGGCCGCATCCATGTGTGAGCCTCTCTACTCGCCATTTACCAACGACTGGGTAGACGAGTGGGTAGAAGACATTTGCGACGATCTTCCAATGCCGCGCCTGATGTGGTCCAACGAGATTGCTGGTCACATTACCGATAACGCTGCTCGCATCACCGGCCTGCGCCCCGGAACTCCCGTGGCCGTTGGCTCCGTTGACGCATTCGTTGAAGCGCTATCGGTAGGCGTGCGCCAGCCGGGTCAAGTCATGCTGATGTACGGCTCCACCATGGTGGCAGTGCAGATCTCAGACCGCGCTCTCGAGGGCCCGTCGCTGTGGTCTTGCGCAGGCCTGCTCGAAGGCACCTCGAACCTATCGGGCGGCATGTCAACCACCGGCTCTCTCACCACGTGGATCAGCGAACTCACCGGCCTCGGATATGACGAGCTCTCTGAGCTCGCTGCACAGTCCAAACCCGGATCGAACGGCCTGATCATGTTGCCTTACTTCTCGGGCGAACGCACACCTATTGCAGACCCGGATGCGCGCGGCCTGCTGGCCGGCCTGAACCTGACGCACAAGCAGGGCGACATTTACCGCTCCGCGCTTGAAGCTACTGGTTTTGGCTCTCGCCACCTGCTGGAAACGATCCGGGGCTGCGGCGGCCAAGCAAGCGAATACTGGGCTGTTGGCGGCGGAACCACCGGCGGGCTCTGGCCCCAAATCATGTCCGACATTATCGGCATTAAGCAGTACATCCCCGAGGTAACCATCGGCGCCTCCTACGGTGACGCACTACTCGCTGCAATGGCCGCCGGGTGCGCAGATGAGACCACCGTTTGGAACCGAGCTGAGCGCGAAATCGTGCCAAATAAGGACAACCTCGAGCTCTACTCAGAAATGTTCCAAACCTACCTCGACCTGTATCCGGCAACGGCTCCGATGAGCCACAAGCTTGCCGATATTCAGCGTCGATAAGGAGAAAACCCATATGAAAATTCCAGCCGTTGCGTATGGCACATGGAAGCTAGATGACGCGCACGCAGCCACTTGCGTAGCACGTGCAATTGGCGACGGCTACCGTATGGTCGACACCGCGCAGCGCTACCACAACGAATACGGAGTAGGGCAAGGCGTCCTAAACTCCGGCGTGGAGCGAGAAGAGGTACTTGTTGCCTCAAAACTGCGCGGTGGCGACCAAGGGTTAGACCAGGCTAGACGCGCATTTTTTGCCACGCTAAGAAACCTTGGGCTGGACTACATCGACCTGTACCACATTCACTGGCCCCTACCGCGCCTAGGGCTCTACCTAGAGTCTTACGAGGCGCTCATGCAGCTACGTGAAGAAGGTTTCATCAAGAACATTGGCGTGTGCAACTTCCCCATCGCGTACCTGCAAAAAATCCGCGAGGAGTTCGGCGAATACCCGGCAGTGAACCAGTTCGAGGTACACCCTGGGTTTGCGCAAATAGACCTCGTGAATTTCTGCCTTGAAAACGACATTGCACCGCAAGGTTGGGGAGTTATTGGACGAGGCAAAGGCCTTCTTGAACACCCTGAAGTCAAGAAGATTGCCGCTGAGCACTCTTGCTCGCCCGCGGCAGCGTGCATCGCGTGGGCTTGTGCCCGCGGAATCTCATCGGTAGCTAAGTCCGCAAACCCAGACAGATGGAAAGACAATCTTTCGGCCCCGCGCATCAAACTAAGCGAAAACAATATGCGCACGCTCGATCAGATCAGCGTTGGCCGACTCGGGAAAGACCCCGAAGTAGACGAAGAATATTAGGAGGAAACATGACCGGCAAGAACATTCGACTATCACGAATTTTTGACAGTAAGACCAACAGGTCGTTCATTGTGGCATTCGACCACGGCCAGTCTCTACCAATCCCCGACGGGCTGGGCAATCCCGTAGATTTGCTTGAAAGAATCGTTGAGGGCAACCCCGAGGGCATCCTCCTAAACCGCGGAATGCTGGAGCAGGGAGCACACCTCTTTGGCCGGCGCGGCGGCCCCGAACCGATCCTGCGCGTGGACTGGACCACCCTGGACCCGAACATGAAGAAGGAGATGGGAGAGGCGTACCGGGTTCTCACCACTCCTCAAGAGGCCCTTGAACTTGGCGCCACCGCCGTATGCATGTACCTGATCGGACGCCCCGTTGCAGACGGTATGTTCTACGACAACGTCCAGGAAGTCGCTCATTTTATTGCGGAAGCTCATCAGATTGGCCTTCCCGTGATTGTTGAGGCAACCCTGTGGGGCCTGCGAAACGAAGACCAAAAGGACCCCAAGCTTCTGCGCCAGATGTGCCGCATTGCCGCTGAGATCGGTGCTGACGCTATCAAGACCGAATACGTGGGCGATGTTGAAGCTGAACGCACCTTGATTGAAGAGGTCGGTAACATTCCAGTGCTAACCCTGGGCGGCTCCGCAGCTGACCGCAGCGAAGTTAGCCGCCTAGCTGGCGAGGCCATCGAGTCGGGCGCTCGCGGCCTGATCTACGGCCGCAACGTCTGGCAGGTAGAAGATATGGCCGGCGTCATGAAGGAACTCTCTGCGATTGTTCACGGTGATGCCAAGTGAAAGCCGCGGTTTTTGCAGGACCTGGACAGCTCGAACTAAGAGAAATTGAGAAGCCTAGCGCAGGTGCCGACGGCCTTGTTCTTCGCGTGGGCGCGAACACCGTGTGCGGCACGGATGGGCGCATTCTCCGCGGTGAAAAGACCGCGGGCATCGACCTTGGGATAGTCCTCGGACATGAAATCTCGGGGTACGTTGAAGAGGTTGGCTCCGAAGTTGAAGGTTTCGAAGTTGGAGACCTGGTAGGCGTCCTCCCAACCGTGCCGTGCGGACAGTGCACCTACTGCCGCCGCGGGATGGAACACCTGTGCATCGACTCCAAGATTTTCGGATACGCAATCAACGGCGGCCTGGCCGAGTACATTCGTATCCCCGCCGAAGCGTTGCAACGAGGTGGCGTGTTTAAAGCACCGTCACATCTAAGTGCCGTTGAGGTTGCTTTGGCCGAACCGCTTGGCTGCGTGATTAATGGCGCGCACAACTACCAGCCCGGCATTGGAGACACCGTTCTCATCGCGGGTGCGGGACCAATCGGTTTGCTACACATCCAGGTGTGCCGCCTGGCGGGAGCCAGCAACATCATTGTTTCTGACCCGTCAGAGTCGAGGCGTGAGTTCGCCAAGAAGATGGGTGCCACGCACACGGTAGACCCCACACAGACCGACATTGCCGAGTTTTGCAAGAATCTAACCGACGGGGAAGGCGCAGACGTTGGCGTGATCTGTATTGGCAGGCCTGAACTTGTTGAGGACGTACTTTTGTGCATGCGCAAGGGCGGTCACGTGAACGCTTTCGCGGGCTTCTCTAAGGTCGCAAAAGCGCAGATCGATCCGAACCTCATTCACTATCGCGAACTCGTTATCACCGGTGCGTCCAACGCGGGCCGTGCAGCGCACGAAAAAGCGCTACGCCTTATCGGTGAGGGTAAAATAGATGTGAAGTCTTTGCACACTCACACGTTTGAGCTTGCAGACGTTCATGAAGCTATTACCGTGGCGGCTAATGGCACCGGAATCAAGGTGGCGGTAGTCCCACACAAGAAGTAATGAGGGCTGTTTGAAAAAGCTAAGTGCACAAGAGCGCCGGAAAGCTCGGCTTGTAGGCGCCGTGCTCGAAGCTGGCGGCCTAGACGTCGAGGAGCTTGCAGAGCTCCTCGACGTCTCCGTTGTCACCGTCTACCGCGACGTCTCCCAGCTGGTCAGCGAAGGGCTGGTTAGTCTGGGCCGCGGGTACGTAGAGCCGGCGGAATCAACAGTTGTAGACCTTTCCTCCATGCTCCGATCCGGCATTTTGACCGAGGTTAAGGAATCGTTTGCCCCGGTGATTAGCGAACTGATTCCGCGTGCTTCATCCCTATTGATTGACGACTCCTCCTCGTGCCTGCCTGCGCTTCACGAACTGACGGGGCGCTCTCCTCTCACAGTCATTACAAACTCACTGGCCGTGGTGCAGGCGGTGGGGCGAGCCCCCATGGTAGAGCTACATTGCTTAGGCGGGCGCTATTCGCCGTGGTCAAACTCGTTTTATGGGGCGCGCACAGTTGCCGAGGTGGAACGTTTTCGCGCCGACTTCTGCCTGATGTCGGACACGGCTATCACCGACGGAGCGGTTTACAACCCGTACGACTACGTAGCGGAAACGAAGCAGGCGATGCTACGGGCCGCGCAGGTTCGGATTCTGGTGGCTGATCATACGAAGTTCACTCGCCGCGCACTGTGCAAGACGGCTGAACTTGGCGACTTTGACTACCTGATTACCGACGTTGAACCATCACGTTCCGTACTGGAAATCTGCCGAGAATCGGGCACCGAACTGATCGTCGTGTCCCAAACTGCGACGCAAAGCGACGAGGACGATCCGGCCGACGCGTAGGTGTAGCCTCTCTAAAACCCGGGCAGGGAGATTGACGCCACTATCGGCACCACGCTGATTGCCACGAAAGCAGGAAGCAGACACAAACCCAGCGGGAGGACCAGGCGCACAGCTAGCCTCTGCGCTTCACCGCGCGCCTTGGCCGCCCTCGTTGCCCGAATCCGCCCACCAAACACCCGCAACATTGGAATCGGAGACGCCCCCAAAGTCCACGCTGGCCGCAACGCAGCAACGATTGGTAGCGCATCCTCGCTAACCTGCTCCTGCAACGCATCAAAAGGCGCACCAATACGAAGCAAAGCTGCGCAACGCTCAAACTGAGACTCCCCGCAAGCCACCCCCAGCGCATCCAACGAATGCGGAATGGACGCTCCCGAACTCAAACTGGCAACCAGTAGATCCACCAGCACCACCAGGTCGATGCGCTCCCCTTCCAGTGACGCGGCCGCAATCAACCGCTTCGCCCACACCACGCCCGCCACCCAAAACAAGGCTCCCACAACAAGTCCAACCGTTGCCACGCCTCCCGCAAACCAAAGCCCCACCACATCCACTCCCACCGCAAACCCCGCCACCACGCCCAAAAGAGGCAGTGCGGTCAGCAACTTCGCCGTGGTTTCCGGGCCAGCCCGCGCCACCTCACGATCCCTATTCGCCGCATCGACCTCATCAATCGTCTCCAAAATCGACTCCAGAATCTGCGCCAGCGGCGCCCCAATCTGATGCGTCAACCGGCACGCCGCCTCCACCGACGAAGCCGACCCGCGCAACTGCTTTGGCAACTGTGGGACGCCCCGACTATCCATCCCGCCCCACGGCAAATCCGCGTCTAGAATCGCGCCGCGCCAAGCCGCCTCCACGCCCGCTCCCGAACGCAAACGCGCCACCACGTCCGCAAGTAGCATCGCAGCCGACACCTGCTCCGCGGGCTTTCGTTCCACCTCGCGCGCGCCCTTCCAAGCGGTGAGCGCCCGCTGCTCCCTGCGCCTGCGGCCCACCAACAATGAAGCAAAAAGCACGAACAATAGCGTCCACGCCAACGCGGCCAACGCGCTCATCTAAACGACTCCGCCGGGCGTCGCCATGTCTCTCGCATTGGGGGCTAATCCGAGAGTAGATACTCCCCCAGCCTGAAGACGCGCCTGCAAAGCCGCGAACCCGGGGCCCCTGCCCGCAAGGGTTAAAGCCGGCAGTACCCGCAGTGGCGTGCCAGGCTCCACCACCGCTATCTGAGTGACCTCGCGCCTGCCATCGCCGCGGCGCTCCACGTGAATAATCGCATCTAGCGCGGCGGCCGCCTGGGCGTGCACGGTTGAATCAGCCATCCCCGCGAGCGCTCCAAGCGCCACCAAGCGCGCCGGCACATCCGCAGCGGTGTTTGCATGGATCGTTGCCCACCCGCCCTCGTGGCCCGTATTGAAAGCCGTGAGGACGTCACGCACCTCCGCCCCGCGACATTCGCCAAGCACCAGCCGGTCCGGCCTCATTCGCATCGCGGCGCGCACCAAATCCGCCAAACTCACCTCGCCCTCACCCTGCACATTCGCCCCGCGCTGGCACATCGTTACCGCGTGCGGGTGAGTGGGAGAAAGCTCTGGCACCTCCTCAATACAAATGATGCGCTGGCCCGCATCCACCTTCGACAAAATCGCGGACAGTAGCGTTGTTTTGCCCGTGCCCGTCGCACCCGACAGCAATACGTTTGCGCGCGCCTCAACCAGCCCCACAATCGCGTCAAACATTGGCCCCGTGCAGGTTCCGTTCTGGCGTAGCTCCTCCAAGGTGAAAGACTTGCGCCGTTTGGTGCGCAAAGAAATCAGTGGCCCACCAACCGCGGGCGGGGACAAAACCGCGTGCAAACGCGTGCCATCGGGCAGGGTGCCATCCGCAATCGGCATGGCCTCATCCAAACGCGTGCCCGCAGTTGCCGCCATGCGCACGGCCAACTCCCGCACCTGCGCCGGGGAAGAAAACTCAACCTGCGCCCGCTCCATACGTCCGCGCCGATCCACCCAAACCGATGTTCCATTTACGAGGACGTCGCTAACTCCCTCCTGCGAGATCAACTCCATGAGGACAGGGCCAGGCCCCGCGATGGTTGCGTCCACGGTCCACGCGGAGCTAACCAATGCGCTAGCCCCCGCCAGCGGGGAGGCCGCCTGTCCAACCGCTTTGGCCGGCACTTCTCCGCGCGCAATCCGATTTTGTAAATCCCTAGCGCGCACAAGCTGCCTCCAAATCCTTTAGCTTCGTGTTTTTTGGAAGCCAAACCGCACGGTCTGCAAGACCAAAATCAACCAGGCGCTGCCGCGCAGCCTCCACCTGAATGCGAGTGGATCGGGCCTTACCTAGTAGCACCGGGCGTGCGTCCTCACGCGCACAAAACTGGGCTACCTGACGAGTCCATTTGCCCGCATCAATCAGAACCGGGCCCACGCGGCGCAAAGCGCGTACAAGCAGCGCCACCTCCTCTATCTGGGGAGGAGTACAATCATTAGCCCCCACCACCGCGAGGATTCCACGGGGCAAGCGTGATAGCACCACGTCGTCGCAAATGCTCACCTCATCCCAAGTCAGCAGCGTCACGCGCGTATCTGCCAAAGTGACGCGCAGCGTTGGATCATCACCCAAATCCAGCACAAAAACTGACTCATGCTTCAGCCCTTTTGCAGCGCGGGCCACCGTCCTTGTTGTTCCTACCCCTCCCCGTACCCCTGCAAAAACGACCGTCGCAAACCGCCCAGAAGCAAAACCAGCGTCAATGATCCTCATCAGCTGGGCTTCTCCCCCGGGCAACACAACGTCCACACCCAAACGCACCACGTTCACACTGGGTCCCGCCCCTGCAGGTCCAGATTCGCCCTCAACAATCAATAAATCGCCTGGCTCCGGCACGCTTTCGCCAAACCACTCAAACGTATGCCCCATCAACTGCAGTACGCGGACAACCTGGTCAGTTCGGTCTTCCACTTTCAAAATCACGCGCATACAGCCATGAAAATGCGAGAACGGGGAATCCTGCAGCTCGCGTATGCAGTGTTGTGGGTAAGACGCGGCACGCCGAACCTGTGGAAACTACTGCGGCAGTTTTCCGGCCTGAACGCCCCTAATCATGTCTAGCGTGGGGTCAATCGCCGCGACCATAGCCTCACAATAGGTGTACAGCCACGGCTCTGGATCCTCATTATTGAGGGCGAGGCTCGCCTGCGCGTCCCCCACCAACTGGCGTGAAATCAACAGCGTGCCACTGGGCTCAAACCCGCTCACCACCAGATGATGGCGGGCAAGGACGCGGCCGAGCTGCTCCGAATGAGTAGCAAACAGCGGCCTATTCGCAAACAACCAAATGAGCAGACCCGCACGTAGAGGAGCCGGCAACTTGGCCTCCAACGCGGCCCGCACACCCGCGAGCGCCCGCGGATCTTTAAGGGTGGCAACGTCCTCCTCGGCAATCACGCCCGCGCTACAAAGACGCGCGGTTAGAGCCTTGTGCGCTGCCGCAAGAACCTGCGGCAACGGATGTCCCACAGTTTTCACCGGCTGCCGTGAGTTCAACGGCGGCCAATTCTGCTGAGCCAGGCGGTGCCCCTTCCAAATATCGAGCGCCGCGAGTAGCGCCGGATCCTCCGCCGGCACGCGCCCCATAGTGACCAAACGCAACTGCCCTAAATCTGTGCGCGCCCCCACCAGGGCAGCCTCATAGTGGGCAAGCCGCACGCCGGCCTCCGCCCGCGCGCTTTCCCAACCGCGACGCAGCCCCTCCGAGAAACGGATGCGCGCAACACCCTCATCAATTTGGCGCAACAAAATCCGCATTTGCGCGGACGCTGCTAGCGACGCGAACTTCGACATACCAGGTTCAGCCACGGTCTTAGCTTAACTGGGTACAGTGTAGGCATGAGTTTAACTGCCGAGAACGTTCGTGCTCCCGCCCCTCTGATACAACCCGAAGCCCTGCTGAGCCGGGGCACCATCGCAGTATTCTCATTCATTGTCTCACCAATCATCCTGACCTTGCTCTACAACTCAACGGCGCTACTGCAAGAGGGAAGCATCACGGGTATTCCCCTCGGCTCGCCCACAGGTCAGCTAGGCGTCCTCGTCGTTGCTATCTTGATCATCATCATCGCCTACTTAACGCGCTGGTCTGCGATTGGCATCGTGATTGCAACCACGTGGGCCGGCGCGTTCGCACTCTTTTTCCTTGGAAACTCAATCATCTCGTCGGCACCAACCAGCTCAACCCAAGCGATGCTGATGTGGCAACAGCTGCCTTTACAGATATTTGTAATCCTCTTCACAGCCCTCGTGGTCACGTTGGCGAAAAGACGCCAGAGTAAACACAATAACTCCAAGCCCGCGAGGGAGCTTGGGCCGGCCGTCCTTTCGGTCTACTTCATCGTCACGCTGCTTTTTGCACTCTCCCTGATCTTCCTAGTGCTCGCCAGCTCACCAGACACCATCAAACCAACGGTTTTGAACGTGCCTCAGCTTATGCCGAAACTGACCGGAAGTGACTGGCTCCTGGTGCTGTTAATCTCCCTTGTTCTCATGGCGTTCACGGCGATGGCATACAAATCGGTTGTTGCCGTTCAACTCGTAGCGTGGTTCTTGCTCCTCATCCCCGCGCTGTTCTTAGGACCACTATTCGCAATTCTGACCAACAAGCTGGTTACGCCCCAAGACCCATTCATGATCTCAATCGGATACTCAATGCCTGTACTGGGCGTATTTGGCCTCATCATCGCGACATGCACGTATTCGATCAGTATCTCGACGAATCCCGGCGCTTAGGTTCCTAGTATCATTAACTGAATCACTATCTAGAATCGTCTTTTCAACACGCCGGCCCAGCCTCGGCCTTGCAAAACACCGCGTGTAATCATGGTGTCATGGCTCATTGTGTGCGCCCGCGCGCACAGTTAGCGACAGATTATTGGAGGATTTCATGGCTGATCGTAATTTTGACGACCCGAACGAGACCGATGAGGCACAGCGCCCCACGTGGGATCTTGGCGGCCAGGTAGAGGACGACGCGCAGCATCCCGACCTCATTGATCCGGCATCAGAACCTATCCCCTCGGATCCGCTCAAATCTGATAGCACTCTCAACGCCGGTGAGGAAGATTTGACGATCGAAGAAGGCGCCGCCGTTTTTGGCGACGATCAGCCTGAAGACATCGTTGGCTCGGCTGACGACGAAGTGCTTGAAGATGTTGAAGCGAAAACCACGGTTGCCCCCCTGGCCTCCAGCGGCGCGGACACCGAAAGCGAAGCGGTCGCACCTGCACAGCCGGTTGCAACGCACCAGCCTGATCCCGCTCCCGCCCCTGAATCCGTAGCGGCACCGGAGCCGAAGCCTGTTCCTGAACCCGCACCCGCGTGGGAGGGGCAGACCGAAACCTCACTTCCCAAAGCCACGGATACGGCAAACTCGATCCCGCATGTAGCGGCGAGTGGCAACGATATTCCTCGCGACGTACTTGAGCGTCGCCAGGCTCCCGAGGACGAATACGAGCGCATGCGCGAAGTGCCCGCATTCCCGGGTGTTGAACCCGAAGCCGCTGCAGTCCCCGCGGGCGAGCCAAAGGGGGCCCCTGCTACAGAGCTAGCATCCGAGCCTGCCGCACCCATTGCACAGCCTGATTCTGAACTAGCCGCAGGGCTGGGCGCCGCCGCTGGAGTAGCCGCGGTTGCAGCCGGAGCAGACGCGGATGACGACATCGAAGCCACGAAGGTGCGCCGCAAGTCCCTACTGCGCCCCGAGGTCACCGAAACGGAAGAACCCGAGGCAACGTCCTCGTGGATTCCGCGCGAACCGGTAGAGCTAAACGACACCCAGTCGATCTTCGAAGAAGCCACGGTGGTGCCCGAAGTTCCATCGCGCGTTGGAGCCCGCGTGTGGTCATTCTTCCTCACGCTGATCGGTGTTCCCGCAGCCTGGTACCTGCTTACCGACTCGGCCGCTCGCCTAACGTTGGCACAGGATAACCCGGTTGCAACCGGCGTTATCAACCCCGCGGCTCTCATTGAGCTTGGCGCTGGCGTAATCGTTGCGATCATTGTGGTAATGCTGACCATCAGGTCTTCGCTCGGTGCACTCATCTTCGGCATCCTGGCGCTGGCCGGCGGCATCTTCTTTCTCGCTGTGCCGGCAATGACCGCCGACTTCATGGAGCCCGCCTACAACTGGCTAACCGCTTTCAACGCGTTTGGCGGCAATGTGGCCCACCACATTCAGTGGACGGGATACACGGGCGTTATGGCGGTATCTGGCCTAATCCTCTTCATCATTGGTCTAACGTCCATCTTCGCGCGTCGCGACGGACGCCGCGAGCAGGAGATCCGCACCCAGATCGAACAGCTCGCCCCTGGAACATTGAAGAAGAAGTAACCGAGCACGCTAACCGCCCTCGAAAATGAGGACGATTTTAGCTAACTTGGAGCCATGAGCTCTAACTTTTTAGACCGGCCATCCACGTCGAACACGGATGGCCGGTCACTATTGTTGCCCGAGGGCGAATGGAAGCACATCACCGTGAATGCCGGAGGTGCGAACTTCCACCTAGCGCAAATAGGGCCCGCCGACGGCGAGGCCGTGATGCTACTGCACAATTTCCCGCGCACCTGGTACTCGATGCGCCACCTGCTGGCACACCTCGCAGCCGAGGGCTACCGCGTGTGGGCTATGGATTTGCGCGGATTCGGCTCCTCAGACCTGCAGCCGTACGGTCAAGATCCGGTGCGCATGGCGGCAGACGTAACCGCGGTGCTCAGCAGTTTGAACGTGGCAAAAGCACACATCATAGGCGAGGGCATGGGCGGGATTTTCGGGTGGATTCTGGCCGCTACGAATCCCCGCGTGGTTGCTTCCCTCATGTCTATCGCGCAACCCCATCCTCTAAACCTGGAGCGCTCCACCCCCTCCCCATTCAGCGCGGCCGGCCGCACGGCAATGAAAATCCGCGCCCCGTGGTTCAACGTGCGAAACTTGCGTTCAGGCAAGATTGTTGCAGATGCCGCCGCCTCCTGGGCAGCGCCGCAAAACAGGTCCAAGCTACAGACGGACGAGCGCGTGTACCGCTACGCGTTCTCCCGCCCATTCGCAACTGAAACCGCCCTCGAGGCCGTTATCCGCGCGAACTCGTTGACCCGGCGCACCCGCGCCCGCATCGACACGGTTGTAGACATGCCCGTCTCTCGCGTCATCTGCTTGCAGGACGGCCTACGGCCTCCAAAAACCTTCCTGCGCGACCAGCAGTGGGCAAAACAGCCGATCACCACATTCCAACTGGACTGCGGACACTTCCCCACCGAAGAAGCCCCCGAGCAGTTGAACGAAGCCGTCCTTAACCACCTCAAAGCCTGCACCAGCTGAAGCTTCCGCTGGCTCCAAGAGCCGCGCTCCAACCTCTTTAATCGATCCGCTTTAGTCCGCTGGTTCTAATCGACTTGCGCAGACGGGCAAAGGGGCGCGAGGGCGCAGTTGCCGCACTGCGGAGACCGCGCGTGGCACACGCGCCGCCCATGCTCTATAAGTCGATGGCACAGCACGGTCCAGTCCTGGCCCGGTAGCACTTTCGCAATGTCCCGCTCGATTGTAAGGGGGGTCTTGGCACTGGACCAGCCGAGTCGCTTCGCTAGCCTGGCCACGTGCGTGTCCACGGTGATTGCAGGGATCCCAAACGCGTTACCCATGATGACGTGCGCGGTCTTGCGCCCCACTCCGGGTAAAGACTGAAGCTCGGATCGCGAGCTTGGAACCTCGCCGGCAAACTTTTCATCCAGCGCCTGCGCCATCTGCCGCAACTGAGTTGAGCGCCGGTTTTGAAAACCCAGGGGCCGCACTATCTGAGCAATGTCAGCCTCGGTTGCATGCGCCATGTCGCGCGGCGTCGGGTAGGCGGCAAACAGCGCGGGAGTTACAGTGTTCACCCGCTCGTCGGTGGTTTGGGCCGACAATATCGTGGCTACGAGCAACTCAAACGCGTTCTCATGCACCAGAGCGCACGCCGCGTGCGGATACAGGTCGGCCAGTACCTGCGCGACCTCTAAAGGCTGACTTTTGGTTTCTGGAACGCTCATACCTAGAGCATACAAACCGCGAAGTTTAGGGTCTGGCAAACGTGCGCCACTTGCGCCAAATCGTGAAGGCATGTGTTGTTTTCCTCATAACACACAACAAAAGCGGTTAAACTGATGTGTAGGTGCGCACATCCACGTTACGGGGGCGTACATACGCTTATAACCACTTAGCCGCTTTAGCGGAGAATGAAGGTGACCGTGGAAGGGAACTACATCAGCCAAGTCCCTCTATTTGAAGGGCTAGATGAAGCGCAGCAAAACTCGTTGCGCTCAAAAATGGGACAAACCACCCTGCGTCGCGGGGAGGTTCTATTCGAAGAGGGCGAGCCTGGCAACCGTCTTTACATCATCACGGAAGGCAAGGTTAAGCTCGGCCACACCTCTACGGATGGGCGCGAGAACCTGCTTGCAGTGCTTGGCCCCGGCGAGATCATTGGTGAGCTGACCCTGTTTGATCCGGGCCCGCGTTCCACCACCGCAACCGCGGTTTCGCCGGTAACGCTTCTACACCTCGATCACGCTGATTTGAACGCGATCTTGGATACGAACCCAACAATGGGCAAGCACATGTTGCGCGCGCTCGCTCGCCGCCTGCGTCGCACCAACGAGAGCCTTGCGGACCTCGTCTTCTCCGACGTTCCTGGCCGCGTCGCTAAGGCCCTGCTAGACCTTGCGGATCGTTTTGGAACCCCGGCCGAAGATGGCGTTCACGTGCCGCACGACCTCACGCAAGAAGAGCTCGCCCAACTGGTTGGCGCTTCTCGTGAAACCGTTAACAAGTCGCTTGCCGACTTCGTCTCCCGCGGTTGGATCCACCTGGAAGGCCGCGCCGTTACGCTTCTTGACCTCGATCGCCTGGCACGCCGCGCACGCTAGTTCGATAAACGAGGCAGCAGCCTGAACAACAAAAGTGAGGGAAGGTGAAAACCTTCCCTCACTTTTGAACCCGCGTGGGCACTACGCGTGGCCTAAGCTTTTGGCCTCTTCATGTACGCCACGAGACTGTCCGGATTATTAGGTGCCGGCACAACCTGAACGAGCTCCCAGCCGTCCTCGCCCCACTGGTCAAGGATCGCCTTCGTAGCATGAATGATTAGGGGCACGGTTGCGTATTCCCATTTAGTCATAGGTCACTCCTGGAAGAGGTATGCGGGCTAGCGACGAACGCGAGCCAAGACGCGGGGGATCTGCGGCGAGCGGAGCTCTTCCGCGAGCGGGTCATCAGACTCCATGATCCACGTACGCCAGTCAGTTACGTGAGTGTAGTAGCGTAGCATCGCGCGGCGTTCACGTTCTGTAAGACCACCCCAAACGCCGAAGTTTGCTTCGGACTGCAACGCGTCCGCTAAGCACTCAAGTCGAACTGGGCATGCAATGCAGCGGGAACGAACCTGGCGTTGCGCCGCACCCTGTACAAATAACGCGTCCGGAGTCTCAGTTGCGCAAAGCGCCTTTGCCGCCCAACTTTGATCTTTGTCCGAGTGTGCGTAGCTCATTTTCACCCCATTGTTCGCATGTGCTTCAAGCACTGAATCTGATGTGACCATACACACAATTTGGGTTCGGGAGCAAGTTGAAATCCATTAACGAGCCGCCCAGAACCAGACGTTTGCGCAAATCGCCCCTGCCTAGCAGAAAAAGTTGCCAAATCCATAAGGCTAAAGTCCGATTACAAAGTTTTTCTAATTCGCGGCGTTTAGTGCCCGGTCGTTACAAAAAAGCATTTTCAAAGTAGGCTTGAATCATGTCGAATTCAGGTTCTCGTCACGTCAGAAAACGGCAGTTCGCCACGTTGCTTACTACCTTCTTGGCGGCTTCTGCGCTTTTTGGCGTGCTCTTAGCGGGGCTCGTTGTTCCTGCCGCAGGCGGAGTTGGTCTTGTAGCTAAAGCCGGCCCGCAGGTGTTTGACGCGCTACCCGCCGAGTTTGAAATCCTCCCCCCATCCGAACAGTCCACACTACTATCCGCTGACGGCTCAGTGCTGGCAACGTTCTACGCCGAGAACCGAATCATCGTTCCCCTCGAAGATATTTCGCCCCACCTGCAAGACGCGATTATCTCCATTGAAGACAGGCGTTTTTACGAGCATAAGGGAATCGACCCGAACGGCATGGCCCGCGCCGCCATCAACAACGTTTCAGATCAGAGCACGCAGGGTGCCTCCACCATCACTCAGCAATACGTGAAGAACACCCTCCTCGAGGCCGGATTACAAGAGGGTGATCAAGACAAGATCGACGCGGCAACCGAGCAGACCATCAGCCGTAAGCTTCGCGAGGCCCGCTACGCCCTCGCACTTGAACAAAAAATGTCAAAAGATGACATTCTGACCGGGTATTTGAACATCGCCCCGTTTGGCACGAACGTTTACGGGGCGGAAGCATCCGCACGCAGATACTTCTCAAAGTCCGCAAAAGACCTCACGATTCCCGAGGCCGCGATGATGGCCGGCATGGTTAAGTCACCCATCCAGTACGATCCCCTTAACGATCCGGAAGCCGCGCAGAACAGGCGCGACACGGTACTTGCCGCGATGCTCGCCGAAGAGAAAATCACGCAGGAAGAGTACGACCAGGCAACCGCGATCCCAATCTCCGACATGCTAAAACCAAACTTCCGCTCACAGGGCTGCGCGGGCGCGGGTAACGCCGCATATTTCTGCGAATACGCACGCCAGTACTTGCTGGCCTCCGACCAGTTTGGCGCCAACGAGGCCGAGCGTAAACAAAAGCTACTTCGCGGTGGCCTCACCATCAAAACGACGCTGAACTCAAACATGCAGCAGGCCGCGTTCGAGGAAATCACGGGCCTGATTGGTGTGAATGACGCATCTGGAGCCAACACGGCGTTGGTCACGCGCGAGGTATCCACCGGACGCATTCTTGCGATGGCGCAAAACACGAACTTTGGTGTGCCCACCGAAAGTGACCCCCAGGCCACGCAGTCGAACTTCAACGTAGAGAAGGAAAAGGGCGGTGGTGACGGCTTCTCCGCAGGATCAACGCTAAAGCCCTTCACTATGCTGCAGTGGTTCCGCGAAGGGCACGGCGCGTGGGAGCGAGTGGGCGGACACTCCTCGCACTTCGCGGCCTCTGAGTTCAACATCCCATGCGGCCCCGGATACGCATCCGACTGGACGGTTGGCGACCTTGCGGGCAAGGGCGGCACATTCAACGTGATAGACGCGACTTCGCTGTCAATCAACCGTGTATTCGCGGAAATGTCAACCAAACTGAACATGTGCGAAATTTTTGACGGCATGGCTGCGCTTGGTATCGCAGAGGCAGACGGTTCGCCGCACAAGCCGTACCCGCCGCAGATAATCGGCGCTCCCGCAACCCCACTGGCCCTCGCTGGCGCATACGCCGCGCTTGCGAACGAGGGAGTGCTCTGCCAGCCGCTACCGGTTGACGAAGTACTTGACCGTGACGGTGAACAGATCGTGGCATACAAGCCATCCTGCGAGCAGGCGGTTCCCGCTAAGGAAGCGAACATGGTTTCAACCGTGCTACAAAGGGTGGGCCGCTCCGGCTCTTACGCGAATATCGCTATCGGTCACCCCTTCATCGCTAAGACCGGTACTTCTGACGACAACGCTAACCTGTGGGCAGCTGGCGCAACCAAGCAGATTTCAACGGTTGTGTGGGCGGGACACGCCCGGGCGTCGTCGCAACCAATGAACGGCATCTACGCCAACGGCGTGCAGTGGGGCTACGTATACGGCGGCACGTTCACCGGGCCCGTGTGGCGCGCATACATGAACCGCGCTACCGAGGGAATGGACTACTTGGACCTCCCGCAAGCCGAGCTTGGCGCCGCACCGCCACCACCCGCGCCGCCCACGCAGCCGGCGCAAAACCAGGACGATAACAAGGACTAGAAGATGGCTAAGACCCGTGAATCCGCGCTAAATGCGCGGATTCACGCGTACGGAGGAAAATGAGAGCAAGAAAGTTGCTTAGTTCAGCTGCGGTCGTTGCTACCGCGGCTGGCGTGGGCGTGGCCGCGTGGACGCAGATTGAGCGGCGGATGCCGACGTTGCGCCGCTACGTGGTTGACCTGCCCGATGGCCTCGAAACCCCGGCGCTGCGCATACTGCAAATCGCGGACCCTCACCTGTACCCCGGCCAGGACTTCCTCGTGGACTTCATTCGGGGACTCGCAGATGAAGATTTCGACTTCGTGGTTGCAACGGGCGACAACTTTGGATCTGGTGCAGGCGCGGACATGGTTAGGCGCGCTTTCGAGCCGCTAACAAGCCGCCCCGGAGCGTTCGTCTTTGGGTCAAACGACTACTATTCTCCGCGTAAGAAGCGCTGGTCCACGTACCTGACCGGCCCCTCAAAACACAGCAAGAAGCGAAACGTTCCGGACCTACCGTGGGAAGATCTCGCCGGTCTCTTTGAAGCGGCAGGCTGGGTGAATCTAACCAATCAGGCGGAAGTCGTTGACGTGCCCGTAAAGGGATCTATTTTTGAGGGCGACGCTGGACAAACTGATCTGGTGCGAGTTGGCTTGATTGGCGTTGATGACCCGCACATCAAACGCGACCGCATCCCGGAGCTGCCGGACGGCTGGTACGCGGCTGACACGATTCGCCTGGGCATCACGCACGCCCCTTACCAGAGGGTTTTGAACGAATACACCTTGGACGATGCGCACTTGATTCTTGCTGGACACACGCACGGAGGGCAGCTGTGCGTGCCCGGGTATGGCGCCTTGGTTACAAACTGCGACCTGCCGCGCGAGCTTGCCTCCGGCCTGGCCATTTGGAGCTTTGCCGGCAAAGAGTCGCCACTACATGTGAGTGCGGGCCTGGGGACCTCACCCTACGCGCCGGTTCGCCTCGCGTGCAGGCCAGAAGCCTCCATTGTCGAAATGAGGCCGGCGACGCGTGCATAACCGTTGGAATGTGAGGTAAACGCATTCCTTTCAATTTTGGGGTTTGGCCCCCGCTGGTTATACTTGTTGAGTCCAAGAGACACGGGGTGTGGCGCAGCTTGGTAGCGCGCTTCGTTCGGGACGAAGAGGTCGTGGGTTCAAATCCCGCCACCCCGACACACTGCAAACCGCGGAAACTCAAACCAAAATGAGTGTCCGTGGTTTTTCTAATGTTGGAGCAGTCACCGGCTTTGTTTCTATGGGTGTTTCGAACCTAATTGGCGCCAAGATGGCCCAGGCGTCCCCAGCAGCTCAAAAAGCACTACTAGCACATCGGAGCGCAGACAAGGTGCGGACGGCTGGGACAGGACTCTGGTCCCGGATGAATGGAACTTCAGCAATCCAGGAGGCAGTGAAGGAACAGGCTAAAAATAGCCTCAATATGGCCACAGATAACTTCACAAGGAAACTGCTAGGCGATATGGCTGGTGAAGTTGTTAGCTCCAATGCAGGATACGCAACAGAAACACTAATAGACGCAAACAAGAATTTCACTATGGAAGGGTTGGCAACAACTAACGCAAAGAGCCTACTCAATGCAACTACAAAAGCGCATGCAAGTGCTCTTACATTTGGCGTCAATCCTATGCCTCTAGATGCGAATGCAGCCTCCGTGGGCGAGAAGTGGGGTCGAGGCATATTCAAGGGTGCTGTTGACACCACGCAACGCTCGTTTAATGATTTTGTTGGTCACAACATTAAGGATGCTACTGCAGATAAGGTAGATGGGGCCACTATGAGCGTTGACCATTCTGTCAATCTGACTCAGGGGATCGCGTCGGGCATTAAAGACGGACTTGGAAAATAGAAGGAATTATTCAATGGTTGAGCCGATGAAGTTTGGGCCGGAACAGAATATATGGTCCCCATACAATAAGAACTTGCCGCTCTTGTTGCGGAAGATGAGCAAGTACCCCGAAGAAACACGAGTATTTAACCAGGCACCAATTCTACTGGGTGTGGGAATACCCGGAGCACTCCTAATGACCCTAACAGCACTAGGCACGACACCCGCTTACTTCCGCGGTACCAATGATGACCTCGCCTCGGTTATCGCACCAATACTAATGGCACTCTTTATGTACACCCTGACGGCTATCGGACTGTTCCGCCGCTACGGTGTAGACCAAGACAAAGTCTGGTCAAAATTCGGCAAGATTTACTATAAGGAAGTCCGCTTCGACGAAATCACTGACATCAAACTCAGTGTTACCAACCAGCGCTACAAGTTCTACAAAGGTGACAAGAAAATCAACCTGGACTACACGCGCTTCGACTACACGCTGGCTTTCATCCGCCTACTAGAAGAACTCCAACACCGCCACTTCGCACTTGAAGGAGTATCACCAGATGACCCCAGCTGGGAAGACGAAGCCCAAATGACCCGAAATGACGTAGCTTGGAAGGCCTATGACAACCACCGCAAATACTACAACTCCCACCCCGAAGAACTCGCCAAACTAAACGCGCTAGTCCAACCACCGACAACTGCTAATACTTCAACAGAGTCAGAACAGCCAACCTAGACCCGCACCGAACAGCTACTGCCTCACCAGACACTTCCATGTCACCCGACTTCGCGCATCTGATTAACTTTGATAAGCTCACGCGGTCCTGAACACTTGGAAGCAAGCGGTTTGGAAACTAGCGAAATCATTCGGGACGAAGAGGTCGTGGGTTCAAATCCCGTCACCCCGACACACTAGCTAGGAGTTTGAACCTCCTAGCTTTTTTGTTTCCCACAAAAACTCCGACGAGGTGAGGTAACTATGTCTGCACGCCTCACCTACGACCTCGAAACTAAACATCTAACAGCCTCTTCGTGGGGCCGAAAAGCAGGTCGCGTCCTAGTAACAAAAAGTTGGAGGGCGCCGTAGCTCCCTCCAACCAAATATCAGCTCTTTTCAGCTATTACCGGCTAAAACCAGCCTCTTGAACCGTCTTGCCAATGCGGTTTGCAATACGCTGCTTAACCTCATCGGTAGCCGTCTCACTAACGAGCTTCGGGTTGCCAAATGCATCCGGGTAAAGCTCAACCTTTAGCGGATTACGCTTCGTCTTCACGATCCACCAGATGTGGTAGACAAACAGACCCGCGTTGAACACGAGTGCCAAGAAGGCGATGGTGAACATTGCCGTCGGGTTTTGGCTGTGTTCGTGCGCGAACTGCGTCTCATAGGTAAACCGTGGGAACGTGAGCACAAACGCAGACCAGAACGTGAGAGTGTAAGCCCGGTACTGGATCCAAGCACCTCGACCCGTCTTCATAAACGCCGGAATAGTACATGCCGCAAGCAGAGCGACACCCGAATACCACGCGCGATCAGACAGGCAGTTGTACACGTATGCGAAGTTCCACAAGTCGTAGCCGATGATCCACCAAATCGTAAGGTCAGCCCAAATAATGTGCTTGTCCTTCTTCGAAACGTAGATCCCAACCCAGCCCGCAATCATGATCATGTTCAAAATGCCTGCAATAGCATTCATGATGTTCCACGGGCCACCCATCGTCCAGATACCGCTAACCGGGTCTGCACCATGAATGCCATAACACTGGAAGTCACGAATCACGGCCTCAAGAATGTTGACAGCCAGAATGAGCGGCGGAATCAGCAGATAGTAGTTATTACGCCGCAACTTCGGGAAGTACTGCAGCGCCACAAGAGACAGCGAACCGAGGAGGGCGGAGTATTGCTTAACAATCGCGAACCAGCCCGCACTCTGGGTGCCCTGCGTTGAGTAAGGCCACCAGAAAATGGTTAGCAGTACAGGGATGACAATAAACAAAGCTATTGCCGCCCACTTGCTACGCACCGCTATCCAAGCCAGGAACGCCAAAGCGGCGATCACAACGGCCAGCATCGCGTAATCCCACCACTCTCCTACTTCAAAAAAGAAGAGATTGGCTTGCAAAGGTAACACGGTTAATTATCCTTTCCCCATCCGGGAAGGTACGTCTTCTCCATCTTCTGGCGAATCTGCTCGTCCCAGCTGAACTCCGGCTCGGACCAGCCGTCGAAGTATTCCTTATCAACGCGGTCCGCCCACGGCGAATCCGGGCCCGTTGGAGGCCAATCCGGATTGTCGGTAACCGGGGGCCTGATCTCCGCAACCGCAGGAGCCTGCCTGCCGTAACGGAACCACTGGGTTTGCGTGTCCTCAAACAGCGGGGTGCCAGACCAGCGGCTTGCGGGAGTTCCTGACTTGAAGAACTCGCCGCCCAAAACGCCGCGCATGAACTTCGAGTGCCACTGTTCCTTCTTACGGAACTCAGCAACGCGCTTCACGTAAATATTCTGCATGTGCGCCATCACGCCGCCGATCAGCTCAATGTTGATCCAGTTGATCGCGTTGTTCCACAGGTTGTCGTCCTCAAAACCAATGCGCCAGTGGTTGATGAGGCGGGTGCGCTCACCCTCCAGCGGAACCACATAGAAGCACCAGGCCGCCGCATAATGTTTCATACCCGGGTAGCGGAACGCGTACGAGCCGGGAGCAGCCGGCGGGTTCTTAGTATCAACCCACTGCACCAGATACTTGCCTGGAACCACGTCTGCCCACTCCATTGACATGCCGTGGTAGTCAAACGCCGCAATATCGCCTGGAGCAATAGCGTCAGCGTTTTGGAACTCTTCTTGAATCTCGTACTGGTTGAAGAACGGTAGCCGCGCAAACGCTCTTTCTAGGAACTCTGAAGAGTACGAGCCTGCCTTCTGTGCGCCAATCTGCTTGAAAATGCGGTACACGGCGTAGGCCGGCGCATCAATGTCGATCGCATAAGTCGACGAGCGCCCGTTGGTGTAGTTCGCATCGATAATGTCATCAGCGGGATATACCCACTCTTGTTCCGCTTTTGTCGCCTTACCGCTGAACTGGGAGAAGTAAACCATTCCTCCCAATGTTGCGGCGCCGGCAACGCCGGCAGCTTTTAATAACTTCTTCGTCTTTGAAGAGGCCAAATTAATCACCTGCTATTTACTGTGTAAACTTCGACAAAATTTGAGTCAAAGATTTGATGGATCACATTACAAATTAGCATTGAGCTACGTCACAAAACCTCAACATCATCTGCAATTGCGTTCAGCTTCGTGCGGATCTATTGAACATATTTTGAGTCCATAATTCAGAACTGGCGTAGCGATAAACTCTGAGTGGATTACACTTATGTGATCCACATCATCTCAACGCAGTTATTAAGAAAGTCAAAAAGATGGATTCCCTATTCTTATGGGAGGTCGGACCCCTTCGCGTCTGGATCATCTGGATAGTAGTTTTTATCGCGCAAATCGCCATTGCCGAAATCAACAGGCGATGGAACTGGACAATTTTCGCGCTGTGGACGGTAGGCGGCGTCCTCATGATGCCCTACGCCGCAATCGTTGGTGAACCCGTTTTCGGCTGGTTCCCATTTGGTAAATACGTCCTCATGGTCCTCACCGCAACTATGACGGGCACGCTCCTGGTCATAGGTAAACGAAACCCTGAGCTAGCACGCAGATACGCCATTTGGTTTGGCGTGGCCCTGTGGATCGGTCTTGTTTTCAACATTATGGAAGCAAACATCCGCGACGTCGTGATCTACTTCCAAGCAGACACCTACTACCAGTGCGCAGCGGACTGGCAATGCTTGAAGGGAATTAATGACACTCACTCGGCGGACATGCTGGCCGGACTACCCGAGGCGCGCGGAGTCACCGAAGCCCTCCACTCGGACGCCTGGTATCAGGCTCTTGCCGCCAACTTCGCAGCCGGCCACGTAGGCATCGACCCCGCAACCGGTTTCCGTACCATCGGCGGATACTGGAACCTGATGAGCGCCGCCGCCGGCCTCCTTAACTGCATCACCGTAACCGGCCTGGGCAAGATCATTGTCTCTTCCAGGGGTAAGCAGAAGGTTCAAGGCCTGCTCTGGGTTGATCAGGTGTGGCCCTGGATCATCGCCTACGACCTGTGGAATCACGCCTTCTTGTACAACTCGCTGGCGGACTACACGTGGTACTGCACGCTAGCGCTACTACTGGCCTGTACGATCCCCGCATTCACATGGGCTAAGGGACAATGGATCTGGTTCCGATGCTTCACCCTGGTGTTCTGGATCAGCTTCTACAACTGGTTCCCCTACTTATCAACACCACCGGGGGCGATGCACAACTTCGCAACCATGGATCCGAGGGCAAACATTTTCAGCTCCGGCCTTGCTCTTGCTTTCAACATTGGCGTGTTCATCTACTGGCTCTACAAGGTAGTCAAGCACCGTCGCAACCCGATCACCAACGCGCTGTTCTTCGAGATGGGTGCGTTCCGTAACCTCGTTAAGGAGCACTGCGATGACAAGGACAAGTACTTCCTCACCGACATGATCCCCGAAACTCCGCGAGAGCTTGGATTTGAACCCGAATCCGACACGCCTCCGGTTGACGGCTACGTAAGCTACATGCCGTGGTGGAAGAAGGTGGACAAGCGTTGGCCGAAGCTGCGCACGCCGCTCTCTGCCGACCCGAAGCTTGTCGAGAAGGGTGTTCAGTCTGACCCACAGTGGGACGTGAAGCCAAGCGACAAACAAGCCGAGCAGTAACCTACTCAGCTAAATAGGTTTCACCACCTAAGCGGGACGCACATGACGTGCGTCCCGCTTTTATGACGTCCTGTCTGGAACTAACCGCATCACTCGTTTTCGTTCATATCTTGCGCATTAGTAGTTGCCGTAGGGCACACGCCCCGTTTACTTGCCGCACTACTCGCGTTTAATTGGGGCATGGGTAGCGTTAGCTCAGCAAGAAAAAAGAGGTCTCCCCTCCTCCTAAATGGCTGGATTCCAGACCAACACGGGTCCTGGCCCATGGCGCTAATGCCACTTGCCGCCGGCCTCATCATCGCTACGCCCAAGACGCCCTCGCTCATTTTTCTTGCGCTCGCTTGGATCAGCGGGTTCCTACTGTTTAGCGTCAGCGAAAAGTACATCAAGTCCCGCTTCCGCCCTCGCTATCGCACCGCAGCAATCACTTACGGGGTGGTATCCGCCGCATTCACTGGCGCTCTGCTTGCAACCTCACCTCACTTACTTTGGTGGAGCATCCTGTTTGCTCCTCTGGTTGGCTACTGGTTTTTCAGTGTGCGCAACCGAAAGGAACGCGAGCTCGCTTCTCGTTTCTCTACGATCGCAGCCGCGGCCCTGGTGCTCCCTGTGGCCGTCAACGTGCCACTGCTGCAGCCGTGGTTCACTCACTTCGACACGCAGGCATGGCTAATGGCGGGCCTGCTTGGTACCTATTTTGGTTTGACGGTGCCGTATGTGAAGACCCTAATTCGACAGCGAGGACGTGCAAGCTGGCTGTGGGGATCGATAATCGGACACGTAGTGGCAACCTCGATGGCACTCGCACTTGCACTATCGGGCTGGATTTCGCTTTGGCACGGCCTGGCATGGGTGGTGGTGTGCGTGCGCGCAGCGCTAATGCCCTGGCTTGCCAAAACTCGCAACAAACCGTGGAGGCCAGCCGCGGTGGGGGTCTTGGAGACAGCCATTTCGCTACTGGTTTTCGCCACATTGCCGTGGACCTTATGACCGAGCACCTACTGTCAAGGCGCGGCTGTGGCGCTACATGCCTAGACTGGAAGCATGAGCTTTTTACTTTTGCTGCTTGCAAACATGGTTGGCATTTGGTTTGCCAGCCTCATAATTCCTGGCATTACGCTACCTTCTTCTGAGGGAGCCGTGCAGGCCATTTTGATTCTGGCCGTTATTGCGCTGGTCTTTACCGCGCTTAACCTGGTTGTGCGCCCCTTGCTAAAGGTGCTCACATTCCCGATCTACATCCTCACCTTCGGCCTGTTCTCCCTGGTGGTTAACGCCCTCATCTTCATGCTGACCGGCTGGGTAACCACCCAAATTGGCTACGGTATGGAGGTCACCGGATTCTGGGCCGCCCTCTTTGGCGCGGTAGTAACAGCAATTTTTTCGTCCATTGCCGGCGCTATTTTGGGCGCCACAGTGGGGTCAAAGAAATAATCTTGCTATAGGACGGCCAGCGTTACCGCCTTGTAAACGTGTAACGCTGGCCGGTAGTTTCACTATTTGCGGTGAGCCCAAGGGCACGCTCACGCCTCTCATTCCACGCCTGCAAGTCCGCGTTCCCCTGTACCTCCGCACTCCTCGCATCTAGCGCATAATGGGTTAGCGAATGCGCCTCTCCTGCCCTCCCGGACGAATAGACCGCGATTTTCGAAGGTGAGGTCTGCTGCTTCGCCCCATCTAAAGACGCTACAAAATCATCGGCATTCTCATAGGAAAGCACGAGTGTTGAGTTTGGAATCGGCATCGTTGAAATAGGAGATCCAGCCGCCACCACACTGGCCACCTGGAAGCGACTATTGAACACCGGGTTTGCCGCCATCGCGCCTGCCACCATGCCGCCCTGCGAATGACCGGCAAGCTCCACCACATCGCCGGGCCGCGCACCCTCCAATTCCAGCGCCGCCATTATCGCCGACTGTTCATCGGCCGGAACCGCGGCCAAGAGCTGCAGATTCGCCTGCAGATCCTTGGGGTTAGGCGTGCCCGGCATCCACTGCTGCGTGCCCCGCACGATCACCGACCAAGATGGCCTTCCCTCCCCGTTGTTGTGACGCAAAATCTCAAACTCGCCGTGCGTAGAGTCATCACCCTTTGCGCCGTCAGCAGTTGGATTCATGCGCATTTCTCGCACACGTTCCACCAAATCGCTGGCCTTACGCGGGGTAGCCACCCTAGAGGGTGGGCCTGAAGTGCCGCCACCGAGCGTCCTCACCGGCAGGATCGTTGCAGTTAACGGCGGGTATAGCACCTGCTGGGCGTCGGAAGAAAGCTTTGCGTCACGGTGCAAGTTAAACCCCTCGAGGCCGTATTTGTACGAGTCGCGGCTCCACACGAGGGCCGGGGTAGCAGATTCAGATCGATGCATGACCAAATTGCCTTTGTATGTTCCCGTTAGCTTCTCGAGCACGGGGTAAACCTGCGTGAGTATCGCCGCTGAACGTTCCAGCGGAGTGTCCGCACCCCGCTGCAACCGCCCGCGCTGCGCCGCGAGCGTAGCGAACGAGACGGCCGTACTTACCCGATAATTTGTGACGTCAGAAAAGCCCCACGTAGCAGCAGTCAGGGCACGCGCATACCAATCCGCATTCGAAATGAGGGGGCTCAGGTGCTCGCCTAAAAGGCTCATACCTGCCTGCGCGCGATCGGCGATCCCCAGGTTGGTTGGCTGCAGGCCAAGCATCTGTGCAAATGTCAGGGTTGCGGCCCCCTCGGCCCCCTCATATACGTCGGCTCCGAGACTTAAACTCGCCGCTAAACAGCTCATGTTTTCGCGCGCTACCTGGAGCAAACCGGCCACGTCCGACAGCTGTGAGCTTGCGTGCAAGTAGCCGGCTCCTCCCATATCAAGCGCGCCGCTGAACCCGCCGGAAAACAATGGTTCAAACTGGAGGGCTCCCGCGCTAGCCACCACCCGGGCCTGAGCCGAATCTAACGCTCCTGCCGCAAGTCCCACCAGGCGCGCCCCATCCCGCACGCTTCCCGCGTTCACGCGCACAGGCCCCGAGTCGATAAACACCGCGCTGCTCATAGCGCCCCCAAGCACGCGGCGCTCATCTGCGCGTAGTAGTTCACCCGAGCAACAACGGCGGCCTCTCGCGCGTCAAACAGGCGGTGGCGCAACTCCACCAGTTGCCCTATCTGGTCGCTCAACGCTGCGTTTGCCGCTCTCGCGGCCTCACCGTCCCAGTCCATGCGCACGCCCGCAGCGTACGAGATCGCCAAATCTAAAGCCTGCAGGCCAGCCTCGGCCTCCAAAATCGCATCCATGATGCAAAACCTAAGAGCTTTGCCAAGCCCGTAGCACAATCAATATTTGAGGTCGTGGACAAGCTCGCACACGCAAGTGTTGTGGACGAGTAGCCAAAAGCCGGACCGGCGTCCAAAACCTGCCCGCTTTATGCCACGATGAAGACATGGCGTATGCAAACGAAACAATGCAAGACATGGCTCAAATGCAGCCTCCAATCGCACTTGGTGCACTAGATGGACGCTACCGCGGCGCGGTGGCACCACTTACCAATTACTTCTCCGAAGCCGGCCTAAACCGCGCGCGCGTATACGTAGAAGTGGAATGGCTCATCTACCTGCTGGACAACAACGTCCTACCTGGGGCGCCCAGCCTCACCGACCCCGAGCGCGACTATCTGCGCGCACTCACCCGCGATTTCAACTCAGGCACCATCGCGGAACTTGCCAAAACCGAGGCCGTCACGCGACACGACGTCAAAGCCGTTGAGTACTACATCAAGAACCGGCTCGAAGCCGCCCCTTCTGTACTTGGCGAAACCAGCCTGCCGAGCCTGCACGAGGTAGTGCACATCTTCTGCACCTCCGAAGACATCAACAACCTGGCCTACGCCCTCGTCATTCAAGCCGGCATACAAAACGTTTGGCTACCCGCCGCTCGCGCCCTCAAGGATGATCTACTTACCCGTGCCCGCGAGAATGCGGACGTACCGATGCTCTCACGCACGCACGGACAGCCGGCTACCCCCTCGACAATCGGCAAAGAACTCGCCGTATTTGCCTACCGCCTAGGCAGGCAGATCAAACGCGTAGAAAACACCGAATACCTGGGCAAAATCAACGGAGCCACCGGCACCTTTGGCGCCCACATTGTTGCCGTTCCAAGCGCCAACTGGTTTGAGATCTCGCGCGGATTCGTAGAGCACCTGGGGCTCACCTGGAACCCCGTTACCACGCAGATTGAGAGCCACGACTGGCAGGCCGAAGTATATGCCGACATTGCGCGCTACAACCGCATCGCGCACAACTTCGCAACCGATGCGTGGACCTACATTTCGCTGGACTACTTCCACCAAAACCTCGCGGCACAAGGATCCACCGGGTCCTCCACAATGCCGCACAAGGTGAACCCCATTCGCTTTGAAAACGCCGAAGCGAACCTGGAGATTTCCAGCGCCCTCCTTGACACCCTCGGTGCCACCCTGGTGACCTCGCGGATGCAGCGCGACCTCACCGACTCCACCACGCAGCGCAACATTGGCGTTGCCATCGGGCACTCTCTGCTTGCCCTCGACAACCTCCAACGAGGCCTGGCCGGCATTGACATTAACGCTGAGAAGATGGCCGCCGACCTTGACAGTAACTGGGAGGTGCTGGGTGAAGCCGTCCAGCAGGCCATGCGCGCGGCGTCCATCGCGGGAGCCAGCGGCATGGAAGATCCGTACGAACGCCTTAAAGAGCTCACTCGCGGCAATCGGGTAACCGGCGATCAAATGCGTGAGTTCATCAAGGGCCTGAACATGCCCAGCGACGTCGAGGAACGCCTGCTTGCGCTCACCCCCGCAACCTACGTTGGGCTGGCCGCAGACGTAATCAACTACGTGGACTAGCGCACTTAAACGAGGAGGCGCGGACCCTGAAAGTCCGCGCCTCTTGACAATTCTGACTACGCCGGGCTGGGCTCAGTTAACGGCTTCTAAGAAATACTCACGGCTTCCACGTAGGATCCGAGGCCGGCGCTCCAAACCGCTCATACAGCTCGTAGGGGCGCGCAACCTCATCTGGAAAATCCAAATCTTTCAAAGTCCACTGCTCACCCGGACTCGACAGCGTCACCTGCAGTGCAACCGGACTCTTGGGCGCCCCATCCCACACGTAGCGAGCCACGCGCTCCAACAAATCCGTGGGCGAAACCGGCATCTGCAAAAGCTCAACCGACGTGCGTACAAGCAGTGGTTTGCCAAACGATTGCTTTGTCTCCACACCAATATCTGCCAGTCCCGGTACGCGCTCCAACTTGGCGCGCAACAGCTTCAACAGCTGCTGATCCTGCCTCGACGCGGCCATCGGCTTCAAATACTTCACCGCTGCCCCCGCGCCTACAGCCGCCACCCCCAGGCCGCCAATGAGTACCGGATTACTAATAGTTGGCATTCTGCGCGAGCGGCGCGCACCCGCCTCAAACTTGTTCACCGGCAAGCTCTCACCCATGCTGCGCACTACCCTGCGCCACCTATCAATGCCAGACAGCGGCCGTGGATCAGTCATCGCGCCTCCCTTTACCCATTCTGCGCTCCTTCCATTGTGCCAGCGCTGGCCGCACCAAAGCGGTAACCCGGCGGTCACTAACCTCTCCACCAACCAGGGAGGGAGGATAAACGCCCTCCGGCATTGCCGCAAACACCTCAATCGCCTCCTCTAAATCAGGAGCCGAACCGCTCAGTAGCTCTTGAACCACCTCGTACACATACACGCGAGAAGACTCACCCTCACGCGGCAAAAATGGCTCAATGCGCGCTACCATTCGCCCAATCCTCGATTGCGGTGACACCTTTGCGCGGCGCTCCATCAAATGAACCGTTTCCGTATAGGTCGACGACGCATGCGCATAAAAGAGGGCGCCCGTACGGGGGCGAATCAAATGCCGGCCCACAACCACGCGATCGTCCACCCGGCGACGCGGGCGACCGTCCAGTGAGGGAACTACGTCCTGATCATGCTCCAACGTCAAAGCCGCAACATCACGAGACACGCGAAGCCTGCGGCCCGGCGTTCCCAAAGTGACCACTGCGCGCACATTCACCTTTCGCGGATGCCTATCCGCCAAAGAAAGCGCCACCATGCCGCCTTGCGAGTGGCCCATTATCGCCACCGGCTCGCGCACCATGTCGCGCTCACTCACGCCCTCCAGTGCCATCGCGTGGCGAAGCGCCGCCACCACACCCGACTGCATTGCTGAAGTGAGGCCCAAAACCTCGCGCACATTCGTCTCCGGATCCGCAGGATTCAGCGTAGACGCGGGGTCCATATGCTCCGTTCCAGGTAGCGAAATCAACCACCTGCGAAGCTGCCCCTCGCCCACACTTGTGATCTTCACCGGCTGACCCATGCCTTCAATCCAGTACATGTCGTCAATATCGGCCGCCATGTCCGTGAGCGTTCGCGGCGCCTCCAACCTGCGCGGACGCACGTTGGGGGTGCCCGTGGGTAAATCCAAGAACTCGCCATCTCGGTACCACAAATTCGCTGTTACCGTACCCCCACGGAACCAGCCCACAGCCGTACCAATGGTCAGATAGCTAACCATCAGTGCCTCAAAATCACGCTTTGGCACCAGTGGGAGCATTCTTGCCGCCCGGCCATCCCTATCCAAACCAAGCGCGATCTTCGCTCGCAGGTAACCTCTGCCAGCCTTTACCGGCACGCGCCACGCCCGCGCAAAAGCCTGCACCACCAGCGTGTCCAAGCCTGGATTATCAAAGAACCGACGCTGCGCGTGCTCCAGCAACTCCTCACCCTGTCGCGCAGAGAACTCTCTCATTACGGCCTTCGCTGCGGGAGGTAGCGGGGCGGCCTCGGCAATCATTGAGAACGCAAAATGCGCCCCCACCTGTGCAACCAGTGGCCCCAACACATCTAGAGCGTCACCCAGCCACATCGTCTCGGGAACCCTGCGCGCCCCATAATACCTGGGCGTCTGCCGGTGCCTACGCGGCGTCACATCCGCGTCTTCCGCTACTGGCGAACGCTGCCAAAAACGCCCAGAAAACAGTGCTTCACGTCGCGCGAGAAGGCGAGAAAGCCGCGATCTGCTGGCCATAACACCATCCCTCCGAGACGAAAACACCTGCTTACCAACACCACTTTAGCGCCCCACTCTACCTGTCGACACTGCAAATTTTGCGGGCTATTCTTGAATGCGGAATACGCGTTTTGGGCGAATATTCGCGCAAAATTACATCTAGGAGAAGCAAATGACGAACATTGATCTAGACGTCAAAGGCATGACCTGCGGACACTGCGTCATGTCCGTAACCGAGGAGCTATCTGAAATCGGAGCCGTCGATTCGGTAAACGTCGATCTTTCCGGTAGCGCCGATGTAGCGTCTAAGGTGCACGTCAGTACCACCGGCGATGTCAGCGATGATGAGCTACGCGACGCTATTGCCGAGGCCGGATTCGAACTGGCAGGTATCAACCGATGACCTCAAGCCCGCTGCCAGCCCGAACTCCACAAGTTGGTGAAGCAACCCGCGAGCGCGCCAAAGACCTAAAGAAGAGGCTGATCGTAGCCGCAGTTTTTGCGACTCCTGTAATGGCCCTTTCTATGGTTCCCGCACTCCAATTCCCCGGCTGGCAGTGGGCGGTGGCCGCAATGTCCGCGCCCGTCGTGGTGTGGGCAGCGTGGCCTTTCCACGTTGCGGCTGCAAGAGCTGCAAAACACGGCTCTTCCACCATGGATACCCTGGTATCCATGGGCGTGATTGCCGCTACGCTCTGGTCCCTTTGGGCCCTATTCTTTGGCGGAGCCGGCCACATAGGCATGACCATGAACATGAGTCTCATGCCCCGCCACGCCTCCACTAACCATGCCGAAATCTATTTTGAGGCCGCCACAATGGTGGTCACCTTCCTCCTTGCCGGACGTTACGCGGAAGCTCGCTCGCGCTACCGCGCAGGAGATGCCCTGCGCTCCCTCTTGGAACTTGGCGCTAAATCCGCCAACCGCGTTAAACCAGAGGGAGGAATAGAGGTTGTGCCCGTTGACGCCCTCCAAGTTGGCGACAAGATTGTGGTTAAGCCCGGCGAGAAGATTCCCGTTGACGGCACTATCGACACGGGCCACGCCGCCCTCGACACTTCTTTACTTACCGGCGAATCCATTCCCGTCCATGTTGGTCCAGGAAACCCGGTAACCGGTGCCACGATCAACACTGATGGTCAGCTGACCATTACCGCTACGCGCGTTGGGAATGAAACCACACTGGCTCGCATCGGCCAGATGGTTACCGCCGCGCAGGCCGGCAAAGCCCCCGTGCAACGCCTGGCCGACCGCGTCAGTGCAGTATTTGTACCCGTCGTTATTGCTATCTCCATCCTGACCCTAATCGGGTGGCTGGTTTTCGGCCCCGGCGTGCAACCCGCATTTACCGCGGCGGTAGCCGTACTCGTTATCGCATGCCCGTGCGCCCTTGGCCTGGCAACCCCAACCGCACTACTGGTCGGATCCGGCCGAGCCGCCCAGCTCGGCATCGTCATTAAAGGCCCCGAAATCCTCGAATCTACGCGCGAAATCGACACCATGGTTCTGGACAAGACGGGAACTGTAACCAAAGCACAAATGCACGTCGCATCCCACTTTGGGTCAGACGAAGCCCTGCGCATGGCCGCGAGCGTGGAAGCCGGTTCATCTCACCCCGTTGCCACCGCAATTACAAACGCATTCGGGACGGCCGCCGAAGCCGAAGGCTTCGTAAACCATGCCGGCTCCGGCGTTTCCGCAACGGTTGAGGGCCAGCGCGTGTTTGTTGGTAGTCCCGCATGGATCCAGGATGTTGGATTCTCCTTGGAAAAAGTCCAGGAAGCTATTTCAGACGCTCAGCGCGCCGGCGCCACGGTCTCGGTAGTTGCAACCACCGACCTCGCCAATGTGATTCTGGGTGAAGAACACCAAGTAGTAGCGGTGGACGCTAACGATTCTGCGGCCGGTAAATGGGCCGTGGATCTTAGCGTTGGAGGGATGACCTGCGCGTCATGCGTGAACCGAGTGGAACGCAAACTCGGCAAAATTCCAGGAGTTAGCGCGCAAGTAAACCTGGCCACCGAAGCAGCTCACGTCGTTCTTGACGACGCAGCAATTACCAATGAGCAACTGATTCAAACCATTGAAAAAGCTGGATACACGGCCTCTTTAACGGGCCGCACGCTAATGCGCGAAGGCGAGGCGAAACACGCTTCGGTAACCACTACAGGCTGGCAAGAAGCCCGCGTTAGTGAAGGATTTGCAACCGCTGTCATTGCTGTCGCGGACGAAGTCAAAGAAACTTCTGCACAGGCTATCTCGCAACTACGAGAGCTGAACATCGAACCCGCACTACTGACCGGCGACAACGAGCATGCCGCCAACCAGGTTGCCCAAGAAGTCGGTATCGATCAGGTTTACGCAAACGTTCTGCCAGATGAAAAACGCGACATCGTAGCCCGTCTGCAAGCTCAAGGACATAACGTCGCAATGGTTGGCGACGGCGTGAACGACGCTGCCGCTCTTGCCCAAGCTGGTGTTCAAGGCCTGGGCATGGCCATGGGTTCGGGTACCGAAGTCGCAATCGAGGCAGCCGACATCACGCTTACCGGCTCCGACCTGCGCTCGGCGGCAACCGCTATCAAGATCTCCCGCAAGACCCTCCGCATCATCAAGCAGAACCTGTTTTGGGCGTTTGCGTACAACGTTGCGGCCATTCCCCTAGCCATCGCCGGCCTCCTCAATCCCATGATCGCAGGAGCCGCCATGGCCGCCTCTTCCGTCATCGTCGTAAGTAACTCACTAAGACTGCGAAGCGCGGAAAAGTAGGCTTACAACAGCGCTAGCCGGAGGTTTACAGAATTTAACTACTTGCAGGCCGTCAGCTCGTACAGCGTTCCCCCGTCAACGCTCTTCACAACTTCAAAACCGTGAGACGTATCCACCCCGTAAAAGCCCGGACGAACCTCAGAGCGCAGCGTGCGGTAGTACGACCTATCTGTACCCTCGTAAAAGTGGGTTACGCCAATCCGGTTAAGAGTTTCACACACGGCCGGATCTGCATGTAACTGATTGAAATTCCCCTGCAAAGCGCGCACGTCCGCATCCACATCTGCGTTCGACAAACCCGGAAACACCACTCGCACACCTCCCAGCGACTGGAAATATACCGTTCCCACCGATGGATCACCCAGCACCAGCGCGTCACTAGGCAACACCGATCCGGCCTCGCGGAACAAATCGAGCTGCTCACTGGACGCCATACCCGCCGGGCCCAGATTCTGCGGGTCGTAAACCGAACGCACTGCCAACGACCTCGAATCAATAGCACCAACGCCACTCAATACGACTATCAGCAACACCGGAAGCACCCTATGCATTGATCTTCTTTGCCGCAACCACACCGAAACGCGCATCGCGCCCAGCGTGAACAAAAGCACCAGTACAACCTGCATAGCGCCCATCAGCCGGCGCGGATCTGAATACCACGGACCGGTCAAAACTTGCAGACCAAAGTCTGGCGCGTACGCCAAGAAAACAAGAACCGCGAACATCGCCCACGTGCCAATCAGCCAGCGAGATTTCGAGAGCTTTCGCGCACGCATCAAACCAAGCACTAGCAACCCGGCAAATACTGCCATCGCAAGCACAAAACCCGGCGTCAACGGGAACGGCGGAACCGGCATAAACGGGCGTACCAGCGCGTCTACAAGTGAACGCCCACGTTCGAACGTGGCCGTTGCAAGCGTCCGCGGATTAAACACCGCGAGCGCCGTCACCAGCAAGGCCCCGCCCATGGCTACACCAAGAAATGCGACCAGGCCGCGGCGACCGGCCTTACGCGCACCGCGCATCAGGCGAACCATCGCAGCCGCGAAGGGGACAAGTACAAACACCAGCGCGTTGAAGAAAGAGATCGGGTGGATCGCGACCGCGCCCAGCGCAGCGAGCAGGAACAGTGCCGTCCAAATCGCGGTGGCGCGCCACTGATTGGAAGCAAACAGGGCTCGCACCCACGCGTTTCCAACCACCCACGCCAGCGTCACCAGGCCGGGCAGTAGCGCCATTGAAACCGCGTTAGGCCACTGCGCGTACATCGACACAAAGTCAGCTGGGAAACTCAACGTAAGCGAGGCGAGCATCGGCGCAGTGAGGGTTGCCATGCGGTTATCCCACAGGTAGTGCACGAGGGCGGCCATCCCCACGATCCACCAAACCAAAAGCGCCAAGGAAGACGTATTCACCGTCTGCACAACAGTTGAAGGCGTTGCAAACAAGGCGGTGAACGCGTGCCACATAGAGGGGTAGTAAGTGTGGGCCTCGTCCATCACAGAGAACATCCGAGACAAGCCAAACAACGAACCGTCGCCCGAATGCACCATCTGCCACACGCCGTTGTAATGGAACGACGGATCCCACTGTTGCAGTGGATTACGCGGGTTAGCAAACACCAGCAGCGGTAGCGCCGCAATCGTAACTGCACCCGCGATAGCGCCAATCAGGGGCCAATCCCACCTCGCAGGCGAAGTTCGGGCAGCCACCGCGCGGCGTCCTCGACGAACAATCAAATCAACCACAAATCCAGCGGATGCAACCACCATAAGCGCGGTCACCGCAAAGCCCGCCGACCAGCGGATACCCAAACGGGGCGCTAGATTAGCTAAAACCGCAAGCAGACCAAACGCTAGGAGCGGAGCGGTGGCAAGATGCACCAGGGTACCCACTCGCCGATCCGAAAAATGGAAGCTGAACACGCGCATCCACATCCAACCTGGAAGCGCCACAACCAGCAACATTGCCACCAAAATCGGCAGCTGCAAAACCCAGTCCATCCGCTAACCTAACGCCGGTTTTACTCCGAATCAGACAAAGAGGTAGAAGCCGAATCAGATGAGGACGATTTCTCCTCGTCATCGCCAACAACAGTCTCAGCAATCTGCTCCGCCACATCGAACTCATTCTTGCTACGAATACGGTGGAGCACGTACTCGAATACCATCGGCAAGAGTGACACGAAAATGATCACGAAAATGATCACCGTCAAATTGTCATGAATAAACGCCACGCCGCCCAGCGCCGCTCCCAACAGCGTGAGGCCCGAACCCCACAGCAGTGCACCCAGCAGGTTCCACAACGTGAACCGCATGTGGTGATAACGCGCAATACCCGCCGCAATCGGCACGAACGTACGCACAAACGGCACAAAACGGCCGATCACCAACGAGCGTCCCCCGTAGCGCACAAAAAAGTTCTCCGCCTGCACCAGATACTCGGTTTTCAACACCCGCGCATCATCCTTAAACAAGCGTCTACCCCAGTGATGGCCAATGTAATAACCCACCTGCGAGCCCGCTACCGCGCACACCGTAATCGTCGCCACCAACACAAACAGGGACAAACCCAACTGCGAATGCAGCAAACCCGCGGAAAACACCAGAGAATCGCCCGGCAAAACTGGAAACAACACGCCCGACTCAATAAACACAATCAGCGCGACACCAGCCAACACCCACGGCCCCATCGCTACTAGCAGCGTCTCCGGATCCTTAAACCACTCAATCACCGTCTCCAACCAAGACGGCGCACCCGGCATCACCTGCAAAACCAAATCCGAAATCGCATCAGCAAAAGCAAAAGTAAGCGACAAGGAATCCCCCTAACAACAGTTCGACAACAGCCTAACCGCGCCCACAAACAAAGCCTCAACGCAAAACACAAGTGTTGTTAGGTTCACCAAAAACCACTATTTGGCCAACTCAACGTAAGCTGTAACCATGAGCGCAACCCCAGTCAACTACGAGCCCACGCCCGTATCGCGCCTATGCGGCCCCGTACTCGTTGCCGACCGGCGCAGCACTCGCGTGCGTCGCACCCGCGACCTCATTGACACTACTCTGGCGCTTCTTACCATCGCGCTCATCATCTTCATCGGCGCCTTCGCCCAGTCCACCACCATCGCCGTCACCGAAGACGTCCGTAGCGCTCTATCCGGAGTACTCCGCCAAATCCTGCTCCTGCCCCTCACGCTCGTCGAATCCGTCGTAGTCCTAGCCGCCCCCATATTCATCATCGTTCAACTAGCCATCCGCGGACGGTTGCGCCAAATCGTTGAAACCATCATCACCACAACCGTCGCTGCACTCCTCATGATCGCGCTGATCTCCGCCGGCCCCCACCTCCCCTCCGAAATCACCGGACCCCTAACCATCACGAGCATCACCGGCACACATCTGGCCCTCGACACCCTCATCGCCGTCCTTGCCGCATTCCTTACCAGCGCATCCGAAGCCTCCGAATCCAAAGCCGTGCGCTACACGTGGATATTCCTCTACGCCATGGCATTCATCTACGTGCTTCGCGGCACCCTCACACTTCCCTCCGCCCTTGTCACGCTCCTTATCGGACGAGCCATTGGACTACTTTCACGCTACGTCCTGGGCTACCGCGAAGAACGCGGCGGCCCCACCGACCTCGTTGACGGACTCCTCCAAATCGGCATCACGCCCACACGCATCGTTCGTGCCGACCTCGACACCGAGCAGCACCCCCTCGAAACCACCATCGTCACCGAAAAACCCGGCGACCAAAACAGCTGGAGCTCCGCCTACCTGCCCCTCATCGAAAACCCCGAAGCTGCGTCCGAACACGATCCCGGCACTCTCGAATTCAGCACCTTGAAAAGCCTTGCCGCCGAGTCCGACCGCCACTACGTCTGCTGGGATACAACCGGCACCCAATACGACCTCATCGTGCTCGACCCTGACACCGAATACACCTCCCTCATCCACGACCTGTGGAGCAACATCCGTCTCAAGAACCTCAGCCGATGGATTGCGCCATCCCTGCAAGCCACGGCTGAGCGCGGCCTGCTCGTCAAAATCTCGGCACATAACGCCGGCGTTATGACGCCCAAACCCATCGCCGTCACCTCCGCCGGCAGCTCTGTATTCACCGTCCAAGAACCCGTCTTCGACGCCACCCCCCTAACCGAACTTCCCCCCGAACGCATCACCGACCAAATCCTTGACCGCTTCTACACCGAACTGAAACGAGCTCACCGCCGCGGCATCACACACCGCTCCATCACCGCCACCTCACTAGCCGTAGATGAAGGCGACCGCACATGGATCCTCGGCTGGGACGAAGGCCAAGTTGCCACCTCCAACGTCAACCGCCACATTGACATTGCGCAAATGCTCACCGTCCTCGCCCTCATCACCACACCTGAACGCGCCCTCGCCTCCGCGAACCGCGTATTCGGCCAACGCACCCTGCAACTCACCGCGCCCGTACTTCAAAAAGTTGCGCTCCCCGCACCCACGCGCGCGGCGTTACGCCGCTCCGGCCTGCTTACCGAATTACGGCAAAACATGATTGGCGAGATTCCTCCCCAACAAGTGCCTGAAACACCGCTCACTCGTTTCTCACTCAAAACCGTCATCCTCGCCATCATTGGCGTCATCGCACTGTGGGTCATCCTCGGCTCCCTCAACTTCGAAGCCGTATACGAGGCCGTGCAAACCGCCAACCCCTGGTGGATTCTTGGCGCCTTCGCCCTCGGCCTACTCACCTACGTGGGTGCCGCCATGCCACTGTCCTGGTTCGTCCCTGAAAGACTCCACCTACGTGAAACCACGCTCGTTCAGATTGGCGCGTCCGTCGTATCGCTCGTTGCCCCCGCCGGAATTGGACCCGCTGCCCTCAACCTGCGCTACCTAAATAAACGCGGCGTCTCCACACCCGTTGGTCTAGCCACGGTTGCCCTCATTCAATTCACCCAATTCGCCACAACCGTCATCACGCTACTACTCGTCATCCTTGTAACCGGACGTTCCACAACCCTCGAAATTCCATCCGGCACCCTTGTCTACGTGATAGGCACAGTAGTCACAATCGTGGCTATCATCCTCGTCATCCCTAAGCTGCGCAACATGATCTGGGAAAAAATCCAGCCCAGCTGGAACCAAATCTGGGAACGCCTCGTGTGGGTAGCCAGCCAGCCAAAACGCCTAGCTATTGGCGTACTCGGCAACCTCATCATGACCGTCTCCTACATCGCGGCATTCGGCGCATCCCTCGCCGCATTCGGCTACAGCCTCGACGTCACCACGCTGGCCATCACGTTCCTTGCCTCCACCTCGCTCGGCTCCGTCATCCCCGCACCGGGCGGCATCGGCCCCGTCGAAGCTGCACTCACCGCTGGCCTCACCGTCGCGGGTATCCCCTCCGGTATCGCCATCTCCACCGCCCTCGTCTACCGCCTCGTAACCTTCTACGCCAGGGCCCCACTAGGCTGGATCGCCCTGCGCATCCTGCAGCGCCGCAACCTCATCTAACCTTCAAAAATCAGTGATATGGAGACACCAGACTGGGAAACAACCAATAATCCAGGCCGAAGATGACAAGCCACGCAAGTTATGTGAGTGTTTAGACATGGAAAAGACTTCAACCACCACTCTCAAGAACATCCTGATCGTCATCACGATAATCCTCGCCATGGTGATCTCGTTCTTCCTTGGCCGCGCAAGCGTTAACACGCCAGACGTACAGCCGGCACCAAACGAACAGGCGACAGCCGCGGAAAAACCCGAAGCCGCGCAAACGCAGGATGAGCGCCCCCAATACTCCGACTCGCAGGAAAAGCCCGAAATCCTGGAGCTACTTCGCGCCCAACCGCGGCGCGAAGACGGTGACCCGCGCGCAATGGGCAAAGTGGATGCGCCCGTCGTTATGGTGGCCTACGAAGACTTCTCCTGCCCCATGTGCACCGTCTTCTTTACCAACGTCTACCCGCAGCTCAAACCCCTCGTTGACGAAGGCAAACTGCGCATCGAGTTCCACGACCTCACCATCTTCCCCAACTACGGGTCCGACAAAGCCGCACACGGCGCAAGAGCCGCCGCAAACCAAGGCAAGTTCTGGGAATACACCGAAACCGCCTACGACATGGCCGGAGCTGGCAACCACCCCACCTACGACGACGCAAAAGTCCTCGAAATTGCCCAGACCATTGGTATTACCGACCTAGACAAATTCGAAGCCGACTACAAAGCACCCGAAACTGCGGCCTCCGTCAAGGAAGAAACCGACCACGCCATGATGAACATCGGCATCACCGGCACGCCATTCTTTATCATCAACGACGCGGTAATCTCAGGTGCCCAACCCGTCGACTACTTCATCAACACCATCCAGCGTCAGCTAGAACTAGCAGGCTAACCCATGGAAATCAGCTACCTAGCTGCCTTCCTTGGCGGCGCCCTCATGATCTTTGCGCCCTGCGCCGCCATGCTCCTCCCCGCGTTCTTCGCGTACGCCTTCACCTCGCGAAAAACGCTGCTCGCCCGCACCCTTGTATTCGCCCTCGGCGTCCTCATCGTGCTGGTCCCTCTCGGAGCTTTCGCAGGTAGCCTCGGAGCCCTCATCCGTAGCTACTCTCAAACAGTGACCCTGGTAGCTGGTCTGCTCATCATGGCGCTCGGCATCATCCAAATGTTCGCCATTTCTATACCCACGCCGCGCTGGGCATCCTCCCTCATGACCCCTAAATCAGCGGGCAATCAAGAGGACGGTGCGGTGGCGCCCACCAACCTTGCGGTATTCCTGCTGGGCATCGGCTATGCCATCGCCGGCGTGGGGTGCTCCGGGCCCATCCTCGGCGCCGTCCTCTCCTTCGCCACCCTCGGCGGCTCCACCCTAACCGGAGCCCTGCTCATGGCTACCTTCGCGATAGGCATGGTCCTGCCCGTTGGCCTCCTCGCCCTCCTGTGGGAACTGTTCAACCTCAGTGAAAAAAGCTGGCTCAAACCCAAACCCGCCAAACTACTTGGCCGGTGGACCACTCGCATGAACATCATTTCCGGCACCATCTTCGTCATTCTTGGCGCTCTGCTCGTATTCTTTGGCGGACAAGCCGGACTGCCCTCCATCCTCACCGCAACGCAACAAGTCGAACTAGAATCAAAGATCATAAACAGCGTTGCCGGCGTGCCCGGATGGCTCTTCTTCGCATTCGCAGCCGTCCTCATCGCCCTCATCGCCATAACCGTGAAAGAAAGGCGAAACCGTGGCAAATGAAACGCGAAGGCTCTGGATCAACCTGCTGCTCCAGTACTTCGCCGTATACGCCCTCGTTTTCGCAACCACCCTTGCCGGCCACCTTTGGGTAGTTTCCAACGGCTACGAGCCTCTTCCCGCCCTGTTGCGTCTGCGCGAACCCATGTTCGCCATTTACGAGGTTGCAATCCCTATGATCCTCGGGGCACTGCTCGTCAAATTCTTCGCGATACGCGCCCACCTCACTCACGTCATCTGGCGCGAGCCCGAATACGTTCTCCCCAAGAACGGGGGCAAGGCTCCCACGTATGCGCCGCCCCTCGACACCTCCGATGATCTTCTGCTGGGCAGCGCGCTATCGTCAGAACCCGAACCGCTCTACGAAATCAACATGCAACCACGCATTTCGCGCCTGTGGTGGCTGGCTGGAACACTCGCAACACTCGGCGCCCTGGTCGTCATCACGTTCGGCCTTGCCGACAACGAAGTCACCCCCACGGGTGCCATAACCGGCCTCTTCGCTGCATTTTGCTGGGCATTCACCCAGGAATACCTTCTGCGCGGCCTCGTGATTGCTTGGGCTCGCAAACTCGCCCGCACCGACGCAAAACCGTTGCTTGCCTCTTTACTGCTTTCAATCCTGTGGATGATTCCCATCGCCGCCACTGCACCCACCCTCACTAACGGCGTGATTCTAGTAATCCTCGGACCTGTTCTGGGCGCCGGCACTCTCGCTCTGCGTCGCATGTTCACCACGCTATGGGCAGCAATCGCAGCTCAATTCCTGTTCATCAGCGCGTTCTACGTGCTGATCTAACTAGCGGCGCTCAACCACCCTTGCGGGCACAGCCGGATTCGCAGGTGCCTGCGTGACCTCCTTTGCGTCCCCCATCACCTCTTTCAAATACCCGTAATACGCGGCATTTACCTCATTCGACAGAAGTGATTCCGGGTGATCCGCCTGATTGTAATTCGCAGCAGCATACACATGGTTCGTGTCCGTATCCAACACGAGGCCGGTATAACCCACCTCATCCACCGTTGCTGCTCCCTTAGCGGGAACCGTAATGGTTGCTTGGGCAATGTAACCGTTCTGCGTTCCCCACCCCATGTGCGGCCCCATGTTTGACACGAGGTTGCCCGTACCGAAGAACGCCCACATTCCCCGGCCCTCGACTCCGCCTTCGAACTGCTGGAGCGGTTGCGGCACGTGCACATGGTGGCCGAGGTAAAGATCAACCACGCCAGAATCTGCAAGCTTTTGCGCCCACTCCACCTGCTGCTGCGATGGTTCCGCCTGATATTCAATGCCACCGTGCGCGGAAACGATCACCACATCCGCCCCCTCGCTGCGCGCTTGCTTTGCCAACTGAATCATGCGGTCCGGGTTATCGATGTTCACCAGCCAGGGGTTTTGCTCAACCTCGGGAACGTACTCATAGTTCAACCCGTACGTATAGGCGAGGTGGGCAACCAAAATCTTGCGGCCCGCGCGTTCAAGCTCGTAATACTGGATAGGAGACTGCTCGGCAGACACCGACGTGCCCACAGCTCCCAGACCGTTCTCCTTTAGGATCTCCACCGTCTCAACCAGGCCATCCCAGCCTCGATCCCACGAATGATTCGAGGCGGTTGAACAACCGTCGTACCCCAAATCAACCGTTGACTTAGCCCACCCAGCCGGCGCGGCAAAAACCGGGTACCCGTGCGCAGAAGCCTCATCTCGCGTCAGCGGAACCTCCTGATGACAAAGCGCCAAATCCGCGCCCTTTATAAATGGCCTTATATCCGCCACCAACGGCGCGTAATCATAAGAACCATCAGCCTGAATCGAATGCTCCACCACCGGCATGTGCGAGAGCACATCACCCGTACCCACAACCGTGAAAGTCACCGGCTGGACCTCAGGCTCAGTGGGCTGCGTAGCCGCAAGCGTGGGCTGCGTTTCGACAACCGGATCGGCCTCGCGCGAAGGCGAACAAGCGGTCAACGCCAGCGTGGCAGCCAACTCCAAACCAATCAGTGGTCTAAAGGACCTCACAAAAACCACCCGCCCTCACTATCGCTAGTCGTACAAGTCACCACTAATAGCTGTAGAAATGGCAGTCTCTACCGCCTCGTCAAACCACGAAATATCCGCTCCACGATACGGATTTACCCCCGTATAGCGCGGCGACTCCCCATTATTCACGAGGCCAAGCACCTCGGCCCACGCAGGAATGAACTCGCGGTGATAAACGTGGCCGTGCCCATCCGCCGCCAAACCGGCAACGGGCAAATCCGCAGTGACTTGGATAAACGTGGCAAGGCGCGTCCACTGCATGTCCGGATTCAAATCCGAAGGCGGACGCTCCTTAAGCCAATCCGGCTCGCGCCGGATAATGTGCGTGTTCCACCACACCACCGGGTCCGTAGCATGCTGCAACACCGCAACCCGCGGATACTGCCACTGAGGCAAGTCACGCCCATAAATATCGGCCCGCAAATCCTCGGCCTTCGTAGCAAAACGAATATTATGGCCGCTACTCACCACCGGCGCGATCATCGGGCTACCCCCATTGCGTTCGCGCGTCATCTTCTCCCACAACCGCGTCACATTAGGCGTTCCCGCCCACACCGCACCATCCACATTTTCGAGCAAGCTAGCTTCGTCCTCAAAAATTGACTCCGACCCAAACGCGCCCAAAGACACGCCCTGAAGATAAACCGCGGGACGCTCATCCTCGGGAAGCTTATTCACTTCATCCATCACAGCCTCAAATAAGATTTTCGAGGCCGTAATCGGCTGGTCGAATTCGCGCAAGAACGCGATTGCAGAAGGCACGTACGAATACTGTGTTGCGACAATCGCGCAATCTCCGCCGGTCAAATACTCAAACGGCTGTACAGACCATTCTTCCACCCAACCGGTGCCCGTAGTGGTCACAATCATGAGCGCCGAACGCGACAGGGCGCCCGTGCGCTGCATCTCGGCAGCCACCACTCGGGCGCTCTCCTCCAAACTGCGATGCTCGGCCAAACCCGCATAAATGCGGATCGGCTCCATCGCCTCCCGGCCCGTCACCTGCTCGATCTGCTGCGCTCGCGGACCCTTGGACAGGAATCTTTTGCCCTGTTTGCCAATGTTGTCCCAATTCTCATACGAGTAGATCGAGCCTGACCGCTGCGGTAAAACCGGACGCGTCACGCCCGGCTCTTCCGCCTGATCCACTGCCGCAAACGCGCGATACGCGTACTCCATTCCGCGCGTGAACAACACGTCTGAGATCAAGAAAGTGGACAGCACAGCCAGAATCACGGTAGCCACAATGCCCGCACCCCACCTGGGAAGCAGGCGTGACGCCCATTTTGCAACCCAGCGCCACAGTCCAACAATCAAAATCGCGAGCCCTGCGATTACCGCGGCCGTCAATATGGCCATCGCGGTTGCAGCCAGATAGTCAATAACACTTAGAGGCGTAAAACCCATGAGTTTGGCAGCGCGATTATTTGAGATGAACGACCTCGCCAGCATCCACACAGCCCACGCACCGATGGCTAACGAGAGTATCCATTTGCCGGCCCTCACCCACTTCGGGTTAGCGCTGATCCGCACGTCAGCGCCCCGCCAAATACGATTCAGTAACCAGCCAGCCAGCGCACCAACCGCGTAACTAACCTCGATCACGATGCCCGAGACCACGCCTTGCCACCACCACATGCGTGGCAACAGAGACGGCGACATCGAGATTACGAACATTATCGCCGCAAGCGCCACCCCAGCCCTCGACGATGGCGAAAACACTGAGAGCGTGGATACGAATCGCTTGAAACGCGACGTACTTTCGCGTGCAAGCTCCACGTTTGTTTGACGAGCTGTATCCACGCTCTCGATCTTATGGGACAAGTGCGAGTCAGGCCTCCACAGACTGTTGGTTTGGACGCTTAGTCCAAATCTGGTCTCCCTTAACAGTGTCGATAATCAAGCCGACAGCGAAGCCCAGCAACGCGGGAGTAACCCACGACATGTTGACCGACCCCAGCGGGAACGAATCCAGGAACGGCAGTAGCCAGTTGAATGAATCGCCAATCGAGCGAAGCGCCTCCAACACGCCAAAGCATGCTCCAAGCCAGGTTGCTAGTCGGTACGTCCAGTAGAGTTCGCCGGGCACGAAAATATCGAACAGGGAGATGAAAACGATGCAGATGACGATCGGGTAGATCAGCTGGTTGATTGGAGCCACCACGTTAAGGATTGTTTGCAAACCGAGATTTGCGAGGGCGAACGAAACCAACACGTGGATCGAAACCATCTGGATGCGCGAGATGCGCGGGAACAGCGTCATGAAGTATTGCGAAGACGCTCCGACCAGACCAACCGCGGTAGTGAGGCAAGCGAGCACAACGATAAGGCCAAACAGCGCCTGACGTCCCGACCCGAACAGTTCCACGGAAGCGATCGCCAACGCCTCGGCACCATTGTCCGGGTTAAATGGGCTCATGCGAATACCGATCTGGCCAAGACCAAGATAGAACACGGCCAAGAGTACGCCCGCGATTAGACCTGCCGTAGCTGTGCCCGCAAAAACTTGGTTCTTTGTCTTGAACAAGCCCGAGTGTTGCAACGACGAAATGATGACAATGCCAAACACGAGCGAGGCGATCGCATCCATCGTGAAGTATCCCTTCAAGAGGCCTTCAGCAAAGGGGGTCTGAGCGTACTCTGCGGTGGGCTCGCCCATCGCTACAGGAAGTTTGACCATCGCAGCAACGATCAATACCACCAGCAAAACGAGCAGCGCCGGCGTCAGCCACGCACCAATACGATCCAAGAACCCCTTCGGATTAAGCGCCAAGAAGAATGTGATCGTGAAGAACACTGCCGTGTAAATCAGTAGCGCTCCCGAGCCCGCACGCTCAGCGCCAATCAGCGGTACCGCCGCCATCTCGTAACTAACCGTGCCAACGCGCGGAATCGCATACAGCATGCCCGTGGACAGGAAGATCACAATCGTGAACACCAAGCCCGGATACTTGCCAATACGAGACGAAATGCCCGTCACACCCTCCTGCGACGTAGCCGCCGCAACAATGCCTAGAACAGGTAGTAGCACACCGGTTCCTAGGAACCCTAGAACCGCAGGCGTGAACGAAACGCCAGCGTCCACGCCAATCATGACGGGAAAAATAAGGTTGCCCGCACCAAAAAACATTGCGAACAAAGCCAAACCGGTTACTACAAGCACGTAAGTGCGACTGTTACGCATTTTGCGCACCATCCTTCAAAGGAAAATCGGACGGTCACATTATTATCAAGATTGCTGAAATCGCCGCTAATCCGTCCATTCTCTGGAGAAATTAGCCATTTTGTGAGCTGTTAGATATCAGATACTCCACATTTCAGCGTCGATTTCCATACAAGTGTGTAATACGGGATCTCGATAACGTCCGTTTTGCCATAGCCAAGATGTTCCGCCAAATACCACTGCAAGTTCGCCTGCATCTTCTGCCTATTCGTCGGCGTGGACTTCAAGTAAGACGAGCGTGTGCGCGCCAGCGCCTTAACCCCTTCAATATCGAGACCGGATACAAAATCGGTTTTATGCAACGAGGGTACTGTCCATCGCGGGCCAAGTACTGGGGGCCGGGAGGGGGTGTGAACATCTCCCGAACGCATGATTCGCGTCAGGCGATGCACCCACGGAATCGACACATCCATCTGGTTAAACACAATCGCAACGTGCCCACCCGGACGCAACAGCCTCGCCGTTTCGACCAGTGCCGCGCCAGGCTCAACCCAATGCCAGCTCTGCGCAAACACCACCACATCAGCAAACCCTTGCGGCAAACCCGTATCCTCAGCCACTCCCTCAACAACCTGCAGATCGTCCGAGTGACTTTTCTGCGCAGTAGCCAGCTGGCGCCGCATTGCCAACGCGGGCTCCACCGCCCACACGCGCGCCCCGGCCTCCACCGCTCGGCTCGAAAACTTGCCCGTGCCCGCACCTATATCCACAACCCGCAGGCCGTGTGCATCCGCCACACCTAAGGCCACTCTCACCGACTCGGGCGGATATGAAGGACGATAATCCTGGTACTCACTTCCCGCACGCTCAAATGCGTTAGCTGGCGCGCTCTCATCCCACGGACCGCAAGTGTCCACACGTCCTCCTTCAACTCCTTCGCAAAACCTACCATGCGGCAAAACAGGGCGAGCAGTCGCGTAAATCGCTACGTTTTCAACATGGCATTTTGGATTATGGGAAATCCCAACGCGGCGTTTGCATCGGCTTGCCTTCCCGCTATTCTCGTAAGTAGTTGCGGCTTCTTGGACTAAAGGACCAGTAAAGCCGCCTTAACCTCGAACACAAAGGAGCAGTTTTGCGCATAGGGGTTCCAAGAGAAGGGAACGGGCAGCCACTTGTGGCAGCCACTCCCGATACAGTCAAAAAACTAATAGCACTGGGCTACGAAGTTGCCCTTGAAGAACGCGCCGGAGAGCTAGCCAGCTACCCCGATGCGCAGTATCAAGAAGCCGGCGCGCGCATCGCCACGTCAGAAACCGTTTGGGATTCCGACATCGTGCTAGCGCTCGATGCGCCCACCACGAGCCAGCTAGACATGATGCACGAGGGTGCCACTCTCATCGCACGACTAGCTCCCGCACGTAACCCTGAGCTCATCGAAGCGCTCGCGAACCGGGGTATCACCGCCCTCGCCATGGATACCGTTCCGCGCATTTCTCGTGCACAATCCATGGACGTGCTCTCGTCAATGGCAAACGTAGCCGGCTACCGCGCCATCATTGAGGCCGCTGCCGAATACGGCCGGCTGTTCACCGGCCAGGTTACGGCCGCTGGCAAAATGCCACCCGCACGCGTTTACGTGATTGGCGCAGGCGTTGCCGGACTGGCTGCAATCGGCACCGCAAACTCGATGGGTGCACAGGTTTACGCCACCGACGTTCGCCCCGAAGTTGGCGAGCAAGTTGAATCCATGGGTGCCAACTTTGTTGCCATTCCAGCAGCCAGCGAGGTTTCCTCCGACGGTTACGCCAAGGAAATGACCGACGCCCAGCGTGACGCCGCACTAACGCTATACACCGAGCAAGCCGCGGCCTCCGATATCGTAATCACCACGGCGAACGTGCCGGGCCGAAAGTCGCCGCTTTTGCTCACCGCCCAGGCCGTTGCCGGTATGAAGCCCGGCTCGGTCATCGTCGATATGGCCGCAGCAAATGGCGGCAACTGTGAACTCACGGTCCCCGGTGAGCGCGTAGTCACCGAAAATGGCGTGATCATTCTGGGCATTACCGACCTTGCGGGCAGGCTACCCGCTCAATCATCGCAGCTTTACGGCCAAAACATTGTGAACCTGCTAAAGCTCATGACGCCGGAAAAGGACGGGCAGATCGTTTTCGACCTCGAGGACGAGATTGTGCGCGGCATTACCATCACGCATCTGCGTGATGTGATGTGGCCACCTCCTCCGGTGAAGGTGTCGGCGGCTCCCGCCGCCGCTACCCCCAAGCCAGACCCTGCAGTCGAAGCCGCTCAAGCGGCAGAAGAGGCCCGGAAGGAGGCCGCTAAGAAGCGCAACCGGTTCATCTGGACCCTGGTAGCTGCAGTTCTTGGCCTCGCCCTGGTATGGGTTTCACCCGCGCCCGTGCTCGGTCACTATATGGTTCTTGCGCTGGCCATTATCCTCGGGTTCTACGTGATCACCTCGGTCACCCACTCGCTGCACACGCCCCTCATGTCGGTAACCAACGCGATTTCGGGCATCATCCTGGTGGGCGCAATCTTGCAGGTTGGTTCTGGCAACCTCCTCGTCTCAACCCTGTCGTTCATTGCGATTGTCGTGGCTTCCATCAACATTTTTGGTGGCTTCACGGTCACGCACCGCATGCTCGCCATGTTCAAGAAGGACTGATATAGGTGTTTACTTCTCTCATTAAAGCGAGCAATCTGCTTCCCGCAGCTCCCGTTGAAACTGCCTCGGCATCGAACGTCCAAACGTTCGTGTCGTTGGCATACATCATCGCGGCACTACTGTTTATTCGCGCCCTCGCAGGCCTCTCCAAGCACGAAACCGCACAGAAGGGCAACAATGCGGGCATCATTGGCATGACCATCGCCCTCATTGCCACGATTGCGCTGGCGCTATCTTCCAATCCTGATCGTGGTGTGGCGGTAACCGCACTGTTGATCGCGGTGGCCATGCTGATTGGCGCAATGATCGGAATTTGGAAGGCACGCAACGTCGAGATGACCGGCATGCCTGAGCTCATCGCGCTGCTCCACTCATTTGTTGGCCTTGCCGCTGTGCTGGTGGGTTACAACTCGTACCTGGCTCCAGATGCGCAGTCGGAGCTCCTCGGCGGCTTCCACCTGGGTGAGGTTTACCTGGGCGTCTTCATTGGCGCGGTCACGTTCACGGGCTCGATCATCGCCTACCTGAAGCTGTCGGCCAAGATTAAGGGCGCCCCGCTGATGCTACCTGGCCGCAACTGGATCAACCTGGCGGCCCTAGTAGTGACGCTGATAATCATGGTGGTATTCATTCGCGAGGGCGGTGTCACGCCGCTCGCAACAGCGATGCTGATTCTGATGACGCTTATCGCTTTGGCGTTTGGCCTCCACCTCGTGGCCGCTATTGGCGGCGGCGATATGCCCGTGGTTGTGTCGATGTTGAACTCCTACTCCGGTTGGGCTGCGGCCGCCGCCGGCTTCATGTTGAACAACGACCTGCTGATTATTACCGGCGCCCTCGTTGGTTCTTCCGGCGCCTTCCTCTCTTACATCATGAGTAAGGCCATGAACCGCTCGTTCATTTCGGTAATCCTGGGCGGATTCGGCTCGGATGGCGCGGTAACTTCCGGCGACGAAGAGCAAGGCACTCACCAAGAGATCCAAGCATCCGAGGTTGCCGATCTACTGAAGGACGCCAAGCGCGTGATGATCACGCCGGGATACGGCATGGCTGTGGCGCAAGCGCAGTACCCGGTTGCGGACCTGACTCGCAAGCTCCGCGAGGCAGGCGTCGAGGTCGAATTCGGCATCCACCCGGTAGCCGGGCGCCTACCCGGCCACATGAACGTTTTGCTGGCTGAAGCGAAGGTCCCTTACGACATCGTTAAGGAACTGGACGAGGTGAATGAGGATTTCGGTGACGTAGACGTCGTCCTCGTCATTGGCGCTAATGACACGGTGAATCCCGCAGCTGAGCAACCGGGCTCCCCGATTGCCGGCATGCCGGTTTTGAAGGTGTGGAACGCCCACGACGTGATCGTGTTTAAGCGCTCCATGGCTACCGGCTACGCGGGCGTACAGAATCCGCTGTTCTTCAAGGAGAACACGAAGATGCTGTTCGGAGATGCTAAAGCTTCGGTAGAAAACATCATCGCAGCGCTATAAACCAGCGCTGGGTCAGAAGGGCGCGGGCTTCGGCTCGCGCCCTTCGCCTTGTCTCACATTGGATCAAAGCGACATTAGAGGGGATCCCCTGTTCGCTTTTACGGCACAATTGATGCGGAATCACACATTTTGAAGGCGCCATATACGAAGTCGCATATTTTGAGCTGTTTTTCGGCTCAGTGACGTGGCTAACACGCGGGCATCCTGTTAGCATTGAGGATGTAGCTCAACCACACAGCGCAGTGAGTTAAGAGCACAAAGTTGTGTCAGATGAGCTTGATTGATTGTTAGCAAATTTCAATTCCGACGATTGGAAACACCGTGGCTCAAATTGTCGTTCTTGGTGCAGGCATCGCTGGTCACACGGCCTCGATGATCCTCGCAAGAGAGCTAAAGAACACAGAACATCAAGTCGTGGTCGTCTCGCCAAAACCAACCTGGAACTGGGTTCCGTCCAACATCTGGGTTGGCACGGGCTCAATGCCTCGTGAAAAGGTGGTCTTCGAACTTCGCCCACTTTACGAAAAGTACGGCATCGATTTCCGCCAGGCGGCCGCTCACAACATCTACCCGGAGGGCACGGAAGATAACCCGCGTCCGCAGGTAGAGTTCGAATACACCGATCCGGCTCACAAGGGCCAGACGGATCGCGTTGAGTTTGACTACTTGATTAACGCAACCGGCCCGAAGCTGAACTTCGCGGCAACGCCGGGTCTTGGCCCAGACGGCGGCTTCACGCAGTCGGTGTGCACCGATGCTCACGCTGAGGTTTGTGGTGAAGAGTTTCTTCGCGCGGTTAACCGCATGAAGAACGGCGAGCGCCTCCGCTTCGTTATTGGTACCGGCGCCGGTAACTGCACCTGCCAGGGCGCTGCTTTCGAGTACACCTTCAACACCGACTTCGAGCTTCGTCAGCATGGCGTGCGCGACAAGGCAGAGATCGTTTACATCACGAACGAGCCCAAGCTCGGCGACCTCGGCGTTGGCGGTATGACGTTCAAGCAGGACGGCTACTACACCACCTCGCAGCTGTGGACCGAGTCCATTTTCCGCGAGCGCGGCGTTAAGGCTATTGCGCAGGTTGCGGTCAAGAACATCGAGGCTGACAAGCTGACGTACGAGAACGCTGACGGCGAAGAGCACGTTCTCGATTACGATTTCGCCATGCTCCTGCCTCCATTCACCGGTATTCCGATGAAGGCATTCGACCGCGAGGGCAACGACATTTCTGACGTTGTCTTTAACCCGGCAGGCTTCATGAAGGTTGACGCGGACTACACGCCGAAGCCTTACGAGCAGTGGCGTGCAAAGGACTGGCCGCGCACCTACCAGAACCCCACCTACGGCAACATGTTTGCTGTTGGCATTGCGTTCGCTCCGCCGCACGCAATTTCTGAGCCAACCAAGACACCGAACGGCACTGTGATTGCTCCGGCGCCTCCGCGTACCGGCCAGCCCTCGGGCACGATGGCAGCCAAGGTTGCTGAGTCCATCCTCGATCGCCTAAACGATCCCAATGCTCCGCTTCGCGAAGCGTCCCTGGGTGACCTTGGCGCGATTTGTGACGCTTCTACCGGTCGTAACATGCTTTCCGGCTCTGCTGCCGCGATGGTCATGTACCCGGTTGTTCCGGATAACACCGTGTACCCCGAAACGGGTCGTCACCCCACCCTCACGCAGGGTGAACTCGGCCTGTTCGGCCACTGGGTCAAGATCCTGTACCACTACCTGTTCATCTACAAGGCGAAGGCCCTTCCAGGCTGGAACCTACTGCCGGAGTGATCAACATGTCAGAAAAAACTGCGGAAGCAATGAAGACTGTCGAACAGCTTGACCCGCGAACGGCTGCACGTCTTGCACGAGCACCGCTTCCAACCAAGTACACGACCTTCAAGCGTAACTTCATTCCCTACCAGCTTGTGCGCTTCGCATTGTTTAACATTCGCACGCTCGACATCGTGCGTCGAAGCATGTAACAGCGCTACATAGTTGAATACTGATTTTGGTGGGCCACGAAAGTGGTCCACCAAAACTTTTCCCAAGAGATTCTCAGGTTAGTTTTATGCCCTACCCAGAAAAGGGACATACATTTTTATTTATCGCTGAGGAAATCGGCGAGGTGCTGTTTTCAGATTTGTTTCCTCGATACTGAAAACCTTGCATTGTGTTGATGGGATGACATGGGGGTGGCCCGAGCTTTAGCTCGGGCCACCCCCATGTTTCATACTCGAGTACGAAGCGTTAACACTCTGATCTGAACCGTATTACAGCAAGCCCTCCTGCTTGAGAATCTGAGCAACTGCCACCCGGTTCTCGCCTTCCAAAGGCAGTACAGGCTCTGGCATTTGTGCAGAGTCAAAAACGCCCATCAGGTTGAGAGCGGTCTTGAATCCTCCTACACCAGCAGCGAAACCAAACTCGCCACGCGACACTGACGTGATGCGCATGAGGCGCGCAGCCTTAGTTTGGAGTTCTCGCACACGGTCCCAGTCACCGGCCTGGTATGCCTTCCACTGATCCACGTATAGATCGGGATTAACATTAGCGAGGCCAGGAACAGATCCGTCAGCGCCAGATAGGTATGCGCCGTCAACTACGACTTCATGTCCGGTAAATACCTGTAGCGGGTGACCTGCGAGCTCGTTAGCCATCGTGAGGTAGCGGAAGCTCACGTCGTCGCCCGACGAGTCTTTAACACCTGCCAGCACGCCATCAACTCCGAGACGGACCAGCATGTCTCCCTGTAGCTTGATGCGAACGCACTGGGGAAGGTCGTAGGCGAAAATGGGGAGGTCCGTGGCCTCGTGGATGAGACGGAAATGACGCTCCACTTCCTTTTGGCCCACGATTGCGTAGAACGGGGCGGTAGCGACAATAGCGTCGACTCCCATCTCTTCCGCAACGCGCACGTGTTCGAGGACGCGCGGGGTGGTGGTATCGATAGCGCCGGCCATAATGGGCACACGACCGTCTGCGACGCGCAGCGCGGTCTCAAGTATTTGTCGCCTACGCTCATCAGTGCAGAACACCACTTCGGAGGACGATCCCAGCACGAATAGACCGTCTACGCCGGCCTCGATCATGCGATTCAAGGACCGCTCGTAGGAAGCGACATCAAGTTCATGATCGTCGGTAAGCGGGGTAACAACGGGGGGAATAATTCCGTGGAATTTCATGATTGTCCTCAAGCCTTAGTGGTTCCTAGATCCGGGTGCAGCAGTGACGGTGCTGCACCAAGAAGAGTCTTTGTGTATGGATGCTGTGGATTCTCAAGCAACTGCTTGGCTGGCCCCTGTTCCACGACCTTGCCGGAGTTCATCACAGCAATGATGTCGGAAATGTAACGAACCGTCTGGATGTCATGGGAGATGAAGACCATTGCGAGACCAAGTTGGTTTTTCAAATCCATCAGCAAGTTCAAAATCTGGGCGCGAACCGACACGTCGAGTGCAGACGTGGGTTCGTCTGCGATGATCGCATCTGGGCTGAGCGAGAGCGCGCGCGCAATAGCAACGCGTTGACGCTGACCGCCAGAAAGCTGTCCGGGAAGCGCGTCTAGAGCTGAATGAGGTAGTCCCACCATGTGGATGAGTTCTTCCACTCTAGCTTCTCGATCAGCTTCACTTCCGATTTTGTGGACTCGAAGAGGGTCCATCAGCTGGTCACGCACCGCCATGCGAGCGTTCAATGCGGTTGCGGGATCCTGGAACACTACAGAAACCACGCGTCCAATCTTGCGCCTATCCGCCGCCGATCGTTTGGTGACTTCGTCGCCACGGAAGAACACTTTGCCCGACGTTGCGGACTGCAGGCCACACATAACGTTGGCCGTAGTGGACTTTCCGGAACCGGATTCACCCACGAGGCCGAGGACTTTGCCGGGCATCAGTTTCATGCTGACGTCTTGCACAGCATGAACCTTGTTCGGGCTGAAAACCGAGCCGGTACGGGTTTTGAACGTTACGCTGACGTCCTGTAGTTCAATGATTGGCCCATCGTAAGGGGCGAGTTCTGTCATTGAAGCTTTGCTAGCCATTATTTGGCCTCCCCATTCAACTCGTTTTCAACAGGCTTGCCGGGATGTTTTGGCGGCTCGTATCCCGCCTCGATCCAAACGCTGTCTGGCTCGGCAGCGTACCTGTGGCTGACGCCCGGAATACTCATGATGATCGGCTTCGTTTGCAGGCCTACATCCGGGTGGGATGAGCGGGGCGCAAAGCGGTCACCGTCGGGGAAATCCCGCGGCGAAGGCACCGTGCCGGGAACCTGGTGAAGTCGTCCTGATCCGGCCTCGATTGAGAGCACGGAGCCCAGTAGGCCGCGCGTGTACTCGTGAACCGGGTTGACCAGAAGTTCCGATGTCGTTGCCTGCTCCACAACCTGGCCGGCGTACATGACGGTAATCTTGTGGGCTACTTCGGCAACTAGAGCGAGGTCGTGTGACACGAATACCATGGCGAAGCCTAGCTTCTCACGAAGCTCGTTGAGCAGGTCGATCACTTGGCGTTGAACGGTGACGTCGAGTGCCGTGGTGGGTTCGTCTGCGATGATGAGCTTCGGATCGCGGGTGAGAGCCATTGCAATGAGGACGCGTTGACGCTGACCGCCGGAGAGTTCGTGCGGGTAGGACTCGAGCGTTCGCTTGGGGTCCAAGCCCACGAGCTCGAGGAGCTCTTCTGCGGTGCGGGTTCCCCCACGCTTGGTCAGCTGCTTCATTTGGGAGCGAATCAGCATGGCGGGGTTGAGCGAAGACAGGGCGTCTTGGTAGATCATTGCCAGTTCGTGACCGAGGAGCTTCTGACGCTCCTTGGGCGTCATCTTCAACAGGTCGCGACCCTGATATAGGATTTCTCCGGTAATCTGCGCCTTCGGGTCAATCAACCCCATGATGGTGAGAGCAGTGATCGACTTGCCACATCCGGATTCGCCTACAAGGCCCATGGTTTCGTTCTCGCGCACTGAGAATGAAACACCGTCTACCACATTCACGTCGCCGTGGCGGGGGAATTTGATCGACAGGTTCTTCACCTCGAGTAGCACTTTGCCGCTTTCCACAGGGGCAAACCGGTCGGTGCGCTCACGCTCAACGGCGGCCAGTTGGTTGATGCGCTGCTGTAGCGATTCGGCTTGCTCAGCGTAAGCGAGACGCGGGTCAAGGAGCAGGCGATCTTCCTTCCGCTCGCCTGAAACTGCCTGAACCTTCTGGGTGGATGCGGGGGCGGCAACCATTGCGTCCGTGATGCCTTCGGACAAAATGTTGAGGCACAGAACGGTCACCATGATCATGATGCCGGGGAACGTTGCGGTCCACCACATGCCCGCCAGGATTGAGCCGGATGAGGAGGCATCGGAAAGCACGTTACCCCAGGTGGGAACCATGGTTGGCTGCAGGCCCGAACCGATGAAGGTAAGGGAGGCTTCCAGGATGATCGCGTCAGCGACAAGGACGGTTGCGAACACGAGGACGGGTGCCGCGGTGTTGCGCACAACGTGCTTGGTCACGATCCACGGCGCCCTTGCACCAGAGACAATAACTGCACGCACGTAATCTTCGCCGTAGGCGCTCATGACGTTGGCGCGGACAATGCGCGCGATCTGGGGCGTGTAGACGAAGGCGATAGAGACGATGATGACCGTGACGATACCACCGACGTTGTCCGCATCCAGACGTTTGCTGAAGACCAGGACCATGACGGCAGCCATTGCGATGCCAGGAACCGCCATGATGATGTCCATGATGCGCATTATGACTTCGTTAACCCACTTGCGTGAGACGGCGGCAACGGCGCCGATGATTGACCCAACGAAGAGGGCTCCGAGGGCTGCGAACAGGCCGATGGAGATTGAGTATCGACCACCGTATAGGAGGCGGGAAAGGATGTCGCGACCCACGTGGTCGGTTCCGAACGGGTGTTCACCACCCGGGGCAACCCAGTTAGCGAAGGTTTGGGACGGACCGTAGGGCGCGATAAGGGGCGCGAGTAGCGAGAGTAGTACGACGAACGCGATCACGAAAATGGAGATGCGCGAGCCGATCGACATGTTCTTGAAACGCGTGAACTTAACGCCCGGTTGAGTAACTTTTTCTAGCTTTTTCTTTTTTGAAGTCATCGCTGTTTACACCGACCTTATGCGCGGGTTGATTAGCAGGTAGAGCATGTCGACGATGATGTTGACGATGATGAAGGCGATTGCGACAACTAGCACGCCACCTTGCACCAGGCTCACGTAGTTCGCTTGAATACCGGTGACGAGTACGCGTCCCATTCCCTGCAGGTTGAAGATGATTTCGATAACTACTGCGCCACCGATTAGGTAGCCGACGCGCAGACCCAACACAGTGACAGGGGTGATGAGCGCGTTGCGCAGAACGTTGCGAGATATGACGACAGCGCGAGGAATGCCTGCGCCAAGTGCAGTGCGGACGTAGTCCGAGTCAAGCTCTTCAACCATTGACGTTCGAACCACGCGGGTCATTTGACCAATTACCGGGGTTGCAAGAGCAACGGCCGGTAGCAACATGCGAAGGAACCAGCCGGAAAAGTCACCGGTGATTGAAGGTAGGGGGCCTGACACCGGGAGGGGTGATCCAACGAAGCCAAGCACGAGGAGGCTGGCTAGCCAAAATGACGGGGTTCCAAGGAAGATGACTGAGAGTACGCGGATCACTTGGTCTGGCCACTGGTCGCGGTAGATAGCTGCGATGATTCCTAGCGGGAATGCAAAGATGACCGCGATGAGGAGGCCGAAGAATGTTAGTTGCAACGTGATTGGCAGTGCGGTGCGCACAAGGTCCGAGACTTTGTTTGCGCTACCCACGCCGTAGGATCCAAGGTCGCCCTGGATCATGCCGGCCATGTAGTTGAGGTATTGAACTAGAAACGGATCTTTTAAGCCGTTGTCGATCCGGAATTGTTCGAGCGCCTCAGGGGTGGCAAATTCGCCAAGCGCTGAGTAGGCGGGATCGATAGGCGACAGGTACATGATGAAGAAGACCACTAAGGTCGCTCCAATCACCATGATCGGGAGAGCGATGAGGCGCCGACCGAGAAGTCTAAGAAGATTATTCACAACCCATTTCCTGTTCTATCTGCGCTAAGAGATGACGCAGATTTTTGGTGGGGGTTTATTGGAAAGGTGAAGGGAGGGGCGGGACGTAATCTCGCCCCTCCCTTGCTTAGATACGGGTTACTTGACGGTTACGCCAAGTGCTTCAAGGCCGGTGGTGCCGATGCCTTGGAAGCCAGAGACCTTGTTCTCATTCACACCGGTGATCATGGTGCGGTGGAAGAGTGGGAATACTGGCGCATTCTCAGCAATCAGATCCTGGGCTTCGCCCCACTTAGCCTTGGCTGCATCGCCATCAAGCTGGGAGGCTTCAGCAATGACGTCGCGCAGCTTCTTAAAGCTCTCCGGATCCGAGTTCTGCCAGTAGGTGCGCTTCTGAGTCCAGATGTTGTCGCCATACCACCAGTCGATGATGATGCCGGGGTCTTGACCAAATACCGACGGGTCGCCAGGTGCCATTGCAAGGTCGAAGGTTGGGTCATCAACGTCGGCGTAGTTTGCGTACAGGTCAGCGGAAGCTACGGACTGTACGTTTACCTTCAGGCCGGCTGCCTCGAGATCCTGCTTAACTTGCGGAACGAGGTTCACGATCCAAGCGTGGTCGGTGGTGACCAGCGTGATTTCGGTAAGACCCGCATCTGCGAAGGCTGCCTTCGCTGCTTCGGTGTCGAAGTCGAACTGCGTGGCGGCCTTCTTGTATACCGGGTTAGATTCTGGCAGGAAGGAGCTGGCTACTACCGCATCACCTGCAAGACCCTGCTCAACCAGCTTCTGACGGTCGATTGCCTGGTGGAATGCACGGCGTACCTCAGGCTTGTCGAAGGGTGCCTTTGAGGTGTTGAACATGAGGAACGCGTTGTTGTAGCCCGGGGTTTCCTGGATGGTCCAGCCGGCGCCCTCAACCTGCGACTTGAGCGCAGAGGGTACGGTTTCCATGATGTCAATGGTGCCGCCGAGTGCTGCGGAGAGGCGAGCCGAGTCATCCTTCAAGATATCCCAGTGCATCTTCTCTACCGTTGCGGGCTTGGAGCCGTTGTAGAACTCGTTCGGAACCGCATCAATAGCGGTATCGGTGATGGATTCGTACTTGTACGGGCCGGTACCAACGGGGAATGCCGTCATCTCTTCCTGCGTGGAAGAGGCGGGAATTACCTTGACATTCACGAGGCGCTGCGCCAGGTTGGCGAACGGGTACTTCAGCTTGAACACGAGGGTGGAATCGTCTTTTGCCTCTACTGAGTCCACCATTTCGAAGAACTGCTTGTAGATGGAGGTCTCATCAGTAGTGCGCGTCCAGGACTCGAGGTAGTCCTTTGTGGTCACGGGGGTGCCGTCAGAGAACTTGGCGTCCGCGCGCAGCGTGGCTTCGTATTCGGTGTCGGAAACCTGCTTGAGTTCTCCGTCAGCAAGTGCCGGGTAGACCTCGTACGTTGCCATGTCGAACTCGTACAGGCCTTCCATTACGTGCCAGTTAGACCCCATTGCAAGAGCCGAGGACGTGGTGGAAGGATTGTAGTTGGTGGTTTCATAGGCTACACCCAGATTCAGGGTGCCGGTGGGTGCACCACCATTATCGGCAGCACCTGTGGATTCCGTGCCGCCCTTGTCTGCCCCTCCGCCACAAGCTGAGAGCGCAAGCGCCGCGGCTGCCGCAACTGCGGCTACTTTGGCCCAGCGTTTCGAAGAACTCATTACTTTTCCTCTCCGTTGAGAAATGGGAATGAAACGGATTCGCTTCACTTCTGAAACAATAAGCATCGGTGCTTAGCATCAGTTAGGATAATCGTATGATGACAGACAACCTAATGCAAGCGTTTTTGGAAACCACTTCTAAAAACCTGCTGAAGAGCTCAGACTCTGGCAGAATCACGTCTGTTCACAGGTCCAAAGCCACTATGGACGCGGTGAAAACCTACATACTTGACCATCAGCTCAAGCCCGGCGATCCGCTGCCCACGGAGATTCAGCTATGTGAAGACCTCGGTGTCTCCCGCTCCTCCGTGCGTGAAGCTATTCGCAAGCTCGAAGCCCTTGACATTGTGCGAGTTCAGCAAGGACGCGGCTCGTTCGTTGGTGAGATGTCACTTCAGCCGATGGTAGAGACATTGATTCTGCGCTACGCTCTCGATCATTTTGAGGGATCAGAATCCATGCGACACGTGGTGGCCATTCGCAGATACATCGATCTTGGAATGAGTAACAGCCTGGCTCGAGAGATGAAGGGAACCTCCAATCCGGAGCTAGAAAAGCTGGTTGAGGTGATGATCAAGAAGGCGGAGTCCGGACAGACCTACCTAGAAGAGGACATTGCATTCCACAACGGGATCTCCTCCTACCTGGACAACAGCCTGCTAAATCAGTTGGTTGCGGCAATGTGGATGGTGCATCAGTCTTTCATTCCGGACATGGAACATAGGATCAAGCAAGATCTGGTGTCCACAGCGAAGGCTCACGCTCTCATGTTAGAAACCGCTCAGGCTGGTGACGCTGACGCGTATCGCGATGCCGTATACGCACACTATGAGCCGCTTGCAAACATTCTTGATCTCAGCTGATTCAAGACAATGAACATTTCACCGTGGCGCGCCCCGCTTGGGGTAGCGCCACGTTAATTTGAGGACAACGATGATGATGCCCGGTAGCGTTTGGTTTTCGAAGTGGACTGGCGGTGCGGCCACCGTTATGAGCGGCCCCGACTGGACCCTCGGCGTGGATGGCGACTGCCTGGTGTTCTCGGGAGAGAAGCCAGGCCCCTTTCACTACGTGTTAGAGGACACGCGCCTGAAAGGCGAGCATACGGTTGCGCTTTATGCTGGTGGACCGACACGCATTTTCTTGGACGGATACGAGGTGTGGTCTACGCCTATAACCGTTAGTGATCCGGTGGATGCGGATTCTTCGATACAGGTGCCCACTAACGCTTATGAGGAGATTGCACGACTGGCAAAGCAAGGTAGCACGCTACCAAAGGCACTAGTTGAGTTTGCGGCAATGGAGCTCAGTGAACGCGATGCCGCGCGCATTGGTGAGGTGCGTGAATGGGCGGTACACGCGCGCTTCCGGGTGCGCGGAGAAGGCCAGTACGGCACCGTGTTTGCCGCCCAAAACCGGGGTAAACCCACACTGTCTGCTTTCGTTTGTAAAGAGGGCATCCGAGTGGAGCTCCCCGCAACAGATACGCGGGTAGAGTGTGATGGCCGTTGGTCCGATGGGCGCTGGCACGACCTCGTAGTCGCATTTGGAGGCGGAGCTATTGAGGTTTTTGTGGACGGCTGGATGACGGGTCATGTTCCTGGTTCCGCGCCCCACCTTGATCGCTTCGTGATTGGGCAATCTCCACGCGGCGAACGCCTGATGGGCGAGGTTGGTCGCGGCGGCATATACCCGGCATTGAACGACCAGCAGGTTGCGGCGCTGAGCCGACGCGCCCCCGTGTTGCAAAACCCCGTGTTCGACCTCTTCCCAAACGGGATTTTTCACAGAATTCCCAGCCTGTTACACCACAGCAGTGGACGCCTGGTAGCGTTCGCAGATGCGCGCCATGGTCTGCCAAACGATTCTCCGAATGTAACCGAGATTGTCACCTCGTTTTCAGATGATGAGGGCGCCACGTGGTCTGATACGCAGACTATTGCGGGCTATCCGTCAAACCCTAAGGAACCGATTTCGGTTACGGACCCGGCGTGCGTGGAGGATGCGAAGGGCCGTATTCACTTACTGTTTGACCTGTATCCAGCCGGCATTGGCTTGTTGAATTCGCAGCCGGGTCACGGCCATGATGGCAAGGACCTGCTACTGCGAGCGAAGGACGAGCAGGAGTTTTTGATACCCGGAGGTTGGCCGCAGCGGCCAACGCCGGTGGTGACACGTAGCGGTGAACCCACCGAGTTTGTTGCCGAAGCCGGCCCGCAAATTCTTGGAAGGGGCCCGCTAACGGTAGTTCCAACGGGGCACATCGCTATCGTGACGTCCGCGGATAGGGGTGAAACCTGGTCAAGTCCTCGCCTAATAACTGCCGAGGTTAAAGACGAGTGGATGACGTTCCTGGGAATCGGACCGGGCGCGGGAATTTGCTTGCGCCGTGGAAAGAACGCGGGCCGCCTGTTGGTGCCGGTGTATTTTTCAAACGAGGATGCCTCGCAGTTCTCGGCCGCCGTAATCTACTCCGATGACCACGGCCAAACATGGCAACGTTCCGGTTCCACCAATGACGCGCGCATGGTAGACGGGAAGCAGGTGGATCCGCGCCGCTTCACTAATCCCGCGGCAACGATGTCAGAGTCCGCGATAGTTGAGCTACCCGATGGCTCCGTTGTGATGTTTTCGAGGTCGCAACGCCCGTTCATCCAACGCGCGGTTTCGCGAGACGGGGGTCTAACTTGGGGCGAGGTCACGGAAGAGACGCAGATTTCGGAGATCTTCTGTCAACCCGCAGCAGTGGCCAAGGGGGATTTCGTGTACTTCGCCAACGCGTCGCGAATGCTGCCCTACCGAGGCTGCGGAACACTGTACCGAGCCAGCGCGCAAAGCCTCACTAGCACAGGAGCGAAGCCGAATTGGGTCAAGCTAGCGATCAATCCGCGCCATCACGGCTATCAGAGCATCGTTGCCCTCGAAAAGGGCATCGGCATGCTGTGGGAGCGAGAAACGGCGGGCGTTTGGTTCAGTTTCATCCCCTTTTCCCTCTTCCCAGGCCAATAAATGAGGGCTGGGCGCGACACGCGCATGATTACCGAGCGCGGAATTGAAAATTTCGGCCAACCACAAAGTAATATGCTCATAAAGATCTAACTAACGCGAAGCCAAAGAGGGCGCCCTATGAACGCACACCCCACTAGAACTTTCATAATGCAGATACTGCGATTACTGGTCTGGGTGATTATCGCCGTTGCGCTAGTTAAGTTCGCGTTCTTTCCAAACCAACAGAAGGCGCCGGATTTGGCGGGAGATGGGGACTTCGCGTTCCCCACTACGCAGGTAACGCGCTCCGATATTTCCCACGAGGTCACGCTAGACGCGTCAGTCGTGCGTAACAAGTCGGAGACGGTGAAGGCAACGGCGCAGGGAACCGTCGTGTGGATGTTTGTTGAGGACGGCGCAAAGGTAAACGCGGGCGATCGTATTATGCAGATCATGCAAAAGGTAGTTCCTGAAACTCCCGATCCCGGCCCCGATGGTGAAGCGGGGCCGCCCCCCGCCGCGGTTGTGACCTACCACGACGTGGTTGCGGCCTCGCCCGGCACGATTTCTTTGGATGCCCTCATCGACCAACAGGTTGAGGTTGGCACACCCGTTGCAACTATCGTGCCCGACACGTTCCACGCGGAAGTTCCCGTGACGCCCGATCAGTTGTATTCGCTTCAGGGCGTTCCCGAGGAGGCCGAGCTGGCCGTCACCGGCGGCCCCGCACCGTTCAAGTGCACCGGTCTTAAAACCGTGACCGGCTCCCCGGTTAAAAAAGAGGGCGAAGAGCAAAGCAACTCCGGCCCTCAGCTTCGCTGCGATATTCCCGAATCAGAGCTCGTGTTTGACGGTGTTAAAGCCAAGCTAATCATTCATGGCGGCGAAGCCAAAAACGCCCTCGTCGTACCGGTTACGGCTGTAGAAGGTCGCTACCAGAAGGGCACGGTCTACCTCCCCACGGATGACATCACGCAAAAGCCCGAAAAGGTTGAGGTGAAGCTCGGCATTTCAGATGGCTACCTCATTGAAATCAAAGAGGGCCTAACGGAAGGACAGGAGATTTTGGAGTTCGTCCCCCGCCAGGACAACCAGAATAATGATCCGGCTGGTGACGACATGGGCGCGGGTGGAGTCGGTTAAACCGTGTTAGAACTTACCGGCGTAACCAGAACGGTCACTCTTCAAAACGGCAATCCCCTCCCGATTTTGCGCGGGGTTGACCTAACCGTGTCCGCACGCGATCACATTTCTATTGTCGGCCAGTCCGGAACGGGAAAGTCGACGCTACTGAACATTATCGGCATGTTGGATTTACCTGATTCGGGTACGTACATTTTTGCCGGCAAGGACGTAGCTAAGCTCTCCGAAAGCAAACGTGCGGCTCTGCGCGGCAGCTCATTTGGTTTCGTATTCCAACAGTTCAACCTGTTCAATGCGCGCACGGCCCTAGAGAACGTCGAGGTGCCGCTGCTGTATTCGTCCTCTACGAAAACGCTGTTGCGCCGCTCAAGTTTGGCTGCAGAAATGCTCGAGCTTGTGGGCCTAGGGGACCGTTTAGAGGCGATGCCCAGCCAGCTGTCGGGTGGCGAGCAGCAGCGCGTTGCGATTGCTCGCGCCCTCGTACGCAGACCAAAAGTGATCCTCGCGGACGAACCCACCGGCGCCCTCGACCTGCAAACCGGCAGCATGGTGATGGACCTGCTGGAGCGAGTGGCAGCAGAGATGAACTCCGCCCTCATCATCATTTCGCACGACATGCAGGTGGCGGCTCGCGCGAAGCAGATTTATCAGATTTCCGAGGGCGTCCTGGTTGAACGTAGCCACGAGCAGGTAAACGATGCTTTAGCTACCCGGTCTTTGGAGGTGGAGGCGCAGTGAATAAGGTTTTGAGCGCCCTCATCGAGGCCTGGGGCGAAATCAAGATTAACAAGGGTCGGTTTGTGCTATCGCTAACGGGTGTGGCCGTGGCCGTCTGGGCAATGGCCACCGTCCTGGCGCTAGGTTCGATAGCGCTTGCAACCGATGAGTATTTCCAAACTATCTCGGGAAACAGGCCAGGTGTTCTCACCTTCCAGGCCACGCCTTCAAGCGGTGACGGCGCCAATCCAGAAAGCAAGTTTGGCCCCTACGGCCCCTACGGTCCCGCTGGTTACGACACCGGGTCTGGTCAGCCGCAGTTTGGCAAGAGCGCCGAGCTCGTAGAAGATTCCACCGGTACGCGCACAAGTAAGTTCGGGGCAGCCGCGCGGGAGGCCATGGCGGACCTGAAGGTCACCAACTGGTCGCGTTCGGTGAGCGTATCTCCGAACATACGCACCTCCTCGTGGTCCTCCAAATGCGATTACAGCAAGGAAGACTGCTACGAAAAGCAGGTGGATCTAAAAGGCGTTGACCCCATTTACTTCAAGTTTTTTGCACGCCAGCTTTTGGTGGGGCGGTTTATTAATGACGCTGACGCTATGCTGCAGATGAACCCTGTTGTGATCAACGAGAAGCTATGGGACAACATGGGCAGGCCCAACCCGCTTAACTATCCGCGCATAATTGTTGAGGGCGATCCTGGCTTAACCCTTACCGTCGTGGGCGTTGTAAAAGGCCAAACGCGGTGGGATCAAAACGAGATTTTCATGCACTACGACGGCTTTATTGGTTCCCAACCCCGTCTTGCCGCAGGACAAAACGATATCCCGAATCTCGAATCTGGCGAGCTTCGCGCCTTGGTTCCCGTTGGTGAAGAAGAGCATGCGAATGATGTTGTGTTAGCCACGCTGAAATCTCGGCTTGGGCCTAACTGGCAGGTGGATGGCTACTGGTCTGGCGAACAGTCCGATGTGGGCGAGGGGCAGCGAGCAATCATTACAACCATCGTCTCCATCATTGGTGGCATTGTGATCATGCTGGGCGCATTCGGTTTGCTAACCGTTTCGATTGTGACGGTTCGCCAGCGCATTCGCGAGATTGGCATCAGGCGTGCGATGGGCGCATCCGCTCGGCGCGTGTTCTTCTCCGTATTCCTCGAATCCGTAGTGGCTACTACGGCCGCCGGCTTTACGGGCGTGCTGCTATCGATCCTCACTATCCGGCTTGCCCCTAGCGATTGGTTGGATTTCCCGATCCCGATCTCTTCCATCCCGTACCCCATGACCGCCGCCCTTCTGGGCGTCCTCATCGCGGCGGGTGTGGGAGCTCTTGCAGGCATCATTCCCGCGGCCATCGCGGTAAGGGTAAAACCGATCGACGCGATCAGGTACTAGCAACTAACAGCGTTTGGCCCGCTTACCCCGATACTTATCGGAATGTAAGCGGGCCTTTTCACTGTTCTGGATGGGATTCGCTAAACAAACTGGTTGACCCACGAAGCCTGTTTTAGGAAGTGGTGTAGGCCGCCGCCATCGTGCCCGGCGTAGGGGTACACCTCCATTTCGGCGGGCGCGTTATAAACGTTGTAAGCCGCATATGTGGTTGAGGGCGGCACCGTCACGTCCATCATGCCGAGGCTGAACAGTGCCGGGGCCTGGGCAATGCGAGCAAAGTTCACGCCGTCAAAATAGTTCAGTACTTGCTCGTAGTGGTCTACGCGGCCCGGGTGAGTGTTAAAGAAGCGCGCTAGTTCGCGATACGGATTGTCATCCGTGAGGTCAACTCCGCGCATAATGTAACAGAATCCAGCTACATCTGGCATGGAGGCACGCACGCGATCATGAAGGGCCCCCGCCGCGATGGACAGGTAGCCACCCTGGGACGCGCCCGTAACGAACACCCGTGACTTATCCACAAACGGAAGCTCCAACGCAGTATCCACAACCATTACCGCGTCGGTTACCAGCCTGCGAAAATAGTACTCCTCCTTGTTTTCAATCCCGTTCGCCATGAAGCCGCGAGCGTGAGGAGAAGCTGGATGAGGATCCGGCGTGGCAGCGTATCCTCCAAAATCCCCGCCCTGCCCGCGCGAGTCCATCGACAGGTGCACGTAGCCGGCCATAGGCCAGTGCGGGTAGGCGCCAGGGATTCCTCGTCCCCCTCCATATCCGTGATACTGCACCATGATTGGCAGATCATTTTGCTGCATGAAACCTGCCGGCCCGGACAGCCAGCCACGGATTGGATCCCCCATAAAACCGGGGAATTCGAGATCGTAATACTCCACCTGCTTATACGGGGTGTCAAGTGCGGTAAGCGAATAAACAAGGCCGCCTTGAGCGACCTTCTGGCGGGTTTGCGCCAGCGTGTCTTCCCAAAACGAGGTGAAGTCAGAAGGCATGTGCACGTCGGGTTGGAACGTGCGCATCTCGGTCAAAGTCAGATCTGTAAGTGCCACCCCACCAGATTAACGCTCGCCCGCGAGTGCGATTCCATTTTCAAGACCAACGCCTCTTTCATCAGATGTCTTATTTGTTAATATTTGAGAGAAACATTTTGTGCACGCAAAGGAGCCAACGGTGGCACTATCCTCCTCAATACTTGCAACCAGTGCCCGGCGTTTCATCGCCATAGACATTGGCGGCACCAAAATAGCGTCCGCCATCGTCGAACTTGCCGGCGATCTTCCCCGTGTTAGCAACAAGTCCGAGGTTCCCACCCCTGCCCAATCCGGCTCCAAGGCTGTAGTTGAGGCCGTGTTTGAATCTGTTCGACGTTGCCTCGCCATCGAAAATGAAGCCCCCGCGGCTATAGGCATTGCATCTGCCGGTGTTGTGAACACTGAAACCGGCGCGATCATTTCCGCAACGGATTTGATTAAGGGATGGGCGGGCACGCCACTGGCAAAGCTGGTTGAGGAAGAGTTTGGTTTGCCCGTGGCCGCGTTGAACGACGTGCACGCTCACGCGTTTGGAGAATGCACGTTCGGAGCGGGTAAAGGCTACGATTCCGTTCTTGCGGTGGCCGTTGGCACCGGCATTGGCGGGGCTATTGTTGTAGGCGATGAGCTCCACATGGGTGCGCACTTCGCCGCTGGACACGTTGGCCACGTCCCCCACCCTCTCGCGGCCGGTTTCCTCTGTTCGTGCGGCGCTAGTGGACACATCGAGTCCGTTGCGTCCGGTACCGGCCAGGTTGATCTTTACAATGCGCGCACAAGTGCGAATGAGGACCGGGCCAGGAGCGGGCGGGAAATCACTCAGCGCGCGCAGGATGGCGAGGCCCTTGCCAGGCAGGTTCTGGCCGACTCTGGCGCCGGACTGGGAGATGCTATTGCGGGGATCGCGAACTGTGTTGACCCTCAGGCCGTGGTGCTATCAGGTTCGGTCACAAGATCGGGCGAGATCTGGTGGTCCGCCCTCAAGAACGCATTCCAAGCTGGCGCCCTGCCCATTCTTAAAGAAATCGAAATACTTGAAGGCACGCTCGGATCTGACGCTCCCCTACTTGGCGCCACTACCTGGGCCGCTTCCAAACTTGCAGGAGTAAAAAATGAACGATAGAGCAAACACCCTTCTACAGCAGATCAAAGGCGGCCTTGTAGTCTCGGTTCAGGCCTACCCAGGCGAGCCGATGCGCCACCCCGAAACAATGGCACAGATTGCGCTCGCGGCACAGCAGGGCGGGGCGGTAGCTATTCGCTGCCAGGGCCTAGCCGATATTTCCGCGATTCGCGGCCAGGTGGACGTACCCGTAATCGGTCTGTGGAAAGACGGCCACGACGGCGTATTCATCACCCCCACGTTGCGCCACGCGCGTGCTTGCATGATGGCCGGAGCCGACATTGTTGCTCTTGATGCCACGCGTCGCCCCCGCCCGGATGGTCTAACCTACGCAGAAACTGTTGCGGCCCTGCACGATGAGGGCGCCGTTGTGATGGCTGATTGCGGGTCTTTTGAGGACGCAGTTATGGCCGCCGAGGCCGGCAGTGACATTCTCTCCACAACCCTTTCGGGATACACGGGTGAACGCCCCAAAACCGATGGCCCCGACTTTGAAGTGCTCCACCGCATCGTCGAGGAGTTCCCCAATCATCCCGTACTGTGCGAGGGCCGTATCCACACGGTTGATCAAGCCCGCCAGGTAATGGAAGCGGGGGCTTGGGCGGCCGTGGTTGGCACCGCAATCACGCACCCCACGTCAATCACCAAGTGGTTTGCCGCTGCCGTCCAAGAGGGCGCGGCCAAGTAGCTAACAAAAGCCGGTAGCGGGATGCCGCTACCGGCTTTTTGCCTAATCTTGCAGTTCGAACTCGACCTCAACCTCAACCGAAGCGTCGAGCGGGAGCGCGTTCACTCCAAGCGCGGAGCGCACGTGCTGGCTGCCAAAAATCTCTTGGTACAGCTCCGACGCCCCATTAATCACGGCCGGTTGGGCGTGGAAAGCGCGCGAGGAAGCCACAAAACCCGTCACCTTCAGTACTCGCTTTATGCGGTCCACTCCCCCGGCGGCCTCAGCTGCGGCAGCCAGTGCGTTCAAAGCACAAAGGCGCGCGGCCTCATACGCCTCCACCGGACTGGTCCGGTTCGGTCCAACGCGGCCCTGGCACGTCACTCGCCCGTCCGCCATCGGCAACTGACCGGACGTGCGCACCGTGTTTTCAAACACGAGGGCTGGCGTGTAGGCCGCTACAGGAGCCACCACTTTCGGCAACTCGATACCAAGTTCTTCCAAACGCTCACTAACACTCATAGCAGCTCCTTTCGCCCCAAATTTATCAAGCGAGCTCAAGCCAAAACTAAAACCTCGCGAAGATTCGCGGCACTCGGCACACAGAATTGAGCGCGCCTTAACTAACGGGTATCGTCCACAATTCGAGCAGAAGATGAGCGCCTTTCGGAGCACGAAGCGTTTTACTGATATTTTCCCATTAGAAAATGGCATTCGAGATTGGAACCGTGATGAGCGATCCTCAAAATACCCCATCGGGGCCACAGGCTGGTGAGTCTGGGTCAAACCCAGAGAAGCTACAACGAAAGCTTGGGGCTCGCCACCTGAACATGATCGCTATGGGCGGCGCTATCGGCACCGGCCTCCTCGTCGCATCAGGCGGTTCTATCTCCCAAGCTGGACCAGGTGGTGCCCTAGCCGCCTACGCAGCCATCGGTTTCATGGTGTACCTGCTGATGCAGTCGCTGGGAGAAATGTCCACATGGCTACCCACCGCAGGTTCGTTCGAGAACTGGGCAACCCGCTGGATCTCACCCTCATTTGGTTTTGCAACCGGATGGAACTACTGGTTCAACTGGGCTATCACCCTGGCCGCAGAGATCGTGGCCGTGGCGCTAGTCATGCGGTACTGGTTTCCAGACGTGCCCTCCTGGGTGTGGTCGGCCGCGTTCCTCACCGTCCTGTTCCTTATCAATGCATTCACTGTGAAGGGATTTGGCGAAACTGAGTTTTACCTCGCCCTCATCAAAGTCGTCACGGTGATCGTATTCCTAATCGTTGGCGTTGCCATGATTTTTGGCATTTTGGGCGGCCCGTCTCCCGGCACGCAAAACTGGACTTCAGGTGATGCCCCATTTGTTAACGGATGGTTGGGATGGTTCTCAATCATGATGATCGCGGGCTTCTCGTTCCAAGGCACCGAGCTTATTGCGGTTGCCGCAGGCGAGGCCGAGAACCCGGAGCGCACCATCCCTAAGGCTGTGCGCACCGTGTTCTTCCGCATCACCCTGTTCTACATTGGCGCGATTGCCGTTATTGGATTCCTGTTGCACTACTCTGACCCACACCTGCTGGCGGCAGATATTGGCGACATTTCCATCTCTCCCTTCACCCTCATTTTTGAGCGCGCTGGCATTCTGGCTACGGCAACCATAATGAACGCAGTGGTGCTGACTGCAATCTTGTCAGCAGGAAATTCCGGCATGTACGCCTCCTCCCGGATGCTGTACTCGCTTGCCCTCTCGGGCAAGGCCCCCAAGATTTTCACCAAGGTAAACAAGCGCGGAGTGCCCATGCCCGCCCTCCTGGCCACCACCGCAGTAGGCGCATTCGCATTCATCACATCACTGATTGGAGATGGAGCGGCCTACCTGTGGCTCATCACCGTCTCGGGCCTGTCCGGCTTCATCGTGTGGGCCGGCATTGCGTGGAGCCACTACCGCTTCCGTAAGGCCATGAAAGCCCAGGGTCACGATCCAGCCGAGCTTCCGTTCCGCTCCAAGCTGTTCCCGCTGGGACCCATCGTTGCCCTCATCATGGTTCTAGTCATTATTTTCGGGCAGAACATGGAGATCTTCTCGGGCCAGTTCAATGTCGGCGCAATCTTCTCAACCTACGTTGGCCTGATCGCGTTCCTGCTACTGTGGATCGGCCACAAGATAGTTACCCGCTCGAAAATGGTAGACCCCGCAACCGCTGATCTTTCCCGCGTGGACCACTAAAACACTCGTTGTTTGTGGCAAGCAGTGAGACAACTGCGTGAGAGCAGGGCCCTTGCTAGGCGATGCGCAAAACGTTGCTGGAGCGGCGTAGCGCCTCGATAGTAGAGGCGGATTTTGCCAAGCCTTCCAAGGAATTAACCTCAATCAAGACGCCCAGAACGCTTGGGTTGCGACGCAAGCCAGTGATGGCCTGTACGGGCGTATCGGAGTTTACTGAAACGATCACTGTAGTTCCCGCCCGGCGCGCCGCCGCGAGGATTCCTGCGGTAGCCTCCGCCCCGAAGTCCGATGCGCTAAACGAGACGTAGCTCAAACCCACTATCGACATTGCGCGCATTGCCTGACGGACCGTTCGCACACGCACACCCCAATTGCGAACCAGGCCCTCATCCTTCAAGGCGTGAAGCACCTGCACCTGCTTGCGCGACAACAAATGATCGGCGCACTGTCCGGTTAACTGCACGATATCTAGGCTTTCCCTGCCCGTGCGTTGGAGAGCAGCCAAGACGCTAACTTCAAGAAGCTGCGGGTCCATCCCAAGATCGTGTAGCGCCGCAGGCTCGCTAGGGTTACCGAGTTGGATACTCAATGCTGACTGGGTGGGAGCATTTGCAAGAAGAGATTGTGAAGAAGAGTCCGTGGCCTCAACAAAACGCAAGCCGGAAAGATCAACCCGATCCACGCCGGCACGCTGCGCGCAGCGAGCGAACGCATTGGTCAAGCTAATACCAACCGGAGCGTCCAGGCTCACCGACTGTGAATCGAACGCCGTATTCATCTCAAACATCGCAACCCCCTATCCTCTTTATGATTAGGTAAAGCTACTTTACCATCTATTGACTTATTTCTTTGCTTCAGTTTGCAATTTGTCTCATTTATCGCAAAAGGCTCGCTCTTTCGAGCGAGCCTTTCCTTAAATCACCAACAACTTCAACGAGGTCTCACGGCCTGACCTTGGCCTGCCTTTGCAAACTCCAGCCCTCGCCGGCTAGACACACTGACCACTTCACCCGTTTGCGGATCGGTGAACTCGAGATTCTTCGCCAGCAACTGCAGGTGCGCAAACCCCAGGGGAGTCTCGTCCAGCCCGTACCTTGCCGCAAACTGTCCTCCATACAGCGGATCACCCACAATCGGAGTACCCACCCCAAAAAAGTGTGCGCGAATCTGATGCGTGCGGCCAGTTACCGGCTCAACCTCCCAGACCTGCAAGCCCGCCCCGCACCCGGGCCCAGAAGCCTCGGGAACCAAACCGGCAGCGGGGCGCATAATCGTCTGCGAGTTAGGCTCACCCGCCTCGTTAAAAACCCTCGTTCCGCGCTTTTCAATACGCGAAGTAACGCACAGGTAGGGGCCGCGCTCGTCCACGCCGCCCGACACTCCAACATTGTCGTGTGTCCGAGCCGCAAACCAGCTCACATCCAACGCGCCCGCACTATCAAGGTCGAGGGCTGTCTGGCTTTGCACCCCCGCAACTTCCTCGCCCGCTGGGAGACCCGTGACCGCGAGGTAGCGCTTCTTCACCTCGCCGCACGAAAACATCTGCTGATACATGCCGCGTTTAGCCGGGTCCGAGGTTGCTAAAACCACCCCGGCCGTAGCTCGGTCCAAGCGGTGTGCAAACACAATGTCGTCATTTCCCTCTTGCCGGCGAAGCGCCACCGTTAGCGTGCGCGCCACAAACCTTCCTCGCGGCATTGTGGCTAAATCATGCGGCTTATCCGCAATCAGCCAGCCCTCACCGCGAGCCAGCACCTCCACCTCAATCGCGCTCGAAGGCTCGTCCGGGATTGGCCTATAAATCCACACGCCCTGCGAAAGACTTACCGTAGAAGCATCCGCGTCCAAGCTCCTCCCTCGCGCATCAACCACATCCCCAGCCGCAAAAATTGCTTCAATCACGGCCTTATCCAGGGTTGGAAACCGATTCTCCAAAGCAGCGCGAAGAGTCGAAAAATCCGAAACGCCCACGCGAATTGGGCGCACTCCCCCACGGACAGGAGGCACGTGCCTAGCGGATCGCATCCATCACGCGCACAGCATCCAACGCCCGCATGTGGGGCAGTGGGTCAACGCCCATTGAGATCACGTAGTCCGTCAGCTGCTCGCGCACCTCGTCTACAAGTTCCTCGGCGTTCCAAGGCTTTGTGAAATAGTGATCCAGGCTCGCCTCGTTCAGCGCGCGAATCGTGTCTTCCTGATCCGCCTGGCCCGTCACCAGTACCTTGCGCGTATCCGCTGTCTGCTCATCAGAGGCCAGCGCAATCAAGAAATCAACGCCAGACTCTCCCGGCAACCTGTGATCGGCCAGAACCAGCGCAAGCACGTCGCCGTCCTCGTCAATCTCATCAATCGCAAGGCGCGCGTCCTCCGCCGAATCAGCCACCTCAATGCGGCATACGCCCTGAAATGACTCGAGGTCACGCTCAAGCGCGTCACGCACCTCCGGCTCGTCCTCCACAATCAAGATCGCAAGCTTCATCATTCCTCGTTTCCACTATCTTCTAACAACAACTTTTCCACATCTGGCCCCGCAACGGGTAGAACCACAGAGATTGTGGTGCGACCTGGCTCGGACACGATCGAAAGCGAGCCGTCGTGATCATCCACAATCGACTTCGAAATCGACATTCCCATACCCAGCCCAAACCGCACCTGGCCGCCCTTTGTGGTGAAATGAGGCTCCAAAATGCGATGCACAAGCTCGCGGGGGATGCCGGGGCCGTTGTCTGTAATAGCAACGCGCACGTGCGCTTCATCTGGAGCCGACGTTTCCACCACAATCTTCGCCGCTTCCTCACCGCGCGCCGGAAGCGAGGGGGTGGGCGCCTGCGCCAGCTCGCCAGCTTCGTCCTGGATCGCCTCAGCCGCATTAATGAGCAGGTTAGTCCACACCTGCTCCAAGCGAGCCGGATACGCGCGGATCAGCGGTATCTCCGCGAAGCGGCTCTCCACTTCAACCCCGCGCATACGGTGAGCAGTCAGACGTAGCACGTCCTCGATGTTCTCATCCAGATCCACGCCCTCCACAGGGGACGTATCCGGGCGCGCATACGCCTTCAAAGAAGACACCAAATCCGTAATCCGTCCCGCCGCAACCGTGGAGTTTCGCACCGACCGTCCGATTCCAGCTGCGGCCTCAATAACTTCCAGTGACGGGCCCTCCGAGCCGCGTCCAAACCGACCCTTCTTCTGCCCGCGCAACACCTGTCGCACCTGATCTGGGTCCGTAATGCCAGCGCCCACCAGCCTCTTCGCCAATTCCCGGTTGCCATCAGTTAAAGCCATGACCTCGCGCACCAAAGCCCGCTCCTGCGCAGTTGAACGCGGACGCGCATCGCGGGCGCGCACCATCGCCTGCGCCGCATCCTCCATACCACCGCGAGCGCCCAACACAGTAGCCACATCGCTGGCAATATGCTCGGTGGCCCGCTGCAGCGCCGCCACGGGATTGTTCAACTCGTGCGCGATACCAGCCGAAAGCTCACCAAGCATCGCGAACTTCGTTTGCTCCACCAGCTGCTCACGGGCTGAACGAAGCTGCTGAAGCGTTTCAGACAGGTTCTTCCGCTCCATCTCAAGCTGTTCGGCCAGCTCATGGTTTTCAATGTGCAGGTACTCGGCGCGCACCAGCCGCGCGGTGAGAGCCTGGATTGCCACCACCGCCAAGTTGGCTGAAGTATCTGGTGAATGCTGGAGCACGAACTCCAACTGCTCAATAGACAGGCGAACCAACTCCACCCACGTTGTGGTGGTGGACGTGAACATGGCTCGCTGCTGGCGGGCCAGAGACAACAATCCGATGAGCGGCCCGGAAGTAGCATGATGCAAAAGCACGTCCCCAAACTGGGAGGAGCGATGCAAAGCCACCGAACCGCTGAGCACCAGGTACACCGCGTCCACAGACTCGCCCTGACGCGTCAGATCCACACCCTCGGGCAACACCATGCGCGGGCGCGGCCCCAAAATCCGCTCAATGCCCTCCAGAAGCACGCGCTGCACCTGCTCACCCGGAGTGTCCAACCCGTACAGCAAATCACCGGCTCGCGGCTCATCCCACGCATCAAACCCGGCAGTCACCCGCGTTATTTCCGCATCCGGCAAATACTTGAACAACCACCTGTTGATCACCGCCGAAACCTGCTCAACCAGCGCGGGCGGAGTCCACGGCACCGCCACCACCGATACCAGGGAGCCGTCATTCACAGACTGGGCCACGTCCTCGTGCCGCTTCTTATCCGTAAGTAGCACAAAGCCGGAGCGCACCAGTACACCAAACTTACGTAGGCGAGCCACCACCTCGTCCACACTTCCAAGACGCGGAGAAATGAGGACGCCTGGCACCAGACACTGGCTTGTCTCACACTGTGACGCGAGCGTGCGTTCGACCTGCTCAAACCCGAACGCAACGCGCACATCGCAGTTTTTAAGCTGCCCGTCAATATCAGAGGCCGCCTGGCAAACCGGATCGCTCTCATCTGCGGCAACGGCCAAAACATGCAACATGTATTCGGCTGAATCGCCGCCCACGCGCGTTACGCTCACATCTACCTGCTTTCCGCTAAACGCCTCGCGTTACAACAGGCCTGCCCCGCCCCAGTACAGCGGCATCACAAAAGCGAGTAGCAACGTGCCGGACACGCCAACCACAAGACCCGTCTTGATCATGCGCGGCGTGCTGATCTCGCCCGTCGAGTAGGCAATAGCATTCGGAGGCGTCGAGATCGGTAGACACATGCCCAGCGAACAACCGAGCGCCAACACCACCGCGATCTCGGCCGGCGTTGCCGCAACCGATGCACCCAGGCCCATGCCTAGCGGAATCAGAAGGTTTGCCGCAGCCGAGTGCGAAATAACGTTTGACATCAAGAAGCCCACTCCCGCGAGCGTCAGCATTAGCAGGGCAACCGGCACGGCCTCCCAATTAATGAGGCCAATTATCCAAGCATCGAGACCCGTCTTGCCCACACCGATACCCAGGGCAATACCGCCCGCAACCAGCCAAAGCACAGGCCAGTCAAGGTGGCGCAGATCATCGCCTGACATCGCCTGCGTCACCATCAGCAGCACCACGGGTACGAAACCAACCGTGTTAGACGAAATGCCGTGTAGCGGTTCCGTCATCCACAGCAACACGGTTATACCTGCCACTACGTAGAAGATCATGGCGTTGCGACCGCGATCGAACTTGGCACTTAAATCGAGCTCGATTTTGAGGTCCTTCGGCATGTAAGCAAACGCCAGCCATACCCACGAGATTGCCAGCACCACCAGCATTAATGGGACCGCCAGCGCCATCCAGCCGATGAACGAAATATGGATGCCCGCGCTTTGGAGAGCACCCAGCGCGATCGCATTGGGCGGCGTGCCCACGGGCGTGCCAATACCTCCCACGTTTGCGGCCACCGGAATTGCCAGGGCCAGGCCAACTCGGGACTTCCCCTCGGGCAACTGCGCCAAAACCGGCATGAACACCGCAAACATTGTGGCCGTTGTAGCCGTATTAGACATGAACATCGACAGGGTCGCCGTGATCAGCATGACGCCCATCAGCATCATCTTTGGAGAGGACAAGAACGGCTTCAACATAACCGCTGCAATCGCCTTATCCACGCCAAACTTTGCGGCCCCATCCGCAAGCATGAAGCCACCCAGGAACAGGATGATCACCGGGTTAGCAAGGGATGCAAAGAACGTGGCAGAAGTGGGCACACTATCAGGAACCGGCAAAAGAGCCTGATCGGAAACCAGCAGAACTTCTGCCATTATCACCAACACGGCGGTAGCTGACAGCGGGATAGCTTCAGTCACCCACAGCATGATCGCAGCCAGGAATATCGCCAGCATGCGCGACCCAACCGGATCAAGACCCGGAATATCAACAACAAACGGAATAATAAAGCCTATTACTGCCGCGATCTGACCAAATCGCTGAAGCTTGGTGGTCTGCTGAGCCACCACTGCTTTTGGCCCCGACTTACGGGGCGCGGACTTCCTAACCGTCGGCGTAGCTGAACGACGCCGAACCTGCTTAGATCCGGGGGTCATAGTGCGTCCTCATCCATATCTACAAATGCCAGCTCCTCATTGAGCGCGGCTTAACGCCCCTATAGTCTAGCTCACACTTACGAGGCAAATTGGGTCGAATGGCACGCTTTTCAACTCTCCGCCACCCTACTGCGGACACACAAGTAGAAAGCATGCGGGCATGGGCTTTGCTCGCATGACTCGGATGTAACTAGCTCCCTACTGGAACGACACAAACCACGGGCGCGGTTCAATACCCATGGTCTGCTCCGCGTTCAGCATCGGCTGGTCCTCATCGATGAAGTTCTTCCACGCCATCCAAACCCACGGCTGCATATCCTCACGAATCACGTCCCACGTATGCATCTTTGCCTCCGGACTTCCATGACCATCCACGTGAACAACCGTTGCCAACTCGGGGTGCTGCACCATCTGGTCGCGGTCGCGAATCATCTGCAACTGAAACTGGTGCAACATAAACACCTTCTGTGGCAGATTGTTATCGCGCACAAGCTCGGCCAGCCACTGCGAAACCTCATTCACTTCCGCAATCTCAACGTGGCCAACCTGCTGCAAATGCACCTGGTCGCCATACAACTTCCACTCCGGATCGAGCGCTAATCCAACGTTCGGGCGCTTCAACAGTTCCGCGTAAAGCTGCGCCTGATCAAGCAATTTCGCATGCCCCGGCTGCAGGTCGATAATCGCGTAGCCACCCACCTCGGTAACCGCATCAACAGAAGAAGCCAGATCAGCTGCCGGCGTCACATCCGAATAAAGACCGTCATCTCCCGCACCCGCCGATGCGACCGTGGCAATGATTTCAAACGCCGGAATAACCGGCACATCACTGAACTGCTGGTACTGCTGCGCATACTGCAATGCCAGCTGTGCCGCTTCAGTTGGGGACTGTTCGCCCAGCGCTCCCAAAGCCGCCAGCTTCGGGTGGCCGTACAGAGCCACCATTCGCCTGCCCGGGAACACCAGGCCACCCCCGCCGGGCAACTCATCCGCGGAAGTCGCCAGCTGAGCGGTCTGAGCCAGCATCTGCGTTCCCCCAAAATCCGGGCCTAAACCAACCGCAACCCTACCCTCGCGCATCAACTTCATAGATTCACTCGTCGCACGCGGATCAGCCTGCGCCAACACACTCACGTCAAGCCCCGCAGTTAGCGCATTAGCTACCACTCCCAAGGGAGAATCCTGCGTGGCAAACCCGACCGCATTCGGATTCGCCTTGCCCCTTTCACCGCGTGGAAGGGAAGCTAGATCCACCATTCGCGAGGTGGGGGCTGCCTCCGTACTTTCCAAAACAGTCTCGGCTTTCTCCTCGCCGGTTTGCTCGGTCTGAGCGGGGTGTTCCGTGACGTCCTCGGCCGCAGTCTGCGGGTCAAACTCCGGCACCGTCACATTGGCTGGATCAAGACTTAGTAGATCATCCACGCCAAACTCATCGGTAACGCGGACCTCGGATCCCAAAACGGTACTCAGCGCCTGCACGTTGCCCGCATCCGTCATCACGTCCACATCGGCTACAACGTCCACCGCGCCCACAGCCAACACCGTCTTCACGCCCAAACGCGTAAGCTCTGCACCTACGTCACCGGCGCTGGTCTCGGTCAACATAGGGATCGAGAGAACCCCTGCCACGGCGGCCGCCCGCGCCTGCGCAACCGGCTCTGTAGATGCAACCACCGCGGCCTCAGCCCGTTCGAACAGTGCTTTGGAAACCTCCACATCCGTATCAAAAGCAACAGTCTCAGCAGGCGCGGCGGGCTGCGTGGCCTCCGTAAGTTCAGACTCAGATTTCAAAGACCCATCACGTGCGTTGGAGCAGGCCGCTAGACCACTCACCATCAACGCGGCAACCAAACCGGCTAGAAGCCGTGCCCCAATAGAAAACGCGCGCATACCAAACCCCTCAGATAGTTAGCGCCCAAAGTCTAACAAGTGCGGGGCATCTACCCGAACGCAGGTTCACTGCAGCCGTCCACGACTCGACGAAATCAAGCTGGGCGCGCGACCTTGTTAGACGTAACGGGACACCCAGCTGGCGATGATCTCTCCTGCCCAGGCAGCTACACCCGGCCTCGTCAACAAATGATCCGATCCATCCAATGCCACAAAGCTCTTCGGCATCTGCGCAGACCGGTAAATATCCATCGCGTTATGCACGTCCACAACCCCATCTTGAGGCGAATGCATCACCAGCAGGGCGGCGGAGAGCGAACTGATCTTCTTATGAAAACCGTCTTGATTCTTCAGGTCGTGGAAAATCGGCGCGCCCACCAGCATCTCATGACCCGCAATCTGAATGACAGCCGTGCCCTCTTGGAACACCGGCGTCAGACGATCCTTCAAAATTTCTGCCACATGTCCCGGATCCGAGGGCGCCGCAATCGTTGTAACCGCAACAACCGAATCTAAATCCCCAGCTGCCGCAAGCACAGCCGCGCCGCCAAGTGAATGACCCACCAACAACTTCACCGTGCGTCCCTGCGAGTTCATCCACCGGCACGCGGCTTTCAAATCTTCAACATCGGCAGAAAACGTGGACTCTGTGAAGTTACCAGCCGACGCGCCCAACCCTGCAAAATCGAAACGCAACACGCCAATACCACGATTCTTCAAAGCTTTCGCAATCCGTGACACCGCCGGAACAGAAATGTTACACGTGAAACAATGCGCAACGATAGCCCAAGTTTTCGGCTCGTTATCAGGGGTATCCAACACCCCGCTGAGCTTTAATCCCGTCGCGCCTTCAAACGTAACCTGCTGCGCCATGCCTCGCTCCTTTGCGCGCGTACCGGCCTCTTAGAATCCGACCTCTTTATCGACTACAAAATGAGGACGATGCTTAACCTCACGATAAATCCTACCCACGTATTCACCAATTACACCCAGCGCAAGTAACTGAATGCCTGAAAACGCAATGATCGCCGCGATAGTCGTAACGTAACCGGGAGTCTGCACGCCGTAAATCGACCAGTCAACGATTAGCCAAATCAGGTAAACAAGGGCCAGAGCGAACATGAAACCACCGAGGCTCGCAACCACGCGTAGCGGCTTCGCATTGAACGAGACGATACCGTCCCAACCGTAGTTGAACAGGGACCTAAACGACCACGAAGATGCTCCTGCAATGCGCTGCTCATTCTCATACTTAACGTAGGAAGTAGGATAGCCGATCCAAGAGAATAAGCCCTTTGAAAACCGCGAGCGCTCATCGAGGGCGAGGAGTGTTTCCACTGCGCGGCGCGAAAGCAAACGGAAATCGCCGGCTCCGTCCACGAGCTCCACTTCCTCCATCATCTTGTTGGACAACCTGTAGTACATGCGAGAAAAAGCGGTTCTCAGCCTCGAGTCACCATCGCGATTGCGAAGCGCAACCACCTGGTCGACGCCCTCATCCTCCATCACTTGAATCAGCTTAGGAATCAGCCTGGGCGGATGCTGCAAATCCGCATCCATAACCAACGTAGCGTCACCATCGGCATACGTCAGCCCGGCGAGCATTGCCGGTTCCTTACCGAAATTGCGCGACAACAGCACGCCGCGAACCCGATCATGCTTGCCTGCAAGCTCCTCAATCACCGCGGCAGTATTGTCCGCAGACCCATCATCAACCAAAATGAGGTCCCAATCTTGCGGACCGTCCACAAACGCGGCCTCCACCTGACGAACCAGCTCAGGTAGCGTCTGCTCCTCATTAAAACAGGGCACAACAATGGAAATCCGCTGTAACTGCACGCTTAGAGTATAACAGCGGCAAAAAGCGTGCAGTCAGGCCGTCACGCGGCCCAAAAACAAAGGGAGCGCGGCAAAACCACCGCGCTCCCCCTAACCGCAAGGCGGCCAAGGCCTCACAAAATCAAACCTGCTCGGGAACCATCGAGATCGAACCGCACGGGCACTCCTCAGCACAAATTCCGCAACCCTTGCAGTAGTCGTACTTGAACTCGTACTCGCCCGGCTTGATCTTCGTGATCGCATTATCTGGGCACACGCCAAAGCAATTGTCACAACCAAAACAGTTGCCACACGACATGCAACGGCGAGCCTCAAACAGCGCCGAATCCTCGTCCAGACCCTTCACGACCTCATCAAACGTAGACGCGCGGCGCGGCCCCTCCAAACGAGCCCGCATACGCCTTGGCGCATCCGCGTAATACCAGGTGGTCAGGCGCTCAAACGCAGCATCATCGTGCTTGATCGGCGGCTCGTACTCGCTTCCGCGCAGGTACGCGTCAATGTAGCGAGCAGCCTTCTTGCCGTGGCCGATCGCAACCGTAACCGTGCGCTCAGATGGCACCATGTCACCACCCGCAAACACACCTTTCAGGCCCGTCATCATCTGGCGGTTAACCTGCACCACGCCATCTTCAATCTGAATGTCCTTAGCGTTTTCAATCAGCGACAGGTCGGCCTCCTGGCCGAGCGCCATGATCAGTGAATCCGCGCCAAGCTCTTCAAACTCGCCGGTGGGCTGAGGGAATCCCTTCTCATCCAGCTCCATCTTCTCAATCGTGATGGAACCGCCATCCACGTGCTTAACCGTGGACAGCCAGCGCATCATAATGCCTTCCTCCTCGGCCTCCTTGACCTCAGAGTCATGCGCCGGCATACGGTCACGCGTGCGGCGATACAAAATCACAGCCTCTTCCGCGCCGAGCCTCTTAGCCGTACGAGCAGCATCAACAGCCGTGTTGCCACCACCGTAAACCACCACGCGGCGGCCCAGTAGCGGCTTGTCACCCGTCTCCACCTCGGACAGCATCGAAACTGCGTCCATGATCTTCGCCGACTCACCGGCAGGCACGTAAGCACGCTTACCGATGTGGGCACCAACCGCGAGGAACACGGCGTCAAAGTCACCCGTCACGTCCTCCACGTTCTCGACCTTTCGGTTAAGCTCAATCCTCACGCCCATATCCACAATGCGTTGAATCTCGCCTTCAAGGATGCCGCGCGGCAGACGGTACGACGGAATGCCGAACCTCATCATGCCGCCAGCCATCGGACCAGCCTCGTAAATCGTCACGTTATGACCCAAACGACGCAGGTGATACGCCGCGGACAAGCCGGACGGGCCCGCACCAACAATCAGCACGTTCTTACCCGTATCCGCATTCACTGGCTCAACCGTCCAGCCTTCTTGAAGTGCCTTATCGCCCAAGAAACGCTCAACCGCGTTGATCCCCACGGTCTCGTCAACCTTGCCGCGGTTACACATCGTCTGACACGGGTGGTAGCAAACGCGCCCCATCACTGCAGGCATCGGATTGTTCACCATGATTTCGCGCCAGGCGGACTCATAGTCACCCTCTTCGGCGTGGTAAAGCCACTGCTGTACGTTCTCACCAGCCGGACACGCCTTATTGCAAGGAGGTAGCAAATCCACGTAGATCGGGCGCTCCGTGCGCCACGAACCCGTCTCATTTGCCAGCGACGAACCCACGTCCAAAGTGATAGCAAACGGCTTCGTATCACCGCTAATGCCAGAAGTTGCGTCACTGCGTGCCGCCGCCGAAACGTCTACGGCCTCACTTGTCACATCACTCTTACTCATCGTCAGTTCTGTCCTTGCTTATCCGCCATGCCAGCGCCCTCGCCAGCCTTCACATTTGCCGCCCCGTCAGCGCGCGTTTGCGCTCCAGCAGAATACTCACTCTGCGTTGAGGTCGCGTCCGTCTGCTCCGTGGCGCCCTCATCAAACTCGTCAAATGGCTTCCTGAACCCGTAGCGGGCCTCTTCGAACTCCACAAAACGCTCAGTTGCGAGGTCGTAATCCTCATCATCCACCAGGTTGTAGCGGCGAATATTCCTATCCGCGCCCGCCTGAATGCGCCTAATCGCCTCCTGGTCGCCACCCTTTTTAAACAGGTGCGCGAACCGGCGTTGCGGCTTCAAATACTCCTCAACCGGTGTGGGCCTGCGTAACTTCATCACCGAAGTGACCTCACCATACTCGGCCTCGTAAACCGGGAAAATACCCGTCTGTACAGCAAGGCGTGCCAAATGGACCGTCTGTGCCGAGGCCGAACCCCAACCCAACGGACACGGCACCAGCACGTGAATGTAGCGCGCTCCGTGGAACTGCATCGCGCGGTTCACCTTGTACTCCAAGTCGCGCAAGTCCGCCACGGTTGCCGTTGCCACGTACGGGATTTCGTGAGCCATCGCGATGCGCGGCATGTCTTTACCCTGGCCCCATTCGTTGCCCGGATTCGGACCCACCGGCTGGGTGGTAGCCGTGCGCGCCGTAGCAGGCGTAGCACCCGAACGCTGCACGCCCGTATTCATGTACGCCTGGTTGTCGTAACAGATGTACAGCACGTCATCATTGCGCTCAAACATGCCAGACAGCGGGCCAAAGCCAATATCTACCGTACCGCCATCACCGCCCTGAGCCACCACGCGCGTTGTGCGACCCTTTGCCTTAAACGCCGCGGCTGCGCCCGTTGCCACCGCCGCCGCGTTGCCAAACAGGGAATGCAGCCAGGGAATAGTCCAAGACGTTTCCGGATAGGGCGTTGAAAATACCTCCAAGCACCCGGTTGCGTTAATCGCCACCATGTCCTTATCGGTTGCACGCATCGCCGTATCTAGGGCGTAGCGGGCGCCCAGCGCCTCACCACATCCCTGACAGGCGCGGTGACCGGAGGTCAGCGAGTTATAACGGTCCGGATCCGACTGGACCGAACGCAACTGCTCGTCAGCCAGACGGTTACCCACCGCGTAAGAGCCAACCTGGTAGAACTTGACCTTCTCTCGCGCCGGAATAGCAGTTTGGCGCACCTGCGGAAAGCCCTCGCGTACTCCACTATCAGTACTCATCAGTTATCCGCCTTCGTAGAAACTTCCAAATCCAACTTCGCGTTCACCCGATCTTGCATGTCGCGAATCATATTCTCAGCGGGAGCACCCGAACGGCGCGTGCGCGCCTCGCGCTCCAACTCACGCTCAACGAGTTCCTTATCCAAATCCAAGAAAGTAAGGTGCTCGACGTCGTCAACAACTGCCTTATCAAGGTATTCCTGCAACGAGCCCGCGGTAATGTTGCGGCCACCTAGGCCTGCGATCAGCTCGTGACACGTGAAGTTCAAGCCGCGCATTGCCGCCCGGCAGTGCGATGACACGATGCCACCGATACCAACGGAGAACGCCTTTTCCAAAACCACAAAACGCTTCGCGCCCTGCAAGACCTCACGAACAGCGTCGGAGGGGAAAGGACGGAACGAGGTAATACCGAGAACGCCAATCTTCTCGCCGCGAGCGCGGCGAACATCAACCACGTCCTTGATCGTGCCCAGTACAGATCCAAGCGCCACGATGATCGTCTCCGCGTCCTCGCACTTGTAGGGGCGCACCAGACCACCAGAATCGCGGCCAAACACCCGCTTAAACTGTTCTTGCACCTGCGGGATCAGTTCCAACGCCTGCAACTGCTTCGCGTGAGCCAGGTAACGGACCTCAGTGAACGCCTCCGGGCCCACCATCGCGCCAATCGAAACCGGATCGGACGGATCCAACACCTGGCGCGGCTCGTAGGATGGCAAGAACTTTTCAACCTGCCCGGCCTCGGGCACATCCACTTGCTCCACCGCGTGCGTCAAAATGAAGCCATCCATGCACACCATCACGGGCAACGAAAGCTCCTCCGCGATGCGGAATGCCTGCACGTGCAGGTCGGCAGCCTCCTGATTATTCTCCGCGTAAAGCTGCAGCCACCCAGAATCGCGTTGGCTCATCGCATCCGTATGGTCATTCCAAATGTTGATCGGAGAACCAATCGCGCGGTTCGCAACCGTCATTACAATCGGCAAGCCTAGGCCCGAAGCGTTGTAAACAGCCTCAACCATGTACAACAAGCCCTGCGACGCGGTAGCCGTGTACGCCCTCGCCCCCACAGCCGAAGCGCCAATGCATGCCGACATTGCGGAGAATTCCGACTCCACATTCACATACTCGCAATGCTCCAGTTTGCCGGATTTAACCAGGGCCGAAATGGCCTCCACAATATGGGTTTGCGGACTAATCGGGTAGGCCGCAACGACCTCAGGATGGCACGCTGCAACAGCCTTCGCGATGGCTTGCGAACCCTCAATCTGCTCAAGCATTATCTACCTTCATTTCCTCAACCAAACGGAATGCGGCCTTCGCGGCCTCTTGGTTCGCCTCGCCAACCTTGCCTGCAAATCGGCCCGAAATAGCGCCAAGCACCGACTCCAAACGCACAATCCCGGTAAGCGCCGAAACACCTCCCAAAAGCACCGCGTTAGGCAGCGGACGCCCCAGGTGTTCTAGCGCAATCTCAGTAGCCGGAATCGTAACGATATGTCCCGGCAAAGAGCGTTCCTCCAACTCGGCAAGTCCGAGCTCCTCCAGCGACTTTGCTGAATTCACAAGACCGTATCCGTCTGGCTGCAAGCCTGAAAACACGTCCATAATCGGCAAAAGAGTTGGATCTTGAACAATAACCACATTTGGCGAGAGCACAGGCTCGCGACTGCGAATCACTTCATCGCGGATCCTGCAGTAAGACACAACCGGGGCGCCCATACGCTCAGACCCAAAAGAAGGGAAAGCCTGCGCGTGGTGGCCGTCTTCGAATGCCGCCATTGCCAACAGGTCCGCGGCAGTTACAACACCTTGTCCGCCTCGACCATGAATTCTTATTTCGACCATATGTTCATGCTAGACACGCGCCAGGTGCGCAATAGTGCAGGTGGGAAGATCGTTGAATTAGTGCGGCTTAACCTCTGTACACAATTATGAAACTGGCGAGGTTTTCATAATTTACGTGTTACATATATGTCATCGCCTCTATACTTCAGCGGATTCCTCCAACCGCTTAGCAAACCGAGTGAACACGCGCTCAATCACTTCGGCCTCGCCTCTTTCCCACCCAACCGCTACTTCCACGCACATTGCAAACAAAGCGGCCGCGAAACCAAACTCGCGGCCGCTCCCAAGTAACTACCAGCAGCGCATCATGCGCCAATAACCATTAACTAGGCCTGCTGCCACACAGCATCAAACGGGGTGTGAGCGGGAAGACTTCCCGCAATACCGCGCGTCACAATCTCCTTAGCGACACGCACAGCCTCGTAAATATCCGATCCCTTAGCGAGCTCAGCCGTAATCGCGGCCGCAAGCGTGCAGCCCGCGCCCGTCGGACGCTCATCACCAATCTTCGGCGAGGCATAGCGCGTGATCTTCTTGCCATCCCACAGCAGATCAACGGCCTCATCGCCTTCAAGCTGCATGCCGCCCTTAGCAAGCACATACTTCGGACCAAGCTCGCCGATCTTTTGCGCCGCACGAGCCAAATCGGCCTCCGTGCGCACCTCAATGCCAGAGAGCTGCTCCGTCTCAAACAAGTTCGGCGTCACAACCGTTGCTAGTGGCAGCACCTTTGTCTTCAGCGCTTCGTCGGTATCGTGCGCGTCACCCGCCTCCTGGCCCTTACAAATCAAAACCGGGTCAAGAACAATGTTCTTCCACTCGTTAGTCGCCAGCGCCTCGCGCACCGCTTCAATAGTGGCCACTGTGCCAAGCATGCCGATCTTCGTCGTATCCACATCCCAGGTATAAACTCCAGCTTCAACCTGATCCTTAATCACCTGCGGATCAACCGGAACGAACCTGTGAGCCCAGTTATTCTTCGGATCGAATGACACGATGCAAGTGACCGCACCCATACCAAACACACCAAGCTGGTGGAACGTCTTCAAATCCACCTGTAGCCCGGCACCACCAGTTGCCTCGTTGCCTGCTATCGTCATGACCTTAACTGGATTGCTCAATGACATTTCCACCTCGATAAAAATAGTTCGGAAAGCATAAGAAAGCGCCTAGCGAGCGCGTCTACAACGCAAAGATTACACTCAAACTACTGCCTTGCCATATCCACAAACCGCGCGTAATGGCCCTGGAAAGCAACCGGGATAGTTCCCGTCTCACCATTGCGGTGCTTGGCAACAATAATGTCGGCCTCACCCGGGCGCTCATCCTGATCGTAATAATCCGGGCGATGTAGAAGCATGATCACGTCCGCGTCCTGCTCCAGCGAGCCCGACTCGCGCAGGTCGGCAATCATCGGCTTCTTATCGGTACGCTGCTCCGGACCACGGTTCAGCTGTGCAACCGCAACCACCGGGATCTCCAACTCTTTAGCCAAAAGTTTGAGCGAGCGGGAGAACTCCGAGACTTCCTGCTGACGCGACTCCACCTGTTTTCCTGACGACATCAGCTGGAGGTAGTCGATAACTACAAGTCCAAGATTGTGCTGCTGCTTCAAACGGCGACACTTTGCACGAATCTCATTCATCGCCATATTTGGCGAATCGTCAATAAAGAAGGGTGCCTTTGAGATGTTCGAAATTGTCTTCGACAGCCGCGTCCAGTCTCGGTCTTCCATTTCTCCTCTACGCATCTTGCCAAAATGCACGCCCGCCTCGGCCGCCATCAGGCGCATACCGATTTCTTCCCGCGACATTTCCAACGAAAAGATAACCGAAGTGATGTTGTGGTGCACCGACGCCGCCCTCATGAAATTCATCGCGAGAGTTGACTTACCCATTGCTGGACGCGCGGCAACGATAACCATCTGGCCCGGCTGCAAGCCTGTAGTGAGGTGATCCAGGTCTGCAATACCCGTAGGCACACCCTTCGAGACGTCCTTGTTCTGCGCGAGCTCATCAAGATGGGCAAGTAGTGGATCTGCAATCTCGGACAACTGCACGTAATCCGTGGTACTCCGGCGTTCAGACACCGCGTAAATCTCAGATTGTGCGGCATCCACAATGTCATCAACGTCGCCGCCCGTTTCGGCGTAACCAAGCTGAACAATACGAGTGCCAGCCTCCACAAGATGCCGCAGTTGCGCTCGCTCACGCACAATGCGTGCGTAATAACCCACATTTGCAGCCGTCGGGACCGAAGCAATCAGAGTGTGCAGGTAGGTTGGCTCTGGCAAACGATTTAGATTTCCCTGGCGTTTAAGCTCACCCGCAACCGTTAGGGTATCCACGGGCTCGCCACGGGAGTAGAGCTCCATTATCGTGTTGTGGATCATTTCATGGTCCGGGCGATAGTAGTCCGAGCTATCCATCGCCTCAATAACGTCGTTCACGGCGTCCTTGGAAAGCATCATTGAGCCAAGAACAGATTGCTCCGCTTCAATGTCTTGCGGAGGGATTCGATCAAAACCCGACTGGTCTGCCACAAAAACCGCCTTCTAGTTACATGCACCCTGCGTCCACGATTTCAGTGAGGCTACGCTAGAGACGCGCTCTGTTTTGCACAGAGGCGCGGTTATCAACAGTTACTGAGGGAAACAGTTAATACCGGTAAGGTTATCCCCGAAAGGTCAACTTCAAAAACCCTAAATGTTAATAACTTGTGCATTTTCGGTGGATAACTGCCATAAATTGTTTAAAACCTGTGGATAACATGTGGATTGTGTGGAAATCGTGTCAACGATGTCCATTCTCAAACCCTTGGAACGGCGCCAAATTATCCACAGTTTTGTTCACACCCTGTGGAACAAAAGTCGAAGGTAAATAGGTGGATAACTTTGACACAACACTCAAGTAAGACTGAACCACAACTTGAAGGTTCACAGCTCAATCGAGAAATTCTGCGTCTCGCTCTCCCTGCACTCGGAGCGCTTTTAGCTCAGCCACTCTTCACTACCATCGACTCAGCCATGGTCGGGCACCTCGGAACGGAGCAGCTAGCGGGCCTCGCCCTCTCTTCGACCATCCTTATGACGGCGGTAGGACTATTCATTTTCCTGGCTTACTCCACAACATCAATCACTGCGCGAGCACTAGGTGCAGGGAATATTGCTTCCGGCTTGCGCGCAGGCATTGAGGCTATCTGGTTGGCCGCACTTCTTGGCGTCATAACCGCGAGCGTTCTCATTATTGCAGCCCCCACCATAATCAGCTGGTTCCGAGCTGACGCTTCGGTTATTCCACACGCCATCGCCTACCTGCAGTACTCGTCACCAGGACTCGTGGGAATGCTCGTAGTGCTTGCCGCGACAGGAACGTTACGCGGCCTTCTCGACACAAAAACGCCGCTGTACGTTGCCACAGCAGGCGCCGGGGGCAACGCAGCTCTAAACGCAATCTTCATTTACGGACTAGACATGGGGATTGCCGGTTCTGGTTTAGGCACCGCAATCGCACAAACCTTGATGGGGATCACCCTAGTGGCGGTAGTGATCAAAGGCGCTCGGCACGAGGGCGTCAGCCTAAAGCCATCATTCGGAGGATTGCTAGGCGCCACAAACGCTGGCCTGCCACTACTTGTGCGCACGCTGACACTGCGCATCGCGATCCTCGCAACCGTTGCTGTAGTTACGCGTGCGGGCGCGGTCGCCCTTGCCGCCCACCAGGTTGTAAACACAGTGTGGAACTTCGCGGCCTTCGCTCTGGACGCCCTTGGAATTTCTGCCCAGTCATTAACCGGCTACTCCATCGGTACCGGAAACCGTGCACGAACCCACGCGCTTGTTCACCGCATTACCATTTGGGGCGTTGCAACTGGCGCTGTGCTCGGACTGGTAATTGTCGCAGCCTCCGGCCTGCTTCCGTGGATCTTCGGTACCGACCCAATCATGCACAGCGCAGCTATGCGCGGACTATGGATTGCCGGCGGGTTCCAAGTTCTGGCCGGTTTTGTTTTCATGATGGATGGCGTATTGATAGGCGCGGGTGACAACCGTTACCTTGCTGTGGCAGGTATTCTCACGCTGGTGCCATACCTGCCCGTTTTGTGGATTATCGTGACGGTTTTCGCGGATGATAAGACCCTGACTGCCGCTACCCAAACCACAGTACTTATGTGGGTGTGGGTAGCTTTTGCAGGGATTTTCATGGGGGCGCGAGCGCTCACTACCGGGCTGCGTGCTCGCGGATCGAAATGGATTGCTCAAGCAGAAAGCACTCAGTAACGCGAGTTTTGGTGGGAGTTGCTCACATTTATTCGCGCGGTCTGGTACATGCGAGACCATCACGGTAGCATGAGAGTTCGGTCCACATTTGTGTACCGATTCGCATATCCCTCCTGTCACGGAACGACCGTGACCGTTGAGACCAGAGGAGGTGGGGAAACATGCGTAAGTACGAACTGATGGTGATCTTCGATCCCACTGTTGATGAGCGCACCGTCGGCCCCTCGATGGAGAAGCTTCTGACCAAGGTAACCGAGGCTGGCGGCTCCGTTGAGAACGTCGACATTTGGGGCAAGCGTCGTCTTGCCTACGAAATCAACAAGCAGTCTGAAGGCATTTACGTGGTTGTAGACATGACCACCACGCCGGAGGTTTCCAAGGAAATCAACCGACTGCTGTCACTGAACGAATCCGTGATGCGCACCAAGCTGATGCGCCCGGAAGCGTAACACTGGATGAGAATCTGAGGAGCCAAAGATGGCTGGAGATACCGTAATCACGATCATCGGCAACCTAACTTCCGACCCGGAGCTTCGTTACACCGCGTCGGGCGCACCGGTTGCTAACTTCACTGTTGCGTCTACTCCGCGTAGTTTTGACCGCAACTCTGGACAGTGGAAGGACGGGGAAACCCTGTTCATGCGCTGCTCCGTGTGGCGCGATGTTGCAGAGAACGTTGCAGACTCCCTCACCAAGGGAACGCGCGTGATTGTTCAAGGACGTCTCCAGCAGCGTTCCTACGAGACCCGTGATGGCCAGCAGCGCACCACCATGGAGCTCGCGGTCGATGAAATCGGCCCGTCGCTCCGTTACGCGCGCACGCAGATTACCCGCAATCCGTCCAACTATGGGGGCGGTAGCGGATACAACCAGGGCGGAATGCAAGATTCCTCTGGTTCGGGCGGACCGTCTTACGGCGGTGACGCTGGCTACGACGCGCCTCAGGGAGGGGCTTCTAATGACCCGTGGGCAACGGGTGGTTCCACGAACTTCGATTCGGAGCCTCCGTTCTAAACGGTTCTTATCTGACTTTGCTCAACAACAAGGGCGCACGCTAGTGCGTGAGATTTTTAGGAGACACCATGGCGAAGCCTCAACTTCGCAATAAGCCGATTAAGAAGAAGGCGAACCCGCTAAAGTCCGCCAAGATTGAAAAGATTGACTACAAGGACACAGCGCTTTTGCGCAAGTTCATTTCGGACCGTGGCAAGATCCGCGCCCGCCGTGTAACTGGCGTGTCCGTTCAAGAGCAGCGAAAGATCGCGAAGGCCGTGAAGAACGCCCGCGAGATGGCTCTGCTGCCGTACTCGAGCTCTGGACGTTAAAGAGGGAGGAGACTGAATAATGGCAAAGCTAATTCTGACCCACGATGTCCCTAACCTCGGTGCTGCTGGTGATGTCGTTACCGTTAAGGACGGCTACGCCCGCAACTACCTAGTTCCACGTCGTCTCGCTGAGCGTTGGACGCCGGGCGCACAGAAGGCGCTGGACAAGATCGCTGAACGTGCACGCGCGAAGGAAATCGCAAACGTGGATGATGCTCGCGAGGTTCGTGACCAGCTTCAGGAAATCAAGTTTGTTGAGATCTTCAAGCTTGCTTCCACCACCGATGCCCTTTACGGCGCTGTCAAGACCGGTGATATTGCTTCCGCTATCAAGGAAGCTTCGGGCATTGACATCGATCGCCGCAAGATCGTCGTGGAGAAGGCTATTAAGTACGTTGGCGACCACAACGTGACCGTTAACCTCCACCCGGAGGTTTCCGCACGAGTCAAGGTTCGTGTAAGCGCCAAGTAGTTTACGCATAAAAGGTGCCGTCCTCATGAGTTTGAGGTCGGCACCTTTTGGTATTTGCGCAGTAGGAGGGAGCCCCAAACTAGGCTTTCTCCCGCTTATGGGTTAATGATCCTCACTGGGTTCAGTTGCTGGCTCGGTGGTCGGAGGATTGGTTGCGTGAGTTTCGTTCGGAGCTTGCGTCTGCGCAGGTTCCTCGTTCCTCTCTGTACTCCTAGTTTCCGTTGCAGTAGTCTCCGTTGGCGGCGTGTACGTTTTGAACGTGGATTTACGGAAATCAGGCTTGTACCAGTCAAACTCCGCGACTTCGTACTTGTCGATAGCTTTCAACATATACGTTTGCCACACGGTGCCTGGCCATGTGGATCCGGTAACTTCGTATTCTCCACCGAATGGGCTGATGGAGACTTCATTACCGTCTTCACCGATCTGGTACATGGACACAACGGTTGCAAGTTGTGGAATTGCACCTGCGAACTGTGCAGAACGGTTTTCTTCAGATGAACCGGTCTTGGCCAGAACGGGTCGACCGATGATCCCAGCTTTTTCACCCGATCCCCACTGAGCACTTGCCTGCATACCAGGCAACGCAGCGGAGATGATTTCGGAGTCGAACACGCGCTCGGTGCTTGTCGGGCCTTGATAAATTTGTTCGCCGTCGTAGCGGGTAACTTCCTTAATTATGTGAGGCGTGCTACGAAGCCCGCCCGACGCGATTGTGGCGTATGCGCGGGTGAGGTCCAGATTATGTGGTGATGCTGATCCGAGGACATTGCGGATCGTGTCGTCAAGGCCCAGAGTGTCTTCTGGAAGGCCAAGCTTAACCGCGGCCTCGCGCGTCTTGCCCGGCCCCATCTCGTTATTCATTTCAACAAATGGGGTGTTGATGGATAGCGCGGTTGCACGAATCATATTGACGTAGCCGTACGAGTAGTCCCCATAGTTACTGAGTGGAGGCGTAACTTCCCCGGTGCGCTTGTCGGTGATTTGTAGCGGCGAGTTACCGTTGTACATATCCTCGATTGTTCCGCCGGCCTGCATGTATGCGATGAGGCCGAATGGCTTCATCGTTGATCCTGCCATCGCCCTGTCCTGAGTAACGGAGTTGGATTGGCGTTCTTGATAGTCAGCTCCAGCAAATTCGGCCAGTATTTCTCCGTTGGCCGGGTTAATGGAAGAAAGCGCCACCTGAAGCCCTGCATTGTGATCGTCAGGCAGCTCGTTAACGGCCTCAACGGCAAAGTTTTGCAGGTCCTTATCTAGAGTTGTGACAATCACGTAGCCGCCCGAATCTAGCTGTTCGGGCGTGATGCCTGCACGGCTTTCCAGCTCGGTGCGAATCTGTTGCATTAGATGACCCTTCCAGCCAGTCATGCTGGTTTCAGATTGCGGGTCAATGGTTTCTGGGAAGGCAGCGTTGTCAGCTTCGTCCTGCGTAATCCACCCATCTTCAACCATGTGCTTCAGGACGCGATCAAAGCGGGCTTCAGCCATGTCGGGGTCTACTGCAGGATCCCACGCAGAGGGTGCGGGAATGATGCCGGAAAGCATGGCTGATTCGCTCAATGTCAGATCTATCGCGGAATGTCCAAAGTACTTGAGAGAGGCTTCTTCGATGCCGTATGCCCCGCGCCCAAAGTAGATGGTGTTCAAATAGTTTTCCAGGATTTCGTCCTTGGATTGCTGCCTGTTGATTTTGAGGGCCAGCAGGGCTTCTTTAATTTTGCCCGGGATACTTGTGGTGGTGTCCAGGTAGTAGCGCTCTACGTATTGCTGACTGAGGGTGGAGGCACCCTGCAGAGAACCACCGCGTACGTTGTTGATAAAAGCGCGGGCTACGCCCTTCAGGTCAATACCGGAGTTGGTGTAGAAGGTGCGATCCTCTGACGCTATGACGGCTTTCCCAACGTAGTCGGGGATGGTTGAGGTATCGATGATGGTGCGGTCAATTTCAGCAAAGGTACCAAGTTCGGTTTCGCCATCTGAGTAGAAGACGCTCGTCTTTTGCGCCATCGCGAACTCTCCCGGCTTTGGCACAGTGACAGAGGCGTAGGCGAGCATAAACCCGATGGATCCAAGAATGATCATCGTGAGAATGGTGATGAGAATGCCGATTCCAATGCGAGCGCCGGTAGATTTCTTCTTTTTCCCGCTTTTTGCTTTCTTCGCATTTTTGTTGGCGGGTTTATTTGCGGTTTTATTCGCTGCTTTACCGCTCGGTTTACTCACATTGTTGGCGTTTTTTTGAGGCGCAGAAGGTGTCGTGACACCCGGTTTTCTTCGGGGGCGCTTGGGAATAGAAGAGGACGCCTTAGAGGAGGTGTTGGCGGTTGTGCCTTTTTGGTGGATGGAACGACGCGAAGGCAGCCCGGAGGGTTTTCGGCTGCTGTTTTTGTTAGGTTCGCGACTGTCAGCCATGTGAACCACCTTTCTAGAGCATTGCCCGGCGGTAATCGGGGGCCGGGTTCCTCGTTTCGTCTATGTAGTAATTGTGCACGGTTTTATTGCGATTCCCACCATTTTAGTAGTTCGTGTTCGGCTTCCGCTTTGCCAAGCGGGCCTCGTTCCATGCGTAGTTCGAGGAGATATTTGTATGCTTTTCCAACTTGAGGACCGGGCTTTAGGCCTAGCAGGTGCATGATTTCACCGCCGTCAAGGTCAGGCCGTACCGCGTCAAGTTCCTCTTGTTTTTTAAGTTCGCGAATGCGATTTTCGAGGTCGTCGTAGGCGGCTTGGAGGTAGGCGGATTTGCGTTTGTTGCGCGTGGTGCAGTCGGCGCGGGTGAGGCGGTGAAGGTATTCGAGGTAGGGACCGGCGTCGGTGACGTACCTGCGCACGGCAGAGTCGGTCCACTGTTGTTCGCCGTAGCCGTGGAATCGTTGATGCAGGCGCACTAGTTCAACAACGGCTTTGGTGGTGGCTTTGTCAAAGCGGAGGGCAACCATGCGTTTTTTGGTCATTTTCGCGCCGACAATTTCGTGGTGGTGGAAGGTGACGGTGCCGTCGGGTTCGAATCTGCGCGTGGCGGGTTTGCCGATGTCGTGCATGATGGCAGCGAACCTAAGAATGAAATCGGGGCCGGGAACAGGCCCTTCGGGACCGGTTTCAAGGGCGATTGCGTGTTCGAGGACAGTGAGGGTGTGCTCGTAGACGTCTTTGTGCCTATTGTGTTCGTCTTTGAGATCTTGGAGGTTCGACAGTTCGGGCAAGACGATGTCGGCGACCGTGGTGTGGACCATGAGTTCGAGGCCGCGCCGCGGCTTAGGGGATGTCAGTAGCCGTTCAAACTCAGAGCGGATGCGTTCTGCGGAGACAATTTCGAGGCGGCACGCTTGCTGCTCCATGGCTTTCATGACGTCTTCGGAAACGTCAATGCCAAGCTGGGCACTGAACCGTGCGGCACGCATGATGCGTAGGGGGTCGTCGTCAAAGGATTGCGTGGCGGTGACGGGCGTGCGCAAAATGGCGTCTGCTAGGTCTTGGAGGCCACCGTGCGGGTCTATGAGTTCAAGATCGGGCAAGGTGATGGCGCAGGCGTTGACGGTGAAGTCTCGTCTGGTGAGGTCACCTTCTAGTGTGTCGCCGTATTCGACTTGGGGTTTACGCGAGTTCGGGTCGTATGCCTCTGTGCGGTATGTGGTGACCTCAACTTGAAGGTCGCCTTTGCGCGCCCCGATGGTGCCGAAGGCTTTGCCGACGTCCCAGGTTTTGTCGCCCCAGATGCCAAGGAGGCGTTCCGTGTCGTCAGGCCTGGCATTGGTGGTGAGGTCAAAGTCGTGCGGTGTTACGGCAAGAAACGCGTCGCGAACTGGTCCGCCCACAAGGGCGAGTTCAAATCCGGCCTCGTGAAATACGTGGCCAAGTTCAATGATTTGTGAGGGAAGTTCGGCGAGAGCTTTTTGGGCGTTGCTACGAAGCAGTTCAAGGTCGCCGCATCCTACAGCGTCAAGTGCGTTCGCGTTTTGGCTTGCCTGAGTTACCCGTTTGTTGGTTTCTTGTTCCTTTAGCATCCCTATTAGCGTGCCATGAATCCTCACAATTCGGTATATCGGACGCGCCACGTCATAGAGTAGGAGCATGGATATTCATGACGGCACTCCTCGGATGGGTGTTCCGCGTCCCCCGCGCCGCCATTTTGCGGTACGTGGGTTTAGGGTGAGCGCGCGGCATTTGCCGGTTGTGGATGAGACGTCAGCTGGCGGTCTTGTGATTAAGGTGCGCGAGGGCGTTCCGTGGGTGGCGGTGATTGCGCGCCGCAATCGGGCGGGCAATATCGAGTGGTGTTTACCGAAGGGCCATCTTGAACGCGGCGAGTCGGCGGAAGAGGCAGCGGTTCGCGAGATTACTGAGGAAACTGGCATTACGGGCCGGTTGGTGACGGGTTTGACGTCGATTGATTACTGGTTTTCTACGGGGGATCGTCGGGTACATAAGGTAGTGCACCATTATTTGTTTGAGTACGTGTCCGGCGAGGTTACCGTGGAGAACGATCCGGATCAGGAGGCCGAGGACGCTGCCTGGTTCCCGTTGGATAAGGTTTCTCGAATGTTGGCGTATCCAAATGAGCGGCGCGTGGTGGCAATCGCGTTGGATTTGCTGTACCCAGAGGCGAACGTGTGAGCGGGCGTTTTAGAGGCGTTGCGGTTTTGCTGGCGGGAGCTTTGGTTTCCGCGATTTGCGGCGTTTTTGGGGGTTTCGAGGCGGTGGCAGCCCCTGCCGCCCCCGAGTCCGAGTACATCGTGGAGATTGATGATCTGGCGCCTCGTGTGGTGACGAATCAGAAAAGTGTGAAGGTTTCGGGCACGGTTAGTTTTGGGAAGGCGCAAAGCGAGGCGACCTTGAGCGTGTTTGTACGCGCGGATTCGATGGTGACGGTAGCAGATGCGAAGGCGTATTTGGAGGACTTCAATTTCGCGGGTGATTTTGTTGCTTCTGCGACGTTGAAGGATGTAAAGGCGGGCACGCCAACTCCGTTCTCAATTTCTATCCCGGCGGACGATTTGCCGTTCTATACCCCGTTTTTTTGGGGTCCAAGAGGCATTGAGGTGCGGGCTGAGGCAGAAGGTCATGTGGCCTCGGACAGGTCTTTGTTGCTGTGGGATTCGGGTTACGAGGTCCAGCCTTTGAACCTGTCTGTGGTCAGTTCAATTGCTATGGGCGTGGATGAAACTGACCAGGGGGTTAGGGCGACGAATACACCTGCCGAGCAGGTCCGTGTGGTGCAGAGTTTGGCTGGAGTTGAGGGCGTGACGCTTGCGGTTGGAGCGGGTTTGCTTGAGCAGGAGGATTTCGTTCAGGGCCTGGTGAAGGCGGGTGCGGGTCCGGTGATTTCGTTGCCGGCGGCTGATGCGGATGTGACTGGTATTGCTCATCTTTCGCAACGTTCACAGATTGTGCAGTTGGTGCAAGATTCGAAGTCGGCAGCAAATCTGCCGGTGGCACACGGGGCCGGTTTGCAGATTTTAGATGACTTTGTTGTGCCCGAGGTGGAAGAGCTTGACCGCCCGGTTGTGGATTTGTGGGCCAATCAGACGGTTGTGAGCACAGGCCAGGGTCTGACGCCTTTGGATGTCCTAACTTATGACCCGTCCGCGTGGTCTCGCTACGACGCGCAGACCGGTCTTGCGGTGAACGAAGAAGAGCCCGGCACGGACGTCTTGCTTGCACACAATGCGTTGTCGGATCTCCTTTCTTCTTCCGCTACTTCTAAGGCCGATGAGCTGGATGTTCAGCAGATGATTCGTTCTACCACAGCGATTATTACGCGCCAGTTGCCTAACCAGTCACGCACCGTGCTGGCTTTGACGCAGCGTAATCCGGATAGCGAGGTCACCGTGGCCCGGGTGAAGGCGGCGTTGGGAGACCGTTGGGTAAATCCAATCTCGGTAGCGGACGTGAAAGACATGTCAGGTATGCCCGAGCCACGCACTACCCTGCCAGATCTGGTTCCTTCTGCGGGTGGCATCACGGACGCGGAGGTTAGTTCTCTATACGAAGCGATTGAGTCTACGGCCGCAATGACTTCAGCGCTGGAGGATTCGACAGGCACTGTTGCAGAGCAGCGCTCCCGCGTGTTGCTGGCAACGTCTTTGGCGTTGCGGGAACAGCCAGATTTGCGCGCGCGGTTGATTAAGGGAGTGAATGAAGAAGCCGAGGCGCTGGCTACGTCCGTCAAGGTTGAGCAGTCTGCCCCCATCAACCTGTTGGATCGCAAGGCGCATTTGCCCGTACGGGTTAGTTCGGCGCTTGATGAGCCGGTGAATGTGGTTGTGGAGCTGGTTTCACCTGATCCGCGCCTGCAGATCGAGAAGAGTGTTGATGTCAGTGTGCCAGCGCACGGCTCATCGGTGGCGGAGATTCCGGTTCGGGCAATTGGTTCGGGTAATGTTGCCGTTCAGGTTAAGGTGAAGGGTCCAAATGACCTCGTAATCGATGATGCGGCGCGGCTACAGATTCGCGTTCGCGCGGAATGGGAGTCTATGGGTACGCTCATTCTCTCGATTGCCTTGGCGCTTTTGCTGGCGGCGGGGATTTGGCGCACTATTAGGCGAGGCCGCCGCGTGGATATCGCCGAGGAAGACGCAAGCGGCGGTTTGGAAACACCGCATGTGAACGAGGGTGCGCCTACTGATTTGAGTTTGGGAGGACATGATGAGTGAGGCCGAGTTGGCTGGCGATCACGATCAGCCGGTGGGTGATCCGAAAGAGTCCTCCCTGTTTAGGTCTTCGGCGATAATGGCGCTGGGCACCACTTTTTCACGAGGGCTTGGCTTTTTGCGTACTGCGTTGCTTCTGGCCGCGTTGGGTGCGGCGGGGGCGAATGATGCGTTTAACGTAGCGAATACGTTGCCCAACGTGGTGTTTAACCTGTTGGCAGCGGGTTTGCTGGATGCGATTCTGGTGCCGCAGATTGTGCGGGCATTTAAGACGAGGTCTGGCTCGGACTACGTGAATCGCCTGTTGACGCTGGCTGGCTTGATCATGTTCAGCATCACGATAGTGATGGTTGCGGCCGCAGGCATATTGGTGAATTTGACAGCTGGTTTGATGGCTCCGGCGTGGAAGTCGCTGGCAATAGTGTTTGCCATTTGGTGTCTGCCCCAGATTTTCTTTTACGGCATATATGCCCTCCTGGGCGAATTTTTGAACGCGCGCGGCATTTTTGGCCCCTATATGTGGACACCGGCGGTTAATAATGTGATCGCAATTATCGGCTTGATCGTGTTCATTGCGGTGTACGGTGCGGCCTCGGATGTGAATGACCCGTCGGTTTGGGATTTCCAACGAACGGCGCTTTTGGCGGGGCCGGCAACGTTGGGTGTGATTGCGCAGGCGCTGCTGTTGATTATCCCTCTCCGGCGCGCAGGTGTGCGGTTGCGGTTGGATTTTCATTTCCGAGGCACCGGCTTGCGCCGAGCGTCAAAGATTGCGGGCTGGGTGTTCGCAACCCTAGTTGTGGGCCAAGTGGGATACCTGTCTACGTCGAACATCGCAGCAGCAGCTAACGCGTGGAGTACGCAAACCGGTGTTTTTGCGGCATCCACTGCGGCACTGGGCATTACGTTTACGGTGTATATGCTCCCTCAATCGATAGTTTCGGTTTCGATTGCTACAGCGCTGTTTACAAAGATCGCGTCGGCGGCCGCTGATGGCGACCAGGAGAGCATGGTGCGCAATTATCAGATTGGCGTGCGCTCATCACTGTTGTTGACGATGTGGATGGCAGCGATTCTGGGTGCGGCGGCGATCCCGGTTTTCCAAATTCTGGGGCCTTCTAACGCGATTTCAGAGATGGTTGCGTACGCGAACGCTCTGGTGATTATTTTGCCGGGCCTTGCGGGCGCCGTGGTGGTTATTTTCAGCCAACGCGTTTTTTATTCGATGGAGGACGGCAGGCCCGTCTTTTACACGGTGCTTTGGCCAACGCTCGGCCAGGTGGTTTTAGGCTGGGCATTGATGATGTTCCTCCCTCCGGTGTACTGGCTGTTTGGGGCGCTATTTGCCGAGACTGTCTCGCGCATTGTGCAAGGTGTTTTGTCGACGTATTTTGTTCGCGCCAGGTTGCCGCAGGCAAATCCGTGGGTGGTCGTCGGCGATATGGTGAAGTATGGCGCGATAGCGGTTGGAGCTGGCCTGCTAGGTATGGGGGCGCTACATTTTGTGGGAGCGTTTGACACTTCAAGCACGGTAACGGGCGCAATTTGGGGTGGCCTCTGGCGTGCGGTTCTGGTGGCCGTGGTGGTGAGCGTCGGATACTTCTCGCTCATAGCAACGCTTGATCGCCAAAATTTCCAGACCGCTTTAGGGATGTTGGGCTCGCGAATCCCATATTTCCGAAGGTTTGCATCCGAGGGGGCAGCTCCGGGCGGCGGTGAAGGCTTCACCGACAACGGGTAGCCCCGCGTGCCGTTCTAACTGAGGATCTGACTTGCTAGAGCCCCACTGCTGGCGGGTTTTGAGCGACACTGGGCGGCGGCGCGGGCTTGCTCTACGCACGTGTATTAGTCTTGCAGTTGATGTTATTGAGGGGGCTCTATGTCTAAAGACGATCTTGGGTCGAATGAGGATTTCGATTCTGAGCAGGATCGCGGCGATCAGTTTACGCCGGAGCAGACCAGTGGATCTTTTGATGCCCTGCTTGAGGATTTGAACGAGAAAATGGTTTCAGGTCGCTTGGCGAGTCGTTTGCGCAACTCCATTTCGCGGACAGGACGACGCGGCAAGGAAACTTCAGAGACTGATGAAGATCTGAATGGCAACGCGCCCGCCTCCGATGATGAGGCGCCCGATGCGCACATCGAGGACAACGACGCTAACGAAGGCTCGGATGATACGCGAAAATTCATCTCATCTTTGGACGAGCGTTTCCCCAGCGTGCGCTCGCCGAAAATGCCCCCTCCACCCACACCTGAAGATGAAGCTCAGACTTCGGACTCTACTGAGGAAACTCAGGCAACGTCCGATTCGGATGATGATCTAGGCGAGGATTCCGTCGCCGATCATTCACTCACAGAAGAAACCAAGCATTTAGCAAATATTTCAAAAAGCTTTATTAAAGCGAAGGCTGCGAAGATTGCCGCAGCAGCGGCTGCGAGGGAAAACGCTCGCCGGGCCAAAGCGGAGTCCAAGCGCCTGGAAAAGCTTGCGAAGGAGGAGGAAGAGGAGCTTCTACAGCCCGTAGAAACCGGCTGGGGCAGTATCCTTGATGATGCCGTTTTTGACTTGGACATTTCCGAAAGTTCGTCCGCAGCTGCCAATTCTTCCAACGACGAGAGCGCGGCGCCGGTCTCGAAGAAGGACGAATCTGGCCGCGAGCGCTCTTCTACGAGCATTCCGAAGGCAGCGCCAACAGGTGAACCGGTACGGATGGCTGGGGATACAGACAGCTTGAAGGCCGTCGATTCGGATTTGCCGAAGAAGGTTAGCTTCACGCGGCGTGGCTCCTCGATTATGAAACTGCCTTCGGGCACGCGGGTTATTCAAAACTCGATGCGTTCGGTTCGTTCCACTGTGGATGCTTTGAACGAGGGGCAGAGTATCGACCCAACTCGGCCTACGATTGCGCTATTTGCGACGCTGATGGTGGCAGCAACGATCGTGTCACTAACTACGATGGCTGGCACGCACACGTTCTCTTCTTCGATTTTGAACATTGAGCCAAAGCCAACTGAAGTTGTTGAGGCTACGGAGGAGGCGCCGTCGGAAGCTCCTACTCCGCCGCCTGCGGGCGCACCCAAGATCGCTTCGATTGACGTTGTTTCATACAACAATGACGATGGTGACCACCCAGAATGGGCGCAATACCTGTTTGATGGGGATCAGTCCACGAGGTGGCAAACGCGCTACTTTGCCCAGCCCGAACTGCCTGAGGATAATCGCATTCGCCTGGTAATTCATTTGGAAGAAGAAAGCTCTGTTGAGAGCGTGAGCTTCCAGGGTCCGGTCGACGGCGGGCAAGTCGATCTGCGGGTTAATGATGGTTCGGATCCGTTTGCAACGCCCGTTTTGACGTCGTCGAAGATGGCTAAGACCACTACTCTCGCGCCTTCCGAACCCGCTGTGGGAACCACGGTGACGTTAGATTTCGTAGCTCTTCCCACGGATGACGAGGGGCAGTTCCGCGCAAAGATTGACGAGCTCACTCTCAACTAGCCGTGAATCAACTCTCAAATAGACGGTCGTCGAGTTTTTATGCGCCGCGCGTGAAATATTTACGCGCACGGAGCGGTTAGTTAGAGTGTTGTTGCGTGTAGGCCTTTTGTTTTGCACAGAAAGTTGTTTGTCTCATGGTCCATGATCTGATCATTGTTGGTTCCGGTCCCGCTGGTTATACCGCAGCTATTTATGCATCGCGTGCGGGTTTGAAGCCGATTGTTTTTGCCGGCTCATTTACGGCTGGCGGAGCCCTCATGAACACCACCGAGGTGGAGAACTTCCCCGGTTTTCCCGAGGGAGTGATGGGTCCGGAGCTCATGGTAAAGATGCAGGAACAGGCCGAGAAGTTTGGTGCTGACGTGCGGATGGAGGACGTGGAGCGCCTTGACCTTTCAGAAGATGTGAAGGTTGTTGTTTCGGACGGCGAGGAGTTCCAGGCTCGCGCGGTGATTGTGGCGACGGGCGCCGCGTACCGCACGCTGGGTTTGGAGGGTGAGCAGACTTACGCTGGTCGCGGGGTTTCATACTGCGCTACGTGTGATGGTTTCTTCTTCCGCGATAAGCAGATTGCCGTTGTGGGCGGTGGTGATTCCGCTATGGAAGAGGCCCTGTTCTTGTCGCGGTTTGGCAAGGTTACGGTGATTCATCGTCGCGACGAGCTTCGCGCTTCGAAGATTTTGCAGGAGCGCGCGCTTGCGGATCCGAATATTTCGTTCGCGTGGAACTCTGTTGTTGTGGACATGAAGGGTGAGACGAGCCTGCAGAGTCTGATTCTTGAGGATACGGTTACGGGTGAGCGCCGCGAGCTTGACACTGACGGTCTGTTTATTGCTATCGGTCATGATCCGCGTACGGAACTGGTGAAGGACCAGCTTGAGTTGGAAGGCGCCTACATCAAGGTGGCTGATCCCACTACGAACACTTCCGTTCCGGGCGTGTTTGCGTGTGGCGATGTTGCAGATCCCCGTTATAGGCAGGCCATCACGGCTGCTGGTACGGGCGCGAAGGCCGCCCTTGATGTACAGCATTACCTGGAGAACCTGTAGATAGTTGTAACGCTTAGTTAGGGGTTAAGAATGGCTGAGACAATCGAGGTTTCGGATGCCAATTTCGAAGACGCGGTGAAGAGCTCTGCGTTGCCGGTGCTGGTTGATTTTTGGGCGCCATGGTGCGGCCCATGCCAGCAGATGTCTCCGATTTTGGATGAGATTGCAAACGAACTTTCAGACAAGATTGTTGTTGGCAAGGTAAACGTCGATGATAATCCCACGCTCGCCACGAAGTTCGGAATCGTTTCGATTCCTACAATGATCCTGTTTAAGGGCGGCGAAGCGGTCAAAACAATCGTTGGTGGTCGCGCGAAGGCCAAGCTGAAGGCCGATATCGAGTCTGGTTTGTAGTTGCAGACCTGAAGCGCCGTCTTATTTTTGAGGTTTTTCTTTGGTTCCTTGTGATTTGGGTGGCACAATCAAGAGATAAGAACTTTCCCTTCGCTTTGAAAGATTGACTACATTGGTTGAACGTCCAGATCCGCATTCCGATTCAGGTACTTGGCTAGATCCCTGGCACGGAGCGTATGCGGCGCGAGCTCATGGGTTGCGTTCGTCAGAAATCCGCGCTCTGTTTGCCGTGGTCTCGAGGCCAGAAGTAGTGTCTTTGGCTGGAGGCATGCCAAACATTAAGGATTTGCCTCTGGATTCGTTGGCTGAGTCTGCTCGCACGCTCATTTCTCGTCACGGCGCGCAGGCTATGCAATACGGCTCGGGCCAGGGGTGGGAGGATCTTCGCCAGCGCATCACTGAGGTGATGACGTATGACGGTATTAATGCAGATCCTGATGATGTGGTTGTCACCACCGGTTCGCAGCAGGCTTTGGATCTGGTTTCTGAGATTTTCTTGGAGAAGGGCGACGTCGTGCTGGCGGAGGCTCCCTCGTATGTGGGCGCGCTCGGCACGTTCCGCGCGTACGAGGGCGAAGTTGTCCACGTGGACATGGACGAGGATGGCCTGATTCCCGAAGCTCTTGAAGAGATGATCCGCCACCTTCGCGCACAAGGGCGTCGGATTAAGTTCTTGTACACGATCCCGAATTTCCACAATCCGGCGGGCGTAACTCTTTCGGAGCAGCGCCGTCCTGTAATCGTCGAGATTTGTCGCCGCGAGCATATTTTGATTGTTGAGGACAATCCATACGGCCTGCTTGGGTTCGACTCGGATCCACTTCCAGCGCTACAGTCTTACAATCCCGAGGGCGTGGTTTATCTGGGCTCGTTCTCGAAGATGTTCGCTCCTGGTTTCAGGATCGGCTGGGCGCTTGCTCCGCACGCTATTCGCAACAAGCTGGTTTTAGCTTCGGAGTCTGCGATTCTTTCGCCGTCTATGGTTGGGCAGATGGCTATTGAACAGTATTTGTCTGATTATGACTGGTACGGCCAGGTTAAGGTTTACAGGCAGATGTACCGGGATCGTTGCAACGCGATGATGACCGCGTTGCAGGACTTCCTACCTGATTTGCAGTGGACCACTCCGAAGGGTGGTTTTTACACGTGGGTGACGTTGCCGGAGGGCCTGGATGCAAAGGCGATGCTTCCGCGCGCGGTCACAGGATTGGTCGCGTATGTTTCGGGTACGGCGTTTTACGCTGATGGCAGAGGGGGCGACCACATGAGGCTCTCGTTCTGTTATCCGCCGCCCGAGGAGATTCGTGAGGGCGTTAGCCGCCTGTCTCGCGTGATTAATGCGGAACGCGAGCTGGTTGAAATGTTTGGCACAAATGATCGCGCAGAGTTGCCCGATGACGCGGTGTCAGCGCCGGCTCCAGATCAGGTTTAAGTAAGGAGATCGCTGTGTCTGAAGCTTTAAAGATTTTGGTTGTTTCTGGCGGTTTGACGCACGAGCGCGACGTTTCGCTACGGTCGGGGCGACGGGTGGCTACAGTACTTCGCCATGCCGGCCATACGGTTGAGGTTTGCGATCTGAATTCTCAGTTTTTACCTACGGTTGCTGAGTTCGAGCCGGATGTGGTGTGGCCACTGATTCACGGTTCAGTGGGCGAGGATGGCTCGGTTCAGGATCTTCTTGAGCTAATCTCATTCCCCTACGTGGGTTCCACAGCAGCTTCGTGTGCCTTGGCGTCTAGTAAGCCAACAGCTAAGTCTTTGGCGCGGTTGAGCGGGGTGAGGACTCCAAGGTGGCTATCACTCAAGCAGGCTTTGTTCCGCCAGGTGGGAGCCCCCGCAATCATCCAGTCGATTGAAAATAATGAAGCCGGGCTTACTTTCCCTCTGATAGTGAAGCCTTCGGATGGTGGCTCTGCGCTTGGTCTGTCAAAGGTTTTCAACGAGGAGGAGCTCCGCTCGGCGATGGTTGATGCTTTCGCCTACGGAGACACCGTGATGGTTGAGCAGTTCGTTCCGGGCAAGGAAATCGCGGTTTCGGTGCTTGATCTTGGCGAGCCGGTGGCGCTACCTCCGGTAGAGATCGAAACTGATGACGGCAGGTACGATTATGACGCCCGCTACAACACGGGTCGATCTAAGTTTTTTGTACCCGCTCGTCTTTCCGAGGAGGAGCTAGCAGCTGTAAGCGATGTAGCGTTGGGAGTCCATAAGACTGTGGGAATGCGGCACTTGTCGCGTATTGATCTCATCCTTGGTGAAGACGGCACGGTCTGGTTCATTGACGCCAACGTGAGCCCGGGTATGACGGACACTTCCCTATTCCCGCTTGCCGCTGAGGAACACGGAAGTCTTAGCGATGTATTGGAAGATATAGCGCTGTACGCGGCGAGTAATCGGGACTAGGACCTGATGTAACACTTCTCTTTCTGGTCAGCTCTTTAAGGGCTGGCCAGAATTGTTTCACGTGAAACAATTGGTCCGGCAGAACAGCTCCACACAAAATAATTCCGCACATATAACTTCAGTGTTCTTAGCTTCGATCTACATGGTTCCTGCTCAAGTCATGCAATGAGTGGCACATTTGGCAGACCGCTTCAACTGTTCGATCCACTAGACAGCTGACACGAAACCCGGTTCATTTACAGAATTAGATCCTCTAAGCATGTCGCTTTAGAGGAATCCCGCAAATAGTGCGATGTTCAAGCAGATGAGTTCATGTGCGTTTCAAGAGCGGTAAGCAAATTGTTTCACGTGAAACAATTTGCGGACCAACATCGATCGGGAGACTACCTTCAACCGATTAGTCATTGACCCAACGAGTGTCCGCAAATGTCTCAGCGTTTTGCGTAACGCACACACTGTCTTGCCGGTAGCTATTGACTTCACGACCCGTTACACTCTGCAACACAGCGTCATATATCGGTTCGTGTCCACTCTAGCCACCACACGATTTGGGACGGGAGCTAATCAACTTGTAGCTGCGAGCATGCCACTGAACTAGATGCTGGCATGAACGAGATGCTAACGCTGAACGTGCCGCCTGTCATGAAACCAATTGTTTCACGTGAAACAATTGGCAGTGCACACGAAACAAAACCGTGCAGATCGAGTTACCACACACTACGGCGTAGACATCCATCCGGCAAGTACACGACGACCCTTAGCCGCGGAGATTGACGATTACTTGAGTAATTCTCTCCAGGTCCTCTGCACCGGCGTACTCAATGGAGATGCGCCCTTTATGTTTACCTTCAACTACTGTCACACGCGTGTCCAGCAAGTCTGTGAGGCGTTCTATTACGTTCGAGGCGTTTTCCGACAGAGGCCGTGGAATACGCTTTGCGCTCTTCTTCGTAGCAGTGTTAGAGACTTCTCCTAATGCCACAATCTCTTCCGTTGTGCGAACTGACAGGCCTTCCGCGATGATGCGATCGGCGAGGGCATCCATCTGTGCAACGCTTGGCAGGCCAAGAAGTGCACGCGCGTGTCCCGCACTGAGCACGCCCGCAGCCAGCTTGCGCTGAACCGAAGGAGGAAGCTTCAACAGTCGTAACGAGTTCGCGATTTGCGGCCTTGAACGCTTGATTCGTTCTGATAACTCCTGCTGCGTGTACCCAAAATCTGACATTAGTTGCGCGTACGCATTTGCTTCTTCAATCGGGTTCAACTGCGAACGGTGCAGGTTCTCCACCAAAGCTTCACGTAGTAGCTCATCATCTTCGGTGTTGCGCACAATCGCGGGGATCGTCTGTGCGCCCGCAAGCTTTGAAGCGCGAAGTCTTCGTTCGCCCATGATCAGTTCGAACTTAGGGAGCCTATCCAGACCCTCGGCCTTTCGCTGTTCAACGAGTTCCTGATAACGGTGGGCACCACCATCAATTTCACGTACAACGATAGGTTGCAGAACGCCGATTTCCTTAATCGACTCAGACAGTTCTGCTAGTTCGAACTCGTCAAAAATTTCGCGTGGTTGCTTAGGGTTAGGCACCACTAAATCAATGTCTATCAACGTGAAGTAAACTCCGGGAACCTCTACCAGATCTGGCGCATCATAGGTCGTTACCTCGGCATCCCTAGCTTCAGTGCCCTCCGGAATAATGTCTGCAAATAGGGGACGCTTTTCACGGCCAGAGCCGCCGCCACTAACAGCGCTGGAGCCAGAGTTCAAGGGACCTCCGGAGCCTGTAGTGCCACCGGAGCCAGCGCCCACCGGAGCCAGCGAAGCAGAACCTACATCTCCACGAGCCGCACGTGCATCATCAGCAGATGCGCGCCTCTTCGAGGACTTCGTTGACGAAGAAGAACGCGCTTGACTTCGCTTAGAAGCGCCATCAGCCGCCGAACCACTCTTAGTTGCTCCCTTGGCCACGGTGCTCTTCCCTCGCGTCCCGCGACCCTTGCGTGGTGCTGGCTTCAAAAGATCAGCGGAGAGAGACTGAGAACGTCTTTCTCCCGAGTCCTTACCCGAGCCACCCGCGAAAAATAGGTCGGAGGGCCGGCCAACGTTATCCTCGTGTGTAATTGTTTCACGTGAAACATTTGCATCTCGTTCCGGAATTAGGGAACCAAGCCCGCGCCCCAGTGCGCGCCTTTCACTCGCCGCCATCTTCTACTCCTAAACTCGCCCAACGCGAAGCCAACTCGTACGCGGCCGCCTTGTAGGCAACAGCGCCCTGGCCGCGTGGATCATGCCCAAAAATACTGGTTCCGAAACTTGGAGCCTCAGAGAGCTTAACCAGGCGCGGAATGTAGTTCTCCAAAACCACTCCTGGGAAATAACGTTTAATCTCGGCGGCTACTTCCGAACTAAGATTTGTACGCCTGTCGTACATCGTTAGCAGGATCGCGCCAATGGTTAAACCCGGATTCAAGTAGTTCTTGATCCGCTCAACGGTATTGACCAACATGGACAGACCTTCCAGCGCGTAATACTCGGTCTGGATCGGCACGATTACTTGATCCGCAGCAACAAAAGAGTTCAGGGTAAGCAGTCCCAGACTTGGCGGACAGTCAATCAGCACAACGTCCACACCTCGATTAACCGCGAGGAAATCCTTAATGGCCTTGCGCAACACGAATTCGCGGCCGTCGACAGTTGAGAGTTCAAGTTCCGCACCAGACAAGTCAATCGTGGCCGGACAAACAAGAAGGTTCTCAGACTCCTCGCACGCGTGTAGACACTCCGCAAGGCTCATCGAGCTGCTCAATACATCATACGTAGAGGGGGTACCCGGCCTGTGGTCCACGCCCAGCGCCGTAGAAGCGTTTCCTTGCGGATCAGAATCAATCACCAGCACGGAAAGGCCTGCTTGAGCTAATGCAACCGAAAGGTTCACCACCGATGTCGTCTTGCCTACTCCGCCCTTCTGGTTCGCGACTGCAACAACCAGCGGTCGCTGAGGACGAGGGAACACAACACCCTCAAGTTGTGCACGCAAACTAGCTGAGCGCGCGATCTCATCTGCAAGGGGACTAGAACCAGTGGTCACCAATGCTCCTTTCAACTACGCCTAGTGTAGTTGTTTTGCACGGTCTGGAACTCGTGGGCTTGCCGGGTGTGAACAATACCCCGCAGCGACGCCTGTGGAAAACTGCGCTAACGCTTCTTCTGCATCTCCACTACGCGCGTTGATTCTTCTTCCATGAGAGAGGGCACTTCGTGAACATGCACGCGCCCCACATTGAATTTCTTGAACAGGGGCCGCGCGGCCTTCACTTCCTCAGCGGCTCGCCTACCCTTCAAAGCAAGCATCTTCCCGCCAGGCAAGACTAGCGGCATTGTCCACCGCGTCAACTGCTTAAGGTTGGCAACAGCGCGAGAAGTTACAATGTCAGCTTCACCAACGTCGTGAAGCTCCTCCGCTCGCGCATTGTGGATCGTAACGTTTTCGAGCCCGATCTCACCGGCCACATCAGCAAGCCACTCACACCTGCGCACCATCGGTTCAACAAGATGTACGTCCAGATCCGGCCTCGCGATGGCAAGCACCAGCCCAGGAAATCCCGCACCCGAACCCACGTCCAGAACCTGCACACCCTCGGGAATGAATCCTAGAACAGCTGCCGAGTTCACGATGTGTCGGGACCACAGCCGCGGCAATTCACGTGGACCAATGAGGCCGCGAAGTTCGCCTTCTTCAACGAGCATGCGCGCAAAGTGACCCATCGCCCCAAATTGCGGGCCGAAGAATTCGCGAACCGCCTCATTCGGCTGTTCAACAAAAGAGCCGTCAGAGGCAGCCTGGATCGTAGTTTCCACCTTGTTCGAAGGCCCTACCTACTCGGCCGAATCCGAGCTTTCGCCGGCCTCTGCTTCGCCATCTTCCTCAGCAAGCTTGCCGGGCAGAATCACTACGCAGCGGTTTGGCTCAACGCCCTCGGATTCAGACATGAGGTTCTCGCGTGCGGCCACGTCGTGACAGATCTTGCGCTCAAACGGGTTCATCGGCTCAAGCATCACGGCCTCGCCAGTGGTGCGCACGCGCGTGATTGCCTCTTCGGCGATCGCGGTAAGTTCCCTGCGCTTATCGGCGCGGAATCCCGCAATATCCAACATGAGGCGCGAGCGCTCACCCGTCTCGTTCTGTACCGCGAGGCGCGTGAGCTCCTGCAGAGCATCAAGTACGCGGCCATCCTCACCCACCAGGCGCTCCAGGCGCGAGGACGGGTCTTCAGAGCCGATTTCCACGAGGGCGCGATCATTCTCAACGTCGAGTTCAATGTCGCCGTCAAGGTCAGCAATGTCGAGGAGTTCTTCGAGGTAGTCCGCCGCAATGTCACCCTCTTCAACGAGGTGAGCGATGCGGTCCTTCTTGGGGGTTTCGTCAGTCATTTTGTACCTTCTGGATCTTTCTGGCAGTACGCGTGGTGCTGCTATGCCTTGTCGTTTTGATCCTTACCTTGCTTCTTCTTACGCGCGGCGTTGCGACGCTGCTGGCGGCGCTCCTCCCGCTTGCGTTCAAGTTCTTCAGGGGACATTCCCTGCTGGCGTTCCTTGATCTGGCGTTCGCGTTCAAGTCGGCGACGCTCAGCTTGGTCTCGCAGCTGCCTCTCACGCTTGGTGAGGCGTTGAGGTTGCTTACGTTCTTTCGCGGCCTCCGCGTGACGCCTCGCGATTTCAAACCTTCGAGTCCAACGCTCGTCCGGCATCGCATCCCATTCGGAATATGCCAACTCGCGGTAGGCGCCAAGCTGCTGTTCAGCGGTTACATCCGCACCAAACTTTGTGGGAATCTTCTGCTTCGGCGCAGACTTCTTCACCTTCTTCAAAGTACGTTCAACGAGATCGGCGCGGCCCTGGTCGTCGTCAGCATCAAGGGTGCGAACTTCGTTGTCGTACTCTTCGAAAACGGGGCGAGCCCACTCGATGTAGTCCTTGCGGCGCTTGCCCATGAGTTTGGTGTAAGCATCGGAGCCAGGAGTCGGCATCTGCGCAATGGTCCAGAACTGCTGGCCCATGGTCCACAGGTTGGTGGTGAACCAGTAAACCAGCACACCCGTTTGGAAGAAGAAGCCGGAAACACCCATGATGAGCGGCATCGTGTACATCATCATCTGCTGGCTACGCATCATCGGGTTCGAGGGATCCTTCGCCGATTCTGGCATGTTCTTCATGGTCAGCTGACGCATGGTGATGAACTGCGTGATGACCATGAGAATGATCATGACGACGATGACGATCTTCGGGGTAACATCAACAGCAGTTGAGAACGTTGCAGATAGCGGCGCACCAAACAGGGTAGAGCCTTCAATCTCTGCCGCCTTCGACGCCGTCAGCGGGCCCAGCGAGGAGTACTGATATGTACCTTCTGCAATCGGTCCGGTGGAGGCAAGCACACGGAACAGGGCGAAGAATACCGGCATTTGGAGCAGGATTGGCATGCATGAGGAGTACGGGGAGGTTCCGTGTTCCTTGTACAGGGCCATCATTTCCTCGCTCATGCGCTGGCGGGAAGCTTGGTCCTTCTTGTTCTTGTACTTATCCTGAAGCTTCTTCAACTCCGGCTGCAGTGCCTGCATGCCGCGAGAAGCCTTGATTTGCTTGAAGAATAGCGGGAAAAGGAGGATACGAACGATGATGGTGAGGCCAATGATGGACAGTACCCATGCCGGTCCGGAACCGTCATCCATGCCAAGGAAAACGAAGACGTCATGTAGACGCACCATCACCCAGGCAACTGCAACCTTGAAGGGGTACAGAAGCTTGTCAAACCACACGGTTAGACTCCTTACTTATTTTAGGGTTCTTCCCATTCGTCGTCTTTTGGCCTCACGTAGGGCTCTGGTTTCCACTTACCCTTATCAGGCACGTGATCCACGCCGCCCAATGACCACGGATTGCATCTGAGCAGCCGCCACGTCGCAAGTATTAGCCCTTTAGCAGGTCCGTGCATTTCCAACGCCTTGACAGCGTAGCTGGAGCAACTCGGATAGTACCTACAGGTTGGCGGCATTCCCGGCGATATGAACTTCTGATAGAAGCGTACAGGCGCTACCAGGATACGCGAAATAGGGTTCATTTCGCGCTCCGCGCTAGTGCACGTGAAAGCGCATCGTCTACTGCCTCTTCAAGTTCATGGTAGTCGCTACCACGAGCGCCTTCTAGAACTCGAATCACGAGGACGGTGCGAGGGGGAAGTGTTTGCGCTCTGTCACGGCAAATGTGCCGCAACTGTCTCTTCACCTTGTTGCGAGCAACTGCCCGGGCAAATACCTTCTTAGGTACGACGAAACCGACGAGGCGCTCATTTTGAGAAACCTCGCCGGTCAGTACGTGAACTACTAACTTCCGGTTGCCCGCGCGTTCACCAAAGCGGAATGCTTTGCGAAATAGCTCCGGGTCTCGTAAGCGGTTCTGAGCTGATAGCACTCAGGCAGATAGCTGCTTGCGGCCCTTGCGGCGGCGGTTTGCCAAGATTGCGCGGCCTGCGCGCGTGCGCATACGCAGGCGGAAGCCGTGCTTCCTGGAGCGGCGGCGGTTATTCGGCTGATAAGTACGCTTCGTCACTTTGATCTCCTCAGGCTTGAGGGCGCCTGAAGGGCCCTCCCTATCTCCACATTTACTGCTGACGCAAAGAGCGCGCACTAAATGGTGCAGTGTCTGCACATACAACGATCCAGCTTATTGATTGGTTTTCGACTAGTCAACGTGATAAAAAACGAGATTCACCACATTTACTATCACCAACTGTGAATAACCCTGGGAATAACTACACTGTTGTGGCTGTGCATAAGTTTTAGTCAACATCGTTCTATACGAAACTTAATTGCTTGTAAACAGTGGGAACCACATTTGTGTAGTTCTATTCGTGTTATCCACAAAGTTTTCCCCATTGTGGGGATAACTTCACTAATTTGGTGTAAAAGTGACAAACTAAGGGAAGTTGAATGATCAGCCGTGTATTAGGTCACGTTTGAATAAGGAGCTGAGGTGGACGGCAAGAAGTTAAGCGCCGCTTGGAACACCGTTATTGCGGACCTTTTGAAGGACGACGAAATTGGTCCATCCGTTAAAGCGTTCCTATCTACAACGCGTCCACTCGGCGATCTAGAAGGCACCATTTTGGTGGCAGTTCCAAACGAATTCACTAAGACTTTTATTGAAAAGAACGCCAATGACGCCATTTGTAGCGCTCTTTCAAACTATGTTGGATCATCCGTTCGAATCGCGATCACGGTTGATCCGTCTCTCAACGAGGAAGTCGAAGCCGAGATTGATAAAGCTGAGCAGGCTGAAGAAGTAGCTCCTGCCGTAGATATTGCTGGCCTGTCACAATCCCATCCCTCCGTTGCAAGGGAGGTTGAAACTGAGGTAGACCCAATCCAAGCGGGCAACCCAGCTACGTCCTCGCCAATTGATTTTTCTGGCTCAAGACTCAATCCCAAGTTCACCTTCGATACTTTTGTTACCGGCTCGTCCAACCGTTTCGCTAACGCCGCAGCTACGGCCGTGGGTGAGATGCCGGCAAAAGCCTACAATCCTCTTTTTATCTATGGCGGTTCGGGACTGGGTAAAACCCACCTGCTACACGCGATTGGTAACTACGCGCTTTCGCTCTACCCGAATCTGAAGGTCAAGTACGTGAGTTCAGAAGAGTTCACAAACGACTTCATTAACTCGATTCGAGACGACCGCGCCGAGCAGTTTCAACGTCGCTACCGCGAGGTAGACATCTTGCTCATCGATGACATCCAATTCATCCAGGGAAAAGAACAGACAGTCGAAGAGTTTTTCCACACTTTCAACACGCTGCACAACGCGAACAAGCAGGTTGTTATCACCTCGGATGTGCCGCCGAAGAAGCTCGAGGGCCTAGGTGACCGCATGCGGTCCCGCTTCGAAATGGGATTGCTCACTGACATTCAGCCACCGGATCTAGAAACCCGTATCGCGATTTTGCGTAAGAAAGCTATCGCGGAAAACCTCGATGTTAATGATGAGGTGCTCGAGTTCATCGCCTCGCGTATTTCCTCAAACATCCGTGAACTTGAAGGCTCGTTGCTTCGCGTAACCGCATACGCGCAGATCACCAATCAAGAGATCAACAGGTCGCTTGCAGAGGTGGTTCTAAAGGACGTTCTTTCAGACCCGGATGACACCGAAATCACGATCGCGATGATCATGGGACAGGTTTCTGACTACTTCCAGGTCAGTATTGAACAAATGAATTCAGCTGACCGATCCCGCCAGATTGTTGAGGCGCGCCAGATTGCCATGTATCTGTGTCGTGAACTCACCGAGCTCTCGCTACCCAAGATTGGCCAAGCATTTGGGGGACGCGATCACACGACTGTTATGCACGCCAATAAGAAAATCTCTCATCAGATGACAATGAAGCGTGAAATCTACAATCACGTCACCGAACTCATCAGTCGAATCCGCGCTCAGGCGCGCCAAAGCCAGTAGTATCCACATGGTTTTGTGAATTCGTGTGGACAAGAGCTACTTCTTTGCCTCTCCACAGCAAAAATCTGTGGATAAATTTCTATAGTAAATTCACGTATTCACAACTGGTCTTCTTAAGCACAAGAGTTATCCAGATTTCATTAACAACATAGAAGTGCAACAGAGCAACGAAAAATCTACTTATCCACAGTTTGCACATAACCTATGACTACTACTGGAATTACAAATTATTGTTTCTATGTCCGCACAGAAAAGAAAAATCTGTGGATTGCGGGTTCGCGGCGTGGCACCTTGCATCATCGCTGGAGTGTGATCCAGCAACGTGCCTAATTGGATAAAATAACGTAAAGTAAAACAGCTAGTACTAATGATTGAAAGTGAGGCGGACTGTGAAGTTCACCGTTGAGCGCGACGTGCTATCTGAAGCAGTTAATTGGACTGCACGTACAGTTCCCACGCGTCCTTCCGTGCCTATTCTCGCTGGTGTTCGCATGGAAGCAGCCGATGGAGTTCTTACGCTTTCATCATTTGACTACGAAATTTCAACGCGTTCAGAAATTCCAGCAACCGTTGATGTTGCTGGAGAAGCCCTAGTTTCGGGTCGCCTACTTGCATCGATCGCTAAATCATTGCCTAACCAACCAGTGCAATTCACGCTAGAAGGCCCGAAGATGAGCCTCGATTGCGGCACCTCTCATTTCACCCTGGCCACAATGTCGGTTGATGAATATCCTCCGTTGCCAGTGATGCCTCAGGTACGTGGAACTATTGATGCCCAGGTTTTTGCGCAAGCAATCGCTCAAGTTTCAGTTGCTGCATCCTCAGACGACACAATTCCGCTCCTTACTGGCGTGCGGATGGAAATCGAGGATGACACTATTACCCTTTTGGGTACAGATCGTTACCGTCTAGCCATGCGTGAGTTTAAGTGGGAGCCCGCTGAGCCCGGTATTTCCACCGCTCTTTTGGTCAAGGCACGCGTGCTTGGCGACGTCGCGAAGTCGATGACTTCAGGCGGAAGCGTTGAACTAGCTTTCGATACTGAGGCTGCGGGCGCAGCGAACTCCCTCATCGGTTTCGCATCGGGATCCAAGCGCACTACATCAACTCTCATGGATGGTGACTACCCGCCGGTACGCCGTCTATTCCCGAATGATACGCAGATTCAGGCAGTGGTTGACCGCCACGAGCTTGTAGAGGCAGTCAAGCGCGTATCTTTGGTAGCAGAGCAACGCACTTCTGTTCGTCTCGGTTTTGAAGACGGGCAAGTGAATCTAGAAGCGGGTACTGATGACAACGCACAGGCCTCTGAAGTGGTAGCCGCGACCGTCGAAGGCGGTAGCTTGACTACTGCGTTTAACCCGAGATTCCTTGAAGGTGGACTTGGCGTAATTGACACAAGTCACGTCCGTTTCTCTTTCACTGATGCAGCTAAACCCGCAGTGATTACCGGACAGAAGGATGAATCGGGCGATCAAGACGGTTCCTTCAAGTACCTCATTATGCCTATCCGTTTTGGAATCTGATTTCACTAACGGCACCGCGGCAAATTTGCGCGGGGATTTACGGCTCCGATTGGTAAGGGAAAAGTCAAAGATTAGCTAGTGAGGGGAAGATATGTATATCTCGCATCTAGCTCTTGATGACTTTCGGTCCTACAAACACGCAGTTGTTGAGTTTGAACCGGGCACCACAGTTTTACTTGGCCACAACGGACAGGGCAAAACTAATCTCGTGGAGGCTGTTGCCTACCTTGCAAGCCTTTCTTCACACCGCGTGGCAGCCGACACTGCTCTCGTTAGATTTGCAAAATCAGATGAGCAATCCCCAGCCGGCGCAGTAGTACGCGCGAAGGTAAGAACCGGGGGTAGAGACCGCGTAGTGGAGTTGGAAATTATTCGCGGTCGTGCAAACCGAGCGAAGCTTAATCGTGCACCAGTACGCCCAGCAGAGTTAATGGGAGTTGTCAAAGTTGTCATTTTCGCTCCCGAAGACCTCGACCTAGTCAAGGGTGATCCAAGTGGCCGACGCAAGTTTCTTGATGAAATAGCACCGCAAATGTGGCCTGCTGCCAGAGTTGTCAAAAACGATTTTGATCGGGTGGCAAAACAGCGTGCGGCTCTGTTAAAACAGTTGGGAAAAGATCGTAGAGCGGGTAGGTACCTAGACTATTCGGGTATAGAGATCTGGAATGAGCAGTACATTCCGCTGGCCCGCCAGGTACTCGCATATCGTTTGAAGACCATTCAAGCCCTAAATCAGCCCGTCACTCTGGCTCATGACATCGTTTCCGAGGAAGCTCGTAAGCTTACTCTAAGGTATCAACACTCGTTAAATGAGGTTGACCAGGTTGATAATGGAGATCTATTTTGGCAAGTTCTCGAAGAGCCCGGGGCATACGAGGAACGACTCCGACTCGCGCTGAGTAGGGTGGTTGACCAAGAGATTGCACGGGGCGTGAATTTAATTGGACCTCATCGGGATGATCTTGGGATGACTCTCGATGAGATGCCGGTCAAAGGTTTTGCGTCCCACGGCGAATCCTGGTCGGTTGCATTAGCTCTGAGATTAGGCGCATTTGAGGCTCTTACTAGCGAAGCTGGAATTGGTGAGGAACTAGATCCTCCTATCTTGATTTTGGATGACGTGTTTTCCGAGCTCGACGGTAAACGACGAGAGGCCGTATTGGGAGCCATAGAGCGTGCGGAGCAGGTGTTCATAACCGCAGCTGTTGGCACGGACTTGCCAGCAGAACTTGACGCTAAGGTAATGACGGTTCAACTCGACCGGCAGGAAGGTTCTATTGTCGAAGGACCGCAGCCAGGAGGTATTGACGGCTCGTCAACTCCGTCAAGTGATAACCATGATTCGGCAGGCTTTGATGGGGCGAGTGCTCCATGACAACAAAGAATGGGTTTGAAGCACAGGCAGCTAGCTACGCCCAGGAGGCAGTGCGCCGGCAAAAGCAACTTGCGCAAGACTCTGGCTACTATCCGCAGACGGCTGCTAAGGTTCGGTTACTGAGTGAGCGCGGTGGTAAATCACGCGCGAGCTCATTTCGTACCAAGGGCGACGGATCTGGTCGCAGTAGTTACGGCCATTATAATGGGGGTTCGAAGGAAGGACTCGCTACCTCCAAATTGGGCACGGGTCCATCAAAATACGACCCCCAGCCGGTGGATAATGTAATTGGCAATTTGGTCAACAGACTTGGCTGGTCTTCAGTGCTAAACATTGCCACGATCGCAGCTAGGTGGCCGAGTATTGTAGGTGCTTCAGTTGCACAGCATTGCAAGGTAGAGACGTTTGAAGACAACGTCCTTGTAGTTAAGACCTCGTCAACCGCCTGGGCGAATCAAATGAAGCTTTTGCTTCCCACATTAGAGAAGCAGATTGCGCAGGCTTTTGGAGAGAACGCGGTAAAGCGGGTCATTATCAGAGGACCTCAGGCACCCTCGTGGAGAAAGGGCCGCTTACACGTTCCCGGTCGCGGTCCGCGTGATACATACGGGTGAGTGATCCAGTAAAGAGGTCACAATAAAACCTGTTTCCAAGAGTTATACACAGCTTTTCCCACCGTTGTGAATGACTTTTAGCCGCCATTTTTGGGGTTTTTAAATTACAAGGTTGACTGAGGTGCAGTGCGTTGCTCGAATCTGTGGATATGACAAAAAGTGGTAAGATTATAGAGGTTTTTAAGTGTAAATCTGCGTGTTTATGCGGTTTTTGACAGCCATCTTTTCGTGGCTTGAAGTCCCGCATCTGATTGATCTTTCGGGTTTAGCCCGGGCGCAGTTTGCTTCCCGCTAGAAAGGGGCTAGTTTGGCTGACCTAGAAGCTCGCCAGGCACAGCAAAATGGTGGTTACGACGCATCGAACATTACCGTTTTGGAAGGTCTAGAAGCTGTTCGCAAACGACCGGGTATGTACATCGGTTCAACGGGCGAGCGCGGTCTTCACCACCTGGTGTACGAAGTCGTTGATAACGCAGTTGATGAGGCATTGGCCGGATACTGCGATCATATTGAAGTTACGATCCGCGAGGACGGCGGAGTCACCGTTCAAGATAATGGCCGCGGTATTCCTGTGGACATTCATCCCACGGAAGGTCGCCCAACCGTAGAGGTGGTAATGACCATCTTGCACGCCGGCGGAAAGTTTGGAGGCGGCGGATACGCTGTGTCTGGTGGTCTGCACGGCGTGGGTATATCGGTGGTTAACGCGCTTTCGTCTCGCGTAGAAACAGAGGTGCGTCGCCAGGGTTACGTGTGGAGGCAGACGTTTGGTAACGGCGGGCACCCCCTCACCGATCTTGTTCGCGGAGAAGAGACCGACGAGACCGGCACGTCTCAAACTTTCTATCCGGATCCTTCAATTTTTGATTCCGTTGAGTTTTCGTTCGAGACTTTGCGCAGCCGCTTCCAGCAGATGGCCTTCTTGAATAAGGGCCTGCGGATCACCCTCACGGATGAACGTCCAGGTGTTATCGACGAGGGTGACGAGATCACCGGGGACGACCTCGGATCAAATGACGACCCAATTTCCGGTTTCCGCCAGGTTACTTATATGTACGAAGGCGGGTTGCGTGACTACGTCAACTTCATTAACAAGACGAAGAAGGCGGAAGTCATCAACAGCGAAATCATTGACTTTGAAAATGAGAACGCTGAAGGTTCCATGTCTATTGAAATTGCGATGCAGTGGACGCGAGCCTACTCCGAAACGATCCACACATACGCGAACACAATCAATACCACTGAGGGTGGTATGCATGAGGAAGGCTTCCGTTCCGCGCTAACTTCCATCGTCAACAAGTACGGGCGTGAGAAGGGAATCCTTAAGGATAAGCAGGATAACCTCACGGGCGATGATATTCGCGAGGGCCTAACCGCTGTTGTGTCGGTAAAGCTCACAGAGCCGCAGTTCGAAGGCCAGACCAAGACCAAGCTCGGTAACGCCGAGGCCCGAACTTTCACGCAGCAGCAGGTGTACACGCAGCTCGGTGACTGGTTTGATGCGCATCCGACGGATGCGAAAGCAATCATCCTCAAGGCTCTAGCTGCTCAGGAGGCGCGCCTAGCTGCGCGCAAGGCAAGGGAAGCGACCCGGCGAAAGAGCGTTCTGGAATCCGCATCGATGCCGGGTAAGCTCCGCGACTGCTCGTCGCGCAACCCGGACGACTGTGAAATCTTCATCGTAGAGGGCGACTCGGCTGGTGGTTCCGCCGTTATGGGTAGGGATCCTGAGCATCAGGCCATCCTGCCTTTGCGTGGCAAGATCTTGAACGTTGAAAAGGCACGCGTTGATCGCGCGCTGGACAGCAACGAAATCCGCGACCTCATTTCCGCACTCGGCACGGGTATTGGAGAGGAATTTGATATCTCCAAGATTCGCTACGGCAAGATCGTGCTGATGGCGGATGCTGACGTTGATGGACAGCACATCACCACTTTGTTACTGACTTTGCTGTTCCGCTACATGCGTCCGTTGGTGGAAGAGGGCCACGTGTATTTGGCGCAGCCGCCTCTCTACCGACTCAAGTGGACCAACGCACCACACGAGTACGTTTACTCCGATAGGGAGCGTGACGAACAACTCGCAGCGGGTAAGAATGCGGGATACAGACTTCCTAAGACCGGTGGCGTGCAACGCTACAAGGGCCTTGGTGAGATGAACCACGACGAGCTTTGGGACACTACGATGGATCCTTCAAGGCGACTACTAAAGAAGATAGATGTTGCCGAGGCGGCATCGGCTGACGAAGTGTTCTCCGTTCTGATGGGAGACGACGTGGAATCTAGGCGTTCATTTATTCAGCGCAACGCGCAGGACGTGCGCTTCCTAGACTTCTAGTCAACCTGGTCAAATTCGGATCGAAAGCTTATAAGGGACGGAAATAACGTGAGTGACGAAAAGCAGACTCCTGATGAGGTAGCCGCAACCGAACAAACCGGTGCCGCGGTGGCTCAGAAGATTAGCCACGTTGACATTGAAGTTGAGATGCAACGCTCCTATCTCGACTACGCGATGTCTGTAATCGTGGGACGTGCACTGCCCGAGGTTCGTGACGGTCTAAAGCCGGTACACCGACGGATTCTTTACGCCATGTACGACGGCGGCTACAGGCCAGACGCGGGATTCTACAAGTCGATGCGCGTAGTTGGAGACGTACTCTCTCACTACCACCCGCACGGTGATGCTTCGGTTTACGATGCGCTCGCTCGCCTTGTACAGCCCTGGTCCATGCGCTACCCCCTGGTAGCCGGTCAGGGTAACTTCGGTTCGCCAGGTAACCTGGGTCCCGCTGCTCCGCGTTACACAGAGTGTCGCATGCATCCCATGGCTATGGAGATGGTTCGTGATATCGACGAAAAGACAGTTGACTTTATTGACAACTATGACGGTCGGAATCAGGAACCAACGGTATTGCCGGCACGCTTCCCGAACCTTCTCGTAAATGGGTCTGAGGGTATCGCAGTTGGTATGGCCACTCGTATCCCGCCGCACAACCTTCGTGAGGTTGCTGAGGGCGTGCAATGGCACTTGGATCATCCGGAGGCAAGCCGCGAAGAGCTACTGGAAGCACTCCTCGGCATCATCAAGGGTCCTGATTTCCCGACGGGCGCAACGATCCTCGGTAAATCAGGCATTGAGCAGGTCTACCGCACCGGGCGCGGGCCGATTGTGCAGCGCGCAGATGTTACAGTTGAAGAGATCAAGGGTCGTACCTGCCTGGTAGTCACCTCGTTGCCCTATCAAGTCAACCCAGACAACCTCGCAGCCAAGATTGCCCAACTCGCAAAGGACGGGGTAATCCAGGGCATTGCGGATATTCGCGATGAGACTTCGGGTCGTTCAGGCATGCGTCTTGTGCTCGTTCTGAAGCGTGATGCGGTTGCGAAGGTCGTGTTGAACAACCTCTACAAGCGCACGCAGCTACAAGATTCGTTCCCCGCCAACATGCTTGCCCTCGTTGACGGTGTTCCCCGGACGCTTTCCATCGACGGCTTCATCTACTACTGGACCAAGCATCAGATTGACGTCATTGTGCGTCGCACCAAGTTCCGCCTGGATAAGGCACGCGAACGCCTGCATATCTTGAATGGCTATCTAAAGGCACTTGACGCACTTGACGAAGTGATCGCATTGATTCGGCGTTCACCAACCGTGAACGATGCGCGCGCAGGCCTTATGGAATTCCTGGAGATCGACGAGATTCAGGCAGACGCAATTCTCGCTATGCAGCTACGGCGCCTAGCAGCGCTCGAGCGCCAGAAGATCATGGACGAGCACGCAGAGCTTTCTGCCCGCGTGGCATATCTTGAAGACGTTCTCGTAAAGCCGGAGCGTCAGCGTCAGATCGTTTCAGAAGAGCTCGCTGAAATCGTCGAGAAGTACGGTGATGATAGGCGTACGCGCATCGTTCCGTTCTCGGGCGAAATGTCCACTGAAGACCTCATCCCCGAAGAAGACGTAGTTGTCACAATCACCCGTGACGGTTTCACAAAGCGCACCCGCGTGGATTCCTACAAGAGTCAACACCGTGGCGGTAAGGGAATTCGGGGCGCGAAGCTACGTCAAGACGACGTCGTGCAGCACTTCTTCGTCACTACGACCCACCACTGGTTGCTGTTCTTTACAAACCTTGGCCGCGTTTACCGCGTCAAGGCGTACGAGATCCCTGAGGGTGGCCGCGATTCGCGCGGACAGCACGTTGCGAATCTCCTCGCTTTCCAGCCGGATGAGGAGATCAGCGACGTCCTCGCCATCAAAGACTACGACCAAGCCGATTACCTGGTTCTTGCAACCAAGTCGGGCCTGGTCAAGAAGACTGCCCTTCAGGACTACAACTCGCCGCGAAGCGGTGGCCTGATCGCAATCAACCTTCGGGACGTCAATGGGGAGCCGGACGCGGTGGTATCGGCGAAGCTTGTGAATGCCGACCAGCACCTAATTCTCATTTCCAAGATGGGGCAGGCTCTGCGTTTCGAAGCGAGTGACGAATCTGTGCGTCCCATGGGCCGTGCAACTTCGGGTGTGCGCGGCATGAAGTTCCGTGACGGTGACTACTTGCTCTCTCTTGACGTCGTACATGAAGGCCGCGACCTCCTCGTCATCACAGAGGGTGGATTTGCCAAGCGTTCGGCTATCGACACCTACCCAACGCGTGGCCGCGGCGGCCTTGGCGTTAAGGTAGCGAACCTCGTGGATGAGCGCGGCGATCTCGTAGCTGGCCTTGAAGTCACCGAAGAGGACGAGGTTCTTGTCATCATGGAGAGTGGCAACATCGTGCGTAGCGCGGTAAGCGAAGTTCCGCGCACCGGCCGTAACACGCAGGGCGTGACCTTCGCGCGTCCCTCGAAGGATGACCGTATTATCGCAATCACTAAAAACCTGGAATCACAGTTGGATGATGATTCCGAGGCAGTAGACTCAGATGATGAGGACACGGCAACCTCGGAAGCACAAAATGCCAGTGAGATTGCCGAAGGAGTCGAACCCGAGTCCGCGGCTCGAAATGAGGAAGGTGACGAATGAGCGACACCTCGCGATCTGACGTTCAGCAAGATTGGGAGCAGGACACCCCGCATCAGGTGATGCTGGCAGTTGCCAGAGTTGACCCATGGACCGTGATGAAGGTCAGTTTCATGCTTTCTGTTGCCTTTGCAATCGCAACGGTTATTGCAGCGTTCGTGATTTGGCTGATGCTCGATGGCATGCACGTTTTCGCTGACATCGAGCACTTCCTGGTCAGTATTGGTGCCGAATCGTTCGTCAAACTACTTGATTACGCTCGTTTGCCGCAGGTGATGTCCATGGCAACTCTGGTGGGCGTGGTGAACATCGTGATCCTCACGGCGCTATCCACGCTTGGGGCACTCATTTATAATCTCGTTGCTGCACTTGTTGGCGGCGTGCGAGTGACCCTCATGGACGAATAACCAAGCTGCGAAACGAAAGTGCTGATCGCTCCAAATCGTTCCAATGTAAGGATTGTCACTGATGGCGGTTTGGAATTGTCCAACTGCGTTGGGTAATCTTATTTGGTGCGAGAGCGCAAGGGCCTATAGCTCAGTCGGTTAGAGCGCTTCCCTGATAAGGAAGAGGTCGCTGGTTCGAGTCCAGCTAGGCCCACAGGCGTTTGAATCACAGTAACGGAGGCTCGTATGATTCGCGAAGGACTACGAAATCTAGTTATTGGTGGGATCGTTGGTACAGTAGGTCTTGTGACTTACCAGATCACCCGCGATCTTTCAGACGATAAGAATCTGTGGCAGCCCGTCCAGGCTGAACCATCCAACTCGATGGACTAACAGATTCCCAATAGGGGCTATGGCGCAATTGGTAGCGCACCTGCTTTGCAAGCAGGGGGTTAGGGGTTCGAGTCCCCTTAGCTCCACAATCCTGAGGATCTCAGTGATTGCGGCGCTTTTCTTTTATTGTCGCAATGTGCGTGTGAATACGCGCGTGAATATACGTGTCCTGAATGAATCCAGAGTTCTTCGGAAAAGGGCATCAGAAAATCTGCCTCCCGTATGAAAACGTATGCAGATTACGATTTGGTAAAGCTTCGGGGACAAGTCCCTATTTCTTGACGAGATTGCCGCAAATGCTCTACTATCTCCGGTGTGGAAACGTATCCACAACTCCGAACTGTGCATAGACAACATATATTGCAACGGAAGGCTCAATGATGCGCGCACGCTACACTGCTCTCCCCGCCGCACTCCTGGCACTCTCTCTCGCCGCCTGCTCTGCCCCCGAAGGCCAGAGCACCCAGGGAGGCTCCGCCTCGGCAGATACCCTGAACATTGCCTGCTCCCAGCAGGAAGATTTCTGCCAGGCGATCGTCACCGCCTACACCAGGGAAACCGGTCAGAAGGCCACCTACGTTCGCCTGGGTGCCGGCGAAGTCCTCGCCCGCCTCGAAACCAACCCCGGTGAATTCGACGTCTGGTCCGGCGGCCAGGCCGAAAACCACCTCGTCGCCAACGACAAGGGCAAGATCGAAAAGTACGTCTCGAAGAACGCCTCCGCACTGCCCTCGCAGTACAACAACGCCGAAGGCATCTGGTCCGGCTTCTACACCGACTCCATTGCGTTCTGCTCCAACAAGAAGGAACTCGAACGCATCGGCGCACAGGCTCCCACGTCCTGGCAGGACCTGCTCAAGCCCGAATTCAAGGGGCGCATTGCCATGCCGCACCCTGCCACCGCAGGCGTTGGCTACATGGCCATGTACACCGTCGCCACCCTGAACAACGGCGACCAGGAGAAAACCATTTCCTACTTCAAGGAACTGGTTCCCAGCATCATGCAGTTCTCCAAGTCCGCAGCAACCGGTACCGAACAGGCCGGACGCGGTGAGGTGGCCGTTGCCATCGCCCTCGACTCCGACTGCGAAAAGGCCAACAAGGCCGGATATTCCGACCTGGTCACCACCTACCCCTCGGAAGGCACCGGCTACGAAGTGGGCGCAGTCTCCGTCCTCGCGGGTGCACGCAACCCCGAAGGCGCCAAGGCCTACATGGACTGGTTGCTGACCACCAAGGCTCAGGATCTCTACGCGGACGTCCCCTCCTTCGCAGCACCCACCCTGCCTGACGCCAAGGTCGGTCCGAACGTCCCCAAGCAGGACGTCGTGAAGCACGTGGACTGGGATGTACGCAAGGCAGCTGACTCTCGCGCCAACTACATCGGCATCTTCGAAAGCCAGATCGCCGGAGCAAGCTCCGCCAAGTGAGACCACGGGGTGCGCGAGAACCCACTGAGGAACCCGCGCACCCGTGTGCGTCTCTCCTGCCGTTTTCATTGGAGACAAGCTATGAGCATTCCACAGCTGCGTAAAGGTCGACAGCTCGACATCCCCGTCGCCCTCATCACCACGGTGACAGTTATCGGGCTGATTCTCCTCCTGGGAATCCCCGTTGCCAAACTCATCGGTATCGGCGTGTCCGAACGCGGGCTGGCAGCTATCACCCAATCCTTCGGCGCCAACGTCGACACCCTGGTGAACACCCTGGTGCTGGGACTGTGCGTCGGAATTGTCGGAACCTTCATCGGATTCGTCACCGCATTCGCCCAAGTGTTCCTCACCTTCCCCGGGAAGAAGCTCCTGCACTGGGTGACCCTCCTGCCCACGATTTCCCCGCCCTTTGCGACGGCCACCGCCATCATCACCCTGTTCGGTAAGCGCGGCATCATCACGTACGGAATCTTCGGCATCGAGAACAACATCTACGGCCTGGTGGGTCTGGTCATGGTGCTCTCCCTGACCTTCGCGCCCGTGGCCTACCTTAATATCCGCGGCATGATGGAAAACTTCGACAACTCCCTGTTCGAAGCATCCGCCACCCTCGGAGCGCAGCCGCTGAGTACCCTGGTGAAAGTCACCATCCCCATGGTGGTTCCCGCAATGCTGGCCTCCTTCCTTGTGCTTTTCGTTGAAGGCATCGCTGACCTGGCAAACCCCCTGGTACTGGGCGGTGACTTCCGAGTCCTGGCCAGTCAGATTTACTTTGCCGTCGCAGGAAGCGGTGACATCGCAAGTGCCGCAGGAATTGCCCTGGTGCTGCTCCTGCCCGCACTCACGGTGTTCGCCGTTCAGAAATACTGGTCGAACCGTAAGTCTGTGATCACCGTGACCGGTAAGCCCGTGGGCTCCCTCAAAGAGGTCACTGCGTCCAGCGTCAAGATCCCCATGCTCGTCCCCGTCTACGGGTGGATCGTCTTCGTCATCGTCGTCTACATGACGCTCTTCGTGGGAAGCTTCGTCAAGATCCTCGGCGTTGACAACACCTTCACGATGGAACACTTCTGGTACGTCCAGCGCCTGGGATCCTCCGCAATTGTCACAACGCTGTCGATGACCCTGGTCGCCGCTCCGATCGCAGCCGTCATGGCGCTGATTATTGCGTGGTTGGTCGTCCGCAAGTTCCCGAAGATCGGTAAAATCTTGGATTTCTGGGGCATGCTCGGTATAGCAATCCCCGGCACCGTCCTCGGTCTGGGATTCGCCCTGGCCTACTCCAACCCCACGTGGCTGTTCGGCAAACAGATTCTGCCCACTCTGGCAGGTGGCTTGGCCGTCGGAAGCGGCGCCATCGCCATCATCCTGGTCTACATTGCGCGCGCCATCCCCACCGGCCAGCAGGCCTGTATTTCCGCGCTCAAACAGATCAACCCGCAGGTGGAAGAAGCCGCGCGATCCCTGGGAGCCAGCCAGGTGTCCACCCTGGTGAAAGTGACACTTCCGCTGGTGCGTTCCGGCATCGTCACCGCCGTCACCTACGGCATCACCAAGTCCATGACCATGATCACCGCGATCATCTTCATTACGACGCCTCAAACCAAGGTGATGACCTCCCAGATCTTGGACGAGGTTGATGCCGGGCGTTTCGGCCACGCCTTCGCCTACTGCACCCTCCTCATCGGCCTCGTGCTCATCATCTTGATGATCGCCAACCTTCTTGTTAACCGACTGAATAGCTCCACCAGGACGGTAGTGAAATGACGACTGAACACCACACGCAGGCAGGCGCACTCCAGCTGCGCTCTGTCACCAAAATCTACGATGCCAAGCAGGGGCAGCTCCGAGCTGTTGACAGCATCAACCTCGACATTGAGGCCGGAAAATTCGTGACCTTCCTGGGACCGTCCGGCTGTGGGAAGACCACGACCCTGCGTATGATCGCCGGATTTGAGGACGTTACGGAAGGCGAAATCACCCTGGACGGTCAGTCCCTGGTGTCTGTCCCGCCCGAAAAGCGCCCCATGTCGATGGTGTTCCAGTCCTACGCGCTCTTCCCACACCTGACGGTGAAAGACAACGTGGGATTCGGTCTGAACTACCAGAAGCTCCCCGCCGCAGAACGTGAGCAGCGGATCGCTGACGGTCTGGCGCTCATGGGGATCGAACAGTACGCTCACCGCTACCCGCATCAGCTGTCCGGAGGCCAGCAGCAGCGCGTTGCCCTGGCGCGAGCACTCGTCATGGAACCGAAGATCATCCTCTTCGACGAACCCCTCTCGAACCTGGATGCGCGCCTGCGTCTGCGCATGCGTAGCGAAATCCGTGCACTCCAACAGCGTCTGGGACTTACCGCGATCTTCGTGACCCACGACCAGTCCGAGGCTCTCACCATGTCCGACATGATTGTGGTGATGAGCGCGGGCACCATCGAGCAGGTCGGGGAGCCGCGTGAAATCTACCATCGCCCGGTGAACCGCTTCGTGGCCTCCTTCATGGGAACTGCATCCTTCGTGGCCGGCACGGTCAGTGAGGTACGAGGCGACCGCTACCTGGTGGCCACCCCGCTGGGTGATCTGGACACCGCGGGAGTCCCCGGACTTGGTGTTGGCGATCACGTGGAGTTGGTCGTCCGAGCAGAAAACACCGCGGTCGGCCTGGATGCATCCGGGAACGAGCAGGCAGGGGAGGGCAGAGACGTGGTTCTGGAAGCCACAGTGCGCTCCGCAGCCTTCGACGGCTCGGTCAACACCTACGTCCTGGACACCGCGGCGGGCACCCTCGAAGGCCATTCTCACGGCATGAATGAACTTCATGCTGCCGGAGAGAAGGTCACCTGTGTGATCTCCCGCGAGTCCCTGTGGGTGATTCCCGCGGATTCCTCGGAGAAATAAAAGGTCGGAACCATGCGACGCTTTTTTGATCGTGAGGATACGCGGTGGCGCCGAGGAAATGGTGCGCTCCACTTCTACCTCGCGCCCCCCGAGGATTCCCCCCTGTGGGACTTGGTGCGCGAGGCGGAAAAACCCCTGTCAGCGCTCCCGCAGATCGGTATCCAACCGCCGGAGTGCATCCACGTGACGGTGCAACGCCTCGATCTGTATCGAGACGAGATCAGTGACGCCCAATGGGAGAAACTGCGCTCGCAGATGGATCGTCGCATGGCGCAGATCGACCCCTTCACGTTGACCTTCGCTCCGCCGGCCGTCCAGGAACGGGCAGTGGAAGTGATTTCCCCAGAGAACCCCTCATTTACGAGGCTGATCGACGCTGTGCGTGACAGCATCGTTGACGCGGGGCTGGGGGAGGCGCTCACGGATCCACCGTTTGGCCCCCATTTCAGCCTGGCCTATGCGGTTGCGGGGACGAGTAGCGAAGAGGATCGGGCGCTTGCTGATGCTCTTCACGCTCTGAAAACCGACAATTCGATGGAGTGCTCACAGATCGCTCTTGTCGAAGTCGATCAAGACCAAGAGGCCGGTATTTTTTCCTTCCGTCCCCTATATACTTGGACGGTCGGAACCCCGCGCTGACGTCGGGGAATACCCCACCACTCACTGAAAGGCGGATGTTCGAGGATGCCCAGAAAGAAACGAGCCAGCATCATTGATGTGGCTCAAGAAGCGGGAGTGTCGCAGGCGACTGCCAGCCGCGCACTTTCTGGGCATCCCGCCGTCAGTTCCCAAGCGCGCGTCGCTGTGCGCCAAGCTGCCGCCCGCCTCGGATATGTGCGAAACCTCGGTGCTGCTGGGATCGCCAGTTCCAGCACCACCACTGTCGGCCTTTTGGTGCGCAACGTTGGACACAGCTTCTATGGGAAAGTTGCAGAGGAACTCCAAGCGCACACCGACGAACTCGGGTTAGAACTGCTGATTACCGCTGGAGGTGACAGCAAAGAAGGCCAGATGCAGGCCATTAACAACCTCGTGGGACACGGGGTGGGCGTGGTTATCGTTGCTTCTGGTCGAGTATCGAACGAGGCCATGCAGTATGCGGCTTCCTTCGTCCCGCTCATTACTATCGGCTGTGGGGAAACCCGCCCTGAATTTGATTCCGTGCGCATCGATCCCGCGTATGAAGCGATGCTGGCGCAAAAAGTTGTGGCCTATGGACACCGGAAAGTTGCTGTCACCGCCACCAGCCACCCCCTCGCGGCCACCCTGCATGCCCGTACCGCAACCTTCATTACCCAGCTGGTTGTCGACGGCGTCCAGCCACATATCGTGACGTCTCACAGCGACTACGGTGAGGATCTTTTCGACGGCATTGACCGGGCGATTGATGCCGGGTGTACTGCGGTCATTACGGGAAGTGATCTGATTGCGGTGAAAATTTTGGAACACTTGGCGTCGCGAGGGATTGCCTGCCCGGAGCAGGTGTCGGTGACGGGCTTTGACGCGACCGGTCCGTATTCTTCCCCGCTTTTGAACCTGACGACGGTTGCGCAACCGGTGCGTGAATTGGCGAGGCGGACCGTGCTGCTCGCGCAGGAACGCCTAGCCGGTTCCGAGGCGCGCAACGCCTCGATCCTGGTGCCCGGAGACTTCATCGAAGGAGGAACTCTGGGGCGCCTTCCTGAGGTCAAATAGGGATCTTTTCTCGTGAAAACGGACTGTGGGTGGAGGGGATCTATAGCTTTCTCCTCCACCCACAGACGTCGCTAGCGAACAATCACTCGATCAATATCAGGAGCCCATGGGGTGTTCCCTGAGATGGTCACAGTATTTGTACCGGAGTGGAGTTCGACTGGAATATCAACGGTTCGGACGATTTCCCATCCGCTGGGCTGCCCGTCATTTCCTTTCCCGGAACGTGGAGGTGCCACCACAATATTGCGGTCGTTGACGCGTAGCAGGAAAGAGCAAGGATCTTCAGAGAGGTATCCGACTGACAGTGTGTAAATTCCTGCCCGGTCTACCGAGATATTCGGAAAAGTGATTGCGCCGTTACTTCCCAGATTTCCTACTTTGCGACCGCCTGAACAGCCGGGGCACGGGGAGATCGATGCCTGCCCGGAGCTATGAGACAACTCGGCTTCAAATAACGTTCCCGTGTGATCTTCGCAGGGGAGAGGAGTGCGAGAAATATGAATGCTGATACCGCCATGACGAAGCATGCGCAGATCAAGTGAGTCCCGTGAGGTTACTCGCTGGGTGCTGATAGTGAGAGCTCGACCATCGTTTATATCGCTGAAGATCGTTGCTGTGTATGTGGTGTTTTGATTTAGGAATGAGAGGGGAATCGAGAGGGAGCGAGCCTCGTCTGAGATTCCTCCGATGAACCACTCGTCAGCATTTCTTCGAGCGAAAACTGCGTAATCATCTGGGAAGCCAGCAAGAAGACGGCTTTCATCCCACACCGTTGGAAGTGCTCGTAGAAGGTGACGCCCAGGCCATGTTTCATAGGCTGCGGCTGAATCCGCTAAATGGAGCATGGCGGAGGAATAGACAATGCTCAAGGCGAGCTGGTGTGCAACCGTTGTTTTGAGTGTGGAATTCGAGAAAATAACAGGTGTTGCATCCATTTTGCCGATAATGTTGCGAGTGAATGGAAAGGTTGCATCATGAGTGGCTGTGGGTGGGCGACCGTACTTGTATTGTTCGCTTCCGAGCACCGCTTCGCTGGTCACGATGTTCGGATATGTTCGGTTTTCTCCCCCAGGTTTGGTGCTCCCGTGGAAATTCACCACGAGCCGATGCTTGAGAGCGCTTTGAGCAATCCAGCCGTATAGCGTAAGAGTCTCGAGGCGATCAGATTGCATAAAATCAATCTTGAGTCCCGCTATTCCGCCTGAAGCCAGCGAGGACGAGGTGGTTGAGGAAATCTCTGGGATGCTTGCCCTCTACCACGACGAGGAGGTTGAGCGCGCCTCACGCTGCCATGGCCACCAACAAAAGGTGATCGCGAGCCGGCACGAGTTCGACACGTGCCCCGTGAACTCCACAACCACCCGGCCGAATAGGCCGGGTTTTTTGATGCCCAAGGTTGTCCGCGCGGTTGTCTATAACCGAAGCCGTTTGTGGGGCGCGATTTGGGAAACACTGCGGCGCTATGCAGCATATTCGTTCAGATTCTCTAACAAACACCACTTATGCACAGATATATCCACACCTGGGGAAACTTACACATATGTAGTTTTCACAATGTAGTTCCTTGGAATCTCACACAGTTTACAATGCGCAAACAAAAATCGAGCCCGACCTGTGGAAAACCAGCAGGTCGGGTTCGAAATAGTTGTGGAAAGCTGTGTATAACTCAGCCGTATAACTGAATAAGCCCCCAGTAGATCCCGTAGTTCAAGGTCAACAGCGCTACAAAAATCCCAATAGATGCCAACACGGTGGCGGTGGTTTGGCTCTTTTCAGTCTTTCCGGGCTTCGGTCTTGCCAGGCGAACCAAAATCCATGCAACCAGCGCGCCCGTGATCAAACCACCTAGATGGCCTTGCCACGAAACTCCAGACACTACGAATCCGTAAACCAGGTTCACGGCCAGCAAAACCACAATCGACGTTGTATCTGCGCCAGAGGCCTTTTGGAGCACGAAAATAGCTGCAAATAGACCAAACAGTGCGCCCGATGCGCCCACCGTTGCTCCCACTAGAGAAGTGGGATCAACAAATCCCCACGTCAGCACAAACAGTGATCCACCCATTGCAGAAGCCGCGTACAGAACAAGGTAGCGCCCGGCCCCAAGGACCTGTTCCACGGGGTTACCAACGATGTAGAGCGTCAACATGTTCAAGCCCAAGTGCAAAAGCCCACCGTGCACGAGGGCAACCGTGAGTAGGCGCCACGGCTCGTGCATTGACCAGGCGGGCACATACATCAGCCAAACCTGGAGGGGCTTGTAAACCGTAGCAAGAAGCGAAACCGCTATGGTTATGCCAAGAATCCAAGTGGTGATGCTCTTGCCCTGCAAGCGATATGAAGGCCTGCGCACGCGGGCGCGCGTGCTACTACTCGCGCACTCGGGACAGATTGAACCTACTTCAGTGTGTATAGTGCAGTCCGAGCAGGTGCCCCTTCCGCACCGTTTACACGTGGAAATGGCGGGGAGGTTTGGGTGGCGAGGGCAGGCCACAGCGGGCTGTGACCTGCGTTCACCGTAGCGTGGTTGATCGCTCACTCTTCGATATCAATCGTTTCGATTACAACGTCCTCAACCGGCCTATCATTCATGCCCGTTGGGACTGCGGCAATCGCATCAACAACCGCCTTAGATTCGTCGTCAATAACCTTGCCGAAGATCGTGTGGTTACCCTGCAGCCAGGTGGTTGGAGCAACGGTGATGAAGAACTGCGAGCCGTTTGTGCCGCGACCCATACGCTTGCCCGCGTTAGCCATTGCAAGTACGTACGGTTCGTTAAAGTTCAGCTCCGGGTGGATCTCGTCGTCAAAGTTGTAACCGGGGCCGCCAACGCCAATGCCAAGAGGGTCACCGCCCTGAATCATGAAGCCGGGAATAACGCGGTGGAAAACAACGCCGTCGTAAAGTGGTGCGTTGGTCTTTTCACCCGTTGCTGGGTGCGTCCACTCCCGCTCGCCTTGCGCAAGTTCCGCAAAGTTCTTCACTGTGATCGGTGCGTGGTTGGGGAAAAGTTCGATGGCGATGTCGCCCTTATTCGTGTGAATTGTTGCTTTCATACTGCGATTGTCGCAGATTTGTTTGGATATGTCTTTCTTGATCGTCCAAGATTCTCGGCCCGTTCATCCTGCAATGCGCGCAGTTTCAGTGCAAAATGGAAGGGATAGTGTTTCGCTAACGCGAAGCTGATTCTCAACGTAACGGAGGAAATGATGGGCAAGCTAGACACTAAGAAGCTCCATCGTGAGGCCGATGCCGCAGCTGAGGCCGCGATGCGTCATGGCGAAGAGTTTGTAACAAAAGCGCAGAACCTGGCGCAAGAGGGCGCAGAATGGGTTGCTCCTCGCGCTCAGCACCTGTGGGATGAGACGGTTAAGGCAACCGCCCCGGTGCTAGAGGAAGCCGCAGATCGCGTTCGTCCCTACTTGGATGACGCTCAGGCTGTGGCCAGTGATTACGCCAAGCGCGGCGAGAAGGCTGCTCGTGCAGCCTCCGCCGCAGCGAAGAAGGACGGCACTATTGCAGAGCGCGTACAGCGCGCGGGTGAGGCCAGCCGCAAGGAGCTAACAAAGCCGAAGAAGTCCGTTGCCGGTACGGTAGCTAAGACGTTCGGGTGGGTACTGCTCGGTACCGCAGCAGCTGGCGTTGGCTACCTGCTTTGGCGTCGTTCCCAGCCGATCGAAGATCCTTGGGCAGAAGAGTACTGGGCGGACCTCGACACCGATGTTGACATCGTCGAAACCCCGGCAGAATCTGCTGAGGAAACCGAAGAGTAAGCCAAACTTAGCTTCTTCGATAAGGGAGGTTGAGGCCGCGAGCCTCGACCTCCCTTTATATTTCAAAGCTCTCGGCAGCTACAGCCTTACACCGGTAACAGCCGTGCTAGAACGGGCTTAGAAAACACAAAAATGGTGGGCAATCAGCCCACCATTTTGAGTGAAACTTTAACGCCAGCGCAGGGTCATGAGGAATCCGGTCATCATGAAACCAAGGCCGATTGCAAGATTCCAGTTGCCAATGCCAGGAATCGGGAAGCGAGCCCCCGTCATATACATGACAACCAGCCAGAGCAGGCCAATGATCAGCAAAGCTACGAACGTGGGAGCCCACCAAGACGGTGAGAGCGGGATGCCGTCAGTCCACGATTTGATTTCCAAATCATCCGAATGGGACGAGCTGGACGTCTTCTTGCGTTTTCTTGATTCAGGCACGCCTAATACCTTCCGACAGAGCCCCACCCGTACACTGGTTACACTGGATTGGGCGAATGATTAAAATCTTGTAATAGCGTACCAAAAGTAACAGATATCGCGAAGAGGAGGGCTAGTGGAACACGCGGAAACGCGCGGCGCTCACTGCGGCGCGCCCAGTCGCGGAGCTACTCATAGCCGCAAAACTCCTTTTTCAGAGCGCATGAAACACATCTTTGGTCGCGGATTTGTGCTCTTCTTAGCTGGATTACTGTTTGCTGGTTCAATGACGTTCCGCCCTTCGGTTGGCTCGAGATACGACTCAGATTTGCTGTCTCTTGTGGCCCGCAAAGAAGCTGCCGTGAAGGAGTTATCCGCGGACAATGAAGAAATGTACAAGCAGATTGACCAGATGATCACAGCTGTGCCCGACCAGCCGCAACTGCCCGTGTCGGAACGTACGCGTGTGGAGCTGGCAGGACCGGGCGTCACGGTAACGTTGAATGACGCGCCGATACCCGAACCATTACCGGAGGGCGTTGTGGCAGACGACCTCGTAATCCACCAGCAGGATATAGAGGCGGTTTTTAATGCCCTACGAAGCGGCGGTGCGGAGGCACTCAGCGTGCAGGGCCGGTTCGTTCGCGCTGACTCGAAGGTTTCATGCGTGGGGAATGTAATCAACATCGACGGTAAGCTCTACTCGCCTCCTTACGAGATCGGGGCGATTGGAGATGCTGCGAAAATGCGTGGCGCGCTCGCTCAGGATCCACAGATCGCTGTCCTGGGCGAGTACGTAGCACGGTTCAACTTGGGCTACAGTGTTCGAGACGAAGCAAAAGTTAGAATTAGTGCCGTGAATCAACAGCCGGTATTCAACTTTGTGAAAGTGACGGCTAACAATGACAACTAGTCCATACCCCAGCAGACGCTCAGCCGCGCGCAAAAAACCAAGCCTTTTTATTAGGTTTATTGGTGTGCTTGGCGAGCTCATGATCACAGCTTCGCTTGTGATTGGATTGTTTATCTTCTGGCAACTGTACTGGACCTCCTGGGAGGTCGAAGCAGACCGGGAGCAGGCGATCAGTGACTTCGAAGCAAAACTTCCAAAGGTTGCTGTCGATAAGGTTCCTCCGGCTCATACGGAGGCTCCACCAGAGTTCACCCCGGTGGGTTATGGCGAAACCATGGGCATTTTGCACATACCCGTTTGGGACAATATGAAAGTTCCGGTGGTGCATGGAACTGCACAGTACCTGTTGGATCAGGCGCTGGGCGGACACTATGAATTCACGCAATGGCCGGGCGAGGTTGGCAACTTCGCTGTTGCTGCTCACAGGCGATCGTATGGCAACAACTTCCGTTATGTGGATACTCTCGAAGAGGGCACCCCCGTGGTTATGGAAACCTCGAACGCATTCTTGGTATACAAGGTAGTGCAAAAAGAGATTGTGCTTCCAGAGCAGACGGAGGTTATTAACCCAGTTCCTGATCAGCCGATTGACGTCACTCCCACAAAGCGGATGCTAACGATGACCACGTGTAGTACTGAGACTGGAGGCCAGTTTGGTAACAGTCATCGCTATATCGTGCACCTGGAGTTCCAACACTGGTATGAGCGCGATGAGGGCCTGCCACCCGAACTGAAGTCTGAGAAGGAGGGCGCATAAATGTATGCCGCTATCTTCCGCCTGCTGCCGGGCCCGAAGTGGTTGAAGGTTGTCTGGTCGATCCTGCTGATTGTTCTCGTGGCCTGGTTGCTTCTCGAGTTTGCCTTCCCATGGGTACAAGAGACGTTTAACGTGGTTGAGAATACGGTCGACGTGCCGGGTGTGACAACAACGAGTACGTAAGCACTTAACATACGAAAATAGGTGGGCGGTCCGTTACATGAGTTTACGGACCGCCCACCTATTCGTGAGGATTATTGCGTATTTTCGGAGGGCTGTTCCTCGGTTGGTTCCGTCTGCTCTGGAACGGGAGGCTGCGCGGGCGCGGGCGCCTTAGCAACTGTGACGGTGATCGTAGTGTCCTTCGATACCGTTCCGGTTGCGGAAAGGCTCATCACGGTGCCCTCCGCGTGGTCAGCACTCTCTTCGGTTTCAACGTTGGTGTTAAGGCCCAGCTCCTGCAGTACTTGGAGTACCTCGTCGCGGGGGCGTCCAACTAGATCGGCTGGTACGGAAACGTTGCCAGACGCGATGAATAGTGTCACTGACTCGCCTTCGCTGATCTTAGCTCCGGCCTCTGGGTCGGTCTTGATAACCCGCCCCTTCTCCTGTGAAGGATCGTCAACGGTGACAACATCAGATACCTGTAATCCCTTTTGCTTGAGTTGATCTCGAGCTTGCTGCTGAGTTAGGCCGCTAACGTCAGGAACCGTTGTGTCTGCAGGACCTGAAGAGAGGACCACCTTCACGGTTGTGCCCTTATCTACGATCGTGCCTGCTTCCGGGTTAGACGAAATGACCGAGTTTGCAGGAATTTCTGAACTTGCTTCGGTGCTTTCGATGGCAAACTCTAATCCAGATTCTTTAAGCGTCGCGATTGCTTGTTCTTGAGTTTGTCCAACAACGGTTGGAACCGGAACTTGCTCTACTTCCGGCTCCCCCGAGTTGGTGGCGAACCACCACACCAGGCCGCCAATCATGGCAAGGGCAACAACGATAAGTAAAGCGATTGGCCAGCGCTTCTTCTTGGGTTCCTCCTCCAAAGTGTCAATGCGCGCCATGGTTTGCGTATCGTAAGCGGGGGCAGGAGGTGGCATGGTTGCCGCAGGTATCGTCATGGTTGCAGGGGACATAACCTGGGTTGCTGGAATCTGCCACGAGTCCGTTTCAGGTGCCATCACGAGAGCGCCGCGTGCCGCTCGGTTTAGGTCGGCACGCATCTCTTCAGCGGAGCTGTACCTGTCGTCACGGTTCTTTGCCAAAGCCTTGAGGACAACCCGGTCAATCGAGTCCGGCACGTCACTGGTGATAGACGAGGGGGTGGGCGGAATCTCTGAGACATGCTGGTAGGCCACGGCGACAGCAGAATCTCCCTTGAATGGCGGCTGCCCCGTGAGAAGTTCAAATAGTACGCAGCCCGTGGAGTAAATATCAGAACGGGCGTCAACCGGGTCGCCGTGTGCCTGTTCGGGGGAGAGGTACTGAGCGGTTCCAACCACGGCATTGGTCTGCGTCATGGTGGCTTGAGAATCCGTGAGGGCACGTGCGATACCGAAGTCCATGACTTTGATCTTGCCGGTGTTCGTCAGCATGATGTTGCCCGGTTTGATGTCACGGTGAACCAGGCCGTGTACGTGCGAATACTCGAGGGCGGAGAGTACGCCAGAGATGATTTCTACGGCTTCGTCGATAGGAACCGGGGCCCCTCCAGCAAGGAGGTCACGCACCGTGTGTCCTTCAACGTATTCCATAACGATGTAGGGCACGGAGACCGTTGATCCGTCAGGAGTTGTCACGTCCTCTTCGCCGGTGTCATAAACCGCAACTATGTTTGGATGATTCAAAGACGCGGCAGCCTGCGCTTCGCGGCGGAAACGCGTTTGGAAAATAGAGTCTCGCGCAAGGTCAGTGCGGAGCATCTTGATTGCGACCACTCGAGACAGGCGGGTATCGAAGCCAAGATGTACCTGTGCCATGCCTCCACGGCCGATCATCGACCGCACTTCGTAGCGTCCGGCTAGGCGGTGGGTGTGGTTGTCAGCCATGCTTGAACCTCCGTTGATGTGTTCTCTGCCAGAATACTCGTAAATCTCTCGTGGCTCGCTGTGGAGCTTACGGAGCTCGGGGTGCTTTTGAAAGCAAATATGACTAGCAGCGTGACAATAAAAATAACAATTGCGACAACTAATAACTCTTGTATTTTCAGCTCGTAAGCATCTGTAGCTGCGTGTCTGTAGGTCTTGTTACCTGATGGTTGTTGCCGTGAATTAGGAGCATATTGTGCCCGGGTGGGTAAATTGCTTTTCGTTGCCCGTTTTACGGATTGGTTGCGCTGGCCAGATTTGGAAGTGGGTGACGCGTCGGTTCGCACTTTAGAGGCAGTGGTTTTGCGTGGCTTGGTCACGTCAGTGCGTCTTTTGGTTGCGGCCTCGTTAGCGGAGTGTTTCTTAGGGATCGAAGTGGTAAAGCCCGCGCGATTACGTTTGAGGGTAGCTGGTGGCGCATCAGGTAGCGAAACGGGTTGAGGATTGGTAGATAGTCCAAGGGAGAGAGCGGCGTTGGATAGTTGCTTGGCGAGGGTAGCACCATCTTTTGGTCGATCTGATGGCTTCTTTTCCAGCAGTTTCATGACGATCTGCGCGAGCTCTTTGGGAACATCGTCGGGTAGTGGTGGGACTTCATCATTGACGTGAGCGAATGCGACGTCCACCTGGGTTTTGCCTGTGAATGGACGCTTTCCAGCAAGTGCCTCGTAGGCAATCACGCCCAGTGCATAGAGGTCGCCGCTGTGGGTTGCGGGATCTCCCATCGCCTGTTCGGGCGGCAGGTATTGAGCGGTACCCATTACCATGCCAGCCTCAGTCATGGTGGCTTGGCCAGGCGTAGTGGAAATGCCAAAGTCGGTGAGTTTAACCAAACCTTCGGGCGTGATGAGGATGTTGGAAGGCTTAATGTCGCGGTGGACGATTTCTCGGTCCTTTGCCGACTGAAGCACGTACGCGGTTTGGATAAGGATGGGTAGTAGCTGGTCCGGAGCGATGCGGTTACCGCCACGCAGGTACTCGTTGAAGGGACGGCCCTCAACGTACTCCATGACAATCCATCCTGTGCCGTCCTCTTCACCGTGATCGAGGACCGCAGCGATGTTGGGATGTTGTATGCGCATGGCGTTAGTTGCTTCCATGCGTAGACGTTGGAGGAAGGTAGCCTGGCCGGTGAGTTCTGGTTTGAGGATCTTCACGGCAATGTGTCGGCCCGTCACCTTATCGCGCGCGGTCCAAACTTCGCCCATGCCGCCCGTGGCAACCTGGCGGACAAGTTTGTAGCGCCCGCCCAGTACTTTCCCGCTGTAGTTACTCATCGGCGTACTCAGCTTCCAAGAGTTGGCGCACCACTGGGCCGGCGTCCGTTCCGCCACCCACATACGGGTTGATGTCGTCGCCCTGGATGGCAACGGCAACAACTACGGGGTTGTCGTTGGCGATAAAGGCTACGGACCAGGCGATGTTGTGATCTGCCACCTCGGCCGTACCGGTTTTTGCAGCGACGGTGGCGTCAGGCAGGTACATGGTTCCGCCCGTGCCGTACCGAGTGTCAACTACCGCAACCATCATTGTGCGCAGCTGAGAGGCAACCTCTGGTGTGATTGGAGTAGAGAGGAGTTTTGGTGTAGTGGTGGTTTGAACCTCAAGATCGGCGTTTACTACCGAATCGATAAGGTACGGCTTCATTAGTTGCCCATTGTTTGCCACCGCCGCAGCGATCATAGCCATTTGAAGAGGCGTGACTTGCACGTCGCTTTGCCCAATCGCGGCGAGGGCGGTCTGAGCCTGGTCTAAGTCGTCAGGATAGGCTGAGGGAGTAACTGGTAGCGGGATGGCAAGATCCTGCTCGAAGCCGAAGTCTAGGGCCTTCTGGCGGAGCTTTTCTGCGCCAACTGTGACACCGCCCTCGGCAAAAGTTGTGTTGCACGAGCGCGCGAAGGCTTCGGTCAAGGTCGGGTGGCCGTCGCCGCAGGCAAGGCCACTAATGTTAGGCAGGTCGGTTTCAGTGCCGGGTAGGCGGTATGAAGCCGGGCCGTTCACCTTCGAATCTGGAGTGAGACCGGATTCAAGCATTGCCGCGGCAGTCACAAGCTTGAACACTGAACCGGGTGCGTAGCGATCGCCTGCAATGGCGCGATTCTTGAGTGGCTTTCCACTGTCTGCGTCCAGCTGCTTGTAATAGTCCATTGCTGCCGCCCCGTCCGGGTCGGCTAGTTTGTTCGGATCGTAGGAGGGGGAGGAGTAGAGGGCGCGGATTGCCCCGGTCTTCGCCTCGATGGCAACCACAGCTCCTTCACGACCTCCGAGGGCAGATTTAGCGGCTTCTTGGAGAGAGGCGTCGATGGTCAGGTTGACGCCTCCACCTCGCCGCTCCTGACCGGTGAGCAGGTTTTGGAGCCGCTGGGTGAAGAGGGAGGGTGCGTCGCCCTCAAGAATCTCGTCGGCGGCGGATTCAAGGCCGCTGGATGATCCGAGGTTTGTGGAGAACCAGCCGGTGAGGTGCCCGTAGAGGTCGCCGGCCGGATAGCTGCGGTTGTACCTGCGCGAGTCCGGGATTTTCACCGACTCGGCGATGGCGGTGCCGTTCACAATGATGGGCCCGCGGTCACGTTCTGCCGCGTGCAGGATGGTGCGCGAGTTGCGTGCGTCCGCGTTGAGTTCGGGCGCCTTGTAGAACTGAATGTAGGTGGCTGCTAGCGCCAGGGAACACACCATGGCAAACAGGATGATGTAAAGTTTGCGGATTTGATTGTTCATTGGGCGCCTCCCGCAAGGTCGCTAGGCATGGCAACCGGGGTTGGGGGGCGGCGCGACGCGTCGGATATGCGTAGCAGTAGGGCCACAGATATCCACGAGGCAACCATGGACGAGCCACCTTGTGCGAGGAAGGGCGCGGTGAGGCCCGTGAGTGGGATCAGGCGGGTGATGCCGCCGAGCACTACAAATAGTTGGAGGCCGAGCGAGAAGCTGATGCCGGTGGCAAGTAATTTGCCAAATCCATCGCGCACACCGATGGCGGCGCGCAGCCCGCGCTCGATGAGGATTAGGTACATGAGCAATATGGCCATGAGGCCGGTGAGGCCAAGTTCTTCCGCGAGGGAAGACAGGATGAAGTCAGACTGTGCAAAGGGTACTAGTTGTGGGTATCCGCGCCCCCAGCCGGTACCGAACAAGCCACCCGATGCCATTCCGAACTGGCCTTGCACTACCTGGTGTGAACCGCCGATGGCGTTGTAAATGTCATTGTCGTACGCGTGAAGCCAGATGTTGATTCGCCGCCCAACATGAGGGAAAGTCTTGATTGCGAAGTAGGCGGCTGGTGCGAATAGTGTAGCGCCGATGATTAACCAGGAAACGCGGGCAGTGGCCACGTAGATCATGGCGATGAACAGGCCGAAGAATAGTAGCGAGGTGCCAAGGTCGCGCTGCAAGACGAGCACGAGGATTGCTACCAGCCATGTGAGCAGGATGGGGCCGAGGTCGCGTGCGCGAGGCAGGCGTATACCGAGGAATTTCTTGCCTCCAACGGTGAGCATGTCGCGGTTGGTGACGAGGTATCCGGCGAAGAAGATGGCGAGGGTGATTTTCACGAACTCGGCAGGTTGGACGGAGAATGGGCCGAGGTAAATCCAGATGCGCGCGCCGAAATGTTCCTGTCCAAGCCCGGGAATGAGGGGCAAGATTAGTAGCACGATGGACACGAACATGGCGATGTAGGTGTAGCGGCGCAGGTTTCGATGGTTGCGAACCAGAATGAGGACGGCCGCACCGGCCAGTAGCCCTACGGCTACGAAAATCAGCTGTTTCATACCGACAATCGGGTATTGCGATTCAGGCGGTAGGTTTTCGTTCAGCGTTTTGTAAGACACGTCGAGCCGGTAAATCATGGCGAGGCCAACGCCGGTCAGTCCGACAGCCACGGGTAGGATCACTGGGTCAGCGTGCGGAGCGAGTTTACGTACCCCGAGGTATGCAACGGTTGAGAATACGACGAGGATTACCACGTGCCAAAGGATGTTGGCAGGCAACTCGTCGGTTCGATTCAGGGAGGTGAGGACGTAACCGCCCAGGCCCGCGGCCGTGGACAGGACAAGCAGGAGCAGCTCTAAGAAGGGCCGCGATCTTGGAGGAGAGATCGTTACGGTTGCCATTAGCTCTCCTTAGTGGCAGCCGTTGTTGGTGAGCTGGTTCCAGATTCAGATGGTTTAGTTTCCCCCGTTTTGCTAGTCGTTTCAGTTGTCGAAGTTGTCTTACTGTTCTTCGCTGTACGCTTTAGGGATTCAACGTACTGGTTGATTTCCTCCATGGAAGATCTGCGTACAGGCTCTTGTAGACGCGTTCTTTCAACAGGGAGGAGATCTGTAGCCTTGAGCTCGGTTAGTTCAACTGGGTGAGATAGCTCGAACGGGCCAACCGCCTGCGGAATACCCTGGAAGATGACAACCTGGTCTTCCACCAATTGCGCGTAATACTGGGTTTGTGACCAAACATATCCGCCCCACGCACCCAGAATGACCAGCGTTGCAGCGATTAGAGCGAAGAAGGGTTTAACCCAGGATCTTGGTTTCGAGTCTTCGGGTTCTTCCTCATCGATCATGGTTTCTCGCGGGGCGAGGTTAGCGGCACGTGCGGCAGCGCCTCCGCCTCCGCGGCTAGGAAGGTTGCGGTCAATCGCTGCGGCGCCCACTACCTGGGGGGTTGGCACGTCGATGGAGCCGGCGGGTACGACGTCAGCGATCACGCATGTGATGTTGTCGGGCCCGCCCCCTCGCAGGGCGAGGTTGATTAGTTCTTCGGCGCATTCGCCAGGATCGTCGATGGTGGAGAGCGTTTCGATGATGGTGTCGGCGGAAACCACGCCAGACAGCCCGTCGGAGCACAGCAACCACCGGTCGCCTACCACGGCTTCGCGCACGGATTCGTCGGGCACAACGTCAGAGTCGGAGTCGCCAAGAATACGCAGCACGATCGAACGCTGTGGGTGGTTTTCAGCCTCTTCTGGCGTGATTTGCCCGGTTTGGATGAGGTATTGCACAAACGAGTGGTCGGTGGTGACCTGCGTGAGGTTGTCGCCGCGAAGCACGTATGCGCGCGAGTCACCGATGTGCACCATCGCAAGTTTTGACCCGGACCGCATGAGGGCAATGCAGGTGGTGCCAAGGCCTTGCAGTTTCGGGTCGTTCTTTGAGCGTTCAATCAGCTCCTCGTGCGCCGCATTAAGGGCGTCGCGGAGCAGGGGAAGCATTTGCTCGGCCGGGTGGTCGTCCGCATCGAGGGGGGCGAAGTGGGCAACGGCCACCGATGATGCGATGTCTCCGCCCGCAGGCCCGCCCATACCGTCGGCCAGTAGGAGCAGGTGCGGCCCGGCGTAGCCGGAATCCTGATTGTTTTTGCGCACGAGGCCCACGTCAGACCTGGCGGCGAAGCGGAAGTCAATGGCCATTAGCTCACCAGCTCAAATGTGGTTCTACCAATGCGAACGTTAGCGCCAAACGTGAGCCGGTGGGGCCGGTCGATGCGCTCGTCGTCAACGAACGTGCCGTTTGTGGAGCCAAGGTCTTCAACCCACCAGCCTTCATCGTCCAGGTGGAGGCGGGCGTGGCGCGAAGATGCGTATTCGTCGTCGATTACAAGCGTGGAGGCGGGCGAGCGGCCGATAGTGATGTCCGCGTTACCTAGCTTCATGGTGGTGCCAACCAGGGGCCCTCCGGTGATAAGGAGTTTGGTTGGCGTTGCGGGGGCTGCGCCGCGTTTGCGGCGTCGTTTAGATTCAGCGAGGTGCTTGTCAGCCTCTTTGCGACCCGCACCGCGCGGGGTGACCACGGTTCCGAAGATGTCTTGGCGTAGCAGTGAGACAGCTCCGAGCGCCACCGCCCAAAGTAGGAGGAGATAGAGGAGTCGGAGCAGCGTGAATGCTAGGTCAGAAGCCATCTACGTGTATTGCTCCTTTGCGGCAGATGTCCAAAACAGGATGCGCGTGCGTCCGATCACCAGCTGATTTCCGTCCACTAGTGTGGCGGCGTCTACCTTGTGTCCTTCGACGTAGAGGCCGTTTGTGGAACCAAGGTCGGAAGCAATCACGCCGTCTGGGGTTTTGCGTAGTTCGAGGTGGCGGCGAGAAACTCCGGAGTCTGAGATGGTGATGTCGGCTTCGGCGCCGCGTCCGAGGATGGTTACAGGCTCGGTGAGGATCCAGCGTTCACCCTCTACGTCGATGATCGGGTTGGATTCGGTAGCAACTTGGCTGGTGGCTGGGGCTACCGCCCCGCGTTTGGTGCCAACTTCGATTTCGAGTTCACCCGTGAGCTCTTCAGGGCCTTCCTCAATATTCACGTCGATGGGGCCAACGAGGGCGAAGTTGTTTTCTTCGGCGTGTTCTCGTGCCGTGTTCTCCACTTCGGTGGCGAGGACGTCAATGCCTAGCTCTTCTAGTCGCTTCATGTCGGAGGGTGCGACGCGGACAGTGTACTGGTTTGGGGCGATGGCGCGATCCCGGGAGTATTCCTGGACGTGGTTGTCCATGGCGCTGCGCACCGCCGAGCTGACGTCTACAGGTTTAAGTTCAGAACGGAAGATCCGGGAGAAGGTGCCTTGCACGCCTTTTTCGATTACTGATTCGAATCGGTCAAGAAACCGCATTGTCCACCCCCAATAGGTAGCTCGATTGTTTTGCTACAAGCTCGGAATCTACGCTACTACTTTGGCCATATTATAGCGATTGCGCGAGGTTGGCTGAATTTGCCTCACAGGTTTTGATTTTATATGCTGATCTAGCTTCAGCCCGGGTGGCGGAATTGGTAGACGCGCACGGTTCAGGTCCGTGTGCCCTTACGGGCATGGGGGTTCGACTCCCCCCTCGGGCACTCAGTTTGCCGCAGAATCATGCGGTTTTTGCGAAAAGCAGAACGATATTGCTACATAGAGTGCTACACCCCCTGGACGGAGCGAATAGTCGCGATTGAGATTTTTGCTTTGGGGCCTTGATGTGTCTCGTCATTGTTCCGTTTCTGGTTTGGTAGTTTCCGGTTATTGCGACGCGCTCAACCTAGGTCGGCTAGCTTGTAGCTAAGAGATACGAGTGTCGAGTGACGTTATGAAATGGGCGGAAAGAGCAGACGATGGTTGAAGAGGATGGGGCGGGCAAGACTCGCGCGTACCGTACATTTCCGAAAATGTGCGGCTTGATTAAAGAAGATTTAGAGCGCGTGTCAGATGGTTCTAACCCGGTAGTGGCAGGGTTTGACCGCACCGGTTACATCATCAACACGCTATCGGCGTTGCGCGATTACTCGGCGGGAAGCTTTTTTAGCGGAAAACCAGAGCTTGAAGTGCCGGTCTTGGACGTGATGATCGACCAATACAAACGCTACGGGCACTTCATACAGGCAAGGCCCTGTAGGGATGCGGTATTGCACTGGCTCGAGATGGAAGAACGGGCAGGGAGCGTGGGCGTTATGCCGTTCACCATGTCGTACTTCGACATCATCGGCGGGCGCGTCAGAGAGGAAGACGAACCAAGAGGATCAGAAACGCCATACAAGCTAGAGGACTGGATCAAACGCGCTGAACCATACTTTAGCGACCTGGTAGAGCGCTATGCGCTCGCGGTAAACGCGATGGTGCACGAAGAGGCGAATAAGTACTACAACTAGCTCCCGGGGCACCTATCCGACCACCCCGGCGGATTGCCGTGCCGATATTCGCCCAAGCCTCCCCCTGCGAACTAGTGTGTGCTGCGTCATACTGGAAGTGTCTCGATTGCAAACGGATGGGTGAGGGACATGAGCGATTCGCTTGTTAGCTGCAGGTTTCTTGGTGCGGCTGGAACCGTGACCGGATCGAAGTATTTGTTAGAAATCGATGGCCGTAGGGTGCTGGTTGACGCGGGCATGTATCAGGGCGATAAGAAATGGCGTGTCAAGAACTGGGAGCCGTTCTCTCCAAGCCCGCAAACTATTACCGACATTTTGGTTACGCACGCTCACGCTGACCACGTCGCTTACTTGCCGGTGCTTGTGAAGCAGGGTTTTAAAGGCTCGATTTGGGCTACTAAGGCAACGATTAAACTCGCTGAGATAGTCCTGCGCGATGCCGGCAACCTGCAGGTGAATGACGCGAAGTCAGCGAAAAAGGGCGGCTACTCTAAGTATGAGAATCCGCTGGCCCTCTTTACTCCAGAGGACGTGGAGAAGACGCTGCAGTATTTCCGCCCCGTTGAGTTTGATGTGGAAGTTGATTTTGGGCAGTTCTCCGCCCGCTGGGTACCGGCCAGCCATATCCTCGGGTCGGCTTCGATTCTGATAAAGACAGAGGGCACGCGGATCCTCTTTTCTGGCGATCTGGGCAGGGAGAACCCGTACCTGCTGAAGCCGCGCGGGAAAACCCCGGCAGCGGATTGGGTGATTATGGAATCCACGTACGGTGACCGGTTGCATGAGGTTGCCGAGGTGCCGCACGAAGAAATGGCGCGCGCGATCCGTGACACCGCGGCGCGGGGTGGAAAGATAGTGATTCCCGCATTTGCGATTCACCGTACAGAGTCGGTGCTCGCCCAGCTGGTGTCAATGATGGGCGAAGGGCGAATCCCGGATCTGCCGGTGTTTGTGGACTCGCCGATGGGCCTGCGCGCCCTCAGCGTGTACGAGGAGTTTGCGGATGAAGAGATGCGCAGCGGTATTGATAAGGAAGACTTCCTGGGCATTCCGCAACTACAACAGATGCTGAGCGTGGAGGATTCGAAGAAGATCAATGAGTTCAAAGGCTCGTGCATCATAGTGACATCCTCAGGAATGTTGGAGGGCGGCCGCGTTTTGCACCACCTGCAAAGGTTGTTGCCAGATCCGAAGAACTGCCTCATTATCACCGGATACCAGGCTGTGGGAACGCGCGGTCGAAAACTGCTTGAGGGTGCGGAATCGATCAAAATGCACGGCTGGTACGTGCCGGTTCGCGCTGAAGTTACGCAAGACCGCGAGTTTTCTGCGCATGCCGATCGTGACGAGCTTTTGCGTTGGGTTATGCAAGCTGGCCAAGGCGATGATGACGAGGCGGGGAAGGCCCCGCACGCGGTGTTCTTGACGCACGGTGAGCCGCGGGCAGCCCAGGCGCTGGGTGAGCGAATCAAGCAGGAGCTTGGCTGGAATGTGGTTATCCCCCAGTTTGGCGAGGTTGTGAGGCTTGCGCCAAACCCGGACTGGGTCAGGGATTAACGCAAGCCGCCTCTAACCTGCGGCTAGTCGTGTCCGCGTAGCACGGCTTGCAGTCTTGGGTCCTCCAAGTAGCCGTCCAACACGTTGCGCGCCACGGCAATCGAGTCAACTAGCGGGTGGCTTGCAATAGCGTGCCAAGCGGCCCCCTCGTTGGATTCAAAGAACGCGCGTAACAGTTCTTCTTCCACTGCCTTGACCGTTGAGACAAGGCCAAATTCGGGGCCGGTTAGGGGCGCAACCTGGTGCGGGTGGATGCCGCCAGCGTCAACCGTGCAGGGAACCTCCACGACTGCGGATTCGGACAAGCCTGGAACCAGCAGGCCGCTTGGCCCGTCGCCGTTTGCCACGTTCAGAATCATGGTTGCGGGCTCGCCGTTGGTGATGGCTTTCATGATGTTGAAGGCAACCTCTTGATAGCCGCCGCCCATGTCCTCATTGCGGCGCCCGGCCCGCTCTTCCTCGGGACGTGATTCAGCCATGTAAGTGGCTTCGCGCTCGTTGTGCGTGGCCTGCCACAGTTCGGCTGCCTGCTGCGGGTCGGCCGTTGCGGCCTCGTAAAACTTTTCTTGCTGAGCGCGCAAGAACTCCCCGCGCGTCTCACGCTCGTCCAGAATGCGTTGCAGTGATTCGCGCGCGTAGTAGTAGTAGAACAGGTATTCGTTAGGCAGAGCCCCGAGAGTGCGCACCCAGTCGAAGCCGAGGATGCGGGCCTCTTCAATATGATCGAGCATCTCGTCAGATGCGAGCAGCTCGGGCAGACGGTCAACTCCGTCTACGCGTAGTTCGCGCAACCATCCGAGGTGGTTCAGGCCAACATAGTCAAACTCAACCTCGCTTGGCAAAACGCCTATCGCCGCGCACGCCTTACGCATGAGGCCGATCGGGGTGTCACAAATGCCAACGACGCGGTTGCCGAGCACCGTGCGCATTGCCTGCGTGATGATACCGGCCGGGTTGGTGAAGTTGATGACCCACGCGTTTGGTGCCACTTCGCGCGCAGCCTTCGCTAAACGCATGGCTTCCGGCAATGTGCGCAACGCGTACGCATTGCCGCCCGGGCCAACCGTTTCTTGCCCAATAACGTGGTTAGAAAGAGCCACTCGCTCGTCGCGAACACGCCCATCGGTGCCGCCTACGCGGATTGCTGAAAATACGAAGTCCGCGCCAGTAAGCGCCTCGTGAAGATCGGTGGTCGCAGTGATTCGAGGCAGGCTAGGCCGGTCAGAATACAATCCGCGGATCACGTTTTCGATGACGCCCATTCGCATAGTGGAAACGTCATACAACGCCACGTCAGTGATCTGGAATACAGAATCGTGCTTTGAGAGGACGTCCAGAACTTGAGGGACGCGAAATCCGCCGCCTCCAGCGATCGTTAGTTTCACGGGCGAACACCTTTCAGATCGAAGGAAAAGCACAGTCTCTTGCGCATACCTTCTTATCTTATAAAGTCTGCCTGCACGCGTGAACTATCCGTTATGGGGCCGCGGAGTGTTTGTCATGAACGAGATGTGGGGCGATACTGATCGAAACGGTACGCAGAAGGAAGCAGGCTGTATGTCCACCGGCGCAATAGCGGTTTGTGGCCCAACGTTCTTGGACGTGGTGATGGCTGGGATGCCACATGCTCCAGTGCTGGGCGAGGAGATGTGGGTTGATTCTTCGGCGCTTACCGCGGGAGGCGCTGCCAATCAGGCGGTTGCTGTGGCGCGGCTGGGCCATCCGGTAGAGCTGATAACTCGCCTCGGAAATGATCGGGCGGGCCAGATCGTGCGGTCAGTGCTTGAAGAAAACAAGGTTGGCACCGCGTATGCCAATTCCGTTGAGCGCCAGTCCGTAACTGTTGCGCTTGCCTGGGACGCAGACCGGGCAATGGTCACCCACGGGTCGGATGAAGGTGGCGTGCTACCGGAGAGCTTCACTCCTTCCGTGCTAATCGCAGACCTGCGCGCGATCGATAAGAATGTTGAAGTTGTTAAGCAGTGGCGCGCTCGCGGCACGAAGGTGATTGGTGACGTCGGTTGGGATTCAACGGGCGCGTGGCGCACCAGCGACCTGCTTCCGCTTGAACACTGCGATTATTTTGTTCCCAACGAGACCGAAATATTGCACTATGCCCGCTGTTTTGATGTTCGCCAGGCCGTTTCGATGATCGGTCAGCTGGTGGAAACCGATGCACGAATAGTTGTAACAAGAGGCGGTCGTGGCGTGGCTCTGGGTCCAGAAAACTACCAGACTCTGCCCGGTATCGCGGCCCATGTGGTTGATCCAACGGGTGCGGGCGACGCGTTCAGTGCCGGGCTCGCGGTAGCTGTTGCTAATGGGGCAACAGATAGTGAGGCTGTGTCTTTCGCCCTCCTTCTAGGCGCACTATCGGTTACCAAGACAGGAGGAGCGGGCTCTACTCCTACCGCTTCAGAGCTAACAAAAATGATTGAAGAGCTCGACATTCCTGGGTCATACGATTTGGGATTCGTTCATCAGTTTGTAAAAACATTCGAGTTTAAGAACCAAATAGTTTCGTCAGATGAAACACTAAAGCAGACGAAGTAATTGTCGAAAGGGAGGACAATGAGGCCTGCAAAGTTTATTGCACCTGCTGCAGTTGCGGCTGTGGCACTGATGCTTGGAGCATGTGCTCCCGGACCTTCTAACGAATCGAGCCCCAGTGATGGCGGCGCGTCAAGCGAAGTCATCACCGATATTTCGAGCTTGCCGGAGCAGACTCTGACGGTTTGGGACCAGGAGGTTCGCGGAGGCCAGGACGAGCAGATGAAGCGCCTGAACGAGGCGTTTATGAAGAAGTATCCAAACATCACCATTGACCGGGTTTCGCAGTCGTTTGATGACCTACAAACCACGCTTCGCCTCGCGCTTTCGGGTGATGACGCTCCCGATGTTGTGGAGGCGAATAATGCGCGGTCAATGATGGGTCAGTTCGTTTCGGCAGGGCAGATCATTCCGCTGGATCCATGGGCGGAAGCTTACAAGTGGCGGGATCGCTACTCTGACAGCATTCTTTCTTACTCTTCGTATTCGGATGACGCTACGAAGTTTGGTGAAGGATCGCTTTATGGCTTGCCGCAGGTAGGCGAGGTTGTGGGCGTTTTCTATGCGCCTTCACGACTCGAAGAGCTGGGGCTGCAGGTACCGAAGACGTGGGATGAGTTCAGCGACCAGTTGAAGACCATTAAGGACGCAGGTAAGACGCCGCTTATGCTCGGTAACGTAGATAAGTGGCCGGCGTTCCACCTGTTTGGCGCGGTTCAGGCCGCTCACGTTCCGGCGGATCAGGTGCGCCCACTTGGTTTCGGTAACGCGGGTGCTACGTGGAAGTCGGAAGAGAACGTTGCGGCAGCGAAGCAGTTGCAGGACTGGGCAACGTCCGGTTACTTCAACGAGGGCTTCAACGGTGTTGACTATGACTCGGTATGGCAGAGCTTTGCCAAGGGTGATGGTATCTACCTGATCGCCGGTTCTTGGCTTGCTCCGGATCTGATGGAGGCTATGGGTGACGACGTTGCATTCATGGCCCCACCTATGGCATCGGATAAGCCGGCAACAACTGGTGGCACGGGCTTGCCGTTTGCGATTACGTCCTCGGCAAAGGATCCGAACGTGGCCGCGGCATACATTGATTTCATCACCTCTGATGAGGCCATGCAGGTGCTTGCCGACACGGGCAACGTGCCGGTTAATGATGCTACGAAGTATGCGGGCGGAACCAAGGGTGTTGTGGCAGACGTTTTGAACGTGTTCACAACCGTTTCTGAGGATGGCGAGATTCTGCCGTACCTGGACTACGCAACTCCGACGTTTGATCAGACGCTTGGTGATGCGTTGCAGCAGTTGATGGCGGGATCGATGACTCCGGAGGCATTCTTGGATGCCCTAGAGGCGGACTACTCCGGTTTTGCGAAGTAGGCACATGTCAACGGTTTCTAACGGTCCGCGCGCAGACTCAAAGAGTGGCGCTGCGCGCGGATCGGCCGTGAAATTTAGCCAGACTAAGCGGGGCAGCAATACGCTGGCCGCGCTGGCTTTGATGGCCGTGCCTTTCGCCGTGTATGCGGCGTTCATGCTCTATCCGTTGATCCGCGTATTCCAGTTGTCTTTGTATAAGTGGGATGGGCTGGGTTATTCAACGTTTGTAGGCTTTTATAACTACATTGAGACGTTTTCGAATCCGCGGTTGTTGGCAGCGTTTTCGCACGCGCTGATTTTGATCATTTTTTACGCGGTTATTCCCCTGTGCGTGGGTCTGGTTTTGGCGTCGCTATTGACAAGGTCACAGATTCACGGCCTGGGATTTTTCCGCACGGTGGTGTTTTTGCCGCAGGTGATCGCAATGGTGGTGTTAGCGATTGCGTGGCGGGGAATTTACGCCCCGGACGGGCCAATTAACGGGTTTTTGCGTGCGATTGGTTTGGGATCGTTGACGAGGGCGTGGCTGGGTGATTTCACGTTTGCTCTGCCTGCGGTGGGCTTGATTGGTTCGTGGGTGAGCCTGGGCTTGGTAACGGTGCTGTTGATGTCTGGGATGGCTGCGATTCCGCGTGATTTGTATGAGGCGGCCATGCTTGACGGCGCAGGCAGGGTGCGCCAGTTCTTCGCAATAACTGTGCCGTCGGTTCGCGCGGAGATAGTTGTGTCTTTGACCTTGACGATTGTGGCGGCTTTGAAGACGTTTGATCTCGTGTATGTGACCACGTCGGGCGGTCCGGGAAGTGCCACAACCGTGCCGTCTTACGAGGTTTACTATCAGGCGTTTCGAATTGGCGAGGTAGGAACAGCCTCGTCGCTCGCAGTGGTGCTGACGCTGGTGATCTTCTTGATTAACTTGGCCCTCAACCTGGTGGGGGAGCGTGAATAATGAGGCCCTCGCGTACGGAACAACTGATTAATTACGTGGTGCTCACGCTGTTTGCAGCGGGAGCGTTGATGCCAGTTTTGCGGATTCTGGTGCTGTCATTGCAGCCGGAGTCTTTTGGCGGGCAGGGCTCATTCCATTTTGAGAACTACGCGGCGGCATGGGAGCAGGGGCGTTTTTCGGTTTATATGCGTAACTCGATAATGGTGGCGCTGCTGGTGGTGACGGTGGCGCTGGTGTTGTCAATAGCTTCCGGTTATGTTTTGGGCGTGTTGCGCCCACGCGGGGAGAAGATCCTGTTCTTCACTTTCTTGCTGGGAATCATGGTGCCGTCTGAAGCAATCGTGTTGCCCTTGTTTTTTGATTTGAGGTCGCTGGGGCTGACGGACACAATTTGGGCTATTGCACTTCCCCAGATTGCGCAGTCGCTGGCTTTTGGAACGTTTTGGATGCGCGCGTTCTTCAGAAGTGTGGATAGGTCTTTGATTGAGGCTGCGCAAATAGATGGGGCCGGAAATTTGCGGCTTTTGAGGTCGGTTTTGGTACCGCTCGCCGTGCCAACAGTGGTTACGCAGGTGGTGCTGACGTTCATGTGGACATGGAATGACTTCCTCATTCCGCTGGTCATGTCGCCTTCGGGCAAGATGCGCACGGCACCGTTGGGGTTGGCGTTCTTCCAGGGCCAGTACACGCAGGGTTCTAGCCTGCTAGCTGCGGGGGCTGTGCTGGTAGCTTTGCCGATGGTGATTTTGTACTTTGCGCTCCAACGCCATTTCATGGCTGGAATGACAGATGGGGCAGTGAAGGGCTAGATTCAGAGTCTTTTGCAAGCCGCAGGTAATAATTGCGTTCACCAGGTGGCTTTTGCTGGGCATGGGTAAGCTTTCAGGTATTGGAGGATTAGTTATGCGTGTTCCACTTTCTATTTTGGATTTGTCACCGGTTTCCGCTGGTTTGGGCAGACGCCGAGCGCTGGATGATTCGCTTGAGTTGGCGCGCCTTGCGGAGAGCGCGGGATACAAGCGGTATTGGATGGCGGAGCACCACGGTTCTCGTTTGTTCATGTCGTCGGCTACCTCGTTGTTGTTGGCACGGGCAGCGGAGCACACCTCCACGATCCGTTTGGGGGCTGGCGGCGTGATGCTGCCAAACCATTCGCCGCTGATGGTTGCAGAGTATTACGGTACGCTCGCAACGATTTACGGCGACCGGTTTGATTTGGGCCTTGGACGCGCGCCGGGCACGGATCCGGTGACGGCTTCAGCGCTGCGGCGTGGAAGTGGCCAGTTGAATGATTTCAGTGTTGATGTGGCCCAGCTGGTGCAGTATTTCCAGCCGAGCCCGGTTGACGATTTCGGTCTTGCTGGAGCTGAGGCCGCGGCTTTCGGACTGTCTCCTAATCCCGCTTCGATCCGCAATAGGATCTTGGCGATTCCAGGGGAGGGAACCGAGGTTCCGTTGTGGATGCTCGGATCTTCGCTCGGTGGCGCCCAGGTGGCTGCGGCACTGGGCTTGCCCTACAGTTTTGCGTCGCATTTTGCACCCCAATACTTGCGTAACGCGGTAGCGACGTACCGCGCGAACTTTAACGCGGAGGCTCCCACGGCGCAGGTGGATCGCCCGGTGTTCATGGCGGGCGTGAATGTGTTGGTGGCGCCAACTCGGGAGGAGGCGAACTACCTGTTCACCTCTTACACGGATTGGAAGGATGGGCTTAGCAAGGGCAAGAACGAGCCGTTGTCGAAGCCTAATGCGGCCTTGCAGTATGACGTTGCAGCGCAAGGTTTGAACACGACGGCCGTGGTGGGCTCTCCTGACGATGTGGTGGAGTACCTGGATAGTTTTGTAGAGCAGTTCCGTGTGGATGAGCTGATTATCGTCTCTTACGCGTGGGATCCTGAGCTTCGCCGTCGGTCTTTCCAGCTTCTTGCCGACGCGTGGCTGGAGCGTGAGTGAATTAGGTGCGCCCACCCCGCAGCGCGGCAGGCTAGTGCGCGTGCGGCGCGAACATTCGGACGTGGCGCTATCTGCGGTGGGGGCGGTTTCGGCGATGGCCGTTGGGTCTGCCCTCGGCGTGCCGTGGGAGCTTGCCACGCCGCCCACGGACGCGCAGCGTTTAGATTTGCGAGGACGCAGCGGCCTGTTTGATGAGGGCGAGTGGGGCGCGGACGTTCAGCTGGCTGTTTTGGGGCTGGAGGTAGCGGCTCAGAGCGCGCTAGGTTCGCAGGCGGCACTCGATCAGTTGGCTGTGCGAGTGATGGCTTGGTATCGCTCGCATCCGGCGCAGGTGGCTCCGGGATTGCAGTCGGTTTTACAGTGGGCGGATCAGCCCTCGCTTGCGCCAGCGCATTTGCGGGAGCGGATTGAGCGAGCGCAGGGCGAGCCGTTGGGGGCCGCCCGTTTGGTGGCTGCGGCGAGTGCCCGCTGGGAGAGTTTGCGTCCGCGTGCACGCGTGGCTGGCAATGAGGTGTTTGCACTCATGGTGCCGGTGGCACTGTCTGCGGCGTTGGATTCTCGCGAGTGCACGCGGGTGAGTTTAGAGGTTGTGCGCATGGTGACGCCGGATCCGCGTACCGCTTTGCTGGCAGCCTCGTACGCGCAGTTACTGCGTGGGGCGCTCGCGGGTTTTGCGCCGGGAAAGCCGTGGCAGGAATGCCTGGACTGGCATGCGGCAGTTGAAAATGTTTCGGATGGAATCGGAAGCCTGGGGTCAGAATGTCCCATTTTTGGCGTTGAAGGCGTGGCGGACGAGGACGAAGCGTTCTTGCTGTCGATGCGGCGAGGTGATGATGCGGGCGTAGCGTCTGGGCTGGGTGCTGGTTTGGATGCGGTGTCGGTGATGGATCGCGTGTTGGCGGCTGTTCGGGTGGCCGAGTGGGAGCAGCGCGGCAATGCGCAGTTGAACCCGGTTTGGGTGGGGGTCAGTTCTGCGGTGCGCGCGGGCGGGGACACGGACACGGTGGCTTGCCTGGCGGGTGCGTTGTTGGGCGCGGCCGCAGGGGTTGGTGCGGTGCCTGCGGATCTGGCCAGCCAGGTGTGGGGTTGGCCGGGCTTGCGCCAGGATGGTTTACGCGATTTGGCAACGGCGGCGGTATATGCGGGCCTAATGCAAAAATAGTGAGGTTGTTTAGGAAATGTACATGGTGTAGAAAAGGTCGCGGTCCAATGCTGAAGCATTGGACCGCGACCCGGTAGTTTCTCTAGTAGAAACTATGCCTTCCTTGACGCGATGTACTTCTTCCATCCGCCGTGCTTAGAGATATCTGGATGTTTTATTGCCATCTCTTCGCTGTAAAGAATTCCTGGAACTACGCGACCATCAGCCAACGTTACAGGCCCGCGATATAGGCCTGCTGGCTCGCCTTCAATCACGCGAAGTAGGATTTCAGGTGACAGTTCATATAGCTCACCGTCAACTGCTACACCATCAGAAGCAACTTTGTACATGCCTGGGTGGATATCGTCAATTGTGTGTAGACGATAATTTGGTGCTGTTGCGATCTCTTCTTTAAACTCGGCACCGGCAAGGTTGTCGTGCAGTTCAAGGCCACGCATAAGTGTTCCATTAACGAAGAGTAATTCGTCTGGAAGCGTATCATCGTGAAGATTTCTCTGCCACCAAGCAAACCCGGCGAGAATGGCCGCGAGAACGATATAACCAATCGTTACGCCAGGTGACGCATTCACGCCTACCTCGTAAGCATTAATCAAACCGAAGAAGCTAAGTGCCGCTGAGATCAATGCAACTATGGATGCCGAATACAGTTTCTTGTCGATTACAAAGCAGGTAATTGCACCTAGCAGAATTCCAACCAGCACCGCACCTTGTCCAAGTAGTTTCATGCCATCGTAAATCACACCCGCGTCGACCAACGAAGCGATTCCCACGCTATCCGCTGTTGTGCCAGCGGCGGCAAGGGCATTCTCAACCTGTCCGGTCGCCCATTCTGCAAGGGACGGAATCATTGCAAGCACGATTGCAGGTGAGTAGCGGCTGGGTGATACATCGAATGCCTGGGAGCCGATGATCAGACCGATGTAGAGCAGAACCGGTACCAGTGCTTGCATCGGGAAGATTGCAAGGAATGTTGCAATTAGTCCGGTGGCGCAAACGATAGCGACAATGATGCCGGTTACAAGCGAGTATCCAATTCGGCCACCAACCTGTTTCCAGCCGGGGTGCCCGACGTATACAGCGGGCGGGAATGGCGAACCGAGGAAGGAACCGATGATGGCTCCAAGTCCATCCGCGGTCAGGACTTGCCTTACGGAGAATTTATCTCCTGCTGCTGCGGCGCTTTCCACGTTGGTCATGCCTTCCGTGAAGTTGTAAATACCGAGGGGAATAGCTGAGGCCAAAAGCGGTGCAATATCACCAAGTCCGACTATGACGTCATTAGACGGGATAGGAAGATAGAAGCCCACGTTAGCGAATGATTCCGCAACCGCAGACGGTACTAGAATTCCACTCCAACCTGCCAGAACGGCTATCCATGCCACAACCGTCGCGACAATCACTGCTACCAAACCAACAGGTGCATCGAAAGGCATACGCCTTCCAGCAAGCCAGCCAATGAGGATGAACGCGAATGCAATGAAGGCAATCCAGGGGGCTTGCCACATTTGACCAGCAGGCCGCATTGCGATGAACGTGATTGAGATACCAGCCAGGGCGCCAAGGAGTGCGGCGCGTGGAATAGCTTTTCGTATCCAAGGACCTATCATGGCACCGATTAGCACAATGCACCCGATGATAAATGCCCAAGCTAGCCCAGCCCGCCAAGCTTTAATCGCGTCACCGGACTGCAGGTATACGGGTAGCATGACAACGAATACAACTATGAACGTGTGCGGCACGGATGGGCCATAGGGAAGAGCTGTAACATCGTTCCTGCCTTCCTTCTTGGCAAGACTCCATGCAAGCCATGCATACCAGATGTTTCCTAATGGCAGTGCGATTGCTAAAGCTGGCAAGACACGACCATAGACTATTGTCTCCGGCATCTTGACAACAGCCAAACAGAGGCCAGTTAGAACGATGACGTTGAGGAGTACGTTAGTTCCCAGGCCAAATAGGCCATTCCAGTCCCCTTTAACCCAGAGCTTAGGTTTTGTAGTAGTTGCGGTCTGAATTGACATGGTGATCACTTGGCCTTATCGATTGATTCAATAAGAGTGGTGGAGTCACAAACCCAACCAATGATTGCACCCTGAGCAGAGAACTGTTCAAGCGCTGATTTCTTAAATTCTGGGAAGTAAGAGCTGGTGCAATCCGACAAGATAATGCACTCGTATCCGCGATCGTTTGCTGCACGAGCTGTCGACTGAACACAAACTTCGGTGGTAACGCCTGTGATGATGAGTGTCTTTATACCCTGGGCTCGGAGCATTACGTCAAGATCTGTTCCGTAGAAAGAATCTTTGCCGGGCTTATCGAGAATGACTTCCCCATCAGCGGGATAGAGTTCGGGGATAATATCGTGGCCTTTTTCTCCACGAACGAGGATACGCCCCATAGGTCCTTGGTCGCCGATGCGAAGTGATGGGTTTCCGCGGTCGCGTTTGGCGGGGAACAGATCCTTAAGGTCGGGCCTATGTCCTTCTCTGGTATGAATGATCAATAGTCCCATTTCTCGGGCTCTATCCAGCACCCGCTTCGTTGGCTCAATAGTTTCCCGTAACGGTGAGACATTGTTGCCGAGTGTTTCGCCGAAACCACCTGGCTCCATAAAATCGCGCTGGAAATCAATGCAAATAAGTGCAGTTGAAGCCGGATCCCATTCAACGCTGAATGGGTTGGCTTTTGTGATAATCATAGGTTCTCCTCCGTGATGTGTGTGCCACCGTTGCCTCTCATAGCTTCGGCAGCCGTGTTTATGTTGGTTATGATGACTTGTTTGCCTCCACCTTCTAGGAAGGAAAGAGCGGCCTCTATTTTTGGACCCATGGACCCAGCAGGAAACTGGCCGTCGTCTAGCCATTTACGCATTTGGGTACGGCTGGTCTCCAGGATGTTGCTTTCGTGTTCCGTGCCCCAGTTGAGAACGACGTTGGGAACGCCGGTAAGAAGTATTAGGGTGTTTATTTCAGCCTGGGCTGCCATTAGTGCAGAAGTGTAATCCTTGTCGATAACGGCATCGATCGGAACCAAACGTCCACGATTTTCTACAAGCGGTATCCCGCCTCCGCCGCCTGCGATCACGATTTGGTCATTGCGCATCAGGGTTGCTACTGCTCTGGACTCTAGAATGGTTTTAGGTTTAGGACTTGGCGCAACCCTACGAACCATTCCGCCGCGTAGTTCCACCGTGTCCCAACTGGTTGGAGCTTCCTGTTTAGCTAATGCCATTCCTATTGGTTTATTCGGATTGTTGAACGCTGGATCTTCGGCATCAACGACGCAGTGTGTAACGACTGCTACCACTGGATAATCAAGCCCTCTTTCACGGAAAGTATTGGAAATAGCATTGGCTAGAATGTGCCCGATTCCGCCTTGAGAATCAGCCACTGCCAGCCACAGCGGTAAACTTGGGATTTGGATTGACTTCGAATCTCTAGCCGACCGCTCAGCGCGTTGCATAATGAAACCAACTTGGGGCCCATTTCCGTGGGTAACGGTAACGCCGTGTCCATCTTCTACAAGATCAGCTATCAATCCACCTATGGCTTCTGCACGACGATTCTGGGCTTCTAAGGTGGGAGGTTCGTTCTCTTTAACTAACGCGTTTCCTCCCACAGCTACAAGTACCGATTTCATGTCAAGTTCCTCAGGCGTGCTATTTCTCGAATCGCGTTAAGGAAGACTTCCTTTGGTGCGCGGACGATGCCAGCGCCAATTTGTCCGATACCGGCTTGTTTGTGGGCAATTCCGGTGTTGATGACGGGTAAAATATCGGTTTCGGATACCTTTAGAACGTCGATTCCTGAAGGGCTGCCAGCAAAGTTCAATGGAGGTAATTGGAAAGCTGGATGCTGAGATATGGTGATGCGTCCCATCTCGACCGAAATTTTCAAAGCGTCAGAGGGAACACCGCCAACAAACTTCGTGATAGCCGGGGAAGCCGCCATAGCGAAGCCGCCGATTCCTAGGGTCTCCGTAATGGCTGAATCTCCCAGATCTGGATTCGCATCTTCAATGGAGTAGCCAGGGAAGAATAGGCCATCAGCAGGTCCTACTTCAGCAGTGAACCATGTGTCACCGGTGCCCGCAGTTTGTAGTCCGAATTGGACACCATTGCGTGCCATCGCAACCACCAGCGTTGAGTTTTCTGTTCCTCTCGCTGCATCCATGCACAACTTTGCAGCGGCCATAGATAGGTTCAGTGCGAAATGATCGTTTGAAGCAAGGAACTCAAGGGTCTCTCGACCTCTGTCCAGAGTTGATAAGAATGGCGCGAGTTTTCGTGTGAATAAACTCGTAGCAGCAACATTCCTGTTATGCCCCTCATCTCCCATTGCGAGTGCCTGGCCGAAGAGGGCAGTTGTATCTAAGGGGCCAGTCATCTCGAGACTGCTGTTCAAGGTCGGACCAAGAACATCGCGCATCCACTTCAGACGCTGTATGACTTCGTCGTCATAGGCTCCGAACCGCAGAACCTTTCCTAGGCCCTCGTTCATAGAGGCGTAGGCTTGTCGGTCTCCATCAGAAACTACAAATACCGGCATAGAGGGGGAGAGCACCCCTGCCATGGGACCCACGGCACCGTAATGGTGGCATGGAGAGACTTGAATTTCGCCAGAGTTCAGTAGGGTAAACGCCTCATCTTCGTTCGTTGCCCAATTTTCAAATATGCTCGCGCCAATCAGGGCTCCTTGCATAGGCCCGCACATTTGGTTGAAAGAGATAGGAGGTCCTGCATGGAGTAGCAGTCGTTGTTGCAATGCGGGGATTGCTTCTTTGGCTGGAATAATTCCTTGCAACTGTGGTCGTACTGAGTGAACCTTCGCAATTGCTTCCTCGTTAGCTTTGCGAGTCACCTCGTCATCCAGCATGGAGGTTAGGCGAGCGATTTCGATGTCTCCAAAGGATGGTGGCTCCCATTGCAGATGCACGACTCGGTCCGATGGTACGGCTTCAACGATCAGTGGAAGACCGATATTCAATATTGAATAATCTTTCGAAAACATGATTACTCCTTGGAGACTAGGTCAATGGCGCAACGTACTGCAGCGGCATTGGAAGGAAATACGAATATGCCTGCATTGCGAAGAATCTCGGCTTGAGATTGATAGCCTTGATGATCCTTCTCCGTTCCTGTTATTGACGCGAGAACTACCGGATCGTGCCCGGATTCTCGTGCTTTAGTGATCGCCTGGGTAAGGGGAGTGGCGGGATCAGATGACGATCCCCACCCAATAACTACATCAACTAACAAAACGTCTGTGTCTTCGAGATTTTCAATGAATTCGCTTCGAAGGTCTGGGGAGATCATCGGGTGAGGACGCCCCTGGGTATACTGGTCGTCACCAAGATCTAGTATGTTGTACGAAACGCCGGCTCGTTCGCAGAGGATCTCCGCCTCGTGAGCCAGCGTTCCTCCAGTGTAAAGACCCGTTATTTTTGATCCGTCAACAGATGTGTCGACGTGCGGCGTATCAAAGTCGAGTTGTTTCCTGAAATATGCGGCGATCTCAATGGCTGCGCCTTCTAGGGTGCCGCGGACAGTCATAGAAGAACTGCTGTCTTCTTCCCCGAGCAGGCATGCAATGAGAGGTTTGCTGATCTGCTTCGATACGACTTTGAGCTTTTCGACCAATTCCTTGGCAGGGGGCTTTGAAATCACAACAATTAGTTTTGTTTCAGGATCAGAGTCGAGTTTTTCGAGTGCTATGAACGTTGCAGGCCAGCGTACCTTGCCAGACAAGTCGCGGCCTCCGACGCCAATGAGTTGACTGACTCCAATGCCCGCCCGGTCAATAAGCGTCGAAACTTCCTGTGCGCCCGTACCCGAAGCAGAAACAATGCCGACATTTCCGTGGCTAATCTCGTTGGCAAATCCAAGGGGAGCTTGATCGATAATCGCAGTTCCGCAGTCTGGGCCCATTAGCAGAAGGTTCCGATCGTGGGCTAGTTTCTTTAGCCGGTCTTCATCTTCGATGGAGACATTGTCTGAGAAACAGAAGACGTTCAGATCACGCTTAAGAGCAGTCTCTATGACGGGTGCGGCGTAAACTCCTGGAACTGAGACCGTGGCTAATTCAGGAGTTGAATCCTTTAGGGCCTCATCAATAGTCTTCGGTTCGAAATCTAATGATTGTGAACCCTTAGTATTCACTTCCGCAGTGAGTTTCTCGTCCGCGAGTTTTAATGCTGCCGTGATCGAATCTGTATCAGTTCCTCGCACCGAAATTAGAAGATCATCGGGCCCCGCTTCTAAATCCTCCGGTAGCATGTTCGAGCGGGATAAAATGTCGAGGTTTGAAGGGGTTGCCATCACGACCCCTGCTTCGAGAATGCCTTCCATTTTTTGCAGGTCTGCGGCTAACGACATTAGAGTAACCGAGTCCCTGTAAAGGCGATGATGGAGACTGTACTCTAAATGGCTTGCTGACATTTTGACTCCTTGATTTTTAAGATTTGGACGGATTGAACAAGGAAACCCAGTAGAAAATCGATGCCCGATGTGTGCCCGATGCGTTGAGCATTCTCAATCACCCTTGTAGGTGGGTGCTTGCAACTCATTTGGTCAATTAAATCCAAGTGAATTGAGGCGAACTGTCTTTTATAGGCCCAAGACAGTTGATGTCTAGAGGCGCGGGTGGTATTCATTAGCCTGTTACGCGCAATTCGGCTCAATGATTTGAAGGTTGTTTCATCACCCGTCGAGAGACAGGCAGCAAGAGCCCCGGTAAGTATGTCGTCGCCGGCTGGTGTGGCCCCTGCGCCTGCGCCGATTAGAGTAGAGATTCTCTTCGCGTCCTGACTAATTAGGTTTTCAAGCATATGCACCGATACTGTGCTACTCGTTTGCGTGATTAGGAGAGCTTGCGTCAGGTATGTCTGATCGAGATTATGTCGTGTGAGAGTTAAATCTGGTCGTGGGATCAGCGTATTGTCTTGGAAGAATTCTCCCAGAGATACGCGTTGATGTACGGATACTGTCTTGGAAAACAAAGCAAAGTCTTTGTCGCTGATCTGCAGACCGCCGGGAACTAATCCACGTTGGGAGTTAGTTACAACTACGAGCTGCCCGCATTCAGTCTCAGTTACGACCGAGGAAGGCCCTTTGTATATGACTTCCACTTTTGAAAGGTCCCTTGAAACGAGCGGCTTTGCAGCACTGCAAACCGGCTCTATTCGATACGATAGGACGTTCATGTAACTCACATTAGGCACAGAAATAATGTGTGTCATCTCTCAAAAATGCCAGTATTATTTCTTATAATTGGCCAAAAAAGACAAAGGAGGTAGTATGGCAGGAATATCGTTGAACCAAGTCATGCAACTACCTGCCCTGCGTGACGCTCGCGTGGTTGCAGGGCGGGATGGGATGGGGCGCCACGTTCATTCGGTGAATGTCATGGAAGTTCCGGATGTGGAGGCGTTTGTTCGAACGGGTGATTTGTTGGTAACAACTGCCTATCCAGTTCACCACGACCCCTCGATACTTGTCCGTCTAGTCAAATACTTTCACGTGCGCGGTCTCGCAGCTTTGGCAATAAAAAAAGGACGTTATTTAGAGCACTGGCCTGAAGGTCTCCTGGAAGTTTGTAACAATCTAGGTTTTCCATTAATTGAACTGGGAGACAACTTATCGTTCGATGAAGTCATCGGAGAAGTGATGGCAGTTGTCCTCTCCGAATATGGGCCCGAGCCAAGCCGCGCCGATGCTATTCGCCAACAACTGACGGAAGTTGCTTTGTCCGGTGGAGGACTTGAGGATATTGCGCTGACACTAGCGGATGCATTGCTGAGTAGGGTGAATATCGTTGACCTTGAAGGCAAGACACTTGCAGTAGCGGATGCGGAATCTGTAAGAAATGCCCCCGAAGGGGTGCCGGACTATGAGTATGTAGAGTCATTTGAAATTACGGTCGCGTCTCTTCGCAAAGGGTACATAAAGGTATTTGCGGCCGGTCCCTTAACCATCGGCCAGAAACGGTTAGTGCAGCAGGCTTGTTTTGCGTCAGGCATGCATATTGCACAACAGCAGGCAACTATTGCAGTTAATGAACGCCTTCGTGCACTTGCATTAGAAGAAATTGTTCGCGGCACAGACGGTGGTGAATCCAGGCATCAGCATTTGTTTGATTGGCCTTTGGAAAAATTGGATACCGTCGTGGCCATTTCTAACGCGAAAGCTCTGCCTGATGAAACAGTTGTTCGCAAAATGTGGGGTAGATCCGCATTGGCATGGCTGCGTGGTGAGGATGTCATGTTGCTGTGCAATAGACAAGAGATTGGGCGTCCGATTGGTGAGGTGAGCCTAGAATTCTCCAAGTTGTATTCTCATGATGTTCGAGTTGGCGTTGGGGATGCGGTTGATGAACCGTTACAGTTGGTGCATTCCCATTCGACAGCGTTGGAGGCGCTACGTATTGCAAGGCTAACGAACCAAAAAGTTGGAATCTATGAGGAATTGGAGTTGGAGCTTCTTCTGCTTTCTTTGGGTTCTGTGCGTGTAGATCGATTTATAGATCGCAATATTGGCCCATTAATCACCTACGATCACAACAATAAAGGTGCGTTGGTCAACACACTACGCGAAGTGTTGAGCTGTCGTAATGGCAGGGAGGCCGCGGAACGTTTGTTTATCCACTACAACACCCTCAAGTACCGCCTTGAACAGATCCGAGATCTTCTTGGTGAAGATTGGGACAACCCTGATTTTCATGCTGGATTGGTTGTTGCGATCCAGCTACAGGAGCTACGCGACTAGTTGAGCTAATACATGTAATTTAGGAGATTCTCAGTAGCGTAGCGAGAAATCTGAGCCGCAACTTCGCCGTCAATGTGGAAGTCTTGGTTGGCGGCGGGTCCGCAAAGGTCCGAGACTGCCCGCACAGAAATGAACGGCACGCCGGCGCGGGTGCAAACCTGAGCGGCCGCAGTGGTTTCCATGTCGGCGCCGAGGGCGGCGGGGAAGGTCTCACGCATTTGCTCCACGTTTGCCGCGGTGATGAAAGCGTCAGAAGAGACCACTTGGCCAAACCAAACCTGGCCTGTGCCCTGAAGGTGGCTAGAATCCTCGGATTGATCGCAGTTCTCAGGACGGTCAGTCGCAGAACAATCGCTGAGCAGGGGCTCGTCGGCGAGGGCGGTTCGAGCTTTCTCTACCAGTGCCGGATCCGCGAAGTACTGCTCGGGCATGCCGGGCACCTGCCCGGGAGCGTAGCCAAAAGCGGTGGCATCGGCCCGCGAGTAGGTGAATGCCGTGCCAACAACAACGTCTCGCACACTTGTTTGTGCGCCCAGGCCACCCGTGGTGCCGCCGCACATGTATGCGCTCAAGTTCTCTCCAAAAAGCAGGTGCGCTCGGGCGGCCGCGCTCGCGGCGTTAGCCAGGCCAATGCCCGTGGTGATAACACAAAGTTGGAGCGGCCCCGCCTCACCCTCAAAAAGGCCTACACGCCAGGTTTGGCCCGCAATGTCAACGCTTGGCTCAAAGCTGGTGAGGTCAAGGAGCGGTTCGGTCTCCATATCCATGGCGGCCGCAATGGCAACCGTTTTAAGATCAGTGCTTGCGTGTAAATCTCGTAGGATGTGCATGTGCCCGCTTTCGCTGGTGTTTTGTAAAACTTAATTTAGCTCAAGGAACCCGATGGTTTTTGAACCTTCTGTCGCTCCGGCTCACGTGGATGGGCCAAGCCCTGCCGGCATGATTTCCGGTTTGATTGATGTTGAGGATTCGGTGCGCCCCCTGTCCGTGTTCGACATGTTCCGGATTGGCGTTGGACCTTCGTCTTCGCACACGGTCGGGCCGATGAGGGCAGCGCAGGCGTTCGCGCAGGAGCTTTACGAGCTGGATTTGAAGCCGCAGGTGGTGCACGCGGAGCTTTTCGGTTCGCTGGGTGCCACGGGCCGCGGCCACTCCACCGACCGCGCAGCGTTGCTGGGCTTGGAGGGCTACATGCCGGACACGGTTCCGGGCGAGGTGGTCACGGCAATCTCGCAGCGCGTGGAAAGCACGGGTGTGGTTAGTCTTTTAGGTGGTTGGTGCGAGGCCCGCATGGAGCCGATCGTGATGACTCCATTCACCGTCTTGCCATATCACGTGAACGCTCTGACGCTTACCGCGAAGCGTGATGGCAAGGAGTTCTCGCGCACCTACTATTCGGTTGGTGGCGGTTTTGTGATGGAAGACCTGTCCGATGATCCGCAGCGGCCAAACGTGCGGGCTCTCGCTACGCCGCAAGCGGCGCAGCTGCACGCCACGGCCGCTCCTTTCCCGTTCACCACGGCCTCGGCTCTGTTGCAGACCTGCGCGCGCGAGGGCTTGTCAATCTCGGATGTGGTTCGCGCTAACGAGGAAGCTGCGCGCTCGCGCGAAGATGTGGACGCTTACCTCGATTTGATTGCAAAAACGATGGAGGAATGCGTCGAGGCGGGATGCAAGACCGATGGCGTTCTGCCCGGTAGCCTGCGGGTGAAGCGGCGCGCGTCGAACCTGTTTAAGAGCCTGGGCGGGCGAAGTTCCGGCCCCGCGCAGGGTGATAAGTGGGCGTGTAGTGAGGACGACCCGCTTCGGGCGATGGATTGGGTGAACCTGTATGCGCTCGCGGTAAATGAGGAAAATGCGGCGGGTCACCGCGTGGTGACGGCCCCAACGAATGGGGCGGCGGGCGTCATCCCTGCGGTGCTTGGGTACCTGTGGCATTTCACGCCGGAGGGCGAGGTGAACCGGCTGGAGGCCACCCGCGAGTTTTTGCTGGCGGCCACGGCGATTGGGTCGCTGATTAAGACGAACGCGTCGATTGCGGGCGCCGAGGTGGGTTGCCAGGGCGAGGTTGGTTCGGCCTCGGCAATGGCGGCTGCTGGTTTGGCTCAGGCGTTTGGGGGCACGGCTCCCCAGGTGGAGAATGCAGCGGAGATCGCGATGGAGCATTCGCTTGGCCTCACTTGCGATCCGGTTGCCGGTTTGGTGCAAATCCCGTGTATTGAGCGCAATGCGATTGCGGCTGTGAAGGCTATTAATGCGGCGCGTATGGCCATGTGGGGCGATGGGCGTCACACGGTTCCGTTGGATGCGGCGATTGAGACGATGAGGCAGACGGGCCTGGACATGATGTCGAAGTATAAGGAAACTTCGGCTGGTGGTCTGGCCGTAAATGTCGTTGAGTGTTAACGAGTGTGCGACACGCCCGAGCGCACTAATTCTCTAGGTCATTTAACATCTGTCCACTCCACAGTGTCCACAGCATGTGAATATCTATTGTCCACAGTTTCAACAAGCCCTGAACCGGGCGCAGCGGCGTCTGGCTCGGGGCTTTCAAAATGTTTGTCCTACCCCTGTTAGACCATTGTTTATAGCCGGTTCCAAACAGTGATGCAGAGGGGGTGAGGCCGCGTATACAGGGCCGTTTCACGTCCACAGACAGCCGTCAGGCCGTCCACAGCCTCTCTTTCTTGAGTGAAGAAAAATGCTCCATATTGTGGTCGTGATGTAACTCAACCACTAGGTATAGTGTCTAGAAGTTACATACGGGCTAAACATCTAGTACAATCACATGAGTGTAGTTACAAGGCGCGGATTCGTCCGGGTCTTAGATAAGAATCGTTGAGGAGAATGCCATGAGCATCACCGTTTACAGCAAGCCGATGTGCGTCCAGTGTGACGCCACTAAGCGCGCGCTGAACAAGCAGGATTTGGTGTACGAAGAAGTCGATCTGACTGAGGATCCAAATGCGCTTGAGTTCGTGAAGTCGCTCGGCTACGTGCAGGCTCCTGTAGTTATGGCTGGCGACCAGCACTGGGCGGGCTACCGTCCGGATCTGATTAAGAAGATCGCTAAGGAAGCCGCCCTCGTAGTCAACGGCTAAAGCCAAACCCGGCCGTCACATTTGGTGGCCGGGTTAACTATGCAAAAAACCCTTTCGAATCAGAAGTACCCGTAAAACAGCAGTTGAGCAGAAGGTAAGTCATGTCGGAAAAGAAGAGTGTGGACAAGTACATACTTGTTGTGTACTTTTCGTCAGCGACGGGCAACACTAAGCGGTTTGTGGAAAAGTTGGGGTTTAGGAACTCGCGTATTCATCTGTTGCCGCGCGATGAGTTCTTGTATGTGCATGAACCGTACGTTCTGATCGTTCCCACCTATGGGGGAGGGAACTTGAAGGGCGCGGTTCCAAAACAGGTGATTAAGTTTTTGAACGTGAAAGAGAATCGGGATTTGTGCCGCGGAGTGATTTCGGGGGGAAACACGAATTTCGGTCAGGCTTACGGCCTTGCGGGTGATGTGATTGCTCGCAAGCTGGGTGTGCCACACATGTATCGGTTCGAGCTTCTTGGTACCAGCCAGGATGTTTCTAAAGTGCAAGAAGGATTGAGAGAATTTTGGCAGAAAATCTGACTGACACGGGGTTGGAAAGCGCGCTTCCGCCCGAGCTGGATTACCACGCGCTGAATGCTCAGCTGAATCTGTATGATCGTGATGGCAAGATTCAGTTTGATGCGGATAAGAAGGCCGCAAGGCAGTACTTCTTGCAGCACGTCAACCAGAACACGGTGTTCTTCCACACGCTGAAGGAAAAGCTCGACTACCTGGTGGAAGAGGGCTACTACGAGAAGGAAGTTCTGGACCAGTACAGCTTTGAGTTCATTAAGTCGCTGTATGACCACGCGTATGACAAGAAGTTCCGTTTCGAAACGTTCCTTGGTGCGTACAAGTACTACACGTCTTACACGTTGAAGACGTTTGATGGTAAGCGCTACTTGGAGCGTTTTGAGGACCGCGTTGTCATGGTTGCCATGTATTTGGCGCAGGGCGATGAGGAACTTGCGGTCAAGATGGTGGATGAGATTCTCTCGGGTCGTTTCCAGCCGGCAACACCCACGTTCTTGAACGCGGGTAAGAGGGCGCGCGGCGAGCTCGTTTCGTGTTTCTTGCTCCGCGTGGAAGACAACATGGAGTCGATTGCGCGCGGCATTAACTCGGCACTGCAGCTTTCGAAGCGTGGTGGCGGCGTGGCGCTGTCGCTGACGAACTTGCGCGAGGCCGGTGCGCCGATCAAGAAGATCGAGAACCAGTCTTCCGGCGTGGTTCCGGTAATGAAGCTACTTGAGGATTCCTTCTCGTACGCGAACCAGCTTGGTGCCCGCCAAGGCGCTGGTGCCGTGTACCTGCATGCGCACCACCCCGACATCATGTCGTTCTTGGACACGAAGCGTGAGAACGCGGATGAGAAGATCCGCATTAAGTCGCTTTCGCTGGGTGTGGTGATTCCAGACATCACGTTCGAGCTGGCGAAGCGCAACCAGGACATGTACCTGTTTAGCCCGTACGACGTGGAGCGCGTGTATGGCGTTCCGTTCACCGAGATTTCGGTTACTGAGAAGTACCACGAAATGGTGGAGAACCCGAAGATCCGCAAGAAGAAGATCAACGCTCGTCGTTTCTTCCAAACGATCGCAGAGATCCAGTTTGAGTCGGGATACCCCTACATCGTGTTTGAGGACACGGTGAACCGTGCAAACCCGATTAAGGGCCGTATCTCTATGTCCAACCTGTGTTCGGAGATCCTCCAGGTGTCGGAGCCCTCGGAGTACAACGAGGATCTGACGTTCGCGAAGGTTGGTAAGGATATTGCTTGTAACCTCGGTTCGATGAACATTGCGAAGTCGATGGATTCGCCCGACTTTGGACTTACGGTTGAGACGGCTATCCGCGGCCTCACCGCGGTTTCGGGTCTGGCAAATATTGCGGCTGCCCCGTCCATTGAACGTGGTAACCAGATGTCGCACGCCATTGGTCTTGGCCAAATGAACCTGCATGGATACCTGGCTCGTGAAGAAATCTTCTACGGTTCTGACGAGGCGTTGGACTTCACGAACATGTACTTCTACGCCGTGGTTTACCAGGCGATTAAGGCGTCCAACAAGATTGCACGTGAGCGCGGGGAAACGTTTGTTGGGTTTGAGGATTCGCAGTACTACTCGGGTGAGTACTTCAAGAAGTACATTGAGGGCGAGTGGGTGCCGAAGACCGATAAGGTGAAGGGCCTGTTTGCAAGCTCCAACGTGTACTTGCCGACCCCTGATGATTGGCGTGAGCTCGCGGCGAATGTGCGTGAGTACGGCATGTTCCACCAGAACTTGCAGGCGGTTCCGCCTACGGGTTCGATCAGCTACATCAACAACTCGACGTCGTCGATCCACCCGATTGCCTCAAAGATTGAGATTCGTAAGGAAGGCAAGATTGGGCGCGTGTACTACCCGGCTCCGTACATGACGAACGAGAACTTGGAGTACTACCAGGACGCCTACGAGGTTGGTCCGGAGAAGATTATCGACACGTATGCTGTGGCAACTCAGCACGTGGATCAGGGCTTGTCGCTCACGCTGTTCTACCCGGACACGGTTTCAACGCGCGACTTGAACAAGTCTTACATTTACGCGTGGCGTAAGGGCATCAAGACGATGTACTACATGCGTATTCGTCAGATGGCACTTCAGGGAACCGAAGTTGAAGGCTGTGTTTCCTGCATGCTGTAAAGGCTGACTGAAGAGGCGCGGAGCGTCTGGAGGATTCCAGAGCTCCGCGCCTTTTGCGTTCGATCGAACCGTTATCCCGTGGACGCACGAGTGATTTCAGAATTTGCCGTTCCATTCCTCGGGTAATCCAAGACTTTCTGGATCTACAAGAGGATTGGTCAAGAAGTCATTTTGTATGAGGCTACTGACTTTGTCTGGCCACGTGGTTTTCGGTGATGTGGTGCGAACTAAATTTGCCATTACCACTAGCGCGCCAAATATTTGCTCGCTTTGTCCCTCGGGTAGGAGGGCGAATTCGGGTAGTGTGCGTAATGCAGGTGTGGGTGCTGGGGCAAATGATTTGTTCCAAAGTCTGGCGTGGTGCGCACAGTAATTGCGCACGATAGTTAACTGTTCCATCCAACGGACTAGAGGGGACTCGCGTTTGACCTTTTCCTGCTGCAATTTGGATAGTTGCTTGAGGTCTAGTTTGATTCCCATATCTTCGGCGATAGCTCGTTGGTCGGATGCAGGTAATCCTTCATATAGGCGTGAAATGTCGGAGAAATCTAGAACTTCAGTCAGCACCCAGAATGGGTATTCTCCTTCGTATTCATCGCGGTAGTGCTTAATGGCCTCATTGCGAGCCCCTGCACGAGAAATTCTCTTTTTGGCAGTAACCATCCACTTTTTATGATCGAATTTGGAGCGGAAGATTCTCGGATTTGTATACGCCAGTGGATCTTTTTTGACCAGTAGTTCACTCACACGTGTGCGCATGGCGATCTCAACTCGTTCCATACCATCGTGAACAAGAGCACGTAGTTTCCGATCCGCTTCGTAAAGTGCAACGGCGTCGCTGAAGCTAATTCCTGGTTTGAGTCGATCGGTTAGTCTTCCTTGAGCATCCATTACTCTGGCTGGATACCAATACGCTGACAAACGGTAGTAACTCACGTAAGTGAGCCACTGCTCAGCCAAGGTGGCGTCTACTTCCATGCCACGATCTCGCAACCGTGCTACGTGATCAACAATAGTGGCTGCTTGTTTTATTGCTCTGGTCACCGCAGTTACTCCGAGCCTAGATAGAGATCCAGCCCGCTCTCGCATGAGGTCGAGGCGGGCTGAACGATTGCGTCCATCGTATAACAAACTGGTGCATATTTGCCAGATGGCATTTTAGTGAAGCAGACAATAATCCGGCTAGTAGTAGCGTGAGCTTCAGGTCTTCTATTTACACCCACTTTGACTCTACGTGGAAAACTGGTTTCAAGAGTCCTCGCACAAAATATGTGCTTCTGTGTCCGCAGCCAAGCGTGTCAAGCGGAGCCAACATTGATGCTCGTCGTGAGACGCAAATGGCGGCGCATGATTCCAGAAGCTCCGCGCCTTCTGCTTGCGCAAGTGTGACTACGGCTGTAAACTCACAGTCAAGACTGATTTCTCAATAAGGCCCGCCTCGTTAGCGGGTTTATCGATTGCTCCATCGGGCCGTAAGGCCCGATATTTTTTTGAAAGCACGGATCGGCAACAGTAGCTGCATATTCACATTTAATGTCCGTGGTGTCTGCTAATAGTTACGTATGGCTAATTCATATCTTAAATACCGCGTCGGCGTAGACGTTGGACAGAACTCTATTGGTTTTGCAGCTATCGAACTGAACCATCAGGATCTTCCTATTCGTATTCTTAACTCCTGCGTGTTGAAGCATGATGCGGGCATTGATCCCGAGCAGGCAAAAACGCAAACTACGCGGCTAGCTTCTGCTGGTGTTGCCCGCCGCGCACGTAGAAGGCTGGTGCGTAAGCGTAAACGTCTTGAAAAGCTTGACCGGTTAATAACGGATTTGGATTGGCCGCTAATTAATTTGGAAGATCAGAGCGACCCTTACTATCCGTGGCGTGTTCGTGCCGAACTGGTGGAGGGTTTTATTGACGATCCTGATGAGCGGGCGCAGAAGCTGTCTGTAGCTGTGCGACATATTGCGCGTCACCGGGGGTGGCGTTCGCCGTGGATTCATGAGCGTACGTTGTTGCAACCTGCTGAGCCGAGCGATCAGTATGTAGCATTTAAACAGCGGGTTGAGGATCTGATTGGCTACGAGCTACCAAATAACCTGACTTTGGGAGAGCTTGTGGTAGCCGCAGGTTTGTCTCCCAAAGTGAATCTTCGTCGTACCGGCTCAATGGATAAGCCAAAGAATCCGATTCTTGGTAAGACTTTGCAGAGTGATAACGCGAATGAGCTTTTAGAGGTTGCGCGTGTTCAGGGATTGGATGACCAGACGGTTCGCAAGCTGGTTCTAGCGGTGTTTGAGAGTAAGAGTCCCAGGGGCTCTGCAGCCAAGCGGGTTAAGAAGGATGCGCTGCCCGGCCAGGGCGCCTATTACCGTGCAGAGAAGGCTCATCCTGCGTTCCAGAAATATCGAATCGCAACCGTTGTGGCTAATCTTCGCATTAAGAATCCGAATACTGCCGAAGTTGAGTCGCTTCCGCTGGAAGTTAAGAACCAGATAGTTGATTACTTGAATACCTGGTCTAAACGTCAGGCACCAACATGGATTGATGTTGCCGATTACATCGGCGTTGAACGCCAGTATTTGCGTGGTACTGCGTCTGCAACGGCGGATGGCGAACGCGCCGCAGCACGTCCGCCAATTAACGAAACGCATGTCAGGATTTTGAACGCATCTAAGTTGAAGCCGGTAAAAGACTGGTGGAAGAAGGCAGATGAGCAGAATCGCGGTGCTTTAGTTGATTGCTTGTCTAACTCGTCAGTGATTGATGAGGAAGACGTTAAGTACGCTGATGCTCTTGAACTCATTGGTTCGTTGGATGATGATCAGTTGGCAACGCTTGATGCGCTTAAACTTCCGATCGGGCGGGCAGCATATTCGGTGAACTCACTTGAGCGGCTTACGCGGAGAATGTTGTTGCACGGTGATGATTTGCATCAGGCGCGTAAGAATGAGTTTGGGGTGGATGATGATTGGGCGCCTCCTGCAGATTCGATTGATGAGCCTGTAGGAAATCCGGCTGTGGACCGCGTCCTCAAGGCGGTTAACAGGTGGCTGTTGGGAGCTGAAGAGGCGTGGGGAGCGCCGGTGAGTGTAAATATCGAGCATGTTCGTGACGGGTTCATGTCTAAGCGGCAAGCGCATGAGATTGAGCGTCAAAATGAGCGCCGGTATAAGCAGAATCAGGCTGCGCGTGAACGCTTGAAGGACAGCTTCAACGTGGAGAGTAACCGAACGTCAGATATTCGCCGCCTGTATGCGTTGCAGCGACAAAATGGTCAATGTGCTTACTGCGGTGTTGCGATTACCTTCCAGAACTCGGAGATGGACCATATTGTTCCCCGGAAGGGCGTTGGTTCGCGTAACACGATGGATAACTTGGTGGCGGTTTGTACGCGCTGCAACAGGTCTAAGACAAATAGGCCGTTCTCCGTCTGGGCTAATAGCAGACCATTCCCGGGCGTGAGCGTGGAAGAGGCGGTTAGTCGCGTTGATTTTTGGAACAACGACGGTGGTATTCCAACCGCGGACTTTAAGAAGCTACAGCAGTCGGTGAAGGATCGTTTGTCACGGAGTGAGCTTGATCCGGAGATTGATGAGCGGTCTATGGAATCGGTTGCATGGATGGCGCGTGAGCTTGCCCATAGGATCAAATACCATTTCTTAGAGAGTGGGAATGAAACTAAGGTGTTTGTGTTCCGCGGTCAGGTTACGGCTTGGGCACGCCGAGCTTCGGGCATGGAGAATCGCCTGAATTTCATAGGTGGTTCGGGTAAGACCAGGTTGGATCGGCGTCACCATGCAATGGATGCTGCAACGGTTGCGCTCATACGTAATTCGGTAGCTAAGACGTTGCTGCAACGCAATAGTTTGCGCCAGCAGGAGCGTTTTAGTGGGGGTACAGAAACTTGGAAGACCTTCCGTGGTGATCCAGCTGATTCGGGAGCTCGCGTTATTTACGATAAGTGGCTTGAGCAGATGCGGGTTCTCACAGAGTTATTTAATGAGGCGCTCGCTAATGATGAGATTCCGGTATTTTCTAATGTTCGTCTTCGCCTAGGTGACGGTAGGGCGCACGCGGACAAGGTGGAAAGTCTAGTCCCCCATAAGGTTGGCTCTGCGTGGAGTATGAAAGACATCGACAGGGTTTCAACGGAGGCCCTGTGGTGTGCGCTGACGCGACAGCCTGATTTTGTGTGGTCCAAGGGGTTGCCAGAGAATCCGCAACGAGAAATCGTGGTCAATGGAACTCACTTTAGGGCGGATGACGAAGTGGAGATGTTCCCCAGTTATTCGGCCTATTTGAAGGTTCGCGGTGGTGCTGTTGCGCTCGGAAACACCATTCACCATGCGCGTATTTACCGTTATAAGGCGGGTAAGAAGATTAGTTATGGCATGGTGCGCGTGTTTGCGCAGGACCTGCAACGGCACAGGCGCGAGGATCTCTTTAAGGCTCCTTTGAAACCGCAGTCGGTTTCTATGCGGGATGCCGATGTTAAGTTGCGAACTGCGGTTCAAAACGGTGAGGCAGAATACCTTGGATGGGTTGTTGTCGGTGACGAATTTGTGGTCGATCCCAACTTGTTCAATGCGGAGGGGATTACGGCGTTTAACCGAGAGTACCCAAATACTACACGATGGACGCTCACTGGATTCAACGACAATAGAAGAATCAAACTAAGACCAGTTCTGCTTGCAGCAGAAGGGATGCCAGATAATGTCTCAAAAGAGGTGAGCACTATCCTTTGTGGCAAGGGTTGGCTCACCACGTTCTCTCAGTTAGTAGAGAAGAGTGGCCTGACTGTAATTCGTAGAGACAGCATGGGGCGAGTCCGGTACAAGTCCAGGGCGAACTTCCCAGTTACCTGGACTATTGATCCAGAGCAATATGTCTAGCAACTGGCGGATCATAGACTGCACTCAGTTGCAGGGTGAGATCACCGCTAAACGTGGAAAAGTGGTGATCTCACCCAACAAGGCTTCCCCTACGGAGATAGCGGCAGTAGATGTAGCAGTTCTTCTGTTGGGCATGGGAGCCACTATTTCTGGTGCATCGTTGCACCGACTGTTTCAAAATGATGCGGTTGTTCTGTTATGCGACTGGAGGGGCGTGCCAGAAGCGGGCGGGTTCGGCTGGTCCGACCATTCCCGCGTTGCCGCACGCCGGCGTGCGCAAGCATCACTGTCTGAACCTCGACGGAAGCAGGCCTGGAAAACCCTCGTGAAAACGAAAATTCAGGGCCAGCGAGACTGCTTGCGTGCGTTAGACAAGCCGGAATATGTTCTGCTGGATAGATTTGCGAAGAGCGTTCGATCAGGCGATACCACGAATGTAGAAGGACAAGCTGCCCGGTTTTATTGGAAAGCTCTGTGTGGATCTACGTTCACTCGCATTCCTGGGGAGGGTGTTGGGGTCAATGGGATGCTTGACTACGCTTACACCATTGCTCGCGGGCACGGTATTAGAGCAGTTTTAGCTGCAGGCCTTGAACCCAGCCTCGGGATATTCCACAAGAATCGGGCCAACATGTTTTGCCTGGTTGATGATTTGTTGGAGGTATTTCGTCCAGCGATCGATTTGGCCGTTATTGAACTATTTCTATCGGGAAAGTGTTCTGTAGAAGAAGCTAGGGCCGAGCTAGTTTCCATTGCTTGTGGGCCGTTTTCAGATGAGGGGCATACCATTCCAACAGTTTTTCAAATGCTAGCTCAAAGTTATGGGCGCTATGTTGAAGGAGAGATAGACAAGTTAGAAATACCTGCCTGGAACCCTATTGAGGTAGTTAACCGTGGCGGATGATCCTATGTGGATGCTTGTCATGTTCGACCTTCCTGTGAAAACCAATGAGCAAGTTCGGCTTGCTAACAGGTTCCGTACGATCCTTCTTGATTCTGGGTTCAGCATGGTGCAGTTCTCTATCTACGCGCGATACACGCCCGCAGGTGGTAGTGACACTCGCATGCTTAGGATTATCAAGTCAAACGTTCCGTATGGAGGTAAGGTTCGGATCTTGTTTTTAACTGATAAACAATGGTCCGGGATGGCTAAATATTCCAACGCAGTGGAAGAGAAACCAGAAAAAGCTCCCGAACAGCTCGCTTTTTTCTGAGTCAAAAACCTCTTGAGGCCCGCAAATTCAACGAGAATTTGCGGGCCTCAAGTTTATCAAGGGGAATGAAGACTGATTCCCAACGATTGCGACGTCTAACGCGGACGCTTTGCAAGTTTATCAAGGGGAATGAAGACTGATTCCCAACCACTGCGATAGCGATAAGTCGCTTGTATCAAGTTTATCAAGGGGAATGAAGACTGATTCCCAACTAAGCAGTGAAGCAGTTAGCAGTTTGGACAAGTTTATCAAGGGGAATGAAGACTGATTCCCAACCGGCCTTCAAATGACCGTAAAAGAGTTCCAAGTTTATCAAGGGGAATGAAGACTGATTCCCAACCAGCATGAGAGCTAAACACAAACGTAGTCAAGTTTATCAAGGGGAATGAAGACTGATTCCCAACTCCCCCACTTCTTGACCTGCCGTTGTTTCAAGTTTATCAAGGGGAATGAAGACTGATTCCCAACCTAGGACCGAGCGGGCGGCTTGGGTGTCCAAGTTTATCAAGGGGAATGAAGACTGATTCCCAACGCCGCGATCGACGCGCTGTTCATTAAGCCAAGTTTATCAAGGGGAATGAAGACTGATTCCCAACACGCCTTGGTATCGTTATTGGCGTGCTCCAAGTTTATCAAGGGGAATGAAGACTGATTCCCAACGCATAATCCAGGTAGCCAACTCAACCACCAAGTTTATCAAGGGGAATGAAGACTGATTCCCAACAGTTTTTGTACCTGCATGAGAATCTCCTCAAGTTTATCAAGGGGAATGAAGACTGATTCCCAACAGCCTCGAGGTAGGCCGCCGCGTGGCTGCAAGTTTATCAAGGGGAATGAAGACTGATTCCCAACTCGTGACTCACTTATTCGGGGTTTGCGTCAAGTTTATCAAGGGGAATGAAGAGCGATCCGCCAGAGGGCCCCGACCTGTTGGTCGAGACCCCATGACAGCAACTAGGCTTACGCCTCTAATACTGATTTTGGTAGGCGATGCACTGTCACCGCACCAACCGCGTTGAACGGGTGTAGTGGGTCCGGGTTTTCAGAGCCGGTGGGCCCACCGAGCTCCGAGTGTGCCAGGGCGCTCATCACCACGTACGCATCGCCCGCGTCCCAACCATTATCGATGGTAAGGAAGTCGAACATATCCTCATAGTCATTAGTGATCGACTGCTGCACCGGGTTTCCAATACCTATGAAAACCACTCATCAGCCGTCTCAATGCGGGGTGCGCGAATCTTCTTACCCTTAACCAAGTCAACCTCAACCACAGCTACGCCCTCAGCCTCGATAGCCACAAATGAGTATTCGCCGCGCGCCATAATCGCGTGAATATCGCCAATGGAAAGGTAAGCGCCCTCCACCTCAACAGGTAGATACACGATAGAGTCTTGCTTACTTCCGCGTCGTCGAGCCTTCTATCGCTCAACTACTACGCGCAACGCGGCTCCTCTGAAATCGAACTAAGACGTATCAAGCGATCCGAATTGAACGGTAACGGTTAAGCGCCGCCGCTAAATCAACCATGCGGGGCCGCACCATGAACGCCGACTTTTCTGGACCGCCAAGACCATCCAGGCCGTGCTGCTCGATAATCTCATCGAGCGCCTCCAGAGCCTGCGCCAACGTGGTTTCGCCGTTAAACGCGGTGGCGCGCTCCCCATCAGTAAGCGCCCTAATCGCCCACGCTATGGCCTCCGTCTGGCCTCCGTCCACAATCTGCTCCACGTTGGACACGTCAATATCTTGGCGATCCAGCGAGATGGTATCCAGCCCCTTAGACTTCGTTTTCGCCTTACCACCATGCGCCTTAAGTGGGAGCATCGCGCGCTGCTTCACAGCCGGGAAATCCTCCACGTCCATGCGCTCGCGCGGCTGAGCCTCCACAACCTCGCGCGCCTTCTGCGTCACGTCATACGCCACATAGCTATCCATCATGAGAACCAAGTCCGCTACATCCAGATAGTCACCGGAGCCGCCCATCACCAAAATCGTTGAAACGCCAGCCCTCGCCAGCCCTCCAATGCGATCCACAAACGGAGTGATCGGCTCCTTCTCATCCGCCACCAAAGCGCGCATACGCTCATCACGGATCATGAGGTTAGTAGCCGAGGTGTCTTCATCCACTAACAGCACGGGGCAGCCCACCTCCACGGCCTCCACAATCGAAGCCGCCTGCGAAGTTGAACCCGACGCATTTTCCGTAGAAAACGCCGCGGTATCCGCCCCGCCGGGCAGGTCATTAATAAACGCGGACACGTCAACCGAAGTGACTGCCCGACCATCCTCGGCCCGGATCTTCACGGCACTTGGCACAACCGCAACAAGTTCCCGGCCATCACCCGGCACGTGAGCGTAAACGCCGCGCTGCAGGGCATTCAGCAACGTGGACTTACCGTGATAACCACCGCCCACAATCACCGTGATTCCCGGTTTCAAAGCCATGCCCTTAACCTCGCCCGCATGGGGCAGGGACACCGTTTGCTCCAGTGACCCTGGCGAAGTGAAACGCACAGCTTCATCCATTGGATAATCCGAAATGCCAGAGCGGCGAGCCAGCACCGACTCATTAGCCACAAAACCAATCCAACCGTTATCAGCCAGCGCGGCCTGCAACGCCTGGTAATCCACGTACGTCTCCACGTGGCGGCGCAGATTAGCTAGGTGCTGCGCGGCATCCTCGGAAACAAAATCGAACGTGTCCATCACCGTGTACGGAATATCAACGTCCGCAAGACGCGCCATGGAACGCCCCATGATTGTGCGCCCGCGAGCGGGGAACTGGCACTGGAACCGCACCTCAACCGTGCTTTTGTCAACGGATGCGTATGAGCGCTCCAAAATCTCCTGACCGCAACGAGCAATGCGGATCTCTGGCGTTTTTGAACTGTTCTTCGCAAACTCGCGAGCCAAGAAATCAGCTACAGCTACGCGCTTTTCGCGAGTATCAAGCAGATCTTCAGGGATGCCCATCTTGACCGGCGAGGCCGTAGCGCGCAACTGCGATGGTGGCGCGTACGGATCGGACTGCACGCGGTCGATATGCAAAGTGAAATCGCCATAGTCGTAATCGCCGACCACGGACTTGTACTGGCCATAGTTGCGCCCATCAATTTCGTGGAACCGATCAATCAGATCCTGATCCGAACCCGACTTGCGTTCAAACTCGCGCTTACCGCGGTATTCGCCCCGATCGCCGCGGAATCCGCCCTGGCCTCGATTGTCACGAAAACCGCCGTTGCGCCCGCCTCGATACTGCTTGCCGCGATCATAAAAGTCTGCCATGTTACTTCCTAAAACCTCTAAACCGGCTCTAATTTAACAAATCAAGATATTGTGCCCGAGCCTTCATCGCATGGATAACGAGTTCATTCCCGCTGTCAAAGATCAGCACGACGAGCTCTAATAGTCTTCCTGCGTTGTCGAAACCGAGTCTCAGTTCTCGTTGGGGATTTTCATCATCTAAAGCAGCGACCCACAGAGGGAACGTTGCTGCCTTGAGAATGTCGTCATCGTTAATATGGTCGCGTTCTTGGTGTTTTCGTGCTGAGTTGTGCAGTGAAATCTTCACGCCAGAACCGCTTCGCGAATCAGTGCGGATCGGGTGATGTTTTCTTTCGCCGCACGTCGGTCAATGCGTTTCAATTCGTCGGCAGTGAAACGGATGGCAACAACTTGGCTTGGTTCGGCTCCGCGGCCTGGCCGGCCACGTTTTTTCAGTTGTGTGACGTTGTATCCCGCTTCAGCTTCTTGAGCCCACTTCTCAATCTGTTCTTCGGTGACTTCTTTACCTGCAATAGTTTCACGCATATGAATATCGTAATACGAAATAGGTGAGGAAGGGAAGAGAGATTGCCTGGCAGTCATTGCTTTACGAGGATGTCTGGCTTCGTCGTTAGAATGAGCGTATGACTTTGATTGCTGCCACCGACGGATCCTCCTTGGGAAATCCCGGCCCTGCCGGCTGGGCTTGGTACATGGACGAGCAAAACTGGAGTGCAGGAGCGCTAGAAGAGAGCACGAATAATGTGGGCGAGCTGCTCGCCGTACTCGACCTTCTCCGTCAAACCAGGGGCACGCAAGAAGACCTGCATATTTTTGCCGATTCGCAGTACGTCATTAACGCCCTCACCAAATGGCGTTTCGCCTGGAAGCGCAAGGGTTGGAAGAAGGGCGATGGCAAACCGGTAGCTAACCGCGAAATCATGGAAGCTTTGGACGAAGAACTTGATTATGCCCGCAAGAAGGGTCGCAAAGTCGAGTTCGAGTGGGTGCGCGGACACAACAATCACAACATGAACGAGCGTGCCGACGACCTTGCCCGTGGCGCTGCAACGGCAATCCAAAGCGGGAAAACGGTTAAAGAGGGGCCGGGGTTTTCTCGCCTCGGCCAGGAAAGACAACCTGAAGAGCCTGTGAATGAGATGGACATGCTGTTCTCATTCGACGAGCCAGCGCAAGATAGTTCGAACGAGCGCTCACAGACTGCTGTGCCAAACGCAGAACCCGCGAGGGAAAGCGTGCCCGTCAGGGAAATCGCATTGAAAGAGGCCGGCAACACGGGCGAGAAGCACATAGAGAACAGGCAACGGATAGAAAAGAAGGTGGATCCGGTGAGCAGCGTGGTTTCAAAGTCGGCTAGCGAGGCAGCGGGCCGCCGCACTTACATTCACCGTGGCGTACACGTAACTGAGCACCGCTTGCAGGTCCCACTGGATTACTCCGACCCGAATGGGCGCCAGATTGAACTGTTTGCCCGCGAAGTGACGCTGGACAAGAACGGTCCAAACACTGACCAGCCCGCAATCATTTTCATGCAGGGAGGCCCGGGTGGACGCGCGCCGCGTCCCGGCGACTTCAATAGCGGCTGGATCGGTGAAGCGCTGAAAACTCACCGAGTGATCCTGATGGACGAGCGTGGCACGGGCCTTTCAACCCGCCTTGACGCTCTGACGCTTTCCGAGTTCGCTACGGTCAAAGACCAGGTCAACTACGTTAAGCACTTCCGCGCGGACAACATGGTGCGCGACGCAGAACTGCTGCGCGGTGAAATCAACGCCGGCAAGAAGTGGGCCAGCCTGGGCCAATCCTACGGCGGCTTCATCAACACGTCGTACCTGTCCCTAGCCCCCGAGGGTCTCTCGGCGGTCTGCTACACCGGCGGCCTGCCCGGTCTGGTAAGCATTGACGAAATCTACCGTCGCACCTACCGCGCAACAGCGGCCCGCAACGAGGCCTACTTCAAGCGATACGAGGCAGACCAGCAAACACTGAAAGACGTGCTCACCCACCTCGACACGCATGAAGAGATTTTGCCAACAGGGGAGCGCCTGACTTCCCGGCGTCTGCGCATGCTTGGCCTCATGCTTGGAACGACTACCGGATTTGACCAGTTGCACTATTTCTTCGAGGGCCCGTTTGTGAGCGTGCGTGGGCACAAGCGCCTGAACACGCAGTTCCTCGACATGGTGGCGCGCCAACTCTCGCACGGCGATTCACCAATGTACGGGGTGCTTCACGAGACGATTTACGCTGGTGCCACGCCAGCTCTCCGCGGTGAAGCCACAAATTGGGCCGCTGAACGTCTCCTAGGTGAGGTGGGATCAGGCATCCCCGAAGGGTTTGCGCCCGCGCCGGACTACCGGGCCGAAAGCCCTGTTTACCTGACCGGCGAGCACATGTACCCCCTCATCTATGATGAGGACCCTGCGCTTGCTCCCATGCGAGAACTGGCACACGAACTCGCGGCATTCACGGACTGGGAGCCGGTTTACAACCCCGAGCAGCTCGCAAACAACGAGGTGCCCGGAGCCGCAGCCGTCTACTTCGAAGACATGTTTGTGCCCACCGACCTGTCTCTTCAAACCGCGGAGCTTGCCGGCATTCGCACCTGGGTGACCAATGAATACCAGCACGACGGACTTAGAGCCGACGGCGCCGCCGTGTTCCAGCACCTGCAAAGCCTGCTCGAAGACTAGTTGCATAGACTTTTCGCCGAGGTCTGCCGCAAACTGTGATGGTTCCAGCCGCGTAAACCCCATCATTTCGTAGGGGAATGAATAGTCACGATTTGATCACCTATTGGCGTGTCTAGTTGAAACCGCTACAATCGGTACATTCGAGTGCGAATGCGGGGTTTTATGAGGCGAAAGATTCTTCACACCCGCCTCCTAGCGATGGGGGCGGCAATCGTTCTACCTCTCTCCCTTGCTACGCCAGCCCTTGCCGCGCCTGATCTCTCGATGGGCTCGCGCACAACCCTCATTTCCACCACTTTTGCTGGCGACATTCAGATGGTGCGTTACGAAGAAACCCCTAGCGAAGCCGCTATCGCAACTTCCATACGCCAATTCAATCAGTCCGCAAAAACTGTTTACCTTATCAACCCATTTGAGGATGGCGGAGCGGCCACCATCGCGGGAGCTCCCAAATCGCAACGTCCCGGCCCCGTCCTCTTCACCGAAAAGAACGGGGAGCTTAGCGAGCGCACACTACTTGAAATCGCGCGGCTTTGCCCGGAAACTGTAGTTGTTGTTGGCGAGGGAGTGGCTGAACAAGCCGGCGCGGTTGCACGCAGCTTCGCGCAAACTGCTCGTGACAATAGCAATGCCCTCACCGGACAGGTTGAACTATTGACCTGGCAGGGTGAATCCGCCGAGGCTACCTCAAACCTCATTGCACAAGCTACTTACTCAAAGGGAGCTAAACGCGTTTACCTGGTGGGGGCTGACGATGAGAACAAGGATGCGCTCGCGGCGATTGCTGGCACCATGGGGGATGGGCCCGTGCTTCTGGTCAGCAAAGATCACGTGCAACAGGCCAAGCAAATCGCTGCAAGCCTGAAACCAGATTATGTTGTAGGAATTGGCACGCTAGACCCCAAGCTGGTGGACGGAGTAGCAGGAGCGTTCCGCAAGAGCTCCATTAGCGGGTCCGTTAAGTCAGTTGCTCTAAACGCTGCAACCGCGCGGAAAGTTGAAAAGAACTCCGTGACGGCGGTTGCCGCCCAAGACGACCCGGCCAGCCTCATTTTGGCGGCTGAGTCCGCAAGCGGCCCCCTCATTCCACTACCTGCGAACACCAGCGAAGCCGAAGCGGTAGCTACCGTGCTGATGACAAATAAGCTCACCGAGGCCTCGTCGAAACGATTTGTAGCCTTTGGCGAAAAGGGCCTGGACGGCAAGCTTTTCAACGCGGTGCAGAAGTAGACGTTGCTTGTCTCGCTCTAGTCTGCCAGCCGAACTACACTAGAGCGTAACCGTTGTTAAGAATGCTAGGAGCAGCCATGAGCACGCAAACCGCACTCGAGCAAGACTTTAAAGGCGAGGTCGTTAAGACGCTGACCGAGCTACATGACTGGAGCGTTGATAATCCCGTTGAGGCCGAATCTATGGTGATTGGCTCAACCGTTTTCGCGTGGTACGCAATGCCTGACATTCTGCGCGGATCCGGTACTCGCTTCGTTGCAAAGAGCGCCCTGCTGGGCGGTATTGGCGCCTACTACAAGCACGTGGGTTATACCGCTGACGACGTGAAAGAGTCGGGGGCGCAGCTACAGGACTTCTGGAAGAAGAACTTTGGTGACCTGCCCATGGCTGCGCAGGTCGGTATCGGCGTTGGGTCGGTAGTGGTCTCGCTGAAAGTGAACTCGCTTGTGGAGCGTTACATCCTCCACCGCGGCGAGCGTCGCAAGCGCGCGGGCAAGAAGATGCCACACATTCGCCAGGGTCTAGTTCTTGGCGCAGTAGCTGGCGGGGTGACCTATTTCGCCCTCAAAAATCAGTAATAGTAAGGAAGTCACGCGACACGCGTGCATGATCGGTTGCAAGTGAAAGGCGCAGTTGAAGTTGGCTGAAGGAAACGTTTTCGAAGCAATTAACTGGAACAAGCTTGAGGACGAAAAAGACCTGGAGGTTTGGGACAGGCTTACGGGTAACTTCTGGTTGCCAGAAAAGATTCCGTTGTCGAATGACATCCCGTCTTGGCGCACACTAAACGACGCTGAGAAGGATATGACCAATAAGGTTTTCACAAACCTCACGCTTCTTGACACCCTGCAGGGCACGGTTGGCGCGATCTCGCTGATTCCCGATGCGCGCACGCAGCATGAAGAGGCCGTGCTCACGAACATCGCGTTCATGGAGTCCGTGCACGCCAGGTCTTACTCCTCGATCTTCTCCACGCTGCTTTCTACCAGCGAGATTAACGAGGTGTTCCGCTGGTCTGAAGAGAATGCGGAACTGCAAAACAAGGCGCGCATCATTAACAGCTTCTACGTGGGTGATGACCCGGAGAAGAAGAAGGTTGCCTCAACGATGCTTGAGTCGTTCCTCTTCTACTCTGGCTTCTACGCGCCCATGTACTGGTCTGCGCACGCCAAGCTCACAAACACGGCAGATCTGATCCGTCTGATCATTCGCGACGAGGCCGTGCACGGTTACTACATTGGCTACAAGTACCAGCTGGCGGTTGCTGAGGCTTCGCCGCAGCGCCAGGCTGAGCTGAAGGATTACACGTTCGAGCTTTTGGACGAACTGTACGAGAACGAAGAGAAGTTCACGGAAGACCTGTACGATCCGCTGGGTCTAACGGAGGACGTGAAGAAGTTCTTGCGCTACAACGCGAATAAGGCCCTCATGAACCTGGGCTACGAGTCGCTATTCCCGCCCGAGAGCACGGACGTCAACCCGGCAATCCTGGCTGCACTGTCGCCAAACGCGGACGAGAACCATGACTTCTTCTCTGGTTCAGGTTCCTCTTACGTTATCGGTGATATCGAGGACACTGAGGACGACGACTGGGATTTCTAGTTTGAAAACCGAGGTTTACCACCGACTTTGAGGCGGTTTGCCAAGGTAAACCAGAGGTGGCCCGGACTTACATATGCGAGTCCGGGCCATTTGTAAACATGGCGCACGTCACAAAAGTAACCAGATTGTTACAATTTTTGTTTGCTACGTGGCAAATAACTTTGCTACGTAGCATATAGTCGGTATATGAGAGTCAACGACGACAGTTTCTTCAAATGGTTAGAAGCCGGCTATCCACGGCCGCAGCTGTGTAGAGAAGATTGGCACAGTCTTAATGACGAGTGGGGGTTCCAAGAAGATCCCGATGATGTTGGGCTGGTTCAGAAGTGGTATCAGGCTGGTAGCTCGGATGCGTTTGGGCATGCCATTATCGTCCCGTTCCCACCGGGTTCAAAAAGGTCTGGCTATGCATGGCAGGACGCTCAGAATGACTCGGAAGTTGTTTGGTATAAACGAACGATTACAGCTGAGGATCTGACGAGCTCATTGGAGCATCCGGAGTGGTTCATAAACTTCGAGGCGGTGGATTATGAGTGTGATGTTTGGGTTAATGGCCAACATGTCGCTCGTCATCGCGGAGGTTACACGCCGTTCTCGGTGCAACTTGAGGGCGCTGCTCCTTTCGAAGTAGTGGTTCGAGCCAAAGATTGTCCTGTTGCAAGCCAGCCGAGGGGTAAGCAGTCTTGGCGTGAAGAAATTAATGGAATTTGGTACGAGCGCAGTACAGGAATTTGGCGCGATGTTTGGCTAGAGGCTCGTCCGAAGTTAGCTATCGAAGAGCTGTACTGGCGCTCTGATGTTGAAGGTGCGCAGCTAATCGGCCAGATCACTTTGTCGAAGGAGCCCGAAGCAAGCGCTAAGTTCATGGTTCGGGCTAGAAGCAAGAACAGCGATATTGCAGACATCTCGGTTTGCCCTAATGCGCGAGTTTTTGATGTGGTGATTCCTCTTCCGCAGATCAAAAACAATATGGATTCACAAGAATGGTTGTGGGCGCCAGCGCATCCGAACTTGATTGACCTCTTCCTAACCTTGGAATCTGGCTGCGGTGTGGATCGCGTAGTGTCCTATGCGGGTATCCGAAGCGTTAGTGTGTCGCAGGATTACCTGCACATCAATGGCCAGCCTGTCTACATCAGGGGGATTCTGGACCAGGGATACTGGCCAGGGAGTTACTTTACTGCCCCCTCACCAGATGCTATTCGAGATGAGATTCAACTTATCTTGGACCTTGGATTCAACCTTTCAAGAATTCATGAGAGGACCCCGGATCGCCGCTACCTGGCGTGGGCCGATTCGCTTGGGCTCTTGCTTTGGGCAGAGTTCCCCTCCGCATATGTTTTTGACGACAGTGCACTGACTGATCTTTCTGCAGAATGGCTCAGTGCGGTTCGTAGAGATAGGTCGTCTCCGTCAATCATCACCTGGGTTCCAATAAACGAATCCTGGGGTGTTCCGCAGATAGCCGCCGATGTAAGGCAGCGAGCTTTTGTGGAGGGTATGGCGAATCTAACCCGCGCGGTAGATGACACGCGCCCAATAAGCTCAAATGACGGTTGGGAACAGCCTGCTACGGACATCGTTACGACACACGACTACGCGGATAAGCCAGAGCAACTCCAGTGCGCGTACGCGAGTGAAAGCGCCATGAGGCAATCCGTAAACGGCATCGGTCCCCAAGGGCGTCGAACCCTCCTTGATTCGGATTGGGATTTCAACAAACCCGTCATCGTCTCCGAATTCGGAGGGATTGCTTTGGCTGAGGAGGATTCGAAGCACTGGGGCTACAGGACGGTCGGTTCTAAGGAAGAGTACGAGAAGGTCTTTAGTGGACTTGTTTTCGCCCTACTTGAATCGCCTTTCTTAGCGGGTTTCTGCTACACGCAGCTAACGGATACCGCGCAGGAGGTAAACGGGATTTGCACTCCTGATAGGAAACCGAAACTGCCTAAGGAAACTGTTCGCGAGATCATTACCTGCTCAAAGCCGCATGATTCTCAAGTGCGTCCTCGAGTGGTAACCGAACACGCAGTGGGGGTGGCCGAAAAATGACCTCAACGCGTAGCGCTCGCGATATCAGACGGTGGTTCACCAACTTCGGTTTTACGGTTCCATTTCTGCTGTTCTACGTAGCGTTCATCCTTTACCCCGTTGTGCAAGCGGTGCTGATGAGCTTCTTCGACTGGGATCTACTTGGCAGAACACCGCAGTGGGTGGGATTCGAAAACTACAAGCAGATGCTTGGAGGAGCCGGAATTGAATGGAGCGTTGGATCCTCTTGGTGGGTGCAACTAACGCTTCTATTTCTTGCCGCAGTAACTGCAGTTTGGGCAGCACGCAATAATCGCCTTCGTTCAGGTGAAATATTGCTAGTTGTTTCCCTGATCGTAGCTGCCCTCCTGCTCGGCTTTAACGCGGGAGACACTGGGGCTTGGAACGATCCGCGCTTTTGGAACGCTTTCAAGAACACAGTGGTTTTCACGATCGTGTCAACACCGATCATTGCCGGGTTGGGCCTAGCTTTTGCGCTATTGCTTGATCTGGGCAAAAAAGGAAATGGATTTTATCGCGCAGCCCTTTTTGTCCCGTACATCCTCCCAGTATCGGTAGCCACCCTTATCTGGGGATACATGCTCAACCCCTCGCGAGGAATAGTTGCCAAACTGACTGACACACTAGGCGTTGGCGTAGTGGCTTGGTTGTCGGATCCACGGACTGCGATGGCCGCAATCGTTGTGACTACCGTGTGGTGGACGGTGGGCTTCAACATGATCCTGTTCGGAGCTGGCCTGCAAGATATTGATCCCACTCTGTATGAAGCTGCAGCAATAGACGGCGCGGGGCCATGGCGAAAGTTCGTATCAATCACCTTGCCTGGCCTGAAGCACGCCACACTACTTGTTGTAGTTACCCAGGTGATCGCGTCATTCCAGATTTTTGGTCAGGTGAACATCATGACAAATGGTGGGCCCGGAGGCGTCACAGATGTTTTGGTTCGATACATCTACCAAACCGGCTTCAGGGATTCGAACCTGGGGTATGCCTCCGCGATGTCACTTTTCCTATTCGTAGTAATGGTTTTCGTTTCACTTATCCAATTCCTCATGTCGCGCGAAAGGAGCAACTGAAATGACTGCTCAGACACTCTCTCTCGCTCCGGAGGTAACCGAGCCGAAGCCAAACCCTAAGCGAAACACGGCTAACGTGCTGTACCACGCTTCGATGATCCTAATCGTTCTGCTTTGGCTCATCCCCCTAATCTGGATGTTGTCTTTGGCGCTGACTCCAAATGACGTTCTAAAAACCAATTCGCAAAGCCTGTTTCCGCAAGGATTCACGCTCTCAAACTTTGCTGATGCTTTCCTTACAGGCGCAACTCTGCGGTGGTTCCTAAACTCCACGATTGTCACGGTCATAACCACTATCGTCACGGTAGCTGTATGCGCAATGGCAGGGTACGCATTTGCGAAGCTGCCGTTTGCGGGCAGATTAGTGGTTTACTCGCTCACGCTTGCCGGAATGATGGTTCCTAAAGAGGCAATGTTCATTCCTCTGTTCATGATGTTTAGCGACATTAACCTGCATAACACCTACCTGGCGTTGATTCTGCCACGGATTGCCTTTCCTCTAGGCGTGTTCATAATGACGCAATTCTTCGCGCAAGTTCCGGATGAGATTCAAGAGGCAGCCAGCATTGACGGGGCTTCTTCCTGGAGGATCTTCTACTCGGTGATGCTGCCCCTTGCCCGCCCTTCACTGATCGCTCTAGCAACATTCACATTTGTGCAGACGTGGAATGACTATCTGTGGCCACTCGTATCTGCTACGAAACCTGCAATGTTTACGATCACGACGGGCCTTGCATCGTTGCAGGGGACCTTCTCGCAATCAACGGAGCTAGGTTCATTGATGGCTCGAGGCATCGTGGGCACGTTGCCTTTGCTACTTGTATTCGTTTTCTTCCAGAAGTACCTCATTCGAGGCGTGTCCATGTCTTCTGGAGAAAAATAACAAACCCAAGAAAGATTGGAGAGAAAAATGAGGTTAAGGAAATTAGGTGTTCCAGCAATGATGCTGGGCGCTATTTCACTAGCTCTTACGGGTTGCGGCGTGAGTGGCTCGGGAGGATCCGGAGGCGAATCCGGATCCAGCGAGGACATGCTCCAGAAAATCGCAGAGGTTTCAGACGATGACCTTCAGGGCACCACGATAACCTTGGCGCGGTTCTTTGGAGATTGTAACGAAACCACCAACGGCGTTACAGACATGGATAAGGCGACCACAGAATGTGAAGCTATCCAGATCCTGACCAATAAGTTCGAAGCTGAAAATGCTTGGGGGATCAAGGTCGAACGGCTGGGTGGATCCTCCTGGCACTCGTATTACGACGGGTTGAATACAGCGCTGGCTAGTTCGGAGAAGCCAGATATCGCCGTAATGCACGGATCGAATCTGCCTGAGTATGCAGATAGGGACCTACTCATGGAGGTTCCCGAGTCTATTGGTGTTGACACCTCGGATTACACCGACCCGGCATCTGCAGCGGTTGAGTACGACGGTAAGCAATACGCGCTTCCCTTTGATTCGCACGCAACGGTTTCTCACCTGAACATGGATATTCTTCGCGAGGCAGGTTTGGCCGCAGATGGCGAAGTTTACAAGGTTCCAACAGACCCGAAGGTATTCCTCGAGCATGCTCAGATTGTGAAAGACAAGACCGGGAAGAATTACCTGGATGTCGCAATGACTGCTGATCCGATGGCTTCGCGCTTGTGGGAGGCATTCATCTATCAGCAAGGTGGAACGCTTTTGGATCCGCAGAGCGGTGAAGTAAACATGAACAGTGAGGAAGCTGTAACCTCTCTCGAACTCGTCAACAAGCTAGTTGATGGAGGATTTACCGCGAAGACTCACGACTATGATGCTTCCATGCAGGCCTTCCTGCGCGGGGAGTCGGCCATCATGTACAACGGCTCGTGGGCAGTCAATCAGTTTGAAGCTGAGACGCCTTTTGATTACGAAGTAGCTGACGCGCCGATGCTATTTGATAAGCCTGCAACTTGGGCGAACTCGCACGTCTGGACGGTTCCCGTTCAGGAACAAGGTGATCCTGTAAAGTATCGGGCTGCATTTGAGCTTGCTAAGTTCTACTACGAAAACACTGGAGTCTGGGGTATTAAGACGGGGCACATGCCTGCAAGTAACACTGCTTTGAACTCGGAAGAGTACCTCGCTGCTCCGCACCGCGAGCAGTATCTCGAAACTGCAAAGGCATACGGTACATTGCCTCCACGTGTTGTTGAGTGGTCTGCCATTGATTCATCTATCCAGGAGACCATCGAAGCTACCTGGCTGAATGATGCTGACATTAAAACGACGCTAGATGAGCTTCAGACAGCTATTGAGGGAATCCTCAAGTAAATCGAAAGCTATCTGTCCACCAACGTAGGGTGCCTACCGGTTTGAATCGGTGGGCGCCCTACGTTTAAGTCGCAATATGGGGATCGCGGGCACTATCTGTAAACTTGCATTTGATTCTTGTTTTGACGTTTTAATATTTTCAAAATAGCGATGGAGTTAGGGCTTGCGACCACCAAACATGCAAGACGTTGCGGCGCTTGCCGGCGTTTCGCAAAGAACTGTTTCAAACGTTGTTAATGACTACGTGCATGTTTCTGACCAGACTCGCAAGAAGGTGCAGGACGCCATTCAGGAACTCGGTTACAGGCCAAATATCGCTGCTCAAAGACTTCGGTCTGGACGTACCGGTATGATCGCGCTGGCTGTACCAAACATTTCTTGGCCATATTTTGGGGAACTAGCACACCTCATTCAAAGAGAAGCTCAAAAGTACGACCAAACTCTGCTCATCACCGAGACCGAAGGCATGCGAGATCGGGAACTTAAATCCCTTGAAGGTTTCCGACCAGACGTAGTTGATGGAGTGATCTATTCCCCGATCGTTCTCACGGGGGAAGAGCTACCCAAGATTGATGTGCCGCTCGTTTTACTGGGCGAAAAGATCTCTGATGTTGGCGTCCCTCACTTCGCAGTTGATGGAGAAGCAGCCGGCAAGGCGATCACAGAACACCTATTGGAGCGCGGGGCGAGAAGATTCGTTGTTGTAGGTTCCTCTGAAACAGTGATGACAATTGGGCCAGGCCCTCAACGCCGACGCGGTATTGAAAAAGCGCTTGAAGAAAAGGGGCTGAGCCTGACCTCAGATTGCGTGGTGGAATCTCCGTGGACATACGAGGGCGCGCACGGCGCTCTAACATCCTGGCTCACTACTCATGACTTGCCGGATGCGATCATCGCCCTCAATGACCTTGCAGCGGCGGGCTCAGTGCGAGCATTGGCCGATATCGGCGCGCATGTGCCAGGCGATGTGATGGTTACAGGCTGGGACGACACGGACGTGGCGTCCTACACTCTTCCATCTCTAACCGCAATCAGTCCGGACAAGGTTGCTATAGCCAGACAGTCTGTGAAGGCACTCATGGAACTGATTGAACTCGGGAACACCGATTGCGGTGAGGAACGAGTTGATTTTGAACTCGTAGTCAGGGAATCTTCGACGCGGCGCTAAGGCCTACAGATCGTGCAAAAGCCCGGGTGCAGTGCATGCTGCTCCTGCTCGATGCCGGCACCTATTGGCGACCTAACGCATTCAACCGCGGTTTTCGCTTTCTCGCTACGTTGATAGGCTGAGCCCCATGACGTTTCGAGTACTTTTTGTTTGCACCGGAAACATTTGCCGATCCGCCATGGCCGAGGTTGTGCTAAATCAGCACTTTGAAGCCGCTGGACTCGATGCCGTAGCTACCTCTGTTGGCATTTCTGACGAGGAACACGGCAACCCCATTGACTACCGCGCCCAGCGCACTCTAAAAGCCGCTGGCTATGATATCCCCAATCACTTCGCCAGGCAGATCACGGCGCAAGACCTAAAAGATTGCGACCTTGTTCTCGCAATGACGTCAAACCACTATGCGGCTGTCGAACGGCTGGCTACGCGCACCCATATTGATGTGATCGAAAACCCGCAGGTTGGCGACCAGCGTTCAACTGATCTGCGCATGTTCCGCGCAATGGATCCCGCGCTTGCCGGCGCGCGCAGGCGAGAACTTGACGTTCCCGACCCTTGGTATGGCACACAACAAGACTTTGAGAACACCCTCGACGTTATCGAATCCGTTGCCGACTACATCGTGGAGCACGCGCGCGAGGCGCTATGAGAGTTCGGACAGGGCGAGCGATAGACGACTCGTACGACCTGGACATCTAAATGGATGCCCCTGTACGCAATTTTCGTATACCAATGCAAGTATTACTTCAATTTCCAAAGATGCGGATGAGTTAGACCGGTTTCTTTGACTTCCTTTGGCAATGCCTCGTCCAGTGAGGCCATTCGCTTATAACGCTTCAAAAACTCCGTCTTTGATTCGAAGGCGCCATTTTGGATAGCCCATCGCAACAACGTCAACGTGTCCGCGTGAGATATGCTACCGCTTGAGTCATAAATCCCTCGCGATTGTTGCTCTCTCAAAATAGCGGATTGCCTCTCGATCATGCGAATACCGGCCCCATCATCGCAGACAATCAGTACTTGCTCGCCAGAACGGGCTGCCAAAACACCATGAAGTATCGCCATGGTTTCGCCCCTGTCCTTGGTTTGAGAATACATGTCACTAAACTCCAGGCCGAAAACAGCTAGACAACACTCGCGCATTTCTGCAGTAGGTTCGTCTGATAGTACACGCCGGAACCTGTCCGGAAAGCTCCTCCATACGTCTGCCGCCCTTGCAAACTGCCTACGTCTTTTCGGTGTGTCAAAAATTTCGTACTCCACTGCGGCAGGAACACAAATTTTATTATGGCCAAGTGCTGCTAGCAGCTGGGGTGTGCAATCCGTAGTGAGGAACTTAAAAATAGGACCCGTGTCGAGAATATGCATTATTCGGCATTACCCATCAGGGCTTTGAGCTCCTCCGCGGTCAATCGTGCCCCCGAATCTGTTGGAGCCTCAGCCGCAGTAAAGCGTGCGTTTCCAGGAATAATCTCCTCTGTTTGCAAGCGTTCAGAAACCGCTGAAACGTTGCTTTCGCCAGAAAGGCGAGCAATAGCGGCTGCAGAAACAGCACCCCACCTATAGCCTTCCATCGTTCGAGCGAGAATATCCTGAGGAGGACGGGCCGTAGATGATTCCAATGCCTGCACCTCATACTCGGATGGCCACCCGTAACGAGTCGACAGCAGGCTACCAGAAAGGCTCTTCCACTCCTCAAATGTAGAACTGTTTATCAAGCCCAAATCCCGCATTTGGATGGCGGCCATATGAGCAGAAACCCCAAAAGTCTGCACCAAATCTGATAGTAGCCGTTCCGAAACTTGCCTTCCATCAGCAAACTTCTCTACTGCCGCTAAAGGCAATAAGAAATGGCGAGCAAAAGCATCAGCCTGAATCTCTCTTGAATCTCGCTCCCCTATTTCCTGATCATGAAGATAACGATCAACGCTTTGAAGGACGACGTGACCTAACTCGTGGGCAAGCGTAGAACGCATTCGCAAAGGATGCGGAGTGCATCCCGCGGCAATAAGAGTGCGTAGCCCATCGCTCATAGTCATTCCATGGCCGGGTTCCGCCCCCTGAACGTAGGCAACCCCTATGCCGAGTTCATTCTCAATAAGTCGAGCCAAATTCCCGACAGGGCGCGTACCTAATCCAAGCTTCTCACGGTACTCCTCGGCTGCTTCTCGTCCGATTCGCTCGTTACTCATCGTGTCTCCGGTACGCCAAGCTCATCCAAGCGACGAGCCAACCCAAGCGCGTAGATCATGTACGCAGTCAATGCCGCAGAGCCATCACTATCGGTTCGTCCCGCGTAAACAACGTCCTCGGCAACGGTACTTGTTCCATACAGGTCAGCCGGCAACACGCCACACGCATCGGCAAGAACCGCAACCTCAACGGGTGAGGTTTCGCGCTGTCCCGCTTCAATGCGATGAATCGTCGGTTGGGAAATGCCCGAAGCTCCCGCCAAATCGCGCTGGGTCATGCCAACAGCATTACGAGCTTCAACAAGCCGTTGCCCAACAGAATTAGAATTACGCAACATGATGAATCAAAACCTCCCGCTTCTGATTCTAGCGGAACGAGGTGCGAAATAGTAGACTCGAAAATCGCGCGTGAAGAGGGCGAAACCTGCTAGCCATTCAAAGTGGCGTGTAGGCGCTTCAGTGACACCTTTCTTGAGGTTCCAAGTTCCTGAGCGAACAGGGATACGCGAAGCTCCTCCACCAACCACAGGGCCTCATTCAGCTGCGCAGCTCGGGCCACCTCGTGAGCTGGAAGCGCCGCCCGGGCGGATGCCAACGCCGCCTCGACGTCCTTAACGGAGCGCCACAGCCCCCCATCGCGCGCAAGTACGCTCGCGGACTGTGATGTCTTCTCTACCCGCAACCGGTCAGCCTTCACAAACCGTGCCACGTGCTGCAACCACTCAAAAGGTACGCGCGTTAAGAATCCTTCAAACACCAAGCTATTCGAATGCTCGCGCACATCCGCCAGCACCCTGACCATCGCCGGCGAGGACACCGAACGAACCGCCCGGTCAAGCTCGCCAAACTCGGCGAACGCCTCCACGGCCCAACCCAAAATCAGATAGGTGCGATCCTCAATCCGATCCTGCACCCACCTGGCCAATGCCTCAAACTGGGCCTTGGAACGTACCTGCACCGCAGGAGTCTCATACTCATCAATCAGTGACGTCACAGCTGCTAACTGTGCGTCCGCCACCAAGCTTTCCGTATCCGGGTATGGCCCGCTAGCTAGAATGAGCGCCTCCCGGCCCGTCCAGCGTGTGGACACCCGAGCCGTTGCCAAGCGTGTGTGTGCCAGAACCAGGCGAGCCAGGCCCTCCCGGTGGCTCGCATCGGCCTGTGTTCGCTCCGCAATAACTCGCACACCAGCGGACGGCTCAGACGCTGACCCCTGCGGCACCAACGCCGGGAATGCCCGAACAGAAAGCCCTGCCTGCGTGCGCGCATCCACGCTGAGGGGCAAAGCGCCTCCCTCAACAACGGGCCAATCCGACAAGCCATCCAATTCTGGGACCGACGCGAAAACACCTGGCGTCGGTTGGTCTGCCGAAGCAGGCGTACCCTCCGACGCGCGCCCCTTCGGGGATGCCTGCACTCCCGCAAACGCCTTTTTTGTGCGCTTAGACGGTTCTGACTTTGCGCCCGACTCCTTCATCGCCTGATCCAAAGCCTCACGCATTGCCGAACGAACCGCCTTTTGCGATTGTCCGCTCAACTGCTTTTGCAACCACGTCAGATCTTCGCCAGAGCGCAACTCGCGCCCCTGCGCATTGACCACAACGAACATAGGCGTGACATGCGAGGGCAGCGTTAAGTCGTCCCATGTTTCACGTGGAACATCGACGCCCTTAACTGCGTCGGTAGCGCGTATAAACGCATCAAAATAGTGGGGGAGGAACTCGCCAGCTCGAGTACCCGGAATCCGTTTCACCTGCTGTTTATCTTGATTTTCGAGGCCGCTCTGCGGCTGTTCGGGCGAAATCGACTGCTGGTTCTGCGTTTGCTGATCCGTGGGGGATACTGGTTTGGGCTTAGATTCTGGAGCCGTTTGTGACTGCGAGTAAGGGCACGCGGACGCCTGCTTCATCTTCGCAATCGACTTTAGATTCGCTGTGCCCGACTTTGAAGCCCAGGCGGCAAGCCTGCCAAGCGAAGCTTCAAGCGAACGAGGGTCCACCTCGTCCTCGCTCGCAGACTCCGGCGAGCTCGCGGCAGACACAGTTGAACCTGACGAGTTGTCACTCGAAGCGGAAACCCGCTCGTCCGGGTTTACCTGCCCAGATGAGGGGCTCGAGGCGTCCTCGGACATCCAAATGTTGTGCTTGATCCAAGCGGCGAGCTCGCGTGCAACATCGGGCGCGGGCACAAGCTGGGCACGCAACTGCTTAGGCAAAGCGCGGATAGTGGCCGTGAGCAGCTCTTCCAGCATTCCCGGAACCAGCCACTCAAAGCCCGCGTCATGCAGGCGCGGCAACACCGCTACAGGCACCCGAATCGTTAGTCCATCGCGGGGTGATCCCGGATCGAACTCGTAATGTAGCGGCAAAGTGATGTCACCTTGATGCCACTTAGCCGGATAGCCGCGCTGATCCACCTCGCGCACACCCGGAAGCACATCCGTGCGCTCCATTTCCAGCAAACGCTTATCGCGCTGACGGCGCCACCACGCATCAAAATGTGCAGCCGACATGATTTCACGCGGCACTCGCTCGTCATAAAACGCGAAAATCGCGTCATCGGACACCCTGCCGCCCTGACGCAACTTCTTTTCCGCCTCATGAATCTTTGCCAGTAGCTCACTGTTCTTGCGAACAAACTTGTGGTGAGCATTCCACTCACCATCCACGAGGGCGTGCTGGATAAACATTTCACGAGCAACCTGCTGGGGCGATCCACCCAACTCGCCGCCGGTAACTCCGGCCCGGGCCGCAATCGAGGTGGCGTTCGTTGGCGCCTCCACCTTCGCTCCATGCGGCACGTTTGCGAGTAGCAGGGGCCGATCCGCTACCAGAGTGAGGCCGTACAGCATCACCTTCTCGCGAACCATCGCCGCCCCCATCTTGGAGGACCAGTACGGCTGCGAATACGAATGCTTCAGCAAACGCTTGGCTGACTTCTCAACCCACTCGGGCTGGATCTTCGCGACCGTGCGAGCGAACAGACGTGACGTCTCTACCAGTTCCGCAGCCATCACCCAGTCATAGTGTTTGCGCGCCAAACCAGAGCCCGGCCACACCACGAACCGGGTTCCACGCGCCCCCTGATAGTCCTGACTAGCCTGGTCCCACGAACCCAAGTTAGACAGCAAACCAACCAGTAGCGCCCTGTGGATCTGCTCGCTGTTACGGCCGGATGTGCGCGCGGTCAGCGCCGTGGTTGCGCGTGCCGCAGCATCAACCGTTCCGCCCTCGCGCTCTTGATCGCGAACCTCTTTGCGTGACGGAATCTGGAGCGTATCCACTTTCAAACCGAGGGGACGCGCCAGATCGCGCAACTGGCCAGCGACGTCCTGCCACTCACGCCAACGCAAGAAGTGCAGGAACTCGCGCCTGCACATCTTTCTAAACTGCGTTCCCGAAAGCTCACGCGACTGCAAACGCAAATACCGCCACAGTGACAGGTAAGTGATGAAATCAGACTCCGGATCCAAGAAGCGCTCATGCGCCCTATCCGCATCCTCTTTGAACTGCTCCGGGCGCTCGCGGACATCTTGCATGGATAGTGCGGCAACAATAATCAAAACTTCCGAGGCCACGCCTTCTCGATCCGCTTCGATCAGCATTCGCCCCAGACGCGGATCGATAGGCAGGCGAGCCAACTGGCGTCCAACACGAGTAAGTCGCAGGGGATCACTAGGGGAACGCCTGGTTACCGCTCCAATTTCTTCTAGCAGACCGACACCATCACGCACGGCTTTAGAGGCAGGTGCATCCAGGAACGGAAAGTCCTCTACCGCGCCGAGCCCTAGCGAAATCATCTGCAAAATAACGGAGGCCAGCGATGTGCGTAGAATCTCCGGTTCCGTGTAGCGCGGCCGCGCCTCAAAATCTGCCTGCGAGTAAAGGCGAATCGCCACACCATCGCTCACGCGTCCGCATCGGCCCGAACGTTGGTTCGCAGAAGCCTGCGACACCGGTTCGATGGGCAGCCGCTGCACCTTAGTGCGGTTCGAATACCGCGAAATACGGGCCAAACCTGGGTCCACCACGTAGCGGATTCCCGGCACGGTCAGCGATGTTTCTGCAACGTTGGTGGCCAGCACAACTCGCCTGCGTGGGTGCGGCTTGAAAATGCGCTGCTGTTCCGGGGCTGACAGGCGCGAATACAGGGGGAGCACTTCCACCCCGTTGGCCGGACTCTTGTCGGTTGCATCGCCGGCGTGGATATAGCGCGGCCCCAGCGAATCTGAGAGCGCGTGCGTGGCGTCGCGAATATCGCGCTCGCCGGCCAAAAACACGAGGATGTCACCCGGCCCCTCATCGATAAGCTCCTCAACGGCTTCGCATATGCCCGTTAGGTAATCAATGTCCTCACCCATGCCGTATCCGAGCAGGGCGAGCGGCGCATCCGCGTCTTCTAACACTAGGCCCTTAACTGACACGGGGGCGTTGTCCTCATCCGTGATATTCGAGGGAGGATCGGACTGCTCCAGCGGGCGATAGCGGATTTCCACAGGGTAGGTACGGCCCGACACTTCCACAACCGGAACGGGCTTGCCTAGCGCTTTTGCAAAATGATCTGCAAACCTGTCCGAATCGATCGTTGCGGACGTGATGATTACCTTCAAATCTGGACGCTTCGGCAACAGACGCGTCAGGTAGCCAATCAGGAAGTCGATGTTTAGAGAACGCTCGTGCGCCTCATCAATAATTATCGTGTCGTACTTATCCAAGTTCGGGTCATTTTGCACTTCGGCTAGCAAAATGCCGTCCGTCATTAGCTTTACGAGGGTGGTGGGGCCAACTTCGTCCGTGAAACGCACCTGGTAACCAACCACGTCACCGGGCCGCTTGCCCACTTTGGTGCCCAGCTCATCAGCGATCCGGTCCGCAACTGTTCGAGCTGCCAACCTGCGCGGCTGGGTGTGCCCGATCATTCCTCTAATGCCGCGGCCCAGTTGCAGGCAAATTTTGGGAAGCTGCGTGGTCTTGCCCGAGCCTGTCTCACCCGAGACAATCACTACCTGGTGGTTTTCGATGGCCTGCGCAATATCTTCGCGCCTGGTCGACACGGGAAGTTCTTCTGGGAATGCTATTACCGGCAACGCCGCTGCGCGACCTGCCAGTTCTTCGCTGGAGAACCCAGATTTTCTTCCCTTCATGCTTCTATCCTAAAGAAAATCGCCAGAACACAAGCATTTGGAGCGTCTCGCTATCTGGAATATGTGTTTTGAAATAGTAAGTGTATGTCACAAAAATCTACGGGCGACAAAAATCATAATCCCCCACATATAGCGCAAAAGTGCCATTTTGGTTTCGAAATGCTAACAATAAAGCGTCTCAGACTTAGAACGCTTAGATTTCAAAAAATTTGCTCCTGCTAAAGTTCAACGCAAATGAAGCGCGACATTTCGCCCTTCATCGTTATCCGATTTTACGGAGGAAAAATGAAACGTTCATACCTGCGCCTAGTCGCTCCCTTTGCGGTTGCGGCACTTGCGCTGACCGCCTGCTCTGGCGGTTCCGGTGGTGGCGCGAGCGCGCCCGAGGGTGAGTCCGGTGGCGGTGTTGTTGTAGCAAACGGCTCCGAACCGCAGAACCCGCTCATCCCGACCAACACCAACGAAACCGGTGGCGGCAAGATTGTTGACCTGATCTACGCTGGCCTCGTCTACTACGACGCAGCCGGTGCCGTACAGAACGAACTCGCTGAATCGATCGAGACTGAAGATTCTCAGAACTACACGATCAAGATTAAGGAAGGCCAGACCTTCTCTGACGGTTCCCCCGTCACTGCTAAGTCGTTCGTTGACGCGTGGAACCAGGGCGTAGCGCAGTCGCACCTTTCCTCCTACTTCTTCGAGCCCATCAAGGGCTTCCCGGAGGGTGGCGAGGCCCCCGCTGACTTCGCCGGCCTAGAGGGTCTAAAGGTTGTTGACGACCAAACGTTCACCGTTGAGCTTTCGCAGCCTGAGGCTGACTTCCCGCTGCGCCTGGGCTACTCCGCGTTCTACCCGCTTCCTGAAGCGGGTATTGGCGACGCCGACGCGGTTGCAGCATTCGGTGGAGCACCGGTTGGTAACGGCCCCTACCTGCTAGAGTCCGGTGACGACTGGAAGCACAACGAGTCGATCATGCTGAAGCCGAACCCGAAGTACGACGGTCCGCGCAAGGCTCAGAACGGCGGCGTTGAGATCAAGTTCTACGCCCAGCAGGACGCGGCATACAACGACCTCCTCGGTGGAAACTTGGACGTTCTCGACGCGGTGCCTGACTCGGCATTCTCCAGCTTCGAGAGCGAACTTGGCGACCGCGCTGTAAACCAGCCGTCCGCTATCTTCCAGTCCTTCACCATCCCGGAGCGCCTCCCGCACTTCAGCGGCGAAGAAGGTAACCTGCGTCGTCAGGCAATCTCCATGGCAATCAACCGCGAAGAGATCACCGACACCATCTTCCAGGGCACTCGTAGCCCGGCACACGACTACACCTCGCCGGTAATCGACGGTTACAACGAGAAGGTTGAAGGCAACGAGGTTCTGAACTTCGACCCGGAGAAGGCCAAGGAACTGTGGGCCAAGGCTGACGCAATCTCGGCGTGGGATGGCTCCCTCGAACTCGCCTACAACGCTGACGGTGGCCACCAGGCATGGGTAGACGCAACCATGAACTCCATCAAGAACGTGCTCGGTATCGACGCGAAGGGCGCCCCGTACCCCGACTTCAAGTCGCTACGTGACGAGGTAACCAACCGCACGATCAAGACCGCGTTCCGTACCGGCTGGCAGGCCGACTACCCGGGTCTTGGTAACTTCCTCGCCCCGCTGTACGCCACGGGAGCTGGTTCGAATGACGGTGACTACTCCTCGGCAGACTTCGACGGCCTCCTCAAGCAGGCAGCTGGCGCCAAGTCGGTTGAAGAGTCCAACGAGCTGTACCTAAAGGCTCAGACGGTCCTCTTCAAGGATCTACCGGCAATCCCGCTCTGGTACGCCAACGTGACCGGCGGTTCGACCGAAGCTGTAGATAACGTAGAGTTTGGGTGGAACTCAGTCCCGCTTTACTACCAGATCACCAAGTGATTACTCGAATATAAGGTAGCGTAGGCTCGGAGGGTTTCCCTCCGGGCCTCGCTCCTGTGAGTGCAGGGCTCGCAACTGTGAGACCATAAACTCACAACTAATAAATAAAAACTGCGTAAGCAGTTACCCAAGGAGACCACAATGATCCGATATATCGGACGTAGACTCCTGCAGCTAATACCCGTCTTCATAGGCGCAACGCTGCTTATCTACGCGTTAGTGTTCCTCATGCCCGGTGACCCAATCCAGGCTCTCGGTGGCGACCGCGGCCTACCACCGGCAGTGGCGGAACAAATGAGGGCGCGCTATAACCTCGACAAGCCATTCCTCGTCCAATACCTGCTTTATCTAAAAGGTATTTTCACACTCGACTTCGGCACCACATTCTCTGGCCGTGAAGTCACCGACGTGATGGCCGGCGCATTCCCTGTAACCATCAAGCTCGCCCTAATGGCACTTGCATTTGAAGCAATCTTCGGCATTGGTTTTGGCCTCATCGCCGGCATGCGTCGCGGCGGCATCTTCGATGGCACCGTTCTTGTGGTCTCCCTATTTGTTATCGCAGTGCCCACGTTCGTTATCGGCTTCGTCCTCCAGTTCCTCATAGGTGTGAGACTTGGGTGGGCGCCAACGACGGTTGGTGGAAACACCACGTTTGAAGCCCTTCTTATGCCGGCAATCGTGCTCGGCGCCGTGTCTTTCGCTTACGTACTTCGCCTAACCAGGCAGTCCGTATCTGAAACCATGTCATCCGACCACGTGCGCACCGCATACGCCAAGGGTCTCTCCCGCGGCAAGGTGATTCAAAACCACGTGCTGCGCAACTCGCTTATTCCAGTTGCAACATTCCTAGGCGCCGACCTCGGAGCCCTCATGGGCGGCGCAATCGTTACCGAAGGTATCTTCGCTATCAACGGCGTAGGCGGCAACATGTACCAGGCCATCATCAAGGGCGAGCCTGCAACCGTCGTGTCATTCACGACCGTCCTTGTGATCGTCTACATCATCGCCAACCTGCTAGTAGACCTGCTATACGCAGCTCTGGATCCGAGGATTCGCTATGAGTAATCAAACTACCTACCGAAAAGGCCAGGAACACTTCGTCTCACCCGTAGACGAAACTGGCCTGGGGGCCGTTGACGCCGTAGCAGACGACTCCGCGCCCTCGTCCATGTGGGGAGAAGCCTGGAAGAACCTGCGCAAACGCCCCCTATTCTGGGTTTCAGCCGCAATCATTGCTGTGGCTCTGCTGCTGGCCGCATTCCCCAGCCTGTTCACCTCAATGGACCCGAACTTCTGCGAACTCTCGCGCTCCATGGAGGCTCCATCTGGCGGCCACCCATTCGGCTTCGACAGGCAAGGCTGTGACATCTACGCACGCACTATCTACGGTGCTCGCGCATCTGTAACCGTTGGTGTATTCACCACGATTGCCGTGACCATCATGGGAGCCGCATTCGGCTCGCTGGCCGGATACTTTGGCGGCTGGCTCGACTCGCTACTCTCGCGCATCACCGACGTCGTGTTCGCCATTCCGTTCCTGCTCGCCGCAATCGTGGTAATGCAGATGTTCCGCTCTCACCGTGCAACCTGGACCGTGGTTCTTGTCCTCGCAATCTTTGGATGGCCACAAATTGCGCGCATCACGCGCGGCGCGGTCATGAGCGTTAAGAACGAAGAATACGTGTCTGCAGCTAAGGCGCTAGGTGAATCCAAGTGGACCATCCTCATGCGCCACATCCTGCCGAACTCTGCGGCACCCATCATCGTTTACGCAACCGTAGCGCTCGGCACGTTTATCGTTGCTGAAGCAACCCTCTCATTCCTGGGTGTGGGCCTACCACCAGACATCGTCTCGTGGGGCGGCGACATCAACAAGGCGCAGGTTGCGCTACGTACCCAGCCATCCGTGCTGTTCTACCCCGCAGGTGCTCTAGCACTGACCGTGCTCAGCTTCATCATGATGGGTGACGTGGTACGCGACGCTCTCGACCCGAAGTCACGAGAGAGGTAAACGAAGTGGAAAACGAGATGAACACTGACGTCGAGCCCCTGCTCGAAATCAAAGACCTCGAGGTCGCTTTCCAATCTTCCACGGGCATGGTTCCCGCAGTGCGGAAAGCCAACCTCACCATCTACCCCGGCCAGTCCGTTGCCATCGTAGGAGAATCCGGCTCCGGTAAATCCACTACCGCGCACGCCATCATCAACCTCCTGCCCGGCACCGGCAAGATCGTGGGTGGCTCCATCAAATTCCGTGGTGAAGAACTCACCACCAAGAGCCGTAAAGAGATGGAACGTATTCGCGGACGCCACATCGGCCTCGTTCCGCAAGATCCCATGTCTAACCTAAACCCCGTTTGGAAGATCGGCTTCCAAGTTCGCGAAGCCCTCAAGGCCAACAACGTGGTTAAAGGCTCGCAAATGCACCAGCGAGTCAATGAACTCCTCGCTGAAGCCGGGTTGCCCGACACCGAACGCGTTGCGAAACAGTATCCGCACGAGTTCTCTGGCGGCATGCGTCAACGCGCCCTCATCGCCATCGGCCTGGCTGCTCGTCCCGAGCTGCTCATCGCAGATGAGCCGACCTCGGCCCTTGACGTGACCGTGCAGCGGCTCATCTTGGACCACATGGAGACGCTCACTCACGAGCTTGGCACCGCGATGCTGTTCATTACGCACGACCTGGGCCTGGCCGTTGAACGCGCTGAACACCTCGTTGTTATGCACCGCGGCCGCATCGTGGAGTCGGGGCCTGCCATGCAGATCCTGCAACGTCCGCAGCACCCCTACACCAAGAGGCTGGTTGCCGCTGCTCCCTCGCTAGCCACCGCGCGTATCATGACCGCGCACCAGGCTGGCATTCAGGTGACCGAAGAGGAACTGCTGGGCGCAGGTAAGGGCGCGACCTCAACTGAAGCTGCGGTTGAAGTTAAGAACCTGGTGAAGACCTTCCCGATTCGCGGCAAGCGCGGACAGACTTTCAAGGCGCTTGACGACGTGTCATTCACGCTGCGCAAGGGCACAACTCTAGGTGTTGTAGGCGAATCCGGTTCTGGTAAGTCCACTGCGGCGAACATCATTCTGGGTCTGCTCGAGCAAGACTCTGGTGACGTAATTTTTGAGGGCGAAAACGTTTCCGAGCTTTCTAAGAAGGAACGCTTCGCTATGCGCCGCAACCTGCAGGTGGTATTCCAAAACCCGTACGGCTCCCTGGACCCCATGTACTCGATTTACCGTGCGGTTGAAGAACCCATGCGCGTACATAACTGGGGAACCAAGAAGGAGCGCGAGGAGCGCGTAGCCCAACTACTCGACATGGTTGCCCTCCCTCGCTCTGCGATGAGGCGCTATCCCAACGAACTGTCCGGCGGTCAACGCCAGCGCGTAGCTATTGCTCGCGCACTCGCGCTACGCCCGCACGTCCTCGTTCTTGACGAGGCCGTATCTGCGCTGGACGTGCTGGTGCAAGACCAAATCCTGCACCTGCTAAACGACATTCAAGCCGAAATGGAACTGTCCTACCTGTTCATCACCCACGACCTCGCGGTTGTCCGTCAGATTGCTGACGATGTGGTGGTAATGCAACACGGCAAGGTAGTTGAAACCGGTGACACGGATTCGATCTTCGACAACCCGAACACCGGCTACACGCGCAACCTGATTGACTCGATCCCCGGCAAGAGCATCGAACTGGGAATCGCTGACGACTAACGCGTTCCAACTCGACAACGATCGCCGCTGGTAGCCCAAGCTGCCAGCGGCGATACTAATTCGCTTTCAAGCAGGGGCGGATCGCGCCTTTGAGTGAACGCGAGAAGCACCATTGATAACGCAAATGAGATACTTAAACCATGTACGGACTTTTCGCTGGGATCACCACACTCGACGTTGCCCAACTAACCGCGGGTACAGTGCGCGAGAATCAAAAAGTAACCTCACTTGATCAGATCCTCGCTGCGGGCGGGCCCGCAACCAACGCGGCCGTTGCGTTCTCTCACCTCACCCGCGCAGCAACCCGTGCCGCGAGCGCGAGCGACCTCAATCGGGGTGCGAATCCGGGAGGAGCGATGGCCTCCCTCCTCGTTTCCGCAATCGGTGAAGGCCCTGCCGCGCACCTCATTCTTGAAGACCTTGAAGTCCAGGAAGTGGCTTTGGTGGACTGTACCGATTACGAGGCTGAGGCGCCCGAAACCACTGGCAAGCTAGATCTGACCCCCAGCGTGTCCGCGATCCTCATCAACGCGCAAAACAATGCGCGCACCGTTGCCTCCACCAACACGCGCCTGCCACTAAAGCCCGAAATCGCGTTGGAAACCCTAGAAGCCATGGGCCAGCCGCAGGTTGTGCTTGTTGACGGCCACAATCCCGATCTGGCGATGGCTGTCCTCACCAGTGGCGCCCATGAAGATGGGGAACCGTTCGCGGCGCAAGAATACAAGCCTGAATACCTGCGCATCCTTGACGGCGGATCTTGGAAACCGTGGCTACCCACAATGCTGGGATACATAGACGTGGCCATCATCTCCGCAGACTTCCTGCCACCCGGATGCGTGAACTTCGATGACACGGTGGCCTTCCTCAAAGGCTTTGGCATTGAACGCGTAGTGCGCACAGCCGGACCAGACCCCGTGCAATGGGCCTGGCTCGGCAAAACCGGGACTGTTACCCCTCCTGCAGTTGATGCCATCGACACTCTTGCAGCCGGCGACACGTTCCACGGAGCCTTCGCGTGGGGATGCGCTCACGGTCTCTTAAATCGAGAAACAACCGACCCGTCTGCGCTCATCGACTTTTCCAACCGCATCGCATCGCTCAGCACCACCAGCTTTGGAACGAGGGCGTGGCTAGGAGACCTCGAAAATCTAGAAGCAGAAACCGCGCGCGTACTTTCATAAAATGCGCGAGGGGCGGGCAGAAGCCGGATTGAGTTAGCCTACGCGAACCGGAACGTGGTGGCTGGCCCACTTCACCGACATGTCGCGAAGCGTATCTACGCCCTCGTTTGCGCCAAAACGGGCCTCCCGCACGACCTCAACGCGAGAACCGCCCGGCAGGCGCGCAAACTCTTCCTGAGCCATCTCAACTAAGCCCAGTTGTTCATCGTCCGCGTCGTAAATGGCCAGGATCGGGACAGGCAAGTCGTCTAGCAAATCGTCTGCCTCATTCATCGACAGATCAATCAACGTCTGCTTCGAAATCACAAAAAACTCGCGCTTCGAATACGTATCGTCGGGAATCTGCGCGCGGCCGGAGCGCTCCAAATCATCCAACTGTGTGGACGAAAAAATCTGATCCCACTCAAACGACAGTGGGCCTGTAATCATGCCGGTGAGAAGCATCGCTTTAGCGGCCTGCGGGCGGGCTTTCAAAGCCACTAGAGTGCCAAATGAATGCGCGTGCAAAATCTGGCGTTCAAAACCCTGCGCGCGAAGCCACGCCGAAGCCGAATGTAAATCCTCAACCTGGCTGGCCAGCGTAATCACGTCATCATCGGAATCGCCGCAACCAGAAAAATCGAACTCCAAAGTTGCATAACCTGCGCCCCGGTACGCTGCTGACAAGCGGTCGAAGTGCTCCCCTGAATGCCTATCAGCCAAGAACGAGTGCGCAAACAAAACCGCAGCGTCCGTCGAATCAACAGGGTCCACAAACGTGCCCGCAAGCCGAACTCCGCGGGGCGTCGTAATCTGTACCTCTGTCACAACCTAAGCCTAAGCGAAAACCATGGATAAAGCGCTCCTAAATCCCGGCTTGTTCAAAACCGCAAGCAACGCCACCTCGAAACACTTCCAGCAAGTGCACACCCACCGTCTGGCCCGGTAAACTAGCTAAGAAACATGCAATAAGGAGGAGCCTTGGGCGCAAAATTCGGATTCATTGTAGGAGCCGGCCTTGGGTACGTGCTAGGCACGCGCGCAGGACGCGAACGCTACGAGAAAATCAAGATGCAAGCATCTAAAATCAGGCAAAGTCCGCTGGTAGCTGAGCGTATGGACCAGGCCTCTGAAAAAGTCTCCGAAGCCCTTAAAAAGGGCGGAGCAGCAGCCACTGACAAGCTCGTTGGAGTAGTCAAAGAGCGCGTCTTCGGTGAACCCCAAGACCAGTACGTTGACGTCACTGTCGTAGAAGTTGATGACATAGACACAGAAGAATAACGAGGCGAGGGCGGTAATACCGCCCTCGTAGCATTTCAACAGTCTTTAGAACAGCCCCACACTGCCCTTCGTAGCACTGGGGTGCAAAGTTCGGTGCGAGGAACAATCACATGACACCTGGCAATCAGCCGACCGAGGAACAAATCAAACGCTGGCGCAAATACCTTGCCGATGAGCAAATGGAACGCCAAACCTATTTGAACCTAGCGCAGCGACGCACCGGGGAAGAAGCCGCCATTCTGCAAGCGCTTGCCGACGCCGAAACGCGACACATTGAGCACTGGAGCTCACTCCTTGGCGAGCACGCACATCCCGCCCCCAAGCCCACGCTCTACTCGCGGATCCTCGCTCGGTTTGCCGCAACGTTCGGCTCCATCTTTATCCTCGCCCTCGCCCAACGCGCAGAACAGCGCCAGTCTTACGACGTTGACCAAGACGCCACCGACGCGATGGCTGCCGACGAGCACATTCACGGTGAGGTTGTGCGCGGCCTCGCCGCCCGCTCACGTGCTCGCATTGCTGGCACGTTCCGTGCCGCAGTGTTTGGAGCCAACGACGGCCTGGTATCAAACCTTGCCCTCATCCTCGGTATTGCCGCCACCGGTGTTCCAAACAGCATGGTCATCACAACCGGTATTGCCGGTCTGCTAGCTGGTGCCCTCTCAATGGCGGCAGGCGAATACATTTCCGTCACCTCTCAACGCGAACTACTAGAGGCCTCGGACCCGTCCACCGACGCGCCCGTGCAGGTTTCTAAACTCAACGTGCAACAAAACGAACTGGAGCTCGTCTTCCGCGCTCGCGGCGACACCGCTGAGGAATCTGAAGAACACGCACGCATCATCTTCGACGCGCTCAACCGTCCGGCCTCGGAAATGACCACCAGCTCTATCATCACGCCCCGCTCCCTGCTATCGTCCAAGGAACGTCACCTTGACCCGTCCGAATCGCACGCGGAAATCGGACACCCGTGGGGCGCAGCCGCATCCTCATTCCTGTTCTTTGCAATCGGAGCTCTGGTGCCACTGCTGCCGTTCCTGTTTGGCGCTAGTGGAAACCTGGGCATCCTGCTGTCTGCGATCGTGGTTGGTGTGGTCCTCATGTTCACAGGCGGTGTAGTGGGCGTGCTCTCGGGCAAACCGCCGGTGAAGCGCGCGATTCGCCAGCTCCTCATCGGCTATGGGGCCGCGGCCGTCACCTATACGCTGGGCCTCATGTTTGGCGCCAACGGAATCTAGCGCGCTGGTTTAGGAGGATCTATGTGCGGTCGCTACGTACTTTGGACGCCTGCGGAAGAACTCACGGCCATCTTTGGCACTGACTTTTGTGTAGGCGAAGTTACTCCCACGTACAACGCTGCCCCCTCCCAACAACTACCCATCGTGTTTGAAAGATACGAGGAGGAGCCTGGGCGGGTGCTACGGCGCATGCAAACCCACCAGTGGGGGCTGGTGCCTTCCTGGGCGCGCGACGCCAGCCGCCCCATGATTAACGCGCGCGCGGAAAGCCTGGTGGACAAACCCTCATTCAAAGCCGCTGCGCGCCGGCGCCGGTGCCTCGTGCCCGCCAACGGCTACTACGAGTGGCAGGCCGGCGCTGGCGGCAAGCAACCCTGGTTCCTGTCCGCGGGGGAGGGGGACCCGGTGATGGGATTTGCCGGAATTTATGAGGCATGGCAAGGCCCTCGAGACCAGTGGCTGCTGACCTTCGCGATTGTTACGCGTAGCGCGCCCGATGCGCTGGGGCATATTCATGATCGCTCGCCTGTGGTTGTGCCGCCTGACATGTGGAATGAGTGGCTTGATCCTGCTACCGAGACTGATTCTGAGATTCGCCACCTGATCGATGCGATTTCGAGCCCCGTCCTCGTGCCTCGAAAAGTAGGCAAGGCCGTTGGCAACGTGCGCAACAATGACCCGAGTTTGATCCAAGAGGTGGAATGAATCCTTACCTTCATGAGGTGTCTGTCCGCTCATAACGCGGATAAACATGAAATTAATGTCGCTGTTGCTGGTATGCGAATCTCCCTGAATGAGGCCGAGTAGTTTTGTCGTTTGCAGGGTCGGATACTCGTTTAGGAGAAATTGTGCTGGGTGTGTTCGGTAGTGCCTTGTAGATGGGTATGTGGTACCGAGATAAGGAGGATAAGGAAAAGGGCGAAGTCGTGAAACAGGGGTATGGGGGAGTTGACTTTGTAATCAGGGGTATGAAATGTCGTACAAATTCAAAAGGTATTGACGATAATACAACCAAACGACTATGGTTGATTTCATACTGCAGAGGGAGCTTCGATGTTTGAAAACGTGATTCCGAATAGGGTCATTCTCGACTGTGATCCGGGTATGGACGATTCCATGGCCATTGTCATGGCTGAAAAATCGCCGACCATAGATCTGTTAGGGGTGGTTTCGTCTCACGGAAACTACCCGATTGAAGTGACCACGATTAATGCGCTGAAGACGCTAGAGATGCTTGGAGCGGGCGACGTGCCAGTGGCTAAGGGACACGGGAAGCCGCTAATGCGTCTTTCACCGTCGGACCCTTTCTCGCACGGAGATGATGGACAAGCGAACAACAATTTGCCTGTACCAAGTAGGAAGGTGCTTAACGTGCCTTCTTCGAAGTTTATTGTCGACAAAGTCAATTCTTTCCCTGGGGAAATCACGTACATAGTCACCGGCCCCATGACAAACCTGGCTGCAGCAATAATTGCTTACCCCGAACTGCCGAAGAAACTTCGTAGAGTCGTTGCGATTTCGGGCGCGTTTGCCTTAAACGCAGCTGCTTATGCTAACGCCACGGGCGACACCCCTCAGTCCGAGTGGAACGTTTACGTTGACCCCGAGGCAGCTAAGATAGTCTATGAATCGGTAGAGAACTTATATGCGATAGGTCTTGACGTCGCTACGCACTTCGATGTCGATTTTTCTGCTGACCAGCTCAACAGCCTTAAAGGGTCTAGACGACCCGAAGCCCAGTTTTTGAGCACCGCGGTGGACTTTGTTACCAATCGTGGTTACGGAGCGTATTGCACCATCATCGACTGTATGGCGATCGCATCCGTCCTGGAGCCTGACATCATAGAGTTCTTCGAAGGCCATGTCGGTATTGAAACGATGTCGGAACTTTGCAGAGGAATGACTGTTCTAGACTCTCGTCACCACCATGTGTGGGAACACCTCCCTATCGTGCGCATTGCAAGGACCGCCGATTATGGCAGGTTCTTGAATCTCGTTACTGCGACCGTGTTACAAGGCGAAGGGGTGTGAATCGATGGATTTTCGCGTTCTGACAGAGATAAATTCTGATGAATGTGTCTATATCGCAGGGCCGGAGGTGTTTTACTATACCGGTGTAAAGAAGTGGGCTCACATGCGACTGCAGGCAGAAGCTCAAGGGTTCATGGTTGCGATGCCCAATGACACGCAGATTCTGACCAACGTCGAGGACGACCCTCACGGCTTTGCAGACGAGATTTTCGCAAACTGTGCTCGCTCAATAAATCGAACAACAGCGTTAATTGTAGATCTAGAAGATTTTCGAGGCCCGGTGCCTGACGGGGGATCTATTTTCGAGCTAGGCATGGCATACGCGCGAGGAGCACGATGCTACGCATTCTCTCGTGATTGCCGTCCAGCAGCCGAAAAAGATTATCATTCAAAATTCGTCGATGGACGTATTTTTGACGCATCTGATCTTGAACACCCTCATCCTTTTCTTCCCTTCTCGGCTAATGTGCTAGGTGCGGCAAAATTGATAGAGGGAACTTTTTCCGATTCTCTGAAACAATTTCAAAGTGATCTAAATTGGTCACGTATTCACGGTGAAAAGCTCCGTCTCAATGAAGAGGCTCGCGGCATAGAGCTAAATCCGAAGGGTCGCCCAAAAAAGGTCTACATCTCTACCGCACAAAGATTTGCATCGAACAACGTAGCGATCTTCGCAGAATTAGAATCAATTTGCTCGCAACGCGGATTGGAATTGATTACCGCACTCCCCGATCGAGAATCGGCGGACCCGATGGAAAGAGCTGGGAATGATTTCAGGGCGAATATTAGAGCACTTTCTGAAGCAGACCTGGTTATCCTCGATTTGAATGATTATCTCGGACTGGAACCAAATCCTGATGTTGCGTTCGAGGCGGGATATGCGTATCAAAGTGGTAAGTATGTACGCGGATTTATGTCTGATACAAGGGATATGTTGGATCGAGTTCCCCATCATGGCGTGGAACTAGACCAGCGAGATGTAGTTGGGCGTGATGTCGAATTCTACGAGTACCCACTGAATCTAATGTTCGCCAGCTCTATGCCGATCCTTCAGGGAGAGATGAAGGAAGCGGTGGCAGCGGTCTTAAATGAGTTTGTGGAATGAGCTCTCAACTGGCCATTTTTTCGCATATTGCCATTGATGCGGTTAGACTTCCCGGTTCAAAAGGTATTGCCGAAACCGTCGGTGGCGCTGGCGCTTATGCTGCTGTAGGGGCCGCACTAGCGTCCACAGGCGGCGGGGATCCGTTGCTTGTTGCTGGGGTTGGAGAGACACAACGCTCATTTTTTGAAAAATGGTGTTGCGACCGGGGAATTGCAAGCGGCGCTCTGTTTCGTGTGCCATATTCAGTTCCTATCACTCTAGTTGAGTACCGAGATGAACAAAATAGGCGAGAGATTCCTCTTCTCGGTCTTAAACACTTTGAAGACGCGACGCCTTTGCCGAATCGTGTTACAGACGCACAATTTGACGATGTAACTTATGCATTTGTCTTCCATGATGAAGATCCAGAATTTTGGAGACAAATGCGAGACTGGAGCGAAAGAGCAGGTGTAAAGGTTGGTTGGGAGCTGTCTCTCGACGCGTGCAAGAGCTCAAAGTTAGCAGCTGTTAAAGATATTTCCTCCGGGTGTGAAGTGATTTTTCTGAACTTGGAGGAATCAGAACTCCTACTGGGTACGCACGATGAGGAACAGATTTCCAAAGCATTTTCAGAGTTTGAAACTACTGTGGTGCTGCATGATGCCTCGCAGCCAGTGCGAGTTTGGAGTCACGGAGAATATTTCGAAGTGCCGGTTGTGCGAGGTATTAATGCAATTGATCCCACAGGGGGAGGGAACTCTTTTTGTGGCGCCATCTTAGAGAGACTGAAAACAGGCGATGATCTAAGAGTAGCCGTTGAATATGGATGTGCTGTGGCTGCATTCGTTGTTAGTGTGCGCGGAGTTCCAGTGAATGACTCCGAAAACGTGAAATGTATACGTGCGATGCGTGCGACTTTGACGCAATGATGAGATTAATGCGTGCTGTAACCATTCTGAAATGTTAAAAGGCTAGACAGTTACACATGTTGCTTGTATGCTCATTAATACAACCATACAAAGATGTGATGGTGAGGTGTAGCAGTGAAGTCACATCCTTGGGACAAAGATTTTCTAGAAACCTATGAGTTCAAAGAGAATGTGCCCGTTCATGGATTAGTCGACGCTGAAGGATTGCCGGTTCTGACTGGCATTCACGGTGAGCGAGTTGCCCGTTATGTACTGGTGATGGTTCGTGACCCGTTGTGTGGGTACAAAGAGGGCGCTTTGGCTGACACTGCGCGGAAACTTACAGATGTGGAAGTTGTCGGAAACTCCGGAATGTTTGAGACGATAACCGGCACATATCGGAATGCTCGGCTGAGCATTATTGTGGGCGGGTCTGGAGGGCCAGAAGCAGAGCTTGCTCTGATGGATCTTTTTGAACACAGCGAAGCGGACACGTTTATTCGTGTCGGCGGATCCGGAGGCGTAGGCTTTGGCGTGAAACCGGGCGACATTGTGATCACTCATGGTTGTGTTCGTGATGAAGGCCTGACAGCTGCCTACGTTCCTCAGTCATATCCGGCAGTTGCAAATATTGACGTTGTTACAGCATTGCAGAACGCGGCTGTTGAGACTGGCGTGCGGTATCACATTGGTCTAACTCGATCTACCGACTCGGACTTTGTTCAGTTTGGTCGGCCAGCAGCTGGCGGATTCTTGCCGCAGCACCAAAGAACCGCTCTGAAGCAATGGGCGCGGGCCGGCGTTCTAAATGGTGACAGAGAGACCGCCGCCATTCTTGTCCTGTCGTCCCTTTACGGGAAGCGTGCCGGCTCTATCTGTTCGGTCGCTGACAACGTCGTCACGGGAGACAAGTTTGAACTCGGTAGTGGGCATGTGGCAGCGATAGATGTCGCGCTCGAAGGGGTTGCCAAATTGCACGATCTTGATAATCAGCAGGAGTTAGAAAACAAAATTCAGTATAAGAGGAGGAGAAATGAAGAGGAAGTTTATTAATGTAGCGGCAGTTATGGCCGCTGCGTCCCTCCTTGCCGCATGTTCCGGTGGCGGTGCTGACGCCGGTGGAGGCAAGGAAGATATTGAGCTGTGGTTCTGGGGGGCATCTCCAGCTCAGCGCCAGATTTTTGAAGACAGCCTGGTTAAGCCATATAACGAATCGCAAGATAAGTATCGGCTGGTTGCAACCTTCAATGAGAAGGTCGATTCGAATATTCAGACCGCGTTGGCTGCGAATAAGGGGCCAGATATCGTCTATGGGTCGGGTCCCGCATTTGTTGCTCCGTATGCGCGTTCTGGAAAGCTGGCGGATATGACCCCATACGCAGAGCAGTATGGATGGGAAGATAAGATTCTGAAGCCGATCTACGACTCCGGCGTGGTAGACGGGAAGCTGTATGCTGTGGCTAACTCGATCAATACCATCGGCATGTTTTATAACAAGGCAGTGCTGGATCAACTTGGTGTTGGAGTCCCCTCCACGATGGCGGAGCTGGAAGACGCTATGGCGAAGGCCGAAGCTGCGGGACTCTATCCATCGGTAACTGGAAACAAAGGCTGGCAGCCGGTCAATGAAAACTATTCGTCTATGTTTCTAACCCACTTTGCAGGTCCAGATGCCATGTACAAGGTGCTGACCGGAGCGGCAAAATGGACGGACCCAGTCTATGAGCAAGCGGTTCATAAGTCTGCCGAGTGGTACCAAAGCGGCAAGCTTGGCGGCGGCCAATATCTTAACTTGACCTTCTCCGAGTCTATGTCATTGCTAGCACAGGAGAAATCACCGTTCTTCTTCGGACCAACTCTAGCGTTCCAATTTGCGGGTGAATATTTCAACGATGAGGCAGGTAATGTTGATGATCTAGGATTTACTGCATTCCCTAACTTTGACGAGTCTCTACCAGCACCGTTGTACACAATCTCCACGACGGCTTCTTTCTCGATCAACGAGAATTCGAAGAATAAGGATGAAGCCGCAAAGATTATCGATCAAATGATCCAAGAAGATTTTGGTATATCGATGACTGAGCAGTGGCCGGGGTACTGGGCGGTTCCGTTGAAGGATTTGGATCTTACAAAGGGGAACATGACAGGCTTGTCTGCGACGTACTCCGAAGCGGTGAGCGAGATTATTCCTGCAATTAACGACGGAAGATTCGGGTATTTTGCAGGTACATTCTTCCCGCCGAAGACTAAGAAGCATCTGATCGATATTGAGTCCGTCTGGCTTGGACAGACTGACGTCAAGCCTTTCATGGCTGAAACCGAGAAGCTATTCGAGGAAGAACTTGCGGACGGTGACGTCCCAGAGATTCCGAAGCCATAGTTTCTTGAGCGGTGTGAGGGCGCCTCTACTTAGCCCTCACACCGCAATTATTGAAGGAGTGACATGGCGGTTTTAGTTGCCCGAAATGAACAGGTTGCAGAGAAACGACGTAAGAGCGTCAGCAAAAGTGGATTGTTATCGCACTACCTATTATTGATGCCAGCGTTTCTGCTATCGGCAGCTATAGTACTAATCCCCGCAATATTCACATTCGTCATTGCATTTACCGATTGGGATGGCGTTGCAACGACCATTAATTTTGTAGGGACAGACAATTTTCGCGAGATCTTTGCGGATGGAGTTTTCTTAACCGCTCTCTTTAACAACGTTAAGTGGACGATTTTGTTTCTCACCATTCCCGTCGCGATCGGTCTAATGGTTGCGGTTTTGCTCTTAAACCGTCCTAGGTCACGAATCGTATTCCAGACGTTGTTTTTGTTGCCGTACGTTATGGCAGCTGCGGTAAACGCGATCATTTGGCTGAATATGATTTACAGTCCGATCTCCGGAATCGTTGGGGTGCTGAACCGCGCTGGAATAGATATTGCGAATCCTCTGACAGATACCAGTTCGGCGCTGTATGCAGTTGCCGCTGTTGACATATGGCATTACTGGGGATATCTACTAATTATCTATCTTGCGGCGCTCCGACAAGTGCCGTACGAGCAAGTAGAGGCTGCTCGTTTGGATGGTGCGAATTCCTTTCACATTTTCCGTTACGTCTACCTACCGGGTATCGCATCTGCGCTTAAAATGTCGCTAATCATGATTGTCATATTCTCGTTTTTGACATTCGATTACGTATATCTGATGACCCAGGGCGGTCCTGCTAACTCAACTGAAATTCTCGCCACTTATGCATACGGATTTGCATTCTCAACATTCCAGTTCGGCAAGGCGGCAGCGGTAGGTCTGATTATGAGCGGTTTTGGGCTCATTGCGTCGATTGTTTATGTTCGCGTCACCAAGAGGAAGGATTAATCCAATGAAAAAGGTATATCGTATGTTGCCTGGACATCTGATCCTCTTCTTGCTTGCCTTTACGGCTGTGTTTCCGATCATTCTAGTAATGATTAATTCTTTGAAAACGGGTGCGGAAGTTACTGCAAACCCACTTGCTTTACCTGCTTCATTCGACTGGGCTAACTATGCTGAAGCCTGGCAGTATGGCGAGTTTGGTAAAGCATTTAAGAATTCGGTCATTTTGACAGCCACCACAGTAGTTTTGGTTCTACTCACGGCTACCCCAGCGGCATACGTGATATCCGCCGGGAAAGTTCGTATCGCGCAAGGTCTGTCAATATACCTCCTTGTTGCGATGACAGTTCCCATACAACTATTCCTTTTCCCGCTTTATGCCGTTTTCTCTAAGTTTGGGTGGTTATCAAATCCGTTCACGGTGGGAATCGTTGTCGCGGCCATCAATATGCCATTGGCGGTTATGTTACTAAGAGCCTTCTTTGACCAAGTTCCGTCGTCGCTTCCTGAAGCCGCGCAAGTTGATGGTGCATCCACCATGCAGGTGCTTCGATATGTTCTCTTTCCCTCTGTATCACCAGGTTTGATTACCGTCGGAATCATTGTCGGATTGATGGCGTGGAACGAGTATCTGATCTCTACCACGTTCCTGCAAAGCAGTGACTCCTACACTGCAACACTTGGCTTCCTGTCTTTGACTGGAACGTCATCGGCCGATCAGGGTCTTCTAATGGCAGGCGCGGCCATCTTAATTCTCCCGATCCTAGTCATCTTCATTTTTGCCCAGAATTACTTTGTAGATGGACTCGCTGCAGGGGCAGTGAAGGGCTGATATGGGATACGTTAATTCGACAGATTACGAACAACGGGTCTATGCAGGTGTTCTTGGGAAAATCCTTGGCGTGTATATGGGGAGACCTGTTGAAGGATGGCCGTATGACGATATACGCATGCATTTTGACTCAATACGTCGATTCCCATCCAAGTCGCTCGGACTCCCGTTGATTGTTGCAGATGATGATATATCTCTGAGCTTTGTCATTGCGCGAATTCTAGGGGAAAGCAAGATTAACTATGAGACTGCCGCTAAGATCTGGCTCAATAACATTATCGAGAACCAAACAGTGTTGTGGTGGGGAGGTTATGGACGCGCAACAGAGCACACGGCTCTTATAAATCTGAAGCGTGGAATCTTACCCCCGAAATCTGGTAGCTCAGACACTAACGGAGATGTCTTACCTGTTCAGGTTGGAGCTCAGATATTTAATGACGCAGTGACTCTCGCATTTCCACTAGACCCGGAGAAAGCAGCGTGCGTTTCTAATATCACGTCATCAGTTTCGCATGATGGTATCGCACTGGATATAACTCGCTTCTTGGCGCGGATACGCTCCCAGGCATTTGCGGGATCCAACATATTGGATCTAATTCATCAGTTTCATGGAGCCATTGAGTACCCATTGGTTCAAGAAGTCGTTGGAAGAGTGATTGGCCTATTCGAAAACAAAGTTTCTTGGATGACGGCTCGCGAAATCATCAACACGAAGTATGGATACGCTACCCAGCGTGGTGGAGCGCCGGCGTTGTCAAACTTTGCAATGACTATGCTTGCACTTGTATTTGGTGAAGATGACTTTATGAAATCACTTGAAATAGCTTGTACAGCCGGATTGGATACAGATTCCAATGCAGGTGTAGTAGGCATGATCAACGGAGTCAGATTAGGGCTAACTGAGATTGACAACACGCCACTGAGGGAAGAAGTTGCTGACCGCATGCTGGTGGTTTCAGCTAAAGGTGGTAAATGCGTCACCGACGCTGTTAGAGAAACAAAGAAAATTGTGTCAGCTGCAAAGCGGCTACACGGCGAACAAACTGAGCATCAAGAGGACGCCTATACTTTTGATTTTCCAGGCTCGGTACAGGGATTCACTTCCTGTAAGTATTCTGGCCTGGAAGATACACAAGTGGTTAACGTAGGTGGCGCGATTTCTTTCTCCGCTATGGATGAGGCGGCGGTGAGCACGCCCACATTCTTAGATTACGCAGACCTAAGCAAGAACTTTGCGACCTATGCCTCCCCGACTCTATATCCGGGTGACCGTGTAGAAATATGGTTGTCAGGCGACTGCGAAGCCACGTTATTTGCTCTTTATCAAACACCTGATGGGGTCGTCGGACGAGAAAATCTGCTCGGCAATTTGGGCGACAAGAAGATATACGAGTGGGAAATTCCAGCTGTAGGTAATGCGTGCCCATTTCGTCTTGGTTTACGAATCCGGAGAGGATCCGCCACCATCCATCGAATCAACTGGTCCGGCGCACCCAAGCGATTCGAATTCAGTGGACGACTTCAACAGGACATATGGGATTTGCAACCCATAGAGCTCGGCTTATGGGTGCATGAAAGCGATACTTTTGAGGCAGATTTTGCGTCTACATTCGCTCTCGGTAAAGCATCCGGGCATGCATTTGCATCTATCGGAACGGACAAATGGGAGAACTACAGTGTGTCTGCGTTACTTGCTCCGTCTCATCGGGCTGCATGCGGATTATTGATCGGGTACCAAGGAAGATCAGATTATGATTTTGCGGTTGTAGCGGGAAATGTGTTTGAGCTCAGATCCAAAGTGGGAGAGACCTCGGTTCTGTTAGCGCAAACAATTCTCGACGAACCGGTGATTGAACCATTTGAGATGACGTTAACGATGAGAGGTAACCGTCTCGAAGCGTCCATTACGTCTAGGAACCAGGTTATGAGCACGATAACTGCCCTATCTGAGCATAGGAATGGTGGTGCAGGAGTGGTTGTAGAAAACGGTACCTGCGGTGTTGAAAAATTTGTAATTAAGTCGGAAGACAATTGATGAAAGGAAAACCGATGGCTGAAATCGGCAAGTGGCACACGATTGATATCAATACGAAACCCTCTGAGGGATACCCGAATCCAGTTTGGTATGTGAACATTACGGATCAACTACGTGAAGCTGTTCCGAGTGATCTCAAGGCTGGTGTTATGCACGTATTTGTTCCGCATACTACAGCGACATTAATAATGAATTCAGGTGTCGATGGCACGACCTTGCATGACATTCGCATGATGATTGAACGTTTAGTCCCAACTTCGGGTCCATTTGTGCATTTGCATGATGGACCTCAGGACGCGGCTGGACACCTGCGCATCCAGTTTGGAACGAATTCGCTGGCTCTCCCAATCTCAGATGGGAAGCTTGACATCTCGATTTCTCAAGGACTCTACTTCCTCGAGTTCGATGGCCCTCGCGATAGGCGAGTCAAGTTCGCGATTCAAGAGTTCTGATGACCGAACTTATTGTGGTCGGGGGGATCTCTATAGATCACCTCATCTATGAACGGGGGGAGGCGCATTACGACTGTCTCGGGGGGCCGGCGTTGTACGCCTCCCTCGGGGCACTGTTTGTGCCGAATACGAAGGTATCGGTTGCCACAAAGCTACCCACAGACGAACCCGAGATAAGACGACTTTTCGAGGAATTTGGGGTTGATACATCGAGATCTCCGGCCAGCGAAGCGGCGGAACGCATCTGGATTCTTCATGACAAATGCTCTAGAAAACTGATACCGGTACGAAATTCTTCTGCGACAGAGATTCAAGGTGCAACGTCAGAGCCGCAGGATGAAGGATTGTCACAGTTTTTGACAGGCGACGAGCGGGGAACCGTTCTGTTGTGTTCACCGGAACCAGGTATCCAGCTTCCGCAGGCTACCCTCATCATTGATCCTCACCAGACTTATGTGAAGGACTTAGGAATCGAGTATTTCAAGTCCTTCAGTGCGAGACGCATTGTTTTCTTACCAAGTCGTTTGCAGCTTTCAATACTTGACGAAAACGTGGATCGATCGATTCGTGAAATCTCCGCTGAAACCGGCTGTGAAATAATCGCTCGCTTAGATGCCGATGGAATGCGGGTTTTCGCCAGAGATGTCGATCTAGCCATGAAAGATCCGTTGGCTCGGGTCGTAGATACAACAGGAGCGGGTGATTCCTCAGCCGGCGCAATTGCGGCGTCGCTGGCGCATGGCGACTCCCTAGAAGTTGCAACGGTAAAAGCCTTACGAATCGTTCGAACCACTCTTGAAGGGTGGGGACCAGAATCACTAATACGCAAGCTTGAACAAATGAATCATACGAAAGGACAATAATGACGCAGTCAATTGATGCACTTGTTAATGCGCTGAACAATATGCCTGAAGTGGCAGCTACGACGATTGAATCAAATAAAAACGTTGTGTATACCGGTTGTGGTGATTCTCTAGCCTCCGCGTATGTTGCTTCACGCAAAGGGGCACGAGCATATTCGGCAGGCGATATCGAGTGGATGGAAGAAATTCCTGCCAAGACAGACGTTATGGTGGGTATTTCTAACTCTGGTACATCAGGTGCCACTATTCGAGCATTACGGAGAGCGAGCGAACAAGGTTGCGAAACCGTCGCAATTACCGCTTCTCCTGACTCTGTGATGGCGAGTGAAGCAAAGGAGTTACAGCTCATTCCGCCGCTTCGGGTGGAAGAGCAGGTTCCTGTTGCCGGCCACCTTGCTCTGGCAATTGGAGTTGCCGCTACTTGTGGTTACTCCGTTGAAGGGATTGCAAAGAAGGTAGCCGTAGGCATAGAAAAAATGAAGCCGGTCATCAACGAGACAGTTGCTAAATTACCGAAAAATATGCCTAGCGCTATAACTGTCCTCTCACTTCCTGAATTACGTTCTGCTGGCAACTTTGCAACCTTGAAATTCATGGAGGCTACCGGAATTGCTGCTCGAGACGTTCCATTAGAAGAATGCGGACACGTCGATTATTTTGTAGGCCCCCAAGACCATCTTGTACTCTCTATGCGAGGTACTCGCGGCAAGGCTCGGTTCGAGCGTCTCGAAAGAGCATTAGACGAGAATGGACAAAGCATAATTCCAATCGATTTCGACTTGATTTCTGATGGTGGCAAAGAGCCTATAGATGATCTTGCACGAGAACTTGTTGCAGCGGTAGTAGTAACCTTTATTTCAATCGAAGCCGCAACCTTATGGAACCGTCTGCCTTTCCGTGGCGGGGCGGTGAATATGGATGCGTCGCACATCAAGATTGAAATCTGACAGATTAACGGTTCAATAAGGAGAGTCCCAATGCCGGTTCGAACGTCTCGAACGCCTGAAGCACGGCTCAGAGAACTTAAAAGAGTTATTCCTGAGGTAGATCGTTCAAGCGCGATCCCGACATGGGCTCAGGTTGAAAAACAAATGAGGGTCTTGATCTCCGCGATTTATAACAAAGGCGATCAACTTCCCTCGGAATCTGAACTTGCAGAGCTGTTTGATGTAAGCCGAGTTACTGTACGTAGAGCTATAGGCGATCTCGTACTTGATGGGACACTGGTCAGACGGCAGGGCTCAGGCACGTTTGTGAAACGACCGATATCTACTATTGAACACAATCTTGGACTCACATCACACTGGACAGGACGTCTAGAAGAACAAGGTCACCAGGCGAGCTCCGAGGAGATTGAGCGTAGCCTGGAGGCATCAATTCCGCTAGATTTTGTCCCGGAAAAGCAGTTGCAATTAGGAGAGGAGTATCTGCGCATAAGCAGACTCCATGCAGCGGATGGCAAGGCGATTGGATTCGTCGATTCGTGGATCGATGTCGATGTGGTTCCAGAAGCACTGACAATCGAACTTGAGAAGGGATCGCTCTCTAAAGCATTCAAAAAATGCGGAGTGAATCTTGTATCTGCGGGCGTGTCGTTGAGCTTGGGTTACGTCACAAAAACAGAGGCTGATTTAATCAATTTGAGTATTGGTGATCCAGTATTCGTAGTCATGGAAACTACTAAACGTGATGATAAAGTGGCCTATATTTCCAGGACATTGTGGAATGCCAACAGAGTTAGGTTCTGGCTATAGAGGTAATCCGATACTTGTCCTGGATCATGTCACGCACAGACAGTTGTGGTACTCACAGCCAGATCGAGGGCAAACAGTTTGAGCCGGGCGAAAGCCCGGCTCAAACCTACCTGAACCTAGCGCAGCGACGCACCGGTGAAGAAGCCGCCATTCTGCAGGCGCTTGCCGACGCCGAAACGCGTCACATTGAGCACTGGACCTCCCTCCTTGGCGAGCACGCACATCCCGCCCCCAAACCGACGCTCTACTCGCGGATCCTCGCCCGTTTTGCCGCTACCTTTGGCTCCATTTTCATCCTTGCCCTCGCCCAACGCGCAGAGCAACGTCAGTCTTACGACGTTGATCAAGATGCTACTGACGCGATGGCTGCCGACGAGCACATTCACGGTGAGGTTGTGCGCGGCCTCGCCGCCCGCTCGCGCGCACGCATTGCCGGCACGTTCCGCGCGGCAGTGTTTGGAGCCAACGACGGCCTGGTATCAAACCTCGCCCTCATTCTCGGTATTGCCGCCACCGGTGTGCCAAACAGTATGGTCATCACAACCGGTATTGCCGGTCTGCTAGCTTTCCTTTCTGCGGGGGAGGGGGACCCGGTGATGGGATTTGCCGGCATTTACGAGGCGTGGCAAAGCCCGCGTGATGAGTGGCTGCTAACTTTTGCGATTATTACGCAAAGTGCGCCCGATGCGCTGGGGCATATTCATGATCGCTCGCCTGTGGTTGTGCCGCCTGACATGTGGAATGAGTGGCTTGATCCTGCTACCGAGACTGATTCTGAGATTCGCCACCTGATGGATGCGATTTCGAGCCCCGTCCTCGTGCCTCGAAAAGTAGGCAAGGCCGTTGGCAACGTGCGCAACAATGACCCGAGCCTGGTTGAACCCCAAGAGCAGTAGGCGAGCGGCCCCGCCGAGTAAGCCGGGGTGCACGGCCTCGACAATCGGATAAAAAAGGGAGCCATAGCGGGGTAAACGGCACGTTCGGGCACTGCGTAACGGGCGTAAAATCAGCTAATTTTTAGGCAATATCTGCGAGTTTAACGGCAGTTTGACGCCGCAAACGCGCGCTTAGTAATAGGCTACTTGCGAGTTTGAAGACGAACTTGACTGGCTCGCGCAACCATCGCGCGGCCACTTTAGGTCGGGGCAGTGCTCCGGCCAATTCTGTCAGGCAGAAGGACAACTGCACGCTAAACCTTCAAAAGTAAAGAATGGAGAAATCATGGGAGTTTACCTCGTTACCGGCGTTGCTTCGGGCATGGGTAAGGCCACCGCTAACCAGCTTCGATGGGAAGGCCACCGCGTAATCGGAATCGACTTGCATGACGCAGACATTGAGACCGACCTATCCACCGAGGAAGGCCGCAAGCACGCCATTGACGCCGTGCACGAGCTGGCCGGCCCGAGGCTCGAGGGCGCAGTGCTCGCTGCTGGCCTTGGCCCGATCCCGGGGCGCGAGAAGCTAATCGCAACGGTTAACTACTGGGGCGTGGTTGAACTCCTCGAAGGCATTCGAGACCTGCTCGCAAACGCGATCGACTCGAAGGTCGTTGTATTCTCCTCGAACTCCACAACAACCGTGCCGGGATTGCCCACGGATCTATTCCAGGCGTTCCTCGACCGCGACCTCGACAAGGCGCTAGAAATCGCTCAGAAGGCGAAGAACCCGGCAACCATCATGTACGCGGCGTCTAAGACTGCGCTCGCCCACTGGGTGCGCATCACCGCAACGAAGATGGAATGGGCGGGCTCCGGCATTCGCCTGAACTCCATCGCGCCGGGCGCTATCCGCACGCCGATGGTTGAAAAGCAGCTTGCCACTCCCGAAACTGCCGAGGCCGTGCTGAACTTCCCCGTGCCGGTCGGTGGTTTTGGCAACCCCGACGACATCGCGCACTGGGTGATCTTCATGCTTTCCCCGGCCGCGAGCTTCCTGTGCGGCTCCGTCATCTTCCTCGACGGTGGCACCGACGCGTGGTTCCGCGCTAAAGACTACCCGGGCCCGCTACCTGCAGATCACATCGACTACTACATGCAGCGCATGGAGGAGTACCGCGAATACCGCAAGGAGCGCGACGCTCGCTAAGCGCGCGGTCTAAAACGCGAAATAGCCGGTTGCACTGCCTAAGCCAAGTGCAACCGGCTATTTGTCTAGTTTAAGAAGCGCGGCCCAGATTTGGGCTGGGCGCTCTTAGTTCTTTGCTTCCTTCTCGCGCATGAGTTCGTTCTCGTACGCCGGGAGGTCGAGCAAACCGTTACCCGAAACACCGATCACCACGACCTCGCCATCGCGTGCCTTGCCAGACTTAATGTAGTTCAACGCGCCCGCAACAGCGTGCGTGGACTCCGGAGCCGGAATGATACCCTCCGCGCGAGCAAACTCCAGGCCGGCAGCGAACGTCTCATGCTCACCAATCGCAACCGAATCAAGTAGACCCAGCGACTTAGCGTGAGACACCATCGGGCTCATACCGTGGTAGCGCAAACCACCAGCATGAATCGACGGCGGCACAAAATCATGACCGAGCGTGTACATCTTCATCAGCGGCGTTGTGCCAGCCACATCACCAAAGTCGTAACGGAACTCGCCCTGAGTCATCGACGGGCAAGCCTGCGGCTCACAAGCAACCACCCTCGTGGTCTTCCCATCGCGCAAGTTCTCACCCAAGAACGGGAACGACAGGCCAGCCAAGTTAGAACCGCCACCGGCGCAACCAAACACTACGTCAGCCTGCTCTTCGTCGGCCTCACGCAACTGCTCAATCGCCTCCAGACCAATCACCGTCTGATGCAGCATGACATGGTTCAAAGCCGAACCGAGCGCATAGTGGGCGCTATCCGACTTCAGAGCAACCTCCACGGCCTCCGAAATCGCCATACCAAGCGAACCCGTAGTGTCAGGATCCTGCTCCAATATCTTACGACCGGCCTCCGTTAGCGTAGACGGTGACGGATGACACGTGCCGCCATACGCCTCCATCTGCATGCGACGGTACGGCTTCGCGTCAAACGAGGAGCGAACCTGGAACACCTCGCACTCAAGCCCAAACATCGCGCAAGCCATCGACAAAGAAGCACCCCACTGGCCAGCACCAGTCTCGGTAGTTAGCTTCTTCGTGCCCTCAAGGGCGTTGAAATACGCCTGCGCAACCGCCGAATTTGGCTTATGCGAACCAGCGGGAGACACGCCCTCGTACTTGTAATAAATCTTCACCTTCGTATCGAGCGCCTGCTCCAACCTACGCGCACGAACCAAAGGCGATGGACGCCAGCTCGCATACACCTCGCGAACAGCCTGCGGAATCTCGATCCATCGTTCGGTGGAAAACTCTTGTTCCACCAACGCTTTGGAAAACAGAGGATGCATTTCCTCCGGCTTAAGTTCCTCACGAGTCTGCGGATTCAAATGCGGAGCCATCGGCTCTGGAAAATCAGCAGTGAGGTTGTACCAATGCGTGGGGACTTTCGACGGAATTGCAAACTCGAGCGCGTCAGTAAGCGCATGTTTCATAACCAATTTCATCCCCTTTACTCAAGATAAAGCTGTCCTCGCAAGGCCCTTCCTAGCGAGCGGCAATAATGCCGCCTTCAACATTACGCATCCGGTAATGAACAAGACGACACGTCCCACAGGATGATATTACGAGTGGCGAAAATTAGCGAAGAATGCCAAGGGCCCTTGCCCGGTGTAGGAGCTCGAAGCCGTCCTCGCCAACCACCACCGGGATTTTCGGGTCAAGAGATTTGATCAGTGGGCTCAGCTCCTCGCGCGGATCGGGGGCACCATGATTCAAAACCTGCTCTGTCGTAGTCAAACTGCGAATAAAAACTGCCGCCACATTCTGCGGATACTCGCGGGCGAACTCCGTATAGATTGAGGGGTCGTGCTGGCCATCATCACCAACCAGAACCCACTTAACCCAGGGGAACATTTGGGCCAGCTCACGCAACTGCGAGCGCTTATGCTCGCGTCCAGAACGGAACCAACCCGTTTGAGAAGGCCCCCAATCTGTCATCAGTGGCGTGCCCGTAGGGAAGTTTGAGCGGAACAAAAACCGGCGCAAACTCGGCGCCACATTCCACGCTCCCGTAGACAAATAAACCGTGGGAGCTGGCACAGTTCCCATGCGGCCCTTAGACGTTTGCATGTGCGAAATCTGCTGTAGCAAGTTCGCCATACCCGGCACCGCCTGGCGCGACGACACGTACGTGAAGAACGCGTTCTTTGCTGCCACCAGTGGGCGAGGTAGCCACGACACCATCACCGTGTCATCCACATCTGACACGAGGCCAATGCATTCCTGCTGTGAAACCACTCGCACCGGCACTGCAATAGGTCTAGACGCGCGCACGCGCTTCTCGCTCCGCGCCACCTCGTCGGGCTTCAGCGCCTGCAGCGTCGCCGCATGCCAACCCGGCTCCAAACCGTGATCCTCAACCATAAGATCCACATAGCCGCCGCGATCCGTATAAACCATCAGCTTGCGGTTACCAACAGTCACCAACACCGGTGCTCTCGGCACCTGCGCGTCCACAAACTGGCGCCACCCGCGTTCACCGCGCATGTGGGACGTCGTGTTCGTATCGTCGCCCTCGTCGGCGCCAATGGCGTCTTTAACTACCTCGCCAAACGTGTGTGGAAGCCTATCTGCTGCGCGCGTTTGGAACTGATACCAGCTAGGTAAGCCGTGCCGGTTAGCCCAAACCTCGTACTTCTCTTCAAAATACGTAGGGGCCATCAACGCCCTGGCAATGATGCGCACGCGCTGGGTGTTTCCAAAGCCGCCGTACGCGATAAGCTCTGGGCGCCAACCCAAATCCGAAAGCGTCCGCGCTACCTGCGTGTTAAACGCGTCTTCCAGCCGAGTGACAGCAGTTAAAAGCACACCCTCAGTCTACCGACTTTCGCGACCGGCGCTTCCACAAACCCCCAAGACCCATCCGGCGCGAACGCACCTGCACAGGGATCCGCGCCCTCTTCTTATGCGAGGTGGCCCGCAACGCCGGAATCGCAATCAGAGAAATCGTAACCATGACCCACGCGAAACCAATCGCCGTGTGGAAACCGCCCACATGCCCGCTGTGGTCAACCACGCGGCCAGCCAGTGCCGAACCCAGAGAACTACCCACATTCATAGCTGTGGACATCCACGTGAGGCCCTCCGTTAGACGCCGCGGGGGAACCGCCTTTTGTACCATCGCGGTCACGTTAATCATAGTGGGTGAAATGGAGAATCCCGTGAAGAACAAAATGACGCCCAGGCCGATTATCGTCCGCGCAAAATACGTGAGGCTCACGCCCACCGCCAGCAGGAAAACCCCACCAACAAACAACTTCCACAATGGGATGGATGTTGACCTCGCCCCATAAAGGAGGCCCGCCAGCATAGAACCGGACGCAAACACGCCAAGCAGGAGGCCAGACAGTGCCTTTTGGCCCATCGACTCGGTAAACGCAACCACCGAAATATCGATTGAGCCAAACATTGCGCCCGCACCCACATACACCAAAGCCAACGCAATCATCACCGGTTGCGCCATCACGGAGCCTTTAGGCCCGTGAATACTCGAGGTGGAAATAGGCGGCTCCGTTGCCCGCTGCGACAACAGCCAGAACCCGCCAGAAACCGCGAGAATAAAGGCCAAAACCATGCCCGCAACCGGGTTGACGTTAGCCGAAAGGATCGTTGCCAAGATCGGGCCGATCATGAACACGACCTCGTCTAGCGTTGCCTCCATCGAAAACGCCGTGTGTAACTGTGCCGGATTCTTCACCGCCACCGTCCACCTCGACCGCACCATCGAACCCAGCGAACCCGAAGTTGCACCCGAAACTGCCGTCAAAACGTACAGGTACACCACCGGCGCATGTAAAGCCGCTGCAATGATCAAGCCCAACAAACTGGTAGCAGACACCGAAACCAGCGGAATCATCACACGCGCCTGCCCAAAACGGTCAACCAAACGCGCCACAAACGGGGCACAAATCGCAAAGGCAATAATATTCGTTGCCCCCACCTGGCCCGCCAGCGTGTACGAACCATACAGTGTTGAAATCATCAAAATCTGCGAAATTCCAACAATCGACATGGGGAAACGGGCAATCAAACCCGCCAACGAAAACTTCAGCGCCCCCGGAATCGACAAAATTTCGCGGTAAGAATTCAACACAAATGCAGTCTACGGCAAAGCAGACAGTACAGACTCAACAGCACTAGAAACCGACCAAAAACACGTTCCGGGTACGCATCAAAAACACGTACCCGGAACGACAACTAACCGAACGCGCTAGCAGACCCGCTAGGCTACTCGGCTCTCAAGCCGTAAAGGTTTATGCCAGAGCCTCCTTTACGACCTCCTTTGCTTCCTCCAACACCTCTTGCAGGTGGTCCTCGCCCTTGAACGATTCCGCGTAAATCTTGTACACGTCCTCCGTGCCAGAGGGGCGAGCCGCGAACCACGCGTTCTTTGTAGTCACCTTCAAACCGCCAATAGCGTTGCCATCGCCCGGAGCATTCACCAAACGAGCCGTGATTTCCTCACCCGCAAGCTCCTGCGCCGCCACGTCCTCCGGCGCCAACTTCGCAAGCTTCGCCTTCTCTTCACGCGTAGCCGCATTGTCAATACGCGAGTAGGAGGACGCGCCGAAACGCTCCACCTGCTCTCGATGCAACTGCGACGGAGTTTTACCCGTCACCGCGATAATCTCTGCAGCCAGCAGGCACAGCAAGATGCCGTCCTTATCCGTGGTCCACACCGTGCCGTCCTTGCGGAGGAATGAAGCGCCCGCAGACTCCTCGCCACCAAAACCGATCGTGCCGTTCATCAGGCCAGAAACGAAGTACTTAAACCCGACCGGAACCTCAATCAGCTTGCGGCCAATGCTCTCAACCACGCGGTCAATCAGAGCAGAGGACACCAGCGTCTTGCCCACCGCCGTGTCCTTGCCCCAACCCGGACGATGCGTGAACAGGTACTCAATCGCAACCGCCAAATAATGGTTGGGGTTCATCAGACCATCCGGCGTCACAATGCCATGCCTATCCGAATCCGCATCATTACCAGTAGCAACATCAAACGGAGTCTTACCGGACGCATCCGGCTTCATGCGTTCACGAACCGACGCCATCGCGTAAGGGGAGGAGCAGTCCATGCGGATCTTCCCGTCCCAATCCAGCGTCATAAACCGCCACGTCGGATCCACCTTCGGGTTAATCACCGTGAGATCCAGCCCGTAACGCTCCGAAATCGCGCCCCAGTAATCCACGGACGCGCCGCCCAGGGGATCTGCACCGATACGCACACCCGCCTCGCGAATCGCATCAATGTCGATCACGTTTTCGAGATCATCAACATACTTCTTCAAATAGTCATAACGATGTACGTGCGGGTCCTCAAGCAAATCCTGCGAACGAGCGCGCTTTACCTTAGACCAGCCGTCCGTCAAAATCTCATTAGCGCGGTTCGCAATCCAGCCCGTCGCATCCGAATCTGCCGGACCGCCGCTTGGAGGGTTGTACTTAAAACCACCATCACGAGGCGGGTTGTGTGACGGCGTAACCACAATGCCATCAGCCAACCCCGGGCCGGACGTGCGCAGACCCTGCGGCGAACCTGCTCCGTTAGCCACGAGAATCGCGTGCGAAACCGCCGGAGTGGGCGTGAACGATCCTCGCGAATCTATCTGAACATCCACACCATTTGCCACCAGCACCTCAAGTGCCGACCTCCAAGCCGGCTCTGACAGCGCGTGGGTATCGCGACCGATAAACAACGGACCGTCAAAACCTTGACTTGCGCGGTACTCCACGATCGCCTGCGTCGTTGCAACAATGTGCGCTTCATTAAACGCGCCATCAAGCGATGAGCCGCGGTGCCCGGACGTGCCGAACACGACCTTTTGCGCGGGGTTATTTACATCGGGCTCAATCTCGTAATAAGCGGATAGAACCTCATCAACATCAATCAAATCTTCTGGTTTAGCCAGTTGGCCAGCTCTTTCATGCATACCTATAAGTGTGGCAGGTGTCACTGAAAATTTCATCCGTATTCCAGCAGATAAACATCGCCGGCCCCGCATGCTTTGTTTATTGGCTTCACGCCGGTAACTTTGGGCTAGATCAAAACCATTCACCAACTTAGGAGACCCACATGGGAAAGAAATCACGACGCAAAAAAGTAGCGCCCGGCAAACCGATTCGCCCCATCATCGCGCACGTCGCGCGCCCCTTCGAAGGTATGAGCGCCGAAGCTGACCTCGTTGCCATGCGTGAAATAATCCCCGCCGCCACCCTTGCAGCGCAGACCACGGAAGAATACGGATCCGAACCCTTCCTGTTCGCCTCCATCCTTCCCAACGCCGTTCCCGCTCTCGTACGCGAAGACGGACAGATCCTCATCGGCCTGCAAACCCGCTCCTCCAGCCGCGACATCGGCCACGACCTCGGCGTCGCACTCAATGCCGCCCTGGTACGCAAAACCAAAATTGAGCAAGGCGAAGCCAAATATGGCCCCGTGCCAGTGGACGTGCGTGACGCCGGCCCGCGCATCCCCGACATGATCGAAAGCACCCAACCGATGGAGCTACAAAACGACCTCGGATACTGGATTGCTGACGGCCAGCGCGACGAAGAAGTTGAAGCCGCCATCGCGCAAACCTCCGCCGAACTTATTCCCACGCGAGCCATTCCCGGCGTGGCCAACACCTACTGGCACGACATGGGCAAACACTTTGTGCGCTGGATCCGCCTCGAAGACGAAGACAAACTCTTCACCGCCCTCGCCCGCCTCCAAGCCGCAGGTGAACTCACCCTTGCCGGCGCACACTTCATCGGCGCATTCCGCGCCCTCGGCCTGTCCATCCCCGTATTCGAATTCGGAAACGAGGTAGACCCCGGCACCCTCACTGAACCTGTAAAGCAACTTGAACGCAAACTCGAAGCTGCGCTCGCGGCCACCCAGCCGCTAACGGACGACGAAAAACGCGCTCGTGCAGGCCTCGTATCCCGTCAAGTATCCCTGTAAAACTGGTCAAACCACGGGGTGGGAACGGACTAAACTAGACGCATGAGTAACTCCGGTCCCGCCCCCTCAACCAGTCGCGTCAGCGAATCACTCAAACAACAACCCGAAAAGCACAAAGTTGCGGTCATCATTCCCGCCCGCAACGAAGCGCGCCGAATCTCCCACACCGTGCGCGCATGTCGGGCGCTACCGGGCGTTGACCTCCTCATCGTTGTAGACGACGGATCTGAAGACAACACCGGCGACCACGCGCGTCAAGCCGGAGCCGTCGTAGTGCGACACTCCGTTACCCGCGGCAAAGCCTCCGCCCTTGAAACCGGAGTCAAAGTTGCCGCCATGCGCGACCTCGCCAATGGCCTACCCCGGCACCTGCTATTCCTCGACGCTGACCTGGGGGAAAGTGCGCTGGAAGCAACCTCCCTCATTGATGCCGTGCAACGCGGGATCTGCGACTGCGCCATCGCCACACTACCCAAACAAAAAGGAGCGGGCGGACACGGATTCGTAGTTGGGCGCGCCCGCAAATCAATTCGCCGCGCCACAGGCTGGCACGCCAACGCTCCACTTTCCGGGCAGCGCTGCATCACCCGCAAAGCCGTTAACGACATCATGCCTTTTGCCCCCGGATGGGGCGTTGAAGTAGCCATGACCATAGACCTTCTAGTCAAGGGCTACACCGTGCAAGAAATCCCCTGCGACTTCACGCACCGTGCCACCGCCAACGACCTCATGGGGTACATGCATCGCGCCGACCAATTCAAAGACGTCTGGAAAGCCACGGCGCTGCGCCGCATACACCGCCACCGAATTCCCGTTCGCGAGCGTGTGCAGGCAGCTATACGTCAAACCGCGGGCTCTCCGTACAATGCGTACGAGAAATTTGTAGACGACGAGCAAGAATAGACACCAGCGCGGGGCCCGCGATCGCAACGGTGTCCACCACAATCAGCAAACCTGAATCATTAATCGGTACGGCCACCAGCGCACCCACCGCTATGCCCGCCGCCACTGCGGCTAAACCCGGAGGAGTGGCTTCACGCAGGGTTTCCAAGTGCGGATTCGATGAGGGGGCCGGGGGGATCTGGCCGGTTTCGAGCGAGTTTTTTTGAGTATCTGCGGGTTGCTTTTCGGTGCCCTCGCGGGCTTCGAACAGCCTGCGGGCAAAACGCGCTCCAACCACCACGAGGATCGCCGCTGCTGTGACTGCCGCTAAAATCAGCGGATTTCCTGCGAACGTTGTTGCCATATCGCGGGCCTTGTCCGCTACCAAAGTGAGCGTTTCTGGCGAACCAAAATTCTTCCAGAACAGGCCGATGTGCGAGGGCGAAGTCGACCTTGCATCCAGGGCTCCCGCAAGAATCATTGCCACGATTGTCAGCACAACCCACCAGGCGGCGTGCCTCCACCTCGGGCGAATACCACGCACCATCAAATACGCAATCCCAAACCCGGCGATAATCCCCGCAGGTCCTCCAAAATCAGCGCCCCAAAACGGGAGCGCATCAATCGCCAGCACGCCCGCGCCCATAGCGGCAACGCCGCGCGCCGCCTCCTGCCTCTTCTGTGGGAAACGATCCGCAATCCAGGGCAGCGTTGCTATCAGCGCTGAAGCCAACAAGATCACATACGACCGGTTAGAAATGCCGTAAAACCGCCGGGATGCGAGCGTCATCGAACCGAAGAAACCATCGCGCTGCAAATGCGCACCCGACGCGATATCCACCGCCACCAGCAGCACAGTCAGCGCCGCAAGGACCGCCACCGGCTGACTCGACGAACGCGCCAACCCCAAAAGCGCCGCCGCGATGGAAAACACCAGCAAAATCGACAACAGCGGGTTAGTGGAAAGTCGCCACCACGGAACCAGGTTTGCGATCATTGCCGCCGGAACCACTGCGAAAGCCAGCGCATTCCACACTGCGATATTGCGCCAAATCCATGCCGGCCCCTGATCTTTTGCCGGCTTGCGCACAAAATGCGTCAGACCAGCCAGCATGCCAACCAAAAGGAACGCACCCCACCCAGCAAAAAATGGCGTCAACGAACCTCGCGCCGCCAACGCGTGGGTGGCCTCATCCATCAACTGGGCGTGCGCGGTGCTCATCGACTTTGGCTCCACCTGGACCGGCCCACCCGCAACCAAATCACGCACATCGCCCAACGTTGCCAAACCCGCCGAACGAGTCGCCGATGAGTAGAAGAGGCCCGGCGTAGCTGTTTCCGGGGCAGACGCGGGGCCGGTTGCTGAGGTTTCGGCGCCGGTGGTGGTTGGGGCAATCACAGCGCCAAACTGCAGCGCCGGGCCGGGCTCACTGCGACCAACAGAAGCGAGCACCAAGCGCACCGTGCCAGGATTCTGCCGCTCAAACTGCGTGTACGCCGCCAAAACCGCCTCGATCCGCGCATTCACCTCGTCTACCGACAAACCCGTAGGGCCAGCCGTAGTAGAAGTGCCGCCACCGTCAGCAACGTCAGAGGCACTGCCGGAAGGATCATTAGCGTTCGTTCCCGCTTTAGCCCACCCGGCATCAACAAACACATTGCCGTGCGACTCGTGAAGAGCCTGCAACACAACCGCGCCCAACTCATCCGCCCTGCCCGGCGCGGGCAACCATCTAGCGACCTCGCCGCTCTGGCTCGCAAGAGACAGGGCGGCTCCCGGACCAATCCCAACTCCGGCAGCCGGCTCGGCCGGCCACTTCACGTCCCGAGTTATCTGCTCAAAATCTGGCACCTTCGCCCTGCTGGGCGTGCCCGCCCCGTCCTCAACAATCACATCTAACAGCGGCCTGCAGGCACTACCGTCGGCCTGTCTGCCCTCATAATCAACCGCATTTCCAGGCGTGCGCATCGACATCCAACCATCAACCGGACACGTATCCGGATTCGACGTGCGCGTATGCAGATTCATCACCGCGGCGCCACGGTCCTCCAGTGCGTTCAATACGCCCGGCGACACATTACCGGCCTCAACACCCGCGACGCCCACAAACAACGTGCGAACCGGTTCCTGCGCCACCGCAAACGGTGACGCCACCAAAAACGCGAGAGTGAAAGCCGTAACAAACCTCAAAAAACGCACCAAAACCACCTGAAAATAAACAAGAACAAAACTAACTGTATAAGGTGAAAGCCGAGAAAAGGAGGCGCCGTGCACACCCACACCAACACGTCAAGCGCGCAAACGAAGCCACTCAAAATTGCTTTCCTTGGCCCATTCGGCACATTCACCGAACAAGCCCTGTGGCAAATCGCGCCCCAAAACGCTGAAGCGGTGCCGTGCACATCCGTGCCCCAAGCGCTCGACCTCGTGCGAAGTGGGCAAGCAGACCGGGCCGTCGTGCCCATCGAGAACTCCATCGAAGGTGGCGTCAACGCAACCATCGACTCGCTCTCACACGGATCTCCCCTCGTAATCGAAGCCGAAATGGTAGTCGAAGTATCCTTCGAACTCGCCATAAAACCTGCCGCTGATGGAAGCATCCCCAACATCCAACGCATCGGCACACACCCTCACGCATGGGCGCAATGCCGCAAATGGGTAGCCGCCAACTACCCCGATGCCGTACACGTGCCCGCCACCTCCACGGCAGCAGCCGCGCGCCTCATCGCCGAAGACGAAAACCCGGGCTTCGACGCCGCACTATGCGCCAAAACCTCCGTAGAACGATACGGCCTGCGTGCCCTTCACTCCAACGTCGCAGACAACCGGGGCGCAGTTACGCGCTTCGTCCTGGTTGCGCCCCTTGGAAACGTTCCTCCAGCCACCGGCGCGGACAAAACCACCGTGCAAGTGCGCCTACCCGACAACGAGGCCGGAGCCCTGCTCTCAATGCTTGAACAATTCGCAGCGCGTGGCGTCAACCTCTCGCGTATCGAATCACGACCAGCCGGAGGGCCCCTCGGCTCATACGAATTCTCCATAGACATCGAAGGCCACATCAGCGAAGAACGCGTAGCTGCCGCCCTCATCGGCCTGCACCGCACCTGCCCGCAAGTACGCTTTATCGGCTCCTACCCGCGCGTTGATGGGCAGCGCCCAACCATTAAAGTTGGCACCAAAGACGAAGACTTTGTAAATGCGCGGGCGTGGATAGCCGGCCTGATGAACGGAACCAACAACTAGACGCGCAAAAAAGAGCTTGCCAGCCTGCGATTACGCTCCAAGCGGGCGGCCTCACGGCGAGTACGCTCCGCTAACACGGCCGCAATAAACTCCTCGTCACCAACCCCCGGTGGCGGGCCCGGAAAAACATACTCGCGAAGCTCGCCCGCGATACCCGCCAACAACCTGGTGCGGGCCTGCTCATCAAACTGGGCGCCGCGCATCAACAACGAGCGAGCATTACGCGCCAGCTCCGGGGGCAACCTGCGCAAATCCGCACTTTGAATCCACGAGGGGGTAGCGGGAGCCTCATTCGCGTGAACAATCGCGTCAGCACGCTTACTCGCAGCCTCAACCGCACGCGCGCCAACCCGCTCCTTAATCACCACAGTGCCTGCAGCTAAATCACCCAAACGGCGATTCTTTGGATCAATCAGTGCGGCGGCTGCAGCAAGACCGCCCATCGTTGCCCAAATCTCAACCAGGCCGACCATCGCCCTAATCGCCGCCTGCTGCATACCAACGCGACGCAAATCCGAACGCACGACCCTGGTGCCAACCACAAAACGGCCCACAGACTTCCCGCCGGTAGCCGTCTCAATCAACACGGGAGCCACGAACACAGCGAACACAACTAACAAGATAAACAGCGCTTCTTGGGCGGCGGTGGTATCAGAAAACAACAAGTTAAACTGGGCGACCGCCACCCAAATCAAAATGGCTACCGACAACCCCACATCTATGAGGGCTGACACCATGCGCAAGCCAATGCCCGCAGGCACCACGTCCAGCGCCACGCCCTCACCAGTTATAACCGTCGTCGCCTGACTATCCATGACACAAACGATACCTTCTAGTAATCTTGGCGCATGGATTTGGACGCATTCGTCAGTGCAAACAAAAGTACTTGGGCCAGGCTCACAGTGCTTGCAAACAAGACCGTACTAACCCCAGACGAAGCTCGCGAACTCATCGACCTTTACCGCAGCACGTCCACACACCTGTCCATGATTCGAACAGGAGCGCCCGACCCTCAACTCGTCAAAGAGCTCTCCGCCCTTCTCATTCGCGCTCGCGGCAAGATGGCCGGCAAAAACAGGCGCGTCCTCACCTCTATCGCCGAATTCTTCACCACCACCTACCCTGCCGCTCTCTACCGATTTTGCGCCTGGTGGATCAGTGCCGGCGTTTTCTCCATGCTCTTTGCCCTTGCCGTCGGCTGGTGGATCTACGCGCACCCCGAGTTACATGAGCAACTTGGATCATCCTCATCAGTCCTGCAATACGTTCAAGAAGACTTCGAAAAGTACTACACCAAGGATCCTGACGCGGACTTCACGATGCTGGTGTGGTCAAACAACTGGTACGTTGCTGCATTGACACTCGCGTACGGAATCACCGTGATTGGCGCTGTGCAAATACTGATCAGCAACATGGCAAGCCTCGCCATCGCGGGAGCACTCATGACGTTCCACGGGTACGGCACTACTTTCTGGACGCTGATCCTGCCGCACGGCTTGCTAGAACTGACCGCTATGTTCGTATCTGCCGGCACCGGCCTGGGCCTTTTCTGGTCCATAATCCAACCCGGTTCGCGCACTCGCCTCGAATCCTTCGTCCGCACCGGACATCAGGCCATTCACGTACTGTTTGGCCTCCTGCTCACCCTCTTTATCTCCGGCTTCACCGAAGGCTTTGTCACCGCCTCGAAAGCGCCTTGGCAGGTGCAGGTCGGATTCGGAGTGCTCATCTGGGTCGCGTTCCTCATCTACGCCCTCGTTCTTGGGAAAAAGAAACAAGACTTGGCCGAATCAAGTTTGAAACTGCCTGAACAGGTAGCGGTCGAGTAATCCAAAGCGCGCGGCTACAACAGGCCACGTGACTTCAAATTCAAGTAGTGGTCCACAACCGCCATTGACAGTTTCGAGGGCGGGGCTTCAACCACAGTAATGCCCGCAGAGGCGAGGGCCTGGGCAGCCTTTTCCCGCTCGGCGCGCGAGAACTCTGTGGCGGCTACAAAGTACGGGTCCCCGATGTTAACTTCCTCTTCTGCTTTGTGAAGTTGTGGATCAGAGGCGTTTGCAATCACTACGCGCGTGTGCTTGGCAAGGTTCAACAACGCGGGCAGTAAAGACTCTTCCAGCACGGTCACATCAAGCGCGGTGAATAGAACCACAAGCGACATCTTGTTACCAAAAGCTGTTAGTTTCCCAGCAATCTGAGTCCAATCCGCTTCAACTAAAGCAGGGTCTAGAGGTGCCATCGCGGATGAAAGCTCACCTAGGACGGTTGTGCGAGACGGGCGGATCACCTGCGCCCTAATGGCCGCGTCGGCGGCGATCATACTGACCGAATCTCCAGCTTTTGCAGTCACGGCGCTTAGCAGAAGAGCGGCATCTAGATTCACGTCGAGGCGAGTTTGGTTGCCCAGCCGCTGCGCGCTCATGCGTGAAGTGTCGATAACCATCACAATGTGGCGGTCACGCTCCGGCCTCCACGTGCGAACAATAACGTCCTTTGAGCGTGCGGTTGCGCGCCAATCAATGGAGCGCTGGTCGTCGCCATCCACCCATTCGCGCAGGGAATCAAACTCGGTGCCCTGCCCGCGCGCACGCGCAAGAATTTGTCCGGTCATCTGCTGCAGTTTCGCTAGGGCTCCAGGCAGAAGCTGTTTTGATGGAAACTCCGGTAGTACGCGGATTGTGCCCGGCAGGTCGAACGTGGTTTGAATAGCGGCGAGGCCGAGAGGGCCCCACGAACGTACGGTAACCGCGTCAGCTTTCAGGATGCCTCGCCGGGTAGGAAGCAAAGCGGTAGAGAAATCCTCGGATTGGCCGGGTAATAGTTTGAACTTATGGCGGTTTGCCGTAGCTCCGGCGCTGGGCTGCCACGCGTCACGCAAAACCCCGCGCATCGTCCGATTCGCCCCCCTCACGTGGATAACCGAAACGGAGCGTTCATTGGCACGAACTGATTTAGGTGCCTGTCTGGTTATCTGAAGTTTGCGCGGCGAGGGAGCTAAAACCGCGTCAACGAGGGTGAGAACGATGACGAACAGTAACCACATTGCGAGGGTTCCAGGGGTGGGCGAAAGCACGATCGGGATGATCCCGATCGCAACTAGTGCCGCAACCCTGCTGGAAATTGTCATCGTGGTACCGCGATTGAGTCCATGACGGTTTGTAGGACGGAGGCGGCCTCAACGCCTTCCAGTTCGGCTTCAGGGCGAAGCATGAGCCTGTGCGTGATGGTTGCGGGAGCCATTTGTTTGACGTCGTCCGGAGTGACGAAGTCTCGTCCGGACAACCACGCCCAGGCCCTCGAGGTAGCCAGGAGCGCGATGGCGCCGCGTGGGGATAGGCCCAGTGAGAGGGAGGGTGCCACGCGCGTTGCCCGCGCAATGTCCACGATGTACTTCTCCACTTGGGGGTGCACTTCGACGGCGGCTACGGCTCGGGTTGCAGCCTCAATATCGGTGGCGGATGCAACGGGTGTTATGCCGGCGGCGTCTAGGTCCGAGGCGTCGAAGCCGTTCACGTGGCGGTTGAGGATCTCAGTTTCTTCCTCATAGCTGGGCAGATTCACCTGGACTTTCAACATGAACCGGTCCAGCTGAGCTTCGGGAAGCGGATAGGTGCCCTCGTACTCGATGGGGTTCTGCGTGGCTGCAACCATGAAAGGGGAGGGTAAAGGCTTAGATTCACCGTCAACCGACACTTGGTGTTCCGCCATGGCTTCAAGCAGTGCCGCCTGGGTTTTTGGAGGCGTGCGGTTGATTTCGTCAGCGAGAAGCAGGTTGGTGAAGATGGGGCCTTCGCGGAACTTGAACTGTGATGTCTCGCGGTCGTATAGCAGTGATCCAGTGAGGTCGCCGGGCATGAGGTCGGGGGTGAACTGCACGCGTTTGGTGTCGATGGATAGCGACTTAGCCAGGGCACGCACGAGGAGGGTTTTGGCGGTTCCTGGCACGCCTTCGAGCAGCACGTGTCCGCGCGTGAGGAGGCCAATGACGAGGCCGGCTACAGCGCCGTCGGATCCGACAACGGCTTTGGCAACTTCTGCGCGCACGCGCAGTAGGGCTTCCCTTGCATCTTGCTCGGTCATGAAACCTCCTGAATGAGCTGGTCGATCTTGTGTGATCGCTGGGTAAGTTCTTTTTCGTTTGAAACGTTTGCGTCGTATAGCAGTGTGTGTAGTTCGCTGGTTGGCGTGTTGAGTTTGGCGGCCAGAGTGTTGGTGAGTTCCTCTTCGTTGGCCCGATTAGGCAGGTAAAGGGCTCGGCGTAGTTTGCGGCGAGCGCGCGATTGGATGAGAGACATGGCCCAGCCGGCGTGTTTGCCTTCACGGGCGAGGTTGGCGCGCGCCTCTTCAGTTTCGCTGGCGCTGATGATGACGGGTAGCGGTTCGCGAGCGAGCGGGCCAAGCCGCCTACCTTTGGCAATCATGAGGGCGAGGGCGGCGAACAGCAGTGTCATGCCCGCCCAGAAGACCCACGGAGGAAGGAGTTGCCACAGCGGCGCGTTTGCAGGTGACTGCTGCTGGATGCTTGGCCGCTCGTAGTGGAACACGGCTTTGGGGTTGGCCCCGTAAAGAGTGAGGGCGAGGGCGGCATTGTCGAGGTTTTGCACGTTGGCGTTGGTAAACGCTGCGAGGTCCGAGACGAGGATGTATTCCGGGCCGTCTTCGGCGGGCCAAATGGTGAGGAAACTACCGTTATCGGTGCGGAAGCATTGAATCACGCCAGGGGTTTGATGTTCGCGCACGATGGTGACCGAGGCGTTCTTAGCTTTGCCGATGTAGGGCAGGCATGCACTACTGTTTTCGGTCACGCCAGGCATCGCAAGACCGTTGGTGTAGCTGTCAATGTCGAGGCCGAATTCTTTGAGGCGGTAGTCTTGCACGCCAAATAGGATCACGCGCCCGGCCTGCTGTGCTTTGGTTTTGAGGCCGTCGGTAATGTCAAACCAGTCCAGGCCATCATTTAGCAATACGAGCGTGGTGTCGCGATCGATGGCCCCGATGTCGCTGTCTTTGTAGGCGATTGTGGTTTGTATTCCATGCTGTTTAAGCACCTCGATGACGGCTTTGGTGCCGCTTCGCCCAGGGGATTCGGGCTCGTAGTCGCTATATTCGCCCTGCGTGTTAATCCCCTTGGCGGTGATGACGAGCACCAGCAGGATGAAGATTAGGATCAGCGGTAGCCAAGTTTTGCTGAAAGTTTTGAGCGTCATTCCGCGCGCGGTTGCGTTCATGCGCTCACCTGCGTACTTAGGCGTTTTTGGATTTCGTTGTCGAGGGCGAGCATGGCATCGACGTCTTGTGTGGTGACGGTGCCAACGGTTTCGAGCCGGTAGGTGGCGACGTCGAATTTGGATGCGCTCCGAGAAATGTCGCTTTTAAGGTCGGGATATTCGTGGGCGATGAGGCGGGTGATGTCGCCGGTGGTGCGTCCGGGTGCGGCGGTGGCCGCGGTTTTGTCGAGTCGCACGATGATGGCGCGGAACCCGGCTTTGAGGGCTTCGGTAGGGTCCGTGTTCTTGAGGTCGAGGGCGCGGCGGCGGTGTTCATCAGCGCTGAGGGAGGTGAGCTCCCGGGCCGCGCTGATTGTCTTTTGTTCGCGTCCAACTCGGGCGTATACGCCGATGATGAGGGCGATGATGACCACGACGATGATTGCAAGAAGCATCCAGTTGAAGGTGCCTTCTGCGGTGCGAAATACGGTTGTGCCGATTTTTTGCAGGATCCAGTCGAGGATGCCTTGCAGTCCGCGGCCTTCCAGGTATTCGCTTTTGCTGAGTTCACGGCGCAGAAGCTCGCGCGCCTCGTCCGGTGTGGGTTCGAGGGCGAGAGCTACGTGCGCCGCGAGCGTGTTCAAGTTAGAGAGTTTCCGCCTGCCCGCTGCGGGCTAGTTCGATGTCGTAGCCTTCTTTACGAATGCGCGTGTCTATGTACATGAGGGTGAGGGCGTAGACGGTGAGGGGCGCAATGAGAAGGTAGATTAGCGCGGTGGAAATAGAGGTTACTAGGGCCAGTAGTTTTGTAGATTCGAAAATTATTACCAGCCCACTAATCACGCCGAAGATCATGCCGAACGCGATGGTGATTGCCATTAGGGCCAGACCCATAAGTAGGGAAGTGCCAAGTAGCGGCCAGAAACGCTCGCGTGTGAGCTTCCAAGACCGCGATAGTGCGGGTCTCATTTTTTGGCCTTCGATGAGGATGATGGGGAATGCGAACATGAAGCGGATGGCGATCAGGTAGAACGCGATTTGTAGCACCGCTGCGATACCGAGGAACAAAACTAGCGAGGAAAGTCCGGGATCGATGAAGAGGAGGGGAATACCTATTGATACGGCTGTGATTAGTGGTGGGATTAGGAATGTTAATAGGGCGAGGAGGACGTAGCTACCGCGGTTTCCGCGCGTGAGTTCAACGGCTTGCTGCGCGCTGATTTTGCGGCCGAGTACGCCTTCCATCGCTACGAAGATGAGGGGCGCCGCCCCGAGTAGCAAAATGATGCCTGCAAGGCCTTGGGCAGAGAAGGTGGTGTAGTTGGTGATGATTTCCCAAGTGCCCTGCGTGGTTCGCAAATCCAGATCGATGATGGTGGATTGCACGAGGTATTCCAGGACGAATACGAGCAGCGCGATGATGGAACTGATCGCTAAGGTTGCGCGCGCGTTGAAGCGGAACGTACCAAACGAAGTGGAGACGATTTCCGAGGCGGTTTGGGGGCGCAGGATCATGGTGCCAGGCTTGATTAGGGGCTGCCGATATGGGGCAGGCGCATAGCCGGCTCCGTAACTCTGGTTTGGCTGACCGTAGCCCGGGGCACCATACCCTGGTGCCGCGTACTCGGGAGCCCCGTATGCGGGGGCTGTGGACTCTGGTGTCCCATTCCCGGGCACGCCGTACCCCGGTGCCTCCTGCTGCGGAGTTTCGGTTTCGGTTTGGCGGGCGGTGTCTGATCCGGACTGGCTACTTCCGGGCGAGTTAGGTGATTGCCAAGGGGTGTTCGGGTTTTCGTTGGCCATGTTTCCTCGCATTTTTGAGACTTTGGACGTTAGAAAATTTGTTATCCGTGTCGGATTTTAAGAGCTTTGTGGTCTACGCGCACGCGCATTTCTCGGGCGTTGCCAAGCGGGTCGCCGTCCACTTGGATGGGTTCGGCGTTTTTGACGAGGCTGTGAGCGGTGGTGGCTTGAATGAAGTCAAGCCGTCCAGATGTGCCTGGTAGCACGTCGTTTTTTATGCCCACTCCTTGCGCGGCGATTTTGGTGAAGAGGTCGGCCCAGCCTACAAGGCCGTCACTGGTTTCGAGGGTTGCCACGTCTAGCATGCCGTCGTCGAGTTTCGCGTCGGGCGCGAGGACTACGCCAAGCATAAGGGATGAGCAGTTCGCGAATAGGATGGAGCGGCCGTTGATCACGTATTTGCGGCCCGCGTCAAGTTCTAGGAATGTCCTCATTTTTGGGGCGGTGAGCGCTTTGACCCCGGCAACGACGTAGGCCCCCCAGCCCACGCGGCTTTTGAGGTTGGAGTTGGTCTCGGACATCATCCGCCCGTCCCAGCCTTGTCCGGCTATGACAATGAAAACGTATTCGTCTTCGCTGGGAGGGTTGAATCCGCGTTGTTCGAGGAATTCTCTGTGCTGCTTGGTGATGTACGTGCCTTCGGGAAGCAACTCGGGTTCGCCTTCGAAACCGTTTACTCTCATCCACGCAATGTCGATTTCATTTTCGAGGCCGAAGAAAGCGATGTCGATGGCTTCTTGGATGTTGTCGGCAGGCACGTGCAGATTGCGGGAGAGGAGGTTGCCGGTGCCGTAGGGCAGAATCGCCATGGGGGTGCCGGTGCCGGCGAGGCCTGCGGCTACTGCACGAACTGTGCCATCACCTCCGGCGGCAAGCACAAGGTCGGCTCCGTCCGCCACAGCCTGGGTGGCTTGCAGGGTTCCGGGTTGATCCTCGGTGGTTTGAATCCACACGGGCTCGTTTAGCCCTGCTTGTGTCGCCGCGACGGTCACCATTTTTCGCAGGGCGTGCACTTTGGCAACTTTTGTGGGGTTGTATATGACATACGGAGTCTGAGTTTTAGGGTCCACGACTCCCACCTCCGATCGAAAAGTTTCAAGGTAAACATTACCGGATCAGCAAATCTGGTGGCCCTTGTTGTTGGGATGCAGATTCTGGAAAACGGACGGCCATGTGACCGTGTTGAAATGCCGCGGTAGGCTTGGAGCATGATTGATCTTAAAGCTCTTAGGGAAGATCCGCAGCCGGCTCGTGATTCGCAGATTGCGCGCGGTGGTGATCCGAGTCTTGTTGATGAAATTTTGAAGGCCGATGAGGCTCGTCGCGTTGCGCTTCATGATTTTGAGGCTGCGCGTGCGGAGCAGAAGTCTGTGTCTCGTTCGATTGGTAAGGCTTCTGCTGAGGATCGCGAGAAGGTTTTGGCGCATGCGAAGGAGCTTGCCGCTTCGGTGAAGTCGCTGGAGGCGCAGGCCAATGAGGCTCGCGAGAAGGCCGAGCGTCTGGTTTGGTCTATGCCAAACATTGTGATTCCGGGCGTGCCTGCGGGTGGCGAAGAGTCGTTTGAGGTCTTGCGTTTTGAGGGCGGGGAGCCGCGTGATTTCGCCGCTGAGGGCTTTGAACCGAAGGATCATTTGGAGATTGCTGAGGGCCTGCGCGCGATTGATATGAAGCGCGGCGCGAAGGTTTCGGGAGCTCGTTTTTACTACATGACGGGCGTGGGAGCGCAGTTGGAGCTGGCTCTGTTGCGCATGGCGATGGATCAGGCGGTGGAGGCCGGTTTCACTCCGATGATGACGCCCACGCTGGTTACGCCAGAAATCATGGGAGGCACGGGCTTCTTGAATGAGCATTCGGACGAGATCTACTACCTGCCTGCCGATGACCTGTACTTGACGGGCACGTCCGAGGTGGCGCTCGCGGGCTATCACAAGGACGAGATTATTGATGTGGATTCTCCGAAGCGTTACCTGGGTTGGTCCACCTGTTATCGCCGTGAGGCTGGTTCGGCCGGTAAGGATACGCGCGGCATTATCCGCGTGCACCAGTTCAATAAGGCGGAGATGTTCTCGTTTGTTACCGCGGATGAGGCTGAAGCGGAGCACGCTCGTTTCCTCGCATGGGAAGAGCAGATGCTGGCAAAGGTTGAGCTTCCTTACCGCGTGATCGATACGGCGGCCGGTGACCTGGGCACATCTGCTGCCCGCAAGTTTGACTGTGAGGCTTGGCTGCCAACACAAAGTCGTTGGATGGAAGTGACGTCAACATCTAACTGCACGACGTTCCAGGCGCGTCGGTTGAATATTCGTGAGCGTACTGAGTCGGGCACGCAGACCGTCGCGACGATTAATGGCACGTTGGCAACCACGCGTTGGATTGTTGCGATTTTGGAAAACCATCAGAACGAGGATGGTTCAGTCACGGTTCCGCAGGCTTTGCGTCCGTACTTGGGCGGTAGGCAGAAACTGGAGCCTGTAGTTGGCTAAGTCGCTCCTCACGCCTCCGCCAACAACATTGGCGCCGATCCCGTTTGAGGATTTAGTTGCTCAGGCTAGCGCCGCCCTCCCAGATTCTCTGCAGGAGACCGGGCCGGGCCTGCTGGTTGCGCTTGATATTGATGGCACGTTGCTCACCGCTGATGGGGCTTCCCAGGTGGTTGTGGACACCATTGAGCGCCTGCAGAGCGCGGGCGTGAACGTTGTGATTGCAACGGGCCGCGGTGTTGGTGCGACTTTGCCGGTGCTTAGCGAGGTGGGGATTCACGACGGCTGGGCGGTGGCATCGAACGGCGCGATCGTTCTGCGTATTGTGGACGGCCAACACGAGGTGGTGTCGAAGCGCTACTTTGATCCGGGCCCGCTGATTGACCAGGTGGCACAGCATTTGCCGGAGGCGATTTTAGCGGTTGAGGACGACTCGCCCTACTACCGGGTTTCGCGCGAGTTTCCGCCGCGGGAGCTCATTGAGGATTTCCGGATTGATGACCTGGAAGGGCTGAAGTCGAAACCGGTTACGAAGCTGGTTGTGCGCATGCCGGAAATGAGTGTTGAGGATTTCGAGGCGCGCGTAAACGAGCTGGACATGTTGAACCTCAGCTATGCGATTGGCTGGACGGCGTGGATGGATGTGAATGCGCCGGATACAACCAAGGCGGGCAGTCTTGAGTGGTTGCGCGACGAGTTGGGGGTGCCGCTAACGGGCACTGTTGCGGTTGGTGATGGTACGAACGACATGGCGATGTTGCGGTGGGCTCATCATTCGGTGGCGATGGGCGGGGCTGTCGAGCAGGTAAGGGAGTGCGCTAACGCGGTTACTGGCCCGGTTGATTACGACGGGGCGGCAGCGGTCATGGAAGCAATTTTGAGAAGAACCGCTACCAACTGAAGCGGGTACCCAACGCGGGCTCGTCTGCCACAAGTGGCGCAACAATGCGCGGCTATTGGTTACAAAATGATCACATATGCGCACACGTGAACCAAAGCGGTTGCGCAGGTCACATTTATCGCGTTTGGTTATATGCATGGACGGCCTGATAAGCAGGTTAGAGGCAAACGTATACGAAGTCGTATCGCGTACGAGGTTGTGGTTTGTCAGTCCCAATTGATTAACACTGGAGGTTTAGATGCGTTCATCGCGCATGATTTCGACGAAGAGAACTCGATGGAGCGTTCTTGCAGCCGGCGCGGCGGCCACAGCAATGTTGCTGTCCGCATGCGGTGGCGGTGGCGACATCAGCGGCGGCGGTTCTTCTGGCGAAGCTAGTGGAGATACCGATTGTTCTGCGTTTGAGGAGTACGGCCACTTCGATGGCGAATCCGTTTCGCTTTTCTCGTCCATTCGTGAGGTTGAGGCCGATCAGCTTCAGCAGACGTTTGACAAGTTCACCGAGTGCACGGGCATTGAGGTGCAGCACAACGGTGTTGGCGAGTTTGAATCTCAGGTTGTTGTCCAGGTTGAGGGCGGTAACGCTCCTGACCTAGCGATCTTCCCGCAGCCGGGCTTGTTGCAGCGCATGGTCAAGGACGGTCACGTCATTGCGGCCCCTGCAGAGGTTGAGAAGAATGTTGACGAGGGCTGGTCTGAAGACTGGAAGGCTTACGGCACGGTTGACGGCAAGTTCTACGCTGCGCCGCTCATGGCTTCCGTGAAGTCGTTCGTGTGGTACTCACCGTCCATGTTCAAGGAAGGTGGCTACGAGGTTCCGCAGACCTGGCAGGAGCTTCTCGACCTGACCGAGAAGATCGCCAAGGATCATGAGGGCGAGGATGTGAAGCCCTGGTGTGCAGGTATTGAGTCCGGTGGTGCTACCGGCTGGCCGGCAACCGACTGGGTTGAGGATCTAGTTCTGCGCTCGGCTGGCGCTGACGCTTATGACCAGTGGGTTACCCACGACATTGCGTTTAACGATCCGGCTATCGAGAAGGCAACCGAAGAGGTTGGCAAGATCCTGCGCGATGACCGCTACGTAAACGGTGGCATTGGTGATGCTCGTTCGATCGCTACGACCTCGTTCAATGATGGTGGCCTGCCGATCCTTGAGGGCCAGTGCTACATGTACCGCATGGCTTCGTTCTACGAGGCGCAGTGGCCGGAAGGCACCGACGTTTCTGAGAACGGCGACGTATTCGCTTTCTACCTACCGGGCATGACTGCGGATGAGAAGCCGCTTTTGACCGCTGGTGAGTTTGTTGGCGCGTTCAATGACCGCGATGCAACGAAGGCAGTTCAGGCCTACATGTCCTCGGGTCTGTGGGCAAACACTCGTGTTGAGATCGGTGGCGTAACTTCCGCAAACAAGGGTGTTGACCCGGCACTTGCATCGTCTGACATTCTGCGTCTTGCAATGGAGCTGTTGCAGGATAAGGACGCGGTGGCTCGTTTCGATGGCTCTGACCTGATGCCTTCTGAAGTTGGTGCAGGCTCCTTCTGGACTGCAATGACTCAGTGGCTGAATGGTGAGAAGGACGTTCCGACTGTCCTTGGCGAAATCGAAGCCTCTTGGCCAGCTAAGTAACAGGTGCTGAGCATCTGATTTTCAAGAGCGGGGCGTACTAGTTACGTCCCGCTTTTGGAGGATTAATGGACTACTTTCTAAATACGAAGATTGGCCAGATGATCTTTGCGGTCATCTTGCTGGCAGTTGTTGTGCTGGTGCTACTAGGTTTGGCGTCACTGGCAGACAGGATGAAGGGGCGCGGGCGCACGGTTGCAAGTGTGGCAGTGTTCCTAGGTCCAGGTTTGCTACTGCTTGCACTCGGCCTCATTTACCCGGCTATCCGAACGATTCTCATGTCGTTCATGGATAGGCGTTCATCGCAGTTTGTGGGCTTTGATAACTACGCGTGGTTGTTTACGGCCACTGACTCCAAACAGGCGTTCATCAACACGTTCTTGTGGGTGCTTCTAGTTCCAATCATCTCCACTATTGTTGGTTTGCTGTATGCGATCCTTATTGACGGCAAGCGTTTTGAGAAGCTGGCGAAGTCGCTGTTGTTTATGCCCATGGCAATCTCGTTCGTGGGTGCGGGCATCATTTGGAAGTTCGTTTATGAATACCGTGGTGCTTCCCAAACTCAACGCGGTTTGCTAAACGCCATCATTGTGGGGTTGGGTGGCGAGCCCGTGCGTTTCTTGCAGGATTCACCTTTGAACACGATCTTCTTGTTGATCGTGATGATTTGGATTCAGGCTGGTTTCGCAATGGTGCTACTGTCCGCAGCTATCAAGGCGATTCCACATGACATTGTCGAGGCTGCAATGCTTGACGGCGTGAGCCGGTGGCAGATGTTTAGGAACATCACGGTTCCATCGATTCGCCCAACCCTCGTGGTGGTGCTGACAACTATTACGATCGCAACCTTGAAGATCTTCGATATTACGCAGACGATGACGGGTGCGAAGTTTGGCACGCAGGTGCTGGCGAACATGATGTATGACCAGTCATTTACGTACGGTAACAATGGGTATGGTTCGGCGATGGCGGTTGCCATCTTCGTTCTTGTTATTCCGATTGTTCTTTACAACGTGCGGCAGATGCTGATCAACAAGGAGGTGCGTGGTGCCTAGTTCTGTAGATGTTGCGCAAAGTCCTGCCGCGTTGGAAGTGAAGAAGCCGGTGCGAGGTGAGCGTAAGACTGCTTCTGCGGAGGCAAAGCGCGCCCTCTCGGGTAGGTTCGGATCGTTTGTTGCGGTACTAATCGCAGTCTTTTGGACGATTCCAACTTTTGGCCTGTTCATAACCTCGTTCCGGCCGGAGGCCCAGATTAAGAGTTCGGGGTGGTGGTCGTTCTTCGCTAACCCGGATTTCACGCTGGAGAACTACCAGACGGTGCTGTACGGAGCGAAATCGCAGGGTGATCTCGCCTCGTATTTCATTAACTCCCTGGTAATCACGGTTCCGGCAACTCTAGCGCCACTGTTGTTTGCGACGATGGCGGCGTATGCGTTTTCGGTGCTTAAGTGGAAGGGGCGTGACACAGTTTTCGTGATTGTGTTTGCCCTGCAGATTGTGCCGCTGCAAATGGCGCTGATTCCGCTCTTGCGCGTGTTTTCTGGAACTGCAGTTGCGAGTGCTTTCCCGTTCTTATCGATCTGGGTGGCGCACACTATTTTCGCCCTGCCTCTAGCTATCTTCTTGTTGCACAACTTCATGGCTGAAGTTCCTAAGGAACTCGTGGAGGCGGCGCAGGTTGATGGAGCGGGGCACGTGAAAACATTCGTGTCGGTCATGCTTCCCCTGATGGTTCCGGCGATCGCGTCATTCGCGATTTTCCAGTTCCTGTGGGTGTGGAATGACCTGCTGGTTGGTTTGACTTTCTCGGGTGGCATGGAGCTGACCCAGCCGCTGACTGCGCGCTTGGCTTCCATGGCTGGCTCGCGTGGTCAAGACTGGCATTTGCTGACCGCAGGCGCGTTCGTTTCAATGATTATTCCGCTGGCAGTGTTCCTAACTCTGCAACGCTACTTCGTTCGCGGCCTCATGGCTGGTTCCGTGAAGGGTTAGCGCGGGTAGGTGCCCTGAAAGTGGCAGATACGTTTAGAGCCCCGAGCTTTTGCTCGGGGCTCTAAACTATCCCATCAACACAGTGCGAGTTTCTTAGCCTCTGGAAAGTCCATGAAATCTCGAACTCTTCAACCGGTCGGTTAGCCGATCCGTCGAAGTTATTTCTAAATGTAGGTTTTGAATCTGTGTGTAGGTTGAAACTAATCTTAGAGTTTCCTGAAAATTTGAGAATTAAATGTGAGTCACATCTCGTTTAGAGAGTGTTGGGGCTAGTTTTTATGTTGAACTTAAATTCTCTTTGTGAATTAACTTAGGCGCAGACAGGGTAACCTCAAAGAGTTAGCAATGTTGCTTCTTTAATACCAGGGGGATTCACTTGGGTTGGATAGAGTCTGTTGAGCATAACCGCTGGCTGAGCCACCAGATGCAGGCCTTGATTTGCGCTGGCCGTAAGGCGATGGTTGAGACTGGCTTTGGTTTTGTTACATCCGAGGGCGAGATTGATACGTCTCGGCCAGTTGATCTTGCAATGACGGGGCGTTTGACGCACGTTTTCTGTCTTGCAACCCTTATGGGTTTGCCTGGTTCTCGTAAGTATGCGGATCATGGCATTAAGTGTTTGCGTAAATATTTTGTCGATCCGGAGCATGGTGGCTGGTATCCGGCTATCAAGCATGAGCTCGATGCGGACGGAAACGGAATTCCGTGTGAAGAGGCGCTGGAGTCGAAGTCGCAGTACGCTAACTCGTTCGTGATGTTGGCTGCGGCTTCGGGCGTAGCGGCAAACCGTCCAGGAGCGCACGATCTGCTGCTTGAGGTCATCCATGATCAAGAGGCGCACTGGTGGGATGAGACCGTAGACCGTGTCCGCCACCGCTATTCCAGAGATTATTCTGAGGTTGCGAAGTACTTCGGCATGGATTCGAACTTGCACACCACCGAGGCATACCTTGCGGTTGCAGAAGTCATGAATGATCCAATATGGATTGACCGCGCCACCTCGATTCTGAAGTTTGTTTACGACGAGGCCGGTCGAAACGATTGGCGCATTGGTGAGCATTACGACGAGAACTGGCGTCCTATGCGCGAGCATTACGGTCATTCGCGTTTGGATAAGTCTGTGCCGTACGGCGTAGTGATTGGCCACCAGTTTGAGTGGTCCAGGTTGGCGCTGCACGTGCGTGCCGCTAACCGCACGCTGGGTAGGCAGAGCCCGGATTGGCTGCTGGAGTTTGCGCGCGAGATGTTTGAGCGCACTCGCGTGGACGGTTGGCGTCGTAACGGCAAGCCCGGGTTCTTGTACACGGTTGATTTTGAAGGTAACCCGGTGTCTACGAACCATATGTACTGGGTGGCTGCGGAAGGCATTGCTGCAACGGTGGCTTTGCGCCGCGCGCACCTTGATGATGGTGCCAGCTTGGGTGAGGTGGAGCATTACGACCACTGTTACCGCTCGTGGTTGGACTTCATTGAAGAGTTTATTATTGAGGAGCCGGGCCAGTTTAGGCGCGAGCTTGATGAGAATAATGAGGTTGTGGAGTCGAGCTTGCCGGGATTGCCGGATAACTACCACGCCGTGCAGGCTTTGTTGATTCCGAGGTTACCGTTGTGGCCGCCGTTTGCGTCCGCACTTTCGCGCGGATTGCTCGATCATCCGCAGGAGCCACCAAAGGATCGCAAGGGGTTCAACCTGTTCAAGCGTCGTGACGCTGAAGACTGATTAGGTAGGCAAATGAGTGGTGGTCATCTGGAAATCTGGGTGGCCACCACTTTTCTGCTCGGCTAGGGATTGTGCGGAAGGTTAGTCGGGATTCGCTAGAGGATTATCGCGATCTTGCCGAAGGTGGAGTCCTCGCGCCCAGCAATCGCCTTGTGGGCGGCGGCGATTTCTTCGAGTGGATAGATCGCTCCTATGACGGGCTTGATCTTGCCCGCTTCAATAGCTGGCCACACGTGTTCGCGCAGTTGTTGAAGGATCTCGATCTTGCGCTTTTGTGTTTGGGAACGCAGGGTTTGCGCGGTAATAGAGGCGTTCTTGGCGAGGAGATAGCCCAGGTTTAGCTCAGCCTTTGCCCCTTGGAGCAGGCCGAGAACAGCGAGGTGTCCGTATCGCGCGAGGGCTTTCAAATTGGTGCTCAGGCCGCCCGCTCCAAGTACATCCATAATGACGTCCACGCCGCTTGGTTGAAGCTCATTCAGTTGCTCAAGCCACGCGTCGTGGTAGTCAAAACACTTGCTGGCGCCAAGGTCTTGCACTCGCTCGCACCGCTTGGGCGTGCCTGCGGTGGCGTACACAGTGTTGCCCATTAAGTCGGCTAGTTGCACAGCAATGGAACCGACACCGCCTGATGCTCCGTGGATAAGAACGGACCGGCCAGGGTTTGACGCAAGCTTGCAGATGTTTTCCAATATCATCCACGAGGCCGCCGCTGATTCCACCAGGCCCATTGTCGCTACGAGTGCGCCAAGGTCCGGGGCGCTCGTGGGCATAAAGGTCGAGGGCTCCTGCATGCCTGGTGTGGCGTTTGCCTGGTTAACCTCGGCTTGTATGGCAGTGATTGTGGAGGCGGGTAGCTTGGGAATGGGCAGCACTTGCCTGGCATCAACAACGGCATAGTCGGCGTAACCGCCACCCTCTAGCAGTGCGCACGCAGTGGCCCCCTCATGAATCCACGAACACCCCGGTAGGGAAGTGACCTTGCTGCCAACTTGGTCGATGATTCCGGCACATTCGAGGCCGAGGATCCGGCTGGCACCCCGCGGGGCGGGGTAGGCGCCTTTTGATTGCAACACGTCAGCGGGGTTCACTGCGGTTGCGAGCACCTTGATGCGGACCCGGTTGGGTGCCGGGGTTGGAGGTGCAATATGGATCAGCGAAAGGCGGTCGCTAAGCTTTGCCTCGCCACCGGCATTCGCAAAGTGGGGTTGGTCTGCGGCGCTGATGATTGCTCTCATGATTCCATAATGCCCGTAGGGGCGGACAAAAATTTGAAAACAGGTCTGTGGCGCACTTTGCAAAACATCAGTTTCAGGGTTGAAGCGAAACCGGGTTACACTAGGGAATCGTCGGGAGGGTTGACCGAGCGGCCGAAGGTGACGGTCTTGAAAACCGTTGTGTCCTCACGGGCACCAAGGGTTCAAATCCCTTACCCTCCGCAACAGACCCCGGTATTTCATTGAAATACCGGGGTTTTCTAGTTCTCGTCGAACCTTCGAGGTTTGAGCTGTAGGTCTGCAAGTGGGCGCGCCGCCCGACGAGTGTAGTAGTTTCCGGCATGCGAAGAGTCCTGAGGTGGCCGGGCTTGAGGTGTGGTTTTGGCCCCCATTTAGCGGATCGTTTGGAAACGCATCGCCCTACCCTTTAAGATGGGTTGAGTCTGGAGCTGTCGCATAGTGGCCTAGTGCGCCTCCCTGCTAAGGAGGTTGGGGCGTTCGCCCCTCGCGGGTTCAAATCCCGCCAGCTCCGCCAAGTGAAGTCTCGCGACAAAGCACCCGCTGCGTCGCGAGACTTTCTTATTGCGCGAGGGGGCAGAGGTCCTGCGTGTGGGCGCCGGCCCGAGATTCGTTTCAGAGCTAATGAACGTTTGCCCGAATTGTTGAAGTCATATACCCCGAGGGGTATCGTGGTCGATAACTCGTTCTCGAGAGTCCCTAAAGACGAGATGTAAAGCTCCTTATCGTGAGATGAGGCCGTCTGGGGCTCTAGGTTACGAGGAAGACCCCTGTCCTAATCACGCGAGTGCAAAGATGCACTCGAAGGAGATACTCATGAGCTCCCAGACGAAGAACTCTTCTTGGATGCCTCAGGAGATTCTCGATTCAGCGCCATCTGCTCTTGAATGGAAGCGTCGCTGGATCGGACTCCTGCTAGGTGTTGTTCTAGCCGGCATCGTCTATCTAATATTCCCATCGAGCGGAGCCGACCTGGTGAACGCTACCGTTACCGACGGAGAAACCGTTTACAGCCTGACCTCACTTAAGCTCACCGCTGCAGGTGCGGTACTGATGGGAGTTTGGTGGATGACAGAGGCGATCCCGCTGGCAGCCACCGCACTTGTCCCGCTGGTTTTGTTCCCGACCTTCCAGATCATCGACTTCAAGGACATCGCAGCTCCGTACGCGTCCTCGACAATCTTCTTGTTCATGTCCGGCTTTATCCTGGCTCTTGGCATGCAGCGTTGGAACCTCCACCGCCGCCTGGCTCTGCTAGTTGTGCGCACGGTTGGAACCAGCCCGAAGCGCCTCATCGCGGGCTTCATGATTGCCACCGGATTCTTGTCAATGTGGGTTTCCAACACGGCTACCGCAGTTGTGATGCTACCGATTGGCCTGTCCGTCCTCACGCTCACCGCTGATCGCGTGGGCGGGTTCAAGAACCAGAAGAACTTCTCCACTGCGCTTATGCTCGCAATCGCGTACTCTGCATCGATTGGATCGCTGGGCACCGTGATTGGTACGCCGCCCAATGCGCTGTTGGTTGCATATCTATCGGAAAACCACGACATCCACATCGGATTTGGCCAGTGGATGCTGGTTGGCGTGCCACTATCCGTGGTGTTCATGACGCTCGGCTGGCTACTACTAACCACCATTTTCAAGCCGGAAATGGAGACGATTCCGGGCGGTCGCGAGCTGATCGGTGACGAGCTGAAGAAAATGGGGCGGATGACACGCGGCGAAAAGATGACCGGCGTGATCTTCCTACTGGCAGCACTATCTTGGGTATTCGTTCCAATCATCCTGAAGATCACCGGATCTAGCCTCAACATTGCTGACGCCGGTATCGGTATGACTGCGGCGCTACTCATGTTCCTCATCCCCGTTGATGCACGCCGAGGAATCCGTGTTATCGACTGGAAGACGGCTGAGCACATCCCGTGGGATGTCCTCCTGCTGTTCGGTGGCGGCCTCGCCCTGTCGAAGATGTTCACCGAGTCTGGGCTGTCCATTTGGATTGGCCAGGTTGCGCAAGGACTATCGGTGCTGCCGACCCTGCTCATTGTTGTTGCGATTACTGCGCTCATCATCTTCCTCACCGAACTCACGTCCAACACGGCAACCGCAGCCGCGTTCCTACCGATCATTGGTGGCGTGGCCGTGGGCATCGGCCTTACGGATGGCGCGCCGCAGAACGTCATGCTGCTAACCATCCCGGTGGCGCTTGCTGCGACCTGCGCGTTCATGCTGCCCGTGGCAACGCCTCCGAACGCCATCGCGTTTGGTTCCGGCTATGTGAAGATCGGCGAGATGGTGAAGGGCGGCCTGTGGCTGAACCTGATCGGCATCGTCCTGATCACGATCACCACTTACGCTCTCGCGGTTCCGGTGTTCGGCCTCGTCCTGTAATCACCAGCCGCTTAGATAAGTGAGTCCCCCGATGGGTAAACCATCGGGGGACTCACTTTCAGTTGCTATAGCGCTGATTTGTGAGGTGGGATCACTTCACCCGTGAAGCGCGAACTGCGCCCATACCAACACTTGCAAGCATGAGGGCGAAGAGGGCAAGAGCCCCAGTTTCCACACCCGTCTTAGCCAGTGGCTTGCTGACAACCGTGTTGTCACCGGGAACCTCACTAGGAGTAGCTGATTCAGACGGGGCCGGAGTAGGCTCAGTCTGCTCTGGCGTCTTCTCGAACGTCTTTAGCCCCATCTTGAGCGGGTTGTGGTCAGACGAACGGTACGGCGTCAGGTCGAACAGCTGATCTGCCTTAACGTTGTAGTTGTAGCGCGAGTATTCGAATGCCAGCGGCTCCATCGCGTTCACGTCCCAAACGTCAGCGCCAACCACCAGATCTTTCGCAAGATCATTTGCGAGTCCGTGATCGAGCGAGCCAACGCGTGCGCCGTACAGGTAGGAAGAATTCTGGATGTTGAACATGTCAGCAACCGAAGTGTAGCCGGCCTCCTCGATGGTAAGAACCGGATCTTCCCTCGAGTAGGAGTTCAGATCGCCAAGCAGAATGGCTGGTTTTCCAGCAAACTTAGCGGCCACCCAGTTGGTGACTTCCTGAGCCTGCGCAATGCGTAGCAGGTTGTTGTTGCCCTGCCACTGGTCTTCGTCGTTTTCGAACTTCTTCGCCAGGGAACCCTTCGACTTGAAGTGATTAACAACGGTTACGAACTCAGTGCCAACCGGCTGCCCCTCGTCAAGTGCCTGCCATTCTTGGGCCAGCGGCTCGCGAGCGTAACCCGTGAACCATTCGCTACCCAACAGGATCGAGGAATCCCCAATCGGGGTTACCTCTGCCGGCTGGTAGATGTAGGCCAAGCGGATGACGTCCTCATTTGTGGGAACGTCCTTAGGGGAAGGAACAAAAGCCCACTTGTCGGCACCAGCCGCCTTGTTCAGCTCTTGTACGAGTTGCTTTAGTGACTCGTCGCGATCGTGACCGAACTTGGCTGAGTTTTCAATCTCTTCCAAGCCAACGATGGAGGAATCCAGCTCGTTAATAGCGGCAACAATTTTTGCCTGCTGACGTTCGAAAGCAGCCTTGGAGTATGCGCCGCGAACGTTGCAGTAGTTGGCGGTCACGGGCCGAGCCTCGCGATCCTGGTAGTACTTACAGCCGGCCTCGTTTTCACCCAGGTCGGTGAAGTAGTTCAGGACGTTGAAAGAGGTGAGGGTCAGGTTAGCGCCGGCCTCGCTGAAATCGCCGGGCGCTGCCGGCCGCTCGTTGTTGGTGATGTCGATCCACTGATCGGTGTTGTCCACGCCCTTAACGTTGACTGGCTCGGTTGGTTGGTAGTTCCACTGGAAGCGGAAGTCTAGAACCACCGGCTTCTTGATGGTGACCTTAGAACCTACGCGCAGCGGGTCATTTACGTTCAAGTACGGAACTGGAATGAGGTGGTTCGGGTGCTTGAAATTGGTGTAATCCGTAGATTGGCCATCATCGAGAGCGATAATAGAGGCCTTGTTAGCTGCTTCGAGTGCCGCAATCTCGTTGGGATTACTTGCCGGATGGTAAACGTCAGATGGTTGGCGTAGCGGCTTATCTTGCGTGGTGAGTAGCACTGTGCCGTAGCGGTTTGTTCCGTAGTTATCGGTAACCGTATGAGCCTTGGTGATCTTCAAAAGCATGCCCTCGAGAGCCTCGCGGCCTTCCTCGGTATCTGGCGCTGCTTCGAGCTCCAGGGGCTGGATTGTTTCCACGCCCTCGGGACGATCAATCTTCTTGAAGGAGGTAGCGGAAATTTGCGTGGAAGAGGTGGCAGCGCCCTTGGCCTGGTATTCGCTTACCTTGCCGGTGACCTCAACGAAATCGCCAATCTGGAACTGCTTGGCGAAGTCCTTCGAGTAAATGAAGACCGCATCCGAAGCGTCCGGGTTGGTGCCGTTGAACTGAATGTAAGCTCCGTTGAAACCGCCGGTGGGGTAGATCGCGGTGACTTCGCCACGCGTGGTTACCGTCTGGTCCACCATTGTTGAGGCCGGTCCGGTGCCCTGGATTTCCTCAATCGAAACGATGTTGGCTACCGGCTCGGGGTTTTGCGGATCAGACGGCTCTGGGGTCGGCGGATCGGTAGGTTCTTCAGGGATAACCGTACCCTTGCTGTTTTGCGGGGTAGGGGCGGATACCGAGAAATCGGACGTGTTGTTATTAGTGTCCGCGCCGTTAGCGCGTTGGAACGATTTGTCGCCCTTCGAATTGTTTGCATTTGCAGCGGACTCAAAAACCTTCGTGGCACCCCAGCCAAAGGCGTCAACTACATTTGCGTCTGCGGAAGTATCGCCCGCAACCGTTAGAGCCTCAGTGCCTTTTGCCAGGACGATGCTTCCATCATTTCCGGCAAGGCTGAAGTTGCCCTGAGCGTCCGGATTGTACTTTTGGAAGGCTTCGTGTTGGCCATTCTTGTCTGCCGAGTTTCCAGCAACCAAGAAATATCCTTTGGCAGCAATCTTTCCTTGCAGAGGAGAGACGCTGGCTTTTACAGCTGTTAGGTTCTTTTTGCTGAAGTACTGAAGTGACATGCCGTCAAGTGAGATCGCTTCAGCTGTTGGGTTGTACAGTTCAACAAAGTCACGAAGCGTGCCATCGGCACTGTCTCCGCGCGTGTAAACTTCGTTGATTACTACGTTGTCGCCCGCTGGGGTTGCCAGGGACGGCACGGGGGTGAGCGGGGTTAGAATCAGGGCACCCGCAGCGGCTACCGCAATCCCACCCGCAAAGCGTTTGAGCTTCACCATAAGATTCCTAGTCTCTTGAGATTTCTTATTCACTTCAGTGCCGAGGCAAATATGTACGTCTTTGTAACAGCGGCAACGCATAACTTCGGCAGCGCCGTTTGAGCGCGCGTTGTTCAAGGCGTTTTGCTCTTGGCTAGCCGGCTGGGAGGTCATCCCAACTGGGCTTGCCGTTTAATGCTACTAAACAGAAAGGGTGTACTTTTCACATTCAGTGCTTGACTTTTCAGCGTTGCGTCGTTGATGTCCAACTAGACAACTGTTGTTCATACCGGCAAGCTTTTGTTAAACAATCATTTCCGTATCGGCGTATTGGAGGATCGCGTGAAGAAGTTGGTTGCACAGGCGCTCGCGATGTCGCTCGCGGCCTTCGCTTTAGCTGGATGCGCTGGGGATAGTCAGACTCAAACGAAAGAAAATGAGGGAGTAACTATGGAGAGCGTTGTTGAAGCTGGCACTATCTTGGACGTGCGCACGCCGGCCGAGTACGCGGAGGGCCACTTGGAAGGCGCAGTTAACATTGACGTTACTGATCCGGGGTTCGAGGATGCCATTGCCTCTCTGGATCCGAATGGGGCTTACTCCGTTTACTGTCGTTCCGGTCAGCGGTCCGGCAAGGCGGTAGCAATCATGGAGCAAAAGGGTTTCACGAACGTAACTAATGTTGGCGGGGTCCAGGATGCCTCGGCGACGTTGGGGATCGATATCGTCAAGTAGCGGTTTGCCTGCCGCTTGGACTGTGGCGAGTATGACAACCTGTTGATTTGGTTGTTTACCGGAATACCCACTAAACTTGTTCAGGTAACAACCAATGCGCTCGTAGCTCAACGGATAGAGCATCTGACTACGGATCAGAAGGTTGGGGGTTCGAATCCCTTCGAGCGCGCGAAAGCACCCACTCGGTGAGACCCATCGGCTGGGTGCTTATCCAATTGCCCAGCATATTAATCGGCACTGGCTTCGGGCAAGCAGAGGGGCGCCCGGCTGATGCCAAGCGCCCCTCTCGGTGGACAAACTCAAATGATGGTTTACGCAGCTACCTCAGCTTTGCGTGCGATCCGCCTGTTGGTGTAGTCCAACGCCCACGCGGCAAGCGCACCAACAACCGAAGCGCCCACGGTAATCATGAACACCTGCTGGTATCCAGCTGCGGGGTTGCCTGCCTCGGTTGCGCGATCCACAAGGCCAGCCGTGGTGGGGTTGCCCCACAGGATCGAGGCGTAAGCGAGGAACGAGCCTACAGCCATTGCGGAGCCGTTGATCTCGTCAGGAAGGTTCAACTCGGCAATCGGGGCGAGGATAACTGCCTTACCCATGAAGACGCCGAACGCCATGATGAACAGCAGAACCATCGCAACCCAAATGTTGGTGGGCGGAAGCATGAAGATCGCGATCGAACCAATAGCCGTAACGGATAGTGCCACGGCCATCATGCGAGTGGAGGACTTGAATACGTAATCCGCAAGAAGGCCGGCTACCAGGCCTGCGAAAATGCCGACGAGACCCGTGTTGAAAATGCCGAACGCGCCAGCCTGCGCATCCGTTGCCTTGAACACCAGGGAAAGGTATGGGGCGGAGGAGTAGATCAGGTTGACGTACGACCAGTAGACGCACAACGCAGCGATGCCAGCTGCCCAAACACGTGGGCGAACAAGAACGTGGATGAGGCCGCGAAGCGCAGCCTTGTTCTGCGTATCGCCTTCGCTTTCAGCCTGTGCAACAGCGTTCTTAGGTACCCAACGCAAGATTGCGAAGATCAGCGGGATCAAAATGACCGTGTACAGGATTGCCATGATGCGCATGACGCTGGTGGCGTGGTCGGCAAATACTGCCAGTAGGCCAACAACGATGAGGTTCATCAAGAACTCGGCGGCGCGGCGGATGGACTCAAGCAGACCCATTGCAAGGCCGCGACCCTCTTGATCTTCGTCCTTAGAAATAAACGCAACACCGTTAACCACTGCGGGCCAGCCGATGGCGTCCCAAACACCCCACGAGATCGCGATTGCGATCATTACGTTGAAACTAAGGCCGGGAATCAAGAAGAGGATTAGCGCGGTGGCGCAACGCCACGCGGACCAGGCAACTAGGAGTTGGCGGATGGTGAATCGGTTATTCACCCAGCCTCCTGGCACGTAAAGGAACATTGCGATTCCCAACCAGCCCATGAGGATACCGAACTGGCCAATCGAAATGCCAAGGACGTTGGTCAGCGGGATCATCAGTGATCCCTTGAAAGCCTCAAATGCGGAGTATGTTAGCTGACCGGCCATTACCACCGTTAGGAACGGGGCGGCCTTGCCACGGCGCAAAAATGCCGGGAGGCGGCTCTTCTTTCCAGAAGCTGCTGCACTTTCCATTTGTATTTCTTTCTAGTAGTTGAACTTAGATGGGTTTACTTCTTTAACATCTGGTGTGCGACGTCGGTGAAAACACCGGTTACGCCCCAGTTGAAAAGCTCATTTGCTCGCGCGGGGGAGTTCACCGTCCACACGTTCACCCCGTATCCGGCCTCGCGGAATGCTTGCACCTGGGCTCGGGTCAGCGTGGAATCGTCAGGGTGAATGTAGTCGGCGCCCACGAGCTCAAGGATGGACTTCCAGTCATCCCACAGATTTTCAGCCACGAACAGTGCGCCAACGCTGTGTTGAGGTGCTTTGTCCTTGAAGATTTTCAGCAGGACGTGGTTGAACGAAGAAATGATCACCTGCGGACCGTCTAGGGCCTCGAGTTCCTTCAAAATCGCGTCAACTAGTTGGAGGCTCATTTGCGCTCCGGCCTCGTTTGATTTGATTTCGATATTCGCGTTGAGGCCCGTCTCGTTCATGAACGCTACGAGCTCGGCCAACGTGGGGATTCTTTCGCCTGCGTACTCCGGGGAGAACCAGGAGCCCGCGTCAATGTCATCCAGGTCGGAAACCGTGAGGTCGTAGTAGCTACCAGACCTGTTCGTTGTGCGATCCAAAGACGAATCATGAATGAGGATTGGTGTTCCGTCCTTTAGGACGTCTACATCCGTCTCAATCCAGGTGGCGCCGGCCTCGACCGCTTTCTTAAAAGCGGCCATGGTGTTCTCGGGAGCGATAGCACTGGCCCCGCGGTGAGCAAAAATTGTCTTATCCATTTTGAAAAACCTCTTTGTTAATCGATAAGGGCTTCAGATTACCGCCAAATCGAGTAAGCAAAATCAGAGGTGTTGGTTTGAGGCGTTTAATGACCAAAATGTTCGGTTTTTCAAGCGTGTCTTGCGGCTTAAGGTGGAAGAAAACAAACGCGACCAATGTGAATTCTAAGTGTCAAACATGTTAATAAAAGGTTAACAAAGTGACCTGGAGCACAAGCCTGCGCAGAGTTTTAGATTGTCAACTGCTTGTCCGACGTCTGTTCAAATGTTGGCTAAATGCTGGTTCGGTATTTCTGAGGGCTCTCTGCTCGCTAGAAAGGACGCAATTTGTGTTGCTCGACCTCTGGCTTAATGTTTGAAAACTGCTGGCGTGTAAGTGTTCGGAGCGGCACTTGCATATTGTGCTTTCGTACCTCTTTCCGAGGGGCTTGCGGTTATGCGTAACGCTTGCAGGTCGCTATCACCTGGTCCCCGTACGAGCCTCCGAACAGCTCCGCGTGGATGATCAGAATGTGAAGCTGATGCAAACCAACGCGTTCTTGCCAACCGGGTTCAAGTTTAGATTCGGCCTCGTAACCGGCGTAAATGTCACCCAGGTAGGGCTGGCCGAAGACGCTCAGGTCAGCCAAATCCTTCTCCGCGTGACCGCCGCATGCTGCCGGGTCTATCAACACTCCAACGGTGCCCGGTAGATCTTGGCGCGTGGTGCCGAGTCCGGCATTTGTGGGTGCCCAGTCCAGCAGGTCTGAGCGCGACCACAGCACGTTGCCGCTCCAAAGATCGCCGTGAATTCTGGACGCAGGTGTTTTGACGAGGGCAGGCTCGGGCGCATCAAAACCGCCGTCGCGAAGCCGTTCGCAAACCTGGTCAACAACCCGCATGTATCCGCGCGGAATCGCGCCGTTGTTAATCGCTGCCGGAAGGTGCGGCAAGATGCGTTCTTGCGCAAAGAAATCGCCCCACGCGGAGTATTTTCCGGGCCTTGTGAATGACAGGTTAGCCATCCCCATCCAGCCGCGACCCTCCCAGCCCAGAGGAGCCTGCCCGTAGTAGTCCGCCCCCTGTGCGTGTGTTAGCGCCAAAGCTCGGCCAAACTGGAACGCCGCTTCTTGCGTGACCGAGCCGTTTTGCACCGCCCTCGTCGAAATTTCTCCGTCTTTAACGCTGACGACGGGCACTACGTGCGCTCCGCCAAACTCCATGGCTTCACCAAGCCACTGCAAGCCCAACGCTTCGAGTTGCGGTGCGTCTGGGTTTGCTGAATCAGTTTTGACAAACACGTTGTTATTGCGGCGAATGCTCATGGATCCACTATTGCAAAGCAGGCGTGGATGCGCGAGTGGCTGGGGTGCGATTGGTGTGGTTATGCAGGTTCGTAGGCGTAGAAGTTTCAATTACCAAGAGTAAAGTAGCTGAGGTCTTGTCAAATATAGTAGAAGTGCTACATTTAGAGATGTAAGTTATATAGATTATTGGGAGGGTGCATGGCTGCCTTGATAGAAGCGCACGATCTGCATTTTGCTTACGGGAAAGTGCAGGCCCTGCGTGGCATTGACCTGTCGATCAGCCGAGGCGAGGTGGTAGCTATCCTCGGCCCAAACGGCGCTGGTAAAACAACCTTCGTCGAAACCCTCATGGGCTCCATTCGGCCAGACGAGGGTGACATAAAGGTATTCGGAAAGCATCCGTCTGAGTTTTCTGCCCGTGAGTGGACGCGGATCGGCCTCGTGCAACAACACTGGAAAGATCACGAAAAGTGGCTCGTAGAAGAGCACCTGAAGTGGATCCAATACGCACATGAGAGTATCGGCGCAGACACGTATGACCCGTTCGAGCTGTTGGCAAGCCAGGGTCTGGGGGATAAAAGAAAAGCGAAAATGAGTTCTCTATCTGGCGGTCAACGCCGGCGCGTAGACTTCATCGCCGCCATGATTTCCAAGCCCAACCTGCTCTTGCTCGATGAGCCAACCACCGGCCTCGACCCGGAGGCGAAGGCGATGATCCATGACATAGTGAGTGCCTCCGCAGACCTTGGAGCAACCGTTGTGCTAACAACGCATGACCTGCATGAAGCTGAAAAGCTGGCGTCGCGCATCCTCATTATCAAAGACGGCAAGCTCATCGCGGATGCCAGCGTACCTGAACTTAGTGACCAGCTTGTAAAACCTGCACAGATTACGTGGAAACAAGACGGCAAACGTTTTGTTCACGCTACCAATCAGGTGGAAGCGTTTGTGAAAACGCTGGATCTAGACGCTATAACCGGCCTATCAATATCGCGGCCCACGTTAGAGGATGCCTACCTTGCCCTCGTCGAGGACAAGAGAAATGACGATGCGGCGGAAGTGAAACCAGCCGAGGCGAAGGGAGGCATGCTGTGAAAGTGTCTGGATTCTTGAAAATGATCGGCATGCATGTGAAGGCCGAAATGCGCATAAACCTATTGGGCGCTGCTATCTTCAATCTATTCTTCACACCCCTGGTGATTTTAGGTGTTGGCAAATGGATAGATGGCAAAGTCTTGGAGCAGATCGGGACCTCGATCGGCAGGTACATGGTCATTTCGATGACTGCGGGACTATCTATGCTAATCATCATTCAGCTGACCTCGGAGATGATGATGGAACGTAGTTCCGGGGTTTTGTTGCGCGCCAGATCACTACCGAATGGGCCGATGGCGTGGGCGATCGGTAAATCAATTTCGACCGGCATAGTTGTGCTACTTATGCAGATCCTAATTCTGATTGGCGGATTCGTTTTCTTTGATATGAGCCAGTTAGGCATGGGAACCACACTGCTGGTAGTGCTGGTTATGCTGTTCGCTGTTGCTACGCACGCTCCCATTGGGTTGATTCTCGGAAGCCTGGTCCGCGAAATGTATGGAAATGTCGTGATTACCCTGGGCGTGCTCGCTTTGTTTGGGACTTCTGGGATCGCGTTTCCTTTAGATCTTTTGCCCCGACCGGTGCAGGCGGTGCAGCTGGTTTTGCCAACGTTCTGGTCTGGCCACCTTGTGCGCTCCGTGGTGATGCCCGCCCAGGCCGGCACCGCGGAGGTAGTTGGATCGTTCCAGCCCTTGCTAGCCTCGGGTATTCTTGCTCTGTGGCTCGTAGCCGGGTTTTTCGTTGCATCGTTCTTGATCAAACGCTTCTTCCGTCACGAGTCCATAGGAGCAATGCAGAAAATGCAAAACAATCTTCGTAGTCAATTGGGTGCGTAATGGCTGAGGATCGAGTTTACAACCGCATCGCAGTTATGCGGGCAGACAGGGGAGTCTCGCGACGCGAACTTGCCGATGCCCTTGGCGTGCACTACCAGACGGTTGGCTACTTAGAGCGCGGCGAGTATGCCCCCTCGCTTGCCCTTGCACTCCAACTGGCTGCGTTCTTCGACGTTCCAGTTGAGTCCCTGTTTTCTTTAAAAGAATTCCCGCCTTTGCGCTGATTTGTTATTCGCCGGTGAGGCTGTTGCAACCGGCCGCCGATAGCAAACACAGTAGGAGAGTAGATGGGAGGCCGGCCCCTGCACGCGCAGGGACCGGTATATTTATCTGACTGCCTCGCGCTTTGCGGTTTAGAGAAGTTCCTTGCGAAGCTGCGCGGGCGTTTTTGGCGAGTAGTAGGCCGGCGGAATGTCGAAAACGGTTGCCGCCCCGCGCTTGCCAGCCTCGAACAGGCGTGCGGTTGCCCGTGCGGTTGCGGCAACCATGGCGCCCGTGAACTCCGGGTTAGAATCGAGGGCGAGGCTGTATGAGATCGCCTGGTGTGTGCCCGGGGACGTCTCGCCGGCTCGAATCACTTCGCCGCCGTGGGGCATGCCCGAATGGTCACTGGCCATCTGTTCGGCGCTAATGAACTCAACGGTGGTGTCGTAGTCTGCAAAATAGGCAGGCATAGTGACGATAGCTTCGCGAATCGCGTCCTTGTCAGCGCCTTCTTGCGCAACCACGTAGACCAGGCGCGTGTGCTTGTCCCGCGTGGAAAGCTCAGTGTTCTCGCCGGCGCGAACGCTCTCTTTTGCGGCTTCTACGGGAAGCGTGTACTGGACGGCGTTAGCCACGCCCTCGATGCGGCGAACCGCCTGCGAATGCCCTTGGGATACTCCCGGCCCCCAAAAGGTTGTAGTAGAGCCGTTTGGCAGTACAGCCTCCGCCATGAGGCGGGTCAGGGAGAACAGGCCGGGATCCCAACCGGAACTGATGACGCTCACGTGGTCCGCGGATTTGGCGGCCTCGTCGATCGAATCAAAATAGGCGGGAATATTGGAGTGGTTGTCGTAGGAATCAACCGTGTTGAACAGGGCCGCAAACTGCGTGCCTTGATTTACGAGGTCGGTGGCAGAGCCCCCGCAGTTCACACAAACATCCACCTGGCCAACGTACTTGGGGGCGTCCTCAGTGGACGCTGCCGGGGCGAACTTGGTTCCCAAGCTTGCTGGGTCGCGGCGGGTGAAAATGGCAACGAGCTCCATGTCGGGGCTTTCATGCACGGCCAGCTCAACTGCTCGCCCCAGGTTTCCGTACCCGTTAATGGCAACTCGGATCTTTCGTGATTCTGACATGACCTCTCCTTTCGTTGCCTATAGTGTTCCGCGTTTACCACGCCCCGCGCATCCGCAGTTCATCATGTGGTTCAACAAACGGGGCAGGTGGGTTTCATTCTTCTTGTGCATGTGGGTTTACCTTATCGCCAGGCAAGCGATTAGTGGGTTTCAAAAATGGAGGCTCGGCACCCAAGCAACAATAGCTAGGGGCCTAGGAGCGCCGCTACCCTTGAAAGACCCGAAAGGGTGGAAGGCGCGTTGCAGCACGCCTCCCGGCCGGGCGCACAAACGGAGCCTTTACAACGAGTGTCTGCACAACGGCTGCCTTATGCATCCACCCGGGCGGATGCTTATATTTAACAATGTTGGCGAAGTTAGGAACGCAGGAGGAAAGCGGTGGCTGCCAGTTTCACCCCGGGAGACTCATTTGACGGAGAAATCCGCGTGCCCGGCGTAGACCGTGTGTACAAACCCCGCAAGATCCTCGCAGTCCTCCTCATCCCCCTAGCCATGTCACTAATCGCAGTGTCATCCGTCAACGTAGCCCTCGCTACCATCGGCGTAGGCCTGAACGCCAGCGACTCCGACCTCCAATGGGTGCTCTCGGGCTATGCCCTCGCCATCGGCATCGTGCTAGTGCCAGCCGGGCGACTCGGCGACCTCATCGGACGCGGCACTCTCTTCCAAATCGGCCTCATCACCTTCGTAGTTGGCTCCATCCTCTCCGGACTCGCCCCAAACCCAACCTTCCTCAACATCGCCCGCATCATTCAAGGCATCGGCGGCGGCCTCTTCTCACCCCAAGTCATGGGCATTATCCAACAAACCTTCAAAGGCCAAGCCCGCGCCAAAGCCTTCGGCCTGTTCGGCATGACCGTGGCCGTCGCCGTCTCCATCGGCCCCGTCCTCGCCGGCGCACTCATCACCCTAATCGGTGAGGAACACGGCTGGCGCTACACCTTCTTCATCAACGTCCCCTTCGGCATAATCGGCTTCATCCTCGCCCTCTACTGGCTTCCCTTCGCCAACGAACGCAGACGCGCCGCCGCGCGCCGCGAACGCCGCCAAGCCAAGAAAAACGGGCAACGCCTCCCCGCCAGGCAGCGGCAAAAAATCGACCTCGACCCCATCGGCATCATCCTGCTCGTCACCGCCGTACTCGGCATCATGTACCCATTCACCGTCCGGCCACTCCGCTGGCAGCTCGCCCTCATCTTCGCGCTCGCCGTCGCCCTCCTATACGCCTGGTGGCAATGGGAAGCCCACTACACCAAACGAGGCAACTACCCCCTCGTCAACCTAGGCCTACTAAGAATCCCATCATTCTCCATGGGCACCATCGTTGCCGGCGCCTACTTCCTCGGCTCCACCACCACGTACACCATCATCGCGATGTACCTCCAAATAGGGCTCGGCGCCTCCGCCATGGTTGCAGGCACCATCGCCCTACCCAGCTCCTTCTTCTCCGCAGTAGCCGCCCGCTGGGCATCAAACCGCGCCCTAAAAGCCGGCCGGAAAGTCGTGCAAATCTCTCTCATCCTCATGATCGTAGGGTCACTACTCACCGCCGTTTCAGTGGCCCTCATCGCCAGCCACGGTATCAACCTGTGGTGGATGGCCGCGCCCCTCTCCCTCTTCGGCTTCGGCCAAGGCGCATTCGGAGCCGTCAACCAAACCCTCGCCCTCCAAGACGTCCCCATCCAACACGGCGGCACCGCCGGCGGAGTCAAACAAACCGTGGAGCGCATCGCCACCGCCATCGGCAACGCGATCATGACAGCCATCTACTTCGCCACGGCCCCCATGTACGGGTTCCACAACGCCGTCCTCGTCGCCTTTATCGCGATCATCACCGCGCAACTCTTCGCCCTGCTAATCGGCTACCTAGACCTACGCCGCGCCCGTAAGGCATAACAACCATTCACGAGGAGGCCACCAACCCCTCAAAACACGCGCCTTCCCACTGGTTAACGCGAGCCGGCGTCCGCGCCCTCAACTATGAGCGCGGCCAGCCGCAGGAGAGAACACCCACGGAGTGCGCACCATCTTGCGCTGATCAAACACGTCCAGGAACCGTTCCGCCGACCTCGCCTCAAACCCCAGCGACCCCGCGATCTTGCTCACCACGTCCGCAACAGTCCAACCCAAATCCAAGAACTCGCGCAACGTAACCGCGCCATCACGCTTAGCCAGCCTGTCACCCGCCTCATTAATCACCAGAGGCACGTGCGCATAACGCGGCTGCGCAAGCCCCAAAGAGTGTGCAATATAAGCCTGCGCTGGCGCAGACGACAGCAAATCATCAGCCCGCACCACCTGATCCACACCCTGAAACGCATCATCCACAACCACCACCAGGTTGTACGCCAACGTGCCATCACCGCGCTGCAACACCACGCAATCAATCGGCTCCGTCACCGCGCCAAACAAGTCATCCTCAACCGACCACTCATCAACCGTCGGATTCAACCGCAAAGCAGGACGCCGGCCCACACTCGCCAGCTCCGCCCTGCGCCGCTCCCGCTCGGCTGGCGACAAATCGCGACAAGTTCCCGGATACGACCCGGGCCGCACATGCGGAGCGCTCGCGGCCTCCTTAATATCCCTACGCGAGCAATAACACTCAAACAACAACCCCGCCTCGCGTAGCTGCGCAATCGCAGCCTCATGCGCCGGCCTGCGAGTGCTCTGGAACAGCACATCGCCATCCCAATCAATACCCAGCGTCGCTAAATCCTCAATCTGGCGCTGCGCCGCGCCCTGTTTCACCCGGTCAATATCCTCCACGCGAAGCACAAAATCACGGCCCGACTGCCGCGCCCACGCCCACGCCAACAACGCCGTGCGCAGATTCCCAATGTGCATATCACCCGACGGACTCGGCGCAAACCTACCAGCAGCCACGCGGCCTCCCCTCCACACGCTCAATGCGTAAAAACAAGCCTACCGCCGCAAAAACCATGGCAACGAAATCATGACCACACCCAAAATGCCAACCAAAATCGCATACAGCGACACTCCGTCTACCGCGAACGAAGCCACCGACAGAGCCGCAAACCCTAGGCCAGCCACCAGCAGAATCCGCGCATTCGGGCGCGCATTATCCGGGCTCTTCAACACAAACTCAGCCGCCACCTGCCACGGGTCGCCAAGCGCTTCCTGCAACTCCAACCCAGCCTCATCTGCGCTCGCGGTTGTAGACTCCACTGCCTGCAGCACCGCCTCATCAGGCCACGAATAATACCGAGACAACAGGGCCGACAGCTGCGCCTGCCACGCCTTGTCACCGCGCGGAGCACTAGGCCAGCGCGCATTAGACGCCCGAAACGCCATCACCGTTGAAGCCGCTCCCAGCAACGCTAAAAGAGGGCGCGGCAAGCCAACCGTCACCACATCCAAATGCGAAACCTCAGCAAACGCGCGCACAAACACAACCGTTGCCACCAGCCAGCCCAATACCACCAGCACCGCGTTGGAATCACGACCAAATGCCCACTCTCGATGCGCCACGGGAGCCGCGAACAGCGCCATCGCCACCACCGACGCAAACATCAAATAGCCCGGCTTTGCCACCGCGTCAGCCGTCAGCGACCCGGTTGAAAACACCGCCAAGAAGAAGGTGAAAAATGCCAGTGCTGCCCAAATCGTCTTCGGATTCGACCACAGCCCAGAACGCGTCTCGCCGGGCAACTCACAACAAGACATGACCGCAAACCTCCCCAAAATCCCGTCCATCACTAAGAGTAGACTGGCTGGCGGCACCAATCACAGCAAGCGGAGACATCATGTACGAGATTAAACCCGGCCTCCTCGTGTTCCTTGGCGCAGCGCTGGGAACCCTCTCGCGTTCCCTCATCGACAGTCTCATTGCAAGCACCTTCGTAGGGATTAACGTGTCCACCGTTTTTGTGAATGTGCTTGGTGCATTCCTTATGGGCGGCCTCATCACCACGTGGGGTATTCGACGCGGTATGCACCCCCTGTGGGACCGCATCAAAATCTTTGCCGGTACCGGTTTCCTTGGAGCCTTCACCACATACTCCGCCCTCGCCCTCGCTATTGCGCGCGGCACTAACCTTGTCCTTGCACTAGGCGCGGGCGCCCTCACCATCCTTGCCGGTGTTGCGGGGGCGTGGTTTGGAACTCGTCTTGCGAAACACCTCGCAGCCAAAGGAGTGCAAGCATGACCTGGCTCTACCTGTCCCTCGCCGGCGGCCTTGGCGCCTATGGGCGCTACCGCACCGACCTCGCTCTCCAAAACCAGCTCAAACGCCGCGGCCTGATCCCCGTTAAACCTGACGCCGGCCTGATTCGTCGCACCGCCCTGGCCTGGCCCATCATCACGATAAATATCATCGGGTCCTTCCTTACCGGCCTCCTAGTTGGACACCTCAGCGCCGAAACCTGGCTGATCATCGGCACCGGACTACTGGGAGGTTGGACCACTTTCTCCACCGCGATGGTTGACGTTCTCAACATCCTCACCCTGCCCGAGGCCCGAAAAACGAGCATCATATCCGGCGTGATCACCGCAGCATTTGGCCTGCTCACCAGTGTTGCCAGCGCCCTCCTTGGCCTTGCAATCAGCGGGATGTGAGGTAGACCTCGCGCCAAAAGGTGGACACGAATAAGGGATTCTAGGCAACTCGCCCTAGAATCGTAGACATCCTCAAGAACGTCGCACATGAAGGAGGGGGCATGAGCCAGCCAATGATCAAGCTCGAAAACCTCTCCAAAACTTATGTCCTGCGCGGCGGAAATGAAGTGCGCGCCCTGAGCGACGCAAACCTGACCGTAAATGCGGGGGAAATTCACGGCATCGTTGGCCAATCCGGAGCGGGCAAATCAACTCTGATTCGTTGCCTCACCGGCCTTGAACAGCCCACCGATGGCTCCGTATACCTGGATGGTACAAACCTATCTGGCCTTGGCCACTCGGCGCTTCGCAAAGAGCGCCGCAAGATCGGCATGGTCTTCCAATCCGCTAACCTAATGGACTCGCGTACCGCCCTTGAAAACATCGCATACCCGCTCAAAATTGCGGGGGTGTCCAAAAAAGAGCGTATTGAGCGAGCAACAGAACTACTTAAAGTTGTCGGCCTTGAAAACCGCGCCGGCTCCTACCCCTCCCAACTTTCAGGCGGACAGCAACAACGCGTAGGTATTGCGCGCGCCCTCGCCACCAAACCAGCCGTGTTGCTGTGTGACGAGCCCACCTCCGCCCTCGACTCTGAAACCACGAGGCAAATTCTGTCGTTGCTACAGCAAATCAGGGACGAAGTTGGCGTAACCATTGTCATCATCACGCACGAAATGGGTGTTGTGCGTGAGATCTGTGATTCCGCAACCATGCTTGAACACGGGCGGATCCTCGAATCCGGTCCCGTACACGAGATCGTTGCAAACCCTAAATCGAAACTTGCGCGTGAACTCGTCCCCATGCCGTCCGTTGACGAAACCGAAAAGGACGCCAACTCGACGATTCTTGACGTCATGTTCACGTCAACCCCCGGCGTCCCAACCGGAGCCACCGTCCTTGCAATGGCATCACGAATGGGTGGCGACGTAGCGGCAGGAACATTTGAAACCCTGTCCAACGTCCAAGTAGGACGCCTTGCTTTAACCGTGCCAACCATGCACCTAAAGCAAATCATGGAAACTTTGGAACAAAACGACGTAGCAGTGGAGGTGCGATCATGAGCGTAGCAACAGCGCTAGTCGCTCTCGCTGCTGACGGCCAGTGGCTAGACAACCCCGCCATTAAAGAGGCGTTCTGGCCATCCGTCTGGCAAACATTAGGCATGACCGCGTTGGCAACTGTAATCACCGTAGTGATTGGAACCCCGCTCGGCCTCTTCCTGGTATCTACAGCCCGCGGTGGCCTCACCCCAAACCGAGTAGCAAACCAAATACTCGGATTCATCGTTAACGTTGGCAGGTCAATCCCATTCATCATCCTGCTAATTGCAGTTCTTCCATTTACTCGCTTCGTTGTAGGCACCACCCTCGGCTGGAAGGCCGCAGTGGTACCGCTCAGCGTTGGCGCGATCCCATTCTTCGCACGCCTCGTAGAAACGAACGTGCGAGGCGTAAGCGCCGGCAAGATCGAAGCCGCCCACATGATGGGTGCCAGCAGGTGGGAAATCATGTTTGGCGTACAGGTACGCGAAGCCCTACCTGCCCTAATTGACTCCGTAACCGTTCTTGCAGTCACCCTCATCGGCTACTCCGCAATCGCAGGCGTGCTGGGTGGAGGAGGCCTCGGCCAACTCGCAATGAACTACGGCTACAACCGATTCCAAGGAGACGTCATGCTAGTTTCCGTGGTGGGAATCGTAATCATCGTTCAAATAATCCAAGTTGTTGGAGACATGCTGAGCCGGCTGGTGGATCACCGCTGAGCTCTCCACCAGCCGGGATAACAATCCTGGACTTCCCGGGCAACACGTTTGCCAGCACCCCAACAAATTTCAAACTTGAACACAGAAAGACTTGATTACAATGCGTAAGACCCGTGTATTTGCCGCAGCAGCAGCTGCCCTAGCTCTAACCCTCGCAGGATGCTCTTCTTCGGGAGGTGAAACCAGCACTGAAAGCCAGGCGGCTTCCGAACAGGGTGCCACTACCCTCACGGTTGGAGCTTCCCCCGCGCCTCATGCGCGCATCCTGAAGTTCATCAAGGATGAGCTAGCAGCTGACGCTGGCATTGATCTCAACATCGTCGAATACACTGATTACATCATTCCCAACCAGGCGCTAAAGTCTGGTGATATTGACGCTAACTTCTACCAGACCTTGCCGTACCTCGAGGGCCAGAAGAAGGAACTGGGCGTTGACTTCTCGAACGGTGAAGGTATCCACTTGGAGCCCCTCGCGGTTTACTCCAACAAGATTGAGAAGCTAGATGACCTCAAGGATGGCGCCAAAATCGGTATCATCAACGACACGCAGAACCAGGGTCGCGCCCTCGAACTGCTGGCCTCCGCTGACATTGTGAAGCTTCCTGAAGGTGAAGACCCAACGATCTTCAACGTCGAAAAGGTCAAGAACGTCGAGTTTGTTGAGGTGGAAGGCCCGCAGCTCGTGCGTTCCCTCCCGGACGTAGACATTGCGGTGATCAACGGCAACTACGCCGAAGAGGGTGGCCTGTCCTCTGCACAAGATGCGCTTCTGGTAGAAAAGGCCGAAGGCTCCTCGTACGCCAACGTCCTCGTATGGCGCGCAGAGGATGACAACAACGAGGCCATCCAGACCCTTGAAAAGCTCCTGCACTCGCCAGAAGTTGCACAGTTCATCAAGGACACCTGGACCGACGGCTCCGTTATCCCCGCGTTCTAACAACGCGAGAGAAACTGACTGAATAGGTAGAAGTTGAGCCCGGATCGTTTGATCCGGGCTCAACTTCTATTTCAATAAGAAACGATTAGTCCAAAACGCCGTACAGGCGATCTCCCGCATCACCCAAACCGGGAACAATGTAAGCGTTCTCGTTCAAGCACTCATCCACAGCTGCGGTTACGATCTGCACATTAGCGCGGTCGCCAACAGCCTCCTCAACCGTCTTCAAACCCTCGGGTGCGGCCAGCAGACACAGGCACGTCACATCGCGCGCACCGTGGTCAAGCAAGTAGTTGATTGCGGCAACCATCGTGTGGCCGGTAGCCAACATTGGATCCAAAATGAAGCACTGGCGCCCCGACAGGTCATCGGGCAGGCGATTCGCGTAAGTCTCAACCTCAAGCGTCTCGTGGTCGCGCTTCATACCCAGGAAGCCAACTTCAGCGGTTGGAAGCATCCGCGTCATGCCTTCCAGCATGCCCAAACCGGCACGCAAAATCGGCACAACCAGCGGACGCGGGCCAACGATCTGCTTACCAACAGTCTTAGTAACCGGAGTCGTAATTTCGACGTCCTCAACCAAGACGTCGCGAGTGCCTTCATAGGCAAGAAGCGTAACGAGTTCGTCAGCAAGAAGACGGAACGTAGCAGACGGCGTTCTCTCGTCACGCAAAACAGTCAATTTGTGAGCAATGAGGGGGTGTTCAGCAACATGTAAACGCATGCTTATACCGTACCTTGACCAGGTACGAGGAAGTTAATCTTTGCGGCATGGTTTGAAAATAGTTCGCTAAAATCTAGCATTATGGCTGATCATTCATTTCCGAGTCGGGTAGAGATACACGGCACCCAAAATCTCAAAGCACACCTTGCTAAAGCCGAACAACAGGCCCTGACTAAGGCTCAGCTGGCCAAGCAAGAGGCGCGAGCCGAGGCTCTGAGTGCACGCGGGGAGTGCAGGACCCCGCCCGCGCCCTCGGAAATGAAATCCATCTACGAAAACGCTATGAGTCGCGCCCTCTACCTGGCTGATCGCGCGCGAGCCGCGGGAGACGTGCCCGTTGGGGCCGTTGTGATCGACGAATGGGGAACGATCCTGGGGGAGGGGTGGAACACCCGAGAAGCGGAATCCGATCCTGCCGGCCACGCCGAAATCAGTGCGCTACGCGATGCCGCGAAACTCCGCGGCACGTGGAGGTTAGATGACCTCACCCTCGTTGTCACTCTTGAGCCGTGCACAATGTGTGCCGGGGCTATAGTGAACGCGCGCGTAAAACGTCTAGTTATGGGCGCGTGGGATCCAAAAGCAGGGGCTGCAGGATCAATTCGAGACGTGGTTCGCGACTCGCGTCTCAACCATCAGGTGGAGGTAATTCCCGAGATTTTGCGCACGGAATGCGAAATTCAACTCCGCGGGTTTTTCTCAACGCGCCGCACCATGTAGTATGAGGGCCGGATGAAAGTCCAAAGGTAGCGTGTCCGAGCGGCCGAAGGTGCAGCACTCGAAATGCTGTGTGGTTAATAGCCACCGTGGGTTCAAATCCCACCGCTACCGCTGAATGAAATCTCGCGACATGTGTTCTGCATATGCCGCGAGATTTTTGTGTTTTAGCTTTGATCGTCCCGCTGATCTGCTGTAGCCGTGAAATAGAATAGGTGGAACAAGCACAACGCAGAAGAGAAGCGGCCCCCATGTTCGCCTACTCACTGATGCTTGCACCGGCGTGGATTCTCATCATCATTGTTCGGTTATTTATCGACATATTCATTAACAGCGGTGACATTCCAGGCCCGTACAATGAGTGAGCACTTCTTACGAGTGTTTTTGAGCACAGAACGGGACTTTATCCCATTGGAGAATTCGAGCAATGGGCGCCATCTCGATAAACTAGCGACGATGTTCAAGCTCGTTTGGCTGAAACGGTTTGGCGAGTCTGCTCACTTTGGAAGGATAACGAATGACCGACTTTACGACGGCATCCGCTGGAGCGGTTCGCGCCGTCTCTGGAAGGCCCCCGGCAGTTTCAACTCCGATGGAGTTCTGGCAAGGACTATCCGCATCAGTGGTAGACCAGATTGCTGACAACTGGTACGCAACCAAAGAGCTCTACCGCAAGGGCAGGCGCCAGCACTACTTCTCCGCTGAGTTTCTCATGGGCCGCGCCCTCCTTAACAACCTCCTCAACCTTGGCCTGGTAGATCAGGCCGAAGAGGCTGCAAAAGCATTTGGTCAAGATCTGTCGCAGATCCTCGAAGAGGAACCCGACGCTGCCCTCGGAAACGGTGGCCTTGGACGTCTAGCAGCATGCTTCCTGGATTCTTGTGCAACCCAGGACCTCCCCGCAGTTGGTTACGGCATCCTCTACCGCTACGGACTTTTCAAGCAAGAGTTCCGCAATGGTTTCCAGACCGAGCACCCCGACTCCTGGATGGAAGAGGGATACCCGCTGGTCATTCGCCATGAGGAAGAGATGCGTATCGTTGACTACGCCGACCTCAAGGTAAGGGCTGTTCCATACGATATGCCGATCACCGGCTATGGCACGAAGAACGTTGGCACGCTCCGCCTATGGAAGGCCGAGCCGATGGAAGAGTTTGACTACGACGCGTTCAACTCGCAGCGCTTCACCGACGCTATCGTGGACCGCGAGCGCACGCACGACATTTCTCGCGTGCTCTACCCGAATGACACCACGTATGAAGGCAAGGTGCTGCGCGTACGCCAGCAGTACTTCTTCGTCTCTGCTTCGCTACAGGAAATCGTTGAGAACCACCTGGAAGTGCACGGCACGTTTGAGAGCTTTGCACAGTACAACTCGGTGCAGCTGAACGATACGCACCCGGTGCTCGCCATTCCAGAGCTTATGCGCCTGCTGATGGACGAGCATGGCCTCGGTTGGGTGGAAGCTTGGAAGATTGTTTCTAAGACATTCGCCTACACTAACCACACTGTCCTTGCTGAAGCGTTGGAGACTTGGGAGATCTCGATTTTTGATCGCCTGTTCCCGCGCATCATGGAGATCGTTTGGGAGATTGATCGTCGCTTCCGTATGGAGATGAAGGAGCTCGGCCTGGATGACGGTCGAATCAACTACATGGCTCCCGTATCTAACGGTGTTGTCCACATGGCGTGGATTGCGTGCTACGCGTCCTACTCCATTAACGGCGTTGCGGCCCTCCACACGGAGATCATCAAGCGGGAAACGCTTGGCGAATGGCACGACATTTGGCCGGAGAAGTTCAACAACAAGACCAATGGTGTAACGCCGCGCCGCTGGCTGAACCAGTGCAACCCGCGCCTCGCCGCCCTCCTCACTGAAGTGACTGGCGGAGACGAGTGGGTGCGTGACCTCGATGTGCTGAAGAAGTACGTTGACGCCGGCAATGACGAAATCTACGACCGTCTGAACGAAATCAAGCACGCAAATAAGATTGATTTCGCGAAGTGGATCAAGAACCGTCAGGGTATCGACATTGATCCGGACGCGATCTTTGACGTGCAGATCAAGCGCCTCCACGAGTACAAACGTCAGTTGCTGAACATCATGTACGTGCTTGACCTGTACTTCCGTCTAAAGAATGACCCGAAGGCAGATATTCCGCCGCGCGTATTCATTTTTGGCGCTAAGGCGGCTCCCGGTTACGTGCGCGCTAAGGCAATCATCAAGCTGATCAACGAAGTTGGTCGCCTGGTCAACAACGATCCTGAAGCTTCTAAGGTCTTGAAGGTTGTATTCGTTGAAAACTACAACGTTTCGCCCGCTGAGAAGATCATCCCGGCAGCAGACGTTTCAGAGCAGATTTCTACCGCAGGTAAGGAGGCGTCCGGCACCTCGAACATGAAGTTCATGATGAACGGCGCTCTGACCCTCGGCACGCTCGACGGTGCAAATGTGGAGATCGTGGATTCGGTTGGCTACGACAATGCTTACATCTTTGGTGCGCGTGAGGAGGAGCTCCCCGAGCTTCGTCGCACTTACGACCCGCGCCACCAGTATGAGAGCGTTCCGGGCTTGCGCCGCGTGCTCGACGCATTCACCGACGGCACTTTGGACGACGGTGGCACCGGAATGTTCCACGATCTGCGCTGGTCCCTTCTCAACACGAACGGATATGAGCCGGCCGACATGTACTACCTGCTCGGCGACTTTGAGGATTACCGTAAGGTGCGCGACCAGATGGCTAACGACTACGCGGACCGCAAGAAGTGGGCGGCGATGACTTGGAAGAATATCACCGAGTCCGGTCGCTTCTCTTCTGACCGCACCATCCGCGACTACGCGAACGAAGTGTGGAAGATCGAACCAACCAAGATCTAACACGCGAAAATAGTTTAGGCTCTCAACCCAACGGTTGAGAGCCTAAACTATTTAGATTTCAACGAAGAAACATTCGAGCTAACGTGTTAAGTCTGCGGTGCCACCACGCGGATTACAGACGAGTCATCTTTTGCGGCCATGCCCTGAGCAACCCCGATGAGGTATTCCTGCTGCGCCGCTGCCGCCACCGGAACGGCCAAACCTACTGATTTAGCGGCATCCGTTACGATTCCCATGTCCTTCACAAAAATATCGAGGCGCGATTTAACTTCAACGTCCTCTTCTTCGTATGCCCGCAGCATCCGCTCGCCGCGGTCTCCGAGCATAAACGATGCTGCCGCGCCTGACATGAGAGCATGGAGTGCCTGGGGGACATCAAGCTCAAGCTTTCGCGCCAGCGCGAGTGCCTCACCAGCCGCTGCGATATGAACGCCGCAGAGTAGCTGGTTTACAGTCTTCATGGCCTGACCCTTGCCGGCCTCGTCTCCGACTTTAACGAGAGTTCCAGCCATCTCTTCAAGTACCGGTAGTGCCCTCTCGTATACCTCGGGCACCGCGCCGACAACTACCAGAAGATCTCCCTCACCTGCGCGCACCGGGCCGCCTGACACGGGAGCATCGACCAAACCGATACCCTTTTGTGAAAGGGGTTCCTGGGCATTAGAGGCGACGTCGACACCGACAGTTGAAGTCAAGATGATGGTGGCGCCCTCGTTGAGCACCGCTACCACGCCATCCTCGCCGTAAAGAGCGTTGTCAAGCTGAGCCTGATTGCGGACAGCTAATACAACGAAATCCGCTCCATTGGCCGCCTCGCGTGCCGATGAAAACGTGGCGATACCGGCATCTGCAGCAAGTGCGGTTCGCTCTGCAACGGGGTCGAAACCGGTAACCGTAAACGTTTTGCTCAGGTTAGTGGCGATGGGCAGGCCCATAGCGCCAAGTCCCAAAACAGCGATTTTCTTAGACAATTTTGATCTCCTTTGATCCTTAGAAGATTAGTTTGAAAGTTTTTCCACGACGACGGCCAGTGAAGTTTCGTTGCCCACATTGCCTGCGAAAACGATGTAAGGAATGCCGCGAGCAGGTTCGTTCTGTCCACTCCAAAGTGAAACAATTCCGGGAAGCATGGGGCCAATAACGGTTGCGCGTCTGATGCCCAATCCCTTCGAAGCCACGTCGGATGAAGTGATTCCACCTTTAGCAATCACGAATCGAGGAGTGGCACGCCCAACGATTCCTCGCACAACATCGACAACAGCTGCAGATACCCGCCGGGAGATTTCAAGTGACGAAGCACCATCGTTACCTCGCACCAGTTTGCGTGACGTGCGAACAACTACATGACCGTTTTCCAAGCCGGAGATTGCGCTATTTACGATGGCTTCGATATGAGAATCTCTGGCGTTAGCATCGAGAACTTCATGAACGTCGATCTCATACTCTTCCAGTTCAACGTTGTCGCGCAAATAGTTCAACTGACGAGTGGTTAGATCTACGTGGCTTCCGATAACGATCAGCCCGCCTGGCACAGTGCTTCGTCCCTGTCGGGATTCTTCCACCTCTTTTGTTGTAAGCGGGGACTTAGGATCTTGTCCGATGCGGGCCCTAACAAATGGGGGGCCAACTCGGTATATGAAGCTTGAACCGGACGCCTCCGCACGATTCAACGCAAGTGAAAGTAGCCGCAGGTCATCTTCAGTGACTGAATCACAAATTATCGGCTGCCTGTTTTTTGCGCTCCGCAACTTCTCGACCACGGCGTTCAGATCGGTTCGGAGTGTAGTCAAATCGATCGCAATGACCTCGCTGGTCTTTGTGGCTCCGCCCGTCTTTTCTTCAATCCATTCGGCTAAGGAAGAGGAGTTAAAACCAAACGTTGCGTCTTTGGCGAACTCGGTTTCACCTACGGGTGTGAAACCGTTAGCTTCAGAGCCTGCATAGTGGATCCCGTCAACCGTGATCCGGCCGGCATCGGCGAACGCGGGAAGGACAATGATACCGTCAACGTCGCGCCCCGTCTGTTTTTTCATCGCGTCAGCAAGAGTGTTTGGTTCAAGGGGGAAGTGGCCGCGTAGCGTTGAATCGGAGCGAGAGACGAAAGTGATCCTCAGGCCATCGTGTTTCTTGATTGCCTTGTAAGCGGACTCGACTACTTCTCGATTTATCTGCTCCGCATCTTCAGGAGAGAGGGAACGGGAGTTTGTCATAACGTAAATCGCGGGTTTGCCCGTACTGAATCCCCATTCGAGATCTTCGGGATCCCAGGACGTGAGCACAGGCAAGTCGGAAACAGACTGCGTGCCGGTAGGGTCGTCGTCGAGCACCACGAGGATGGGCGGCGAAGTCCGAGCGTTCTCCTCACGCACTCGTTGCGCGTCGACGTTTACAGCGGGCGGATGTGCCGCAGTTAGTTCAGCTAGCGTCTTCATGCAACAACTCCTTTGTTGAAACCCTAGAGACCTTAGACGTCAGAGGTCTAAGACAATTTAAGAATAGGATCACCCGATTCAGGTGTCAAGGTTTCAATAGTGGGGCTTAACCAGTGCAAGCAAAGGGACGCATTGCCATCCGACCGTAACAGGCGTGAAAGCAGCAGTCGGGTGCAAACAAGCGCTTTTGGGGCCTCTTACTGGTTAATCAGACAAGTGTGTCTCAATGTCAGAACTCGTCTGAGTCATGTGAGCTCGCATCGCATCCTTCGCCCTTTGCACATCGGATTGTTCGATGGCCTCCAAAATCTCAAAATGATGATGCCTAGCCCGCTTGCGAATCTGGGGAACAGAGGTCGTGAGAAGCCGAGAATCATGGAGCGCGGTAGAAAGTGGGGTCATGATCGAAGCTAGGAAAGGGTTTTTTGAGGCGCTTAAGATGGCTTGATGGAACTCGAGGTCGGCGCGAGTAGCAGCCTCGATATCGCCCTGCTCGCTGGCGGCATCATACTCAGCTAGTTTTTGTCGCAAGTGCTCTATATCGGTATCAACGCGGCGTTCTGCAGCTAAACCGCATGCGCCAACCTCTAGCATTCGACGAACTTCCGAAAGGTACATTCCCAGCTCTTTTGGAGACGACGTTTGCGAGATCCACCAAATAATCGAGCTGAGGTCCGTCCACTTGGCCGGATCAACTACAAACGTTCCACGGCCGTGCACCACGTTTACTACACCACGCTCAGTAAGTGTTCGCACAGCCTCCCGCATCGTTGGACGCGCAACTTGCAACCACTCCGCAAGCTCAATCTCAGGAGGGAGGGCTTCACCAACTTTGAACTTCTTTGAAACGATTGCGTCAAGAATCATCGTTGTCGCTCGTTGGACGCGGTCGCTAGGCATGAATAGTTACCTCAGTGAAGAATGGGTTATTGCCCAATTAAACAACGAAATGAACCAAGATATCTAATCTTACGCTAGAACGCGCATCAGCTGATCGTAAAACAAGGGTGCGGAACTCTGGAAGAGCCCCACACCCTTGTAGGCGAAACGAAGGGATGTCAGTACGCAGGTTCAAGCGGGACGATCGCCCACAAAATCAGATATACAAGCAGGCCCGAACCCATGCCTAGAATTAGCAGTAGCGCAACAATTCGTACAAGGGTGGGATCCCAGTTGTAAGTCCTAGCAAGGCCACCGCACACGCCACCGATGTAGCGGTCCGTGCGCGAACGGTAAAGACGTGGTGCCATGATTTCCTCCAACCACTAGGTTTTTCGTACTTCCATTATGGAATTAGGCGGATTGTAAAACTATCGGGGATCACCCTGATTTTTAACCACGATTCCGCAGATATAGACGGCTTCGTCACTCAGGGATAAACCAGGGTGTTACCGGATAACGCGAAAACTTGGCTGTCGATAGTTTGGAAACAACGATTTAAACCTATCGAAAGAGGAAGCAATGTCCGCCCACACAATGCCGGTTGCAAGGCACGCAAGTAGCCAACGCACGCCGATCGTACAGTTACGTTCCGTTACAAAAATCTATGGTCGAGACGACACTCGCGTGGTAGCCCTCGACAACGTGGACCTCGACATTTTTGAGGGCGAGTTCACCTCAATCATGGGGCCATCCGGGTCCGGAAAATCGACGCTCCTGCACTCGTTGGCCGGCCTTGATTCAGTAACACGCGGCACTGTTACCATCGCCGGGCGAGAGATCACCAGCATGAACGACCGCGTACTAACCCACTTCAGGCGCGACAACATCGGCTTCGTCTTCCAAGCCTTTAACCTCGTTCCCACAATCGATGCGCAGGCAAACCTCACCCTTCCTATGCGGCTTGCCGGCAAGCGCGTTGACAAACAGTGGATGAGCCAAATCGTGCGCAACCTACAGCTCGAAGACCGTCTCACGCACAAACCTCACGAGCTTTCCGGCGGCCAGCAACAACGCCTCGCTGTTGCCCGCGCACTCCTGTCCCGCCCAGCCGTCCTCGTAGCAGACGAGCCAACCGGCAACCTCGACTCCGCCGCCTCCGCCGAAGTTCTCAACATGCTTCGCAGCGCCGTAGACCACCTCGGACAAACCGTAATCATGGTCACCCACGACGTGAACGCAGCCTCAATCGCGGACCGCACGTTGGTTGTAAGAGACGGGCGCATCGTTGCCGACATCGCGCAGCCCACGCCCGAAAAGATTGGAGACGTGACCCGGTGAAAGGCTTACTATCCGCAAACATGAAGTCGCACGGTTCGCGCTACCGGGCGACAGTAATAGCCGTGGCGCTCGCGGTAGCGTTCATACTCACCGCATTCGGACTAGCTGGTGCGCTCCAGTATTCTGCCAAAGTTTCAGTCGCATCGAATGTACTAGGCGCTGACGGAATCATAAGTGACGTCGTGTACCAGGACCTTGATGACTCCGTGCAAAATCCGACGGACAAAATCTGGGAACACCTCAAAAACGATCCAAAAGTTCACGGCGAACCAATATATGTCGGCATTGAAGAAGTGACCGTTCCCGGCGGGGCCGATAGCGGTTTTCTCAGAATCGCGCAGGTGCGACCCGAACCGTTTGGAAACCCGAAACTAGCCGAAGGTAAGCTACCAGCCGCATCAGATGAAGTGGTGCTTCCCGAGTTCGTTAAAGCCAACCTGTCCGTGAAAGTGGGCAGCAAGGTCAAAATGACTGGGATAGACCGCGAGTTCAAGATTTCCGGCTTCACTGAAGTGGAGAACGGGATTAACTCGGCGCCAAGCATCCTGTATGCCGCCGGCCAAATCCCGAAGCTGTATGAAGATCGCTATGTGTCCGAGGTTGTCTTCAATGTTGATGGCAAGAAGGGTGATGCTGCAGTTGAATACGTACGCGCAGAAGCCCACAAAATCCTGCCAGATTTGGATACCGAGGAGACTGTCCTATCCTCTGAAGAATATGTTGAAAAGCAGATGGAGGACATCGCGGAGGGCATGCCTGCCGTGCTTGCGGTAGTCCTGGTTTTCCCTGGTATTGCAGCCGTTACCGCTATCATCGTTATCTCAACTACCTTCCAGGTGATGTTGGCGCAGCGGAAGCGAGAACTTGCTCTTCTGCGAGCTATTGGCGCGGATGCCCGGCAGATTCGCGGCCTCATGATCAAAGAAAACCTGATTGTTGGTCTGCTGGCCTCAATCGCGGGCCTGTTGCTTGGTGCGGTTAGTTCAACGCTTCTAAACAAGTTCACAAAAATTGTTCCTGAGTGGGCTGACGCGTTCTTGGCTATCCCGCTCTGGGGCTATGCTTCAGCCCTAGCGATTGGCGTACTCATAACCCTTATTGCAGGTATTCGCCCGGCATTCCAAGCAGGAAACCTTTCGCCAATGGTCGCTCTAGAGCCGGTTGATAGTGCTGCCGTGCAGAAGAACAAGCGGCTCACCCGCCTGATCTTCGGCATCGTAATCACGGGTATCGGCCTTGCGTGCATCACCATTGCCACCGTGAGCCCCGACTTCGGAAAAGAAGCGGCTCAGTTTGGCCTCGCATTCCTCGGCGGCGTAGTCAGCTTCATCGGTGCGCTCATGCTTCTGACCTGGCTGGTTCCATACATTACGCGAGGCATTGGGAAGCTCATTGGCAAGAACAGTGTTACCTTCCAAATGGCCGGTGAAAACACGTGGCGTAACCCCGCCCGCACCGGAGCTACCGGAACTGCCCTCGTTCTTGGAATCACGCTGGTGACCATGATGATCGTGGGTGCAAAATCGGTGGAAACCTCCGTTTTGACGGAGATTGACGAGAAGCGTCCGATTGATCTGATTGTCAGTACTGAAGATAATCGCCCTTTGACGGATGCGGAAATCACGGCCATTAACAAGACTGAGAATGTTACCCAGGTTGCAGTTACCAAGGCTCTTCGAGTTCCGGCCGGTGACGAGGCTGATCCTATGGGCAACGGCTATATGCAGATCAACGAGGCCGCAGACCTCTCGAAGGTTGCTCACACTGATGTTGCCACGCCACCTGAAGGCACCGTTGCGGTGGACGGATGGCTGTACGACCCGGATGAAGGAACAAAACAGTTCAGCGCGGGCGACAAGTCAATGACGTTTGCCGTGCAGGCTGCTCGCACCCCGAACTACACGCTATCGTCGAAAGATTTCGAGGCGGTGCGTGCAATGTACGGCGAGGAGGCAGTGGACTCGTCCGTGGCATTTGTGAGGATAAAAGACGGGCTTTCCATCTCGCAGGTGCTGGAGACGAGGAACAACCTCATGGACAAAGTCCAGGCTCCGCAAGTAGGAGGTAGCGCCCTAGAGCGTGCGGCAATGGTTTTGGCAATCAAATCAATGCTGATCGCAACCGTTGTCATGCTGGCCGTATCGGTATTGGTGGCGCTTGTGGGCGTTACCAACACGCTCGCCCTGTCCGTGGTTGAACGCCGACGTGAGAATGCGATGGTGCGAGCACTTGGTATGACCAAGGGCGATCTGCGTCGCATGATCACCTGGGAGACCGTGCTGATTGCGGGCGTTGCCACCGTCGTGGGCGTGGCCATGGGAATCGGCTATGGGGCGCTTGGCCTGCACGCGCTTCCCATTGGTGAGGCTACTCGCCACCTGGTTATCCCGTGGGATCAAGTGGCAGTTGCTGCTTTGATCTCGTTCCTAGCGGCCCTGTTGGCGTCGATTATGCCGGCTCGCTTGGCCGCAAAGGCGTCCCCGGTAGAAGCCCTCGCCGATGTCGGCTAGAAGACCGCTACTTAGGTAGAGTTTCAGCCCCGCTCCAAATCACGGAGCGGGGCTGAAATGAGTTTTGCCAGGCGGTTAACTTAGGCGTTAACTACCAGCAGGTCACCGAACTTGGCGCGGGCGTTGTCGAAGCGCTTCGCAACGTCCTCCCAGTTAACGACGTTCCACCAGGCCTTCACGTAGTCAGCCTTCACGTTCTTGTAATCCAGGTAGAAGGCGTGCTCCCACATGTCGAGCATGAGGAGGGGTACAACGCCTACCGGGATGTTGCCCTGCTGATCGGTCAGCTGGTAGGTGACCAGGCGGCCCGAAATCGTGTCATATGCGAGGATTCCCCAGCCCGAGCCCTGCAGGCCAAGTGCTGCGGCGGCAAACTGTGCCTGGAACTTCTCGAAGGAGCCGAAGTACTCGTCAATAGCGGCTGCGAGTTCACCCTCTGGGCGGCCCTGACCGTTTGGCGTCATGTTCTTCCAAAAGACCGAGTGGTTTGCGTGGCCGCCAAGATTGAAGGCCAGGTTCTTTTCCCACAGGTTGATTGCGGCAAAGTCACCGTTTTCGCGTGCCTCTTCAAGCTTTTCGAGGGCGGTGTTTGCGCCACCTACGTAGTTTGCGTGGTGCTTGGAGTGGTGTAGCTCCATGATCTGCGCCGAGATGTGCGGCTCAAGAGCCGCGTAATCGTAATCAAGTTCTGGCAGGGTGTAGACAGCCATGTTCAACTCCTTGGTTAAGGTCGGTGTCAACTTCGATAACTGCATCGGATTTCCCGTTGCGACACTTCGACTCTACCGAAGGCTGTAGTGCCTCGCATGCCGGTGAGACCTATATCTCCGGCGCGTAATCCTACAAGCGAAGGTGGGTTTATTTGCAAATTAGCGTTCGTTTCGTTGATATATTGCGCTTTTATGGAAGAATGATTGAGGCTCATTACATGACATTAAGGTTGAGTAAATAAATATGCCCGCTCTATTACTTGAACCAGATTTGATCCGCCGTTTACGAAAAGATCTACTTGCCGCACGATTTTTTGTAGATGATGTGAATGCCTTATTTGGCGAGGTTGCAGCTAACGCTCTGCTGCGAAACGAGCGGGTGCCGGCGTTGCTGGCGGCTCGCGGCGGACAGGGTGATTTGAGCGTATTGGCGCGGTTGTTTGTGCTTTGGGATGAGGTTTCCACCGCTGAGGTGGCTAGGGCACTGCCAACGGTGGGCGTGGATGGTTTGGTGCGTTTGGGCCTTGTGGAAGAACGCGAGGAGAAGGTGCGCGGCCTTGTTCAGTTGCAGCCGCATGAGGCGGTGACGAGCCAGGCCGAGTTCAACTGGTGGATAGCGTCGGACCTAGGCGAGGGGCTGACTGGTACGGCGCCGCGTCGCGATCATGTGCTGGGAATAGGCGGCGCTACGCGCGCGCTCTTGCAGCTGACGCCGCGCGATCGAGTGGACAGCGTACTGGATTTAGGAACGGGTTGCGGCGTGTTGGCAATGTACGCAGCGACGCATGCAAACCGCGTGGTGGCAACGGATTTGTCGGGCCGGGCGCTTGATTTTGCGCGCTTCAATTTCGCGTTGAACGAGCTGGACATTGAGGCTCGTGAAGGCTCCCTCTATGACCCGGTGGAGGGCGAGCAGTTCGATCTGATCATGTCTAACCCTCCGTTTGTTATCACCCCGGATTCGCTACGCAGCGCCGGTCTTGTGGAATATCGCGACGGTGGTCGCAAGGGCGATGATTTGATGAAAGAGGTGGTTACGGGCGCGGCGGATCATCTGAAGTCGGGCGGACGCGCTCTGCTACTAGGAAACTGGGAGATCTCGGGGCAGTGGGATAGCCATCCGCGGGCGTGGCTTGAAGCGGCGGGTTTGAATGGCTGGGTGGTGCAGCGTGAACAGTTGGATCCGGCTCAGTATGTGGAAATGTGGATGCGTGATAATGGTGCGCGCCTGGCGATGAGCCCCGCTGAGTATGAGGAGGCCTTTGCCCTGTGGATTGCAGATTTTGAGCGTCGCGGTGTGCAGGCCGTGGGGTTGGGCATGGTAGCGCTGGAGCGCGGCCCAGAAACCCCCTCAATTGTCTGTGAACAGGTGGTGACTTCGCAGAGCGCTTCGGGCGACTACATTGGCAGCGCAATGAGCGAAATATTCCGATTTGAGATAGCGCCAAAAACCTCTGAAAATGCTGTGTTTGTGCGGGAAAGTGATGTGCGCGAGGAACGCCATTACGAACCGGGAGCCACGGACCCGCAGGTGATTGTCGCAACGCAGGGAGGCGGGTTTGGCAGGCGAATTCAGTTGAACTCGTGGATGGCGGCCGCGTTGGGGGCGTGTGATGGGGAGCTGGCGATTGGCCAGATCATTTCGGCCCTGCACGTGCTAACGGATGAGGATAGAGATGTAATCTCTAAGCATGTGTACAGCCAGCTTGGGTTGCTTGTGCGGGCTGGTATGTTGAAACGGGTGGCAACCTGAGACGCGGTTTGCGTGTTTTTCTGGTTGGCGTCTGTGATAGGACTTGTGCAAAAGTTGTTTAACAACCGGCGTTTCGGGTTCGACTTTAGGGAATGATCCGTATCCGCTCGTAGCGGAAGGAAGAGGAAAAAGTGGCGGGTAACAAACTCGTTATTGTGGAGTCTCCAGCCAAGGCGAAGACGATTGCTAACTATCTTGGCCCTGACTTTACTGTCTTAGCCTCGGTTGGGCATATTCGTGATTTGCCGCAACCTTCGGAGCTTCCTGCGGATAAGAAGAAGGGGTCGCTCGGTAAGTTCGCCGTGGACGTCGAACACGATTTTGTGCCCTATTACATGGTGAACCCGGATAAGAAGAAAACGGTTACGCAGTTGCGCCGCGCGCTTAAAGAGGCCGACGAACTCTATCTCGCAACGGATGAGGACCGCGAGGGTGAGGCCATCGCGTGGCATCTTTTGGAGGTTTTGAAGCCGAAGGTGCCGGTTAAGCGCATGGTGTTCAACGAGATCACGAAGGACGCGGTGACGGCGGCGCTTGAAAATACGCGCGATATTGATTCGCGTTTGGTTGATGCGCAGGAGACGCGCCGAATTCTTGACCGGCTGGTTGGCTATGAGGTTTCCCCGGTGCTTTGGCGCAAGGTGAACCGCGGGCTCTCGGCGGGCCGCGTGCAGTCTGTGGCTACGCGCCTGGTGGTTGATCGTGAGCGCGAGCGGATGGCTCACGTTGCCGCTAATTATTGGGATATCGAGGCCGAGTTTGAGGCCGACAGCAAGTTCACCGCCCGGGTTAGTCAGGTGGATGGGCTACGCGTGGCGCAGGGCCGTGATTTTGGTGATGACGGTCAGCTGAAGAAGCCGCTTGAGGTTTTGCATTTGAACGAGGACGCGGCGAAGGCGCTCGCGGATGTGGTTTCCGGCTTGGGTGCGGGCGGCGCGAAGGTTTTGTCGGTTGAGCAAAAGCCTTATAAGAGGCGTCCGGCTGCTCCGTTTACAACCTCGACGTTGCAGCAGGAGGCGGGCCGTAAGCTGCGTTGGAATTCGCGCGACACGATGCGAACCGCCCAGTCGTTGTACGAAAACGGTTACATCACGTACATGCGTACGGATTCTACGGCGCTGTCGAAGGAGGCTATTTCGGCGGCGCGGGCCCAGGCGCGCGAGATGTTTGGGGCGGATTCGGTGCCGTCATCCGCGCGGGTTTATGCGAAGAAGGCAAAGGGTGCGCAGGAGGCGCATGAGGCTATCCGTCCGGCGGGTAATCATTTCCGCACGCCTGCTGAGCTTGCAACGAAGCTAAGTTCGGCGCAGCTTGCCCTCTACGATTTGATTTGGAAGCGCACGTTGGCGTCGCAGATGACGGACGCTACGGGTACTACGGATACGCTCCGGATTGGGATGCGCACGCCTTCGATGAACGAGGTGGGCCCGCTCGCGTCTGGGGAGCATGATGTGATCGCTTCGGTTTCGGGCACGGTAATAACGCATCGCGGTTTCTTGGCGGCATATGAGGAGGGCCGGGACGCGGAACGCTATGCGGATAAGCAGTCCGGCGATCAGCGTCTGCCGAAGTTGGGCGAGGGCGCGCAGGTTGACGTTGTGAGTGCCACCGCTGAGGGGCACGAAACTACGCCGCCGCCGCGTTATACGGAAGCCTCGCTGGTCCGGGCGATGGAGGAGCGCGGGATCGGCCGCCCGTCTACGTATGCGGCAACGATTTCGGTGATTACGGATCGCGGTTATGTGACGAAGCGCGGGCAGGCGTTGGTTCCATCTTGGTTGGCGTTCTCGGTTACGAGGTTGCTTGAGAAGCATTTTGGCAATCTTGTGGATTATGATTTCACAGCTTCAATGGAGCAGGATCTGGACCATATTGCGGCCGGGGATCAAAACGCGGTGGCTTGGCTGAAGTCGTTCTACCTGGGTGAGGGGGACGACGCGCCGAAGGTTTCGGCTGATGGCAATGGGCTCCGCCACCAGGTTGAGTCGCTTGGAGATATTGATGCGCGGGCGGTGAACTCGCTCGATTTGGGCGGGGGAGTGACGGTGCGTGTGGGGCGTTACGGTCCCTATTTGGAACGCGAGGACGAGGCGCGCGCAAATATTCCGAGCGACGTCGCCCCTGACGAACTAACGCCGAATAAGGTTGCGGAGCTATTCAAGGAAGCTGAAAATGACGGCCGCGTGCTGGGTATGAATCCGGAGAATGGCCGTGACATTGTGGCAATGAATGGCCGTTTTGGCCCCTACGTTTCCGAGGTTATTAGCGAGGAGGAGCAGGCCGGCTCGAAGAAGAAGATTAAGCCGGCTACGGCCTCCCTGTTTAAGTCGATGGATTTGGCAACTGTGTCGCTTGATCAGGCTCTGAAGCTTCTGTCTTTGCCGCGCGAGATTGGCAAGGATGAAGAGGGTACACCTATTACCGCGCAGAATGGCCGGTACGGGCCGTATATTAAACGAGGCGCTGATTCGCGTTCTTTGGAGAGCGAGGAGCAGATTTTCTCGCTCAGCCTCGAGGATGCGTTGGCGCTACTTGCACAGCCGAAGACGCGGGGCCGCAGGGCAGCGAAGCCGCCTTTGCGTGAGTTTGGGCTAGACCCGGTTTCGCAAAAGAAGGTGACGGTTAAGGATGGCCGTTGGGGCCCGTACATTACGGACGGTACTACCAACATTTCGGTGCCCAGTAGTGAAAGTGTTGAGGGGCTTTCCGAAGAGCGCGCTTTTGAGCTTCTAGCGGAAAAGCGGTCGAAGGGGCCGGCAAAACGGCCTACGCGTAAAACGACTACGAAGAAGAAAACCACAAGAAAGACAACTGCGAAGAAGCCTGCTGCAAAGAAAACCGCAGCGAAGAAGGCCTCTGAGTAGTAGTAAGCGCGGCCGGGTGGGCGGATTTAATAATTTGTCCTACCCTCATGCGAGGATAATCATATGAGTTCAACTGATACCTACCCCGGCTTGTTCATTACGTTCGAGGGCGGCGATTCCTGCGGTAAATCCACACAGATCGCGCTAACCAAGCAGTGGCTTGAGGAGCGTGGGGTTGCCCCGTTGCTTACGCGCGAGCCGGGTGGCACCGAGCTGGGCGAGAAGCTCCGCGAGCTCATTATTCATGGCCCGGATGACATGGATCCGCACACGGAGGCCCTGCTGTATTCGGCGCAGCGCGCCTATCACATGGAAACGAAGGTGCGCCCGGCATTGCTTCGCGGCGAGGTGGTGTTGCAAGACCGTTACTTGGATTCGTCCGTGGCATATCAGGGTGCTGCGCGTGCGCTGGGCGTGGATGAGATTTTGCAGTTGAATCTGTGGGCAGTCAGGGGATTGTTGCCGGACGTGACGATCTTGTTGGATCTAGATCCCGAGGTTGCGTTTGCGCGCCGCACGGGCGAGCCCGACAGGTTGGAGAGGGAGCCAAACTCGTTCCAGCATCGCGTTCGCGAGCAGTACTACGAGCTGTCTAAAACCTATTCGGACCGCTACCGCGTGATTGATGCTTCTGGCGATATTGAGAGCGTGCAACAGCAGATTCGCCGGGCTTTGGAGCCGCTAGTTGAAGAGCATTTGCGCGCAAACAAAGTTGGCAACGCGTGAGTGTTTGGGATGATCTTGTAGGCCAGGCCCGCGCCGTCGAGGCGCTACAGGCCGCGGCAAGGCGTGCTCGCGACATAGTAGAGCATCCTGAAAACACTGAGAATGCTCGGGCAATGACGCACTCGTGGCTAATCACGGGCCCTCCGGGGTCGGGGCGTTCAAGTGTGGCCAGGGCGTTTGCGGCAGCGTTGCAGTGCACGGGCGAAGAGGTAGGGTGCGGCACTTGCCCAGGTTGCACCTCGACGTTGGCCCGTTCAAATGGTGATGTGACGGATGTTGAGACCAGCTCGGTGATCATCCCGATCGAGCAAATCCGTGACCTTGTGTATCAATCTCAGTCCGCGCCTTCGCGGGGTCGCTGGCGCGTAATCCTCATTGAGGATGCGGATCGCATGATGGAGCGCGGGGCAAACACACTGCTTAAGGCGATTGAAGAGCCGCCCGAGCGCACGGTTTGGTTGCTGTGTACTCCGAGCCTGGAAGACATGATCACCACGATTCGTTCGCGGTGTAGGCATTTGGCGCTTCGCATCCCGCCGGCAGGTGATGTGGCGCAGCTTCTTACGGATAAGTACGGGGTAACTCCGGAGCGGGCGGCTGCTGCCGCGCGCTTGGCGCAGTCCCACATTGGTCGAGCGAAGGGCTTGGCTAGTGATGATACGAAGATCCGCGAATACCAAGAGATCATGGATTTGGCGCTGAGTGCCACGTCGATTGGTGAGGCCGTGTTGAACGCGGAAACTCTGATGGCGCGTGCCACGGAGATTGAAACGAAGCGGCAAGAAGTGGCGTTCGAAGTCGAGGAGGCTGAACTTCGCCGCGCATTGGGAATAGGTGAGGGAGAGTCGATTCCAGCTCACATGCGTTATCACTTTAAGAACTTGAAGGAAGAGCAAAAGCGTCAGGCAACGCGTATGCAACGCGACGCGCTTGACAGAGTTCTGCTTGATTTGCTGGCGTTCTTTAGAGATCTGCTGGCGGGGCAGTTGGGCGCTGAAGTGGGGCAAATTAGCGTGGGCTTGGATGACGTACTTCGCGATCGGGCGCAAAAACTGAATGTCCATGCAACGTTGGAATCCATTGGCCATGTGGAACGTAGCCGGCAGTTGTTACAAACGAATACGAAACCGCTCCTGATCATGGAAGCCCTGTTAGCGGCACTGGTGCCAGGAAGGTAGAGGAAGCGTGAAGAATGTGAAGCTCCTGGCAACAGTTGGCGCGGTAACGCTCCTGTTGTCGGCGTGTTCTACTACGCCGCAGGCGCAGGTGCCGGAGGAAACAGTTCAGATAGAGGCTCCCGAGCCGGCACTTCAAACTTTTTACGATCAGCGCGCCGACTGGCAAAACTGCGATGGTGACGCGTCCGTAATGGACTTCACGGATGGCCGCGCTGCAGAAAAAGAGTTTAAGTGTGCGAAAGTCACCGTGCCCGTCGAATATGAGAATCCGAGCAATGGCACCATCGAGTTGCAACTGGTGAAGTACTCAAAGTCTGCAGGCGCTAAGCCGCTTGTGTTCAATCCGGGTGGGCCTGGAGGCAGCGCGGTGTCGGCACTACCAAGCATGGTGGATTACACGTTCACCGAGAAGCTGATGGCAGGCTACGACATCGTTGCAGTTGATCCGAGGGGCGTTGGCCTGTCTGCTCCCGTGCGTTGTCTAACCGCGGAAGAAACTGACGAGTTCAGGGCTGAGGATACTCCCGCAACGGTGGAGGAAATCCGCGACGCGTCTCGCAAACTGGGCGAGGTATGCTTGGAGAAATCGCCAGAAATGGCCAGACACTCTGACTCTGAATCTGCAATGCGTGACATGGATATAGTTCGCGCAGCGCTCGGGCAGGAAAAGCTTGACTACATGGGTTTTTCGTACGGCACGTTCCTTGGAGCCCTGTATGCGGATACGTTCCCACAACAAGTCGGGCGTTTTGTGCTCGATGGGGCGCTTGACCCGTCAATCCCAGTGGACGAGGTCGCGGAAGGTCAGGCCTCCGGGTTTGAAAACATTCTTGCGTTCTGGCTAGATGCGGGCTCAAAGAAGGGGCAGATTCCGCTCAAGGGCAATACGGATCAGATGAAAGAGCAACTAGGTGAGTGGTTGGAGACTTTGGAGGACGAGCCGCTACCTACCGCCGATCCGAATCGCCCGCTCACCAAGGCGTTGGCAACGTCTGCCATCCTCGCCCTCATGTATGACGATTCGACTTGGAACGTAGCTTGGGCGGGCCTGTCGCAGGCAATGGGCCAAAAAGATGGTTCCATCTTGTTGCAGGTTGCTGACCTGTATGCGGATAGGCAGGATGACGGGTCTTATAAGACCAACTCGTTTGACGCGTTCACGGTGATTAATTCCTTGGATTACAAGGCTTTGGATGACGAGCAAATGCAGATGTATGCGGACCGGATCTTGCGCAATTCGCCGTTGCTGGGTGAGGGGTTCATCTACTCTTCTGCGTCTATTGAAGGATGGCCGGTTGAGTCGCGTGACACTCGCCGAGAGGTGAAGGCAAGCGGCGCGGCTCCGATTTTGGTTATTGGCACTACGTTTGACCCGGCAACCCCGTACTACTGGGCGGAGAGTCTAGCGAAGCAGTTGGAGTCTGGTCACCTGCTCAAGGTGGAGGGGCTAAAGCACACGGCCTACTCGCGTAGAGCGGGCAACTGTGTGACGGATTCGGTTGACGAGTTCATGCTGACCGGCCAGTTGCCTGATGAGGGTAAATCCTGCCAGCTGCCCAAGCAATGACAGGTAGCTGTGCGTTACCGGCTGAATGCTCCGGACAAAGGCTAAGCACGCGCGGATTGGTTCGCGCTATCTGCGGTAGCAGCAAGGTTGCTGAGCCGGTTGCATATCACAGTGTGCGGTTTGGCGGTGCGGGCGTTCATTCGCTAGAGTAAGGCTCGTGCCTTATGGCGTTGCCGCCTTAGCTCAGTCGGCAGAGCGATTCACTCGTAATGAATAGGTCGTGGGTTCGATTCCCACAGGCGGCTCTGAGCTGGCCCCCGCGAAAGCGGGGGTTTTCGCGTATCCGGGGACAAAAGGTGCTGGCACCCAGTTGCCATCCGCTCCCTTTGCTGGCATTAGGTCGTTAGGCGTTAGCCCGTAGCTTGTGGCGATCACAAGCAATTCTTCAGCAGACCACTTTGCGTACCCGTGCAATCTACGTGAAATGTTTTGACCGGTCACGCCTAGAAGGTTCCCTAAGTCGCTCCGTGTTTCGTTGTACAGGAACATGTACTGAGCAATCGTCATTCCAATCGCTCTGTCGAAATTAATTACTTCATCGGCCATGTCCCTAGTGTATCAAATGAGCGAAATGTGCACAAGTAACACATTGACAATCATGTACACGGTTTGTAAGTTGTGTACATGAACGAAAAACGCACACATGAGTTAAGCAAAGATCAGTTGCTCACGGGGCGTGAGGCGGCTGCGCAGCTACGAGATGTCTCTTATGCAAAGTTAATGCGCTGGGCGCGTGAACGCAGAGTTCCCTATGTTGAGAACCGGGCGGGTCGCAAAATGTTTCGCGTTGAGGATGTTGAGGCTCTAAATACCTATACGTTCGTTCCCGCGCGCGATGACGATTTCCTCTTGTCGGAAGATCAAGTACTGCCTGGGTTTGGTGAGTCTGGTGAGTGCTGAGGCTGTTCAGTGGGCTTGGCGGGTTGAGTGTCGCCGGTTGAGTGACAAGTTGGTTTTGCTTCGTTTGGCGTGGAAGGCGGATAGCGAGGGTACTGTCCGTGTTGATCCGGCGTTGGTGTCGGGCGTGACGGGGTTGAGCTTGTCGCGTGTGGAAGCGTCTATTTCGTCTTTGGAGCGTGCGGGTCTTATTGAGGCGCGCCGCTGGTCTGATTCGGGCTGCTGGTCCGCCCGCTTGCTGTTGGGAGGCGCGCTGTGAGTGTTGAAGCTGTCGAGTGGGCGTTTGGTTTAACCGACGGTCTTAGTGTGCTCGACAAGATGGTTTTGTTGTCTTTGGCTGATGATGCCGGCGAGGACGGCTGGGTGTTGTTGCGCTCGCTAGAGCGTCCAGCTCGCCGGTCGCGTTCAAGTGTTCATGATGTGAAAGATGTTTTGATCCACCTTCAAAAGCTCGGGCTTATCAAGATGGATAGCTCGGATATTGAAGCGGAGCATTTCCCCACGTTGTGTCAGGTGATGGTGGGGAGTGATGCGGTGTGAGTTTCAGGGCTGTTGCTTGGGCGTTTGATCGGATTAAGGGTCTTGGTCAGGGCGAGAAACTTGTGTTGTTGGCGTTGGCGGAGTTCGCTAATGACGAGGATGAGACGTGGCGCTCTCGCGAGGAGATCGCTAAACGTGCGGAGTGTTCTTTGCGTAGTGTGGCTTCGCACTTAAAGACGCTGGATGAGTATGGGCTTGTCTCTCGCGTCCCACGCTATTCGTGGTGTGGTGATCGGTCGGGTGCGTGCGCGGATAAGCCTGCGCATAAGCACCGGTCGGGAACGACTTACCGACTTCACCTGGAGGTCGAGGGTGACTTCGCTGAGTCCACAGATGCAAATCTTGCACGTGTGGACTTTTCGGCAGAATGTAGCGGTTGCGGCCACACATGCAAATCTTGCACGTGTGGAGACGATAAGGGTTCCACACATGCAAAACCGGGTAGTCCACACATGCAACGGGTTGCACCCATATGTACATATAACCCCCAATTAAACCACCAAACCAAACCAACGCGTGCGCGCGAGGAAGCGCCGGTAGTGCATGAGGTTGAGTCTTTTGGTTCGGTTGGGTCCGGTGTGGATGCCGAGATTGATTCTTTGCCGCTAGAGGCGGATGCGGAGTTGATCGCGCAGTGTCTGCCGCCGTTCATGCGGGCGATGGATGCTGATGGCGCGGTCGCGGTCACGCGCGCTTTGCGTGATTGTTTGGACGCGGGTTGGCAGCCAGAGCAGATTCGCGCGGTGATGGATCAAGCGTTGCCTCCCAATGTTGGCCGCTTGTCGCGCCTAGTGTGTTACAGGCTGCGAGAGAACGTGCTTAAGGGCGAGCCGCCAGTGCGTAGTGCGGATGAGGACGCGGGTGTGCGCCGTGAGCGTGAGCGCGAGGCGTTGCGCTTGCGGCAACAGCGCAGTGAGGCCCTTGCGGGCCAGGGCGCGGATGCGGATGTTGATCCGTTGTGGGAGCAGGCTTGGAGTCAGACGGTTTCTGAGAATCCGCAGGCTTCTCGCGTGGAGCAGTTGCGCCTGGCGCAGGCTCGTCACGCGGTGTTGCTTGGCGGTGAGTCGGCATGAGCGTGTCGTGGCCGGTGTGGGCGCGTGGCGTGAAGGGTTTAACCCCGTCGCAGTCGCTGGTCTTGTTTGAGCTTGCCCGTTTGGCAGATGCGCGCGGGGTGGCTATTTGCGCGGTGGATCACCTGGCGACGGTTGTGGGCATGACGCGTCGTAGCGTGTTTCGCGCACTAGCCGGGCTGGAACAGCGCGGCGTGCTGTCTCGAAAAATGCGCTATCGGGGCGGCAAGCAGGCTTCCTCAAGGTTCGTTTTGCACGGGGTACCCGGTCCTAGCCAAGCTCTTGCCAGTGATGATGCTGGCGCGGCTGGGGTAGTGCTTGAAGCGGGCGTTGAGGCCCACGAGAGCGCTGTGGCTCTGCCGATTTCGGATAATGAGGGTCTGCGAAGAACGCTTGAGCAGGCCGCGTCTGAGGGTTGGCGCGGAGCGGCAGCACAGTGTTTGGCGGCGACGCTACACGCGGTGGGTCCGCGCCAGTTCTCTAGCGCGATTTCAAAGGGCATGCAGTTTTCGCGCATGTCTTATACCGAAGCGGCTTCTGATACGTGCTCGATTGCGTGGGAGGTGGCAACTACTTGCACCGAACAGCTTATTGAGGCTACTAGCCCTTGGGCGGTGTGGACCACGATTGTGAACCGGCGCTGTTTCACCCGTGATGATGTTTCTGGCGTGGAGGACTTGGTAGAACCGTCAATGATGCCCGAGGCGGGCTTGCGTCCTGGAATGGGCCAGGAGGGCGATGTGTGGGTGTCGGTAGATGATTTCGATGGCCCACTTGGCCGCATGGTTGAGGCCCTGATCGGCGCGGGCATGAGCGAAACACTGGCGTGGGCGGGAACGCTTCGCATAGCCGAACTGGCGGTGAGTGATGCTTCAAGGCGGCACCGGGCAGCTAGTGTTGATCCGCGTTTATCTGATCTTGGTGTTACCCCGGATGCGGGTAGGGCGTGGATGACGATGTTAGTTGGCTCTCGCCGTGGTGTTAAGGGTAGTATTTTAGAGGCTGATGATGAATCATTAGCTTTAGCGGCTCGCGAGGTGGTTGAGGCTCTTGCCCCCGCAGCCTAATAAACGTGACGCACATCACCATATAGCATGCGAGCAGGGTGACAATATGTCACTCTGCTTTTTGGTTTTTATAGTGGTTTGAATTCGTCGTTGATTTGTTGGATGACTTCTTCGTAGTTGGTGTCTTGTCCTACTTCCACACTGTTTGTGGCTACGGTGATGAGGATGCGGTAGAAGATTCTGATTTTGTTTGGGTCAAAGCCGTATTGGTAGGCAAGTTTTATCCCTTCGGATTTGGCTACCGCGTAGTCGTGGGCGATGAAGTATCTACTTCCGGCTTGGTCAGGGGTTTTGCCTTCAAAGGTGACGATGTATTCGTTGTGGTGTTCTAGTTGTTGCATTTTGTTTATTGGTCTCCGCTTAGTAGATGGTGATGGTGCCCGAGTTTGTTAGTCCGTCGCAGCTGGTGGTCCACGATTGTGTGCCTAGTGGGATGCCGGTAACGGTGGCGTATGCGGTGCCAGGTATTGAGGTGCTGGCCGCTCCGCCTCGCCCGCCGATGCTTATGCTGCATGTGGCGCTTCCACTGCCAGACAGACTGATTGAGAAGTGCGCGGCCCCGCCGCCACTGGTGTTTACTGAGGTGTTCATCGATGTCACTCCAGCAGGAGCTGGGGCAGGCGCTGGCGCGGGCGCAGGTTGCGGGGCGGGAGCCGGGGCTGGCGCTG
>NZ_LT632547.1:1394892-1652625 GCF_900119695.1 Actinomyces urinae
AACATGGGGCCGCGCCACACAACCGCCTGCCCATCCGGCACAAACATGCCGATCGACATGACCTTAACATCGTTAGCGATAGGCGGAATGATCATGCCGTCAATAACCTGCGGTTCGTGTTCAACGCCCATCATGCGAGGAATTGAAAAACCGTAAATGTCGGCGTCAACCACGCCGACCTTCAAACCTTGCTTTGCCATCGCAGTTGCGAGGTTTGCCGTTACGGAAGATTTTCCAACTCCGCCCTTACCTGAGGTCACCGCAATGACGCGAGTGAGGGAGCCGGGGCTGGCGCTGGCGCGGGTGCGGGCTGTGGCGCGGGTGCGGGTTCTGGTTCGGGCTCGGCTTGGGTGGGTTGTTCTGTTTCTTTAGTTGTCGCCTCGGTCGTAGCTTCCGTCGTGGCTTGCGTCGTTGTCTGCGTGGTCGCCTGGGTTGTAGCTTCCGTGGTTGGCTCGGTTGGTTTTTCGCCATCTGCTTGTAGCCCGCGCACGCTCAATACGGCCGCTAGTGCGATGAGGATGATGAGGATAGGCAAAATGAGTTTTAATCGTTTGTGTTGTCTTGGCTGGTTTTTACCTTCGTCTGCGCTTTGCGCTGCAGGTTCTACTTCTTCCTCTACTTCTTCTGCTGGCGGTTCTTCGCTTGTGTCTTGAGGCTCCTGGCTATCTGCTTCTTCTAAGAGTTCCGGTTGTACGGGCGCTTGGGGTGGAAGGCTGGCTTGTTTGTGCAGGGTTTGGGGTAGGTGTTGGGTTTGGTCTAGCGCGTCCTGTTCAAGGTTGCTGGTGTTGCTGGCTTCGCTGGTGTGGTTGTGGTTGCTGGCAACTATGGCGTTGCCGTCATTGCCGTCATTGCCGTCATTGCTGGCATTGCCAGTCTTGGTGCTTGGCGCGGTGTCTGGTGGCGGGGTTTGGTGGGTGTCTATGTCTCCGTTTGGGTGGATGCTCATGTGGTAGGTGCCGTCTGGGCCTGTGGCGGTTACGGGTAGGGTTCGCCCGTAGTGTTTGGCGATGGCACCGGCTATGTTCATGGCTTGCTTGTGGACGTTTGGCGCTGGTGGTAGTTGGGCTTGGGTGATGCCCGCGCTGGTGATGGTGACGGTGCCGTCAGTGTTTTGGGTGATGGTGATTGGTGGCCAGGCGGTCATTTCGTGTCCTTATTTTTCTTGTGTGCGCACGTTCTACGTAGTACGTAGAAGGGAGCGCACATGAGTGAAGTTAATCCGTGGGCTAACGCGCCTGTTGCGCCTGAGCAAGCGCCGGTAATGGCTAGGCCTGAGCGGGTGCGCGTGTGGAAGCCGGGCGCGCAAGTGTCTATGACGGGCGGGTTGCCGATTGTTTCTGCTAAGGGTCAGGATTGTCCGCTTTGGGTGGTGGCCGCTCATGGTGGGGCTGGGGCCACGTCGTGGGCGAGGCTTCTTGGTGCGGGCGATGCGGGCGTGTCTTGGCCTGATCCGAGCGGGTTTACTCGCGCGATCGTGGTGGCCCGAAATAGTTATGTGGGGCTTCGCGCCGCGCAAGCGGCGGCTATCCAGTGGGCTTCTGGCCAGGTAGAGCAAGTTGAGTTGGCGGGCTTGGTGCTGTCTGCGGACGCGCCGGGCAGGCCAGTTAAAGAGCTGGTGGAGCTGCGCAGGCGAGTAGAGGGAGCGTTCCCGCGCGTGTGGCTGGTTTCGTTCCAGACTGCTTGGCGCGCGCAGCTGGCGTGGGAGGCTCCCACCTCGCGTGAGGTTCGCAAGGTTTTGAAGGATTTGTCTTTGATTGGAAAGGAAGTTTAATGACTGTTTTTTCTAAGGGCGCTGCCCTGATTACTGCGGGTAAGGCACGCTTGGTAGCTGGCTTGACCGGTCTGGAGTTGAACCCGGTGCCTGTGGCTCCCCCTGGCGTGGAGGTTAAGGTGCAGACGGTGTTGAACTGGCTGATGTGGATCGCCGGGGCAACGGTGATTGTGGGCTTCATTATTGGCGGCATCATGCTGGCGGTCTCTAATGAGCGGGGCATGGGTAATGAGAATGTGCGCCGTATTGGCTTTGTGATTATGGGCGCGGTCGTGATCGCTGCGGCTGCGGCTCTAGCGAAAGCCTTGCTGTAATGGCTACGGAAGAAAAGGCTGCTACCAGCCTGGTTCGCCCAGGGTTTATTATCTCTGCCTTACTCGTGGTGGCCCTTATTTTGGGGCTGGCGTTCTTATTGTTTACCCGCGAGGACACGGGTAATGCCGGTGGCGATAAGCCTGTGGAGGTCTCAACTACCACACAGACAAACGGGGACGCGGCCAATGCCGCTCCAACCGGCAACGCGGGTCAGGCTGAGTCTGATTCTGTTTGTGGTCTTGTAGCTCGCGACCAGGTGATTCCAACTCAAGCTTTGCCGTCTGTGCCTGTGGAGGTGGGCACTCGTATTCAGGTGCCAAGTATTGACGGGTACGGCCCGGGCGTGAGGGAGGGAGTTTCGCACTGTTTTGCGCACAACCCCTCTGGCGCGATTCTTGCGGCTGCCAACTTCCTCACTTGGTTTTCATCGAAAGAACAGCTGGACGAGGTGGTTCCTGCGCTTATGGCCAAGGGGCCTAACCGGGATCGGTTGGAGTCTCAGATTAAGGCTGAATGGCAAGGTGAGACGGGATCGGCTTTGACGATTCGCGGGTTTAAGTACGAAGATCGCGGGCCAGATAACGCGATGGTGGTTCTAGCTGTTTCTCATGTGGCCTTCCCTGACAAGATTGCGGGGTTCCCGGTGGTGCTGGTTTGGCAGGACGGGGATTGGAAGGTAGAGGCTCCATCTACTGATTCTTGGGGTGAGCGGGTTATTGATTCGTTGCCTTTAGAAGGGTTCGTGGAGTGGGGCGCGTAAATGTGTCATTTTTGGGAGCTGTCTTGCAACATTAATGAGGCCGTGTCTGAGGCGACTGAGAACATTATTGCCCAGTGGGCGTTCAACATCATTCAAGATGTGTCGGCCACTTTGTTGAAGGTGGGCACGGTGTGGGTAGGTATTGACACGCCTAGCTTGGATGGAGCCGATTCTGCGGTTGGTTTCATCCATTCCACCACTCGCCTTCTCGTACTGGCTTTAGCTATCGGCTCGTTTGTGGTGGCTGGTATTCACTTGTCCTTTTCTAAGCGCGGGGAGGGGGCGATGAACGTTTTGCAAGGCTTGTTAGCGCTAGCTTTGGTGTCAAGCGTCTCTGTTGGTGCGGGCCAGCTTTTGGTGGAGGCTTCGGATGAGTTCTCCACGTGGGTTATTGGCTTGGCTGTCGAAGGTGATGCAGGCCAGTTTGGCGGCAAGATTCTAAACGTTACTGGTGTTACCGGCGGGCTAGGGCTAACGGTTTTGATCGTGGGCGGTCTGGGCGCACTGTTGGCAAACATGATCCAGGTTGGCCTTATGTTTATCCGCTCATCGATGCTGATTTTGCTGGTTGGGATCATGCCGTTGGCGGCCGCCACGTTTTCTACCAAGTGGGGTAGGGCGTGGCTAGGCAAGATCATCGCCTGGTTTTTCGCGTTCTTAATGTTCAAACCGGCCGCGTCAATCATTTACGCGGTGGCGATCAAACTGGTGCAGGGAGATTCGTGGTCCATTGCCGATGGCGATGAGCTAACTCGGTTCATTACCGGGGTAATCATGCTGATTTTGGCGGTGCTGTCGTTGCCCGCACTCATTACGTTCATGGTGCCAGCCACCGAAGCGCTAAGTAGTGGTGGTTCTGGTGCTGGAGCGGGTGCGGGCGCGGTTCTGGCTACTGGCGCGATGACGGTCGCCAGGGGCGCGGGAGCGGCCGCTAGTGGTGGTACTACCGCAGCGGCAGGCGCGGCCCTTGGCGCAGCCCAAACCGCCCACGGGGCGGCTAATAGCGCAGTGGCTGGAGGTTCTAGCGGCGGTGGTGATTCTAGTTCGCCTGGAGCGTCTGGCCCGGCAGGAGCTAGTGGCTCTAACGGTCAAGACGGCGCTTCTGGCACGGATGGGGCTGCAGGCCCGTCTGGAGCTAGTGGTCAAGATGGCGCTTCGGGCGCGGACGGGTCCGCGTCCACATCTGCCCCATCTGGTGCTAGTGAAGCAACAGATACGGGCGGCTCGCCAGGCGGGCCTAGTGGCGGGCAGGAGGCTCAGCGGTGAGTGATGAGGCGGTAAAGGTCCGCACCTACGGTAACTGGCGGGTTCCACGCCGGGCAGGTTTTGGCAAGCTCGGTTTTGGTGAGTCCTTGATTGTTTTGCTTGGCCTAGCCGTGGTTTCGGTGCTGGCCATGTCTAAAGGCGTGATGATAGCCGCGCTTGTTGCCGTGTTGTGGTCAGGCGCGGTGCTACTCGCGATTACTCGCGACGTGCACGGCGTATCAGTTTTAGAAAGGATTGGGCAAAAGATGCGGTTTCGACGAGCTGCGCGCAGGAAGTCAAACATTCACGCTTCTGGCGGCCTTGCGGTTGATCCAACGCAAGGTAAGTGCCACTTGCCAGGAATGTTAAGCGCTTCGCGTCTTAGCGAACACAAGGACTCTTACGAGCGTCCCTACGGGCTGGTTGAGCACGGTGATGGCACCCTTAGTGTGGTCATGTCTGTCTCGCCAGAGGGAGGCGGTCTGACCGACCAGGACACGGTGGATCACCAGGTGGCATTGTGGGGCATGTGGCTTGGCGACTTAGGCGGCCAAATGGGCGTGGCACAGGCCAGCGTGTGTGTGGAGACGATTCCTGATAGTGGGGATAGGCTACGCCGCGAGGTAGGTGCGCGCATGAGCGACCAGGCCCCACTGGTAGCCCGCCAAATCCTCAATCGAGTCGTGGATGACTATGGGCAGGGCGCGGCGAGGGTGCGCGCGTGGATTACGATCACGTTTGACCCGTCTAAGATGGGCACTTCGGCTAAGAAGCGCGCGCAAGTTGTTTCACGTATTTCTTCGGACTTGCCCGGTCTTACCCAAACGCTTATGGGCACGGGTGCGGGGGGAGTGCATCTTTTAACCGCGCGTGAGGTGTGTCAGCTCACGCGCGTGGCTTACGACCCGGCTAGTGAGGCCTTGTTTGAGCAGGCAGCTAATGCTGGTGAGGAAGTGGCTTTGACGTGGGAGGATGCCGGACCGATTAGGGCGGTGGCCGAGTGGGATCATTACCGGCATGATTCTGGTCTTTCACGCACTTGGGTAATGTCGCGGCCCGCGCGCGGATACGTCCAATCTGGCGTGCTACGCAAGATTTTGGAGCCGTCTCGGGACGTGCAACGCAAGCGCGTAACGATTGTTTACCGGCCTTTGGACGCGGCGAAGGCTCCAGCGGCTGCGGATGCGGATGTGAACCGCGCGGCCGCAAGGGTGGAGAACACGCCCCGGCCGACCGCAACTGCGCGCCGGGAGTTGCGCGCAGCCCAACAGGTAGCCGATGAGGAAGCATCGGGCGCGGGCTTGTTAGATTTCGCGCTGATTATTAGCGCCACAACTAGCGCCGATGAGCTAGATGATACTTCTAGCGCGGTCCAGGCACTGGCCGCTTCTTCACGCCTTTTGGTACGCCCGGCTTATGGCGCGCAAGATAGCGCGTTCGCCCTCGGTTTGCCCCTTGGGCTTCGCCCCGCTTCGCAGGCATTGTCTGGAGGCTGGTAGGCGTGGCTTTTGTAACTGACCTGGTATCAGCCCTTTTCACAGGCGCGCCTACCACTGCTGGCAGTAGGGGCAAGCCTGGTTCTGGCACGGTAGCTAATCACCCGGTGATCCAGCCTTGGCGCGCCACTTCTAAGCAAGTGTGCGGCATGTTCCCCTTCATCGTGGGATCGAACACGGCTTTAGTAGGAGCGCCCCTTGGCCGTGCCTTGCACGGTGGGGGAGCGGTTTGCGCCGACGAAATCTCGTGGTTTGAGCGCGGGCTGATTAGTGCCCCTTCGGCAATGGTGCTCGGCTTGAATGGGTTAGGTAAGTCATCGCTGGTTAGGCGCATGATTACCGCCTCGGCCGGATTCGGGGTACACACGATGGTGCTGGGCGATATTAAGCCAGACTATGTGGCTTTGATTGAAGCTCTTGGAGGCCAGGTAATCAGTATTGAGCATGGTGGTGCGGGTATTAACCCACTCGATGCTGGAAACGTTAGTGAGGCTGCGGAGTTGTTGGAAGCGGCAGGCAAGCTAGACGATCGCGACAAGCTCTTGGCCGCAGCCCATGAGCGTAAGAAAGACATGGTGTGCTCCCTGATCCACATTATTCGCCGCACGCCCCCTTCAGATAGGGAGGAGACGATTGTGGATGAGGCTATCCGTATTTTGGAGACCTATGATCGGCCAGTAGTTCTGGCTGATTTGTTAGAAGTGGTGCGCGCCGCTCCAGATGAGCTACGCGCAGCCGCACTGGATCGCGGCGATATTAACCACTACAGGGCGGTTACAGAGAGTCTGGAAGCGTCCCTAATGGCTTTGTTGTCGGGCCGTTTTGGCGGTCTGTTCGCGGTGGAGACCACCACGCCGATGATGATGGACCGCTCGGTCGCATTTGACGTGTCGGCGTTTAAGGAAGCCTCAGAGGACCTGCAAGCCGCGCTACTGCTTGCTACTTGGTCTTACGGGTTTGCAACCGTGGAGATCGCGCAGACACTGGCTGACGCGGGCGTTGCCCCGCGTCGGCGTTACAAGATTGTCATGGATGAGCTGTGGCGTATCCTGCGCGCCTCATCGGGCCTGGTTGAGCGTATTGACTCCCTTACTCGTCTTAACCGAACGGTTGGTGTGGGTCAGCTTATGGTCACGCACTCGATGGCCGATTTTAACGCGTTGGCTTCGCCTGCGGACCGGCTGAAAGCCTTGGGGTTTGTAGAGCGGTCGAAAATGCTGTTTTTGGGTGGCCTTCCCGCCCGTGAGATGGAGCTATTGGAGGGCGTTTTTGCTTTGACCGATAAGGAAAAGTCGATGCTCACCTCATGGAACGCGCCTGGCACGTATGACCCGACTACCGGTAGGGATGCCCCGCCCCTTGGTATGGGCAAGTTCATGCTGAAAACTTCCAACGCTCCAGGCACGCCGTTCCAGGTGCGTTTCGTAGCGGGGGAGGCGGCCTTGTCGGATACGAACCAAAGGTGGAACAAAAGAAGATGAGCACGCGCGATGATGTATCAACCTGGGAGCCGTCCACTGTTTTAATGGCGGTCTTTATCGCCATTGTGGCCGCGGCCAGCCTACTTATCACTCTTGGCGCACACGCCTGGGCGCTAGTGCGCGGGGTAGATGGTCTTTCATGGAACCCGTTTAGTCTCATGATCGAGTTGTTTACTGACCGGCTTGACCCAACCGGTGAGGTGTATTGGTGGATTGGCGGGGTAGGTGTCGGCCTAGTAGTCCTTGCCCTCACTGCTTTGGTGGTGGCATTGCCGCGCCGCTCTAAGCGCTCTAGGCGCGGTGATGAGGCCGCGAAATGGGCTGGAAGGGGCAAGGATATTGAGCCGATCACGCAGCGGGCTGTGGCCGCTAAAGCGCAGCGTTTAGGCGTTGAGGGTGCGGTCGGGTTTCCGGTGGGCCGCACGGTGGCTGGTGACGTGCCGGTAATGTCCTCGTTTGAGGACGTGTGTATCACCATTGCAGGCCCGCGTACAGGCAAGACCACCTCTTGGGTGGTGCCCCGTATTTTCGCAGCTCCAGGCGCGGTTGTAGCCACGTCCAACAAACGCGACATAGTAGATGAGACACGCGCACGCCGAGAGCAGACCACGGGTGAACAAGCGTGGGTGTTTGACCCTCAAGGGCTAGCTGGTGAAGAACAATCGTGGTGGTGGAACCCACTGTCTTACGTGACTGACTATGTGCAGGCAGGCGCGTTAGCGGACATGTTTTTATCTGCTGAGGACGTGTCGAATAAGGACGGTAACGACATGTGGGATCAGTGGGCTTGCCAACTGATCGCCCCGATGCTTTTAGCCGCCGCTAAGGCAGGTAGACCGATCACAGCTTTGCATACTTGGCTGTCTGACCAGACCAATGATGAGCCGGTTCTTTTGTTGCGCAGCATGGCTGGCGAGTGCGATGAGGAAGATGTGCAAGATGACCTGCTCAAGGCCGCCACGAGCCTAGAAGGGTTTATGGGTATGCCCGCTGAAACGCGCGGCAGTGTTTATGGCGGCGCAGTGCGAATCATGCACTTTTTGAACAACACTCGCCTCATGCGGTGGGTCACCCCCGTCAAGGGTATGCGCGAGTTTCACCCAGGCGAGTTTGTGAAAACACGCCAGAGCTTGTATTGCTTATCGCAAGAAGGGCGCGGGAGTGCAACCCAGATCGTTACACCGCTTACCGTGGCTGTGGTTGAAGCAGCCACAGCCTACGCCACTACCCAGCCGGGCGGTAGGTTGGCTACCCCCATGCTGATCGAGTTGGACGAGGCGGCGAATGTGTGTAGGTGGAACGAACTACCCTCGCAGTATTCCCATTTTGGTTCTCGCGGGCTTTGTGTAGACACGGTGCTGCAGTCATGGAGTCAAGGGGAGCGCGTGTGGGGCGAGAAGGGCATGAAGGCCCTTTGGTCTGCTGCGAATTTGAAGGTTTATGGCGGCGGCGTGTCAGAGCCAGAGTTTTTGCGCAACCTATCAGAGCTGATTGGCATGCATTGGGTGGACTCTACCCAAATTTCAAACTCAAGCCAGGGCCGGTCGTATTCAACATCTAAGGCATCCCAGCAAAGGCCCATTGCCACGGTGTCGGACTTGCAGGCACTACCGCAAGGGCGGGCGTGGGTGTTCGCTTCGGGCGCGGTAGCCACTTTGGTGCGGCTGATCCCGTTTTGGGAGCAGTCAGATTATGAGCCGGTTAAGTAGTTAAGGAAGATTGTCATGGCAGATCAAGTGATGAATGAGACCAATGCGGAAATGGTGCGCGCATGGCGAGTAGCTATGTCGGTGGGACGGTTCATGGCTATGCGCCGACACCAAGCCTTGCGCAAGGCCGAACAGTCCTCAGTCCAGCATGAACGCGCGTTGCGAAGGGCGATTGAGGATGAGCGTTTGTTAGCGCAAAAGGTATATGCTCTAGCGCTTGACGATAAGTGGTGGAACAGTGCTGTCCAAGATGACGCGGCCTACGTTTACGGTGTGGCTCGCAGGTTTAGCGATATTGACCCCCAGGCCGAGTTAGCAGCCCGCAGGTGTGAGAGGGAGGCTAAAGAGCGGTGGGGCATCGATGTTCACGCCCCACTGGCAAGCGTTAGTGATATTCCCAGCGTGGAGGAGGCTTTGCAGGACGCTCCCGTGCTCGACGGCGAGGACGCAGCCGAGTTGAAACCGGCTGTGCAAGAAGTGTTATACCGGGCCTATCAGGACGGGGAGTACCAGATGGTGGGCCAGGATCGGGCCGAAGCTATCTTGGACTACGTACAAGAGCAGAAGGCCACGGCCCCAGATTGGCTAAATAATCTTTGGCAAGAAGATTTATCCCACTGGCTAGACGGGGACGCTCACATCGCGCAGCGAGTGCGCGATATTTACCCCGACATTAAAGCAGCTGAGCAAATGCAAGCCCAAGCCGCGGGCATGGCCGCTCACGCTCAGCACGAGGCGCGCATTGAAGGCCGGGAAGGGCGCCAGGCGAGGCAGGAGCTAGAGGTGGGCGATCCTAGCGAGGCTGAAGAAGGAGAAGCGGTTAAGGAGATGAGCGAGGCCAAGCACGCCGGACGAGGCGCTGAGGCGGCGTGGGACACGATGCAGGCCCGCCAGGCACACGCCCAGTCCTTGCTGGATCAAGGAGCGGACCCGCAGGCGGTGCGCGCAGCGATGACGGCCGACAAGGGACTACATCGGCCCGCTAGGACGGCCACGCGCAAGACCAGCAAGACAAACACTACGCGCGCCCGCGTGCCCAGTAAGAAGGCGGCGCGCGTGCAAACCCGCCACATGTAGCACGAGATGAAGGCGGCCGACACTAGGTAGTGTCGGCCGCTAATGTTTTATTCGCGTGGAGCGATAGCTTTAGGATCGGCTGGCTCGCAAGGCAATTCCCCATCAGGGTGAGGACGCAGGTCACGGTGACCGCCCTCGACGCTGCAGCCCTTGAAGGGGCCATCGTTGTCTAGTAGTACCGCCATGATTGGATCAGCGTAGTTCACCAGCCACTGTGCAGATGCTAACGGCCCGTCGTGTACACGCATGTACTCCCATGCAAGCCATAAGGCTTGCAAGCGGTAGACCGCTTCGGCGTGTTTCCACCATTGCGGGCACCACGTCATCCGCCCTTTTGGCAGGGCGCGTTCGTAGATGCGCACAAGAAAATTACGCACGAACACATCCAAGGTGGGGTAGTACAAGTCTGGGGTATCTGCTTCTTCGCTCATACCTACTACGTGGGGTGTGCGCGCACTAGCGGGAGCGGCCACGCCCCCGTTCGGGTGGCTGCCAAGTTGGCATGTTTGGGTGCCGCGTTGGATGGTCTACCTTCTTCATCTGCGGGACCTCTCCAATACCAGGTAGCGGCGGCCGCTTATGTTTCGGCGTTTCGTCACTGTTGGCAGTGTCGTCATTCGCGGTCAAGGTTTGGTACATTTCAGCGATGTAGTCACGATGGCTATTACCATCAGGGGTGTCGCCGTGCTCTGTTGGTTTGGTAAAGCCTTGGGGAGTGGCAAGCCAGGGCCTGTGCTGGCGGATACGTTCATTCTCTGCCTCGTGACTATGTTCACCTACATTGGCTTGAGCTGCTACTGGCTCAATGATCTGCTCGGGTGAAAGGACCGGCTCCGGCTCGGTCTTGATTTCCGGGAGTGTGTCTTGTTGCAATGGCACCGGCTCGGCTTGCAACTGTGTGAAGGCTTGTAGGTGCGGTGCTTCCATGCGCACGCGCTCGTACACGCCGCGCGTGTCTCGCAACATTGCGGCCGCAGTGTTGGCCTGTTGGGCTTGCACGTACAAGTCGGCCAACGCTTTTACTAGCTCCATTGTTGCCACTAGCGCAAGCGCGTAGGACACTTCACTATTCTTTGGAGTAATAGCAGTGCTTAGTAGTTGTGCTCCAAGGACAACCCACGGGCTTGTCCCACCGTGTTGCACGGGTCGCTGTTTTAGTTGAGCGCTACGCCCCACTTGGCGCGCGCAGTAGTCCAACGCGCCTCGCATCTCATCGCTTAAGTCTGGTTGTTGCGCGGCGGCCGCGAGTAGCCCAGCCACGTCATTAGTGGCGTTAGCAAGAGCCAGTCGGTCAGTTGGATCAACCTTGGCTAGTTCGTCGCGGAAGATTTCCAAGCCGCGCTTGTGCCCAAGCCATTCCTCCCTCGTGTATGAGCGGCGGCCGCCTGCTAGGGGCATACCCTTCCAAGCGTCTTGCCACGCGGCAACCGCGTCAGTGGCGGACTCGATAGTGTCGGGCCAACGATCACGAAGCGCACTCAGCGTGAGGTCACGCGCGATTGATCCGCCCGCATACCATTGCGTCTTTACGCCCGGCTTAGTGTGTAGCGCGGCCGAGTAGCCCACCACCACATCGGTGCGTCCCTTAGCAAAGCGCGGACGCAACCTAACGCCCAGGCTACGCGCGCGGGCGATGAAGTCCACCTCGCTAGTAGCGGCCTTGGATGCTGCGCGCAAGCGTGACTCGAGCGCGGCCCGGTCGGTAACTTGTTTACCTGCTCGCGCTGCTGCGTTGAGCGCTTTAGCACTGTCGCACTTGGAGCTGCGCGCGTGTTCGCGCGACTCGACAATGCGCAGCTCGTATTTGTGTTCAAGCGTGTTGCACGCGCGCTGGCTACGCGGTTGATCGTTCCAGAAGTTCCACCTGGTGCCGTCTTCGCGAATAATGTTCGCGGCAATGTGAATGTGGTCCCCACCGTTCTTAGACGTGCCGTGATGGATGGCAACCCACCGGCACTCAGACTTGCCCGACGCGGCGGTGAACTCCATCTCGTCCATGAAGTCGCGCGCGATTGCCGCCCACTTGTCCTCAGACAATGGCCCCTCATCGGGGGAGAGGGACAAAGAACAGTGCCACACGTGGTTCGGCCCGTAATCGACTACGCGCGTCTTACCCATCTCAGGATCAAACTTGCGGATAGGCCCGCGCGGGAAGCATTCGGTCTCGTGCATGAATGAGTCGAGGTAGTTCGCTATCTCGCTTGCTTGAGCGATGGACAACTCCGACCAGTCGCCCCACCGGTTCATGATGGTGCTTGATCCAGCTACCAGGTGTGGCTCGGTGTGTTCGTTAGCGCGTCCAGGGCCAACCAGGTAACGCATGAGGCCGCCAGTGTCGCCGCCATCAACAATGTTGGGCATCATCGGCGCACACTCGCAAGTAAGTAGTTGATCTCATCAACGCTACGCTCGACTTGGCCTAGCACATCATTAATATGTTTAGGCAGTTCCTGTTTCGCGTGAGCGTAGCGAGTGAGTTGGTTGAGGTTGTTAGCCAAGCCGGTGAGCTTGCGACGGTAATCTCGCAAGTCGGTAATAACCTCAGCAAGATTGTCGGTATCAATTTCTTGTGCCGAAGCTGGATGCAATGCGGCGTGTACGAGAGTGCGTGAGAGTGACCAGCCTTGATTGTTCGCCTTAGCTTCAAGCAGTGCCCGCTCATCACTTGTTAAGTGAACACGCAACGACGAACGTTGAAGGCCGTTAATCGATCGGGGAGCGCGACGAACATCGCGCGGTGCAACGCGCTGCCTATCGGCCTTGTCCGACTCACTCATCAGTCTCAGTCTCCTCAGCGTAGCGACCCGAAGGGATCACACCTCTAGTGTGCCCCAGGTAGAACCTCGTGTCTACCTGCAAGCGTGTTATTGGTACCAATAACATATAGCTTGCTACCCAGGCGTCCGCGCACACTGTTGTGTGCGCTAGGGCGCGAGGTGGACGCACCTTGTGCGTTTGGTTGGCGTGGGTTGCAAGCTACATGGATGTGGCTTGACCGCTGCCGTGTTGCGCACGCGGGCGAGTCGCGCAACACGCGGGGAAGCGATGGTAAGTAGCGCGGCCGTGTCTGCGTTTCAATGTCGTAGCGTGAAGGCGCGCTGCTGCGCCTTGAGTCAAGAGCGTTGCTGATAGTTCGCACCCGCGCTTGCGTGGGTGCGTTGTTGGTTCGGTTTGGTCTGGTGGTTGTGCGCGTTTGTGCGCGCACAACCTACGTGGCTTACGAAGCCATTAACCCTTGGCTTTTTGTGAAGTGAAAGGAACACATCTAATGTCGAACCAATTCGATCCAGTGGCCAAACTGTTGAACCAAGATGAGAATAGGGAGCGCGCAGTGCGTGAACTCGGCGCGGCGATGGTCCAGCTTGAAACGGGCGTATCTTCATACAAGGACGCTTATAAGGCGGCGACTGGCGCGGGCTGGACAAAGCGTGAACTGAACGCGGCAGGTTTCTTCGACGTGGTGAAGCTACCCAAGGTGAAGAAGATCGATACCCAAGCTCACCGCGCGCCCTCTCCGGACTTGGGCTGAACATAAGGCGGCTAACCCCTCCCAGCGGGTTAGCTGCCTTATGCGCGAAGTCTCGGGCTGCACATCTTCTCGCGGTAGAACAAGTGACAGGTAGCATCATCTAAGAGTGGATAGATGTAAACCAGCTTTGCTACCAAGTCTCTGAAGTGAGTCTGGCCTCGTACTACGGGCGTGAGTCCGAATCGCCTTCACGCGATAAACAAGTATTCATCGTGTGATTGAGCAAAGTCGCATATCCGTAGGTGTCGTTATGGCTATATTCGAAACATGTGAAGTTCGTGTTGAGCGCGGCAGAGTCTGGCGATATTGCGCGTAATAGGTACAGGTTTTGCTTAGACTTAGTCCAACGTTAGGAGAATAATGCATCCGCGGCCCTTGCCTGTGAAATTAGTAGCTCTAGAGGAACTAGAACTTGACCTACGTAATTATCGTCTGCCGATACGCGTAACCGACGAGCATCAAGCCGTGCTGTATATGTTGGAGAATGAGAAGATACTCGAACTAGCAGAAGAAATTCTTAAATACGGTTATCTGGATAATGAGTTCCCCCTTGTGGTAGCTGATGTATCTAGATTCAAAGTTGTTGAAGGCAACCGGCGGGTTACAGCACTTAAACTGTTGAATGATCCGACGCTGATTGAAAAATATGGGCCAGACAAATCCCACCGGTATAAGCGCCTCAAAAACAAATATCAGGACAGGTACGCGAGTATTCCACCGCAAATCCGAGTGATGGTCGCTGATTCTGAGGAAGAACTCCAGCCACATATCGCCCGTCTTCATACAAAAATATCGAAAAAGCAATGGAGCACTGAACAGCAAGCACAGTTTTATTACGCACAAATTGAGGCGGGTACTACGATCGCACAACTCAAAGAGCGATATAACATAGGATCGCGCCTCAAGCGCCTGTTACAAACCGCATCGTTTTCTCATCTAGTTGAAGAGCTAGCGCGACGTTTGGATGACGAATCGATTAAACGATTAAAAACGATTAAACCATCCCCGCTCGAATACGCCTTAAAGGTAGATGAAATACGTGCCATAGTTGGAATAGAGTTCGCTCCAAGCGGGCTTCTATCCCCAGAGGGAACAACAGCAGATATAGCTAATACGCTGACTGATAATAATCTGAAAGCGCTCCTGCGATTAGCAACGCTGATGACAGATGCAGAGCCGAAGCTAAACACGCGACACCCAGCGTTAAGCGGAGATAGAAAAGCCCTAGAGACTGTTTTGCATTATCTCGAATATGGCGATAAGCCTATTGGAACTGGCAAGGCTCACATGGGTGAGTCAAACGCGGTCATCAATGAACCGACAACACATCATCCCGATCCTGTTCCCAGCTCTAACGTGTCGTCGCTTACTGAAGTCCCGCAACGGCAGACGCCCATGCAACAACCAGATGACAAACATAGTGACATAGCGGACCATGAAGAGCTCCACAACGTTACTCCCGAAGATGCCGATGCAGACTTGCAACAGCAATTAAAACGAAGCCTGAAGAGCGCCAAACGCGACGACACCAACCATGTTGGAAATAAATTCGCACATCTAGACCTGCGAATCGACGATAGCAATAATTTTATGGACGCCAATGCCCTAGTCCTCGGGATCCTTGAACACGGGGGCCTTCCACAGCGGGGCTCTTCTAGCAGACAGACAAAGCTCTATGTCCTAGCCCCAGCACTTAGACCAATATTCGAACTTACTATGGCCGGTCTGAGAGCGTCCAACATTGAAGAATTCCAGCTGGAACAACAGGGTCGTTCACGACTCCAAAACGATGTTCAGCAGGTTACAGACAGGCTCTGCGATACTGAGTTTATAAGGTACCTATCTGAGCAGTTTCCAAAGCTCGGAGGGTTTCATTCAGCCAAGTCGACCATCACAAATTGCAACTTCGTCAGGTCCGCAACAATAGTTGGCAACACAGCTTCTCATGGTTCTTACCGCAATCTATCTGAAGATACGTTGAAAAGCGCATTTAATGATGCCGTGCTCTTTGCGCTTTTGTGTCAACAATACGCTGTATACAAGAGGGGATAGTAGTTGGTGAGACTTGGCAGCTAAGTTACACTATTGCGGCCAATCTCCTTTACTATCGGTGCCAGGTTCGCTGATGCGACCAGGATCTCTTTTGCTTTTGTTTTCTTCTGCGCGGAATAATTGATGGACAAGGGGATGCAATAATCCACCTCGTACAATTCGTGTACCAATGGGTGATCGTCGTACGTCAATATCCAGTTCCCATCAGGATGACCATGAATTGTGGCTGCTAGCCCTTTGTGGTCATAATCTTCAAACGCATTTAAATACAAGCGTTTCCCAGCCTGAACGTAAGGTGGGTCAACATACAATAGGGTCTGATTGTCATTTCCATAGTCGTTGATCACGCTACGGCCGTCTTCATTTGTGACAGTTATCTTTCCTAAATGGGGAATTAACGCTTCCACGCGTCTCACAAGAGAATCCCGGTTGAATCGGGCATCCATCTTGTAATTGCCTGTTTGAGTCTTCCCTCCAATCACGCCCGCGTTTAATATTCCTGACCGATTTGTCCTATTTAGGTAAAAAAATGCTAAACCTAGTTCAGCAGAAGCTGAGGAGCCAGCCTTATAAATCGCTCGCTGACAATGCCACTCTTGCATGGTTAGAGGGACAGAATCAATAAAGTCAACAAGCCGTTGTGGGTCCGTTACTAGCAGGCGCCAAAACGAATATACGGCCGGGTCAAGATCGTTTATATGTAGATGGCCAATCCGTCCTGTCAACAGGAGAGCTAGGCCAGCGCCCGCACCACCGGCGTAAGGCTCAACATATCGGCTAATATGTCGGTTATGAGCGAGGATGTCGGCGAAAAATCCAGCGAGTTTCGCCTTCCCCCCAGGGTAACGCAATGGTGCAAACACTGAGTGCCCGTGCCTTGCCACAATACGCAGAGGCTCGGTAGAAAGTGGGGCCTCTACGCCCACGGCCACCGTATCTAACCCCATGCGCCCTCCTTATACCCCCAATAATAAACGAGAAAATGGTCGCCTTTTGCATCCACATTCATGTGCGCCCGTAATTTCGATGCTGTTCCTATTTTTGAATCGGATCTATTTCGTCACCCGCATTTTTCTTTTAGGCAAGTTCTTCCCTGTCGTAAATGTGGGTGGCGGTGAAAAGTAGCGCAATGATTAGCACTAGGCTGCTGGTTATTGGCCATGATGCTTCGCGGAGTGCCACTCTTGGCGTGGTGGATAGAGGTTGTGCACATTTGTGGGCGGCCTGTCCGTCCACACTTGGGCGCAAGCCAGTCGGCATGGCTTGTGGTAAACAATCGACACCCCAAGAAGTGTCGGTTTTCCACACGCCAGGCCGCCACACGCACCGCGTGAACCCGGCCGCGCTATGCGCGGCAAAATTTCAAGCGACAATCACTCGCGCGACGAGGTTATGCCTAATCTTCTTCCGCGACCGTGTTGAATCGAACTCGATAGCCTTCACCGGCAAGAATGGTGCCTATCGTAGAGATGAGCGCCTTGTGGTACTCCCAAGATTCGCCAGGGTGAGCCAGCTCGTGTGATTGCGGCGTTTTGAATGAAGCTATCTCAACTACTCGATCAACCTCATCTGCTGCCGCGTCGGCTTCGATCTGTTCCATTTGGTCAATCAAGCTATCAACGCTACTAAGCACGCGCTCGCCAAAGGCGGCGTGCAGGTCATCAAGGTCGCCAGCCGCTCCATCAGGTATGGGCATTTCGTTTTTCTCCCACCGCCGCACAGTGCGTTCAGCAACGTTAAGCAGTCCGGCTAGTTCTTCTTGGCTAACGCCTAGCCCTCGCCGCTTGTAATAAAAGTCCGTCCCATCCATTACTATCCTCTTTCTTGTGTAACCAAGGTTGAGGGGCAAGCCAAGTGCTTGCCCCTCAACCGCGCGTCAAGCGCGAGTGCGTCGTATGCACTCTAAGATGTGTTCCTGGTCCAACCAGGTAACGGCCGCAACCAGCGCGATATCGCTCGTGTCATCTACCAGGCTAGTGACCATCTGGCTTTGATAGTCAAGCGCTACCTCGCGCTCCGTGCCGTCATAGACTTCGATCGTGGCCTGTAGAGTATCAAGCGTTTCGATCACGTCCCCCTCAAGCTCACTAACGTAAACCGTGTCGCCGTCACACGCTACAAGCAAGGCTTGCCATGTCATTGCCTGACACAGATCAACCAGTGACGGGTAATCGGCATCGCTTCTCATACGGTCCGTGTCTAGTAGCTCAGAGCCAGATAGATAATCAAATACTCGCTGATAGGAAGCCTCATCAGCTAGCAAGTCTGCGATAGTGCCCGCCCAAGGGCCGAAGGCGGAAGTTGTGATAATAAAACGCTTCGGGTTTTTCACCATCGCATCGCGCGCGTCTGCCGCGTAAGCCGCATACTCGTCAAACGCTACGCCTAGCAAGCCAGTCTCACCATCCTTGAGGTCACGCGCGCGCCGCTCAAGCACCAGGGCTGCCGCCGCGTCGCTCGGGGCTTGCTGCGCGTGAGCGTGCAACACTGCCTCGCCGCTATCGATAGCGCTCATCGTGAGCTTCCACCCCTTAGAGACAAAATCGCGCTCTAGCGTGGCCCTGTAGCATGTCCTGCCGCCATCAATGACCTGCCACATTTTTTGACCGGCCACAATCTTCTTTGAGTTAAGTTTTTGTACCTGCATAAGAATCTCCTAATATCCTCTTGGCTGGGACTTGCTCCCTGTGTGCCTTGCTCTTACATTCTATGTCCGGTAAACCGGACATGTCAGGTGTTTTCGGGGGTTTCTTTTAATTTGGTGGGGTAGTGGCCACCCTTTCGAGTGGCCACTAGCAGGCTGTTAAGCCTGGATTGAGTTCATGACTGCCAGCCAAGCGCGTAGCAGTAAGGAAGCGGTGCGTGGAATAATTTATACGCTTTATCTTCACCGTGGATTGTGTCTACTACGTCTGAAATCCATAACACCACATCGTGATCGAAGCCGAAAGCAATTTCGATGGCATAGTCCTCTATCGCGCTACACCTCAATTCGTGATAGACGGTAGCAAAAGCTGTAAAAGCCTCTTTGTATTCCCGGTCTGTCTTGATTAGCTCATCGTGATTACTGTCTTGGCTTGTAATCGTCTGGTAAGCGTCCTGCATGATTGTGAGCACCTCATGCGGACGATTAGTGAGGATAATACCGCGCTTAGGGTTGAAAAAGTCTGCGATGGTTTCGCTCTCATTCTCGGCTATGTAATCACGTAGCCTGCCCACATATGGCCGCACATACGCTCGTGTCTGCCTTTGGGGATCGTAAATTACGAAGTCTTGGATGCTCATGATGTTTTCCTTTCTTCGGCTGGGACTTGCTCCCTGTGTGCCTTACTCTTATATTCTATGTCCGGTAAACCGGACATGTCAAGTGTTTTCGCGGTTTTCTATTAGTTTTGGTGGGGTGGTGGCCACCTTGTTGGCGGCCACCACGGTTAGGGTTATGCCGCTGGCTGAGCTTGCTTGACGTTGGTTCGGTTGGCCTGTGCTAGTCGCGCTATTTGCCATGCAAAGTCGGCCTTGCAGGTTTCTGGAATCGTGTCCTCCTGGCCTTTCCACTGCATGAACGTGTGCCACACGCGCCACGTGTTGTTGTCGAGTAGGTATAGGAACTCTGCGCCCGCGCGGTCTGCTAGTTCAATAACCTGCTTGATCGCCTTATCTTTGTCACCGTTTTCGATTGGGTAGATCGCGGCTACGTTGCGTTCAACTGGTTCGCCGTGTTCGGCGAAGGCTTTCCCGTCTCCTGCATAGGTCGACAGGGTGAGCTGTTCGCGGTCGCCCAAGTCAATGATTGGCTTAATGTCCTCGATAGTGGGGAATCCGAACTTGAGTGCTTGCCCCACGCCGGTTAGGTATCCGTCAAAGTGTACGTAGATGAAGCGGATAGCGTTTTCTTCAACGATTCCAACAAATGAGCGAGTAGACATTTTCAGTTTCCTTTCTTCGGCTGGGACTTGCTCCCTGTGTGCCGGTTGTGACTTTCTTTTTGCCTGCTGGCAAGGAGTCAATAAAGTCGCGATCAAGGTCTGCCCGTCACCTTTGGCAAGTGGGCGTGGGTCATGGAATAAATAACGAAGTGGTTTATGCCGTGAAAGCCCGCGCCCGCTTGAACGCGAAGCGTTTGACGGGCAGGCCGCGCGACGTAGACTCGAAAGCCAGCAGGAAAAAACCCTTAGATAACTAGAGTGCGCGCTTGCGCGCTCCTTGTTTCCACCACGGGTGGCTTAGAACAAATGAGGCCACGCCCGCGTGGTCGATAGGGGTTGTGCACATTTGTGGGCGGCCTGTCCGTCCACACTTGGGTGCAAGCCAGTCGGCATGGCTTGTGGTAAACAATCGACACCCCAAGAAGTGTCGGTTTTCCACACGCCAGGCCGCCACACGCACCGCGTGAACCCGGCCGCGCTATGCGCGGCAAAAGTTGGTCTGATCCGTCGTGGGTGGGGTATTGACAACCGCGCGCTATTGGTACTATCTTTTGAGGTAGCGGACCGCTTCCCCGCGCTTGCGGGGATGACCCGATTTTTTCAATCTAAGGGTTTTGTCCGCTTATTTATTCCCTGCGCTTGCGGGGATGAGTGAAGGCCCTCCACGTGAGGGCCTTCACTATTTATGAGGGTTCAAAGCTCTTGAGACGGTTGAGCGACTAACGCCTAGAACTCGGGCGATTTCAGCATTATTAGAGCCACTTTCTTGCATGGCTCTAGCGGTCTTTAATCGTTCAGGTGTCATGAGTGTGGGCCGTCCTCCAAGCCGTCCTTGGGAGCGGGCGGCGGCAAGGCCCGCTCGTGTGCGCTCTTTAATCAGATCGCGCTCGAACTGAGCAAAGGCTGCAGCCATGTGGAACACTAAGCGTCCACCTGGTGTGGTGGTGTCGATCGATTCGGTAAGGGAGCGAAACTCAATGCCGCGCTTGTCCAGGTCCTCAATAACTTCTACAAGGTGGGGTAGTGAGCGGCCTAAGCGGTCGAGTTTCCACACTACAAGCGTGTCGCCTTCGCGCAAGTAGTCCATTGCCTTGTCTAGCTGTGGCCGCATGGTCTTAGCGCCCGAGGCGTGGTCAGTAAAGATGCGGCTACACCCTGCCTGGGTGAGAGCGTCTATCTGTCCGTCCAGATTCTGCTCAAGAGTAGACACACGCGCATATCCAACAAGACTCACTACATCCCCCGTCCATAACCGTGCTTCATGCCCTTGCTTTGACGCGGTTTAGGCGCGACGTGCTGGGTTGGATGGTCCAGCTTCTTTATCTGAGGCACCTCTCCAATGCCAGGTAGTGGTGGCCGTAGTGGAGTGATGGCCTTGCTCAATACTTTTGCCAATCGCGTGTTGCTTCCTGTGGCTTGGCTGTAGAACCGGGCTGCTACAAAGTCCTCAAGCAGTGCCTTGCCGGGGGTGAGTAAATCTTCGTTGAGTTTGTATCCGGCGTGAGCGCAAAGCTGACTGTAGAAAATGAACTGGGTGCGAGTGTTGCCTTCACGGAAGGGGTGAATAGTGTTGATTTCGCCCCATGACTCAGCCAACGCCGATATAAACTCGTCGGAGGCTAGGCCGCGAAAATAGTCATTATCTCTAATGTAAGAGAATTGGTGTTCTGCCGCTTCGGTGAGTGCGGGTCCTGCGGGATAATAGTAGTAGGTGCGCCACGGGGCGTTAGCGTCTCCAGGAGGGTAGTCCACCACGTCGGCATGACCTTTCGCCATGAACGTATCTGGCGCGGTTCGTTCTTGTCCTGCCCATTCGTACACGTCTTGAAAAAGGTGGTAATGAATGGCTTTCATGTGCTGGTAATCAAAACTGCCGGGGATGGGGTGTAAACGCAGTTCACCCGCGCGAAGCGCGGTAGCGGCTTCTTCTGCTACTCGTAGTATTTGAGCGTCAGGCTCCCCATAGGGGTGGGCTGCCGTCACGAATTTATTTCTCAGCGTGGTCGTTCCTGGAATGTAATAGTCGTTCCAAGAGTAGTAACGTTGTTCGATCACTGTGTGCGGCGGATGTGTTGGATGACTTGGGCGAGGTATTCAGTGTCGCTGATTTGTCCAGATAAACACTGCTCGAGCAAATCTCTAATGTAGGCGTCAGTAACAGTGTGGCCAGCTAAAGCAAGCGCAGCATCTGCAAACGACATGGCCTCGCGTACTGCGGCCTGAGTTACTAATCGCGGTTGTGTTGGCACGCTCATAATGTTTCCTCACTTCCGTGGTACACGCCTACCGTTGCGTGTGCTCTAGCCCTGTATTCGTTAGCGTCAATAATACCCGCAGCGTAGTTGGTAAGGTTTTCGACATCTTCTCTGGTCAGCTCGAATCCTTCATGCCACAATGCCGCAAGCGTATTGCGCACGCCGAGGCGTTGCTGCTCATCAAGAGATTGGAAAAGTTTACGAAGTTCTAAGCGCTTAGTCTCAATTGCCACAACATCATCGGGGTCGATAGCACGAACCTGGGCGCGCAACGCAATTCCGGCTTGTTTCCAACGTTCTTGTTCTTCCAAAGCCGTAGCTTGACGCTCCCACTCGACATATTGACCACCGATACGGGTAGTCAGTTCCAAGAGGGCATCGTAGACCATAGGATCGAAAGCCTGCTTCATTTCACTCATAATGCCTCCCACGTGCTATTCGAATTCTACCGTAGATGCGTGCATTACTCAATGGGTGACGGTTCTGCACGGGTTGGGTTTTGGGCGCTAGTTTTGCACGTTTTGTTTGCTTGGTTTTAAGCGGTTTCTAGTTTTGGTAGTTCAGGCGTGCGTTATCGGTCGATAATGCACGCGCCGCGTTGTTGGACTAGGCCACGTCTAGGCTGAGGTCGGTTAATCAGATTTGTCGATTGAGACTGAAAAGCTGTCTTAGATTCGAGTGCGTATAAGTGTTAGGGGAAGCGGTTTGCCGTTCGATCATTTTTATGAAGTTAGTGACGGTAATACCAGAGCAGTTGATTCCCGACTCGTTTACTTCTGCCAGTATTTGCTTATCTATTTGATTAGCGAACCCGCCTGCTATGTAAGAAAAGAACGCTAGTGGATAACTGCTGTGACTGTAGGTGTCGAGTTTGCCAATGTAGTTGTGCACCATGCGGTTGTGGTGATCGCCAATGATCGAGTATTTCGAGTAGGCCACAACAGGTCAAGCAAAACAGACACGGCCGAAGCCGCTAACCAAACCAAACCAAACCGCCAAGCGTGTCCCAGGTACGTCTTGAACCAAGTCAGATGTTTCGGCAAATTGCGCCTTGCAAGGAGTCTCTGAGTGGGAGGGCTTCCTTGCAAGGCGCCTAGTGGGAATGTGTATAGATCAGTGTTACCAGGGCACGAATCCGTGGTAGGCTGCTTTGCCTTTATCTATGTCTTGGTCAATCTTCTCTAGGTATTGGCGTTCTTCTTTGGAACTAGCATTTCGGTGGTTTCTTCTGATGCTTCTTTGCACTGAAAAACGAGACAGAACAATGCTCAACACAATGGTTAGGCCTACTGCAAGCCAGAATGTCCAATCCATTTGGGCCTCTCTAAGAGATCAAGGGCGTTCCAGTCCAGCCCATGCCGCGCACGCGCGGGACAGAGCGAGGAATACTTAGTCGCCGGTTGAGATTAAGGGGGTCATCCCCGCACGCGCGGGGAAGAGATCCCTCCCCCCCCTAGAGGGATGCGGCTACGGCTTTGCGGATGAAGTCAGATCGGTTCTTCGTCTGGTTGTCTATGGCTTTGACCATCGACTTAGGAAACTTCACCGCGACGGTGATTAGTTGCTCGTCGCTAATAGCTGCCGGGCCGTGGTGGATACGTTCTAAGTGGCCTGTCCATGACTCTGATTCAAACTCGGCGCATAGTTGATCAATGTCTGCGTCAGTGATCGTGGTGCCGTTAGCTAGCTTGTATTCACTCATCATCTTCTCCTTAACGCCTTATCGATCTCGGTGCGGACTTTCTTAGTAGGTGGGGTCATTGCGTGGAAGATAAGCCAGTTGCCATCAGCAAGTAATGAGCCAATGAGTTCAACCTCTCTACCCTCGGGAGTTAAACCGATACGCACTTCCATCTCTCCAGGAACACGCACCGCTCCAACCAGATAATTCTCCCAAGCTGACTGCACCTGCTCCGTGGTCAAACCGTGCTTAAGAGCGTTCGGATGAACTACCACCACACCCCCTAATAATACCCATGATATTACCCATTATAATACCCGAAATAATACCGCGCTAGAGGTAGCCAGAATCTACGGTTAAAAATGTACAATAACTGTATTGATAATATACGCGCCCCATAGGGGTCTAGGGGTTAATTCCTAAGTCTGAAAACAGGTAAAAATGACCGGCGTTCAAGCTGGTTCCTATCTGCGTAGGGCCAGGCCTGCGGTTTGGTTTGGTGCGCGCCTGGTGGTGGTGGGGTGCTGGGTTGGATGGTCTAGCTTCTTGAGCTGTGGCACTTCCCCGATGCCGGGTAGTGGTGGTTTTGCGCGCGCGGGTGTTGTTTCTCCCGATTCTTCGACTTGGGATTGTTCTTGTTGTTGTTGCCGGGTTTGGGTGCGTTGCAACGTTTCTACTGCTTCTTCGCTGGGTGTTTGTGGGTTGAGCTGGTCGATGATCCAGTTAGAGTTTTGGATTACTCGCTCCCCGGTGGCGAGGATGGTTTCTTCGTCCGCGTTTGCCCATCCGGCGATGTATCCGGTGGAGTAGTCGGCCGTGTCTAGGCCGAAGTATTTACTGACTAGGTAGGCGCATGATTCGGCTTCTACTTCTTTGATTCCCCGGTGCATGGACTCGGCTTGGTCTGCATGGTCCATGTGTAGGCGGGCGTGACTGATCTCGTGGATGAGGGTTTTGAATTGGTGACCCTCGGGAGCGTCGGCGGCTACTGCGATGGTTTTCTCGCCTTGCCCCTCGATCATTGGCCGTATTGTTACCCCGTATGCGCCTCCAAGAGCTTTGCGCGTGGTTTCTTCGTACTTGTATCCAAGGTCTGCCACGATCTGTTTAGCGCGCTGCCACAGTTCTTCGGAGCGCTGCCCGGTTACTTGGGGCAGGTCTTTTCCCTTGATTGGCTCGCCTTGGGTTTGGTGGTAGCCAAACGTGGGGCGGACGGTAAATCCTGTGACGGCGCGTTTCCAGATAATGTCTTTCTTGTCGTATTTATCTAGCTCGTCTTTATCTATTGGCCGGTCCTGACCTTTTAGGAAGGGTAGCTTGTAGGTGACGGGGGCTAGAACTTGGTAGCTTTTTTCTCCTTTTTGGACTTGTCTACCTAGCTTTTTCCAAGCCGTGTAGGAAGCAAACGAGGATTCCATGCTTCCGCGCTTGCGTGCCTGGTTGTTGAGCCACACCAAGTTGCGGAATGAATACTGGGGCATTTGCGCCATGTAGTACAGCATGTCTTTCCATGTTTGCGTGTCTTTGAACCGGGATGCGGCGGCGGCTATTTCTTCGTGAGCTTTCGCGAGTTTCGCTTCGCGTTCTTCTTTGGCTTTTTCTTTGCTTCGACTAGCCATGTTAGTTGCCTACCTGGCCGGTTTTAGCTTCTAGGGCTTGGACTCGCCCCGTGAGTTGTTCGATCTGGTCTTGCTGGGCTTCGACCTGCTCGATGAGGGTTTCTACTAGCTCTAACGTGGTGTATTGGTTTTCCATTTGATTCTCCTGGTTAGTTGTTTTTGTCGTTTTGGGTGATGATGTGTAGTTCTTGGCGGGCAATGTCTGCTCCGATGTGGTCTACCCACACGTCGTGGGCTACTCGCTCTTGCCCGTCTTGACTGGTGTAGTCGCGGGCGCGGTAGGTGCCGGTGAAGATGATGGCGGCGTTACCGTTTAAGTCTTGGAAGTCTTTTAGTTTCACGGCGGCCTGGCCTTGGACTCTTAGGTAGTAGGCGGTTGTGGCCGCGTCCTCCCATTTGCCGCTTTCTAGGTCTTTTGCCCGGTCGTTCACGATCACGGTGGCGCGGCCTTGGTAGGTTCCGTCATCGTTCATGGTGAGTTTGACGGGGCCTGCTAGGTTTCCAGCTCGTACTATGTAGCTCACGGTTTCACTCCTTAAATTCAGTGGTTGGTTTGTTGTTTCTCGGGTTAGATGCGGACGGCTTGCCATTGCATGCCAAGCCAATAAGCGGTGTCGAGGGGTACTTGTTCGACGTGCCCGCCCACGTTAGGGGCGTGGATCATGAGCCGGTTCCCACCTGCGTCTTTACCGGCGTAAATACCGATGTGGTGGTAGTGCCCGCTACCCGGAGTGGCGAAGCCGATCAGGTCGCCTGGCTGTAGGGCTGATTCGTCTATGGGCGTGCCTGCTTTGGTAATGATGTCGTGGGCGGTGCGCACGTTGAGGGGTTGGCCAAGGTCGGCGTAGACGCGCACGACTAGGCCCGAACAGTCCAGTCCGGCCGCGCTGGTGCCTCCCCACACGTAGGGAGTGCCAAGATATTTTTGAGCACCAGCCACTACTGACGAGGCTGAGACACTGCCTTGAGTGTATTTTCCGGCCAGTTGTTTAATTTTGGCTACGTAGTCTTGCGTTTCAGAGTATGGGGGTATGCCCCGGTGTTGTTGTACTGCTCCAGGGCCTGCGTTGTATGCGGCCAGGGCAAGATCAACCACGTTGCCAACGGCTTGCCCGCTAGCCACGTAGGCTTTCACGGTCTCTACTAGCCCGCACATGAACTGGCCTTGACTAGCGATAGCGTCGATGGGGTCGAACGGGTCGGCCACGCCGTCCCCGTTTGCGTCTATCCCGTTAGAGGCCCACGTGCCAGGCATGAACTGGGCGATACCTTGCGCGCCTGCTGGGCTAACAGCGGTCGCGTCCCACCCGGATTCAGCCTCGATTTGTCCGGCGATGAGGCTGGGCGTGATTTCGGTGCAGATACTGCCCGCTTCCATCACGGCTTGTATGTATTCAGGGGGCACTCCCTCCAGGCCCGCTCCTGCTCCTTCAGCGTCGCCTCCAGCCATCATGAGGGGCAAGAGCATTAGAGGGCCTGCGAGGAAGGCGATTAGTGATTTTTTCACAGCCTGCGCCCTTGGCTTTGCTGCGCGCTTGCAGAATGATTGGGGTTCCTGGTGTGGCTGGCATTGCTGGCATTGCTGGCATTGTCAGTATTGTTGGTTGGCCCCGTCTGGTTTGGTTTGGTGTAAGGGTCTGCTAGGGCGATGATTTCGCGGATGCGTTCAGGGTTAAACCCGGATGAGCGGCCCTTTTGGGTCTCTATGATTGGGGCTGATAGTAGGCCTTCATTTTTGAACTGCTCTACCAGGTCGGGCCGCTTGCTCAAGTCGATAGCGTTATAGGTGATTCCTGCCTTGTCCAGCTTGCGTTGTGTTAGCGCGCAACCTGGACAGTGCGGGGTGGTGTAAATAGTAATGTTTTCGCTCATACCTACTACGTGGGGTGTGCGCGCACAGTTAAGGCCCACACCTTCTGGCGTGGGCCTTGACTGTTAATAGAGGACGTGAGGGTTAGTTCTCGCGTCGCTTAGTTGCAAGGGCGATGGTGCCTCCTGCGGCTAGTAGCGCTGCTGCGCCGCCTAGCATTGCCGTGTTTGCACCTGTCTGGGCAAGTGGCTGGGACGTAGCGTTATTCGTAGTGCCACTGGTCGTAGTGGGTGTTGTGGACGGGCTTGCCGTCGTGGTTTCCGACTCTGTCGGGTGCGTTGGTTCTGTCGCTGGGCTCGCCTCGGTCGTAGCCTCGCTGGTCGCCTCAGTAGTTGCCTCGGTTGTGGACTTAGTAGTCTGCTGGGTCGTGGCTTCCGTTGTGGCCTTAGTAGTAGCTTCGGTTGTTGCCTGGGTCGTTGCTTCCGTAGTCGCTTCTGTTGTCGCCTCGGTCGTTGCTTCCGTAGTCGCTTCTGTTGTCGCCTCAGTTGTGGCTTCTGTCGTTGCTTCCGTAGTTGCCTCGGTTGTAGCTTCGGTAGTTGCTTCCGTGGTTGGCTCGGTTTCGGGTGGTGTGGGCTCCGGCTCGGTGGTGTCGAACTCTATTTTCTGGCGCTGGATAGCCTCATCTGCAGCCTTGCCCGGGCCTGTGCGCACCGAGGTCAGCCCGTTAGCATCGATTTGGATAATGAGAGAGTAATAGCCTGTCATGATTTCAATTTCGGCTTCGACGGTTCCAGCTCCGGTAGCTTGCCAAGGTATTTGGAAGCCTTCGCTTGTGCTTTCGCCTTGCCATGTTTTAGTGCCACTGTCTTTGAATACGGCCGGGCCATCTAGGGTGGCCGTGGCTTTAAGCCCTTGGCTGGCCTTGCCTAGGGCGTTGATATAGCGCAGGTTGATCGTTCCCTCGGACGTGCCTGCGCCTTGGACGGTTGGCGTGCCGAACTTTTCGGGCGATGCGTTTACTGCTTGGTTAGCGTATTTTTTGGCCAGTTCCACCACGTCTGGGTGTTCTTGCTGCATGGCCGCTGTGGCCTTGGCGGCACGCTCGCGCGCGGGCCGAAGCAATTCTGAGTTCGGGTCGTGGCTAGGGTCAAGCGCATATGCCGAAGCGTCAAAGTTGAGCCGGTTAAGTAGTGATATGGCGGCGCGAGACTCGGCGGGATTAACAGATTCGTAGGTGGCTAGAATCCACCCCATCTGTGTGCCAGTCACACTGAGCTTTGGGTCTTGGTGGTTATCAACGTTGGTTGTGTTAAGAAAGTAGCCTTGCGAGTTGTAGGGGATTTTATTGGTGAAGATGGTGGACCAGATGAGGGGATCATGCCCGTCAGGGTTTTTCAATCCCCCAAACCATACAAGATCGTTATCGATTTGTAGGTGGTAGCCTTGCCCAACTTCTTCCAGCGGATCACCTTTTAACATGGGCGGTTCGGCGTTAGCTGCAAGTCCTGCGCTTGTAGCTAGCACGGCGGCGGCCGTGAAGGTCATTGCCGTAGTTTTTATGAGTGTTTTGAGTCTAGACACTGTTTTTCCTGTTCGTAACCGGTGTTGTTTCAGTCCGTGTTTAGGACTTCACCTATTACGTAGAGCGTGCGCGCACAGTTAAGGCCCACACCTTGCGGCGTGGGCCTTAACTGTTAATAGAGGGCGCGGGGTTAGTTCTCGCGTCGCTTAGTTGCAAGGGCGGCTGCGCCACCTGCGGTTAGTAGCGCTAGTGCTGCGCCTCCTAGCACTGCGGTGTTCACACCGGTCTTGGCCAGTCCCTTAGCTGCGCCGCCGCCAGAGTTGTCAGCGGCTGCGAGCTTAATGGTCTGATCCTTGTCACCTGCATCCTCGTGGGTGCCTACTAGCTCTCCATCAACGTCGTAGACGTATTCGAAGGCAACTAGTTCAGTGTTTGCCATGCCGGTAGTGTCCAGGTTGGCTACTACCTTCCCGCAGTCTTGCGGGGTTTGTGGCGTGAACTTAGCGGTTGCTTCGTATTCCTTACCGCCTACCTTGACCATCTTGCCGGTGGTCTTGTTGTGAATCTTGAGCTTGAGGGTGTACTCGGTGCCGGGAACGAGTTTTTCGTTCGCGTCACATACCTTGTCAATCAGCTTGGTGTCCTTGCCAGGCTTGAGCGTCTTTTCACCGTTTTCTCCGGTGAAAGTGGTCTTTAGCTTCGGGCCAGGCTCAAACGTGATTGTCTGGTTCTCATCGGTAATGTCAGCGTGGATGGTGATGGACTTGCCCTCGTGGAATAGTTCCTCGAAGGCAACCGTGGTCTTACCAGCAAACAGCGCCGCGTCTACCTCGAAGGCGACTTCGACACTGCCGTTAGCGGTTTCAGGTGTGAACTTCGTGGTCGAAGTGATTTCCTTACCCCCGCCGTCAAGCATGGGCTTGCCGGTTTCTTTATCCATGAGCGTGCCAACTACTTCGTATTCCTTACCGGGTTCAAGGTTGGTGTAGGTAACCACGTCGGTAAGGGTGCGTGTGCCGTATCCAGGGACCGGGCCGCGCTTGTTTTCGTACATGAGCGTGGTGTGAATACCAGGCTCACCTGCGATAGTGAACTGCTCGGTCACGTCCTCTACAGAAGTGGCTAGCGGGGCTACGCGGTCATCACCAGCGAAGGTAGAGATGAATACGTAGGTGCCAGCTACTAGCTTGCCGTCCGCACCAGTCTTAGCGATCCAGGAAGTATCACCAATGCTGGGGTAGAAGCCGTTCTTGGCTGGAATGGTGACGGTTTCACCGATCTTTTCAGCCTTGTCACGGTTCGCCTCCGTTACTTCAAGTCCAGCGGGGAAGAACAGCACCTCGTGAGAGATTTCTTTCTCGTCTGCCTTAAAGCCGGCCGCGCCTTCAAAGTTAGGGTGATCCTTGGGCATGCCGGTTACAAACACGTCATCTACCAGGTAAGTACCAGCCTTGGTGTCACGCACACTCAGCTGAGAATCAATCTGGGCGGGGTGCCTTACCGACGTGGTTTCCTCGGCTAGACCGTAACCATCAACAAAGTCGGCCTTAATGTACTTAGACCAATCAGCGTCTTGGTCATCAGCCTTTACTTCCCACACCCACGTGTAGAAGCCGTCCTTGGGAGCCGTGCCCGCGTTAGCGGTAATCACCGTTTCAGGCCCTTCTGCCTTGACGGTGACGGACTTGATTAGCTCTGCGCCTTCTGGCACGGTATCGCTCTGTTCTGCCGGTGCTAGTGCGGATACGTAGTAGACGCTTGCACGGTAGTTCACGGGCACGTCAGTGCCGTCAATGTTGAGCCATTTGCCGTCCCCGTAGTTCGGGTCAGCGTTTGGAGTGAACGTGTCAGTTAGTTCAGCGCCACTGTCGATGACCTTAGCGGTATCCACATTCGATACGCCTTGTGGGCGGAAATCGAAGATAACATCCCACGTCGGAGACTCAACCGTCTTAGCCGTGAGCTTCCCAATATCGTAAATCACGTCCTGGTTACCACCGCCAGGCGAAGAATGGCCAAGAACGGGCGAAACAATGTTTTTGAACTTTACGCTTGCACTAACCTTGCCGTTGCCAGTTGAATGCCACTTAATACCGGTAATGGGGGTAGATGCGGTAGTACCGTTATAAGTATTGGTGCCAGTTGCATCAAACGCTGCAGGACCGTTTAGGGTTACCGTGAACGGATAGCCCGGTGCTGCAACGCCATTGCCATTAACTAGACGTATTCCGTCGAGGGTGCCGTACATGCCATTATCAGTGGTTGCTTCCCCTGCTTCCCAACCGACTACACCGGCAGCCTTGGCTTCCGCGACCATCTGGCGGGCGCGGTTTTGCACGTTCGCGGGTGCTAGCTGTAGTAGCTCGTTCACGTTCTGCTGAGAAGCTGCTGCGCCGAACTGTGAGTTTTCAAAGTTCACGTGTGCAAGGAAGCCTGTAGCTGCCGCGTCCACGTCAGTATCGGAATGCTCCAAGGACTTCGGAGTCCATTTCTTCATGATGTAAGCCATCTGAGCAACATCCACGCTCAGATCGCTCGGACGGTTAAGACTAGGCTGGCTGGTCAGTTCTCCAGGAGTGGCCGCAACCGCTGCTGAGGGGTTCACCGCGTCGGCCTGGATACAAAGACCAGGCACGGGCTGGCCTTGGTAAGGAATCCAGGTGCCAAGCCATCCAACACTTCCTCCAATAGGCACACCTCGCACCCAAGAGCCTGCCGCTTGAGCAGGTAGGGCACTTAGAGAGCCCGCAAAGACAAGCGCAAGCGCTGTAAAGGCCAGAGCCAGCCGGTAAGCCAGTCCTCCCTTATTGGCGCGAGGCGCGCCTGGAGCTTGCGTGGTTATAGGAATACTCATTACTACTCCACTTTCAAATAGGTTTAATGATCGATCATTAAAAGGCTCGAAAGCCCTTCACCTATTACGTAGAGTGTGCGCGCACAAAGATGGCCCGCAGACACTATGTCCACGGGCCATCTGAATACTTAGCGATTAACTCGGCAAATCAGTCGCAGTCGCCTACACAGACTTCGCCTTGAATATCGCCGATCCAATCGCCGTTTCCATCTTGAGGTAGTTGGTGGTGCCAACTTCCATCCTGGTTATCTTGTATCCATTCGGGGTGATCGGAGTTGTAGCAGTATTGCCCACCACCACACACATCACCACCGCCAGAGCTGCCACTGCCGCTATTACTACCTGCGTTCCAGTCGCTGTAGCCGCCGCCACTGTAGTCATTGCCGCCGTAGTTGCCGTCGTAGGTTTGTTCGTAGCCGCCTGAGCTTTGCGCCTGCTCAGCCTGTGCTTTGGCTTTCGCTGCGCCATTTACAGCCTTGGTTGCTTCGTTCAAGGCTTTAGCACTCTTACTCGCCTCGTCAGCGCGAGTAAACGCGGCCTCAATGTCGGCCACGGCCTCTAGCGTTTCTGGCTTGGCTTGGTCGATAGCTTTAGCTTCTTTCAGCGCAGCATCAAGCTTGTCGGTCGCTTCTTTTTCTACGCCTTCACGGTTAGCTTTACCCGCCTGCTCGATTGCCTCGTTAAGGTTCTTTACTGCCTGGTCAAACTCAGTTGCGGCTTTGGCTGCGACTTCCTCGCGCACGTCTTTGAATGAAGCGGTGAGCTTATCGAGCACGTTTTGCGCCTGCTCTTGCGCGGCTTTAACCGCGTTTGTGGCTTCCTTGGCTTTTTCGCGCCCTAACGTGGAGGCATCCTGCACCTCAACGCTTGCCAGGTTGTCTGCTTCTTCTACCGCTTCGGCAAGGGTCTTAGTGTCGGTGTCTTTTGCGCGCTGCGCTGCGAGTTCAAGTAGCGCATCCGCCTGCGTCTTGGTCTGGTCTAGTTCGGTTAGGGTTTGCTGGTAGCTCGCTTGGGCTGTTTGGTATTGCTCGCGCGCGTTCTTAGTATCGGCCTGGGTTTTCCATGCCAACCCGACCGCTACTAGCACGGCGATTAGTGCTACTGCGATAGTGGCAATAATGGGCGGCCGCTTATACCAAGCCGGTTTAACCATAGTGGCTGGCTCACTCATCGCGACCTCGGTTGTTTCTTCTGGTGGAGTGTTGGACTGGTTCGTGCTCATGGTGTTTTCCTTTACTTGCTGGTGTCGAGTCTAGTTGATTGGTCCGCGTGGTCCGACTGGTAGGGTGCCGGCTCCGCGTGGTTGGACTGGTGTTTGTAGCCTTGTTCGGACTTGCTTGTTGTAGGCGATTAGGGCTTGTTCTACCCATTTGCTCCATGTGGTTGGTCCATCGTTGGCGAGGTCGGCTAGGAATAGTCCGCGTGCTTCGTCTGCTACTTTTTCATTTACGCGCACAGTGATCTTTTGCTTGCGGACTTGCTGTGGGCTTGGTGTGGGCTTGTCTGCTTGCAGCCCTGCCATGGGTTGTCCGATTACGCTTTGTCCAGCTAGGGCGCTGCGTCTGGGTTGTGGCTTAGTCATTGGTTTGTCTTTCTGCGAGTTTTCGCATGTGTTTGCGTAGTCGGTTTATGGCTTGAGCCGTTTCTGATAGGCGGGTTTCGAGCTGGAGTATTTGCTCAAAGTCTTTAGTGTCTAGCACTTGTTTGACTTGTTCTCGCCACGTGTAGTCCCCTGCCGCGATGCGTTCTGGTTCGATCCAGTATTGGAGGAAGTTAGCTATTCTTACCGTGTCGTTGTAAAGCAACTTAAGGTAGATTTCTTTGTCTTCAAGGCTTGCCTGGTTGTATGAGGCTAAGAGCTGTTTGTTACTGATTCGACTCATTGTTTGCCTGCTTGGTGGTTTTGGATTGCGTGTAGGTATTGGCTGTAGATGTCGGCGAGTTCTGCTGCTTCTTGTGTGGGCCATTGTTCTAGTGGCTTACTGGCTTCCACACTGTCTGCAATTGCTACTCGCTTGGGGATGGGCGGGTTGAAGATTGTCAGGCCGCGTTGTTCTACTTCGTGGGTTAGCTCACTCATCCAGTGCCCGCCACTGGTGGTTCGGGCTTCGTGTTGGTTAATAATGATTCCCCCGATTGTGAGTTCGGGGTTGTAGTAGGTGCGAATCTGGTCGATGGAGCCAAGTAGTCGGGCTAGTCCGTTAGCGCTCCACAGCTTGGAGTGCGTGACGATAAGGGCAATATCAGTGGCGGTTAGGCCATTGATTGTGAGTTGATCGAGTGATGGTGGGCAGTCGATAAGACACAAGTCGTAGTCGTGTGCGACTTCGTTCAGGGCGGCGCGTAGCCTGCTTTCACGCCCGGCTCCTGCTACTACTAGCTCGTCTCTTACTACTGGTAGCGCCTCACCTGTGGTGGGCACTAGGTCTACCCCGTCCCATAGGCCAGGCACGGTGACTTCGCTTATGGGTAGCTTGGTGCGGTTTGAAAGCACGTCGGCCAACCCCGTAGCGTCCTCGTCTACTGGGTGGCTTGCGAGACTACTGGTGATGTTGCCTTGCGGATCGAGGTCTACAACTAGCACGCGCATGCCCTCAAGAACGACGGCGCGGGCTAGGTGATAGGTGGTAGTGGATTTACCTACCCCACCTTTTTGATTACAAAGCGAGATGGTGAGCATCATTGTCTCCTTGGGTGTAGAGGTCTATTAGTTGCCATCATTGCCGTCATTGCTGGCAATGCTGGCGTTGCTGGCAGTTAGAACAAATAGTTGTTGAACACGTTTGGTAGTAGGTCTAGAGCTTGGCGTTGTAGGCGTACTGAAACGTTCATGTATAACGCGGTTGTTTGTAAGTTTTCGTGACGCATAAGGGTTTGAACTACGCGCGCGTCTACTCCTGCTTCGAGTAGTGCCGTGGCGAAATAGTGGCGTAGCTGGTGGGAAGTCATTGTGATTCCCACTCGCGCGAAGGCATTAGAAATGCTTGAGCCAACTGCCCTCCGTTCGACATGCGTGTTAGGGCACGTAGGGGAGGGGAACCACCAGCCACGTAGAGGGTATTGTTCAGCCTCATGCAAGATGATGGGGTGCACCGGTAGCGTGGCAGTTTTATCGCCTTTTCCAACCACGGTTATCATTCCGGTTGAGTGATCGAAGTCTTGTCCGCGTATCTTTGCTATCTCGTGGACTCGCAGCCCGGCAAAGGCAGCTAACATGATGCGGGTGCGCGTGGCAGGACGTAGAGGCGACGCGAGCACCGTTCGGAGCTGCTCATCCGTGATGGGGCGCGGTTGGTACTTGGGGCGCTTGGGGGATGCTACGCGAGACATGGGATTGTCCTCGCGGTGATCGCTAATCACTAGCCATTGGTAGAAGGCTCGCAGATGCACGTAGTACGTGTGGCGCGTGATCGCAGATGGCAACGCGGCAAGCCACAAAGTAATGTCCTCGAAATTGGCGACTTGCGCGTTCACTCCCGTTTGTCGAGTGAATTGGTCTACAACTCGCAATCGTTCATCAATCGTCCTGGGCGATAGAGAACGTGCAGACATTTCTACAGTCCATAGTCGTGCTAGTTGTTCGAAGGGAATAACAGTTTTGAGCATGACTAAAGTTTCGGCCATTAACGTTGGCAAGCGTGCCCAATCGCTGCAGTTCCGGGCATTGCTGGCAGTGCCATCATTGCCGGCAATGCCGGCATTGCCATAGTTGCTGGCAATACGGGCAAAAAGAAAAGTGAAGGGCAGGGTTAGTACAGATACTATGCCGAGAATGAGTGGGTTCTTGCGTCCAACTTGTAATGAATAGGTCGTGGGTTCGATTCCCACAGGCGGCTCTGAGTTGGCCCCCGCGAAAGCGGGGGTTTTCTCATGCCACGAGAATGATTACTGCAGTGGGCGGTTTCTTTCGCGTGTTGGCGGGAACCCTTTTAGCGTCGCGACCCTACTTGGCATCGGCTACGATCGGATAATCAAACGCGTAGGCAGGTATGTTGTTTGGGGCTCACCTGTTTCTGTGCCTTTAATCCGAGCGAATAAACGTTGTGCTGCAATGGTTCCAATCAGGGTTGGATCTTGCGCAACTACTGATAAAGGATTACTTAGTAAGTCTGCTAGCTCGAGATCGTCAAATGCGACATGGTCCAATTTCGCAGTTACGTACGTCGGGGCGTGAAGCGTGGAAATAGTGTTAAGGCTGTTTCCTGTGATTAATGCAGTGGCAGGTTCGTCTAGGGCTATACAGGTCTGGAGCGCAGCCTCTGCCCGTTCTGTGCTGGGATGCCCTAAATGTACTAAACGATCGTCAAATGCTATGCCTTCAGAAGCCAAAGCATCTCTGTAGCCTTGCACGCGTTCGTTGCTGGCGTACATGTCTACGGAATCGCCGATGTAGGCAATTCTCCTGTGGCCCCTCTTGATTAAATGCTGAGTCGCATCAAATGCGCCGGCGCGATTATCGGACAAAACCACGTCCGTAAGTAAACCGAGCGGAGATCTGTCTACGAAGACCACTGCCATTCCCGCATCAATTTCAAACTGCAAATACCCATGGTCTACCGGTGAAGGAATAATGATCAGGCCATCCACTCTTCTCGAAATCAAAGCTTGAATGGCTTTCCGCTCCCGATCCGGATTATCGGATGATGAAGCTGTAACCAAAAGATAATCTTCTTCGAGCGCAACTCGTTCTACTGCACTTGCTATGGAAGCCTGAATAGGCTCCGAGAGATTCTCTACGACCAGCCCCACCATCGATGATTGTCCCTGCCTTAGGTTTGCTGCCGCTTCGTTGCGTCGGAAATTAAGTTGAGCGATCGCTTGCTCAACAGTGGCGATGGTTTCTTCGCTGACATGCGGTTCGCCATTGACTACGCGTGAGACGGTTTTGATTCCCACACCCGCAAGTGCCGCAACGTCTTTCATTGTGGGGCGCGCAACTTTTTGACTGTTGTTTTTCTTAGGTGATGCCATCTCGTCCCTCCTGACAACGTTATCTTACTAATTTTAATCTATCTCTTAACCCTTGTAATAAACAGCTAATTGTGTGTATATTGTTTATGACAACGTTGTCGGACACTTTGGAAATAGTGAGAGGCTGATCGATGAAGATTAGGAAAACTGCAAAAGCAGTTGCTAAAGGAGCAGTAGTGGCAGTAGCAAGCGCTCTGGCGCTTACCGCCTGTGGAGGTGGAACCGGACAATCGTCAGCGGACGGCGGTCAGGTTGAGCTGCGGTGGATAATGTCTGCAGACTCCCAAGCTGAAGTGGATGTTTGGAATCATCTCGCGGAAATGGTGACTGAGAAATATCCCGATATCAAAGTGAAGTTTGAAAGCTCGCCATTTAAGGATTACTACAATAAGCTCACTGCTCAGGCTGCAAGTGGTGACCTGGCATGTATTGCAGGCCTTCAAGCACAGAGAGTTCCGGATGTCGGATCATTGTTCACTGACCTAAATCCGGCAATCGAGGCTGATGGATTCGACATTGACGGGTATGAGCCTTCTATTGTTGAAGGCTTGCAGCAGGACGGCAAGCAACTCGCTATTCCGTATGACGTTGGGCCGTACTTGTTGTTCTACAACAAGGATATGTTTGACGAAGCCGGCGTTGCAGAACCTTCGCCTGGGTGGAGCGAAAAAGAATTCCTTGATTCTGCACACGCACTCACTAAAGACGGTGTTTATGGTTATGTGGCCGATGGCAATCCGGACATGTGGTTGCCATATGCATTGAGCATCGGTGGCGATTATCTGAAAGACGGTAAGCCGAATCTGACAGATGAGAAGGTCGTTGAAGGGTTCAAGTGGGTAACCGAACTTGTTACGAAAGAGAAAGTTGCCCCAGCTCCGCCAGCTACAGGTGCCGCGAACTGGCCTGCCGACCAATGGCGTAATGGGAACGCGGCAATGTATGTGGATGGTCCTTGGCAGCTTATGAACGCTAAGAAGAACGTTGACTTTACACTCGGGATTTCCACGGTTCCCGCTTTTGATGGATCTAGTGTGACCACCATGTCAGGTACAGGATTCGGTGTAACAGAAAGCTGTAAGAATCCTGACGAAGCATGGAAGGCTATCTCCGTTATCATCGGGCCGGAGGCGCAGGAGTACATTGCCGGCGAAGGACGAGGTTTCCCGGCCTATATGGCTGCTCAGGATACCTGGTATTCGCTAGCCGATGTAGAGGGTGCGAAGGAAGCGATCGATACTGCGTTCGAAACCGTCAATGTCTACCGCACGGTGCCAAAATGGAACCAGCTTTCTGCACTAATGGAGCAGTACGGAGTTGAAGCCTTCAACGGCACATCTACGCCTGCCGAGGTCTTGGAACGAGTCCAAATTCAGGTTGAAAACTGATAACCAGTTTCTGAATTGCCCGTTGAGGCAATCCCGCTAATAGGCAGACTCAGAGGATACTTCAATGTCACAAACAGTGGTTTCATTAGCGAAAACCGGTGATGACAGGAACAGGTCAGATCAAAGAAACCGCCGAAGCAAGTTGCAGCGTCGAAACCTATTCGCTGCATTGGGTTTTCTAGCCCCTAATCTGCTGGGTTTTTTGATCTTCACGATCGTTCCTGTGGGCGCTTCCTTGGTGCTTGCATTCTATGAATGGCCGCTCTTGGGAGATGCCGTGTTTACGGGCGTGGATAACTTCGTCCGTCTCTTCACTGAAGATCCGGTTTTCTGGCAAATAGTAGGGAATACTCTCTATTTCGTTGTGGGGTACGTAGTGTTAAACCTCATCGTGTCTTTGACAATGGCGATTTGGCTAACGTCTCGCGTGAAATGGAAAGGGTTTCTGCGGTTTGTATTCTTCCTACCGGTGGTCTCACCTATGGTTGCTAACGCTGTGGTATGGAGGCTCCTTTATACTCCGGAGGATGGCCTATTAGCGTGGTTCTTCAAAACGTTCACAGGAGCCTCTGGTCCTGATTGGCTTGGTTCATCTGAATGGGCGATGCCAGCGGTGATCATCATGTCGGTATGGGCTGGGTTCGGCTATAACATGATCATCTTTATCGCGGGGATTGAAGGGATTCCCTCCACGGTTTATGAGGCCGCTGCGATAGATGGTGCAGGCTGGTGGCATCGTCTTTTCCGCATCACTCTGCCATTGCTCACGCCGAGCATATTTTTCGCAACAGTGATGACTGTGATCTCTTCGCTCCAAGTGTTTGCACAACCATTTATCCTCACCGGAGGAGGGCCAGGGGCTTCCACGACCACACTCGTGTATTACCTGTATCAGAAAGGTTTCCAAGCCTACGAGATGGGTTACGCATCCGCAATTGCTTGGTCACTATTCGTGTTGATCATGTTTATTACGGTCCTTCAGTTCCGTAGCCAAAAGAAGTGGGTGCACTACTAATGGTCATGTCTTTAAGCAAACAACAATCGCAAATAAACAGCCTTAGGACAGGGCCGCGGTGGGGGAGAGCTCTATCCCAAATACTGGTGATGGTTGCTGCCTTAATCGTCCTAACTCCATTTATCTGGATGGTCTCGACGGCTCTTAAACCGGCCAGTGAGGTTTTTGCATCTCCTCCCTCGTTGATCGGCTCGAAGATTCAGTGGTCAAATTTCGCAGACGTATGGACTTATCTGCCTTTTGGCAAGTTCATGGTTAACGGCGTTATTGTCGCTGGAATTGGAACCATCATGGTTGTCTTCACTTCCTCGATGGCTGCGTATGCATTCTCTCGAATCAAATGGAGGGGACGTGACGGGACGTTCCTGCTCTATCTAGGTACGCTGATGATCCCGCAGGAAGTGTTGATAGTTCCAATGTTTATCCTGATGCGTGAACTCGGATGGGTGAACAGTTACCAGGCTCTAATCGTTCCTTGGGCGTTCACGGCATTTGGAACCTTCTTGCTTAGGCAGTTCTTCCTTACCTTGCCTGATGAACTTGAAGAGGCCGCACGGATTGACGGGGCGGGACGATGGACTTCATTCAGTCGAATAATCCTTCCCCTGGCAAAGCCGGCACTTGGCACTTTGGCGGTATTTACATTCATCGGATATTGGAATAGCTTCCTCTGGCCGTTGCTGATCGTGAGCGATGTGAACATGGCAACCGTTCCACTAGGCCTAAACATGTTCCTTGGGCAGACCGGAAATCAATGGAACCTGCTTATGGCTGCATCCACTATTTCAGTTATTCCTAGTGCCATTTTGGTTCTCTTCCTGCAGCGGTACCTTGTGTCGGGAATTGCCCTCAGCGGAATGGGCGGCCGTTAACAGATCAGAATGAGTAGCAAATAGGCACATAAGTTTGAAAGGCGTATTAATGCATTCTTTGTACTACAAGCCGACAAAGGCTTGGTTCGGCGACTGTATGCCGGTTTTCGCAAAAGGCAAATTCTATCTCTATCACCAAAGAGATACGCGTAATCCGATTCCTTTGTTTGGAGAACCGTTTGGATGGTCGCTCGTAACTACTACCGATTTCGTTCATTTTGAAGACCACGGTGAGAGTTTGAAGCGTGGTGGCGATGATGACCAAGATCAGTATATTTTTGCAGGTAGCGTGTTTGAGGCTAACGGCTCCTTTTACGCTATGTACACCGGTTATAACCACAATTTTGTGCAGCAAAACAAGCCTTCGCAGGTGTTGATGATCGCAGAGAGCGATGACCTCATAACGTGGAATAAGACGGATGAGAAATTGGTTCCGCCCCAGCCGGGCTACGATCCTGATAACTGGAGGGATCCGTTCGTGCTTTGGGACGAAGAGAATCAAAACTATCTGATGATACTCGGTGCACGAAAGGACGGAGAGAAGATCCTTTCCGGTTCTACTGTTGCCTTCAGATCTGAAGATTTGAAGCACTGGCAGTTCGAGGGAGATCTCTGGGCGCCTGACCTGTACACCATGCACGAAATGCCAGATTTGTTCCGAATGGGCGATTACTGGTACCTGCTGACTACTGAATATAGCGATAAGAGCAAGACCATTTACCGGATGAGTAAGTCACTTGATGGGCCGTGGACTGCACCAGTAGACGATGCATTCGATGGGCGCGCATATTACGCGGCTCGTTCGGCTAGCGATGGAGAGCATCGGTATCTCTTTGGTTGGGTTCCAACCAAGACTGGTGATGATGACGAGGCTAGATGGGATTGGGGTGGAACGCTCGTTGTTCATGAAGTGTTCCAGCGAGAGGACGGGTCACTCGGTGTAAAACCCCCTGCTACTGTTGAGAAAGCTTTTGCAACACCCCGTGCAACATCTAATCCTGAAATTGAGATGCGTTCTGATGATGGCGAAACGCATCAGACCCTCGTTAATAAATCAGGGAATTTAATCTACTTGGAAGGAAATCTTGTTGTTGAGAAGGGGACTCGTAGCGTCTCTATTCGCATCTACGAAGATCCGGTGACCGGGGAAAGTTATGAGTTCCTAATCCTGCCGGGGGAGCAGCGTTTACTGTTCGATAGGCGTCCAAACTTCCCTTGGTACCAGTATGACAACAAGGGGATGGAACGACCTCTGACGCTGGAGCCAGGAGTGTCCCACAAGTTCCAACTTATTGTGGATGAATCTGTTGCCACGTTCTACATCTCGGGGGTCGCGCTTAACGCGCGCATGAATCGTCGCTTTGGTGACCGCTTGTCTGTCGGTGTAACAGACGGAGGCGCCGTTCTAAACAACCTTCGTTTCTCGCAGGAGTTGTCATGACCCAATCCTCGCTATTTTACCGACCCAAAAATGGTTGGTTCGGTGATGTTATGCCCATAATCGACGGCGACACGTGTCATTTGTTTTACACGCATCTAAATGCAGACGACACGGGCAGCCCCCTGTTCTCGAAGAAACTACAGTGGGGGCACCTATCTACAAAAGATTTTGTGACTTTCACCGAACATCCGATTGCTATTGAGGCAGGAGAAAGAGACGAACCGGATCTCCTGGCAGGGGCAGGGTCCGTCATCGGTCCCGTAGAAGGGCGCTACATAGCGTTTTACTGCGGCATTAATCCGCATGCTCCGGCGACAGGTAAGCCAGAACAAGTGGTTCTACGCGCGTTTTCGGAAGATCTAATGACCTTCGAAAAAGACACCGAATGGCAACTTCAAGCACCGGCAGGATATTACACTCATGCGTGGCGAGATCCTTTTGTTTTCAGGCAATCGGATGGTAGCTGGGAAATGCTCTTGTGTACGCAGCTGGATCAGGTCTCGGGGCGTCGCTCCGGTGTGATCGGTCGCATGCGGAGTGTGGATCTAGACAACTGGGAGCTCGAAGACCCGCTATGGCAGCCGGGGATAACTCTTGCGCCTGAATGCCCTGAAACGTTCGCTCTCGATTACGAAAACTACATTCTGTTTTCTACCTATTCTGATCGTTTCGCTGTTCGTTACCGGCGGCGTGATGCTGAGAAATGGACTATCCCTGCCTGGGACACATTGGATTCGAATGATCTTTACGCCGCAACCAGCGTTAATTTTAACGGGGAAAGCATCCTCATTGGTTGGCTTGCTACGCGAGCAGGTGACCGTGATCGCGGTGAGCGTCAATGGGGTGGGGACCTCGTGGCACACAAATTGGTGGTACGTGAAGATGGCAGTCTTGGCACCGTACCTCTTGAATCGCGAACCGGCGGTTACAACCCGCATCCACTCGACGTGCAGGTGCGTAAGGGAGAGTGGAGCGTAGACGCTAATTCAGTGTCCTCTGCCCCGGCTGCAGGCCTTAATTGGCTCAGCCTGGCAGAAGTAGATACTCGAAAGCAGAGTATTTGCGCTAACTTCACCGTCTCGTTGGACGCTGATTCCGAAGAGTCGGGTATAGCGTTATTCGCAGATGAGGAGTTCAGCCGAGGATACCTGCTGAGGTTTGAGCCGCGACGGGGTAGGTTCGTGTTCGATCGACGCCCTCACAAGATTTCGGTTCCGTTCGATTATGATGCGGAACGCGGTTATGTAAGCCAGCCAGATTTCGAAATTGAGCGTCCATTGCGTGAGGGGCTTACACACGAGGTTTCCGTCATTCTCGAAGGCACGTGTCTTTCCGTTTACGTGGATGATGTAGCTTTGACTACCCGTGCTTATGATTTGCGCGATGGTCTCATCGCCGCTTACGTAAGTAACGGCAGTATTGGGATTCATAATGCCTCTGTCGGAGTGCGTGCCTAATGTCTTAACACTGCGGATCGCAACAAACCCAGGTTGAATTGAGATGGCTGATAGCTTACATATGTGCGCCTTAATTCTCACAGGAGCATTAATCTGCAGGCCTAAAATCATCTTGGGAAATAACTGCCTAGACTTCTCTAAATGGTGGCCGTTTTAGGTGGTATACGCCGTTTGACCGTGCGGGTTGGGCTCGGTATAGACCGAGTTCAGCCCGCGCTTGTTTATCTTGAAGCATTGACCTGCTTTCTACATGATGGTCAGGTTGGGATGCGCGTATGCCTCTTAGCACAGCGTGGCACTCTGTCCACTTGCATGACCGGACTGTGACGGCATCGAATTCACTCCTCCCAAAATCGCTATCTTGAAAAGCACCATCGTCGATTTATTGTTGAAGGAGGAATGATGGCGATTCGTACCACCCACGTCGGCTCCCTGCCGCGTACTGATGAACTGCTCAACGCAAATTTGAGGAGAAAGGAGATGGGAGAGGCCATGTTCGCCCAGATCCTTCAATCTTCGGTAAATGATGTTGTTGCAAGGCAGCAAGAGATCGGCATTGACTGGGTTAATGACGGTGAGTACGGCCACGTAATGACTGAAAAACTCGATTTCGGTCCGTGGTGGTACTACTCGTTCTCGCGTTTTGCGGGACTTGAAATCACTGACAAAGAGTACCCGCTTGCACCACCCGCGTCCGGATCCAACATTCAGCTGGTGGAGTTCGAACAGCGCCGAGACTGGGTGAAGTATAAGGACGTTTATTCCGATCCGGAGGCTGCGGTACTGCCAGGCGTGAAGCAGCTGTCGGAAGATGACCAAACTAAGCAGGGCTTCCCTGCGATTACCGGTCCGATCGAGTACATCGGTCATGACGCTGTGAAGCAAGATATTGATGCGCTGGTCAGTGCTCTTGAGGCTAACGGAATTGATCGTAAAGACGGATTTATAGCTGCGGTTTCTCCTGGCTCGGCAGCCCGTCTGTCTAACGCCTACTACGACAATGATGAAGATGTCGTGCAGGCGTGGGCGCAAGCCCTTCGCGAAGAATACCGCGCCATTACGGATGCGGGCCTCACCGTGCAGATCGATGATCCGTCACTGGCGGAATCGTGGGATCAAATCAATCCTGCGCCTAGTTTTGATGACTACAGGCGTTATATCCAGGTGCGTGTTGATGCGATTAATACCGCGCTAGAAGGGATTGATCCTGATCTGGTGCGCCTACATCTTTGCTGGGGTTCTTGGCACGGGCCGCACACCACGGATATCCCATTGAAGGAAATCGTGGACAACGTTTTGACTGTAAACGCTAACTACATTTCGTTCGAGGGGGCCAATGCGCGCCACGAACATGAGTGGACGGTGTGGCGTGAAGTCGACCTGCCTTCGAACCTGGTTTTGGTTCCTGGCGTTGTCAGTCACTCTACAAACGTTGTGGAACACCCTGAGCTGGTAGCTCAACGCATTTCCAGATTTGTGGACATCGTTGGCCCAGATCGGGTGGTGGCATCCACGGACTGCGGCTTCGGGGGACGTATTCATCCCTCGATCGCGTGGGCGAAGTTGCAGTCATTGACTGAGGGTGCGCAACTAGTTTGAGTCCGCTTAGAAACGAAGCCTCCGCGAAAGCGGAGGTTTCGTCATGTAACGGCGGATTGTGAAGACAGAAAATGAAAATGTCGGCTAGGAATGCTTGAAAGTGTCGGATAGAATAGCGTGAAAGTGTCGGCTAGAAGCCCTTGAAAATGACGGATAGGTGTTTTGGTATGGCTAATTACATTCCTAGAGTGGCTGATAAATACCTCGTGGAGGCACTTCAGCGTGCAGGTGCGGTACTCGTTGAGGGGCCCAAAGGTTGCGGGAAAACCGAAACCTCCCGTCAAGCTTCCAAGAGCGAAGTTCAAGTTGATACCGATCCGAACGTGGCGATAGCAGTCGGTTTAGACCCGGCTCTTGTACTTGAAGGAGCTGTGCCTCGCCTCGTCGATGAATGGCAGATACATCCGGTGCTTTGGGATGTGGCTCGTCGGATAGTGGATCAACGTCGCGCCAAAGGGCAGTTTATACTCACCGGTTCAACGGCGCCGAGTGAGTCGGTGGCTAGGCACTCTGGCGCGGGCAGGTTTGCACGGTTAACGATGCGCACTATGACCATGTTCGAGTCTGGAGAGGCCTTTGGAGGTGTGTCGATATCTGCGCTAGCGAAAGGTGAATCTTTTACTAACGCCGGAGAAGACTGGACAGTTCATGACCTGTTTGAACGTATCTGCCGGGGAGGATGGCCGGGCAATCTTGACCTCAATATCAAACAGGCACAAGAGAACAACAAAGATTACCTGCGCACTATCGCCGAGGTAGACATAAATACCCCCGATGGTGTGCGTCGGGACCCTGTGCGGGTAATGGCCGTGCTCCGTTCTTTGGCTAGGGGAGTGGGAACAGAAATGAGCGTCGCCACAATTGCAGGCGATGCGGAAGTGACGCGGGAAACTGTGTCCGATTATCTGGATTCTCTTGCGCGAATTTTTGTTAGTGAAGATCAACCTGCCTGGACGCAAAAGTTGCGTTCGCGCGTGCCTCTTCGACAAGCTCCTAAACGTCACCTGACGGACCCGGCGTTGGCAATGGCCGCACTCGGCAAAGGACCCGAAGCTCTGCTGGGCGATCTCAATTACGCTGGTCAGCTTTTTGAATCGTTTGTTGTCCATGAACTGCGAGCTTTGACGCGAAGCTCCGTCTATCATGCTCGACTTCAGAACCAACAGGAGGTTGACGCTCTCGTTGAAGTAGACGGAACCGTCCTAGTGATTGAAGTGAAACTCGGGCACAATTCAGCAGTCGTAGACCAGGCAGCTGAAAACCTATTGCGGTTCAGTGAGCTTATAGATTTGCCCGCGGTTCCCCTCGTAATCACGGGTAGCGGATTGTCATATCGGCGAGAAGACGGAGTCAACGTAGCGTCAGTGGCTGCCCTTGAGCCTTAACTGTTGGTGAGGCGCTTTCTCGTGTAAGGGCAAAACCTAACAAGGAACTTGATGCAACCACGCCGGAATCCGCGTGTATTACGGGCTTCGCAAACTACCGACAGAAAATTTGCGCTGCGCTTTCGTAATATAAAAGCAAAGAACAAGCTGCGTAGTCTTCTGGAAGTGTTTGATGGACGAGCCTTTCGACCTGCCTCCCGGTCTATACGAAACGATCATTGACGCCGGTCTTGAAGTGGCTCTGCAAAAGTACGGCCAGCGCGTCGTAAGTGAAGCCATTGACAACGCGGACTTCCCCTACGTCATCTCCAAATACGTAGCGGAGCGCTTCGAAAACTCCCTCCTGAAAACCAAAGGGCAACACGAGAGATTCCTTCTAACAGACCGCGTCCTGGAAGTCATCAACGGACAGAACGACGGCAACAGAACAGACAAGCCGATTGCCTTGAAGGACGGCAGAGCGCAGCTACTTACCGAAATCAAAGCTTTCGACAATTCGGACAAAACGGTTAGGCCCGATACTCCGCTTACTGACGCGGCGCTACTGACCAACGCCGAGTATGACCCCTCTATTCAAACGGAGCTTAAGAAGGAGTTTCGTTCCGCGGACCGTGTGGACGCCCTCATCGCATTCATTAAATGGACGGGGATCCGCACTATTGCTGAAGAACTCGCTGATCTCAAAGTTCGTGGGGTTCCTATTCGCATCATTACAACCACGTACATGGGGGCTACAGATCGCAGAGCTCTTGACCGCCTCGTTCGCGATTACGGTGCCCAAATCAAGATCAACTACAACACCAAATCCACGCGCCTGCATGCGAAAGCCTGGCTGATTCACCGCAACACCGGCTACCACACCGCATTCGTAGGCTCCTCCAACCTGTCGGCTGCCGCTATGCAGGACGGCCTGGAATGGAACGTGCGTCTGGCAAAAAATAACACTCCCGCAGTATTTGAAAAGTTCGAAACTACCTTCGACTCATACTGGGCCTCGCCCTCGTTTGAAATTTACGATCCAGATCGCGACGCGGCAAAACTTGACCGGGCGCTCCAAGATGGGCGTGGTTTCGACACGAAACGCGACACGGAGCTCGACTTCACCGCACTGGATATACGGCCCTATCCCTACCAGCAGATCATGCTGGACGACCTCGAGTATGAACGAGCGATGGGACGCCACCAAAACCTTGTTGTGGCTGCCACGGGCACAGGGAAAACCGTTGTGGCGGCGCTCGATTACAAGGCGCTACGTGAACGCATGGCCAGCGAGTTGGGACGGCTCCCTCGCACTTTGTTCGTTGCCCACCGCAACGAGATTTTGAACCAATCCATGAGGACCTTCCGTGATGTAGTGAAGTCGCGGCAGATCATCTGGTCCACCTCCGACGGCTACAGCCTGGCGCGGCTCAACGACGCGGCACTGGTCGGCTACGACAACATTGCTTTCGCCTCTATCCAGTCGCTACGCGCGGATGTGCTAAACGAAATTCCGCGAGATTTCTTTGACATCATCATTATCGACGAATTCCACCATGCTCAAGCCGCCAGTTATCGGTGCCTGATGCGCCACTTCAATGCACGCGAATTGGTGGGCCTAACCGCAACCCCCGAGCGCGGCGACGGCGTGAACGTTGCCCTCGAATTCTTCAACGGGTGCGTGGCAAGCGAACTGAGGTTATGGGACGCACTAGAAGAAGGCCTGCTGTGTCCCTTCCACTACTTCATTCAATATGACGACACGGACTTATCCGGTGTGAAAATGGTGCGCGGTGACTACGTAACCAGCGAGTTGTCGAATGTCTTGACCGGCAATCACGCGCGTGTGCGCCAGATCGTGCAGGCCATGCGCGACAAGATCTTGAACGTAGAGTCCATGCGTGCACTTTGCTTTTGCGTGGACATTGATCATGCGAGATTTATGGCGGAGTCGTTTAGGAAGTTTGGTCTTAGAGCCGAGTATGTCACCTCCACTGAATCCTCTATGGAGCGTGACAAGGCGCTTGGAGCCCTCGCTAGCGGCCACATTCAGATCATTTGCTCAGTAGATATTTTCAACGAGGGCGTGGATGTACCGAGTGTGGATACGGTGTTGATGCTACGGCCAACCCAGTCGCCCACGGTGTTCTTGCAGCAGCTGGGCCGTGGCTTGCGACTGTCGAAAAACAAGACGGTGCTGACTGTTTTGGATTTTGTGGGTAATCAAAACGAGGCCTTCCGCTTCGATCTCAAGCTACAGGCGCTAACGGGTACATCACGCAAAAAACTCGTGGCAGCTGTGGAGAAGGGCTTTAGCCATCTGCCTGCCGGATCGCAGATTTTCCTCGAAGAAAAGTCGCAGGAGGTAATCCTCAAATCGATAAAGAACAATCTGAACGTATCTACGCAGAAACTACCGGCCGAAATCAGAAGCGGCGCCCTTGCCGCGCGGGTTGACGTGCAGGACTACCAACTCACGGATTATTTGAAAGATTCCCACCGCGACATTGCAGATATTTACAGTCGAAAAGACTTCAGAAAGCGCCCCATTTCGTGGAAGCGTTTACTGCACATGGCGGCCACGGGCAACGATCTTGCAGCGGATGCTTACGACGATGTTCGCCGCAGGCTTCGCGCTTTTGCACACGTGTCTGACCCGGAGCGGATCGAAACCTATCTCAAGATTCTTTCCACGCCACACTACCGTTACGAGGCGATGTCGGCGCGTGAAAAGTTTTACGCGCACATGCTCATGTACTCGTTTTGGCCCAGCGGTAAACGTGACGAGAAAAAGATCGCGTCCATCGACTACGCCTTGCAAATTTTGAGATCCACGCCGAACCTCGTTGATGAACTGAGGCAAATGTTCGTAGCTGTTAGCGATCGTACGAAGAAGCTATACCAGCAGCCCGCTGGCGAAATGGGGCTGTGGACGCCGCTTAAAGTGGGCGCGGCGTACACGCGCGAAGAACTGCTGGCTGGCATCGGCGTCGGATACGAGTTTCAAGGCCAGGCGCCCGGCGGCGTGCGTGAGGGGGTTAAGTACTGCGAGTACACCAACACGGAAGCCTTGCTGGTGACACTTGTAAAGTCGGAGGCTGACTATTCACCTAACACTCTGTACCGCGATTTCGCGCTTACGCCCACGCTATTTCACTGGGAATCGCAGTCTAACGCGGGGCCGCACACCAAGGCGGGCATGCGGTACCTGGAGGGGGAATCCAACATTGCCCTCTTCATCAGAGAGCATAAGAAAGACGCTTTGGGGGAGGGCGCGGCGTACACGTTTGCTGGTCCCGCACATTTGGTTGAAGCCAAGGGCTCGCGCCCGATGCGGATCAAGTGGGAGCTTGACCACCCGCTACCTCCAGACCTTTACATGTCCGCCCGGGCGGTAGCCTCCTAACTTGGCGCTTCAAACCGGGTAGGCTATCCAAACCCGCATGTAATCTTGAAGGCGCACGTGATGGGAGGGGGCGGCGTGAGCAGCAGGTTTGAGACCCAGCAGAGACTCATTGATGCAACGCGCGAGATCATAATCCTCGAGGGAGTAGAGGGCTTCACTCTGGATAACGTGTGCCGTCGCGCGGGTTTTACCAGGGGCGCGTTCTACTCAAACTTTTCTACCAAGGAATCACTGCTCGCGGCGCTCGCGGAGGACGAGTATGCGGATCTGATTGAGCGCCTTGACCTGCAGGTTGAAAAATGGCGTAGCGGCGACACGGCGAAGCCAGCACGGATCGACTCCCTGTTGTTTGACGCGATGGACGCGATTGGGGTTAACCGCACTCTTTACGCCCTCCACACTGAAATGCAGGCCCGTTCGGTGCGAGACCAGGAATGGGGCGCACGTCTGGCCGGCCTCAATGAGGAGTTTTTAACCGCTTTGGGGGGAGTCCTTGAAACGATCCTTAAGGCCGCAAGGCGTAAACCCGAAGCGCCGATGCGCGTGATCACTCACGCGGTGATCGGGATTGTCATGAGGGCAGCGGCCGTTGACGCCCTAGTGGAGAGCTATAAGGAACACCGGAGTGAGGCTCGAAGCCGCGTGGTTGGTCCGGCCTCGCCTGCGCGGATCGAACGCACGGTGCCACAACATCTTCCCATTGCGCAGTCGCCAGCTAAGCCGATTGTTGAAACGATCATTCCGCTTCTGTACGCGATGTCGAAACCTCTTTGAGTAAAGCTCCTCGCCGGATAGTGCGCCCTAAATCAAGACGTGTAGTAATTGGCGGAAAACAGGGGCAAACGCGCGACGAGTTGGAAGTTTATTGACCAAAACCAGGCTTAACCTAAAGACATTGACCGCCAGACATGGGATAATGAGGCCATGGCTTTTAAATTGATTCTGCTCCGTCACGGGCAAAGCGATTGGAACGAAAAGAACCTGTTCACTGGATGGGTTGACGTTCCGCTGACAGAACTAGGTAAGGAAGAGGCCGTTCATGGTGGCGAGCTTCTTAAGAAGGAGGGTGTCCTGCCGGACATCCTCCACACGTCCCTGCTTCGCCGCGCAATCTACACGGCAAACCTGGCGCTAGACGCCGCTGACCGCCATTGGATTCCAGTCAAGCGTTCCTGGCGTCTAAATGAGCGTCACTACGGTGCGCTTCAGGGCAAGAACAAGAAGGAGATCCGCGACGAGTACGGCGAGGATCAGTTCATGCAGTGGCGCCGCTCCTACGACGTACCGCCACCGGCAATCGAGGCTGGTTCGGAGTTCGCTCAGGATGGCGATCCACGCTACGCGGGCGAGCCGATTCCGGCAACCGAGTGCTTGAAAGACGTTCTCGAGCGTCTGCTTCCGTACTGGGATGAGCAGATTGTTCCCGATATCAAGAGCGGCAAGACCGTTCTGATTGCAGCGCACGGCAACTCGCTACGCGCAATCGTGAAGCACCTTGATGATGTTTCCGACGAGGACATCTCGGCAGTGAACATTCCCACCGGTGTTCCGCTACTTTACGAGCTTGACGAAGAAACGCTCAAGCCTATCAAGAAGGGCGGCACCTACCTTGATCCCGAGGCTGAGGCGAAGATCGCCGCTGTAGCTGCGCAGGGTAAGTAACCAAACTACAAGGGGGCGATGACCGTTACGGTCATCGCCCCCTTCTTGTGCGCTAAGAACAGTAGGGAGCGCCTCTAACTAGCAGGAACACGTAGCCTAGTCGGTGAGGAAGCGTTCGCCCTCGATCAGGTACATGACGTTGCGGCCAACATTGGTGGCATGATCGCCAAAACGCTCGTAATAGCGGCCAATCAGCGTCAGGTTAATGATCTGCGCAGGAGTGAGCACAAAGCTGGGATCCAAAAGCATGCGGTGGAGCTGCACGTGCAGGTCATCCATCACGTCATCATCGGTCTGCATTTGATTTGCGAGATCGGTGTTGGGATCTTCCATCAGCTTGGCAGTGTTCTCGCCCGCGATGCGCGCCTGTTCGCCCATCTTCGTGACAATCTGTGCGATCTCGGGCGGCAGTGCGTCGGTGTGCGCCTGCTGACGAGCAATAACCGAAATGTTGCGCGCAAGGTCGCCCATGCGCTCTAGCGTCTTGGTCATGCGCAGGCCGGTAACGATCAGCCGCAGGTCGCGGGCAACGGGAGCTTGCAGGGCCAGAAGTTGCGTGCACATCTCATCGATAATGTAGGCGAGGTCGTCAATCCGCTCATCTGCATCGATGGTCTGTTCCGCCAGTGCACTGTCATTCTCATCTAGTGCGCGTGAGGCGCGGCCAACAGCTCGTGACACCTGCCCCGCCATACGTGAAAGTTGGTTGCCGAGCTGGGTGAGCTCCTGGGTGTACATCTCCCGCATTCTTATTCCTCCAAGGTGGTGCTCGAGGCCCAAAGGGAGGGCCTACTTATAGCCGAAAGTAATAACACCATGCGCGGGTGTCCCGGCTGGATGCAACAGGTTAACGAACGGTTAACGGTTGGCGGATGTTTAGTGTAATCACGACAAGTGCCGGGTTTGCCCCCTATTGTCTATATTGTGGGTGGTGTAGAGACCAGTTTGCTAATTTTGGTGGCCCTCGTCGGTTTATTTGTGGGGGCCGGCGCGGGGCTTGCATTTCGCGTATCGCAATCCCAGATTCACGAATCAACACAGGAAGAGGGAATTGAGCCGCCTGTGAACCCGGAGCTTAAGTCGGCCCTCACCGCGATGGCGTCAAGCTCTGTCATTGTGGACAGCGAGAATCATATTGTGAGGGCGGATGCGCAGGCGTACACGCTCGGCCTCGTTCGTGACGAGGAGATTGCGCACACGCAGGTGCTTGAAATGGTTGAGGACGTGCGTAAAAACGGGGTGACACTACGCAAGAAGATGCAGCTACCTCGCTCGCGGTACTCGTCGGATTCTCCCATTTACCTAGATGTTCGCGTGGCGGCGCTCCTGGGCGGGCGCGTGCTGATTTTGATCGATGACGAGACGAAGCAAAAACGGGTTGACGCGGTTCGCCGTGACTTCACTGTAAACGTGTCCCACGAGTTGAAGACTCCGATTGGTGCCATTGGTCTGATTGCTGAAACTCTGCAAGACAGTGACTACGATCCCGAAGTGGTTCGCATGTTCGCTCCCAAAATGGCGTCGGAGGCTACGCGCCTATCCACTCTTGTGCATGACCTGATTGAGCTTTCGCGCCTGGAAACCGGCGATCCACTGATGCGGGCCCAGCGGATTAACATTGACGAGGTCGTGTGGGAAGCTGTGCAGCTCGAGAGCAACCAGGCGGCTGCCTCAAATATCGATATCGAGGTGGCAGAGCCGTGTGGTGGCATCGTGTGGGGTGACCATAACCTGCTTGTCACCGCGGTTCGCAATCTGGTGGATAACGCGATTCGTTACTCGGATCCGCACACGCGCGTGAGCGTGAAAAGCTCGGTTGTGGATGACCTGGTTCGCGTGGCGGTTGTGGACACCGGAATCGGTATGGACGAGGCCGAAAAGGAACGCGTGTTTGAAAGGTTTTACCGCGTGGATCCGGGTAGGTCGCGAAACACTGGCGGGTCGGGCTTGGGCTTGTCTATTGTGAAACACGTTGCTGCAGATCATGGTGGAACTGTTTCGGTGTGGTCCAAGAAGGGCCACGGTTCCACATTCACACTGGTGATTCCGCAAGCCGAGGGCGAAGAGAATGTGGATTCTGAGGATTTGGAAGAGAGCGAGGAAGGCTAAATGAAAACGATTTTAGTTGTTGAGGATGAGGAATCGTTGCGCACTCCTCTTGCTTTCAGTCTGCGCAGAGACGGGTACGAGGTGCTAGAGGCGGAAAGTGGCGAGGTTGCGCTAGCAACTCTGGAGGCCGCCACTCCTGATCTGATCTTGCTTGACCTGATGCTTCCGGGAATCTCAGGCACGGAGGTGTGCCGCCAGGTGCGCCGCACTTCGAAGGTGCCGATCATCATGGTGACGGCTAAAGACGATGTGGTAGATCGCGTGGTGGGGCTGGAGCTCGGCGCGGATGATTACGTGATAAAGCCCTACTCTTACCGCGAGCTGCTTGCGCGCATTCGTGCGGTGTTGCGCCGGCGCGTACCCGAAATTGAGAGTGGGGACGAGGAAGATGTCCTCACTGTAGGTAAGGTTCTTGTGCGCGTTGATCGGCACGAAGTCGAGGTGGATTCAGAGCCGGTTCACTTGCCGCTTCGCGAGTTCGAACTGCTTGAGCTTTTGATGCGCAACGTGAACCGCGTGCTTACGAGGACGCAGATTATCAACATCGTGTGGGGCCCTGATTATGTGGGGGACACGAAGACGTTGGACGTGCATGTAAAGCGCTTGCGTTCGCGCATTGAAACAGATCCTTCTAACCCGCAACTGTTGCAGACTGTACGTGGGTTGGGATACAAGATGGTGGATCCCCTCGAGTAAGTGCATGTAATTGCTGGTAAAATAGGGGCGTTGAGCTAACATCAGGAGTTTTACAGCAATGACATTCAAAGTGGGCGAAACCGTTGTGTACCCACATCACGGCGCTGCCACAATCGAAGAGATTTCTACGCGCAAATTTGCTGGCAAGGAAAGAACTTACCTTACGCTTCGCGTGACTACGGGGGATCTAACTATTCAGGTTCCTGCGGAGAATGTGGAGCTCGTGGGGGTTCGTGACGTCGTTGACGAAGAGGGTTTTGAAGAGGTCATGGATACGCTCCGTGAAGAGAACACGGAGGAGCCTTCCAACTGGTCGCGCCGTTACAAGGCGAACCAGGAGAAGATTGCGACGGGCGATATTGTTCGCGTTGCCGAGGTTGTTCGCGACCTGTCGCGTCGCGACGCCCTGAAGGGCCTATCTGCCGGCGAGAAGCGCATGCTCTCTAAGGCTCGCCAGATTCTGACTTCCGAGTTGGCTCTCTCGCGCGAGGTTGATGAGGACGTAGCTAGCGATCGCCTTGATGAGATCCTCGCGGAGGGGATTGAAGAGGCGGAAGAAGAATAAGCTGATCCTGCGATTTTGAGGCCGCACCTGCGGCCTCAATCTTTATGCGAGGAGGCGTAATGAGCAGTTCGGTATTTGCAGTAGTTACGGCTGCAGGTTCGGGATCGCGGCTGGGCTATGACATGCCGAAGGCGCTGGTGCAGCTAGCTGGAGTGCCCTTGGTGCGTCGAGCTGTGGATGGTATTCGCGTTGCGGGCGTGGATGGGGTTGTGGTGACTGCTCCGCCAACTCACTTGGGCAAGTTCGAACAGATTTTTGCTGGAGAACCAGATGTAGTTGTGGTTCCAGGGGGTAGCATCCGCCAGGATTCGGTGTATAACGGCTTGCTCGAAATTCCTCGCCTCGCCAAACGGATTGGCAAGGAATTGGATGAGCGCACACCCGTGCTCATTCATGATGCCGCCCGGTGCCTCACTCCCAAACGTGCCATTAGAGACGTCATTGAAGCGCTCGAGGGTGGGTTAAAAGCCGTCATTCCAGCGGTTCGCGTTACCGACACGCAAAAGGTTGTGGAGCCGGTGGGCGCCTCCTCGAAAATCGAAAGGGTCATTGGGCAGGTTGATCGCGCGCAGCTGCGTGGAGTTCAAACCCCGCAAGGATTTCACTGGGAAACCGCTATGCGCGCCCACGAGGCGGGCCGCGAACTCCTAGCAAATGGTGTGGAACTAACCGATGATGCGGGACTTGTGGAAGCCCTCGGTGAGGACGTGCACGTTACGCCGGGTAGCGCGCTGTCCATGAAGATTACAACCAAACTGGACCTGGTGGTTGCCACAGAAATCCTGGCCCGACCAGACCAGTATCAGAGCCTGCTGGACGAATAGCGCAGACCAGCAATGAAACGAATTGGTTTTTGAATCCATAATTTTGTGATTTCGGGTTAAAGTCAGAAGCGTGACTACTTCATCAACTAATCACAGCTTTGGCAACGAAGCCCCTGCAAAAAAAGAAAGCATCCTAAATAAGACCGTCTTGGCATGGTCGCTTTGGGACTGGGGGTCCGCCGCATTTAACGCGGTTGCCACCACTTTTGTGTTTTCCGTTTACCTGACTTCCGGCATGTTTGCCGATACTGATAAGGCATCAGAGTCGCTGAGCCTTGGCCTCACTATCGCGGGTTTTGTGATCGCGCTCCTCGCGCCGATTACCGGCCAGCGTGCGGACCGGCGCGGTAAGGGCACGTTCTGGCTGGGCTTCAACACCTACGTAGTGGTGATGCTGACCGGCATGATGTTTTTTGTCCACCCCGAGTCGGTGTTTGGCCCGCTCGGTGCAATGTGGCTCGGAATCGCGCTACTCGGCTTCGGTAACGTCTTCTTCGAGTTCGCGTCCGTGAACTACAACGCGATGCTCGCACGCGTGTCTACGCCCAAGACGATGGGTCGCGTGTCTGGTCTCGGTTGGGGCCTTGGTTACGTGGGCGGCATCATTTTGCTCTTGATCCTCTACTTCGGCTTTATCGCCCCCGAGGTGGGCCTGTTCGGTGTAACCGCTGAGAATGGACTGAACGTTCGCGTATCGATGCTGCTCGCCGCGCTCTGGTTTGGATTGTCCACAATCCCCGTTCTCATCGCGGTTCCTGGCCGTAAAGTGGAAGGCACTGACGAGGCTGGACACGAGTCGATCATCGACTCCTACAAGCTTTTGTTTAAGACCGTAAAAGATCTATGGAACGCATCGCCGCACACGATCTTCTTCCTGATCGCGTCGGCCATCTTCCGTGATGGACTCGCGGGCGTGTTCACATTCGGCGCTATCATCGCGGCCGGCACGTTCGGATTCAGCGCGGGTAACGTACTGATTTTCGGCATTGCGGCAAACGTTGTAGCGGGCATCGCAACTATCGGATTTGGTGCGTTGGACGACAAGATCGGCCCGAAGGCCGTCATTTTAATCTCGCTCATCGCAATGGTGGTAGATGGCATTTTGATCTTCATCCTTCACGATGCGGGCTCCGGCATGTTCTGGGTGCTTGGTCTGATTCTCACCGTGTTCGTTGGTCCCTGCCAGTCGGCTTCACGCACCTTCCTCGCCCGCCTTATTCCGCAAGGCCGCGAAGGAGAAGTATTTGGGCTGTACGCCACAACCGGCCGTGCCGTGTCCTTCCTCGCACCGCTGTGCTTCGGCCTGTCCGTGCGGCTTGGATCTAACTTCGTTCCCGAGGGAACTTCATCGCAGTACTGGGGCATCCTCGGCATTGTCCTCATTCTGTTTGTAGGTCTCATGCTGATCCTGCCGGTCAAGACCGAGCAGGCACATCTGGCTACCTTTGAGGACTGAACGCTATGAGCGAGCCGCAGCCGCCCGCGCAATTTTCATTTCGCGGTTGGTGGCGTTTGCGCTAAGGAGAGTTAAACCGCTTGGAGCGCGCTAGTCTACGCGCTGCACTAGTGCAGACGCGATGCCCGCAACTCCTTCGCTCCGCCCGGCAAAACCCAGCTTGTCGGTGGTTGAAGCGGCGAAACTGACCGGCGCGCCCACAACCTCGCTCATGCGCGTCTCCGCCTCGGCCCTACGTGCCCCGATGCGTGGGCGTTCCCCGATGATTTGCACCGACACGTTCACAATCGCGTAACCAGCCTGCTCCACCAGGCGTACTGTTTCGCGTAAAAGCGCCTCGCCGCTCGCGCCGGACCACTCGGGCCTTGACGTGCCGAAGTTTGTTCCTAAATCGCCCAGGCCCGCCGCCGCAAGTAGCGCGTCGCAGCACGCGTGTGCGGCAACGTCAGCATCGGAATGGCCTTCCAAGCCAACCTCGCCGGGCCATTCAAGGCACGCCATCATCATCTTCCGCCCCGAATTCGCGGGCGCAAAAGCGTGCGTGTCAAAACCAATACCGGTGCGAATAGGTAAAAGCGCAGTCATGGGGCCAGTTTAGCGCCGCGCGTTGAAGACGTTATGCCCTATGCGCGCAGGCTGGGTAGGCTAGGGGCGTGAATCTTCATCTTTACGACACCAAAAGCCGTTCTCTCCAGCCGTTAAAACCCGTTCATGAGGGCGAGGTTGGCATCTACCTGTGTGGAGCCACCGTGCAGGGTAGTCCCCACATTGGACACTTGCGGTCTGCGGTAGCGTTTGACACGCTGATTCGCTGGCTCAAGAAGAACGGTATGAAGGTCACCTACATTCGCAACATTACGGATATTGACGATAAAATTTTGAATAAGTCTGCCGAGGCTGGGCAGCCGTGGTGGGCATGGGCATCCAAGTTTGAACGCGAGTTCGCACAGGCTTACGACGCTCTTGGGCTTATTCCGCCCACGTTTGAGCCGCGCGCAACCGCGCATATCCTTGACCAGGTGCAGCTGGTGCAGCGCCTTATCGATCGCGGACACGCATACCCGGATGGGGCCGGCAACGTCTATTTCGATGTGCATTCGTTAGATGATTACGGTTCGCTGACCCACCAGGATCTTGCGCAAATGCGCACCACGGAAGACGAGTCGCAGATCGATTCCAGCGTCGAGGTGGGAAAACGGGACCCGCGTGACTTTGCCCTATGGAAGGCCGCTAAGCCCACCGAGCCGAGCACTGCTTCTTGGCAGTCCCCGTGGGGGCCGGGCCGTCCGGGCTGGCACTTGGAATGTTCCGCAATGTCGCGCCGCTACCTGGGGGAGGCGTTCGACATTCACGGAGGCGGAATCGACCTGCGTTTCCCACACCACGAGAACGAGCAGGCACAGTCCCATGGCGCTGGATGGCCGTTTGCAAGCCTGTGGGTGCACAACGCGTGGGTGACGATGAAGGGAGAGAAGATGTCGAAGTCTCTCGGCAACTCCCTGGTGGTTGCAGACATCTTGCAACGCGTGCCCGCACCGGTGTTGCGCTTCGCTCTGGGCACGGTGCACCACCGCTCTACCGTGGAGTATTCCGACGAGACCATCCGCGTGGCAGCCGCCGCCTGGGAGCGCATTTCTGGCTTCGTTCAGCGCGCCAGTGAGGTAGCGAGCGTGACCGAGAGCGAGGTGGCCGAGCGAGCTGTGCCGCAAGCTTTCGCAGATGCGCTCGACAATGATCTGAATGTGGCTGGCGGCTTGGCTGTGGTTTACGAGCGCTTGAAAGCCGGTAACCAGGCCCTCACGGATGACGCCGGGGGAGAGGTGCGCGAGGCGTTGCTGGATGTGCGCGCAATGCTCGACATTCTCGGCTTGGACCCGGCATCGCCGCAATGGGCCAGCGAAGAGGCGGAGGCCGGCGGGAAAGACAAGGCTCTGGACGTCCTCGTAAATCACTTGATTGAACAGCGCCAGCAGGCGCGCGGCGCGAAAGACTGGGCTACGGCCGATTCGATCCGGGACGGCCTGGCTGCCGCCGGAGTTGTTGTTGAAGATGGAGCTGACGGCGCCAGATGGCATATCGGCTAGATCCGCGCGTTCAAGAGGTCGTACCTCGCGGGCGCGGCCCTCTCTCGGAGCGTCTTGCCGGCCCTCTGGGCGTGGTCTTGCTCGTGTGGGTAGCATTCATCCTGCAACCGCTTGGAGGCCGGGAGTTACTGCTTAACTTCGGCGTTCCCGCCCACGATTTCACGAGGCCCTGGACCTACTTCACGTCCATATTCCTGCACGGATCCGTGGCACATGTAAGTGGCAACACGACATTCCTAGCTCTGCTTGGCGTCCTGATTGGGCTAGAAGGGACGCGGCGCTGGCTGGCCGTGTTCGTGGGGTCTGCAATCGGTGCGGGCCTGTTTATCAGCGCATTCACGCCAGCGGGCCTCACTATTGGAGCGTCTGGAATCGTGTTTGGCTACTTCGGATATATCCTTACGGCCGCCCTCGTGGAGAGAACCCCGTGGGTGAAACTGGTGCGGATCGTGGTTGCGATTGCACTTCTAAGCGCCTACAGCGCCACCATTCTTGTTGGTTTCCTACCATCTGGGGGAGTGTCCTGGCAGGCACACGTTGGTGGTTTTGTAGGCGGCATCGTGGTTGCGGTAATAGCCGAAAAGGTGGTTGAACCCAGATCCGAAAAGGCCACGCGGCGCCCTATAAATCGCTATTAAGCGTGGTGTTCCTGAGTGTTCCTAAATGTTCGATTCGGATTTCAATCGAATCGCCATCTTTCATGGGGCCGGCTCCTTTGGGCGTTCCCATCAGTACAGCGTCGCCTGCAACAAATGAGAATGCTTCGGAAAGGAAACTGATTATTTCCGGTATTGTTCGCTTCAAGTAGGCAGTGTTGCTTGACTGCACTAGTTTCCCAGATAGGTGCGTTTCAAGATTTAGATTTGACGGATCCTGAACACTTAGATCCGTATTGATCCAGGGGCCTAACGGACAGAACGTGTTTGCTCCTTTTGCGCGGAACCATTGGGAATCCAGCTTTTGCCACGGCTGAGCAGAAACGTCGTTTGCAATCGTGTAACCAAAGATGGCTTCTCCAACTTCAGATTCTGAGATTTTGCCGTCGGTATCTTTCATGATGACGGCCAGTTCTCCCTCGAATGTTAGCGAGTCTGTGCCCTCTGGCCGCACAATGAGGTCATCGGGGCCGCACACCGCACTGGAAGGTTTCAAGAATGCCATAGGGGTGCTGAACGGTTCCCGCTTTTCGCCGGGTGATAAGAAGTTATCCCCGATCCCAATGATTTTTGAGGGAACAACAGGAGCGAGCAGCTTACACGATTCCAGGGGTTGCGCTTCGCCCGTATGGTTTGCAGGACCCGCAATAGGATTTCCTTCAAAGAACTTAACTTGTGTGATGCCGTCCGGGTCCTCGCAAAGCTCACCGTATGTAGGAATGGAATGTCTTAAAACTCTTACTAGACGCATATTTAAAACTCTACAGCGCGGAGTTTCGAAAAATGGGTGGTTTTATCTAGCAATGCCATTAGTATTATTCGCCACGGGATTCTGTCGGACACGCTGCCAGTAAGGTCAGAACTGCCTGTAGAATGGGCGCCAGTAAATTAAGCAAAGGCAGGTAATCATGGCGGTTGATGGCGGCGCGCGCGGACGCAAGCGTGCAGGCAAAGGTCCAACCAAGGGAAGTGGCGGTCAGCGTCGGCGCGGACTACGCGGAAAAGGCCCAACCCCGAAGGCTGAAGACCGCGAATACCATGTAGCGTACAAACGCAAGCAGGAGCGCGAGGCCGAGCTGGCTAAGCAACGTCAGCGCGAAGCACACCGTAACCGCACCTCCATTAAGATCGCTCGCGGACACGAACTCATCGTGGGACGCAATCCCGTGTGGGAGGCCGTCGAGTCGGGCATCGAAATCATCCGCGTGTTCATCGCCAGTGACCCCACCGACGAGCGCATTGCCAGCGTTCTCCGCGCCGCGTCCACCCAGGGCGCTTCCATAATGGAATGCACGCGCCGAGACCTAGAAAACGCGTCCGGCGAAACCGCACATCAGGGCATCGGAATTGAAGTACCCGAATACGAATATGTAGCCGCAGCTGACCTTCTTGATATTGCACAAGACGACTTCAAAACCCCGCTTATCATCGCTCTGGATCAGGTAACCGATCCGCACAACCTTGGTGCCGTACTGCGTTCGGGCGGCGCATTTGGCGCTACCGGTGTGCTAATCACCGAAAGGCGTAGCGCCTCGGTGAACGCAACCGTGTGGAAGGTGTCTGCTGGCGCAGTTTCGCGAGTGCCCGTTGCGCGCGAAACAAACCTCGTACAGTCGCTACGCGCATTAAAAGAGGCAGGATGCTTCGTCATCGGCCTCGATGGTGGGGCAGACGTAAGTCTGCGCGACGTTGAACTAGCAAACGAACCACTCGTTGTAGTCACCGGAGCGGAAGGTAAGGGACTGTCCCGCCTGGTGCGTGAAACCTGCGACCAAATCGTGTCTATCCCGATCAGCTCCGCAGTTGAATCTCTCAACGCCGCTGTCGCGACCGGCATCGCGCTCTACGAGATTTCACAAAAACGAGCCACGCAGGGCTAAGCACAGTTTGCAATCGGAGTGGTCGGCCCCTAGATGAACGGGTTGTAGAACCGTCCTCCATTAACGGTAATGAGCCAGGCGGCCAGGGCAAGCAAGGCTACAGAAAGTGCGATGGCTACCCAGTCGCGGACAAGTAGCGGGCGAGTGGTGTACCACGTGCGCGTCTTGTGCTTACCAAACCCGCGTAGCTCCATCGCGGTAGAAATCGTTTCAATGCGTTCCAGGGAGGACAGTAATAGGGGGAACAGGATGGACGCGCTGTTTTTGACCCGCGTGCCGAATGAGACATCTTTGGACGTGTCGATCCCGCGAGCTTGCTGGGCTTGAGAAATCTCGCGGTACTCGCGCTGAACGTCCGGAATGTAACGCAACGCTAATGCAACCGAATAGGAAGCGCGGTAGGGAACTCCGATTCGGTTGAGCGACGAAGCGAACTCGGATGGGGACGTGGTGACAATGAACAGCAGTGCTACGGGTAGTACCGCGAAATACTTCAGCGTCACGTTCAACTGGTAAAACAGTTGCTCCGCCGTAAACGTGTAACGGTTAGTCAAATGCCAAAGCGGCGTGCTTGTCCCATAAATCTCGGTGCCGTACTGCGGGGCGAAGACGAAAATCATGAGGTTGTTCAAAATCATGAGGACAAAAATGAACCACAGCACGATCTTCAGTTTTGACAGCTCAATTTTTGAAGAGATCCACAAGAACACGGACACGAACACCATCAGTACTAAGAAGCGCGTATCAAACCCCAGCATCGCCGCGATGGAGGCGTTGATCATCATGATGAGCTTTGTGGTCCCCGTTAGGGAATGCATAAACGATTCGCGGGGAATATAACCTAAAACGGCAGTTCTTTCAGCCACTGTTATCGCCCCGTTCCCAAGTGTTTAGCGAGCACTACTTCGCGCCACTCGTTTTCGCGCACAATGAACTGTTCGATGAACGCGGTTGGGTCAAGCGTGCTTTCTGCCTTCGCGCCGGAGCGCTCGTTGGCGCTGTCGAGGAGACCCTGCTGCGCTCCGATTCGAACAGCCAGATCATACAGCGAGGTGGTGCGCAGTGACGCCGCGTGGGCTAGTTCGGGGTCTGCTAGCACGGAGGCGGAAGAACGAGCGGCTATCACCTTGCCATCAGACATGACGAGTGTGCGCTCGGTATATTCGAGCGCCAGGTGCATGTCGTGGGTAATCAGCACAATCGTGATGCCAGCGTTGTTCAAACCCTTTAGGAACTCCATGATTTCGGTGTAGTGCGCCCAGTCTTGCCCGGCTGTGGGCTCATCTAAAATGATGATTTCTGGAGTTGTAACCATCACCGACGCGATCGTGACGCGCTTGCGTTGCCCGTAAGATAGCGCAGATATAGGCCATTCCCGATACGCCCACAGGCCGCACGTGCGAAGCGCTTGCTCAACGCGCCGCTTCTTCTCTTCGGCAGAAATATCGAGGCCTTGCAGGGCCAGGGAAACCTCTTCAATGATAAGGGTTTTCGAAATCATCTGATTGGGGTTTTGAATGACAAACCCGATTCGGCGGCCGCGGCGGGTAATGGGAGAGTCAGTGATGTCCTCGTCATCTAGGTAGATGCGACCAGAATCTGGCTCTTCAAAACCGCAAATGAGTTTGGCCAGAGTGGACTTGCCCGCGCCATTGGTGCCGCAGATAGCAACTACCTCGCCGCGGTAAATCTCGGTTGAAACCCCTTTGATTATTTCAACTTCGTTAATCCCGAAATTGATGTTCTCCAGCTTCAAAATCGGGTCGGGCTTGCGCGGAGTCTTGCGTGGTTCACGCGCCCACTGCAAGAGCTCAGCCCGCGCATTATCTGGAATGTGAACGGAGCGTACAGACTCAGGTTGGTCCGCGGCCGTGACGTTGTGGCCGGCCATGCGCAGAGCCGTAATGTAGAGCGGTTCGCGAATCCCGTGATCGGTCAGTACTCGCGAAGCAATAATTTCGTTCGGCGTACCGTCCGCTACGATCTGGCCGCGATCTACAACAATTATGCGATCCACATGCCGGTGCAGAACGTCCTCTAAACGGTGTTCGATGATGATGACGGTTGCGCCCTCGGGTGGGCGCTGGTGTAACGCATCAATCGTCTCAATCGCCTGCTGGCCAGAAGCAGGGTCTAGGGAGGCAAGAGGCTCATCAAAAAGCAGAATCTGCACGTCGTCTACAAGCACGCTGGCCATGGATACGCGCTGCTTTTGGCCGCCTGACAAGTCTTGAGGGGAGGCCTCTAGGCGGTTCCCAATGCCAACGACGGAAGCCGCCTGTTGCACCCGCGAATGCATCTGGCCTTGCTCCACCAGATCGTTTTCCAGAGAGAAAGCAATGTCTTCTGCAACTGTTAGTCCAATGAACTGGCCATCGGGATCCTGCAGTACGGTGCCCACGATTTTAGAAAGCTCATGCAGGGGAGTTTGTGTTGGGTCAATGCCGGCAACCCTCACCGTGCCGGAATACTCCCCGGGGAAGCGGTAGGGGATGAGCCCGTTGATGACATGTGCCAGTGTGGACTTCCCAGAACCAGACTGGCCTACAATCGCAACCTTCTCACCCCGGTTGATCGTCAGATTGATACCCCGAAGGGTGGGCGAGGATTGCGCGCGATACTGAAAAGTGAAATCGCGAAACTCGATGATGGGTTCAGGCGCAGTACCTGACGAGGTCGGTTGGCCCTGCGAAAAGGAGGCTTCCGAGCCTAAGTGAGGGGTGGACTTTGTGGAGGCGTCATTCGCGGGGCGAGCCTGAGTGCCCGCAGCGCTTGCCGCACTGTCGGTGCTTGGGCCCGCCCCATTCGAATGAAACTCAGTCACAGCTGGCTTATTCCTTTTCCGCAAGCGAGCCGGCAGAAGTGCGGGTCTTCGCGTAGGCAATCACAATCAAGGAGCCAATGATAGCGGTGGTGAGGATGTTAGAAACACCAGCGACCGCTCCCTGAGTGAACACCTTCGAGGCCGGCTCAGAGTAGAACAAGATGTCCAAAAGCGGGGCTACGATACCCCACGACACGGCGTGTGCTACCACCACGGCAACGTTGAAACGTACCATGCCGCCACTGTTCATTGGGCTGTCCTGCACGTTATCTTTCAGCATCATTAGGCCCATGATCACGCCCGCAATTGCCGATGCTACGATCCAAGACCACCAGGGGCCGTACGAGGTGACGTCGATCAGGAAGTGCCCAATCAGTCCCATAAGGCCGGCAACCACCGGGCCGTAAAGCAGCGCGAACACGGCCAGAAGCGCGTATTGGATGTTAATGGTCGTGTTCGGAATCGGCGTTGGGATTACAAGAAAACGGCCGAGCACGAAGAAGAGGGCCGCGCCAATACCCGTAGCTACCACAGCAGTGGTTGGCGAAGTCTTATTAATCATTGTTTTCCTTCTACTTGTATTTGTACTGAACGGGATTAGGAGATTAGGCGAGGGGCGCGTCATTTAGCGGATACTCGAAATCCACCTTCCATTGCGTTCCCTGCCCAACCGAGTAGGCCATTGCGAACGAACCGCGGTTAATCGCGATAGCCATGTTGTCCAAGGAGTTCGTGTAAATGAGCGGTTCACCAACCGACACATCCGCAAACGAGCGCACGTACTTAAGCGGAGCTGAATAGACGTCCCCGTGCTGGTTTTCAATGTGTACGCGGACGTACTCGCCCATTTTTACGCCAAGTTCAAGGAATAGCTCGCGAGGAATGTTTGTCCAAAGCGACCCGTATCGAACGTCGTGCGTGTCAATAGTGCCGAAGGCCTTGTACTGTTCAATTTTCGGCTCCATGACGGGCAACTTGATGGCCTTCTCAACATCTAGGGAGGGGCCGACCTCCTCGAACGTGATTCTGCCCGATGCTAGCCGAGCGCCCGTGTACGCGTAGATGTCACGCCCGTGGAACGTGTAGGAGTGGCCCGAGCCTGGCAGTCGGTTAACAGACTCGTCAATCTCGCGAAGTTCATCCAAACCGTACGTAACAGCAATGTGGGTCAGCGTCCCGTTGTCAGGTGTCACGATGAAATGCCCAGACTTGGTTTTTGCCACCACGGACAGGCGGTCCGAGCCAACGCCGGGATCCACAACCGAAACAAACACCGAACCTGCGGGCCAGTAAATAAGAGTTTGTGCGAGCCTACAAGATCCCTCCCACACGTCGTAAGGAGGAATGTTATGAGTTAGGTCTTCGATGGGAAGACTCGAATCCACGCCGTACGCCACGCCGTGCATGGCTGACACGGCACCATCTGAATATCCGAAGTCAGACTGCAAAATTAGGGGCTTCATGGGTTTCCTGAACCTAGGGATCTCGGAACGGGTCCATCATACGTGCATACCCGGACAGTAGCTTCACGCGATCTCATAATGGACGCGTAGCGTCACGCAGTGCTCTAGAAGCGCATTTGTGTGCAAATGTCCTGTTATAACGCCAATTTCTTAAAAGTGACCGAAACGTGAGATCAACAGAGAGCCAAATGTCACGAAAAGATAACGAGCCTTGACATCGAGGTTCTTCGTCGCGAGTGTTAGGTTCACTGAAAACGCCCAGAAGGAGGATACCCGCATGTCGACGACGACATATCAGGCAATCGCCATGATCATCTACCTCGTAGCTATGATCATGATCGGCCTGCTTGCCTACAACCGAACGAGTGATTTTGACGATTACATGCTCGGTGGTCGCAAACTCGGCCCAACAGCCGCGGCCCTATCCGCCGGTGCATCCGACATGTCCGGCTGGCTGCTCATGGGCCTTCCTGGAGCTATCTACCTGAACGGTCTCATCGAAGGCTGGATCGCGGTTGGTCTAACCATCGGTGCCTGGCTTAACTGGAAATTCGTGGCGCCGCGCCTACGCTCCTACTCGCAGGTGGCGTCCGATTCTATTACCGTTCCCTCATTCCTTGGCCATCGTCTACGCGACCGCTCGCACCTTATCCGCGTCGTTGCGGGCATTATCATTTTCGTTTTCTTCACGTTTTACGTCTCGTCCGGCATGGTGGCTGGCGGCGCCTTCTTCGAAGCGTCATTCGGCATGAACTACCACCTCGGCCTTGTCATTGTTTCTGCAATCGTCGTGCTCTACACGCTAATCGGAGGCTTCCTTGCCGTGTCGTGGACGGACGTGGTGCAGGGCCTCATGATGGTCACTGCGCTCGTCCTTGTTCCAATCGTTGGCATCGTGCACGTGGGCGGCTTCTCCAACATGGTTAGCGCCATCAACGAGGTTGATCCCGCTATCTTCTCCCTCGCCGGTGGGGCTGCGGCGAGCGCGGCCGCGATGGGCATCATCTCAGCGCTTGCTTGGGGCCTCGGATACTTCGGCCAGCCCCACATCATCGTGCGCTTCATGGCCCTTCGCTCCGCGAAAGAATCTGCTGCCGCTCGCCGCATCGGCATCGGCTGGATGTTACTTGCAGTTATTGGCGCCGGCATGACTGCCCTCGTGGGTGTGGCAGTGTACAAGCACGACGAGGCCCAGCTGGCTAACCCCGAGTCGGTATTTATTTCGCTCGGCCAGCTCCTAATGCACCCGCTTATCGCAGGCTTCATGCTTGCCGCTATCCTCGCCGCAATCATGTCTACCATTTCTTCACAGCTGCTGGTCACGTCTTCTGCGGTTGTTGAGGACATCTACCGCGCGTTCACCAAGCGCGACCTATCGGGCAATGATGGCGTGCTCGCGGGCCGCGTTGTTGTGGCAGTCATCGCGATTCTGGCTGGAGCTCTCGCGTGGCCGCGTTCGGACACAATCCTCGCCCTCGTTGCATTCGCGTGGGCCGGATTCGGAGCTTCGTTTGGCCCCACCGTTCTGCTTTCGCTCTACTGGCGCAAGTTCACCTATCAGGGAGCTATCGCCGGCATGATCGCTGGAGCGGTCACGGTTGGTATCTGGGGCAATGTTTCGGGTGGCATTTTCGACCTGTACGAGATCCTGCCCGGCTTCCTTCTGAACCTCCTGTTCGCGGTCATTGTTTCTAACATGACTTACAAGCCGAACGGAGAGATCGATAAGGAGTTTGACGACGCCCTCGCTGGAATCTCGGCAGACTAATCCACACAAGTAGCGCAGCTCTTGCAAAGTGCAAGGGCTGCGCTCACGTGTGCACCAGGTATCGCACGCTAAAACGGATAAAAGTATCCGCGCAAAAGATCTACATTGCTTTACCTGTGCACCAGAAGAATTCCCCAATATAGTTAGAGCAAAACCTTCGCATAGCCTCGCATGCGTAAAGTCAATCAAAGGAGATCAAATGACTGCGCCGGAAGCAACGGACTTTTCCCAAATCGCAGAACGGGCGCTCATTCGGGCGCGCAAATGGGCAGACGGATCAACCAAATACCCGATTGATCCGGCCGCAAAGCTCCTTGCCGATGTCCTTGAAGATGAGGGCGGCCTTGACTACACCGTTTCGTTTGTCGATGGCGTTGTGAGGCCCGAAGATCAGCAGGTAGCGGCAGACCACCTTGCTGAAACCGGTAAGAAGAACCCGGATTTCCTCCCTTGGTACCTGCGCACCCCCGCCCTCATCGGTGGAACCGTAGGCAAGTTTGTTCCAGAGGTTTCCGTGCCGGCCGCACGACGCGTATTCCGCCAGCTAGTAGGCGACCTCGTTGTTGATGTAACCGACGACAAACTCGGCCCCGCAATCCAGCGTCTCAAAGCAGGCGGCGCCTCGCTGAACGTAAACCTACTTGGTGAGGCCGTTCTGGGGGACAAGGAGGCCGCGAAGCGTCTAGCCGACACCAAGCGCTTGCTTGAGCGCGATGACATCGACTACGTTTCACTGAAAGTTTCAGCCGTAACCGGTCCGCACAACCCGTGGGGTTACGACGACGTTGTAGATCACGCGTTCACCGAACTGCTCCCTCTGTACAGGTACGCCGCCGCGCACCCTGCCCGCAAGTTCATCAACCTGGACATGGAAGAGTACCGCGACCTGCACCTCACCATTGACGTGTTCAAGCGCCTGCTCGAGCAGCCGGAAATGAAGAACTACTCGGCAGGCATCGTGCTACAGGCCTACCTGCCAGACACACTCAACGCCATGAAGGACCTGCAAGCGTGGGCAGCAAAGCGCGTTGAAAATGGTGGGGCGCCCATCAAGGTGCGCGTGGTGAAAGGCGCGAACCTTGCCATGGAGCGCGTTGACGCCGCTATGCGGGGATGGGAACTAACCACCTGGGAATCTAAGCAGGCCACCGATGCGAACTATCTGCGCATCCTCAACTGGGCGATGACCCCCGAGCACCTCCAAAACGTCAAGCTCGGCGTTGCCGGACACAATTTGTTCACCATTGCAGCGGCTTGGGAGCTCGCCCTCGAGCGCGGCGTGCAAGACCAGATTGAAATCGAAATGCTCTCGGGCATGGCCACCCAGCAGGCTTCAGCCGTCCGCGAGGACGTAGGTAACCTACTGCTGTACGTGCCGGTTGTAAGCCCGGACGAGTATGACGTGGCAATCTCTTACCTGGTGCGCCGCTTGGAGGAAAACTCGGCGGATGAAAACTTCATGGCCTCCATCTTCGATATCGGCACCGACCCCGGTGCATTCGATAAGGAGAAGAAACGCTTCCTCGCCGCCGTTGAGCAGATGGAGCGCGAAGGTGACCGCCGCGTGGGTGCGAACCGCCACCAGGACCGCAGCACGGAAACGGCCGCAGACATTGCGAAGCCCGTAACCACTCCCGCGGGAGGTTGGACGTTCAAGAACACGCCGGACTCCGACCCCTCGCTGCCGGAGAACCTGCAGTGGGCACGTGACATCACTGCCCGCATCAAGGACTCCAAGCTCGGTAATGAAACTATCGAAGCCGCGGTAATCGACACTGAAGACGCACTGAATGAAATGCTCGATCGGGCGGTCGAAGGAGGCCGCGAATGGGCGGCACGCAGCGCTAAGGAACGTTCCGACCTCCTCCACAAGGTCGGTGTGGAACTGGGTAAGCGTCGCGGTGAACTCATCGAGGTGGTTGCATCCGAACTCGGTAAATCGCTTCAGCAGGCAGACGTCGAAGTTTCTGAAGCTATCGACTTTGCCCATTACTATGCAGAGCGCGCCCTTGACCTTGAGAATCTCCAGGGTGCCAAGTTCGAACCGGTAGATGTCACCCTTGTGACTCCGCCGTGGAACTTCCCCATCGCTATCCCCGCGGGCGGCACGATCGCGGCGCTCGCGGCCGGATCTGCAGCCATCTTGAAGCCGGCCTCGCTTGCTCGTCGCACCGGCGCAGTGTTGGCCGAATGTATCTGGGCTGCAGGCATCCCTGAAACCGCGTGCATTCTCGCCTCCGTTGGTGAACGCCAGCTGGGCCGCGAGCTAGTAACCGATAAGCGCGTTGGCCGCGTCGTTCTGACCGGCGGTGTGGAAACGGCAGAAATGTTCCGCTCTTGGGATCCCACCTTGCGCATCATGGCGGAGACCTCAGGTAAGAACGCCATCGTGATCACTCCGTCAGCCGATCTTGACCTCGCTGTGAAGGACGTGATCGACTCCGCGTTCGGTCACGCAGGCCAGAAGTGCTCGGCAGCCTCGTATGTGGTTCTCGTGGGATCAACCGGCTTTTCCAAGCGCGTGCGCAATCAGTTGGTCGACGCCGCGAGGTCTTTGCACATCGGTTGGGGAGACGACCTATCGGCAGAAATGGGGCCACTGTCGTCCGAGCCTGGAGAGAAGCTCCTGGCCGGCCTCACCACCCTAGATGAAGGGCAAAAGTGGGTGCTTAAGCCGCGTCGCCTTGATGACACGAACAGGCTGTGGAGCCCCGGCGTGCGCGTGGGCGTTGAGCCGGGATCTGAGTATCACATGGTCGAATACTTCGGCCCGATCCTTGGCGTAATGTGCGTTGACACTCTTGAAGAGGCCATTGAAGCTCAGAACATGGTGGACTTTGGCCTCACCGCTGGTCTGCACTCGCTTGACCCCGATGAGATCAACTACTGGCTCAACAACGTAGAGGCCGGCAACGTGTACGTTAACCGCGGTATTACCGGCGCAATCGTGCAGCGCCAGCCGTTTGGCGGATGGAAGCGCTCCGCGGTGGGCGAAACCACCAAGGCGGGAGGCCCGAACTACCTGTACGGATTTGGCGATATCAAACCCGTTGAGCCGGCCGCCGAGGGCGAGCGTGACGCCGCCTATCCGCCGGCTGTTGAACACGAAGCCAACGTGAAGGCACCGCAGCTACGCGAGCTCCTAGAATCTGCAAAGCGCCTGCTGTCAGAAGAGGATTACGCGCGCCTCGCGATTGCCGTCGAGTCCGACCAGCATGCCATCGACACCGAGTTTGGCCGGTTGCATGACCCGTCGAAGGTCGGCGTGGAACGCAACATCTTGCGCTACCTGCCCGTTGGCGCTCAGATTCGCGTGGGCAAGGACGCCTCTCTCTACGAGGTGTTCCGCGCGGTCTCCGCAGGTATCGCCCTGGGGGAGATCGTGAAGGTGGATCCGGATGACGAGACCTCGTTTATCCGCGAACTTCCGGCCGGAGCATACACGGGCATGGACCTCACGGTGTCAACAGAAACGTTCCTCCCAACCGATCCGTCAATCATGCTGGGCAATCTTGGCGTTGACATCCTCGTTGAAAACAAGCGCCAGTTTGCTGAGCGCGTTCAAGCTGAGGTGGAAGTGGGCGAGAATCTTGATATTCGCATCCGTATGATTGGCGAGGACGGCGACGAGCTGCGCCGCGCAGTAGACGGATCGATTGACGTTGCCATTTGGGATGGGCCAGTCACTACGTGCGGTCGCGTGGAGATTCTGCCGTTCGTGCGCGAGCAGGCAGTCTCGATCACGAATCACCGGTTCGGCAACAAGACTCCGCTCTCAACCCAGGTGTTGGTGTAGTAGGCGCTAGGAGTTTGGGCGGCTACCTCTTGGGGCGGTCGCCCAAACTCTTGCTCTGGCATAAAATCAGACGCTTATAGCGTGTACCAAACCGTCGAGTTTGGCGCGGCCTCCTCGCTAGAAACTTGGGCGGGAGTGACCTCATTGGTAGACAGCAAGATGCGTGCGCCCGCGGGTAGTGCGACGGCCTCATCAAACGCCATAACAATGTGCACGTCAGAGCGCCCAGGAAGCCTTGACACGTAGTGCAAATCGGCCTCCTGCGCGTCCAGAAGCTCGGCCCGGCCAAGTCCTAGATCTTCACGCAGGCGATACATTTTCTTGAAGAAGTTCAGGGATGAGGACGCCTCGGCTTTCTGCACGTCCACGGCAAGTGTTTTCCAACTTGCTGGCTGGGGGAGCCACGTGGAGCCGCTGGGAGAGAACCCAAAGCCTGGGGCGTTTGCTTCCCACGGCAGGGGCACGCGGCAGCCGTCACGGCCGGCTTCGCGACCCTGGGTGCGGTAGAAGGCGGGGTCCTCGCGCAGCTCGTCGGGCACGGCCATGTGTTCGGGTAGTGACAATTCTTCGCCCTGGTAGATGTACATGGAGCCGGGCAGTGCTGCTTGAAGGGCATGAGCGGCAAGGGCGCGGCGCCGCCCTAGTTCCGCGTCCGGTTGCTCTTCAAATGGGCGGATGCCGTTAGGTCCCTTACCAGTCGTGGATAGTCCAAAACGGGAGGCGGCACGCACCACGTCGTGGTTTGACAGCACCCAGGTGGTTGGCGCGCCCACAGTGTCCATCTCTTGCAAAGAGTGGGCTATCACCCGACGGTAAGATTCGGCGTCCACAGGTGAAGTGAGGAAGTCGAAGTTGAACGCCTGGTTCATCTCATCCGCTCGTACGTAGAGCTTCGCGTCCTCGGGTCTGTTTAGCCACGCCTCGGCAACTAGCGCCCGGTCGCCTTCGTACTCGTCCAGCACCTGCCGCCATTCGCGGTAGATGTCGTGTACGCCCGGCTGGTTCCACTGGGGAGGTTCGGGAACATCCTCGGGTAGCATGTTGCCGCCCGAAACCATGTCCCAGTGGTACTGGTAGTTTGGTAGATCAGGATCTTTTACGAGGCCGTGTGCCACATCTACGCGAAATCCGTCCACTCCTAGGTCCAACCAGAACCGCAGGACACTGCAAAACTCTTCGCGCACCCGCGAGTTGTCCCAGTTGAGGTCCGGCTGGGAGGAATCGAAGAGGTGCAAATACCACGATTCGTCGTTCTCCCAAGCAGAGCCGGGAGCGTCCGCACGATCTTTCACGCGCGTCCACGCCTTCCCACCAAAAACGGAAAGCCAGTCGTTGGGCACTTGAGAGCTCTCGCGGAACCAATATAGGTCACGCTCTGGCGCGTCCGGTCCGTCCGCAAGAGCCTTTTGGAACCATTCGTGTTGGTCCGAAGTGTGGTTAGGCACGAGGTCTACGATTACGCGAAGTCCAAGCTCGTGGGCCCGCGCAATTAGGACGCGAGCGTTGTCCAAGTTTCCAAATAGTGGGTCAATGGATCGGTAATCGGATACGTCGTAGCCGCCATCTTTTTGTGGGGACGCGTAGAAAGGGGAAATCCAGATAGCGTTGGCGCCTAGATTCGCAATGTGGTCAAGGCGCGAAGTGATTCCGGCGAGGTCTCCAATCGGCCCGGAGCTGGAAGCAAAGGAGCGTGGATAAATCTGGTAGATGACGGCCTCGCGCCACCATTCGCGTGAGGTGTTTGCCGGGTGAAGAATCTGCATGGTCCACGGGGCCCTATTCGTTTATGAGGATGTGGCCTGCTTGGCCGGAGCGGTGGTTTCACGTACCACCAGTTCTGGTTTGAACGTTGTGAGAGTCATTTCGTTGGGCGTTTGTTTGATACGAGAGACGAGGGTGGCTACCGCTGCCTCGCTGATGGCGCGCACGGGTTGGCGAACGGTTGTAAGCGCGGGGGATAGGAATGGCATCATTGCGGAGTCGTCAAAGCCGATGATAGAGACGTCCTCGGGAACGCTCATACCCTGGTCGACGATGTAGCGCATGGTTCCAAGCGCCATGATGTCCGAGGTGCAGATGATCGCGGTCGCACCTTGATCGAGGACGGCCTTGGCTGCTACCTGCCCGCCCTCTACGGTGAAGAGCGTTTCGGAATGGATAGGTGCGCAGTCGGGTAGCATTTGTTCCACGCATTCGAGGTAGCGTTCGAACTTGATCTGCGCCGGACTGAATCGTAGCGGGCCGGAAACAAACCCGATGTGTTTGTGTCCTAGGCCTACCAGGTGACGCATGGCCTGAGTAATGGCGTCCGCGTCGTCGGTGGAGAAGTCGGGAGCATCGATCTTGGCGTTGGCTCCATTGATTGTGACGAACGGGATGTGACCTTCGATCAGGTTTTGATAGCGCTGCGTGTTTGCTGTGAGGTCGGCGTGCAGGCCGGAAACAAATACCAGGCCGGCAACGCCTTGACTCATGATGCCTTCTACGAGGGAATCCTCGGTTGAGCCGGCCGCAAACTGGGTTCCAAACAGCGGGGTGTAGCCCTGCCGGAGCATTTCGGTGGATAGGTGTTGCACGAACTGCGGGAAAATGGGGTTGGTGAGCTCTGGAACGATCAGACCGATGAGTCCGCCGGAGCGGGCTCGCAGCTTTTCTGGGCGTTCATATCCGAGGAGGTCTAGGGCGCGAAGAACGGCCTGGCGAGTATCTTCGGCAACCTCTGATTTTCCGTTGAGCACTCTTGAGACCGTTGCGGCGGATACGCCGGCTTGCTGCGCAAGGTCAGATAAGCGCAGTCGCTCAGCCATTGCCACTCCTTTGTAGGCTGCTCTTACATCATGTTTGAAAATGGTCTGCAAATATTTGCACGTTACATAAAACACTACATGAGGTGCGGTAAAAATGAGAATAGTTCAATCTGTTCGTCTAGAAATCCGCCTATTCGCCCCTCTTTATAACCATTTGATTGCAATTCCTTACAGGAATCTCTGAAAACCCTTGCAAATACCTGAAAGCTCGTTACAATCAGGAGTGTCTAGATCGCTTGTGTGACAATGACGAACACAGTTTTAGGTTGAATCTCAAGGAGAAAAAATGCGAAGGGGCATTGCACTAGCAACAATTGGCGCTCTGTCTGTTCTTGGGCTTTCCGCATGTGGCGGCGGCTCAGGTACCACAGAGGTAGAGACCGATGGGTCAGCGGCAGAGTCCACCGGCCAAGGTCTAACCGTTTGGGTTGACGCCAACCGCGAAGCCGCGTTTAAGAAGGCTGCGGAAGCATACAAGAGCGCTACTGGTAACAACGTTGAGCTGGTTGTTAAGGATAACGACCAGATGCGCACCGAGTTTTCCACGCAGGTTCCAACCGGTCAGGGCCCGGACATTGCGTTTGGTGCTAACGACTGGATCGGCGAGTTCGTGAACAACGGCCTCGTAGCTCCCGTTGAGCTTGGCGACAAGGCGGGGGACTTCTCGGAAGGTTCCGTTGCAGCATTCACATTTGACGGCCAGGTTTACGGCGTTCCTTATGCGGTTGAGAACCTTGCAATCATTCGCAATGCCGACCTCGTTGACGCAACGCCTGCCACATTTGACGAAATGATTGAAAAGGGCAAGGCTGCGGGCACCGAGTACCCGTTCGTCATCCAGGTTGGTGACGAGGGCGACCCGTACACCATGTACCCGTTCGAGTCCTCCTTCACCGGCCCGGTGTTTGAGCAGAACGCTGACGGTTCCTACACTTCGAACCTCTCCATTGGTGGTGCGGAGGGTGAAGCCTTCGCTAAGTGGCTGCAGGAAAAGGGTAATGAGGGCGTCATTAGCCCCTCCATTTCTTACGACGTTGCTGTTGATGCGTTCAAGAACGGCAAGGTGCCTTATATTCTGGGTGGCCCGTGGATGCTCGCCGACTTTGAGGGCATGAACATCGCGGTTGATCCGATTCCGTCTGCAGGCCCGAACAAGGGTGTCCCGTTCCTCGGCGTACAGGGTGGCTTCATCTCGGCTAAGTCCGAAAATGCTCTGCTGGCTAACGATTTCCTCGTTAACTACGTGGGTTCGCAGGAAGTTCAGGACGAACTGTTCGCAATCGGTAACCGCCTTCCGGCTCTGACTGCTTCGGCTGACAAGGCTGCGGCTGATCCGCTAATGGCTGGCTTCCGGGCAGCATCTGAGGGTGGCTACCCAATGCCGAACATCCCAGAAATGGGTGCTGTGTGGAACTTCTGGGGCAAGACCGAAGCTCAGATCCTGAACGGCTCCGATCCGGCTGAGACCTGGAACAAGATGATTTCTGACATCCAGGCCGAGCTCGACAAGTAGTTCACTTAAAAAGGTGCGGCTGATTATTCCGGCCGCACCTTTTTAATAACAGGAACCGATGCTGATATGTCGCAAATGTTGAAAGAAACCGACGCAACACGTCGGAGGAAAGAGCGCCGCGCTGAACGCCGTAAGCGTGATTCTGTGGCTACCTCTTGGGGGCCGGGCTCCATTGTGAAGCTCATCCTCATGGCGCTTGTTAACGCGCTTGGCATTTACATTGCCGCAACCGCATTGAGTGGCGGATCCATGGTGCTCGGCATCGGAATGCTGCTCTTGCTTGTTGCCGTTGATTGGATCTACTTCTCCAAGCGAGACAGTCTTATTCCCGCGAAGTACTTGGCTCCCGGTCTCGTCTTCCTAATCATCTTCCAAGCGTTCACGATCGTTTACACCGGCTACATTGCGTTTACTAACTACGGTCACGGTCATATCCTCACGAAGGAAGCGGCAATCGAGTCGATCCTTCTGCAAAACAACACGAAACGTGTGGAGGGATCCCCCGAATACCCGCTCGCCATTGTGGAGCAGGGTAACGAACTAGGTTTTGCGGTTTTCGATGGGAACCAAGTGAAGGTTGGTAGCGCCGAGCAGCCGCTTGAGAAGGTGGGTGCGAAGGTCTCCAACGGGCGCATTACCGAGGTTGATGGGTGGAAGGTGCTTTCCGTCGCAGAACTGGGTGCGCGCCAAAGTGAGGTAACGCAGCTTCGAGTGCCTTTATCTGAAGACGTGAATGAGGGTGCAATCGGTACCCAAAACGGTATGACGGGCTTCCAGTTCACTTCGACCATTCAGTATGACCAGCAGACTGACACGATGGTGAACACGGATAACGGTACTGTTTACAAGGCCGATGACACGGTGGGTTCGTTCATTTCAGAGGACGGCAGCGCCCTGGGCGTTGGCTGGCGTGTTGGCGTTGGGTTTAAGAACTTCGTCGACGGGTTCTCGGGTGCACGTTACGCGCAGCCGTTCCTCAACGCGTTGGTATGGAACGTGATCTTCGCGTTCATGTCCGTGGTGACTACCTTCTTGCTGGGCATGTTCCTCGCGATTGTGATGAACGATGATCGCATGCGTGGGCGCAAGGTTTACCGAACCATCATGTTGCTTCCGTACGCTTTCCCCTCGTTTATGACCGCGTTCTTGTTTGCGGGCATGATGAACGAAAAGTACGGCTTCTTCAACCAGTTGCTTGGAGCTTCCATCCCGTGGCTCACCGATCCAACGATGGCCAAGGTTTCGGTGCTCCTGGTGAACCTGTGGATGGGCTTCCCCTACATGTTCCTGATTGTTACGGGCGCACTCCAGTCGATTCCTCACGACCTTATTGAGGCCGCAGAGATCGACGGTGCGAGCTCGATGGAAGTGTGGCGCCACGTGACGCTCCCGCAGCTCATGATTGCCCTCACTCCGTTGCTTATTTCATCGTTCGCGTTCAACTTCAACAACTTCAACCTGATTTACATGTTGAATGGCGGCGGCCCGGCAATGTCGGATGCTTCCGTCCCGGTTGGGCATACGGACATTTTGATTTCGATGGTTTACAAGATTGCTGGCCTAACTGGCGAGGCACTTCCAAACTACGGTCTGGCCGCAGCCATGTCGCTGGTTATCTTCCTGATCGTTGGCGCAGTGTCCATGTACTCCTTTAAGAAGTCGAATGCCATGGAAGGAGTGGCGTGATGAGCGTTCAAACAGTTACTGCAAGTGCGAAGCCAGCTGCAACGCAGAATCGGATGCCGTTTGGCAAGTGGTTCCGCGGTATTGGTTTCCGTCACGTCGTGGGTGTCCTCGCAGCGATCTACGCGGCTTTCCCCATTCTGTACGTGATTTCGGCGGCTTTTAACCCGAACGTTAAGACAACGCTCACGGGTGCAAACTCGCTGTTCTCATCGGTTTCAACCGAGAACTTCACGGAGCTGTCCGACACGATGTTCTGGACCTGGTTTGGCAACACGATCATCATCGGCGTGGCCACCTCGATCGGAACCGTACTGATGGGTGCCGCGGCAGCCTACGCGTTTTCGCGCTACCGCTTCTCTGGTCGCAAGCTTTCGCTTCAAGCCTTGCTGATCATCCAGATGTTCCCGCAGCTGCTGACCTTCGTAGCTATCTTCCTGCTTCTAACCACACTGGGTGAGGTCATTCCGGCGCTCGGTATTAACTCGAAGATGGCGCTGATCTGCGTGTACTGGGGCGGTGCGCTAGGCGCGAACACGTTCCTCATGTACGGCTTCTTCAACTCGATCCCGATTGATCTAGACGAGGCCGCGAAGATTGATGGAGCCTCCCACGCCCAGGTTTACTGGACCATTGTTCTACCACTGGTCATTCCGATCCTCGCGGTTGTAGGCCTGCTGTCCTTCATCTTGGCGTTCAATGATTTCGTGCTTGCGCGCACGATCTTGACCTCGCAAGAGAACTGGACGCTGGCGATCGGCATGAACATTTGGGTTGGTGGCAATGAGAAGAACTGGGATTGGTTTGCATCCGGCGCGGTGATTGCGGCTATCCCAATCTTGCTTCTATTCCTGTTCTTGCAAAAGTACATTGTTGCCGGTTTGACCGGTGGCGCTGTGAAGGGCTAGAAGTCTCCTGATGGTGGGGCGCTCGCTTGGTTGAGCGCCCCGCCATTTTTGTGCCGAGTCGTATGTGAGGACGAGGCGGGCTAGGTGCAGGGGGATCCGTCCTCAAATGTGGGACGAAGTGTGAGCAAAGTATCGTCCCTGCCGCACTTCACGTAGACTCTGGGAGGTAGAAGCTCCATTCTGCTCAAGGCAAAAGCCTTGAAAAAACGAGTTGCGCGAGGGGTAGGACCTCGCATGGAGGGTAAAAATGCCAGCGGTAATAGTCGTCGGAACGCAGTGGGGCGACGAGGGCAAAGGCAAAGCAACCGACCAGCTAGGCTCTGGTGTTGACCTGGTTGTTAAGTTCAATGGCGGAAACAACGCGGGCCACACTGTAGTGGTTGATGGAGAGAAGTACGCGCTTCACCTCCTTCCCGCAGGTATCCTCACCGAGGGCGTAACGCCGATCATTGGCAACGGCGTGGTGGTGGACCTTGAGGTCCTGTTCCAAGAGATCGATGAGCTGGCTAGTCGCGGCCGGGACACTTCTCGCCTGCGCATTTCCTCGAACGCGCACATCATTCCCTCGTATAACCGCCTAATGGATCGCACTACCGAGAAGTTCCTTGGCAAGCGTCAGATCGGCACTACGGGCCGCGGCATTGGCCCAACCTACGCGGACAAGATGAATCGCATCGGTCTACGTGTGCAAGATCTATTTGACGAGTCGATTTTGCGTCAGAAGGTCGAGGGGGCGCTCGCGAACAAGAATCATCTGCTGGTGAAGGTCTTCAACAAGCGTCCTGTTGATGTTGACGAGGTGGTGGCGGAGCTACTGTCTTACGCTGATCGCGTTCGTCCGATGGTTGTGGACGCCTCCCTGCTGGTTAATGATGCGCTGGATGAGGGCAAGACAGTGCTGTTTGAGGCGGGTCAGGCAACGATGCTGGACATCGACCACGGCACCTACCCGTTTGTGACGTCCTCGAATGCCACCGCGGGTGGTGCGTGTACGGGCGCCGGCGTGGGGCCCACGCGCATCACTTCGGTGGTTGGTGTGACGAAGGCTTACACGACGCGCGTTGGTGAAGGCCCCTTCCCCACGGAGCTTTTCGGTGACGAGGGCGACGAGCTGCGCGCTCGCGGCGGTGAGTTTGGCGTGACCACGGGCCGGCCTCGCCGCACCGGATGGTTTGATGCCGTGGTGGGCCGCTACGCGACCCGCGTGAACGGTTTGACGGATCTGGTTGTGACTAAGCTGGATGTCCTCACAGGGTATGAGCAGATTCCTATCTGTGTTGCGTACGAGGTGGACGGCAAACGCATGGATGAGATGCCTATGAATCAGTCCGACTTCCACCACGCGAAGCCCATCTACGAGTACATGCCCGGCTGGAGTGACGACATTACGGGCGTGCGCAAGTTCGAAGATCTGCCGACTAATGCACAGCGTTACATCGAGCGGCTTGAGGAGCTTTCTCGCGTGCGCGTGTCTGTGATCGGGGTGGGCCCGAGCCGTGATGCGGCGATTGTTCGTCACGACCTCGCGGCGAAGTAAAACCAAATAGGTAAAACTGCCTTTGCTTTTACGCCGGTCCCTTTGGGCCGGCGTAAATCGTCTTAGGCGCATTTGCAGACCGGCAAAAACCGCCATATTGCACAAATATGCGTTTGTGTATGGCTATTTCGGACATATTTGGCTCGTCCAGAACGTGCAAAGTCTTGTTAAATAAGCCATAATTAGAGGCAGTGGCCAAGACCCCTAAAAGGGGTCTAGTCGATACCTTTGGGTGCATACGGCACCCAGGAAATACAACGCCCAGGAGGCTTAGGTATGACCGTAACGATTGAGGATATCAAGTCGGCTGCCCCGGCTAATGTTCCCGAAGAAGTTATCAAGTGGGTTGCTGAGATCGCTGAGCTCACCACCCCGAAGTCAGTTTATTTCTGTGACGGATCCGAGGAAGAGTGGGATCGTCTCACTTCCGAGATGGTTGAGTCCGGAATGTTCACGAAGCTGAACGAGGAGAAGCGCCCGAACTCTTTCCTTGCTCGCTCCAAGCCGTCTGACGTGGCTCGCGTTGAGTCCCGTACCTTCATTTGCTCCGAAAAGGAAGAGGATGCAGGCCCGACCAACAATTGGGCTGATCCGAAGGAGATGAAGGAGACCCTGAAGCGCGTATTCACCGGTGCTATGAAGGGTCGCACCCTTTACGTAGTTCCGTTCTCGATGGGCCCGATCGGTGGCCCGATCTCCCAGCTGGGTATTGAGCTTACGGACTCCCCGTACGTTGTTGTCAGCATGCGCATCATGACTCGCATGGGCAAGGCTGCTATGGACCTCATTGCTGAAGGCAAGACTTGGGTTCCGGCTGTTCACTCCGTTGGCGTTCCGTTAGAGGACGGCGAGAAGGGCGACTCCTGGCCGTGCAACGACGAGAAGTACATCACCCACTTCCCGGAGACCAACGAGATTTGGTCCTTCGGCTCGGGCTACGGCGGTAACGCACTGCTCGGCAAGAAGTGCTACGCCCTGCGTATTGCTTCGACCATGGCACGCCGTGACGGCTGGATGGCTGAGCACATGCTCATCCTGCGCCTCACCCGCGAAGAGACCGGCAAGCAGTACCACATCACCGCGGCATTCCCGTCGGCATGTGGTAAGACCAACCTCGCTATGCTTCAGCCGACCATTGACGGCTACAAGGTTGAGACCGTTGGCGACGACATCGCTTGGATGCGCCCCGGTCCGGATGGCACGCTCCGCGCCATCAACCCGGAGGCAGGCTTCTTCGGTGTTGCACCGGGCACGTCTTACAAGACGAACCCGATGGCTATGGACACCATGCGCGCGAACACCATCTTCACGAACGTTGCACTGACCGATGACGGCGACGTCTGGTGGGAGGGCATCGACGGTGACGTTCCCGCACACCTGATTGACTGGCACGGCAATGACTGGACGCCGGAGAGCGGCGAAAAGGCTGCTCACCCGAACTCGCGTTTCGCAACGCCTGCTTCGCAGTGCCCGATCATCTGCCCCGACTGGGAAGCTCCTGAGGGCGTTCCGGTAGACGCAGTCCTCTTCGGTGGCCGCCGCGCTTCCAACGTTCCGTTGGTTGCCGAGCAGTTCTCGCCGGAGCACGGTGTGTTCATCGGCGCAACGGTTGCTTCCGAGCAGACCGCTGCTGCTGAGGGCGCTGTTGGCTCGCTTCGTCACGATCCGTTCGCAATGCTCCCGTTCTGTGGCTACAACATGGCTGACTACTGGGGCCACTGGATCAAGATGCAGAAGGAGCTTGGCGACAAGTTCCCGAAGGTATACCAGGTCAACTGGTTCCGTAAGGACAAGGACGGCAACTTCATGTGGCCGGGCTTCGGTGACAACGCTCGCGTTCTCGACTGGATCGTTCGCCGTCGTGCGGGAGAGGTCGACGCGATTGAGGGTCTCACCGGCTACTACCCGAAGTTCGAGGACTTCAACCTCGAGGGCCTCGACATCGACGAGAACGTTTGGGCACAGCTGTTTGAGACCGATCCGGTAGCTTGGGAAGCTGAGCTTGCTGACACGGAGAAGTACTTCGAGCAGTTCGGCGACAAGGTTCCTGCACCGGTCGTTGAGGAGCTCAAGAAGTTCCACGCTCGTATTGAAGCTGCTAAGTAATCCAACTTAGTTAAACGGGGGTCTGCGCTTTGCGCGGGCCCCCGCTCGCTTTTGCGTGCAATCGAGGCCGTCTTTTGGGCGTCTACGCATTTCAGTTTCAAAAATTGGCAGAATGGAAGAGTATTGCACCGCAACAATAAGGGTGAAACCATGAACATCTTGCTGCTTGGATCCGGAGGCCGCGAACACGCGCTGGCGCTCGGACTCGCACGTAACAACACCTTGTTTATTGCTCCCGGAAATCCTGGTACTAGACGCGTTGGTAGCAACGTGTCGATAAACCCGAATGATCCGGCTGAAGTTACGAAGTGGGCAACCAGTAACGGCGTTGACCTTGTGGTGATCGGTCCAGAAGCGCCCCTCGTTGCGGGTGTGGCAGACGCGGTGCGAGCGACGGGCCTGCCTGTTTTTGGACCTTCGCAGGCGGCAGCGATGCTGGAAGGGTCCAAGGCATTTGCCAAAGATGTGATGGAAAGTGCAGGTGTTGATACTGCTGCATCGGTAGCATGCAAGACAATGAGCGAGGTCCAGGCCGCGCTGTCTCGCTTCGAGCCTCCGTACGTGGTGAAGAACGACGGGCTGGCAGCCGGCAAGGGAGTTATCGTCACTCCTGATATTGATGCTGCTCTAACGCACGCGCGAGGTTGCCTGGAAACACCCGGGGGAGCGCTACTGGTAGAAGAGTTCATGGACGGCCCCGAGGTGTCCCTATTTTGCGTGACTGACGGCAAGACGGTGGTGCCACTTTTGCCCGCACAGGATTTCAAACGCGCCCTCGACAATGATGAAGGTCCAAACACGGGTGGAATGGGAGCCTATTGCCCACTTCCATGGCTACCGGAAGGCTTTGCTGATGAGGTTGTCGCAAAGGTAGCGCAGCCGGTGGTTGACGAGATGGCTAGCAGAGGCACGCCTTTTGCAGGCCTGATGTATTGCGGCTTGGTGATTACTAGCCGCGGCACACGCGTTATAGAGTTCAACGCGCGCTTTGGTGACCCTGAAACGCAGGTGGTGCTCTCCCTACTTGAAACGGATCTAGCTCAGCTACTGTTTGCCGCTGCAACCGGCACTTTGGCTGACTTGGAACCACTGCGATGGAGTGGGGCCGCCGGGGTAGGCGTGGTTGTGAGCGCCGAAAACTATCCGGCAACGCCTGTGCTTGGCGATCTCGTAGAAGGAATAGAAGAGGTGGAATCGGATCTGAACACGCGCGTTTACATCGCGGGCGTAAGTGAGGGCGAGGACGGCCTTGTAACGAGTGGTGGCCGCGTGCTCATGGTCAGCGCCACGGACAATACGATCGCGCAGGCCCGCGAACGCGCGTACGAGGGAGTAGCTAAGATCTCGATCCGAGGTTCACACCACCGCACCGACATTGCTGCTCGCGCCGAGCAGATCCGTATTCCCAGCTGAACTTAGGTGCCAAAGCGTGTAGGCGGTAGGCTAAATGAGTTCAGGGAAAGGCAGCGCCTTTATGACATGGAATGGCTCTGGTGAGCAGGGCGAAAATGCAGATAACGCTTCGCGTAGCTTAGATAGGTTGTTGCGCGAGACGCGGCGCCGGCTCTACGCGGCGGCAGCAAGTGCAGATGCCGAGGTGTTTGGGGAAGTCCAGGCGCTTCCAAACTCTGAGGTTGAGGCTATGGAGCGACGCTTGCGTGGAGGCCTGCGTTCGGCTGAGCTTGACCACCGCCGGGCAGTGGCTCGCCTTGCCAGCCCCGAAACCCCCTTGCCGTTTGCTGATGCGGCCTCGGAATTTGAATCTCCTGGCCGTATCAGTGGTCGGATTGGTACTCAGTATTCGCCAGAAGCGAGCGTGGATGAGGGGGAGCGTTCACAGCTAATGGGTGCGAGCCTTAGCAAGCTGGGGCTTTCCGAACTGGGGTTCACAAAGGGTTTGCCGGTGGGTGAACTGCCGCGTTTCAGTGTGAAACCGGGCCAGGCAGTGGTGGTGATTGGCCAAAATGGTCGGCCCGAGGATGCTCTGGACGTGGCAAGCCGCCTGGGTGCGCGCATGAGAGCCCCCTATGAGATTGTTTTGGCGGGTGCGCGAACGGTGAATCCCGGATCGGGACCGCGCGCTCGTTCGGCTGAGGAATTCGCGCAGATTCGTGAGGAAAATCCGGACGCGGTAGTAATCCTCTCGGTAGTTAATTCGTCCGTGGAATCGCATCAGCGCAACGCGGCTCGCATTATTTCGTCAACCGAGTTTGCTGCCGTGTGGGCGGTTGTAGATGTGCGATCCGACATGGCTAATGTGACGCGGGCGGTTAATGATCTGCCGGGCGAGGTTGAAGCTAGCATGATCGCTCTAACTCATGTTTGGGAGGCGGCAAAGCCCGGCCAGGTGCTCGAATGCGGAATCCCTGTGGGCCTAATAGATGGGGCTCCGGCGTCAACAGCATTGTGGTCGCTTGTTGCAGATGACGCGTATATTCGGATGGTTTCTAAGAACAAGGAGCAGTAGTGCAAAACATCGCGGGATTCAAACACGTTTCGTCGGGAAAGGTTCGCGACCTTTACGTAAGTGAAGCCGATGAGAATCAGCTTCTTGTTGTTGCATCTGACCGCATTAGCGCTTATGACTACGTGCTGTCCACACCGATCCCGGACAAGGGCAAGATCTTAACGCAGCTTTCCGCATGGTGGTTTGAGCAGTTGGGCTTTGACAATCACATGATTTCTATGGACGTGCCGGCAGAGGTTGCTGGCCGTGGCATGCTCTGTGAGCGTCTGACCATGTTCCCTGTGGAGTGCGTTGCGCGCGGATACCTGACCGGCTCGGGTCTCGCTGAATATCGCGAAACTGGTGAAGTCACGGGGATTGTGCTTCCCGAAGGGCTTACCGAGGCCTCCAAACTCCCTTCGCCAATCTTCACTCCGGCCGCTAAGGCGGAACTTGGTGAGCATGACGAGAATGTTCCGTTTGAGCGGGTTGTGGAGATGGTTGGCGAGGACGTGGCGGCAGCGCTACGCGACGCCACGCTGATGATTTACTCGCGTGCAGCCGAGATTGCGGCGGAGCGTGGCATCATTTTGGCTGATACGAAGTTTGAGTTTGGTGCGCGTGAGGATGGCTCCCTGGTGCTTGCAGACGAGGTACTCACCCCGGATTCGTCCCGTTTTTGGCCGGCAGGCCAATGGGTGGAGGGCCGGGTGACTCCATCGTTTGATAAACAGTACGTGCGTGATTGGCTAACGTCCGAAGCTTCGGGTTGGGATCGCGCGAGCGGTGCGCAGCCTCCAGCATTGCCAAGCGAAGTGGTGGAACGAACGCGTGAGCGTTACATCGAAGCATTTGAGTTGCTGACCGGCACCAAGTTCAACGAGTAGAGCTCCCAAGAACAAAGAAGTGGCTCCGTGGGCCTTCTAGGCGGCGGAGCCACTTTTTATTCTAATTACTAGATTTTGCCGCAAAACCTGGCCGCTTCAAAATAGCGTCCAAATACCGCCCGCCCCCTGTTTTTCAAGGGCGGCGCTTGTAGCATTAATTTGTAAGTCAACCGCTTCGACTTACGTCGGGAAGGAAGAAGTGATGGGACGCATCAAAGTCGAAATTCTGCCAAAATTCGAGATTCTGGATCGTCAGGGTAAGGCCGTGATTGCCGCGCTTGCGCGCGTCGATGTCACGGCCTTTAAATCTGTCCGTCAGGGGAAGACGTTCTACCTTGAAACTGAAGGCCCTGTTACCGAAGCTGATCTGGAAGTTGCACGTGAAGTTGCAACTTCTGTTTTGTCTAATCCAAATATTGAGGACGTCGTGAGCGTTGAGGCGTTGGAGGACGAGCGGTGAAGGTTGGTGTTGTAACTTTCCCGGGCACGCTCGACTCGGCGGCCACAATTCGTGCCGTTGAGCTTGCGGGCGGGCAGCCGGTAGCTCTTTGGCATGAGGATAGCGACCTGCACGGCGTGGACGCCGTGATTTTGCCGGGCGGCGCAACTTATGGAGATTACGTTCGTCCCGGTGGCCTCGCCACGCTATCACCCATCATGACCGCGATTGCGGCGGCCGCCGAGCAGGGGCTACCCGTCCTCGGTATTGGAAATGGGTTCCAAATTCTTTGCGAATCGGGCATTTTGCCGGGCGGTTTTGTAAGGAATGAGGACGGCCGTTACATCTGCCGCGATGAGTCGTTCAAGGTAAACGCAGATTCCGCGTGGACGTCCAAGTATGAGCAGGGCGAGGAAATTAGGCTTCCGCTACGCACAGCGACGGCTCTTTACGTTGCTTCTGATGAGGCTCTCAAAGAGCTGGAAGAGAAGAACTTGGTTGTGCTCCGTTTTGCCCACAATCCAACTGGTTCTGCCGCTGATATTGCGGGTATTCGCAGCGAGGCGGGGAATGTGGTTGGTGTAATCGCAAGCCCTGAGAACGCGGTTGAGGCCGGTTTCGGTCCAGAAACTGAGGCCGGACCGGCGGCCGGCACGGATGGATTACGGATTTTCACCTCGATTATCGCTAAGTAGCCCAATCTCAAAGAGTTACACGCGAGGGATTCAAGTCGAGAAGATTTTGCTTCTGTAAGGCTGTGAAAAACTCGCTTCCTTAACAACTTCAAACCCTGGTTATCCACAGGTTCGTGGAAACCTTGAAAATTCAATACACAGATGTGGACAACTTGGTGGATAACCTGTGGATCAACGCGGTGAACGCATGTTAACCCATAGAAAATTCGCCGGAAAATAACAGCAAGCACGTTAAACAGTGGTAGATGTCACGAGGCGTGTTTTGTTTGTACACATGTGTAATAGGCAAGACGGAATGGCAATGGTGAACAAGGAAGAGAATATGGGCGCGCAGACCATCTCTAACGTCATTTTTGAAAATCCCTGCCCAAGTGGGGTGCCAGACACGGTTGAGAACGCGAAAGCGACTCCTAACGAGGAAATGCCGTGGCACTCGCTTGGTCTTAAAGAAGATGAGTACAACAAGATCGTCGAGCTGCTTGGGCGCCGCCCCACGATCGCGGAGCTCTCCATGTATTCGGTTATGTGGTCTGAACACTGCTCCTACAAGTCCTCAAAAAAGCATTTGAAAGAACAGTTTGGTTCAAAAACCACCGAGGAGATGGGCAAGAACCTCCTGGTCGGTATTGGTCAGAACGCTGGCGTTGTTGATGTTGGCGACGGCTGGGCTGTCACATTCAAGGTTGAGTCTCACAACCACCCGTCTTACGTTGAGCCCTACGAAGGCGCGGCAACGGGTATCGGCGGCTGTGTTCGAGACATTATTTCTATGGGTGCCCGCCCGATCGCGGTTATGGATGGTCTGAATGTTGGCGATCCTAACCACCCCGACACCGCTCGCGTGGTTCGCGGCGCGGTTGACGGCCTGGCCGGTTATGGCAACGTTCTGGGTGTTCCCGCCATTGGCGGTGAGACCACGTTTGACTCCTCCTACCAGGGCAATCCGCTTGTAAATGCGGTTTGCGCCGGAGCTGTACGCCACGAGCATGTGCGCCTCGCCGACGCTAAAACGCCGGGCAACATGGTGGTCCTCTTCGGCGCGCGCACGGGTGGAGACGGCATTGGCGGCGCGTCGATCCTCGCCTCCGAATCATTTGAGGATGATGAGTCGATCGCACGCCCCACGGTGCAAGTTGGCGACCCGTACATGGAAAAGCAGATCATCGAATGTTTGATGGAACTGTTCGAAGAAGGCGTAATTGAAGCTATCCAGGACCTTGGTGCGGCGGGAGTTTCCTGCGCCACCTCGGAACTGTCTTCAAACGGCGGCACGGGCATGCACATTCACCTTGAGAACGTGCTGCTACGTGACCCCACGCTGACGGCCGGCGAAATCCTCATGTCTGAATCGCAAGAGCGCATGATGGCAACCGTTGCCCCGGAAAACATGGATGAGTTTTGGCGTATCGCAACCAAGTGGGGAGTGGAAGGCTCGGTGATCGGTGAGGTAACCGATACGGGGCGCCTCATTATCGACCACTTCGGACATCGAATTGTTGATGTGGATCCCAAGACGGTCGCCCACGACAGCCCGGTTTATGATCGCCCATACGCCAGGCCAAAGTGGCAGGATGCGCTGCAGGCAGACACGTCTGAAAAGCTTGCTCGCCCGGCGTCGGGTGAGGAAATCGCCGAGCAAATCAAGACGATCATCACTTGTGCTAACGGCGCTTCGAAGAAGTGGATGACGGATCAGTTTGACCATTACACGCTGGGTAACACCGCGATGGCGGCTCCCGATGACGCGGGTGTTGTGCGGGTGGATGCAAGCACGGATCGCGGTATCGCAATGGCGATCGATTCCAATGGTTGGTTCACGAAGCTCGACCCGTACGAGGGGGCGAAGCTCGCACTTGCAGCCGCTTACCGCAACGTGGCGGCTGTGGGAGCGAACCCGATCGCAATCTCGGACGGCTTAAACTTCGGTAATCCGGAGGACCCGGATGCGATGTGGCAACTCGTGCAGGCCATGACCGGCCTGGCCGATGGATGCAAGCAAATGAGCATTCCGGTAACCGGCGGTAACGTGTCGCTATACAACTCTTCTGGCACGCAGATGAGTCAGCCGGACTCATCGATCAACCCCACGCCAATGGTTGTCATGCTGGGTGTAATCGACGACGTGAAGCGCGCTCGCCCGTCCGGCTGGTTCGAGCAGGGCATGGCAATCTACCTGCTGGGCGATACTGCGGAAGAGCTGGATGCTTCGGCTTGGGCACGCGACGTGCACGGCCACTTCGGCGGTCTGCCTCCGAAGGTGGACCTGGACGCAGAAATGGCGCTTGGGCGCGTAATCCAGGCCCTGGTAAACACTGACGGCCCGGACGGCCAGCCTCTGATCCACGCCGCGCATGACGTGGCTGAAGGCGGCCTTGCGCAGGCGTTGATCGAGATGGCAACGCGCCGCGGAATCGGTGCCAGCATCGACCTGTCCGCGTACGTGAAGTCGCAGAAGATCAGCGACTTTGTAGCGCTGTTCTCCGAGTCCACTGGTCGCACGGTTGTTGCGCTTCCCGAGGGTGCAGTTCCGGCCCTTACCGCCGCGACGGAGGCTGAAGGCGTCAGTTGCACGCGCATCGGTATTTCGGGCGGCACACTGCTCACCATCGCTGGCTTTGACCAGCTGGGAGATGCGGGTGGTTTTGACGCGCAGGTGCTCGCCGAGGTTTCAGGTGAGGATATTCCGGATGGTGTTGGTCAATCCGGCCCGATCGTGTTCCGGGTGCGTGAACTTGCTGAGCAGATGGGCGCGGTGATTCCGGACCTGTTTGCCTAACCGGTTGAACCTATAAGAGAGGGGGTCTGTGGCTTTTGCCGCAGGCCCCCTTAGGTCGACCGGTTCCGCAGAACTAAGCTGACAACTTTTCTTCGCGGCGGCCCGAACCTAACTTCCAGTATTTATGACTGCGGGGCCGAGTGCAAAATTTTTCGCTCGATAAGTGCGTTCGTGCGCAGTACAGGAGCGACACGAGTAACGATTCTTCTGTCCGTGCTGGGCGCTACTATGAACGCATGAGTGACATGCCAGATCTGGAAGCATTGAAGAAAGCTGCGCAGGCAGCAGCAGAACAGGCCGCTGCCGCCCAGGCCGCGCTTGAAGCCGCGATGACAGCTGCTGTTTCGGATGATTCCGTTATCGGCCAGATTGCCAGTGGATACCGGTTTGAGGGCCAAACTCTGCCGCTCGGAGTTGCGCTAGACGATGGTGAGCCGCTGCCGGCCGCTAAGGTGGGGTTGCCGCTGGCGATGATGAACCGGCACGGCCTCGTTGCCGGAGCTACTGGTACGGGTAAAACCAGAACGCTGCAGCTGATGGCAGAAGGGCTTTCTGATGCGGGTGTGCCCTCGTTTGTAATGGATATCAAGGGCGATCTCACGGGCCTGCTTGAACCGGGGGACTCATCCGAAAAACTCCTTGAACGCGCGGGTAGTCTTGGGCAAGAGTGGCAGCCAAAGTCATTCCCCGTAGCGCTTTACAAGCTTGGTGAGGGTGGGGTTGGAATACCCATCCGCACGTCTTTGTCAGACTTCGGGCCGCTACTTTTGGCGCGCGTGTTGGATTTGAATGAGACGCAAGAGTCTGCGCTACAGCTGATCTTCCACTGGGCAGACATGCAGCACCTGGCCCTTATTGACGTAAAAGACCTGCGCTCTGTTGTGGGTTACCTGACGGGGGAGGGCAAGGACGAGCTGAAAGCGATTGGTGGTATTTCTTCGGCAACAGCCGGGGTGATCTTGCGCAAGGTCGCTGCGCTGGAGGCTCAGGGCGGTGACGTGTTTTTTGGGGAACCGGCTTTTGATACCTCGGATCTGCTGGAAACCAGGGGCGGAGCGGGCGTCATTTCTGTGCTGGAGCTACCTAATGTGCACGACCAGCCGGCATTGTTCTCCACGTTTGTGATGTGGCTGCTGGCCTCCCTGTTTCAGACTTTGCCGGAGGTGGGGGACCAGGAAAAACCGAAGCTCGTGTTCTTCTTCGATGAGGCCCACCTGCTGTTTAACGGAGCTTCAAAGGCATTCCTAGCGGAGGTTGTGAAAACCGTTCGGTTAGTGCGCTCCAAGGGCGTGGGTATCTTCTTCGTTACTCAAACTCCTAAGGACGTTCCCGAGGATGTCTTAGCTCAACTGGGGGCCCGTGTGCAGCACGCGTTGCGCGCATTCACTCCTACGGATGCGAAGAAACTAAAAGAGACGGTTTCTACATTCCCTACCTCTCCGTTCGATCTGGGCGAGATCCTTACCTCGCTGGGCACGGGCGAGGCTGTGGTAACCGTGCTGGACCGCAAAGGCCGGCCAACTCCGGTTGCTCCAACGCGTCTGTACGCACCGGCTGCGAACATGGGTGAGGCGAATGCGGCGGTAGTGCAGCAGCACGTGGCCGCGTCGCCAAATCTGGCGAAATACAAGGATGCGGTGGATCCTGAATCCGCTTTTGAACTGCTCGAACAACGTGTAGAAGCTGAAGCGCTTGCTCGCGAAGAAGAACAGCGAAGGGCGGAGGAGCAAAAGGCGCTTGATGCCAAGGCTAAGGAGCTAGAAAAGGAGCTTGCCCGTCAGGCGAAAGAGCGAGAACGTGAATATGAGAAGGCTCGGCGGGAGGCAGAGCGTGCAGAGCGCGCGGCGCAGGCAAGGCGTGAGCGTTTTGCAGATGACCTCCTGCGCACAGCAGGACGCACCCTAACTAGAGAGATTACTCGCACACTTTTTGGCACGCGCAGGCGCTAGCTGGCCCGCACGGACCGGGCAACAAGGGAAGATTTGTGCGCGAGGGTAACGTATACCACTACCGGAAAATGAGAAGAGAAGCATAGAAGTTTTTAAGTGAAGGTCTAGATGGTGTTTACTGTTTTATGACTGAGTTTTTCCTATTTGGAGATTCATCCGTGTGTAGCGGAAGGCTGCGCAGGATAAGAGGGAGACGAAAATGAAGAGAATTGAAGAGGTCTACGAGGAAGTCCTAAAACGAAATCCCGCAGAACCCGAGTTCCACCAGGCAGTACACGAAGTGCTGGAAACTCTCGCTCCCGCTATTAAGAAACACAGCCGCTACCAAGATTACGCCCTCCTTGAGCGTCTGGTAGAGCCGGAGCGCCAGATTATTTTCCGCGTCCCGTGGATTGATGATGAAGGTAAAGTCCAGGTGAACCGCGGCTACCGCGTTGAGTTCAATTCGGCGCTCGGCCCCTATAAGGGTGGTCTGCGCTTCCACCATTCAGTGAACCGAAACATTATTAAGTTCCTCGGTTTTGAACAGATCTTCAAGAATGCTCTAACCGGTCAGGGAATCGGCGGGGGCAAGGGCGGCTCTGACTTCGACCCCCACGGCAAGTCCGATAACGAAGTCATGCGTTTTTGTCAGTCATTCATGACGGAGCTGTACCGCCATATTGGCGCGCAAACAGACGTGCCGGCCGGTGACATTGGCGTGGGTGCGCGAGAGATCGGTTATCTGTTTGGCCAGTACAAGCGTTTGACTAACCGCTTTGAGGCCGGTGTGCTTACAGGTAAGGCCCTCGGCTGGGGCGGTTCGCTGGTGCGTACGGAGGCAACCGGTTACGGCACGGTCCTGTTTGCGCAGTCGATGTTGCAGACCAAGGGCGAGGGCCTGGCGGGCCAGCGAGTGGTTGTGTCCGGCTCCGGTAACGTGGCTACCTACGCGGTAGAGAAGGCGGAGCAGCTTGGCGCAATCCCTGTCACCATCTCAGACTCATCTGGTTGGGTTTACGACCCCGAGGGCATTGATGTAGAGCTACTACGTCAGGTGAAGGAAGTTGAGCGTGGCCGCGTGTCCGATTACGCGAGCCGCAAGAAGGGCGCGGAGTTCTATAAGGAAGGCTACGTGTGGGACGTTGCCTGCGACATCGCGCTACCGTGTGCAACCCAGAACGAGTTAAAGGAAGAGGACGCACGCACCCTCCTCAAGAACGGTTGCAAGGTTGTTGCTGAAGGTGCGAACATGCCGTGTACCCCGGAGGCCATTGAGCTGTTCCAGGAGTCGCGCATTCTGTTTGCTCCGGGCAAGGCAGCCAACGCTGGCGGTGTAGCAACTTCAGCCCTCGAGATGCAACAGAATGCTTCGCGCGCTCACTGGTCTTTTGACCGGGCAGAGCATGAGCTTACGAAGATCATGGAGAAGATCCATGATGATTGCCTTGAAACCGCGGAAGAGTACGGCCAGCCTGGTGACTACGTGCTGGGCGCGAACATTACCGGTTTTGAGCGCGTGGCTGACGCGATGCTCCAGCACGGCGTCATCTAAGTAGCCCGACGGGTTCGATAAGCTAAAAAGCGTGGCCTTTTGGCCGCGCTTTTTACTTTGGAGGAAGCATGCGCCAAATAGATGATGCGAAGGGCCTGGAGGCCGTGAAGCAGTGGCAGGAGGGCGGCACTGCGCGTCCGGTGGTGGCTCTTGCTACTCGTTGGAGCTTGGGCAAACTAGAGAGGTTGCTTCCGGGCCACGCGGTGGAGGTGCGCGTGCCGCCGTTTGGGGCGGTGCAAATCCTAGGAGGAACTACGCATCGGCGAGGAACTCCGCCAGCCGTAGTGGAGATGAATGCCAGCACTTGGCTTGAACTTGTAACCGGAAAAGTGGTGTGGAGCCAGGCCCTCGAAAATGGGGACATCACGGCTTCGGGGCAACGCGCAGATCTGTCGGCGCACTTTCCGCTGATTGGTTTTTAAGGTCCCCAACCCGTCCTAGCCTCGCGCGTAGGTCGAGGGGGAACGCGCATTGTGGGCCGCTCTCCCGGTGCGAATCGACCTCGCTGGCGTTAGGGCCTCCTAGCCATTGATTCCTAGCGCCTCGCGCACGCGATAGCGAGCATCGCCCTGATCCCACGCGCCCAGCACCGCCTCGGCGGCTGCTTGACACTGCTCCAGGGTGAACTGTGAGAGTTGTGCGCCAACGGCTTGCAATGCTGATGGGGACATTGAAAGCGAGGTGATCCCCATGCCGGTGAGTACGACGGCAAGCAGTGGGTCAGCTGCGGCCTCGCCGCAAACACTAACGGGTGTGCCGGTCTTCTTTGCAGCGCGAGCAATTTGATTGATGAAGGCGAGTGCGGCAGGCTGCCACGGGTCTGAATATTCGGCCAGGTCGGGTGAAAGCCTGTCGGCCGCCATCGTGTACTGCGTGAGGTCATTGGTGCCAATGGAGACGAAATCGACCAGCTCCATGAACTGCTCCGCCAGGATTGCGGTGGATGGAACTTCCATCATGATGCCCGGAATCATGCCGCGTTCGCGAACCAGACTGGCAAACCATTTCGCTTCAGGCAGGGTGGACACCATGGGAGCCATAACCCAGGTTTTGTCATGCCCGTGGCCCTGTGCCGCAGCTGCGATGGCATCAAGCTGGTGCGGAAGTAGATCGGGGTAGTGTCCGGATGTGCGCAGGCCGCGCACGCCAAGAGCCGGGTTGGCCTCCTCGTGCAAAGTTGCGTAAGGGACGGGTTTGTCCGAGCCGGCGTCAAGCGTGCGCACTACAACCTTGCTGGTTGGGAACGTGCCAAAAGCGGGCTCGTAAACCAGGCGTTGAGCTTCAACGGATGGCTCAGATTGCGAGTCTAAGAAGCATAGTTCGGTGCGAAGCAAGCCAATGCCTTCGGCTCCCAAACTGACGGCCTCCTGCGCGCTTTCTCCGTCACGCACGTTGGCAAGTAGCTCGATGCGCGTACCGTCCGCAAGACGCCCCGGGCCTTCCCACTGCTCAATCAGCTTGCGTCGCTTCTGGTCTTCCTCCAGCTGCCCCTTGGCCTCCTCGGCCGTCACCCCAACTTGGATGGTGCCGGCCCGACCGTCTACCAGCACATATTCGCCTTCGGAAATGTTGGAAATATTACGGGCAGCAACAATGCAGGGAATTCCTAGTTGGCGGGCGATGATTGACGTGTGCGAGGTGGGCCCACCCAGTTCGGTGACGAGGGCAAGGAAGATGTCCGGGTTGAGTCCGGCAGTGTCTGCCGGGCTGAGGTCATCAGCGAAGAGGACAACGGGGTGATCCGGCTTGGGCACCCCCGGTTCGGGCCTACCTTCGAGATGTGCAATCACGCGGTCACGCACATCGCGCAAATCCGTGGTGCGCTGCGCCATGATGCCGCCCTGGCGCTCAAACACGGTGACGAACTCTTCGGTTGCTTCCATTGTGGCTTGAACAGGCGGGATCCCGCGGGCAATGCGTTTCTTGATACCTTTGCGCCAGGCAGGGTCGCTAGCCATGGAGGCGCCTACCTCAAGCAGGGCGCTGGCGTGGCCGGTAGCTTTCGAGGCGCGCGTGCGTAGGTTAGCAACTACGGCGTCTGCGGCTTCCTCAAACTGCGCCATCGCCGCCGAGCGTTCGTACTCGGGTAGGTCCGGTGCGCTGAGGGCAGGAATACTGGGCCTGCGCGTCCACACCACGGGGGCGTACGCGATGCCGTCTACAACGGGCGTTCCATAAACAATTGATTGTTCCACGAGGATCACCTTTGTTAATTGTCCGCAACGTTTTAACAATACTCGAGTGAGGCTCATGAGGCGTCGATCGTTCATGCCCGCGCTCATTTGTAATGAATCGCACTGAGTTGCGTGGGTAGATAGAGCTGTTTTTATGAGAATGTATAGAAGGCGAGCTCGCGAGGAGGCGAAATGTACACGCAGACAGCACGGGTAGGTTCCGAAGTGGGACTACATGCCCGCCCAGCGGCTCTGATCGCTCGCAAGGCTCAAGAGTTCGAGGCCGCAGTTTTTGTGACCCTCGGTGAGGAAACAGTCGAGGCCACATCCGGGCTGATGATCATGACTTTGGGCGCTCAATACGGTGACGAGGTTGTGATCTCTTCTGAAGATGAAGAGGCCGTGAGGCAGGTCTCGAAGCTTGTTGAGCAGGCGATAACGCCGCTGTAACCGGATCCCGGCAAGTAAAAAGCCCGCAAGATGCGGGCTTTTTGGTGCCTCGGTAAGGCCAACTTGGGACTTTAGGAGGCGTCAGGTGCAGCTTCGATGCGCGGGGCAAAGAACTTCTTGGTGCTCTTTAGTGCGTAGCGGCGTGTCACTGAAACGAGTACACCGGAGATGACGGCAAACGCGATGAGCTCCGCGAACCTAGCCTGGTCTTCATCCTCGCCTTGCGGGGAGGGGCGCCCGGTGACGAGCTTCCAGCCCTGGTCAACTACCTTGTTTGCGATGATGCCGGATAGCGCTAGAGCGCCAGCGGTTGCGAGCTTATATGGAACGTCCACGGATTGTTACTCCAATCTTGAAAGTTATGGCTTTTGTTATCCATCATGCCTAGTTTTTGCCGGTCTCGCCAGATTTTGGGGGCACCCGGTGAGTCAGGATTAGATTGAATGGGGCCTGCAAGGTAGGCTTTTATGTGCGACAGGGGAGCGGTGATCCGCTGAGAGTGCGCGTTGCGCAGACCCTCGAACCTGACGGTTAGTACCGGCGTAGGAAGTCGAGTTCTCTAAACGCACTAAGGGTGCGATTCTCCTGCACGCAACTGAACCGTACATTTTTGTGAGGAGAAGTTAATGAGGCGTGTTTGGGCTGGCGTGGCAGTTGCCGCGGCATTGGTTTTGGCTGGATGTTCGTCATCCACAGGCGGATCGTCGCAGGAGTCTTCACCGGCTTTAGATGCCGGCGCAGGCAAGGTCACGGTTGTTTCATACGACTCGATGGATCTGCCCGAAGAGATGATTGCGAAGTTCAAGGAAGAAACGGGCTACGAACTGGAGGTTTCCCAGGTTGGTTCGGGCGGTGAGATGGTGAACCAGTTGGTTTTGACCAAGGATGAGCCGCTTGGTGACGTCGCATTTGGGGTAGACAACATTTCGGCTTACCGCGCGGTTGCCGAGGGCGTGTTTGCCGATGATGCGGGAGAGGTTCCCGAGTGGGCCGCCAAGCAGCAGATCGAGGGTGCCCCGGGCTTGGTGCCGTTTGATCAGGGCGATGTGTGCGTGAACATTGACCACGCGTGGTTCAAGGAAAAGGGAGTGGAGGAGCCAACCACTTTTGAGGACCTCACGGACCCGAAGTACAAGGACATGTTTGTGACGATGAACCCAGCTTCGTCCTCGCCGGGTATGGCACTGTTTGTTGCAACGGTTGGCGCGTTTGGTGACGGTTGGAAGGATTACTGGACGAAGTTGCGAGACAACGGCGTGAAGGTAACCAAGGGATGGTCGGATGCGTTTGGCGTTGATTATTCGGCAGGTGAGGGCGCTGGCCCGCGTCCGCTGATGACGTCGTACTCGTCGTCCCCGGCATACACGGCTAATGATGATCTAACCGAGTCCACCACCGGTGCGCTGCTGGACACGTGTTTCCACCAGGTGGAGTACATGGGCGTTCTAAGCGGCGCGAAGAACGTTGAGGGAGCGAAGGCATTTATTGATTTCATGCTGCAGGCTGAGCAGCAAGAGGTTGTGTCTGAGTCCAACTACATGCACCCGATCAACCCGGAGGCAAAGGCCCCGGAGGCGTTGGCAAAGTTCGGCAAGATGGCCGATAAGCCGCACCAGGTGGATGCTAAGACGATCGCGGAGAACCAGCAGGAGTGGCTGCGCGAGTGGTCTGACCTGATGGGTCAGTAATCCGGGATTCCGGCTGACCATGGCTGATTTGAGGCGGGCACTCCCAGACCGCGTCATACCACTGGCGTTGACGGTGGTGGCGGTGGGGGTGCCCGTCATCTTTTTGGCTATATTCTTTCTCGCTCCCACGGCAAACCTGGTGGGGCGAGGTTTTTTGGATTCGGCAGGATCGCTGGATCTGAGCGGATTTGTGCAGGTTTTGGGCAGGCCCCGCACGTGGCGAGTGGTGTGGCAAACCGTGTGGATGGCCGCGGTGGCAACCGTTTTGTCAGTGACGATCAGCTTGCCTTCCGCGTGGATTCTGTACCGCCGAGTTTTTCCTCTGCGAGGTGCGATTCGCGGGATTGTGGCCGTCCCGTTTGTGTTGCCGTCAGTGGTTGTGGGCGTGGCATTCCGCTCGCTGTTTATTGAGTCTGGGCCGCTCGGCTCGTGGGGTTTGGACGGCACCCACACGGCGATCATTATCGGCATGGTGTTTTTTAACTATTCGCTGGCGGTGCGCACTATTGGAAACATGTGGGTGCGTCTAGATCCGAAGATGGAGGAGGCGGCAGCTGCTCTTGGGGCGGGCCCGTTGCGAGTGTTCTTCACCGTGACGCTACCTCGGCTTATGCCGGCATTTGCGTCCGCAGCAGCGGTTATCTTCTTGTTTTGTGCAACTTCGTTTGGTCTCGTCCTCATTCTGGGTGGTACGCGAACGCAAACGGTTGAGACGGAGATTTACTTCCTTACCAGCGCGCTACTTGATTTGCGCTCCGCGTCAGTGCTGTCAATCGTGCAGCTGATAGTGATTGCGCTTGCCCTATGGATGGGGTCGCTTGCGCGCGGCGCTGGAGCAGCCACGCAGAAGATGCGCACGGACCTGGCTCCCCAGCCTCTCAAACGAGCGGATATTCCCGCTCTGGTTGCAACTTTGGTGCCCGTGCTAGTGCTACTGGTAGCTCCCATGGGCATGCTGGTGTGGAGGTCCTTGCACCGCTCTGGCCAGATCACATTTGCTAACTATCAAGACCTGTTCAATGTAGACGCAACAAAGTTCTTGCAAACCTCGGTAGTTTCTTCGACGGTGCGCTCTGTTGAAATCGCGTTGATTGCAATGGTGACAGCTGTGGTGATTGGCGGCCTGGTAGCGATTGTGATTACGCGCAGGCCAAGAACTCGCGCGGGTAAGGGAGCATTGAAGTTCCTGGACGGCCTGTTCATGCTTCCACTGGGCGTGTCCGCAGTGACCGTAGGATTCGGCTTTTTAATCACATTGAACCGCCCGCCGTTGGATCTGCGCGGCTCGTTCTGGCTGATCCCAATGGCGCAGGCGATGGTTGCCATTCCGCTAGTTGTGCGAGTGGTTAGCCCGGTCCTCGCCTCTATCGATCCGCGGCAAAAAGAGGTGGCGGGTGTGCTTGGGGCCGGCCCTCTTCGCACCCTGTTCGCAGTGGAAGGCCCATACGCTGTGCGATCACTGGCAATCGCGGCGGCGTTCGCGTTCTCAATGTCGCTGGGCGAGTTTGGTGCCACCAGCTTCTTGGCTCGCCCCGCTAATCCAACGCTTCCAGTGGCGATTTACCGGTTGATCTCACAGCCGGGCGCAACCGAGCAGGGCATGGCGCTAGCGGCCTCGGTTTTGCTGGCTGTGCTAGCCGGGTCGGTGATGGCAATCGTGGAGGCCGCCGCGGACCGCTCCTCTCGAACCGGCACCAGTGTGAAGCTTGTAGCGGGCATGTAGGGAAGAGGAAAAAATGGGTTTAAACCTTGAAAACATCGACGTGTTCTACGGCCGTGTGCACGCGGTGAAAAACGTATCCTTGCAGTTAGAGACGGGGCAGATCCTGGCACTGCTGGGCGCTTCCGGTTCTGGAAAGTCCTCGCTTTTGCGTGCTATTGCAGGGCTGGAGGCTTCCTCGGGTCAGATAGTGTTTGACGGCGAGGACGTTTCCCGACTGCCCGTGCACAGGCGCGGGTTTGGCCTCATGTTCCAAGATGGGCAACTGTTCCCACACCAGAACGTGGGGCAAAACGTGACGTTTGGACTGCGCGGACGCATTCCACGCGGCCAGTGGCAGGAGCGCGGCCAGCAGCTCCTTGACACGGTTGGTCTGCCAGGTACAGCGAGCCGTCGGGTAGCTACGCTTTCGGGTGGCCAGCAGCAGCGGGTGGCGTTGGCTCGGGCTTTGGCGCCGCGGCCTCGTTTGCTACTTCTTGACGAGCCCCTATCTGCACTGGACCGTGCGTTGCGTGAACAGCTTTCGGTGGAGATCCGTCGCATTGTGAAGGAAACTGGCACAACGGCCGTGTACGTGACGCACGATCAGGATGAGGCGTTCACCGTGGCGGACCAGGTTGCGATCATGGAGGACGGCGTGATTGCTCGCATGGGCACACCGGCGCAGGTGTGGGCGCAGCCGGGCACAAGGTCAGTGGCTAGCTTCTTGGGTTACAGTCCGATTTTGGGGGCCGAGGAGGCCGCGGCCTTCGGCGTGGACGTGGCTCCCGGCTTGGAGCTTGCGTGCGGCCCGGGGGCGTGGAGCGTGACTGATACGGCCGGCGAGGGGGCGGCGGTGCAGGTCGTGGAAAGCCACGCGGTACGCGGCGCCAAGCAGGTTACCGTGCAACTGGATTCGGGCAAGATCGCCCGGGTGAACCTGCCAATTCATGCGCGCGTGAGCGAGGCCAGCATGCGCGTCAAACTGGATGCGGAAAAATGCGCGCAGGTTACCTCAGGCGCAACCCACAACTAGCTGCGCGAATCCAAGGAGCCTCGACGCCGTTACGCGTCTAGTGCGGTGACGTCCACCTTGCACTCGTCGCCGATCTTCATGGGCGCAATCTTGCCCGCCTCACGAAGTTCAACCAGCTTTGGCAGAACGCGGTCACGCACACCCCACGGGTCGATCGTGTTCAGGTAGATGCGCGTGCCGCCCTCAAACCCGGCCAGAGTCGATATGCGCCACTTCAGCAGCAGACGCCAACGCATGGGGGAGGGCACATCAACGGGGCGGTGGTACCACTCCTCGTTGCAAGGAACTTCCGCTCCGGTGGCGGCGTGCATTGCGTGTACGAGGTCGGAGACGCCGCGCAACTTCTGCGGGCTTGCTTCCCAGGGGTTGTGCGCTTTGCCGAGCGGCCAGATCGCGATGGACGGGTAGCGGTGTCCGATGCCGGCGAGGGCGATGGCATGCTCATTTTGAGCAAGCAGTAGGCCGCGCGTGATGGCGGTGTGCAGGATTTTCTTGTAAATGTCGGGGTCGCGGCGGAGCCGGCCGAGCTCAGCTTCGGTTTGTACCGAATGCTCATCGATTGCAACTAGCTGCTTGTGCAGGTGGTCGAAAGAAGCTCCCGCGGGCTTAAGCCAGTTCTGGAAGCACGCCACGTATGCCACGTGCTCGTTGAGCTGGTACAGGTCCTCCATCGCCTCGATAGTTAGCTTCATGTACTGGTAGTGCTCCTCGGGCGTTAGCGTGCCCGAAGATGCCAGTTGCGTGTCCATCGTCGCGCCCGGCGTGTAGTGGCGTCTTGCAACAATGAGGTCGTGACCACCGCTAAAAAACCCGGAGGCTTCGGGTAGCAGTTGCGAATCGTCCAGGCTTGCAACCTCGTCCACGGTTTGCCCCGATGCCATGAGGCGGGCTTTAACCACTCGCATAACGTGGTCGTAACCCGCAGGGCTGGCCAAGTAGTCGGCCATCCGGCGGTGCTGTGCTTCGGAGGGGACGTGCCCGTGGTTTAGGTGCCAGTACTTGTAGGAAACGATCTCAAACAGGTTGGGAACCCGGCGGAACTCCGCCACGGTTTCACGCAGGTCTTCAGCGCGTAGGTTTTCAAGCTTTTGCCAAGTTCCGTCCTCGTGCTTTACTACGCGCGCTTTTTCAGGAGGGGTTTCGAGGTAACGGCGCTCGCAAAATGCACAGTATTCTCCGTGGCGCTCTAAATCGATTGGAGCCTGCGTGGTTGCGGGGACGGTTAAAGGACGATGTCCGCGTCCGGGAACGGTCCACACTTCCGTTCCGGTGAGCATGTTGGTTTGTTTAACAGTTCCATCGGCTAGACGCTCGATTGCTTTTACATCAGATTGCTCTTTGGACATACTCCAAGCGTAATGGATTGAGCCTGCCCAGGTGGGTAGAGGGGGCTGATTGAAGAATAAAGCGGCCAAATGAGCGGAAAAAGAATGTGCCCACGCTATGCGCGGGCACCGGTATGAATCTCGAGAATGTTGTGTGAGTTGCGGAGTTGGAAGTGCTACGTTGCTCGGCCAATACCGCTGGAGTCTGTTGGCTTACTGGGGGAGCCAGCCCTTTGCTTGCTCTTTGAGGTCATGGAGAATCTCAAGAGCCTCGTCTGCCTTATCTACTTGAACAAACAGGTGGTCGCGGTGGAAACCGGCGAGTGAGTTACAGGTGATAGATCGAGACGCAAGAATCTGCGCGATCGTCGCTGTAATGCCAATGGTTTCCAGCGAAGAAGGCACGTCAAGCGAAATCCGTGTGAAGCGCTTTTCAGTGGGTAGGCCAGCTTCGATTGCACGATCTTCAGAAATGACGATTGTTTGGCCCTCGTATTCGCGTACGGTTGCGAAGGGCTCAACGCCTTCTGGAATCTCATCAAGTGCTACGAAAACGTAGATTCCCTGCGGCTTCAGCTCCATGTTCGCAAGGATATGATCCAAAGATAGTGAACTTGTCATGTAGGCACCGTAACGCAAAATATACGTTCCGTGCGTGTCTGTCTCATGTCTTGATTCTCATTAAGCGCTCCGCCCGCGCGCTCGGAACAATCGGGGCCGGCTCTCCAGAGAAAGCCGGCCCGGGTGAGATGAAGCGCGAGGTTTATTCTTCGAACTGCAACGCGTGCAACTTTGCGTAAGCTCCTTGCGCCGCGAGTAGTTCTTCGTGACTGCCCTGCTCTACCACATCGCCATCTTCAAGAACTAAAATCACGTCAGCCGAGCGGATTGTAGAGAGCCTGTGTGCAATAACAAACGAAGTACGGCCCTTGCGTAGCCGTTCCATGGCCTCTTGAATCACGGCTTCTGTGCGCGTATCAACAGAAGAAGTGGCTTCATCCAAAATGAGAATGTCCGGCTTAGAGATGAATGCCCTCGCAATGGTTAGCAGCTGGCGTTCACCCTGTGAAAGGTTGGAGCCCTCGGCCTTCACAACCGTGTCGTAACCGCGGGGCAGGTGGCGAATAAACGAGTGTGCCTGCGCCTTCTTAGCGGCAGCGACTACCTCTTCCATCGAAACGTCGCGATCGGCGCCGTAAGCGATGTTCTCAGCAATCGTGCCTTCGAACAGCCACGTGTCTTGCAAAACCATGCCGATGCCCGCGCGCAAATCATCCTTATTGATGTCTGCAATTGAGCGGCCGTTAATCGCGATCTTGCCCGAATCAATCTCGTAGAACCGCATCAAGAGGTTCACGAGCGTCGTTTTGCCGGCGCCCGTGGGGCCTACGATAGCAACCATGTGGCCGGGCTCTACGCTCAAACTGAGGTCGCGAATAACCGGCTTTTCCGGGTCGTAGCCAAACCGCACGTGTTCGAATGTAATCGACGCATCGCGCAAATCTACTGGGCTTTCCTTTGGCGCGTCCTGATCCATTTCCTGCGCGTCGAGGAACTCAAAAATGCGTTCCGCAGAAGCAACCATCGACTGCGCCAGAGTAGCCAGCGAAGCGAGAGAGGCAATCGGATGCCCAATCTGGCGCGAATACTGGATGAATGCCTGCACTCCGCCCAGCGAAATCGCGCCGGCTGCCACCTGCAGGCCACCCGCAATCGCAACCAGAATGTAAGAAATATTGGATGTGAGCATCATCGCTGGTTGCATGAGCGAAGAAATTGCCTGCGCCCGCACAGCAGAGCCGTACAGGCTCTCATTGGCCTCATCGAACTGGCTGAGGAACTCGTCGTTCATTGAGAACGCCTGCACGACCTCGTGACCCGTGTAGGCCTCCTCTACGATGCCGCCCAGTTGCCCCGTGGCCTTCCATTGCTGGCGGAAGTAGGGCTGCGCTTTTTTCGCAATCATGCCGGCAACAATAGCGCCGAATGGGATCGCAATAATCGCCAGGATTGCCAGGCGCCACGAAATCCAAAACATCATGAACAAAATGCCAATGATGGTAAGGAAGCTTTCAAGCACCTGCTCAATCATTTGCGATAGCGACTGCGTAACGTTGTCCACGTCGTTAGTTACGCGCGACATGAGGTCGCCGCGCCTGCGTGAATCCATGTAGGATAGCGGGAGCTTATCGATCTTGTCCTGCACCTTCTTGCGAAGGGTGAAGCCCGTGTTCTGTACGATTTTACGAATGATCATGCCAACGGTTAAGTAGGACAAAGAAGCCAATGCGTACACGGTAAAAGCAAGCAGGAGGACGCGGGCAAGGGCTTCGAAATCTACGCTCGAACCAGGAGTCAGGTTCATGGATTCCAGCATTTGCGCCAGCTGACTATTGCCCTCGGTGCGCAACTGGGTCACGTACTGAGCCTTCGTCATGCCCTCGGGGATGAAACTGGAGGCGACGCCGTTGAAGATGATGTTTGTGCCATCACCCAGCAGCTTCGGACCAGCAACCGTGAGAGCTACCGCAAGGGCCGTCAATAATACGGTTAACGAAATGCGTAAACGCTCCGGGCGAAGCTCACCAAATAAGCGTTTTACAGAACTCCAAAAGTCGTTGGTGTCGTTTTTGTAAGCGTCGCTGTGAGAACTCATTTTGCCTCCCCAACCTGCGAATTAGCGATCTCGCTATATAGCGGGCAATCGCGCAGCAACTGCGAGTGCGTGCCAAGGCCCTGCGCTTGGCCCTCGCCAAGCACCAGAATCTGATCCGCATCCGCAATCGAGGACGTCTTTTGCGAAACAATCACCACCGCGGCCTCGCCAACATACTCGGGCAGGCCATCGCGAAGCCTCTTCTCGGTAGCTGCGTCAAGGGCAGAGAGGGAGTCGTCAAAAATGTACAGGTCCGCGTCGCGGTAGAGGGCGCGTGCAATCGCTAGCCTCTGCCTCTGGCCGCCCGAAAAGTTCTGGCCGCCCGTGTCTACCTCGGAATCGATTCCCTCATCGAGGGCGCAGACGAAGTCGTAAGCTTGCGCTCCCTTTAGTGCCCACTCAACCCGGTCACGGTCAATCAGCTTCTCATCCGAGCTGCCCGAAACCGTTGAAGCGATCGTGCCTGAAAACAGGTATGCCTTTTGCGGCACCAGTGAAATGCGGCGGCGTACCTCGGATAGGCGATAGTCGCGCACGTCCTCGCCATTCATCTGAACTTCGCCACCAACCACGTCAAACAGGCGCGGAATCACTTTTACCAAAGACGATTTGCCCGAGGCCGTTGGGCCAATCACGCCGGTCACGGACCCGCGCGGGAAGTTCACGGACAGGTTCTTGAGGACGGGAGCCTCAGCCCCTGGATAACTGATGGTCACATCGTTCAAGCTGAACTCGGCGGGGCCGGCCAGAGCCTTAGGGTGGCCCGGAACGTGCAAGTTGGACTTGGTTACCAGCACTTCGTTGATGCGCTCAGCGGACACTGAGCCGCGCGGCACCATCACAAAAATGAAACCGGCCATCATTACCGACATGAAGATTTGCATCAGGTAGTTGATGAACGCGATCAGCGATCCAACCTCCATGTTACCCGCTGCAATCAGGTGGCCACCAAACCAGATGACCAGCACCTGCGCCGTCCAAGTCACCAGTTGCGTGGCGGGGAACATGAACGCAAATAGGGCGCCGATCTTCATGGCTACCCCGCGCAGTTCAGTATTGACCTGCTCGTACTTGGCGCGCTCGGTTTCTTGCCGCACAAATGCGCGGATCACGCGCATACCCGAAAGCTGCTCGCGAAGCACAGTGTTCATGCGGTCAATGCGCTTTTGCTGCGTCTTAAACAGCGGCACCATCTTCCACATCACCAGGCCGATTACCGTCGCAATCAAAGGAACAACCACCAGCAGCATTTGTGACACTTGCACGCTTTGACGCAACGCCATCACAATCGCGCCCACGCCCATCAGTGGCGCCATTACGGCCATGGTTAGTGTCATGAACGTAACCATTTGTACCTGCTGCACATCGTTGGTTGTGCGCGTGATTAGTGACGGCGGCCCGAAGTGGGTTAGTTGATCCGTAGAGAACGTCTGTGCGTTTACAAACTGCTTCCGCCTGAGCCAGCGTCCCAGCCTCATCGACACTACGGCAGACAAAATGATTGCCAGCGTTGAGCACGTCATCTGAACCACAGTGAATGCGATCATTAACCCGCCCAGGCGCCAAACCGTTGCCGTATCGCCAACCACGACGCCCTCATTAATGATTCGGGCATTCAAATCAGGCAAAAATAGAGCGGCTACCGTCGCACCGATCTGCAAAAGAAAAATGCCAAGCAGTGTGGGAATGCGGCGGTGTAAGAACTTCCAAGCCAATTTGAAAAGCAACGAAACTCCCAACAAGCATTGACCTGAACCAGAACCAGAACCAGCCTCTAAGGCACGTAAAACAGGTCAGTAGACCATAGTAACTTTAAGACATGAGACAACTTAAGTCTTTTTCAGACAGTGTGTTAAAAATCGCGATCCACTACGCGTTTGCGCGCACCCACGGTCTCGCTCCGATTGAAACAGCCGAGGACTCCGGGGAGCTCGCCGGTATCCTCGCCGGCCTTGGCGTGGCTGATCCGGAGGGCAGGGCCGGGCAAATCCTCGCGCTTGCGGCCGCTTCTAAACGTCGGGCAGACGAGGGAGAGGGTGCCTCGCTCTCTGCACAAAGGTATGACCAGATGCGGGTTGAAATTCTGGCTGAACTGGGGCTTGAATCCGCGCGCGGAGTGAGGCTCTGGCCGCCCACTTACCAAACCATCATGCAACGGTTTGGCGGAACCTGGGCCGGCGCGATGAAAGGGTGTGGGCTCACAGCGTCTAGCGATGGGAAAGTTGGGCGCAAAAACGCCCGGTTTAGTGAAACCGACCGGATTCGCGCCATCCGCGCCTACCTCGCGGAATGCGAGAGTGCGCAAACCTCGGCCTCCTACGCCGGCTACACCAAGTGGGCTAAAGAAAACGGGCGCCCATCCGGCTCAAACATTCGCCAGGTATACGGAACTTGGAACCGGGCGCTAGAGCAGCTGGTGGGCCTCGAAAACGCTTAACGGGGCCTCAAATGCGGCCGGTGTTTGTATCGCGACCACGCAGGCGATCCAGTTCACGACGCTCGCGCTTAGTAGGCCTGCCTGAACCGCGCTCGCGGCGAGGAAGCGCCATCATGACGTACGCCTCGGGTCTCGGCTCTGAATGATCTACATACGCTTTTTGAGCAATCGGAGCGCCCACGCGCGTACGGAGAATCTGAACTACTTCTAGCACGCGATCAAAACCTTGAAAACGATACGTCACAGTGTCGCCCACACTCACTTTTTGGGACGGCTTAGCGGTAGAACCATTGATTTTTACGTGACCCGCCTTACATGCGGCAGTAGCTTGAGAACGCGACTTCAGCTGCCGCACGCTCCACAGCCACGTGTCTACTCTGACGGATTCATCACTCACATTCCCATGCTATAGGAGCTGTGGCATAGGCTAAGAGCGTGTTCGAAATTCTATCCCAAAGCGCTATCCTCACTTTCTTCCTGGTAGTGGCACTTGGCGCCGCATTCGGCCAGATCAAGTTTTGGCACCTAAAGTTCGGTGCGGCAGGAGCCCTCTTCGTGGGCCTGGCTCTGTCCGCCGCCTACCCTGACCTCGGCCAAAACATGTCGCTGCTACAGTCCATCGGACTCGCCATGTTTACCTACACGGTGGGTGTTGCCGCGGGCAGCACCTTCATGCAGCAGTTGAAGAGCCAAGCTCCGCTAATCGGCGCGGCCGCCCTAATGACCCTGGCCGCCGGCGTCGTCACCGTTGTGGGAGGCAAACTCCTCGAGATTCCCGCCGAGTTATCCACCGGACTGTTTACCGGCGCCCTCACCTCCGCGCCGGCCCTCGACTCCGCGCTGCGCGTCACCGGGTCTGCAACTCCGGGCGCCGGCTACGCCGTGGGCTATCCATTCGGCGTCATCGTTGGCATCATCATCGTCACCATCGTGGTGGAGCGGCCCTGGAAGGGCGAAAAAGATACGCCTTCACTTGCCGGCGCCGGCCTTGTAGCCCGCACCGCGCACGTGCAAAAGACCATCAACCTGCGCCAAATCGAACCGTGGGCGTGCCAGGACGTGCGCCTATCCTACCTGCGCCGCGGCGACAAAACCCGCGTGGTTGTCCCCGGCGAAGAACTCCAGCCGGATGACCTCGTTGTAGTGGTTGGCATTGAAGATCGCGTACACGAAACCATCGACATCCTCGGATATGAATCCAGCGTTCACATTGCAGATGACAGGCGAGCGGTGGACTTTGAAAAGATCCGCGTCTCCAACTCGGACATGACCGGACGAACCATCGCGGAGCTCAACATTCCCGTGAAGTTTGGCGGCATCATCACGCGCGTTACGCGCGGCGACCTAGAGCTGCTAGCCAAAGACGAACTGGCGCTACAACCCGGCGACGAAGTCTCGGTTTCCGTCCCGTCCTCGCAGCTGAGCGCGGTGCGTAGTTTCTTTGGCGATTCGGATCGTCGCATCGCCGAGGTGGACGCCCTCACCTTTGGGCTGGGCATGGTGCTCGGCCTGCTTCTTGGCCTTGTGTCTGTTCCCATGCCCGGAGGCGCAATGTTCTCACTTGGCGCAGCAGCCGGTCCGCTCGTGGTTGGCATGGTGCTGGGAGCGCTTCGCCGCACCGGCAACCTGATCTGGTCCATGCCAGAATCTGTGAACCTCACGGTGCGCCAGCTTGGCCTCCTGTTCTTCCTTGCGGCTCTTGGCCTTGGCGCCGGGCCCGCATTCAAGGAGGTCGTGGTTACCTCGCTCGGTTGGAAGGCCGCGATCCTCGCCACCTCAATTACCTTGATTTCTGCAACCCTGCTTGCCATTGCTGGCCGTCTGCTGAAGCTGTCCGGCCCTCGTACTGCGGGTGGCGTTGCCGGCTTCCTCGGCCAGCCCGCCATCATGCAGGCTGCCGCCGCGAAGGTTGCGGACGAGCGCATCGAGTCGGCCTACGCGGCCCTCTTTGCCTCCTCGATCGTGTTCAAGATCCTCCTGGTGCCAGCGATATACGCTTTCTTGGCGTAACAAACAGCCCTTCGTTTCCTAGGTGGAACCGAAGGGCTGTTGCGTTAGATTACGCAAGGCGGGCGCTTATGCGCCCTTCCAGTATTCTTCGAGCACGCGCGACATCGTCAGGTGGTCGCTAACGTGGCTCATTTCGCGAGCCGAGTGCATAGAGAGCAGACCAATGCCTACGTCCACGGTGGTGATCCCTAAGCGCGTTGCCGTTAGCGGTCCAATGGTAGATCCGCACGGCATCGCGTTATTAGACACGAACGCCTGCGCGGGCACTCCCGCAGCCTCGCACATGCGCGCCCAAAGCGCTGCTCCCACCGCGTCCGAAGCGTAACGCTGATTCGCGTTCAGCTTCAGCATCGGGCCCTTGCCCGGCATCGGATGGTTATTTGGGTCGTGGCGCTCGGCGTAGTTCGGGTGCACAAAATGCCCGGCATCAGCAGACACGCACGTGCTGCCTGCGAGCATCTGATGGTATCCGTCCTCGTCCTTGCCCAGGCCAGCCGCGATCCGACGTAGCGTTGTTTCAAGGATCGGGCCCGACGCTCCCGACCTGGTGGAAGACCCAACTTCTTCGTGATCAAATGCGGCAAACACCGCAATATCAGCAAAATCGGAAGCTTCCATGCGCTCTAAGGCGGTAAGGCCGGCGTGTACTGAAGATAGGTTGTCCTGCCGTCCAGCCGCGAAGAATTCCTCGTCCAAACCAAAACGAGCCGGAGCCTGCGTTGCAAATGACACGAGGTCGTGGCCCACAATGTCTCGCTCTGACTCCAGGCCAGCGAGCTGCGCCAAATGAGTGAATAGCGACTTGTCGCCCAGGGTCCACACCGGCTGCATGTGCTTTTGCCGGTCCAGCTTGAAACCTGAGTTAATATCGCGATCCAAGTGAATCGCCAGTTGTGGAACGCGCGCAATCGGGCCCGTCTTAACCAAGTGCTCGTTGCCGTGGCGGTCCATAATTCGGCCGGCAAACCCGATCTCGCGGTCCAGCCACGAGTTCAGCAGCAGGCCGCCGTACAGCTCGACATCAATCTGACCCCAACCGTCGGGCGACTTCGACGAGCCGGACGGTTTTACCTTCAACCCTGGTGAATCCGTGTGGCACCCAACGATCCGGAAGGCCGGCCGGACCGCCTCCTCGGGAATGAACCACGCCATCACCGCGCCATCTCGCACAAAGAAATGGCCACCCGGCGTGACATCCACCGGATCGCATTCAAGCATCTGCGAATACCCGTGGGCTTTCAGCCTGGTGGCAATCTCCCGTGCTGCGTGAAAAGAAGAGGGGGAAGCCTCAATGAACTTCCCGAAATCCTCTACCTGCTTAACTTCTGCATCACTAAAAATACTCACGTATCCAAACTAGCAGCAATAGCGGTACACATTGGTCTCACGCTGCTCAAAACCAGCCCGGCGGTACAGGCGATTCGCTGCCTCGCGGGTGGGGCGTGATGTCAAGTCCACGGTTTTCGCACCAATCTTGTGCGCGTACTCAACCGATGCGTCTACCAGCTGGCGGCCAGCGCCCTGACCGCGAGTTTCTTCGGCCACCACAACGTCCTCAACCCAGGCGCGCACGCCCGTTGGAATCTCGAACACCACCAGTGTTAGCATGCCCAAAATGTTGTCCGGATCATCATCTGTCGTGTACACAAATAGTGTTGTAGAAGGCTGTCCCAGGAAGCGTGCTACGTCCTCTCCGCTCATTGAAGTGGCAGAAGATGAAAGCTGTGGCAGTAGCTTGTTCATGCCGTCAATAACGGCCTTAGACGCCTCATTCACAATCTTGATAGCCATGACGTGTCCCCTTTGTGGTTGATAATTTTCTTCATTCTAAAACGAGGAGGGGGCCCGCGCGCAGACCTGGGATAAAGTGGCGCGCAACTTTTGCCCCACACTCTGGAACGCTCGGAAGCCAGGGCGCGAAATCGGTAGGCTTACCGCATGCGCTACATTTCTACTCGCGGAGTGCCAACCGACCGGGCCCGCACGTTCACCGAGATTCTCCTCGCGGGCCTCGCGCCCGATGGCGGCCTCTACATGCCTGTCGAATACCCGCAGGTAGATCCGGATACGCTGCTGGAATGGTCCAAGGTTTTCCGGGAAGAAGGATACGCGGCCCTCGCTTTTGAGGTAATGCGCCTCTACATTGATGACATTCCCGAAGAGGACTTGCGGGAAATGTGTAAGCGCGCATACAGCGTAGAGAACTTCGGTTCGCGCGCGGTTGCGCCCATGACGCAACTATCTGACCACATTTGGCTGTTGCACCTGTCTAATGGACCAACCGCTGCGTTTAAAGACATGGCGATGCAAATGCTGGGGCAACTTTTTGAGTACGCGCTGAGCCAGAGTGGGCAAGAGCTCAACATTCTGGGGGCAACTTCGGGAGACACCGGCTCTTCGGCCGAATACGCGATGCTAGGCAAGGCCGGAATCCGCGTCTTTATGCTCACGCCCGCCGGCCGCATGACGCCATTCCAGCAGGCGCAAATGTATGGCATTGATGACCCGGCGATTGTCAACATTGCTCTCGACGGAGTTTTTGATGACTGCCAAGACGTGGTGAAGGCAATCTCGGCAGACGCTGACTTCAAAGCGCGTTACAGCATTGGAGCGGTGAACTCGATTAATTGGGCTCGCCTGCTCGCCCAAGTGGTGTATTACGTAGCCGCATGGATCCAAGCTAGTGGCACGCCTGCCAATAAGGTCTCATTCTCAGTGCCAACGGGTAACTTTGGCGATGTTTTCGCCGGCCACGTCGCGCGCAGCATGGGCGTGCCCATTGACCGGCTGATTGTTGCAACCAACGAGAACAATGTACTTGATGAGTTCTACCGAACCGGCATTTATCGCGTTCGTTCCTCTGAGCAGACTTTCAAAACGTCAAGCCCGTCGATGGACATCTCTAAAGCGTCCAACTTCGAACGTTTCGTGTTTGACCTGGTTGAGCGTGACCAGGCGCGCGTGCGTGAACTGTTTGTGAACCAGCTGGGCGCTCGCGGAGAGTTCTCTTTGGCCAATACGCGTGAGTTTAAAGATGCGCGCCGTAAGTTCGGTTTCCTTTCGGGATCTTCAACGCACGCTGACCGGATCGACTCGATCCAGTCGGTATACCGCCATGACCGCGTCCTCATTGACCCGCACACCGCGGATGCGTGGAAGGTTGCGCGCGATGCTCTGCGCGGGGGAGCGGTGGAACAGCCCCTCATTGTCCTCGAAACCGCTCTTGCGGTGAAGTTTGCTGAAACCATTGAAGAGGCGTTGGGAATCACGCCGGAAGTGCCCGAGCGTTTCGCTTCGGTGATGGATGCCGGCCGCCACGTGGTAGATCTACCCAATGACCCTGAAGCGGTGAAGGCTCTGATTCGCGAGGTTGTAGACGGCTAAAGTCATGGCGCGCAGTGTGGTAACGCTGATGCTACGGCACTTAGGCGAAGAGCGTCCCCCACGGGATTAGGGCTACGCCTAGAATCACGAACAGTCCGCCAAGGGCGGCATCGATCGGTTTATGCAAGCGTTCATAACCTTGCACAAAAGCCGGCATTGACGCGGCGAGGGCAACCGCGGTGAACCAACAGCTGGAAATCGCTACCATCACCAGGGTGAGCGCCCCGCCTTCCAAAAAGGTGATCGAGGGCGGCAACATTGAGGCAAACAGAGTTGTGAAAAAGATGACCGCCTTCGGGTTGCCAACTGTTGTGGTCAAGAAACCGAGGCGGAATGCCTTCCAAGCCGGGTAGGGCTCGTTCGAGGGTGCTGCTGGCTCCTCATCCGCGCCTTCAGAGGGGGCCTCATTCCTCGCACGCATAAGTGAGACAAGAATACGGATGCCGTAGCCCGCAAGGAATATGGCGCCGACTAGGCGAACCGCGAAAAACGCAGTTTCAGAGCGTGAAATGAGGGCCACCACCCCGGCCATGGTGCCTACCGCCCACGCGGAAGTGCCCGTGCCAATGCCAATGCCCGTTGCTATTCCGCGGCTACGCCCCCTTGAAAGAGTCATGCGTAGCGTCGCCAGAAAGTCAGGGCCCGGCGAAATGACCGCCAGAGTGAACGTTGTTAAGAGCGTCATCCAAGTAGATGCAGTCACTACGCCCACCCGAGTTCGTGCAACTGATCGTCATCAATGCCGAAGTGGTGGGAAACCTCGTGCACGATCGTCACCTTAATCTCGCGTCGAAGTTCCTCCACATCTGCGCACATGCGCAGTAACGGTAGCCGGAACAGCGTTATCTGGTCGGGCAAGTCACCAAATCCGTAGTTGTCACGCTCGGTCAGATCGACGCCCTCATAAAGCCCCAACAGGTCAGAACCGTCCTCAGGTTCTTCGGCCACGAAAATCGCTACGTTGTCGGTGTTTTCGAGCATGGACTCAGGCAGCTGCGCAAGAACTTCCTCCACGAGGGTGGCGAAGGCGTCCTCGGATATGTCCAATGCGGTCTCGCCGCGCTCATCATTTTCGCTCGACATGTACCCGATGTTAACGGCCTAACGTCTGCCTACGCACGTCTAAGTCGTGGCCAAGAAACGCACAGCGTGGCGCGGTTCACACAAAACGGCTGAGAGGTGGGAATAAACGAAAGGCGCTAGAGGTTGAGCTTAGTAGACTCAAGTTTGGAGCATTCGGGTTGACAGGGTGGCCGCGAAAGGTAGACTTGAGTGCAACAGACTCAACTTGATTTTATGAAGGAGGCCATTGATATGGCACGTGCAGTAGGTATTGACCTTGGCACCACGAACTCGGCAATCGCCACGCTTGAAGGTGGCGAGCCCACAATCATCGCGAACGCGGAAGGTGTGCGTACCACCCCGTCCGTTGTCGCATTCTCAAAAACGGGCGAGGTCCTGGTAGGTGAAATCGCAAAACGCCAGGCAGTGACAAACGTTGATCGCACCATCATGTCGGTTAAGCGCCACATGGGCACCGACTGGGAAGTGAAGATTGACGACAAGGCTTACACGGCTCAGGAAATCTCCGCTCGTATTCTTGGCAAGCTCAAGCGCGACGCAGAGGAGTACCTCGGCGAGCCGATTACCGATGCAGTGATTACCGTTCCCGCATACTTCAACGACGCTGAGCGTCAGGCAACGAAGGACGCGGGCCGCATTGCCGGCATGAACGTAACCCGTATCGTGAACGAGCCTACCGCGGCTGCTCTCGCATACGGCCTCGAAAAGGGTAAGGAAGACGAGCTCATCCTCGTATTCGACCTCGGTGGCGGTACGTTTGACGTTTCACTCCTCGAAATCGGTAAGGACACTGAGGACGGCGCTGAGTTCTCCACGATCGAGGTTCGTGCAACTTCCGGTGACAACCGCCTCGGTGGCGACGACTGGGATAAGGCAATCGTGGACTGGCTGGTCAGTCAGGTAAAGAGCAAGACCGGTAACGACCTATCGAAGGATCCGGTAGCGATGCAGCGTCTGCGTGACGCGGCAGAGCAGGCAAAGAAGGAACTCTCATCCGCAACTTCCACGAACATTTCGCTGCAGTACCTCACGATGGTTGACGGCGTACCCGTCCACCTCGACGAGTCGCTGAGCCGCGCAAAGTTTGAGGAAATGACGGCTGACCTGCTTGATCGCACGCGCGCTCCGTTCGAGGCTGTGATCCGCGATGCGGGCATTTCGGTGAACGACATCGATCATGTGATCTTGGTTGGTGGCTCCACCCGTATGCCAGCTGTTGCCGAGGTGGTTAAGAAGATGACGGGCGGCAAGGAGCCCTCGAAGTCCGTTAACCCGGACGAAGTTGTAGCGCTTGGCGCTGCCCTCCAGGCAGGCGTAATGCAGGGTGACCGCAAGGACGTCCTCCTCATCGACGTGACGCCGCTATCGCTTGGCATTGAAACCAAGGGCGGCTTCATGACGAAGCTGATTGACCGCAACACCGCGATCCCGACGAAGTCCACGGAGATCTTCTCGACGGCTGAAGACAACCAGCCTTCGGTTCTGATCCAGGTGTTCCAGGGTGAGCGCGAGTTCGCTCGCGACAACAAGCCGCTGGGAACGTTCGAGCTGACCGGCATTGCGCCGGCTCCGCGCGGCATCCCGCAGATTGAGGTCACGTTCGACATTGACGCGAACGGTATTGTGCACGTGTCCGCTAAGGATCGCGGCACGGGCAAGGAGCAGTCGATGACGATCACCGGCGGCTCCGCACTACCGAAGGACGAGATCGACCGCATGGTTAAGGAAGCGGAAGCTCACGCGAAAGAGGACAAGAAGCGTCGTGAAGACGCGGAGGTCCGCAACCTTGCTGAGCAGACCGTATACCAGATGGAGAAGATCTTGAAGGACGAGGCGGACAAGATCTCGGACGAGACGGCGAATGCTGTCAAGACCGATGTCGAGGCCGTCAAGAAGGCGCTTGAGGGCGACGACACCGAAGCGGTGAAGAAGGCACTTGAGACGCTGAACGAGTCCGGCATGAAGATCGGCCAGGAGGTCTACCAGGCTGCACAGGCCGAGCAGGCCCAGCAGGCTGAAGGTCAGGCCGCTGACGCTGGTAATGAAGACGACGTCATCGACGCGGAAGTTGTCGATGAAGAAGAGGACAACAAGTGAGTGAAGAGCAAAATCGCGATCCCTTCGAGGACCGTGAGGAAGGTGCGGGGGAAGACCCCCGCACCGGCTCTGGCTCGCAATCATCCCCCGGCCAGCCAGCTGATCCGAATGATATTTCGCATTTGGAGGAGCAGCTTGCAGATGTCAACGCGGAAGCGGACGTCGATGATCCGGCGGCGCTGCGCGAAGAACTAGCGAAGCAGGGCGATGAGCTTGCGCGCGCGAGGGCTGACCATTACAACCTCACGCAAACGCACAACAACTATGTGCGCCGCTCGAAGGCCGACATGTCCAACGCTCGCAAAATCGGACAGAGCGAGGTCGTGGAGGCGCTGATGCCGGTGCTGGACGACATTGCTGCGGCTCGTGATGCGGGCGCGCTAGAAGACGGCCCGTTCGCATCGATTGCGAACAAGTTGGAGCAGACGCTGGCTTCCCAGTTTGGGATTGAGCGCTTCGGCGCAGTTGGTGATGAGTTTGATCCAATGATTCACGAGGCCGTTATGGCGCAACCATCTTCTGACGTGCAGGTGGAAACGGTTGCGCAGGTTATCCAGGCGGGTTACAAGATCGATGACAAGGTGCTACGTGCAGCGAAGGTCATCGTGGCAAACCCGCAGTAGCTGCAACAAAACTTTGGAGGTGAGAAGTAGTGGCTGGACAAGATTGGATGGAGAAGGACTTTTATAAGACGCTGGGCGTGTCTAAGGATGCGTCGGAGTCGGAGATCAAGAAGGCTTACCGAAAGCTTGCGCGCAAGCATCACCCTGACCAGAATCCGGGTGATAAGAGCGCGGAGGAAAAGTTCAAGGCGGTTGGCGAGGCCTACCAGGTTTTGTCTGATCCGAAGCAGCGTAAGCAGTACGACGCGATTCGTGCGATGGCTGGCGGAGGGGCTCGCTTCTCTGCGGGGCCGGGTGGTTCTGCCTCTGGGTTTGAAGACGTTTTCTCCATGTTTGGTGGGGGAGGAAACGGCTCTCGGGTTCGGTTCTCTACTTCTGGCGGCTCATCCGGTGCGGGTTTTGAAGATATCCTTTCGAACCTGTTTGCCGGTGGCGGCCAGGGTAGCGCCCCGAATTTCTCGGATTTCGCGGGTAGGGGAGCATTTGGCCAGGCCGCGCAAAAGGGCGCTGACCTCTCGGCTGCTACCACTTTGACGCTACGCCAGGCTGTGGAGGGTGCGACGCTGAAGATGACCGTCGAGGGACGGTCAATGACGGTGCGCGTGCCGGCCGGCGTGACGGATGGGCAGAAGGTTCGTTTGCGCGGCAAAGGCAGGCCGGGCGTGAACGGGGGGCCTGCGGGCGACCTCGTGGTTGCGATCTCGCTTGAGAAGCATCCGGTGTTCAGCCTGGACGGGCAGAACTTGCGCATGAAGTTGCCGGTTTCGTTTACCGAGGCCGCGCTAGGCGCAAGTGTTTCCGTACCGCTACTCGATGGCTCATCCGTGACAGTGAAGGTGCCGCAGGGCACGTCCTCTGGGGCGCTTTTGCGAGTCCGCGGCCGCGGCGTGAAGAAGGGGCGCAAGAAGGGTGACCTCATTATTGAAACTGAGGTTGCTGTGCCTAAGAACATGTCGAAGGAAGCGAGGGCGGCTGTGGCGAAGCTCGGTGAGCTAACCGCTGACTTCGATCCGCGTCAAGATCTAGAAGCAAACGCTCGTAAGTAGAAGGAGGTCATATGGCGAACAAGAGAGGTGCAACCTACGTTATTTCGGTTGCTGCTGAACTTGCGGGTATGCATCCGCAAACGCTTCGCCAGTATGACCGTCTGGGCATAGTCACGCCGGCGCGCACAAAGGGGCGGGGCCGCCGCTACAGTGCAAGCGACGTCGAGCGGCTGCGTGAAGTTCAGCGCCTATCGCAAGACGAGGGCGTGAACTTGGAGGGCATCCGGCAGATTCTAGAACTGAAACAGCGTCTAGACGAGACCGCTGAGGCTATGCAGCTAATGCGCGAAGAGCTGAAAATGCTGCGCGCGCTGGTGCAGGAGGAAAGCGAGAGGCGATCGCGCGTTTTTGCGGCCACACCCGATGGTAGTGTGCACACGGTTCGCCGTGGCAGGCGCGTGCGCGTTTCTGGTAATGAACTGGTGCGTCATCCACAATCAGGGGCGCTGGTACTTTTCCGGCGCTAGACCACATGGAATTGAAACTGGGGGTGAGTTTTCTCGCCCCCAGTTTTTCTGTTTGAACAAAGCTATCTTGTGCGTGCCGACGGTTTCGCTCAGTCGGTCATCCTCGCCAAGATTTGCGTCGACTAACCCACCGCCTCGCCGGGCTTAAAACTCATGGTCTCACCATTTTCGTGCGTGCACGTAGTCGCGCCCTCGTTTATTGCGCACGTGAACTTGCTGGCGGTGATGACTTCACCATCATTCAGGATGGGCGCTGACAATAGATTGTTTTCGCAAAACTCGGCAGAAAAATCGTCTAACGAGGCTGGGCCGCTCAGGCACATTTGCTGAAGCGGCACATCCGACTGGCACCTGCCGTACTCGACGCCGTCTGCGGAGAGCGTAGCTGCAGTTCCACTGAAAACACCCTGGTCGCACGGAGCGTCTTCCACGGGGAAAGGTGGGAATGCTTCACAGCGAACGTAAGGGGCGGAGGCTGCCCCCTCGACAATAATGGTGCAAAGAACCGAATGGTCACTGTTTGCAAACCAGTAGCCCGCATTGCCGGCCTGCGCTAGTTCCGTGTTGGCGCCAAGCTGATATGCATCCAGATCGACCTGCTTGGTGCTGGCCTCGGATGGAGCGAGACTTTGAGCGCTAGTTTCGGAAGAGGTGGTGAGTGGAATCGGAGTGGCCGGAGGGCCTGGAAGCTCTTCGTCAGATGAACACGCTCCAAAAATCATTGCGGAACAAGCGAGCGCGGTCAGTGCTACGTGGCGCTTCATTTCTAACTCCCAACGGCCCAAGACGATGAGCGTAATTATTTCGGTGACCCCAAACATTTGTAAACTGAGTCTTGTTCATCTTAACGAGAGGTGCGGACAATGCAGGTTGGTTTGCGCGGGTCCCTTGCGAAAAATGCGGGCCGTTTCGCGTCCTGGGCGTCGCAAAAAAGTGGCCGCGGGTCGGGCGGAGTGATTGGTGGCCGGGTTGCGTTAGCTCTTGATCCCAAGGTTTTAGACAAGGTTAGCCGCGGCAAGAAGATCGTTATTGTGACGGGTACCAACGGCAAATCGACTACCACCTCGATGGTGCGCGAAGCCTTGAAAACTAAGGGGCGCGTGGCATCCAACGTGCTTGGCGACAACATGACGGGTGGCGTTGCCGCCGCGTTGATTGAAGAGGACGAGGCCCAGTTTGCTGCACTGGAAGTTGATGAGCTCTACGTGCCGGCAGTTGCCCGGGCGGTGAAGCCGGCGGGTTTTGTGCTGCTGAACCTGTCGCGAGATCAGTTGGACCGAGTGGGTGAGGCCGGAGCGGTAGAGGCGCGAATCCGTCAGGCGGTTGATGAGAATCCACAGGCGTTTGTGGTGGCTAACTGCGATGATCCACTGATTGTGTCGGCCGCGTGGGATGCGAAGAGCCCGATCTGGGTGTCTGCGGGAGTGACCAGGACGGCCGACTCGGTGACGTTCCCCCGCACTAACACTCCGGTGATTCGCTCGGGCGATTCTTGGCACGTGCCCGGATCCTCATTCGCGCGGCCCGAACCCGCGTGGACAGTGAAAGATGGTGCGGTTGTGTTTGCGGGCGCTGCGCATCCCCTCGCTCTTGCCCTGCCCGGACGGGCAAACCAGGGCAACGCCGCACAGGCGGTTGCGGCTGCCCACGCCCTCGGGGTCAATATCGATCAGGCCATATCGCAGATCAACAAGGTCACGCAGGTGTCTGGACGCTATGCTCGCCGTAACTTGGATGGCCGACTAACTCGCATTGTCCTGGCAAAAAATCCGGCTGGATGGCAAGAATCGCTTTCCATGGTTGAGGAGGATGCTTGCATTATCCTCGCGGTGAATGGCCGGGTTGGGGACGGTGAGGATCTTTCTTGGCTGTGGGACGTGGATTTCGCGCCGCTACAAGGACGCAAGATCATCGTGTGCGGAGAGCGTCGCGCGGATCTTGCCGTGCGGCTGGAGTACGCCGACTTCGAGTTTGAGCTCGTCGAAACCTCGCAGGATGGCCTCGAACGCGCGCCCGAAGGCAATGTGGACGTGGTGGCTAACTATACGGCGGCGCACGGGCTTAACAATTGGATTTCCCGCGAATATGAGGAGGCCAAATGAGCGCCCTACAAATCGGTTTGATCATGCCCGAAACGATGGGCGCCTACGGTGATAGCGGCAACGCGCTCGTGCTTGAAAAGCGTCTGCAAAAGCGCGGTTTTGACGCTGAAATCGTGACCGTGCACGTGGGGGATGAGGTGCCGGATAGCCTCGATTTTTATCTTCTTGGAGGAAGTGAGGACGCGGCGCAGCAGGTTGCGGTGCAGCGGCTGGAAGAGTCGGGAGCGCTACGCCGAGCCGCGGATCGCGGAGCCATAGTTTTTGCGGTTTGCGCAGGTTTGCAGGTGCTAGGCACTTCGTATGAGGACGAGGATGGGCGCCAGGTGGATGGGTTGGGGCTACTCGATGCACAAACCCGGCGCGGGGCAGATCGTAGTGTGGGTGAACTTGTAACCACGGCTGTGTTGCAAGGCGTTGGCGAGCCCTTGACCGGGTTTGAAAACCACCTTGGAGTTACCGGGCTGGGGGCTGACGCGCAGCCGCTTGGAGCCGTCTTGCACGGACACGGAAATGCGTTAGATCTAAGCGGTGAGGGGCAACGCGTAGACGGAGCGGTGCAGGGAAGCGTGTTTGCAACCTACATGCACGGGCCCGTGCTGGCGCGAAACCCGCAGCTGGCGGATTACCTTATCCGTCTTGCAACCGGTCAAAAAGATCTGAACCCGATCGACACTGCCGCAACTGCGCTGTTGCGTAAACAGCGGTTGGAAACCTCCGGAATTACCCTCAAATGACCCTGAAATAGCCCTGGTTTTGCGCGTTATGCATTAAGTAAAATCGAGGGTCCAAGTAGTATGAAAGTGTAAGCCGCGAGCGTAAGGATTTACCATGAGCGACAATAAAGACTTTGACCGCAACGAGCCGCAAGACGGTGGGCAGGTGCCCGAGCAGCCGCAGTTTGGCCGCAGGATTGAGGACGAGCCTGGCTACGGTCAGCCAGGTTATGGACAATCCAGCCAAGGTGATAGCCACGGCTACAGTGGTTTGAACGGGGAGCAGCCCGATCACAATCAAGCCGGCCAGCCCGGTTACGGTCAGCCCGACTACAGCCAGTCCACTTATGGCAGCTATGGGTACGGAGAAACGAGTGGCCGCACTCAGCAGGACGCTGACGGTTATGGTCAGACCGGTTACAATCAGCCGGGTTATGGTCCGGCTTATGGGCAGCCTTCTAACGGTCAGCCGGAATATGGCCAATCTGGATACGGGCAGCCCGGCTACGGCCCGGCTTATGGTCAAAGTGGTTATCAGGGTGGCGGTAGAGCGCCGATGCAGCTTCCGGGTAGGGGCGGCTCGATTGCGATGATCGTGATTGGCGTGGTCATGATGTTTGTGATTGCTCCGGTAGCGTTCTTTATGGGCGTCACGGTAGGTACGCTTCAGTCCTTGGATACGTCTTCTTTTGAGCCGGTTCGAAACGGTGGAAGCATCGAGGTTGGAAGTACGGGCGTGGTCACGGTTGTTTATTCCAGTAGTCTCGATGGTCAGGTTGGTGCGGTAACCCCATCTTGTACTCTGGTTGGGCAAAATGACACCTATCCGCTGGTGTCGGTGGGCGATGGGGACGGTGCGATGGCAACTGATCTACCTGCCGGAACTTACACGCTGAAGTGCGAGAACGCGGACGGTCAGGACATCCTCGTTTTCGGTGGCGAGCTCGTTGACGACGTGCTCTCTTCGATCGGGCCAAGCTTGATTATTGCGACGATCGTCGGAATTGCTGGTTTGGCGCTGATGATTTGGGGCATTGTGAAACTTGCGCGAGTGAACCGCGAGCGCAGGGCTATTGAGCTGCGAATGCAAGGCTGGTAAGCCGCTTAGCGAAGTAAAAATGATCGGAGCGATAAAACGCTCCGATCATTTTTATGCTCTAGCCGTGCTTGGCCTGGACCCTCACGAGGGGGACATGCATGTTTGGCGATGTGACGGCTGCCGGGCAGGGAGGTGTGACTACTACTCGTCGCCTAGATGTTGCCAGAGAAACTCCCAGGCCAGTGCACTCATTTTTGCCCGCTGCTGGTTGTCGGCCGCACCGGCGTGGCCTCCTTCAACATTTTCGTAAAAGAGGACGTTGGCGCCCGCCTCATCCATTTTCGCAACCATGGTGCGCGCGTGGGCGGGATGCACGCGATCGTCGCGCGTGGAGGTGGTGAATAGGACCGGCGGGTATTTTCTGCCCGGCTGGAATAGATGGTAGGGGCTGAATGTTTGAATGAATTCCCATTGCTTCGGGTCGGATGGGTCGCCGTATTCTGCCATCCACGAGGCGCCGGCCAAAAGCGTGTGGAAGCGGCTCATGTCTAGTAGCGGAACCTCGCAGACGATGGCGCCGAAGTGCTCGGGATACTTGGTGAGCATCATGCCCATTAGGAGGCCGCCATTGGAGCCGCCTCGCGCGCCGAGCTGTTCTTTTGTGGTTACGCCACGAGCTACGAGGTCGTCAGCAACCGCTACGAAATCCTCGTAGGCGCGGTGACGGTTGGCTTGCAGTGCGGCTTGGTGCCACTTGGGGCCGTACTCGCCGCCTCCTCGAATGTTGGCAACCACGTAGGTGCCGCCGCGCTCAACCCAAGCCGGGCCAGCCGTGGCGAGGTAGGAGGGGGTCAGCGACACTTCGAATCCGCCGTACCCGTACAGCAGGGTTGGTGCGGGTTCGGTTCCCCGCGTGCTGATTTGGAAGTAGGGAACTTTGGTGCCATCTACCGAGGTCGCAAAGTGCTGACTTACTTCCACGTTTTGCGCGTTGAACGCCCCGGGGGCTTTGCGAACCATGGTGGCGCTCAGGGTTTCTCCGGATTTGGATAGTTCGAGCAGTGAGAGCATCATGGGCGTGGTGAAGCCAGTGGTGTGCAGCCACAGCTGGTCGCTGGTTCGGCTATCAACGGCGTTTACTTGGATGGTTGCGTGTGTGGGAACCTGTCCGTTGCCGCCGGTTGCTAGTTTCAGGTCGCGCCTGTCCCACCCCGTATGTTCGGTAGTGGGAGGGGTGAGGATACCCAGGCGATTGGAGACGTGGTGGAGCACGTTCACCACAACGTGATGCCTGGTAGTTGTGACGTCTTCTAGGGCAGAGGTGTCCGTGGGTGTAAACAGGCTGTGTGCTTCGAAGTCCTCGTCGAAGGCGTTGTCGAACTCGGTTGCAACCAGGGATCCTGCTTTGAAGGTTTTGTCGCCTACGGTCCAGTCTTTCTTTGGACGCATTAGCATCCAGTCGCGCCAGGGCCCGGCCTCTACGTGTGTTGGGACCTCGACCTTCTTGAGGGCGTATTGTCCCGTCGGGTCGGCAATGTACGTTTCTGATTCGTAGAACGTGATGAGTCGGCTGATGATTGTGCGTTGCCAGCCGGGCATTGAGTCGAAGTGGGGGAATACGCCAACGTCGCTTTTCTCGCCCTCAAAAATGATCTTTGCGTCCTCGAGGTCTTGTCCGCGCTGCCATAGTCGAACTTGACGCGGATAGCCCGAATCGGTCATGGTGCCTGGGCCGAAGTCGCGGCTTACTAGGATTTGGTTCGCTGTTATCCAGCTGCATTCCCCTTTTGACTCGGGCAGGTTGAAGCCGTCTTCAACGAACGTGCACGTGTCAACGTCGAATTCGCGAATCACGTCCGCATCGCAGCCGCCATCGGAGAGCGCGATGAGCGCCCGCGAATATTCGGGGAAGAGGAGGGAGGCGCCGTGGAACACCCACGCTTTATCTTCGTGCTTGGCCAGCTCGTCGATGTCGAGCAGGATCGCCCAGTCGTCTGCTCCTTGCAGGTATGCCGAGGCCGGTTGGCGCCGCCAGAGGCCGCGCGGGTTCTTCTCGTCAACCCAGAAGTTGTACGCAAAGTCGCCTCTTATACTGGCGTAGGGGATGCGGTCTGGATCGTCTAAAACGGCCTTAATCTGTTCTTCGATGTTTAAAAAACGCTTCGTCCCCAGCTCGCTAAGTGTGCGGTTGTTGTGGCGGTTTACCCAGGCAAGGGCCTCTTCGCCCTGAACCTCGTCAAGTAGTTCGATGTTGATCTTTTCATTCATGTTTTAAGTATCGGGCACTGGGCGGCTTGCGACTACTTCGAAACACGAAAGTCCTCTGCTGACTGTGAGCTGGTTCTCAAAAAACCTGAAGTTGAGTGGAATAGACTCAAGTTTAGAAGCGTTGTACTTCATAGATGACATTTGCCCAGTGGGCGAAAGGATGATTTGAAGTGGAGAATAAATTTACAACCAAGGCCCAGGAGGCGATCAGCGCAGCCGTACAAACCGCTGGCGCTGCAGGCAATCCTTCAGTTGAGCCCATGCACCTCCTAAACGCGTTGCTCGATCAACCTGAAGGCATAGCAATTTCAGTTTTGGAGGCCACCGGAGTTTCTCGTAAGGGCGTGGGACAGAAGGTCCGCGCCGCGCTAACCCAAATGCCGTCAACCCAGGGCGCCTCGGTTTCGCAACCGGCCGCCTCGCGTGCGTTCGGCAATATTTTGGTGGAGGCGGAGTCGGATGCGCGCGCCATGGGGGACGAGTACACCTCCACGGAGCACCTGCTCATTGCGCTCGCAAAATCTGACACGGATGCGGGCCGCATTTTGAATGAAGAGGGCGCTAGTGCAAGCGCCTTGCAGTCAACACTATCTGCGCTTAGGAAGGAGCCGATCACGACTGCTGACCCGGAGGACTCATTTGAAGCTCTGAAGAAGTATGGGCGCGATTTAACGGAGGTTGCGCGCGAAGGCAAACTTGATCCTGTGATTGGGCGCGATGAGGAGATTCGCCGCGTCGTTCAAGTGCTTTCTCGCCGTACCAAAAACAACCCGGTTCTAATCGGTGAGCCGGGCGTTGGTAAGACCGCGGTTGTGGAGGGTCTGGCGCAGCGGATTGTGGCCGGTGACGTGCCCGAATCGCTTCGCAACAAGAGGCTGATCGCCCTTGATCTGTCCGCTATGGTTGCGGGCGCCAAGTATCGCGGCGAGTTCGAAGAACGCTTGAAGGCTGTTTTGAACGAGATCAAGTCTGCAAACGGTGAGATCATCACGTTCATCGACGAGCTTCACACTATGGTTGGTGCGGGCGGTGGCTCCGAAGGCGCGATGGATGCGGGCAATATGCTCAAGCCAATGCTTGCGCGTGGAGAGCTTCGCATGGTTGGCGCAACCACCCTCGACGAATACCGGGAGAAGATCGAGAAGGATCCGGCGCTTGAGCGGCGTTTCCAGCAGGTGTTTGTGGGCGAGCCTTCCGTGGATGACACGGTTGCGATTTTGCGCGGTATTGCGCCTAAGTACGAGGCCCACCACAAGGTGACCATCTCTGATGGCGCGCTCTTGGCAGCCGCGGAGCTGTCCAACCGCTACATCACGGGCCGGCAGTTGCCGGATAAGGCAATCGACCTTGTGGACGAGGCGGCGTCTCGTCTGCGCATGGAGCTTGACTCATCTCCCACGGAGATCGACCAGCTTCGCCGTCAGGTGGACCGGCTTCGCATGGAGGAATCCTACCTAACCGAATCTGATCCCGAGGGTGAGGACGAGCAGACCGTTACGCAGCTTGAGAAGGTTCGTGAGGAGCTTGCCGATCTTGGGGAGGAGCTGGCTGCGCTAACCGCCAGGTGGGAGGCCGAGAAGGCTGGCCGTAACAAGGTTGGTGATCTGCGCGTGAAGCTTGATGAGCTTAGTACCGAGCTGGAACTCGCAATGCGCGAGGGCCGTTGGGAAGAAGCAGGACGCCTACAAAACGGTGATATTCCCCAGGTTGAGGCCCAGATCGCGAAAGCGGAGGAAACTGAGGATCGCGCTGATGAGGGCGAGCCGATGATTCCGGAGCGGGTTGGTCCTGCTGAGATTGCGGCCGTGGTTGAGGCGTGGACGGGAATCCCCACGGGCAGGTTGCTGCAGGGCGAAATGGAGAAGCTGCTTTCCATGGAGTCCTACATCGGTAAGCGCCTGATTGGACAGGTGGACGCGGTTCGCGCCGTGTCTGACGCGGTGCGCCGCTCTCGCGCTGGCGTGTCCGACCCGAATCGCCCAACCGGTTCGTTCATGTTCCTGGGCCCAACGGGCGTAGGTAAGACGGAGCTTGCGAGGGCGCTCGCGGACTTCCTCTTCGATGATGAGCACGCGATGGTTCGCATTGACATGTCGGAGTATTCGGAGAAGCATTCGGTGTCGCGCCTGGTTGGCGCGCCTCCGGGATATGTGGGTTACGACGAGGGTGGCCAGTTGACTGAAGCCGTGCGTCGCCGCCCATACTCGGTGGTGTTGTTGGACGAGGTGGAGAAGGCTCATCCGGAGATTTTCAACATCTTGTTGCAGGTGCTTGACGATGGCAGGTTGACGGATGGTCAGGGTCGTACGGTTGATTTTCGCAACACGATCTTGGTGCTTACTTCGAACCTTGGTTCGCAGTTCCTGGTGGATTCTTCGATGGGTGAGGACGAGCAGCGTGAGGCCGTGTTGAACACGGTTCGTGCGGCGTTCAAACCGGAGTTCCTGAACCGTCTGGATGAGATCTTGGTGTTCAAGGCGCTTACTAAGGAAGAGCTGTCGAAGATCGTTGATATTCAGGTTGATCAGATGGCGCAGCGTTTGCAGAGTCGTCGGATTGCTTTGCACGTTGATGATGGCGCGCGGACGTGGCTGGCTGAGCACGGGTATGATCCCGCGTTTGGTGCACGCCCGCTGCGTAGGTTGATTCAGCGCGAGATTGGAGACCGCTTGGCCCGCATGATTATTGGAGGCGAGGTCCAGGACGGCGGCTCGGTAACCGTAAAGGTAAGCGGTGATGAGCTGAAGTTGGAGGCCAGCGCCTAATCTGAGCCCAAGTTAGAGGGGTTAGCTCAATGAGCTAACCCCTCTATGCGTACATCTACGCTTAGTTCTTTTCCAAATTAAGCACCAAAGTACAGCCTGGGTCAGACCATTTCGAGGAAGTGGTCGCCCAGGGCTTGCCAGTTCTTGCGGTGCCACGCGCCAAAGGGCTGCGTTCCGAGGAATGCCATGGAGCGCCCAGATTCTGGGTCTACCCAAAGGAACGAGCCGGACTGGCCGAAGTGGCCAAACGTGGAAGCCGAGGCCGCGCGTGGGAACCAGGTGCGCACTTTCGCTCCCTTGATTTCAAAACCTAAACCCCACGTGTTGTCCGAATATCCTCCGTAACCCGGCGTGACGCCTTTCAAGCCAGGGTAAGCAACAGAGGTTGCCTCCCGCGCCAACTCAGGCGATATGAGGGTGGGGTTTTGAAACTCGCGGGCAAGGGCCACGAGGTCGCGGATGGATCCGGCCCCCGCGTATGCCGCAGATCCGTCGATGTGTGTTTCAACCAGGCCGAGCGGCTCTAGGACAGTTGCTTCAACCCAGTCCTCGAACGTGAATCCCGTGGTTGCCTCTACCGCCCAAGATGCTTCTTCGATGCCACGGTTCGAATAAATCCGTTTTTCTTGGGCACCGACCTCCAGCACGGGCTCATTGAAGGCAAGACCGGAGGCGTGGGCGAGCAGGTGTCGTAGCGTCACCACCCGCTGACCGTTGGCAATAGTCACCTCATCATCAAGGCTGATCATGGCCCGTTGCACGGCCACAAGAATCCCCATTGCGGAGAGCAGTTTGGTGACCGACATGAGGGGGTAAACCAGCATGGAATCGCCGTATTCGAGGACGTGGCCAGGCTCTATAAACGCCATCGAATACTCGAATGGCGGCCTCAGGTTGTCGGGCAGGCCGTCAGGCATTTCGGCCTCCTAAAACTCGATGATGACGGGCACGTGGTCAGAAGCGCCTTTGCCTTTACGCTCGTCGCGGTCAATCTGCGCGCCGGTCACAGCGGAGGCTAGGGCGGGGGAGGCGTAAATGAAATCGATCCGCATTCCCTCATTCTTGGGGAAGCGAAGTTTTTGGTAGTCCCAGTACGTGTAGTTGGTGACTCGCTCGCGCGTAACTTCTTCCATTCCGAGCTGCGCGAAGTAGTTGAATGCGTCGCGTTCGGGCTCTGACACGTGGGTTGCGCCCTCAAAAACGGAAATGTCCCACACGTCCTCATCGAATGGGGCAACGTTGAAATCGCCCACAACCGCTAGTTGACGCCCTTCCATTTGCGTGGCGGCGTGGTCGGCCAGGCCGTGCATAAACTCGAGCTTGTACTGGTAGTGCGGGTCGGTGAGCGAACGCCCGTGAGGAATATACGTGCTCCACACGCGAACCGGGCCGCACGTGGCGCCGATTGCGCGCGCCTCAACCTTGTCGCGGAATGCGGGCTGGCCGGGGAAGCTGGTTTCAACCTCATCTATTCCAACGCGAGAAGCGATTGCCACACCATTCCACTGGTTGTAGCCCACCATTTCCACCTGGTAACCGGCCTCTTTGAACGCGTCCAGAGGGAACTGGTCGGGCTTGCATTTCAGTTCTTGCATGGCAAGCACGTCAATGTCAGCGCGGTTCAAAAAATCAATTACGCGCTCGTGACGCGCGCGGATGGAGTTCACATTCCAAGTGGCTAGTCGCATGGTTTAACCCTACCTTCCGGCGTCAAATGTGGCATAAGGGAGGGGATGCCGCCTAACCTATTTGTATGGGTACTGCTTTGGTTACCGGGGCGTCTTCGGGCCTTGGGGAAGAGTTTTGTTGGCAGCTGGCGGCAGCACGGCACAATCTGGTGCTGGTTGCGCGCCGGGAGGATAAGTTGCGTGAGATCGCCGCCAAGATCGAGGCAGCCTCAGGCGTGCACACCGAGGTGCTCGTGGCGGACCTTGGCACCGCGAGGGGGCGCAAGGCGGTTGTGGAGCGGCTCCGCCAAGATGAGCGCCCCATTGGTCTGCTCGTGAACAATGCCGGTTTTGGCTTGGGCGTGCCGTTTCGTGAGAACAGTATGACCGCTGAAACAAAGGCGTTGGACGTGATGGTACGGGCCGTTATGGAGCTTACGCACGCGGCGGTGAATGCCATGTTCGACCGAGGTCACGGTGCAGTTCTCAACGTTTCTTCCGTTGCGGCGGACACCGGCATGGGCACATATTCCGCACACAAGGCGTGGGTGAAGGCGTTTTCCGAGGGAGTGGCGGAGGAACTGCGAGGAACGGGCGTGAGTGTCACGGCAGTCATGCCAGGCATGGTTAATACTGCGTTCCACGACAGGGTGCAGACGGTTCCCGAGGAGGTTCCAAAAATCTCTTGGATCAGCGAGGCTCAGGTAGTGGAACAGGCCCTCGCAGCGGTTCGTCGCCGCCAGGTGTTGGTCACCCCTTCGGCGCGCTATAAGGTAGCAATGTTTGCCACCAAGATGTCGCCGCGTTGGATGGTTCGCGCGGTCACTTCGCGCCTGCCCCACATGTGAGTGTTTTGAACTCGCGGGCTTTAGCTATTGCAGCCTCGCTCCTGGCCCGAAAGTCAGATTAAAGAGGTGGCCCCACTGCATGCGCAAGCCTGCGCTAACGGTTAGACAGGCTTTTCCGGGTTAGCTTCCTGCGTCGAGGCACTGGCGTCATCCGTCGAAGCCGAGGTAGATGCCGAGTCCGTTTCTTCCGCTCGGGCAGCTCCCTCGGTTGCCTGATCGGTTTCGGGCTCTTCGTAGTCGTCGAGGGCGTCCTCTTCGAGCTCCACGTTGGTGATCTCTTCGAAGTCGATCGTTGCTGGATGGTTGTAAGCTAGGCCCTCGTCTTCCAACTCGTCCACCACTTCAAGCACAGAGCTGGTTTGCAGGTCCGAGTTATCAACCGGTGATTGCTCAATCGCGTCGGCAAGCTGATCGGCATGTCCCTGGTGGAAGTGCTTGTCATGACGCATGAGGCGACGCAAGAGTTTGCGGATAGCCATGCGGCGCGCCACTTCCTCACGAATATCTTCTCGGCTTCGCACCCAGTGCACTACCAGAAGCAGAATCAGCAGCATGCCCGCGTAGCCGATCACCGGGTACAGGTAGCTCACAAACGTTTCGAATCCAACAAATGAGATCACGAAGCCAATCAGAGCCATCGAGACTAACCAGATGCGGAAGCGTTTTGGGTCGCCCTTTGAGAATCTGGAGGCGAGGGCGTAGTACATGCCGATTGCGGTGTTGAAGATCATGCCGAAAACCACGAACGCCATGACGGTGCCAAATGCGGGGTGGATGCTGGTTAGCAGCATGAGGGTGGGCATGTCAGAGTGGCCCACTTTGTCGATTTGTGTAAACAGGGCGGAGGACGCGATGAGGATCAGCAGGCCGTATATTATGCCGCCCAGCATGCCGCCGCGTCCTGCTACGCGGGGATCGCGGATTTGGCCTCCCATCACGATTGACATGGACACGGCCATTGCAAGCGCTAGAGCTACGTAGTTTGTCGCGGAAATCCACCAGTTTGGCAGGGTTGATCCGACTTCAATTGCCATGTCGTTAAGCTGCGCGAATGAGTAGTCGATGTGCGTGTATGACCAGATGGCAGCGCCAACGATCAGCACAATGATGAACGGCGTGATGGATCCTATGATTGCGGTCACGCGGTCTACGTCAAGCATGCCAACCAGGATTACCAGGACGGTGATGATGACAGATCCCACCCAGACGGGTAGCCCGAATTGTTGGTTCAGGCTGGTGCCTCCGCCGGCGATCATTACAAAGCCCATGCTAAACAGCGTGAGGGTGATGAGGATGTCGAAGAAGCGGGACGTGATGGGCGGGGAAACTTCGGTGAGCACGCGTTTGTGGTCGCTGGCGAGGAAGAAGGAACCGAGCTGGAGGATCGCGTATCCGGCGATTCCGAAGATTATAAGCGCGAGGGTGACCGCCCACATTCCTTGGACGCCAAATCCTACGAAGTATTGGAGGATTTCTTTACCTGATGCGAATCCTGCGCCTACTACTAGGCCTACGAAGGCCATCGCAACTGTTATTACTTGCCGGTTCATGTTTTGTGCCAGCTGTGTAGATTTGGCGGCTGGTACGCCTCAGTGCTTTTACTTTACCGAGTTTTAGCCGGCTTGGGGATTTTCGTTGCGCATGTAACGAAACGGGGGCGGGGCTAGGTTAATCGCGCGATTGTCGAGGGGAAGCTGGCTTTCGCTTACGATAGGGGTATGACTAACGATCCGCGCAAGGCCCGCCTGGCCGAACTTGTTAAAGAGCTTGCTGTTATTCACCAGAAGGTGACTTTGGCTTCGGGTAAGGAGTCTGACTTTTACGTTGATATGCGCAGGGCAACGCTGCATCATGAGGCGGCTCCTTTGGTGGGGCACGTGATGCTCGACATGCTCGAGGATAATGGTTTCGCTCCGGATGATTTTGATGCCGTGGGTGGCCTCACGATGGGTGCGGATCCGGTTGCGACGGCGATTTTGCATGCGGCGGCCTCACGGGGCTTGTCTGTTGATGCGTTCGTGGTGCGCAAGGAGGCCAAGGATCATGGCATGAAGCGCCAGGTTGAGGGGCCGTCTGTTGAGGGCAAGCGCGTGATCGTGTTGGAGGATACTTCGACCACGGGTGGCTCTCCGATGCAGGCGGCTCGCGCGCTTGAGGCCGCGGGCGCGCAGGTTCTAGCTGTTGCGGTGATTGTGGACCGCGATACCGGTGCGCGCGAGGTCATCGAGGGCGCTGGTTACAAGTATCTGAACGCTTTGGGGTTGGAAGACCTCGGCCTCGCCTAAGCTAAGCATCTTCACTTTCGTCTTATCGGGACGTGTACAGATTGTGTACACGTCCCGATAACGTGTTAAAAATTTCGCGAATTCTGTACACGTCTAGATAATGTGTTAAAAATTCGCCATAATTTGTACACGTCATGAACGTTTGGAGGTGCAAGATGAGTGTTGATCCGAAAAAGCCGTATCAGGATCTGCCGCCTCTTCCTCCTGCATGTGAAGTGGAGACCCCGGAAGTACTGCGCGCAGTTATATCCGCTGCGAGGGCATTGGAAAAGGCAAATACCGCTGCAGAGCTCCTTCCGAATCCGCGCATATTGATCGATTCGGTCCCCTTGCTCGAGGCGCAGGCATCGATAGAGATAGAGAACATCGTCACCACTAATGACGAGCTTTTCCGCGCAGCGTTGGAGGTCGGTAAACCGACTCCCGCTACACGTGAGGGATTGCGCTACCGGGAGGCCATGAATCTTGGTGTTGCTTTGTTGAAAGAACGCCCGATCACTGTGAATATGGCCAAGCAGATCTGCTCACGCATCACGAACTTCGATATGGATGTTCGCGGCGGCACGGGCACGTACATTGGCAATCCAACAACGAAAGAGCGTATTTACACGCCTCCCGAAGGCAGGAGCGTTATCCTGAGGCACCTCGCTAACTGGGAGGAGTTCTTACACGAGGATGACTCGCTAGATCCATTGATCAAACTTGCCTTACTGCATTACCAGTTTGAAGCTATCCACCCGTTCTCGGATGGTAATGGGCGAACCGGCAGGATTCTGAACGTCCTCTATTTGGTTCATGCCGATCTGCTTACCAGCCCGATTACTTACCTGTCGGGTTACATTGTGCAGCACAAGCAGGAGTATTACCGGTTGCTTAATGGCGTAACGCAGCGAGGTGAGTGGATTCCCTGGATCCTTTTCATCTTGCGCGCGGTGGAAGTCACTTCAAAGTGGACCAGCGATCTCATTTACGCAGTTAATACTCTGATTGACGAGGTTGTGGAGCTACTTCGCGGTAGTGGTCTGCCGCAGCGGGATGTGGCCTTCATGCTGTTTGAGAAGCCGTATGCGCGCTACCGTGATTTTGAGGCTGAGCTGGGCGTGAGTCGGCAAACTGCCGCGAAGTACGCGGGCAAATTGGAAGCCTCGGGTTTGCTCGAAAAGGTGTCTGCTGGTCGCGAAGTACTGTTTGTGAACGGCAGGTATCTTGATTTGTTGTTCAACACAGCACTGCCTAGGTGAAGCTAGCGGGACGTGTACAAAATCTGTACACGTCCCGATAACGTGTTAAAAATTTCGCGAATTTTGTACACGTCGCACATACGTGTACAAATGTTTAACAGTTCGCGAGGTTAGCTGCGTCCTACTCGCCGGATTCTTCGAGGAGTCCTGCTTCTTTGGCTAGCCGGTGGTTTTCGCGCACAACCTCGATCATGTCTGCAATCGAGTTCTTGGTGCGGTAGGGGCGGAACGGGAAGTTCTGAATTTCGTATTCGCTCGTTGAACCACTGAGAACGAGGAAGGTGCGTAGTCCCGCTTCGATGCCGGCTTGCACGTCGGTGTCCATGCGGTCACCGATCAAAGCGGTGACTTCAGAGTGTACGCCAATCTTGTTGAGGCCGGCACGCAGCATCATCGAGTTGGGTTTGCCTAGAAAGTAGGGTCTGCGTCCGGTTGCTTTGGTGATCATTGCAGCCACGGATCCGGTTGCGGGCAAGATTCCCTCGTCGGATGGGCCGGTGACGTCCGGGTTGGTGGCGATGAACTTGGCGCCTGCTTCGATGAAGCGAATGGCCCGGGTGATGGCGTTGAAGTCGTAGCTGCGAGTTTCGCCGAGCACAACGTATTCGGGGTTGGTCTCGGTCATCACGTAGCCGGCGCTGTGTAGGGCGGTGGTGAGTCCGGCCTCGCCAATGACAAATGCGGACGAGTTTGGTGACTGCTGTGAAAGGAATGCGGCGGTTGCAAGCGCAGAGGTCCAAATGTGCTCTTCAGGCACGTGCAGGCCAGAGTTGTCGAGGCGTGCGGACAAGTCTCGCGGCGTGTAAATCGAGTTGTTGGTGAATACGAGGAACGGGATGTTCAGCTCGTGCAGGGTGTCAATGAATTCCTGTGCTCCGTCGATTGCGCGTTGCTCGCTTACGAGGACGCCGTCCATGTCGGATAGCCACGAGGTAATCGGGGGCATTTCGTCTAGCGAGAAGTTTGTTGTAGTTTCCATACTTGTCTCCTTCTATAACTGCTTTTAGCCTATCGTTCTAAGTTCGTGCGAGGCAGGTGATCGCAGGTTTTATGCACGCTCGTGCATGGCGGTCGGCTGGCTTTGACGGTTTCCCGCGTTGTTTGTATGTTCGAGGACGTGGCAGAAATAAGCGAGAATGAGGTGCGGTCGGTTCCGGGTAGCGGCGTGGGGCCGTGGCCCGGTGGTGAAGAGAACTGGCCGCAGGGCGATCAGTATGATCCGGTATTGCTTCGCGAGGGTGATTCGCGCAATGTGGAGGATCGCTTCCGTTATTGGTCTAACGAGGCGATTAAGGGCTTCCTAGATAGCGTGGGTCGGCCGGATTGGCTTGAAGTTGCGGTGCAAAACCTAGGGCATGACTTTAACATTGGATCGATTGTGCGCACAGCGAACTGTTTGGGGGTACGTCGCGTGCATATTGTTGGGCGGCGCAGGTGGAACAGGCGCGGGGCGATGGTGACGGACAGGTATTTGGAGGTCGTGCACCACCCCGAGATCGATGGGTTCTTAGACCATGTGGGTGCCCGTGGTTTGCATGTGATTGGGATTGACAATATTGAGGGGTCTAAGCCGCTGGAAGGTCAGGCGCTTCCGGATAAGTGCGTGCTGGTGATGGGGGAGGAATCGACGGGACTCAGTGAGGATATGGCACGGGCGTGCGAGTCTGTTCTACACATAACGCAGTATGGTTCTAGCCGGTCGATGAATGTGGGGCACGCTGCGGCAATCGCTATGTGGGCGTGGGTTATCCAGCATGGAGGCGATCCGAAAGACGCGTAGATGGGTAAGTCGAATAGGTCTGTGGACTTTGGACGCTAAAGCATTGTGAAGCTAAATGTGGGATAATGAAGAAGTCAAAATGTCTAGGCAAGGAGGCAATTAATGCCTATCGCAACCCCTGAAGTTTACAACGAGATGCTGGACCGTGCGAAGGAAGGCAAGTTCGCTTACCCGGCGATCAACGTTACTTCTTCGCAGACCTTGACGGCTGCTATTCAAGGCTTCGCCGAGGCCGAGTCTGACGGTATTATCCAGGTTTCGGTTGGTGGCGCCGAGTACTGGTCGGGCTCCACGGTTAAGGACCGTGTAGCTGGCTCGCTCGCGATGGCTGCTTACGCTCGTGAGATTGCTAAGAACTACGACGTTACGGTTGCGCTTCACACTGACCACTGCGCAAAGCAGAACCTTGATTCTTGGATTATTCCGATCATGGAGCTCGAAGTTGAAGAGGTTAAGGCTGGCCGCCTTCCGTTCTTCCAGTCCCACATGTGGGATGGTTCGGCTGTGCCGTTGAAGGAGAACTTGGAGATCGCGCAGAAGATGCTTGATCTGGCTCAGAAGTCGCACACCATTCTTGAGGTTGAGATTGGTGTTGTTGGCGGCGAGGAAGACGGCGTTGTTGGCGAGATCAACGAGAAGCTATACACCACCACTGAGGATGGTATTGCAACGGTTGAGGCTCTGGGACTTGGCGAGAAGGGCCGTTACCTGACTGCTCTTACGTTCGGTAACGTCCACGGTGTTTACAAGCCGGGCCATGTAAAGCTTCGTCCGGAGATTCTGGGCACCATTCAGGAAGAGGTTGGCGCGAAGTACAACGCTGGCGATCGTCCGTTCGACCTGGTTATGCACGGTGGTTCGGGCTCGTCTGCTGAGGAGATCCGCACGGCGGTTGAGAACGGTGTTATCAAGATGAACGTTGACACGGACACTCAGTACGCTTTCACTCGACCGGTTGCCGAGTGGATGCTACGTAAGTACGACGAAGTTCTGAAGATTGACGGCGAGGTCGGCGTTAAGAAGTCTTACGACCCGCGTTCGTGGGGTAAGGCTGCTGAGGCTGGCATGGCTGCTCGCGTTGTTGAGGCTTGTGAGCGCCTTGGCTCCGTTGGCACCAAGATGAAGTAAGTCGCTTCTGGCTTCTTTCGAAGGGCGCGTCCAAATGGGCGCGCCCTTCGCTATGCGCGGTAGTGTGGCTGAAGTAGGTATTCATTTTGCGAGGCCGGTTGGTTCTGACTAGAGGGAGCGCGGTTTGGAAGCGGTTGCGTTCGCGGTGGTAATTGGTGTTGGCGTGGGCGTCGTGGTTGGAGCGCTTGGCGCGGGAGGTGGTATCCTCGCTGTTCCCGCGCTGACCTACCTGCTGGGCCAGACACCGCACGCGGCTGCCCTCGGTTCCCTTGTGATTGTGTTGGCAACCGCTTTGTCTGCATTGCCCCAGCGCCTTCGCGCAAAAACTATCCGAGTGAAGCAGGGCCTGATTTTTGGGGCAATCTCGATAATTGGTTCTGTGGTGGGAGGGCGTCTGGCCGTCCTGGTGGATGGTAAGGCGTTGATGCTGTTATTTAGCGCGATGCTGGCGGTGATGGCGGCGGTGATGATCTGGAAGGGCCTGCGTGAGCGCGACCTTCCGGACGGAGAAGCTCCGAGGGGTAAGCCGCGCAGCCTCGTGGCGATAACCCTGGCTGGCCTGGGAACAGGGTTCTTGACGGGTTTCTTTGGCGTGGGAGGCGGCTTTATAGTGGTGCCGGTACTCACAATCGTCCTCGCGTTTGGAATGAGAGAGGCCGCGGGAACCTCTTTGATCGTCATGTCGATGGCCGCCATTGGAGGCCTGCTGGCTAGAGTGGGCAATACGCCGCCGATCGATTGGGGCGTTGTGGTGGCGTTCATGCTGGGGTCGATGAGCGGAGCAGTGGTGGGAGGCCCTCTGTCTAGCCGGGCTAAGCCGTACCAGTTAACACTGATTTTTGGGGCGCTACTAGCAGTGGTTTGCATAGCGAGCTTGAGCGCCACGTTACTAGCCATTTTCGCGTGAATACGCGAGTAAACTTGCGGTATACCTATCAAAACTCTCGCGTTCGTGGTGTGATGGTAGGTAGTAGATATTAGGAGGCCACTTTGGAACACGCACAGCCCAACTGGACACGAATCGAAGGCATTATTATTGCCGAACACCTGGATCCGAAGGTGGTTGCCGACTTCATAAATAAAACCAGAGTGGTTGCGACAATCGACTGGTACGATCGCACGCCGAACTTGATGGGCCTAACACTTGCGGAAGAAGACGGCCGCCTGGCCACTGTGAACGATGCGAACGAGATCGCTCCGATAGTTGAGATTGAAGATTTCGCGCTTGATCTTGCCAACGAGTTCAGCGCGGAAGTGATGATCGATGAGGTCAGCGCGGATGCTCTACCCGAGGGCGCAGAGGTTGGTTCAGATACGCCGGAGCTGGCTGAGGAGTCAATGAAGATCGTAGAACTGGTGAAGATCCCCGAATCTTCCATCCCGCTTGCAGCCGCCCTTCTTGGCATCGATGTTGCTTCCATTGAGCTTGAAAACGGTTGGCAGGCCCTCGCGTATGACGCGCAGTATGCGCAGAACGTGGGTGACTTCGGGGAGTTCCCGCGCGTGACGCTGATGGCGTCGGGTGACGAGTTCTTTGCCAGCCTCGCCGTTGATGATGACGACGAAACGGAAACGATTTACAACTGGTCGATGTCTACGAGGACGCTCGCGGCAGGCCGTAGCGGCGATAAGATTGCGGCTGAGGCGGAGGAACTCGTTGGAGCTACTTCGGACTTGCGCCGGATTGCCGAGGCCGTGCCGGGTGCGGACGTGGCTGCGGCGGAGGGTACCGCTCAGTTGCGTGGGTCGCATGCGGTTGCCAGCTTCGTGAGGGCGCTTGGCGTACCCTCGCAGATCGCAACGTACTTGGTAGAAAACGAGTCAGCTGATGACATTCCGGGCCTTGAAATGCACTATGCGCGGGGTATCTCGAATGCGATTGGTCGTAGTGTGGACAGGATTTTGCTGGAGCCAGAATCTGCAAGCAACCCGGTTTGGGAGACCTACCATAAGGTTGCAGTTGAACAGCCCAGTATTGTGCGCGTGATTGCCAGTGTTGAGGCCGCGATTGGTGCCACGCTGGTGGTAAACGCGTTCCGTAGTGCAAAGCCACGTTCGGGTTGGGTGAAGCTTGGCGGCGTTGTGGGTTCGATGATGCTAGTCGACTCGGTTGCCGAGGTCATGCTTTCGAAGTACCTGATTGAACGCACCAAGAAGCACAGGGGCGAGTAAGGCTTACGCAATGGTGGGGAGAACCGGTTGGTTCTCCCCACCATTTTTTGAGGAATAAGCCCAGCATACGAGCACCTGCGACGGTGTTTTGGGCTGGCGACCAGCCTCGTTGTCGGTCAAGCGATGAGTTAGAACGTATTTGGTTGGCTATCAGCGAGTTGGAGGGCGCGCAGGCCAGCGCCCATCAGTTGAGAGTTCGAACCCAGTCTTGCGCCAAGAACTCGAGGGCTCGGCACGATTCCGAGAGCGTCGCCAAGGAGAGTATGGAACTGGTCGAATAGTTGCTGTCCGCGGTTGGCGAGGCCTCCACCAATCACGATCGGAACTGCTCCTGCCGATGCCACTACCGGGGCTACCGTGCGGGCAAGCTGAGTGAGTGCATACTCAACAATCTGGGCGGCCTGCGCGTTTCCCTCATCTAGCAGGCGGTAGACGCCAGCTGCGCCCTCGGCCTCGTCAATCAGGCCAAGTGCGGCGCCGCGGCGTGCGATACCGGAGGCCGAACACACGCGCTCAAGTGCGATAGGTTGGCCGTCCCAGCCCGGAATGCGGATTTGGCCGAGCTCGCCAGCCCAACTCGACACTGCAACCGCCTTGCCATCCAGCACTAGCACGGTTGCGATTCCCGTGCCAATCGCAATGTAGTAGAAGTTTTTCAGTTTGACGCCCCACGCTCCTTCGGCAAGTGCGCCCGTGCGCACGTCGTGCCCAAAACCCACGGGGCGAGACAGCCTTTGCGTTAGCATTTCGCGTGCAGGGAAGTCTTTCCATCCCAGGCTTGCCGAGAAAATCGCCATGCCCGCTTCCTCGTCCACGATTCCGGGCAGGTCAAATCCGATTGGTTCCACCACGTCTTCGGGTTTGATAGCCCCGTTCTCGCCTATGGCCTTTCCACTACGCACAAGAGCGTCCAAGTCCGCTACGATCTGCGCCAACGTCTCTATCAGCTTCTCGGGATTCGCGGGTGTAGGAGTGGAGAGGGCGTGCGATACGGAACTGTTTTCGCTAACAATCCCCGACTTTATTGTTGTTCCCCCAACGTCGAGGGCAAGGGCGTAGCGCATGAGGCTCCTTAAGCGTCGTGGTTTGGGTGGTTAGCGGTTTGAGATTGGACGGGCCGAGCGCGATTCTTGTGGAAAGTCTTGCGCGATGTCGCTAATCACGGAGTGCGCGCCCCAAGAGGCGAGCTGCGCAGCTCGTTCCAGGTCATTAACGGTCCACACATTCACTTGGAAACCGGCCTCGGTCATGGCTCGCATGGCTTCTTCGGTTAGGCCGCGCTCGCACGGGTGGATGGCAACCGCCTCGAGTTTGGAGGCCTGTTTAATCCATTTGTCTACCTGCTCCATGATGGGAGCGCCAGACGGTTCGAAAAGGCAGGCGCGGCGGTACTGTGGTGCGCGCGCTTTAAGCGAGGTAAGTAGGTCCATATCGAAGCTGGACACGAGGACCGAGTCGTGACTCTCTAGCTTTGCGAGGGACGCAATAATGGCGTCTATCAGGGTGTTGCGTAGCTCAAAACCGGCCTTGGAAGGCTTGATTTCAAGGTTTGCTTCCATGCCGGTGCTGTCCAACAGTTCAACCACGGTAACAAGTTCGGGGATGCGTTCGAACGTGTAGGTGGGGGAGAACCACTTGCCGGCATCCAGCTTGCGGATGTCTTTGAACTGCAGGTTGTAGTAGCCGCCTTTGCCGTTGGTAGTGCGATCGAGGCGATTGTCGTGGATAACTATGACGGAGCCGTCTGCGATTACGTCCACGTCAAATTCGAACGAGGACACTCCGTAGTCGATGCATTTAACGAATGCGGCCATCGTGTTTTCGGGTGCCAGTGAGCTCATTCCGCGGTGGGCGATTACTGGTGGGTAGTTCACGTTGCTTCTTTCAGTCTTCTAGGGTGTGTTCGTCATTAGGGTCAAGGTCAAGCAGGAGGGCCTCGTCTCGCCTGGTGGCAAGAATGTTGTCGATGTAGGACTGCGTGGCTTCTTCGAGAGGCACGTCGCCGCCGCGTTGCTCGGCAAGGAACCAGCGGTGTTCTAGGATTTCGTGGAAGATCTGTGCGGGTTGTAGCTTAGCGCTGTATTCGGGAGGAACGGAGCGTACGGTCGGCTCGAATACTTCGGTGAGCCACTGGTGAGCTACGAGTTCGATGGGCTGGTTTTCCTGCCCGGTGACAGCGCGGTAGGTTGCCAGGTCGTTCAGCATTCTGCGAGCCTGCTGTTCTTGCACGTCGAGGCCGGTTAGGCGCATGATCTGGCGGTGGTGGTGGCCGGCGTCCACAACTTTTGGTTGCAGGATGATTTTGGTGCCGTCCGGGGTCTGCTTCATGGATACTTCGCCCACGTCGAATCCGAGGTCGTTGAGTTTGCGGATCCGGTTGGTGATGCGCCAGCGTTCACCGTCAGAGTAGACCTCTTCTGCGGTTAGCTGGTTCCAAAGCTCGTGGTAGCGCTCGTGAATGCGGTCTCCGATTTCGATGGCGTCGGAGTCTTCAGCGAGCATTCCGCCGGCTTGCAGGTCCATCAGTTCGCCAATGATGTTGGTGCGGGCCAGGTCAACGTCGTAGTTGCGTTGGCCGGACGTGAGGCTGGGGTGCAGTTCGCCGGTTTCAGCGTCTACGAGGTATCCAGAGAATGCGTCTGCATCGCGACGGAACAGCGTGTTTGAGAGGGAGACGTCGCCCCAGTAGAAGCCCAGTAGGTGCAGGCGTACTAGCAGTACTGCGATGGAGTCGATGAGGCGTTCAGCGGTTTCGGGCCTCATCGACTGAGAGATTACCGCGCGGTAAGGCAGGGAGAACTGGAGGTGTTCGGTTATGAGGGCGGGGGTGAGTTCCTCGCCATCGGGAGATTTACGTCCGGTGATTACCGCCGTTGGGATTACGGAGGGAGCACCTAGCCGGTTGAGGTCTCGCAGTAGCTGGTATTCGTGGTAGGCCACGGTTTCGCCAATTTCTTTCACTGCGATTACTCGCCCGCCGAGGTTAACGAACCGGACTACGTGGCGCGAGATTCCTCGAGGCAGTGCGGCAAGCACAGATTCGGGCCAATCTTCTAGCGGGGTTTCCCACGGGAGGTCAAGTAGCTCTGGGTCCAGGTTTGCAGCGGTGATCTGTAGGGATTGTCGCATGGTTATATCTTGTCAAAAAGCACGCCAGATTAAAAAGAAATACGAACTGAGGGAGCTCCCGGTTGGGAAGCTCCCTCAGTTATGTTCACTTATTGTTTTCCCGATTATGAGGGAAGACGCATGCCAGTGGACTTGGAGAAGTTGTGCTGCTGGCCCTCACGAATACGGACGTGGACGATGGAGCCCTTCGGGGGCGCTGTGCGCGGAGCGGTGCGGATAATGATCTGATCCGATGCTTCGTCGTCCGGGTTCGCGTCGGTGCCGGAACCAAGGCCGCCGCCACCAACGAGCTTGCCGTACATGTAGGAGTCAGAGCCGAGCTCTTCAACAAGGTCGATTTCAACCGGAATGGTGTGCTCGCCTTCTTCAACGATTTCTAGGGCCTCAGGACGGAAGCCGATCACAACCTGGTTGTTGTCTTCCGGCTTCAGGGCTGCAATCGTTGCTTCGGATAGCTTCACGTGAGCCTTGCCGAGCTCTGCGTAGCCGCCTTCGCGGTTAACGGTGAAGGTACCGAGGTTCATTGCGGGGGAGCCGATGAATCCTGCAACGAACTCGTTTGCGGGCTTCTCGTACATTTCCTGCGGGGTGCCAACCTGCTGGAGGACGCCGTCCTTCAACACTGCGATGCGGTCACCCATCGTGAGGGCCTCAGTTTGGTCGTGCGTAACGTATACGGTGGTTACGCCAAGGGAACGCTGCAGCGAGGCGATCTGGGTACGCGTCTGAACGCGCAACTTCGCGTCAAGGTTCGATAGCGGCTCGTCCATGAGGAACACCTGCGGCTTACGAACGATTGCGCGGCCCATTGCCACACGCTGACGCTGGCCACCGGACAGTGCCTTCGGCTTACGGTCTAGGTAGGGGGTAAGGTCAAGAATCTCAGCAGCTTCTTCAACGCGCTTGTTGATCTCTTCCTTCGGGGTGCCAGCGATCTTTAGTGCAAAGCCCATGTTGTCGCGAACCGACATGTGCGGGTACAGAGCGTAGTTCTGGAACACCATTGCGATGTCGCGGTTCTTAGGCTGCATGTCGGTGACGTCGCGGTCTCCAATGAAAATGCGGCCGGAGTTAACGTCTTCCAAGCCAGCAAGCATGCGTAGGGTGGTTGACTTACCGCAACCGGAAGGTCCTACGAGGACGAGAAACTCGCCGTCTTCAATCTTGAGGTCGAATGCATCAACTGCGGGGCGATCCATGCCCGGGTAAATGCGGGTTGCTTTATCAAAAGTTACGGTTGCCATATTTATTTTCCTCCATCGGCAGGTACGTGCCGAACGATCCGTTGTGAAGAGGTGCTAACACCATTGCCAGCACGGCTCCGTCTCGCCTATTGAGCCAGAACTAATCTGACACTAGCACAGCTTGATGCAAATAAGTAGGCACATTGGGTCACAGTTTTACTTTTTGGAAACCCAGTTGCGCATGCTGGTTATAGCTGGGTTCGCCGTGCCTCGTGTATTGCATTTGATTACGGGTAAAGTTTTGGTGATGGACGTTGCAATTCCAAAAGCTGGCGAGGAGATCGGTGGATACCGACTGGTGCGCCCCCTGGGTAAGGGGGGCGCTGGAATTGTGTGGGAAGTTGAGGATGGTGAGGGCGCTACGTTTGCGCTGAAGCTACTTCACCCTGCGATCGCTGCTGACCCCTCCAGTAGGGTGCGTTTGGCACGCGAAGCTGCAGTTTTGAACCGTATCCGAACCGACGGGGTCGCAAACGTTGTCGATTTAGAGACGGAAGCGGCCCAGCCCTTTGTGGTGACCGAACTTGTTGACGGCCTGGATCTACGTGAGGAGATCAGATCCGGAGGGCCGTTTGCATTTGCAGACGCGCTAGAAATCGCCCGGTCATTGCAACAAACGCTTAGCGCCGTGCACGCTGCGGGCGTGGTTCACCGCGATTTGAAACCGTCGAACATCATTTTGGGTGCTACGCAGCCGGTTCTGATTGATTTTGGCATCGCACAGGCGGACGAGGATGAGCGGCTTACCTCCACGGGCTTAGTGTCTGGCACGGTGGGGTGGGTGGCTCCGGAAGTGATGCGCGGGCGTGAGCCTGACGAGGGGTCTGACTGGTGGGCTTGGGCGGCGATCTTGCTGAATATGCTCACCGGCCGAGCCCCGTATGGGGCAGGAAGCCAAGACGTGGTGTTGTCTCGTCAAATGGCTGGTCAGCTGGATCTTGCCGGCTTATACCCCCCTCTTGCGCGGATTCTGGAGTCGGCCCTGGGGGAGCGTGCTCACCGGCCGAGCTCGGCCGAAGTTTTGCAGCGCCTCGATGATCTCGACTCTGATGCTGTGCAATCTTGGGTAGGCGAGGACGGCGAACCAGGCGAGGAAACTAGCTTGCTGTCGGTACCGCCGGTGGATCGAACCAGCGTGCTCCCCACTGACCATGAAGAGGAAGTAGAGCAAACCGCTCTGTATCCCGCTGCCGCCAGTCAGGCTACGGTGGCCCCTGAATCCGAGCACCCTGGTGGCGCGCCTGTTCCGTATCAGCCGGGCTACCCTGGAGCGTTGCCTTCCGAACAACACGCTTATCCGCCGGCCTCGCAGCCGTACCAGGAATACCCGATCGCGCCGGACTATCCGAATGCGCAGTGGGATGCGCAGCAGTACAACTACGTAGCTCCCTCGAACGCATTCGTGTTCTCCCTGTGCGTAGCAAGCTTCCTCGCTGCCCTGCCAGTTTCGCTCGGCATCGTTGGCGGTGTGCTTGCCGTCGGCGTGCTCCTCGTCATGGAAACGGTGGGCCGCTCGCGGGTGTGGCGCGAGAAGCGGCGCGTTAGGGCGGGTGAAAAGCGCAGTGGTGACAACTGGCTGGCTGCTTTGAATGGGGGATTGCAGTGGATCCCCGCGGCTGGCGCCCTCGCGTTTAATCTCGCGTTCGCGATTCTGATTGCAGGGGCGGCGTGGGCGCTTTACAGCGTGAATAATGGCCTTCCTCCGTTAGAAAACCCTTACATGACGATGCTGATGGGGGCGCCAAGCGAGTCGGATCCTGTTTTGGGAGCGCTACTGTGGGGTTCGAACATGTTCGCCATTTTGCTTGCCCGCGTGGGGGTGGGCGGAAATTTCCTCCGCGAAGGCTCCTATGCAACGGCCGGCACGATACCGCGGATTGGTAGGGTCATTTTGTCTCTGCTCGCAGTGGTCGCGGCGTTCCTCTTTGTAGGAATCACCTTGTAAATTTAAAAATGTGCGCTCCATCATGCTCGTTTCGTGGCGTTGGGGTGTGCGTATTTGCGCGCTTCCCGTTACCCTTTTAGCAAACGTTGAATCGAGGGGAAATGGCAAATACTCCGTCATCCAAGGATGCGGCTCGCATTAAAGCGCAGGAATTACGCGAGCGTCAGGCTAAGAAGGAACGCAAGACGCGAGCGATCATTATCGCGGTAGTTGGTACTTTGCTGGCGCTTGCGATTATTGCTGTCATTTGGGTGATTAATTCAGCAAAGTCCAATGAGAGCAATCAGGCTATGACCGGCGAGTTCACGCCTATCGTGGTGTCTTCAAAGGGCGTTGGAGTCGCAGATCCTAATGCCCCGGTTGTTCGCGAGTACTTCGATTATTCTTGCCACGCTTGCGCAAATGTAGATGTGCTGGTGGGCTCGAAGCTGTGGGATTCGGTTAAGAGTGGCGAGATTTCGCTTGAACTTGTGCCCGTTGAAGTTGTTCGTATGCCGTGGCATTACGCGATGACTAGCGCCGCTTACCTCGTTTCACAGGAGGAGCCGGAAAAGTTTGAGCAGCTTCACCATGCCTCCTACGAGTTCTTCAAGAGTCAGTTTGATGGCGGCGACGGTTCGGTTATCCAGGACGAGGCCGCTTCGCTGGCGAAAATCAAGGAGCTTGCTACCCAGGCGGGAGTGAGCCAGGCTGTGGTGGACAAGATTAGTCTTGACGGCGCGAAGAGCGTTTTAGAGGCAAACACCACCGAGTGGAAGGATGCGCAGGTGGAGGGGCGCGAGAAGCTGGGCACGCCTGAGTTTGTTACCGGTGGTAAGGCCGTGCAGCTTAGCGGTAAAAACGCTGATGAACTGATGAACAGTATTCTGACTGCTGCTAAGGGCGAGTAAGCGTATGTGACAATACGGGCCACTTCATGGCAAACTAGTGGCCGCGCCACCTTAGCTCAGTTGGTAGAGCACCCGCCTTGTAAGCGGACGGTCATCGGTTCGAGTCCGATAGGTGGCTCCAAGAAGAAGCTCCGCCACGAAAAACCGTGGCCGAGCTTCTTTTGCATTCTCTTAGAAGCGCGGTGCTACTACACGCGTCATGTAAGGCAGGCGTTGGCTATTCAGGACCGCAACAGAAAAACCAGCGCAACCTACCGCGGCAGTGTTCGAATTGGCGGCCGATGATGTCGTCTTACTATTTCGCATCTTGCCAGTGGTCTGGCTGGGCTGCCCTCGTCTCACGGTGAGAGTCGTAGAAGGGCGAGCGTTTCGCAAACTCTTCATTCATCAAATCCGCGCCGTCGCGCTCAACCAGGGTTTCTTTGCCAGAGAACATGTTTACGCCTAGTCCCAGCCGGTCTCCCTCAACCTCAGCTCCAATAGCGGTGAGGATTGTTGGGAACATGTCGAAGGGCGAGAACTCACGATTCTTCGTGACTGAATCAGGGAAGTCGGTGCCGGGCACGGGATTCAAAATCAGGTTCACGATGGTGCGGTGGTAGTTCTTGTCCCACCCCTTAAAGAACGCTTTGTCCATAGATCGGTGGTCTCCAGTCACCACAATGGTGGTGTTGGCCGCCCAGGGTTGTTCCTGGATCCATCGAACCAGCTTCACGGTTTCGGCTTGTGAGTAGTGGATTACGTTCGCGTACTGGGAGTCAAAAGGTGCTTCGGTCATGTTTTCAGATACGTAGCCGTCGGGGAAGTGGGTGTCGCCGTTTTCGACGATCATGTAGAACGGTTTGTCCTGGCCTCCCAGTCTGGTCAGTTCTTCTTTCGTGTATTCGTAGAGCTTGTCATCCTCCACGCCCCACCACACGTAGTAATCGTGCTCTATCTTGCCGTCGGCAACAAAACGGGCGCGGTCATGAATGTCAAAATCTCCGTGCCGCTGGTAGTACCTGTCCAGACCACCCCACGCAGCCGTTGAAGCCTGCATGAATGTGGTGTTGTAACCATCTTCTTTCAGGATGTCGCCAATGGTTGTGAAATCCGGGTAGGAAAAATCACTGTTTGCTGTTCCCGAGGCGAGCATTGGTACGCCTGCTTGCATTGCGATCATGCCGGCCACCGAGTGGCCGGTTGCGTACAGCTGGGTAGGGCCTCCAAACTTGTCGGTATTTGACCAGGAGATTCCCGTTTCGGCAAGCGCGGCAAGTTCAGGCATCAGATTCTGCTCCATGTAGCCGCCCAAATCTTTGGAGTAGTAGGAGTTTTCAACGGACTCCATGTAAATGTGCACTAGATTGCGCTTTTGGGCGGGTAACGTCACATTGTCCGCGGTTGGAGCAACATAGTTGTCCTCCAAATAGCTGGAGGTGGTGAAGAATAACTGCGCGGCTTCTTTCATAGGTAGCCTCGCGTAACAATAGGCAAACGATCCCGCAAGGAGCGCAAAAATACTCATGAGGGCTACGCCGCGCAGATGCGTGATTCGCCAGGTTCGAGCCGCCGGCATCTTGAAGTGAAGATCGGAGCGGATGAATCCGATGCTTGCCCCTAGCAGTGCAAGGAAGATGGCGGGGGCTACGATTTCGTTTAGGAGTGCAAGGTCTTGCGCGTCAGTGGAGGTATCGCCAGCTGCTGTGAGGATGAAGATAAAGCTCGGGTCTTGAGGTATCTCTCCAACGCTGTCTTCGAGCCATTTGGGGATAAAAAAGAATAAGCCTGCGAGCAGTCCAACAACTGCACCTATGAAGGTGGGGAACAGGCCGCGCCAGTTCCAAGGTTCGCTCTTCTTTACCAGAGTCCCGTGCGACGTAAGGAATTCCAAGAGTAGAAGAGCAACTACGCATAGCCCGAGAACAATAGCGGGGAATCCAACGTAGAACTTGGGTGAGTGCGGGGCGCCGTAGATGGTGGTGCGACCGGTGAGTATTAGAGCGAAGAATGCCAGGGCATTCATGGATACGCCAATGAGGGTGCCGCGGATAAAGGACCCTGCGGAGGTCCCAAACAAATATAGTGCTCCGGCCCCGGCCAAAAGGCAGGTCAGAATCTGCAACGCAACAACCATGAAAGTGAATTCTACATTAATATTCAGTGAGCATTTGAAGTGTGTTATTGGCGTTGAAGGCACCCCGCTTGTGTTGTATCTAAACGGGAAGCGGTCGGGGCGTTGTCTATGTGCGAGTTATTAGTTCGAAATCGGTAACAACATGTTTTTGGTGGTCGCCCTCGAGTAGAGAAGTTGAGCCAAATAATTTGTTTAATGCAGTGTTTGCAATGGTCCCCATGTGTGGGTCGATGGTGTCGAATGGTGGGGTGACAAACTGCGCCTCTTCAATGTTGTCGAATCCCACGATAGGGATATTTCTATCGCGTGTTGAGTCGTTAGAAGCTAGAATGGGTAGAGCGCCTAGTGCAAGCGTGTCGGAGAAACAGAGGATGCCATCAAAATGAGTGTTTGAATCGATGATGCGTTGCAAAGCGCGGGCGGCTTCACCGCGGTTGAAGTCGATCACGGTCCCAATCAAATTTGGATCCAGAGGTATCCCGGCGCCAGCTAGAGCTTCTTCGTATCCCTGAAAGCGCAACCTGGAGGTAGCCTGCGTTCGGTCTTCTTGTTGACCCAATACAGCGATTCTCTGCGCACCTTGTTTGAGGAGGTGTTCGGTTGCCACGCGCGCTGCCTCGATGTTGTTGTATCCGATTTGCAGGTCATAGCCGGGGCCGCTGAACTCGGATGCGTATTCGCCCAGAAGTACAAGTGGGAGCGCGGAGTTACGGCTCCGCAGGTCGGCTTCTGTCAGGGCTAGTGGGGAACAGATGATGGCGTCGATGCCCGGGAGGTTGTGTCCTTCGATAGCTAACTTCTCGCGGCTACGTTCGCCATTGGTTTCGGTAACAAGTACGAGCACGTTCATCTTTTGTGCGCAGGTTACGAAGGATGAGGCTAGTTCAGCGAAGTATGGTTCGCGTAGCGTTGGGACGGTAAGCGCGATCATCCTGGAAGATCCTTGCCGCAGGTGTCGTGCAGCTAGGTTTGGCCGGTAATCCAGGCGTTTTATGGTTTGTAGGATTTCCGCGCGCACGGCATCGGAGACGTTGCCTTTGTTGTTGACAACGTTTGAGACGGTCTTTGCGCTGACTCCCGTCTCTCTTGCTACGTCCATAAGAGTGACGCGCTTACGTTCTGCCCCCAAGGCGTAGTCCTCCATTTAATTGGGGTATTGCGAAACCTACGCACTTACTATAGTCTGTGATCAACTCTAGTTCATCGTTGAACTAAAACTCCAGGCCGCCTCAAACGGTCAAAAAGTTTGATGGTTCAACGTTGAACTGCTCGGCTAGGTTTTATTCTCCGGCGATGCCAGAAGGCGGCAAAATGAGAGAGCTCTCTCGCGGTTTGAAGCCGTACCTGTATGTGGCTCCGATAGTCCTCATATCGGGCGTGCTGATCTACTTCTTTATTGCGTTCACGGTGTTCACGTCCTTTACGGATTGGAATGGGCTAACGAAGATGAACTTTGTTGGTCTGAGCAATTACCGTGAGCTTTTTAGTGACAGCACCTTTTGGGTGGCGTTGAAAAATAACGTCATCTTCATGGTGGTAACAGTTTTTATCCAAGCGTTCCTGGGGCTTGTGGTTGCAGTAATCTGCGCCGAGAGGCTTCCAGGTTCCAACTTCTTCAAAGCGGTATTCTTCTTGCCGATCTCGATGGCACCGGCAATTGTTTCAACGGTTTTCAAATACATGCTCGAAACGAACTACGGAACGTTGAATGAAGCGCTTCGCTCGCTTGGGCTACTAGGCGAGGGGGAAGTAATCCAGTGGCTCGGCGCAGATCTGGGGCTCTGGAGCATCGTCGCGATCAACGTCTTCCAGTGGATGGGATTCTCGATGATGATCTATTTTGCAGGCATCATGCAGATCCCAGCCGAACTCTTCGAAGCTGCGGAACTTGATGGAGCTGGATGGTGGAAACGCTTGTTCCACGTCGTGATCCCCTCGCTACGCGGAGTGACCGCAACGTTGATAGTTCTAGGCATTGTCGGATCCTTGAAAACCTTTGACATTGTCTGGCTGACTACCGCGGGTGGTCCTGGAGTTTCCACCCAGTTCCTCACGACCTTCTTGTACATGGAGAGGGCCAACCGTCAAGCGGGGTACGCCTCTGCTATCGGCACAGTGCTGCTAGTTATCGCCCTGGTCTTGTCCGTGGCTCAAATGGTGTGGGCACGGCGAAAGGATGCGAGGTAAACAATGTCTTGTCACAGACTAATTCCAACCCTGGCCAAGTACGCCGCCCTAGTGTTCTTGTTTGTCATTTGGATGTTCCCTATCGCATTGGCAATCTACAAGTCGGTGTCGGTAGGAGGTTTTGAAAACTACGCGCGAGTATTGCGCCACGACACTTTCAACTACTGGCAGGCCATTGGTAACTCGGCTCTTATGGCGATGGTTTCAACGGTTGTGATTGTGATAATCGCATCGCTCGGTGGATACGCGTTTTCGAAGATGGAATTTAGAGGCCGCAAAGTCCTCTATTCCGGGCTGATGGCTTGCCTTGCAGTGTCGATCGCGTCCGTAGTTACCCCAGTCTTTTACGTCTTTAACTCGCTGGGGCTTAGGGACTCTTACACGGGCGTCATCATCCCCATGATCTCGTTTAACGCCATCATGATGCTGATGATTATGAAGACGCACTTTGATGGTTTGCCAAACGAGATCATCGAGGCAGGTCTTATTGATGGGGCCAGCCCGTTTGAGATCTTCCGAAAGATCCTGATGCCAATTTCTGGCTCTTCGGTGGCAACTATTAGCGTCCTCTCGTTTGTCTATACCTGGAACGAGTACCTGCTGCCGCAGTTGCTAATGAAATCTGCAACTAAGTTCCCAGTAACTAAAGCGATCTCGTTGCTCCAGTTCGACAGGATGAGTCAGCAGGACATCTCCGTTCTTTATGCGGGGCTGATTCTTATGACTTTGCCAACGCTACTCATTTATCTGTTTAGTCAACGGTTCTTGCAGTCCGGCATGACGAGCGGGGCAGTGAAGAGCTAATGGCAAAGAAACAGTTTACGAATCCGGTTCGCTATGTAGATGGGTCGCAGCATACAAACCCGGATCCATTTGTGATCAACTTTGCGGGCACCTACTTTTGCTATTCCACGGGGATCGATGGCGTAAATCTGAGCGTTTCTAAAGACCTCGTGACGTGGGAGCACAAGGGGTTTTGCTATCGCGAAGAAGGTAGAGATTCATACTGGGCTCCGTGTGTGGTTTATAGAAACGGCGTTTTCTACATGTACGTTTCTAACCGCCCTGCGGGCGAGGCGGATCCTCATTTTCAACGAATGAGGGTGGCAACCAGTCAAACACCTGAAGGCCCGTTCATCTTCCATTCCCAAATGCTGGATGAGTTTGCGATAGATGCGGACGTCGTTACGGGCAATGATGGCGTGACCGTAATGTTTTACGCTTCTAACGAGCTGACGAGCCAGTGCAGTGAGCTGATTGGAACCAGCGTTGTGGTTGACGTAATGCCAACGCTGTTTACTTTAAGAGGCAAGCCGGTTCCCGTGATTGTCCCGACCATTAAAGAAGAGATGTTCGAGGCGAATCGGTTTGGTGACGGCCGAGACTGGTACACGATTGAGGGCAGCACCTATTTCACGGATGGCGAGTTTGCCTACCAAACCTATTCGGGGAATGCGTACGAGAATCCTGACTATTTCATTGGTGTGACGCGGGCGAAAGTTAAGCCTGCAATCGCGCAGATGGAGTGGACTAAGCAGCCTTCCGATGATGTTTATATGCCGCTGATCAGGCAGTCTGATCTGATTGAGGGCACTGGGCATAATTCCATTGTTAGAGGCCCGAACTTGTTGGATAGGTGGATTTGCTATCACGGCCGTGATCGCAAAGCGCTAAGAGACTTCTCGGTTGAGCAACGGCAGTTCTACCTGGATCGCATTTTTATTGCAGGCGATGAGGTGCTCTGCTGTGCACCTACAAGCCAAGCCCAGGACGCTCCAAAAATGGCCACGATGTCAGGAGTTGGACGCCCGACGGAGAATGGGAAGCCGCTTGCAGAATCTGTACGCGACTTTATCGCTGAACTGTACTTGAAGAGCGATCCCGGTGAAGCGGCAGGCGATTGCCGCGAGGTGGGGTTCAGCCTAAGTACAAATGACGTTTGGATGCGTTTTGCCGTGCGCGAGACCGAGGTTGAGTGTTCAACCAGTGACGGAAGAGTTGAAAACTCTTCGGTTCCCATTGAGATCAATCTGAGTGTTTGGCAACCCTTCAGGATCTTGCGCTCGCAGGGGCGTGTAGCCCTCCTCGTAGGGGAGGTCGAGCTTCTTTCCATGCCAGATGGCGTGGTCGGCCAGCCTTGCGAGCTTCAGGTGAGCGAGGGGGCAACGCGGTTGTCTTACTGGCGCTTAACGCAGTTGTTTGAAGCCTCGCGGGCGCAGCTTGAGTCGAATGGTTACCTGCGTCCTGCTGAATCGTTGCAAACGGGTGGGAGAGTGCATGAACTATCGATTCCGATTGAGGGTGAATGGCAAGTAGAGCTGTATTTCAACGGTAATGCTCCGGACTCTATTCAGTGTGATGGAGAAGAGCTCAATACTCGCGTGGTGAATGGTCGAGAACGTGGTGTCATCACCTTTGCGATGAACTTTAGTTCGCCTGCTTCGAGTCGAATTCGAGCCGATTTGTCCGGTATCGCAAGATGTCTGGCAACAAAAATTTCATAGGTACAAAATCTAAGGAGAAACAAATGAGAAACGGATTGTCTGCAAAGCTTGCAGCGATTGCAGTTGGTTCTGCTCTCATCATGACTGGCTGCGGCGGTGCAGGTAGTCAAGACGAGGGCGCGACTGGTGACAAAGCCGAGTTGAACTTCCATACTTGGCTTCCCACCCAGGTGCAGTGGCCTGAAATTATCGAGGCGTTTGAGAAGGAAAACCCGAACGTAACGATCAACTACACGCGTGAAGAGGACTACGATAAGTTCCGCACGAATCTTGATAATGAGATTCTGGCAGGGGAAGTCCCAGACATTTACGGCATTCAGGTTGGCGCGTCGTTTGATGACTACGCCGAGTTTGCGAAGCCGGTAGATGAATACGCTGCCGATTGGATCGATAAGGTAAACGACGTTGCCGTTGAAGAGACCAAGACGGAAGACGGCACGCTGGCTGCGGTTCCGATCCTGAACGCGGGCATGCAGTTTTACCTGTACAACAAGACTCTGATGGACGAGATTGGCGTGCAGTTGCCGAAGAACTACGACGAGCTGGTTCAGGTCAGCAAGACTGCGGCAGATGCGGGTTATTCTCCATTCGCAATGGGTGCCAGCGATACTTGGCACGTGGCTGACTTCTTCGTCTGGCTGAGCAACCAGTACGGCAATGGGGATGACATTTACAAGGCCGCTAGTGGAGACATTCCGTGGGATTCAGATTCTTTGGTAGCGGCTGCTACGGATTGGCAGAAGCTGTTTGCTGATGGCGTTTTCCAAAAGGGTGCGGTGACTACTAACACCTACCCGCAGGCTCGTGATGACTATTTCTTGGCTCGTCGCGCAATTGCTATGCCTACCGGATCTTGGCACGTTGGTATGGCTCTAGAAGGGCCGGATCAGGAGCAGCCGGGTTCTGCGATTGAGGCCGACGAAGTCGGTATGGCGGCATTCCCACAGATTGGTCCTAACCCGGGCACTGCAACCACTGGTGTTGACTTCGCTCTGGCTCTTTCGTCGGAGCTGGATGGCGCAAAGCTTGAGGCTGCCGCAAAGTTTGTGGAGTTCATGGCTGTTGGGCAGGGCCAGCAGATTTGGGTCAACACGCTTCAGGGCTTCCCGGTTGCTAATGACATTAGCGTCCAGGTAGATCCGGCCGAGCCCGAGCTGGGCCAGGAATCGCTAAAGCTCGTTGACGAGACGCTTGCGGGCGCGAAGTACGCTCGAAAGCTGTCGGTACCCGGACGCGAGTCGCTTCAGGATGATCTTGGCATTGTCCTCCAAGAGATCGCTGATGGTGCAGATCCCAAGGCGTCGCTTGCAAAGCTGAACCAGTAGGGTGCAGCGGGATAGCTCAACCGAGTTCCTCGGTTGTAGCTAGCAAAGCTCCGGCACAGGGGGATCACCCTCTACCGCAACTGCCGGATGATAAGTGGAGGTTGGTCAACCAACAGGTTGGTCAGCCTCCACTTTGTTGTATCCGCAAATCAGGGGGGGAGGAACGAAAAGCCGAGGGGCACAGAGCATTCTCGTAGTGGCAGAGCCACTGGATGCCTCGTTTTCGTGCCCTACACATACAGCTGGGGCGGCGAACCGAAAGGATCGCCGCCCCAGCTCTAACAACTACGAACTACTCCTTCACTGCACCAGAAGTAGAGTTCATAATCCGCTTTTGGAAGATGAAGAACAAGATCGCAACGGGGATCGTCATTAGCAACGATGCTGCGAGCTTGATCGGATACTGCGTGCCCTGCGAAAGCTGACCCGAGGAGAGCTGGGCCACGCCACGCGTTAGGGTTGTTAGCTGCGGGTTCTGCGTGGAGATAATGAAGTGGCTGAGCTCGTTCCATGAACCTTGGAAGCTCATGATCGTAATCGTAATTACCGCCGGCATGGCCATTGGTAGAACGATCGACCAGAAGGTGCGGAAAATGCCTGCTCCATCTATACGCGCTTGTTCTTCAACAGAGGCTGGTATCGACTCGAAGAAGTTCTTCATAATGAACACGCCGGCCGCGTCCACAAGCAGAGGAAGAATCATGCCCAAATAGGAGTCATAAATCGATAGCTGCTTAATTACCAGGAACTTTGGAATCATCAGTACCACGGCAGGAACAGCCATGACTGCTACCAGGCCCGCGAAGATAATGTTCCGGCCTCGGAAGCGGAGCCGTGCAAGAGCGTAACCGGCGAGTGAATCAAAGAACACGCGTCCTGCGGTCACAAACAGGGTGACGATAAACGAATTCTTGGCCCACAGCGGGAAGTCAGAGCGCTGGAACAAACGGGCGTACGCCTCTGTAGTGAAGTACGCCGAACTAAAACCAAGCGGATCGCTTGCAGCGCCCGCCTCGGTTTTAAAGGAATTAACTACCTGAATGAGGAACGGCGAAATGTAAAGGGCTGCTAGTAGGATCAAAACCACGTAGGTAAGCCACCAGAACTTGCCGTTATGTCTTGTCTTATTTGGCTTTGCAGACATTAGTTAGCTCCTTTCTTCGTAGCTCTTGCTTCGACGCGCTTCTGCTTGCGGATCCTTCGGCGTAACTTCGCCTCATCCTTGTCGCGTAGTGCCCAGCGCTGGATTGCTGCCATTAGAACGATAATGGCGAACAGAATGAACGAAATTGCCGCGCCTTCGCCCCAACGGTTACTGATGAAAGCGGATTCGTAGGAGAGGTATGCGGGAGTCAGCGTAGTGCGTGCGGGTGCGCCTGGATCGCCGGACGCGTAAATCTGGTCAAACACCTGCCATGTGCCTATCAACCCCAGTGTCACAACCGTGAAAATAGTTGGTTTCAGCATCGGGACAGTAACAAAGCGGAAGCGTTGGAACGAGTTAGCGCCGTCCATCATTGCCGCTTCTTGGACTTCACCGTTGATCTGTTGCAAAGCTGCGATGAATAGAAGCATGAACGTTCCCGAGGTGGTGAACACAGCCATCAGGATGAATGCAGACCATGCGATCGATGGGCCTGCCAGCCAATCCCAGTAGGTTATGCCTAGGAATGTGCCCGACGTTAGCGCGGCTGGGGGAGTGTGTACGCCAAATACGCCTAGAAGTAAGTGGAGTAAGCCACGTGGGTCATTAAACCAGTTGGGTCCGTTCAGCGAAAACCATCCGAGAACTTGATTGACCGCGCCCGACACGGAGAACAGGAACAACCACAACACTGTGATCGCTACCGATGAAGTGATGGAAGGGAAATAGAAGGCAAGTCGGAAGAACGAGCGGGCCTTCAACGCGCGATTTGAAACGAAAACGGCGAGTACCAGTGCCACGAATGTTTGGATCGGAACCACAAGAATCACGTAGTAAATATTGTTACGCAACGCGGTTCCAAAGTTGCGGGTCGAAAGGCCGCCGTCCACGAGAACTTGTTTGAAGTTCTGCGCCCCGATGAACGACACGTTTGACGAGAAGGGGCTTCCCCTTCCCGCCCAGTCAGACACGGATACCCACAGTGCCATGAAAATTGGCGCCACCAGGAATATGCCTAGGATGATCAACACTGGCGACACGAAAAGCCATCCGGCTGCGCGCTCCGCACGTTCAGACTTGGTGAGTTTTCTTCGCGTTTTGCGAGAGGGGAGCTTCCTCAAGATCATGACCTACGGTGCCTTTCTGCCGACGACAGTCTTGATTACGAAAATGTGAGTATGTAGTGGTGTCAGGTGGGCTCTTGCCACCCGACACCACTATTGAGAACCATGAAATGGTGATTAGTTAGCGTCTAGGACACTCTGCATCGTCGTGTTGGACCCCTTCAGAATGGAGGCCACGTCACCGGTCTTTAGCGTTGCAATCTGGGAGTTCATGTCTGAAATAACATCAGCCGAGCCTGCATTCGACGGCAGGTTGATTGCGTAATCAGCGCCGTTAATGAACGCGCTCATTTCCGGGTACATTTCGGTCCAGCCGTCAGCAGCCGATTCTACGGACGGCATGACGCCGAATGCCTTGGCAAACTTGAGTTGCTGATCAGTGCTCGTCAAGTACTCAACGAGGTCCTGGGCGCCCTCGGTGTTGTCAGCGTCAGCCGCAATACCCCAGCAGTTCGTGTACTGGATCGTGCCCTTGCCTGCAGGGCCAGCAGGAAGCTCAATAACCTTGTATTCCACATTCGGGAAGTCATTCGTGAGAGCACCGGTAATCCAGTTACCTTCGATTACCATTGCAGAGAGCTCCTTGCCGAAAGCTTCGCCGCCCCAGCCGGTGCCCAAATCGCTCGAGTAAGCAAAGGTGCCGTCCTCCAGGTGAGACTTCACATAATTGAGCGCCTCAGCGTTCTCGGGAGAATCAATCGTTGCCTTCGCTCCGTCCTCAGAAATGAAGCTTCCGCCCGCCTCGGCCATGAACACGCCGATGCGCTGGATCTCTGGGCCGAACCCAAGACCCACAACACCGTCTTTGGTTAGTTTCTTCGCAACGTCTGCCAACTCGTCCCACGTGGTCGGGTAATCAGCATCGGTTAGACCGGCTTCTTCCCATAGGCGGGTGTTGATCACGAGTGCCAACGTGGAGAAATCCTTAGGTGCGCAGTAGAACTCGTCATCGATTGAAAATGCGTCGACGAGGGCTGGGTAAAAGTCCTTCGCGTTTGACAGGTTGGATGCGTACGGCTTCAACGAACCGTTGCTGGCGTAGGAATGAAGCTGGTCGGTGGACAGGTAGAACAGGTCAGCCGGGTTGCCTCCAGCAAAACCTTGCGAGAGTTGCTGGGGAAGGTCCGAGGCAACCACTACGCTCGCGGGAATGCCGCTCTCCTTCGACCAGGCTGCAACCGCCTCTTCCACTGCGGCTGTCTCGGCCTCGCCGGACGAGCCGATGAGCACCTCGATTGAGGCGTCAGAAGCACCGCTTTGAGAGCCTTCTGGCGTCTCGTCGAATCCTCCGCCACCGCATCCTGTAAGAACGAGAGCTGCAGCTGCAAGGCCTGAGAGCCCAACTACCGACTTCTTCATCGTATTTCCTTTCAATAGGGGAGTGTTTTACGTCAGACTAGTTAGCTCGTCGGAACACGAGTTCTGGAGCTAAAAGAACGTGGCGCGGCGATGTATCTCCTGCCAACTGGGCGAACAGTGCGTCAACGGTTTGCCGCGCGACCTCATTAATGGGTTGTGCAACCGAGTTAAAGCCGAGGGCGCGGCTTACTGGAGTGTCGTCGAATCCGACCACGGTCACTTCCTCCGGAGCCACTGTCAGGGCGCCCATCGCGAGGGTGTCGGAAGCGCATACGATCGCGGTTGCCCCACTCGCAAGTAAATGCTGTGCCTGTACGGCGCCCTGGTCGGCTCGATCTTCGCATTCGTAAACGAGGTTCTCGATGTCTAGCCCGCAACTTTGCATACCTCGTTTCCATCCGAGGTAACGATCTTCACCCACGCCCGGTGTGATTGGCCAAGACACGTAACCAATCCGCTTATGCCCGATCGTTACAAGGTGCTTCACCACGGCTTCGGTACCGGCAGCACCATCTACGTCGACCCACGAAGAGGGTGAGGTGGCTGGGGGTATGGTTTCACTCCACGGACGCCCAAAGGCTACGAAAGATGCTTTGAGTTTTAGAAGCCTATCCACACGCGGGTCATTCAGTGTTGTCGCTGAGAGAATGATGCCGTCAACTTCGCGTGCGGCGAGCATTGTCTCGTATTGCGCAATTTCGTCTTGTATGTCCGTGGCAGAGAAAACGGATAGACGATAGCCACGGGTACGCAGGATCTCGGCGAGGTCATGAACGAACTGGTCGAGGATGTGTCCGTTGATGCCATCGAACGTCGGCAATAGTCGGATTGCGATCTGTCGTGACCGGTCTTCCTTTAGCTGTCTGGCAGCGCGCGAAGGCACATAACCGGACTCGTTAATGTGTTTTAGTACTCGCTCTAGGGTTGCAGGAGCTACTACCTCGGGACGATTGATCGCGTTGGATATAGTTTGGCGCGATACTCCAAGCTCTTTCGCCAAGCTCTGTACAGTTGGCCGCGAAGTCATGGTCACCTCCTCAGCATCGAAATCGGGGACTTCTCGAAACTTTATAATCAGTATTTGAACGATCAAATATTAATGTTATTGTTGCTTCCAACACAGGAAATGTCAAGCTTTTTAGTTGGGAGCTCGAAATGGTCGGTATTCAACCCCTGCTGCATGATCTCGTTTGTAGCGTGACTGCGCCTATTCAGGTTTGGTCTTCTGCTAATGGCCAAGTAGAGAGCGCGGGTGCGCAAGGCGTTTATATTGCCGATCAACGCGTTGTTTCGAAAATGGTACTGTCCAGCCGAACTCATACGCTAGAGGTGGTTGGTTCTGAAGTGTCGAACCACGGCAGTAGCTGCTTTTACTCAACAGTTCGCAATGGGTCCATGGCGGTCGATCCTGAAGTGCAACTTGTGCGTGCACGTGCGGTGGGGGAAGAGCGCGTAACTGAGTCTTTCAAGATTACTAATTCGTCTTCGAGGCAGGAGGTTGTGCAGTTGCGTCTCACGCTTACTCCTGACGCTGCCTCCATGGAAGAGGTAAAGCAGGGTTTGCCTGCGGGGGCGCAAGCGATGGTTTCTAACAGTGAGCGCGCTGGTGAAATAGCTTGGGAGAGTGTAAAGGCGAGGACTTGCGTGAAGACCGATGGCGCTTTGTCTATGGTTGGGCGCGATGTGCTAATTGACTGGTCGGTACAGGTGCCTGCGGGTGCCACTAAGAGCGTACAGGTTGACATTTTCCCGCAGTCTGATGCTGTTGTGAGGCCTGCGCGAAGCAGAGAGCTTACGCAGCGAGGTCAACAGTTACTTGCGAAGTGTGACGATGGCTCAGACTTGAAAGTCTTTTTGAGCCAGGCTCTATCGGATCTTGATGGGCTGACGCTATCGCACGAAAGCGATGCATCGTTACGGTTCGTTGCCGCTGGAGCTCCTTGGTTCCTAACCTTGTTTGGGCGTGACTCGTTGATCACAGCCGGATTCTTGAATGGCGTGGATCCCGATCTGTCGCTCGAAACCCTACGCTTGTTGGCAAGCATGCAGGGCGAGCGTGTGCGTATTGAAACTGCGGAGCAGCCCGGCAAGATTTTGCATGAGGTGCGTAGTGAGCCTCTGTCGTTGCAGACCTCGTCGGGGCCTCTTCATTTGCCGCCGGTGTATTACGGCACTATTGACGCTACACCGTTGTGGATAAGCACGCTGTATGAGGCGTGGAAATCTGGTGCAGATGAGGATGGTGTGAGAGCTCTTCTGCCTAACCTGCATCGTGCCCTTGTTTGGATGAGCGACTTTGGCGATGCTGATGGCGACGGCTTCCTGGAGTACCTGGATGAATCTGGTAGTGGTCTTGCAAACCAGGGGTGGAAGGATAGTGGCGATTCGGTTCGCTGGCATGACGGATCTTTGGCCGAGGGGCCGATTGCGCTGTGCGAGGTCCAAGGTTACGCGCATCGCGCGGCGCTTGATGGTGCTGACATGCTGGAGGCTTTTGGTGAGGACGGAGCTGAATGGCGTAGTTGGGCAGCGGAGCTGAAGGGGCGCTTCCACGCTCAGTTCTGGGTGGAAAAAGACGGATTGCGATACCCGGCGGTTGCGCTAGATGCGAAGAAGAGGCCTGTAGATTCGCTAACATCTAACATTGGTCATCTACTCGGTTCTGGATTGTTGGACGAGTCGGAAGTCAATGACGTCGTACGAGCGCTGATGAGCCCGGAAATGTTCTCTGGTTACGGCATTCGTACCGCCTCCACTACCAATGGAGGCTTCTGGCCTTACAGGTATCACGTGGGTTCGGTGTGGCCTCACGATACGGCGATGATTATTCGCGGCATGTGGCGTGAGGGTAAGAAGACAGAAGCGCAGCTTGTGGCCCGTGGTCTCTTGGAGGCTGCGCGCAGGTTTGATTGGCGTTTGCCGGAGTTGTTTGCAGGGGTGGCCCGCGATCCCTTCGCAAGTCTGTTGCCGTATCCGGCGTCATGTAGACCGCAGGCCTGGGCTGCCGCATCAGCGGTGGTAGTGGCTGAGGTGCTTACTGGCTGCTGAGCGTCAAACGCTTCGCGTTCTACGGGCCTTTATCGATCTTGTAACAGGTTGATAAAGGCCCTTGACATTGTGTCTGGGCGTACCCTAGTTTTGAACGTGTCGACGCGCGTCGATAGATTCCGAGGCGTGTGCCGATTCAACACATTGATTGTTAAGACGAGGGAGTCTTCATGAAAGCAAAAGTCGCGTTAGTGGCGGTGGCAGGCTTGGCATTGGCCGGCCTCACCGCGTGTGGCACAGGGACGCAGTCGAGTGCCCCGTCGGCGGATGACGTCAAGTTCGAAGGCCGCGGTCCTATTACCTACGTTCAGGGTAAGGACAACTCCGGCAAAATCCAGGGTTTGATGGACATGTGGAACGAGGAGCACCCTGACGAGAAGGTGACGATGATCGAGCTCTCAACGGAGCCTGATCAGCAGCGTCAGTCGATGATTCAGAACGCTGAGACTAAGTCAAACGCGTACTGTACGGAAAGCGTTGACAATGTTTGGGTGGGCGAGTTTGCTGCTAACCAGTGGATTTTGCCACTGCCGGAAGACGAGATGAACAAGGAAGAGTTCCTTGAGCCGGTTTGGAACACGGGCCTGTACCGAGACCAGCTTTATGCGGTTCCGCACGGCTCGGATGGGGCGCTCCTCTACTACCGTGCAGATCTACTACGCGAAGCCGGTTTTGATCACGCTCCAAGCACCTGGGATGAAATGGCTCAGATGTGTGAAGCCGTGCAGGCTAAGCCAGGTAACGAGGGCATGAGTTGCTATGCGGGACAGTTTGCCAAGTATGAAGGCCTGACGGTTAACATTGACGAGATCATCCACACTGCTGGTGGCCAGATCATTGATCCTTCCACTGGCGAGGTAGTAGTTGATTCTCCCGAGGCCAAGGCTGGTCTGGAGAAGTTGAGCGAATGGATCAAGGACGGCAAGATCGCTCAGGAAACCCTGGATTACAACGAAGAGGATGGGCGTAGCGCGTTCCAGTCCGGTAAGGTGATTTTCCTGCGTAACTGGCCGTACGTTTACTCCCTGGTTCAAAACGAGGTTCCTGACATGGAGTTTGATGTTGCTCCTTTGCCGGGCTTTGAAGAGGGCAAGATTGGTGCCTCCTCGCTGGGCGGCCACAACATTGCGATTTCCAGTTTCTGTGAGAACAAGGCAACTGCTTTGGACTTCGTCAAGTTCTACACGAGTGCTGAGGCTCAGGCATATATGCTAAGAGAAGCCTCCCTCGCCCCGGTTTATACCTCGGTTTATGACGATCCTGCCAATATTGAGCAGTATCCGTACCTGCCTACGTTGAAACAGTCGATTGAAGCTGCTTACCCGCGTCCTCAGGTGCCGAACTACGGTGACGTGACCGCTGCGATTCAAGATGCTTCGTTCCCTGTGCTGAAGGGCGAGCAGTCTGTTGATGCTGCGATTGCGGACCTAGCCGCTAAGCTCACTGAGCTGACCGGACAGTAAGCGAACGCTTAGAACCTGTTGGGCTGTCGCGTTTTGGGTTCAAAATGCGACAGCCCAATGGGAAAGAGGCATAAATGTCTGCAAGCACAGTGGTAAAACCTTCACGAAACCGCAAATCTTCTAGGGCGAAGCAACAGGCGCGATTGGCGTGGTGGCTCGTCGCTCCAACGATTCTGGTTATTTCAATTGTTATTATCTTCCCTACCCTTACCTCGGTTTACCAGTCCTTCTTCGGGGCTAAGGGCATAGATCCGGCAACTGGATTTGTTAACCAAACAGAGCCCTTTGTTGGGTTCCAGAACTACATCAATATGTTCCAGGGCGATAGTGGTGCTCGATTCCAGACGGCCTTTTGGAACACCACGCTTTTTACGGTAACTACCGTTGCTGTCGAGACGCTGCTCGGCGTAACGATGGCGCTTATTATGCATAAGGCAATGAAGGGCAGAGGCCTGGTTCGCGCTGCAATTTTAATTCCTTGGGCAATCCCAACGGCGGTATCGGCGATCCTTTGGCGTTGGATCTTCGATACTAACGGTATTGCAAATGCGCTTATTGGTACCCAGGTTATTTGGGCGATTGGTGACTGGTCAGCAAAACTTACTGTCATCATTGCGGATAGCTGGAAGACAGCGCCTTTCATCGGATTGCTTACCTTAGCTGGTTTGCAGATGATCCCCGAGGAAGTATACGAAGCAGCAAAGATCGATGGTGCGAATGCTTGGAAGCGTTTCGTCCATATCACTATGCCGCTGGTGAAGCCTGCTTTGATTATTGCTGTGCTGTTCAGAATGCTTGACGCGATGAGGATGTTTGATCTTCCATACATCTTGATCGGGGCAAGGAAGAGCTCGGTTGAGACGCTTTCGATGCTCGTACAGGACGAGGCTTCGAATCTTCGCTACGGTAGCGCGGCTGCGTATGCGCTGGTGCTGTTCCTCTACGTCTTCCTTCTGGCTTTCGCATTCGTGAAGGTAATGGGAGCAGAGATTATTTCTAGTGAGGGTGAGAAACGTAGGGGCGTTCCGCTCTCCCTTATTCGCAGGGGTTACAGGAAGGATTCATCTCCCAAGTCCGCAACTGCTACGGCGGAAGCGGCTGGCGTGCATGAGAGCAGTAATCAGTTGTTAGCAGGAGGGAAAGAGCGATGAGCCCGAAATTGAAGAGGTCATTAACTTCCACGTCCTCATGGCTGGGAATTGTGGTAATCATAATTTTTTGCTTGGCTCCGTTTTATTGGATGATCGTTTCCTCCCTACGTCCAGCGCGAGATATTTTCGACATTTCGCTATGGCCGAAAGAAGTCAGCTGGGAGAACTACCTTGCGGTGTTCGATCCGGAACGTGGCTTTGGAACATCACTGTTAAACTCGCTGATTGTGGCCGGAACAACCACGATCTTGGCTCTACTCGTAGCAACCGTGGCCGCTTACGCGTTGGCACGTTTGGAGTTCAGAGGCAAGACGCTTTTGCTCACGATTATTATCGCGACGTCGATGTTCCCGCTGGTGGCGATCATCGTCCCGCTGTTGAAGTTGTTTACGTCTTGGGGCTGGATTAACACTTACCAATCGATGATCTTGCCCAGCCTTTCGTTCGCATTGCCGCTGGCAGTGTGGAATCTGACGAGCTTCTTCAAGCAGATTCCGGTGGATTTGGAACAGGCTGCGATGGTGGACGGTTGCACGCCCGGTCAGGCGTTTAGGAAAGTTATTTTGCCTATTGCGGCCCCCGGCATGTTTACCACGGCAATCATTGTGTTCATCAATGCTTGGAACGAATTCCTGATTGCCGTGACGATGGTTAATGATACGGCGATGCAGACCGCGCCTGTGGCCATCTCAAAGTTCGGTGGAGTTAGTCAGTTCCAAACGCCATACGGCTCGCAAATGGCTGCAGGTGTTGTTGTGACCATCCCGCTTCTGATTCTGGTTTTGATCTTCCAAAGAAGAATCGTTGCCGGCCTTGCTGCCGGAAGTATCAAACAGTAGAGTTCCGCATTTCGTAAAAGAGGAGGAGATTTCTTTGACCAACGTTCAAAGAAGCGACTGGGATCAGTGGTGGCGCACCGCTGTGATTTACCAGGTTTATCCGCGTAGTTTCAGTGATTCAAACAATGATGGCCTAGGCGATGTGCGGGGCATCATTAACCGGTTGGATTATTTGAAGAAGCTTGGGGTTGATGCGATTTGGATGTCTCCGCACTATCCATCTTTGCAGGCTGACGCGGGTTATGACGTGGCGGACTATTTCGATGTCAACCCTGAATATGGAACTTTGGACGAGTTTGATGAGTTGATCGCGCAGGCGCACAAGCGCGACATCAAAATCATCATCGACGTTGTCCCGAACCACTCTTCGGATCAGATGAAGCTGTTCCAAGATGCATTGGAGGCGGGTCCGAACTCGCCGGAGCGTGACCTGTACATGTTCCGTTACCGCGAAGGAAAGCGACCAAACAACTGGGGTTCCATGTTTGGTGGTCCAGCGTGGACTGCGGTTGATTCCCTCACGAATAATGAGGCGGATCGAAACTGGTGGTACCTGCACTTGTTTGCTCCTGAACAGCCGGACTTCAACTGGGAGAACCCGGAGGTACACGAGTTCTTCAAGTCCTATCTGCGTTTCTGGTGTGACCGGGGAGTGGATGGTTTCCGCGTTGACGTGGCGCATGGCCTTGTGAAGGCGCCGGGCCTGCCTGATGATGAGATTGGTCCGGATCGTTGGTCGGATGAGGCGCTGAGCTTCGACCAAACGGGCGGTCCGTTCTGGGATCAACCCGGTGTGCACGACATTTACCGTGAATGGCGTAGTGTCCTCGATGAATATGGACGCGATCGCATGCTTGTTGCGGAAGCCTGGCTGACGCCAGAGCGTGAGGCCCTCTATGTTCGTGAGGACGAGATGAGTCAGCAGTTCAACTTCAACTATTTGAAGGCGAACTGGGATGCGAAGCGTGTTCGCGCGGCAATCGATGACCCTATTAAGGCTAATGGAGTAGTGGGCGCTCCGGTCACTTGGGTGACGAGCAATCATGACGTTGTGCGCGCGACTACGCGTTATGGTTATGAACCGCAGATCAACTATGACCGGGGTATTGGTGTGGATGATCCGCAGCCTGACCGCGAGCTAGGTCTTGCGCGTGCGAAGGGCATGGCGGTATTCACCATGGGTCTCCCGGGTTCGATGTACATCTATCAGGGTGAGGAACTTGGGCTTCCCGAGGTTACTGACCTACCCGATGAGAGCCGTCAAGATCCAAATTGGCTTCGTACAGGCCATCAAGTTCGAGGTCGTGATGGGTGCCGCGTGCCGATTCCGTGGGAGGCAGATGCGCCTCACTTCGGTTTTGGCACGGGTGACACGTGGCTACCGCAGCCGGATTACTTCGGTGAGTTCGCGGCGGATGTTCAGGAGGATGATCCGGCCTCGACGCTTAACCTGTACCGCCGCGTGTTGAAGCTCCGCCGCGAGCTTGAGCTTGCGAACGGCGCCGTCGAGTGGGTAGATCTGGGGGACCAGAACATCCTTGCGATCCGCAATAAGGGCGTGCTACTCGTGTTGAACATGGGTTCTAAGCCGGTGACAATCAAGGACGTTACTAACGTAGTCGCGTCGTCTTGCGATGTTCTTATCGATGACGGCGAGGCCGTTGTGCCCGCAAACGGTGGAGCGTGGCTCCGATAGGTAAGTAATGCATGTGCATAGGGAGCAAGCCCCTATGCACATGCATTATTGTTTTGGGAGGTTGTATGGGCGTTACGCGAGCTGACGTTGCTAGGTACGCCGGAGTGTCGCCGTCGACGGTCTCCTACGTGTTCTCGGGGGCGCGTCCGATTGGTGACGATACGCGCCAGAAGGTACTTAGCGTTGCGAAACAGCTTGGGTATGTGCCCAATGCCTATGCGGCAAATCTGGCGGCGCGAAACTTGCGCACTATCGGTATTCACTTAAACCTTACGAACTCTGGCTTGGATCGTAGCTCTGCTGAATACGTGACAGGCATGATGCAGCGCTGTACTGAGCTGGGGCTCACCCTGTTGGTGCCGACAACCGTGGGTAATGATGAGGACACATTTCGCACGTTTCTACGGTCACGTTTGCTTGATGGCGTGATTTATATGGAAGTCGAGCTAGATGATTGGCGCGAGGATGTCCTGCTGTCAGAAAAGGTGCCCGCGGTGGCCCTGGGATTCTCAGGTAGGAAGGGCGGCGTTCCTTACGTTGAGACTGACTTCGACTCCGTGGGGCGAGTCGCGATTGATGAGTGTATCGCTCATGGACACGGCCAAGCTTTGTTAGTGGGCAGAAAACCCCGCTATTCAAGCTCTGGTGATCGCGTTGGGAGATCGATCCATAAGGCTGCGATAAAGCACGCTTGCGAACGCGGTTTTCACCTGGATGAGGTGTTTTTGCCTGTGAACTTCCTCGCCTCCCAGCAAGTCATTCCTTGGATGCGTGATAATCGGGATCAACATCCGGTGATTATTACTGACAACATGCCGGTAGCGGAGGGCGTGATCGGTTTTGCTGCCGACAATGGGTTTGAGCTTGCCCGCGATTATTCGATTATGACTCTGGGCAGCCAGATCGGTTACACGGCTGATACAGCGTTTGATTTGTCGGAGGTTTCAACGGATCGCGAGCAGATGGGCCGCCAATGCGTGGATCTGTTGGTTGAGGCTTCGCGCGCGAAGTCCGTTGAAGACCTCCCAAATAGTGTGGTGTTTGAGCCGAAGTTTATTGATCGAGGCTCGCTGGCATCACTGGTATAGCAGTAGACGGGGGCGACGCAGTGGCATATTTTTGCCCTTCACATCTGGCTCATAACCGAGGGGCTTTAAGCAGTTGCTCCGCTTCTTCGTGTCCGGGGAAGTAGCGGGCAACGAGGGCATGAAAGCGCGGAGTGTGTCCACGCTCAATCAGATGCACGAGTTCGTGGGTTAGCACGTAGTCCAAGCACTGCTCGGGTTTCTTCGCCAGGTTGGTGCTCAGCCAGATTCGTGTTGCGCGCGGGTTGCAGGTGCCCCAGCGGGTCCGCATTTTCTTGACTCTATACTCATTGGCGGTCAGCCCGGTGATGGCCTCGCACCGTTTAATAGCTGTAGGTAAGGCGAGCTTGAGCTGCTCGCGATACCACTCGGTTAAAACGCCCTCTCGCTTTTGGCGTGTAGAGCCGGCGGGCAGGGCCATAATCAAATGCTCGTCGCGCACGTGCACACTCGTGTGGGCGGATTCGCGCACTTCAAGGGTGAGGGGGCGCCCCCACAGGAAGTGAGTCTCACCAGCAGCGTAGGAGGGGCAGTCGCGCACCTGCCGTTCAATGCGCTTGCGGCCGCGCTCGATGGTGGCCAGGTGAGCCAGCACAAAGTCGCGTAGCGCCCGCTTGGGTACGCCACGCGGAGCGGTGATAACAACATTGCCAAACGGCGGCTTCACTCGCAGGTACATGTTCTTCAGGCCGATTTTACGCAGAACAGTAATAGTGATCCCCGCGACCTCAAGCGTTTCGGTGCTCACAACTCGCGGTTGCGCGCGTCGTATCCGCCTTCGCGGGCGCGGGGATCGGCCAGTCATGAAAGTTCTCCGTGGCGTTCGGGCGGACATTTTGAGTAGTGACTGCAGTTTAGGTGGCAAGGCGGGAAGGTAGTGAGAGGATTCTCAAAACTGGTTTTTTTGGGGGGGGGATCCTTGCCATTACAGGGGAAAGTGCCAAAAGCTCTTTTCAAATGTGATCTTGCAGTTCGAAAACGGAAATTATAGTCTCCACGTAAGAGTTTAGTCCTATAGTCCTAATTTCCATTAATTCGGCAGTTGTGGGACTGCTGATCGTTGCTCTAGTGCAATTCGTGTTAACCGTGAGGTTGGCACGGCTTACTTCACCATCAACAGATGCGAGTGGTCGCGCAGCGAGCCGTCAGATCTGCTCTATGTCCAGAATATCTTCGCGGAAGGAAGATTTAACAGCATGACGAAGCAAAACGCGATCAGTCGTCGTGGTACGGCGATTTTAGCTGCTGCTTTCTCTTTGGCCATGGTGGGCACTATTGCCCCTGCGGTGACGCCTGATTCTCCGCTCGTTCCGCCTGCTAGCGCGCAGGATCCTGCTCCGGCAGCCGGCAGCGACAAGGCCATCTATTCTCCTGGTCAGGCGAGTGAAAAGGGCACGATCTCTGGCTCTGTTAAGGAGATTGTGGAGGCGGCCGTTGGTTTCGGTACAGTTCAGGATTCCGGTAGGCCAATTGCGGGCGTGAAAGTATACGCCCAGTGGTATGAGGGCGTAAACACGGAGCATTCGTCCCCGGTGTACTACACCGAGAGCGACGCTAACGGTAACTTCACCATCAAGATGGGTCCGTACACCGATGCAGCCGGCGTGACGCGTGAGTTCGAGGCCGACGCGTCGGTCGGGGTGGGGAAAAAGCAGGATCACGCGCGTGAGAAGATTCGTGTCTGGACGGAGTTGCCGGACAGCGATACCGATAAGTATCGTCTCATGCACCAGCCTGCAGTAGGCATCTTCCCGAACCCGGCTGTTGCATTGCCCACCACGCCAAACACTCAGGGCGATGGTCAGTGGACCGGAAACAGAGTCACAGGAATGACCATCCAGTACGTGCAGAAGGACAAGCTACCGCAGCACCTTCCGGAAAACGAGTGGGTAGAGAGCGTTGGAAAGTCCAGTAACCGGGGTAACTATGCTGGCCAGGCGTTTTGGAACCTTGACGTCTTGCAAGGCGGTTTGAGCCACAACGTCGTTAGTAAATTTGACCCCAAGGACGTCGCTGCTCCTGGTTTGAAAGTGGTTGCCTCTTACCTAAACGACGAGGCCGTAACCAAGATTGAACAGTACGCGAAGGATAACTTTGCGGGTAAGACTCTGCGTGGGAGAGGATGGACTCCTGCTGACGAAGAGGGCCTGCAGCGCTGGATTAATGAGCAGGTAGCTGCGGATCCAGAAGGCTGGATTGCCGAGACGGTCTACACTACCACTGGCGCTGATGGTAGGTTCCAGCTGTTCTGGAAGGGTCTTTACGGCAATAACCACACTGGTACGGGTGGCGGTATTAATCCTCCAGCAGACAAACTGCACAAGCTGGCTGGTGCGTGGGATGAGGGCTCCTGGCTAAACGGTAATTCTACTTCCAAGCACGTCAACATGGATTGGTCCTACCTCAGTGTTTATGGTGCTGATGGCAACGAGCTACCTGACAACATCGGCGTGATGCACCCGTGGTCGTTGGGCCGCTGGATGGGACTTGGCAGTGGGGGCGGTGACGCCCAGTACTTCGGTGGTGATGGTGCCTTTATTGAGGCTACTACTGATGGCTACACGGGTTGGAACATTGCGCTTGCGCCGCAATCCTTGAAGTTTGATGTAGTGGATAAGAACACCACCGATAACTGGGCGACGGTCGGCGATACGGTTCAGACTGATACCTCCGGTCTGCCGATCACTCAGGATCTGAGCTACTACATCCAGTGGGTAGACAAGAACGGCAAAGTCGTCAAGACCTGTGAGACCGCTAAAGCTGATGCCGCGACCAAGATCCCAAGCTGTCCCTTCGAAGTTCCTGCGGATGCCCAAACTGGTGATACGTTCACTGCCCGCCTGAAGCTTGCTGATGGCGATCCAAATCCTGAGGACGATCTGGTTCTGGCTCTAGATGCCTTCGCTGTAGCTCGCGAATACTTGGAGTACAACGAGGTTGAGGCTAAGCAAGGCGTGGCGGCTTCCGCCATGCCGAAGTTCGACAACCCGGCTACCGATTTTGCGGAAACCAAGCCTGAAAAGGCGAGCTTCAGGCTTGGCACATTGCCGGAGGGCGTCACTAAGGATCAGGTTTCGGTTGATCCTATGACTGGTGTTGTGACCTTCACGCCGAACGCTGACCAGGTTGGTAAGACTTTCAAGTTCCCAGTTGAGATGCGCAACGAGGATCTGCGGGTCCCTGTTCTCGACAAGAACGGCAATCCGAGGATTGATAAGAGGACCGGCAAGCCGATCACCCAGGGCCGCGTTGTTGCCCATGCCGATGCCCCATTCAAGGTAGCGGACACCACCGCAGCAACTGTTGAGCCTGAGTATGAGGGTAAGTTGGTTGTTCCTGGTGTGGAGACGAAGTCTGCTCCGTCCTTTACTGATAAGGATGGTCAGGATGTAACGGTTCCTGAGGGTTCGAAGTTCGCTGTTGATGGTGGCTTCACGGTTCCTGAGGGTTACGAGGTCAGCATTGATGAGTCCACTGGTGAGATTACTGTTTCGTTCCCGGATGGGTCGAAGTTGAATAAGGACACTGTTGAGGAGTTTGATGTTCCTGTTACGGTGACTTATAAGGATGGCACTACTGATGAGGTGAAGGCTAACTTTAAGCTGGATACTGATGGTGATGGCACTCCTGATACCACGGATGAGGATGACGATAACGACGGCATTCCTGATGGTGATGACTCTAATCCGAAGGTTCCGAACCAGAACACTATTTACGAGCCTGAGTATGAGGGTAAGTTGGTTGTTCCTGGTGTGGAGACGAAGTCTGCTCCGTCCTTTACTGATAAGGATGGTCAGGGTGTAGATGTTCCTGAGGGTTCGAAGTTCGCTGTTGATGGTGGCTTCACGGCTCCTGAGGGTTACGTTGTTGAGATTGATCCGAATACTGGTGAGATCACCGTTACGTTCCCGGATAAGTCCAAGCTGAACAAGGACACGACGGAAGAGTTCGATGTTCCTGTTACGGTGACCTACCCTGATGGCAGCACTGATAAGGCGGATGCGAACTTCAAGCTGGATACCGATAACGACGGTAAGCCTGACACCACGGATGAGGATGACGATAATGACGGCATCCCGGACGAGGAAGATAGCAACCCGAAGGTTCCGAACCAGAACACGATCTACGAGCCTGAGTATGAGGGTAAGTTGGTTGTTCCTGGTGAGGAGACCAAGTCGTCCCCGTCCTTTACTGATAAGGATGGTCAGGGTGTAGATGTTCCTGAGGGTTCGAAGTTCGCTGTTGATGGTGGCTTCAAGGCTCCTGAGGGCTACGAGGTCAGCATTGATGAGTCCACTGGTGAGATTACTGTTTCGTTCCCGGATGGGTCGAAGTTGAATAAGGACACTGTTGAGGAGTTTGATGTTCCGGTTACGGTGACTTATAAGGATGGCACTACTGATGAGGTGAAGGCTAACTTTAAGCTGGATACTGATGGTGATGGCACTCCTGACACCACGGATGAGGATGACGATAACGACGGCATTCCTGATGGTGATGACTCTAATCCGAAGGTTCCGAATCAGAACACGATCTACGAGCCTGAGTACACGGATGGTTCGGGTAAACCTGGTAGCGAGGTAACGGTTCCTGCTCCGACCTTTACTGATAAGGACGGCAAGGATGCTACGCCTCCGGAGGGTACCAAGTTCACTCCTGGTGAGGGCACGCCTGATGGTGTGACTATTGATGAGAACACTGGTGAGATCAAGGTGACCATCCCTGAGGACGCTACGCCTGGTAGCAAGATCGAGGTTCCGGTTGTAGTGACCTACCCGGATGGCACCAAGGACAACGTTGACGTCACCATCACGGTTGAGCAGCCTGAGGTGAAGGACAACGAGAAGTACGAGCCTGAGTATGACGGTGGTTCGGGTAAGCCTGGTGACGAGGTAACGGTTGACAAGCCGACCTTCAAGGACGGCGACGGCAACGAGGTAACGCCTCCGGAGGGCACCACGTTCACTCCTGGTGAGGGCACGCCGGACGGCGCAACCGTTAACGAGGATGGTTCCATCACGGTGACTATTCCTGAGGACGCTAAGCCTGGTGACAAGATCGAGGTTCCGGTTGTTGTGACCTACCCCGATGGCACTACCGATGAGGTGACTGTTACTGTCACGGTTGAGCAGCCTGAGGTGAAGGACAACGAGAAGTACGAGCCTGAGTATGACGGTGGTTCGGGTAAGCCTGGTGACCAGGTAACGGTTGACAAGCCGACCTTCAAGGACGGCGACCGCAACGAGGTAACGCCTCCGGAGGGCACCACGTTCACTCCTGGTGAGGGCACGCCGGACGGCGCGACCGTTAACGAGGATGGTTCCATCACGGTGACTATTCCTGAGGACGCTACGCCTGGTGACAAGATCGAGGTTCCGGTTGTAGTGACCTACCCCGATGGCACCACCGACGAGGTTACGGTCACGATTACCGTGACGGAGAAGGACGCAACTCCAGTAACGCCGGGTGAGCCGACTGAGCATAACCCGTCCCTGGGCGCGTCTGCGGACGACCCCGCAGACTGTGAACTGCCTCCGTTCGTCACCGTCGAGAAGACCGAGGGCGTTGTATACAAGGTCACGGTTGATGGCAAGGAGCTAACGCCTGACGCTGAAGGTAAGTACGTCTACGCGTACGGTCAGACCGTCAAGGTTGAAGCAACCCCTGCTCAGGGCTTCACCTTCCCCGAGGGTGCGAAGACTACTTGGACGTACACGACCGCGCAGAACGAAATCTGCAACGTTCCCGATGTTCCTGAAACTAAGGACAACGAGAAGTTTGAGCCTGAGTACGAGGATGGCACCGGTAAGCCTGGTGAGGATGTTACGGTTGACAAGCCGACCTTCAAGGACGGCGACGGCAACGAGGTAACTCCTCCGGAGGGTACCAAGTTCACTCCTGGTGAGGGCACGCCTGATGGTGTGACCGTTAACGAGGATGGTTCCATCAAGGTGACTATTCCTGAGGACGCTAAGCCTGGTGACAAGATCACCGTTCCGGTTATAGTGACCTACCCGGATGGCACCAAGGACAACGTGGATGTCACTGTCACGGTTGGCGAACCTGACACCAAGACGCCAGACTGGAAGGACGGCTCTGGCGAGCCGGGTGGCAAGGTCGTAATCCCGAACGATGGCGGCCCTGTTGATGACGGCACCACGGTCGAGACAGACGGCCCCGGCAAGGCAGAAATCGATGATGACGGCAACCTCGTTGTTGACATCGACGACAACGCTAAGCCTGGTGACAAGATCGTAGTTATCGTCAAGGATAAGGACGGCAACGAGATTGACCGCGTGACGGTCACCGTTGAAAAGCCTGCCGCTGGCGACACGACCGAGAAGGTAGTCCAGAAGCCTAAGCTTGCACGCACTGGTGTGCAGGTAGCAGGACTCGCTGGTATTGCAGCCGCAATGGGCGCAGCAGGCCTTGGCCTGGCGTTCATGCGACGCCGTCGCGAAGACGAAGAGAACTAATCGCCTAGCCGACGAAACACCGGCATAACAGTACGGGGGTGAGACCCTAAACGGTCTCACCCCCGTCACTCATATAAATCTCAAATAAAAACGCGGGCTGCCGGACTATGAGTCAGCAGGCCGTTGGTTCCGCACAGTGTGTAACATCACCTGCCGAATGCAGAAGTTACCTGTAAAGTCGTTTTCGCGGATGATATAGTATATGAGCTCCCTATGGACGTAGAGCGAAGTCATAGTGCGCCGGAGTGCATCGGCGGTCATAGAACAAAATACTGACTTCATAAGGGCCATTGAGCCTTCTAGAGTGTCCCAGGACTATTTGGATAAGGATACACAATACATATGTCACACCCCACTACCGGGGTAAAACGCCCCTTGCGTTCATCTTTGGTTACGCTATCAGCCGTAGCTTTGATAGGAAGTACGCTTGGAGTTGCCCCGAGCTTTATAGCCCCGCAAGAAGCCGCCGCAGCAACAGTGTCTGGCGGTATCCGCGACAAGTCCGGCGCGGTTGAGAAGGACGCTCAGCAGGCTTCGGACCTGCCGGCCGGTTCGTGTGTCGTTGAAAGCGCCGAGCCGGAGGGCAGTCAGGCAGGCTTTACATGGAATACCTTGGAACCAAGTCCAACTAGTGCTGACCAAAAGGCATGGGGACTGAGCCTTGCCTTTGATAGCTCCAAGGATCGCACGTTCGCTGATTGGAGTTTTACAAACTCGGGCTTACTTGCTGCTGTTTTGAACGCTGGATCGGTTCCTTCGGCAGACATCGGCCAGACTTTTCTTGGCGATCCAGTCACTGCCAAGGCAGACGAAAACCTCGAGATCACTGCTGCCCGCCTCCAAAGGAATTTGAATCTCCTATCGGAACTGAGCGAACAGAAAGTTAAGCAGTACGCCGAAGCTACTGCGGACAACCCGGTGCGTTACGCTTGGCACGGCCAGTATACAAAGGACAACCCGGATGGCCTGAGAGCTACTCAGGGACCCAACGCCATCGTTACGGCTGTTGTGAACCCGTGGCCGAGCGAGAACATCGAATGTAACCCCATCACGGTGTCTTGGGAGAGCTTCGAGAAGCACGTGATTGTCCCCGGTGAAGAGACCAAGGTCGGCAAGATCAATATTCCTGCCGTGCAGAACGGCGGTACGGATGACTCCATGTCCCGCATGATCGTGGAGGCCTACGATGGTACCGGTCAGTTCATTGGAACCACCGACGCAGAGGCTTCCGGCGGCACCCAGAACTTGCGTATCGACGACAACGGCGATATCTATTTCACTTGGCCTGAGTACCGAGGTACTGACTTGGCGGACGACAAGAACGTGCATTTCGCGGTGTTGGCCAAGCCTCGTACCGTGGACCAACTCCAGGCTGCGGTCGAGAACAACAACTTCGGTATAGGAAATGCGTTCGAGAGCGCTAACTCGCTGACCCGCTACAACACACCGAACGTCATCGACTCGAAGGCGTTCTCTCTGGATGACACCGAGTACCACAACCCGCAGTATGACAAGACCGATGCCTCGATCATCTCGGGCGTTGACAGCGAAACCGGACCGCTGGCTACGCAGCTGCAGAAGGTTGTCTTCACCCAGACTCCTGACCTGATCAAGGAACTTGCAAAGAAAAAGCCTGAGGGCGGTTTCGAAGCTACGGTTGAACTGGACGAGAAGTACATCTACGAGGGTTGGACCGTTGAGATGGACGATGACTACAACGTCACCGTGACTGCCCCAGAGAATCCGAAGCCGGGCACTTTTGCCCGCCCGAAGATTACGGTGGAGTACTCGAACGGTTCTACGGACGTTTTGGAACTGCTAGTGGTAGTGGACCCGAACCACACGCAAGTCACGGACCTAGTGCGCCCGGGCCTTTCCAAGGGCAGACTGAATGAAGAGATTACCGCTCAGGTGGGTACCAAGTCCATCATGAAGGGCCACAGGCCTGTTCCGCCGGCAAAGTTCGAAATCGACCCGGCTACCGTTCCGGACGGTTGGACCGTGAACGTTGACGAAACTGGAACGGTCACTGCAGTGGCGGACGATACGGTTCCACCGGGAAGCATCATCACCCCAATGGTGAAGGCTACCTACCCGGACCAGACCACGGACGAAATCGAAGTTCAGTTCCAAGCGATTGTGGATATCAAGGTTCCCGATTACAACACAGTGACGGGGCAACCGAGCGCGAATGTCAGTCTTACGCCCGAAATTCCTGAGCGGGGGTTGAGCGGAAATACTACTGACGAAGCTCCAGTGCGGTACACCTTCGAAGATGGCACTACCCAGACCACCCTCACAAGCAAGGATGGCAAGACTTGGACTGTCTTTGTTGACGAGAATACTGGTGAAATCACCACCACTATTCCTAAGGATGCCGTGGAAGGGGACTTGCTGAACGTCCCGGTTCTCGCGCACTACGAGAAGGACTTCAAGCCGCAGCCGGTTGTTGGCACGGTTGTTGTCATTAAGGGTGATCTCAAGGCGTCTTACGACGTTCAGGTGACCGGGCCTAATGAGGCAGTCGATCACCACGTTGATGGCGCCCCAGATGGTTCCACGTTCTCGTTCGGTTACACGGACGGCAAGCCTGTCCTGGAGCAGACAACTGAGAACGGCTGGAAGTACACTATCGATCCAAAGACCGGTGTTGTTTCTTCCACCCCGCCGGCTAACTCGAAGCCGGGTGACAAGAATACCGTTAGCGTCAAGGTGAATGCGCCTGACGGCATGACCACAGAGGTTCCCGTAACCACCGTGGTTAAGCTAACTAACAGCTGGGAGTCTAACCCGGTTGTCCCGCCAAAGACGGTATACCCCAATGGCACAGTGACCTCCCCTCTGACGCTGGAGAAGCCAGAGAGCATCAGCGTTGCCAAGGAGAACCCGTACGAGATTGCTCCGCTGCCAGATCACATTACTCCGACCGGCGATACGAACGAGTACGGCAACCCGACCTACACGTTGAAGACCGATAACGGCGACTGGATCGTTAGCCTGGATGACAAGGGCAATGTAATCTCCACGGCACCCAAGACTGCCGAGCCGGGTGACCAGATCGAGGTTCCGGTCACAGTCACATATGAAGACGGTTCTAAGGACATCACTTCCGCTGTGATCAACGTTGTTGATGTGCCCGAGCGTGAGATTCCGTTCAAGGTTGAGTACAAGTATGACGACACCGTCCCTGCTGGCACCTACAAGGTTGAAACCGAGGGGAAGCCGGGCGCGGAAACCTTGAGCGCAGATGGTACCTGGACCCGTATCGTAGATCCTGTTAACGAGGTTGTAGTGGTCGGCACCAAGCCGGCTGAGAGCGCCAAGGACGTCACCTGGACCGTTCCGATTCCGTTCCCCACCGAGGTTCGCGAAAACCCGGATCTAGCCCCTGGTGAGACAAGGGTTGTCCAGGAAGGTGAGAACGGCGAGAAGACCTACACGGCTAAGTTCACCGCTCAGGGTGACAAGGCCGAGGTGGCCGAGGCAGAAACCACCAAGGCACCGAAGCCGCGTATCATTGAATACGGTCCGCGCTTGGGTACTGACGAGTTAGTAACCAAGACGGAGAAGCCGATTCCGTTCGAAACAGAGGTTGTCTTTGACAGCACTTTGGAAGAGGGGCAGCAAGTTGTTGACCAGAAGGGCGAGCTAGGTACCGAGGTCACCACTTCTACGCAGAAACTTGTGGACGGCAAGCCTGATGGCGACCCGATTGTAACGACCGAGCGCACCAAGGAGCCGGTCAAGCAGATCATCCGCGTTGGCACCAAGACCACTGGTACTAAGACCTCTGAATACGAGGTAGACGTGCCATTCGAGACAGAGATCATCTTCGATGACACGATGGAAGCCGGCACGCAGGAAACCGTGCAGGAAGGCAAGCTCGGTAAGGACAAGGTAACCACCACCGACACCATTGAAAACTCGCAGGTTGTGGATACCAAGACCGAACGTGAGCGGGTGACAGATCCGGTCAACAAGATCATCAAGGTTGGCACTAAGGGCGAGCCTGCTTCCACTAAGGTGGAGTGGACGGAAAAGACTCCGTTCGAAGTCGAGGTGCGAGTCAACCCTGAACTGAAGCCTGGTGAAACCAAGGTTATTCAGGAAGGCAAGCCGGGCGAGATCAAGCATACCGTTACGGTGAATGTTGAAAACGGGGAGGTTTCTAAGGAGGATTCCTCCGAGAAGATCAGTGATCCGGTCAAGCAGATTGTCGAGGTTGGTCCTTCCAAGACTCAGACTACGTTGACGGATAAGCACACGGAAAAGACCCCGTACGAAACGGTGATTGAGTACGACCCGAACCTCGAAGTTGGCAAGATCGTTGAGGACCAGCCAGGTTCCTACGGTGAGAAGGAAATCACCAAGACCTGGCAGCTCGAGAATGGCGAGCCGGTAGGCGATCCGGAAACATCCGAGAAGGTCATAAAGGATCCGACAACACGCAAACTGCGCGTTGGCACCAAGTGCCTGTGCGTAGATCCGACGGAGCCGACGGATCCCACCGAACCTGCCGAGCCGACGGATCCAACGCAGCCGACGGATCCAACGGAGCCAACGGACCCGACTGATCCGACGCAGCCGACCGAGCCGACGGATCCCACGGATCCGACGCAACCGACGGACCCGACGGACCCAACTGACCCGTCCGAACCGACGCAGCCAAGCGAGACAACGCCGGGCACGACGGCGGGTACGATGCCAAGCGACAAGGTGACCACTCCAAGCACTGAAGGCAGCAAGTCTGCTGAGTCGGGCGCTCAGAGCGGTTCTTCACTGGCTCGCACCGGTGTTAGCGTCGGGGGCTCGCTAGCGGCAGCCGCTGCGCTGCTACTGGCCGGTGCTGGCTTCACCACAATGCGCAGGCGTAACTCCCAGCGCTAAATGAGCAATAGCGGAGCCTTCGGGCGTTAACCGCTAACTCAAACCAAATATGGCGGGAATACAGAATCTGTATTCCCGCCATTTTTTATTGCGCTCGATCCCTTCCTCGGCCGGCCTCATGTATACCAACGCAAGAATTTGCACCCCGTTGCGCGTCCGTTATTGAAATGTTTACTTAAATCAGTGAGTGCAATATCGCAAATAAATGGGACCTGCGCTCCAGTAGTTGCCGTAGCAGCCAAGAAAGCTTTGCTCAATTTGTTTTTAACGGCCAAAAGTTTAATTTATGGAATAAAAATTGTGCATACTAATACTCCCTTTAAATCGAAATGCAAAATCTGAACACATCACGAAAGGGAGTAAATGAAGAGAATCGCAATCGTTGCGGCGCTTCCTCTGGTCCTCGGACTAATGAGCGTGCCCGCATACGCTGAAGGTGGAGTTACCGATATTGATGACCTCACCCTCCTAGCTACTACTGACATTCACGGCACCCTAGTGGACCATGACTACTTCACCGGCCAACCCTTTGGGGCTTCTAAACCCCAAAATGCTCGCGGTATGGATCGCCTCTCAACGGCAATCCAGAGCGTTCGTGAAGAAAAAGGTAAGGACGCCGTGCTTCTTCTGGACAACGGTGACGCTGCGCAGGGCTCCTCAATCGAAACTGTGTACCACGCGAACCGGACAGATAGCACTGTGGATCCGATGGCTAGTGTTTTCAACTACTTGAAATACGATGCGGTGGGTGCCGGTAACCACGAATTCAACTACGGCCTTGAAGCCCTAGACCAATACATTAAGAGTCTTGACATGCCCTTCCTAGCAGCTAACGTTAACGTGCGTGAAGCTGGGCAACCCGCATACAAGCAGTACACCATCGTCAACAAGAAAACTGCGGACGGTCATGACGTGAAAATTGGTGTAATCGGAGTTGTAACTCCGGGCGTGCCTGGATGGGATGGGACGAAAGTGGCCTCCCTCGACTTCCGCGACACCGTGCAAGCTTTACAAGAGGTGGTGCCAAAAGTTAAGGAAGCCGGCGCTGACGTAGTTGTGGTGGTCGCACATACGGGTGAAGACCCTACCGATTACAAATGGGACTCTGCCGATCTGCAAGAAAACGCGGCCCGTTCAATCGCGCAGAACGTGCGCGGTATTGACGTGCTCGTAGCAGGCCACTCACATGTGACTAACCTAGAACAGAAGTACTACACCAATCCGGACGGACGCGAAGTGCTCCTAACCCAGCCGGGATATCACGCGCGTTTCCTCTCCCAAGTCAATATTCCGCTCGTCCTTAAAGACGGCAAAGTAGTTGTGGAGTGGGATGCAAACAAGCCAACAGTTACGGCTCTTGCAGCGCCTGACTACCAACCGGACCCCCAGATTGAGCAGGTTATTGCGCCCTGGTTTGAACAAACTAAACAGTGGGTCGCAACGGTGGTTGCACAGTCGAGTGAAGAAATGAAGTCTGAAACTTCCCCGTGGGAAGACACCCCAATCCTTGACTTCATCAACAAAGTGCAGGTAGATGAACTCGCTCGCGCCCTCAAAGGCACTGAATATGAGAACTTGCCAATTGTTGCCGAGGTTTCCCCGTTCTCACGCACAGCAGTATTTGCAAAGGGAGACGTGACCATCGCAGACATGGCGTCTATTTACGTTTACGACAACACGCTATTTGGTATCAAAATCAACGGCGAACAGCTGAAAGACTACTTGGAGTGGTCCGCGCGCTACTACACCCAGCAAGAAGAAGGAGCTGAGATTTCTGACTGGCCCGCAGTCCTAAACGCCCAGTATGAGGGCATGACTCGCGGTCTGCCAGACTACACGTACGACGTGCTCTCGGGGGTCAACTACCATATCGACATCTCCAAGCCGGTTGGGCAACGAATCGACCTACTCACCATGCCGGATGGCTCTCCAATCCAGCCGACCGACGAGTTCGTTCTTGCCCTCAACAATTACCGTCAGTCCGGAGGGTCTTCGTATCCGCATGTGAAGACCGCGCCGATTGTCTACGACGAGCAGAAAGCTATCCGCGATCTGATGATCGAGTGGGCGCAGGAACACGGAACCATTAACCCGGCTGAGTTCTTCGTGAAGAACTGGTCGGTTTCGACTTCCGCCGCAGTGGTAGAAACGCCAGAGCCGAGTCAAACTGAAACTGAGCCGACCACGGAGCAGACTCAACCTAAACCCACTCCAACGGTCACGGCTAGTCAGGTAGTAAACCCGAGCGAATCCAAAGGCGTAAACAAGCCGCTGCCTAAGACGGGTTCGAGTGATGTGCTGGCCCTCGGAGGCGCGGCACTTGCCTTGCTGCTTGCAGGTGCAGTTCTGGTTGGTAGGCGCTCTAACGCGTAGCTAAACTGCCGCAAGTGCAATAACAGTTGAGGTCGGAAGCGTTTGCTTCCGACCTCAACTATCAAGCTCTCGTCAAATCCCAGTTCACGGGCGTAGCGCCCATCTGGATCAGCTGCTCATTTGCCCTCGAAAATGGTCTGGACCCGAAGAAACCTCGGCGGGCTGACAGGGGAGAGGGGTGTGCAGATTCAATCACCGGCGTGTTCCCCAGCAGGGGCTTTACCGACCTCGCGTCCCGGCCCCACAAGATAGCCACCAACGGCTGGTCGCGAGCTACCAGAGCGCGGATAGCGGCCTCCGTGACGGCCTCCCAGCCCCGACCCCTGTGCGAACCCGGGGCGCCCGGACGGACAGTGAGCACACGATTCATGAGGCACACGCCTTCGCGCGCCCACGGGGTTAAATCTCCCAACGTCGGCACCGGCACGCCCAAATCCTCATGCAACTCGTTGAAAATATTTACCAACGAGCGCGGCGGAGCCACCCCTGGGCGTACCGAAAAAGACAAACCCATCGCATGCCCCGGCGTGGGATAGGGGTCCTGCCCAATAATGAGCACCTTCACGTCCTCAAACGGGTACGTGAACGCCCGCAACACGTCCGTTCCCGCCGGCAGGTAGCCGTTGCCCAGGCGGTTCTCCTCACGCAGCATGTTGCCAAGCCGGTGAATCTCCGGCTCCAGTGGGCCCAAAGCCTGGGCCCACCCCTCGTCAATCAAATTAGATAAAGGCAAAGCAGTCACGCCCTCATCCTACGCGGCAACGCGGCACCCAATCAGCCAATATCGGCGTGGATCAGCAGATGAAAGTAGAAAACCGGTACGCTGAAACCGTGAGTTTGCATCAATATCCTGAAGACGAATTCGATCAGGCAGGCGCCGAAGGCCCAGTAGGCCTGTTCCGCGAGAAGCCATCGCGCTGGAAAACCGTGCTGCCCTTCCTGCTCGTCCTAATCATCGTCCCTGTGCTCGCATGGGGTGCCGTGTCATTCATCACCAGTCGCAGTGACAATCAAACGGCTGAAACGCAGCCCACCACAGCCACAACGCAGACGCCCACCGAAACCACGGAAGCGCCCACAGGGGCCGAGGCCACCACGGAAGCTACCACGCAAAAGCCAACAGAAGAGCCAACCGAGACCGAACCGACAGTCTCTAAAGACGTCGCCATTCAAATCCTCAACGGCACGCGGGTCAATGGTCTAGCTGCCGAGGCTGTGGGCAAGCTGCAGACGGACGGCTACCAGTACGTGAGTGCTTCCAACGCTTCGGGCTGGCTCACTGAAGCCACCACCATCTACTACGCGCCCGGAACGCGCGCCGGAGCTGAAGCGATTGGTGAAATCCTCGGCATCAGCAACTTCTCAGAGAACAGCACGGATCTGGGTAACTCTGACTACGTGGTAGTTCTAAAGGGCGATTACTAAAAACTTCTCGTAACTCCCCGCGTCGTGCGAGGTCTACATGGCGTGGGAGTGTAGATACAAACTCGCAAAGGCGGCCAGACTTGAGTCTGGCCGCCTCAACTTTTTGAGCTATTAGCTGACTCGTCTTGCACTCTGCTCGTTAGAGTGCCAAAATACTTATTAGCACTCACAAGCATTGAGTGATAAAGCAAGGGTTACCGGGTGAGGCCGCCATTTGCGAGACAGAAACGCAAACCCGGCTGGCTGTCCGTCGCGGGCACCTCGTAGCCAACAACCGCTACAGCGGAGGAAAAACATGTCCAAGTTGATTGCGTTCGACGAGGAAGCACGCCGCGCCATGGAGCGCGGGCTTAACACCCTCGCCGACACCGTAAAGGTAACGCTAGGCCCCAAGGGCCGTAACGTCGTCCTCGATAAGAAGTGGGGCGCTCCCACCATCACGAAGGACGGTGTTTCTGTTGCAAAGGAAGTTGAGCTAGAGGATCCGCTCGAGAAGATCGGCGCCGAGCTCGTCAAGGAAGTTGCAAAGAAGACCGACGACGTCGCAGGTGACGGCACCACCACCGCAACCGTTCTAGCTCAGGCACTCGTAGTTGAGGGCCTGCGCAACGTTGCCGCAGGTGCAAACCCGATCGCTCTTAAGCGTGGTATCGACACCGCCGTTGCGAAGGTAGTGGAGAATCTCCACGCCGACGCGAAGGAAATCGAAACCGTTGACCAGATCGCAGCAACCGCATCCATCTCGGCAAACGACGCTGAGATTGGCCGCCTTATTGCGCAGGCCATGGACAAGGTTGGCCGCGAAGGTGTTATCACGGTTGAAGAGACCAACTCGTTCGAAACCACCCTCGAAACCACTGAGGGAATGCGCTTCGAGAAGGGCTTCCTTTCCCCGTACTTCGTAACTGACGCGGAGCGTCAGGAAGCCGTGTTCGAGGACGCCTACGTCCTGCTCGTTGAAGGCAAGATCTCTAACGTGAAGGACCTGCTCCCGCTGCTGGAGAAGGTCATGCAGGCAGGCAAGCCGCTACTGATCATCGCTGACGACGTTGAGGGCGAGGCTCTTGCAACCCTCGTTGTGAACAAGATCCGCGGTCTGTTCAAGTCCGTTGCTGTTAAGGCGCCGGGCTTTGGCGACCGTCGCAAGGCCATGCTGCAGGATATGGCTATCCTGACCGGTGGCCAGGTTATTTCGGAAACCGTTGGTCTTTCGCTTGAAACTGCTGACCTCGACGTTCTGGGCCAGGCTCGTAAGATCGTTGTCACCAAGGACGAAACCACGATCGTTGAGGGCGCAGGCACCAAGGAGGCCATTGACGGCCGCGTTGCGCAGATCCGCGCTGAGATCAAGAACTCGGACTCCGAGTACGACAAGGAGAAGCTCAACGAGCGCCTTGCCAAGCTCGCTGGTGGCGTAGCCGTCATCAAGTCAGGCGCTGCAACCGAGGTTGAGCTGAAGGAGCGCAAGCACCGTATTGAAGACGCCGTCCGCAACGCGAAGGCAGCAGCTGAAGAAGGCATCGTCGCCGGTGGCGGCGTAGCCCTCATTCAGGCCGCGCAGAATCTTGCCGATCTCGACCTAGAAGGTGATGAGCTCACCGGCGCGAACATCGTTCGCGTAGCGGTTGAAGCACCGCTAAAGCAGATCTCGGTAAACGCTGGTCTGGAAGGCGGCGTAGTTGTAGACAAGGTCAAGCACCTGCCCGCAGGTGAAGGCCTCAACGCTGCAACCGGTGAATACGAAGACATGCTTAAGGCTGGCATCGCCGACCCGGTAAAGGTAACCCGCTCTGCACTGCAGAACGCGGCATCAATCGCCGGCATGTTCCTCACCACCGAGGCAATCGTGGCCGACAAGCCCGAACCGCCGGCACCAGCAGCGCCGGGCGCCGACGAAATGGCTGGCATGTACTAAACCAGCAATAGGCTAGCTGTGGGCGCGGGTTTCCCGCGCCCACAGTCATACCCACCCTTATTCATCGTCCCTTAATCTCCAGCAGGGAAGGTGCGAATCCGGGTGGGTTTTGTTTATCTACCTTGCGAATAGGGCGGCCGCGCCGGCCTCGGCATCGGAATACGTACTTGCTGCTGCGGCAAGCTGAACCCCAATCTCGTCCAGAGACTGCTCCACAATCACCTGCGTTGAACGCCAACTTTGCGCCGCCGCCTCAAACTGGGCTGACGCCGCGCCAGACCAAGACCCCTGCAGCGCATCCAAGTGCCCCATCATTGCCTGCACCTGAGCGCGAATCGTTTCCGCGCTTGCACGCACCATTGCTGAAGCCTGCGCCACCTGCGCTGGATCCACATGAAAAACCGTCATCGCCATTCCTTTCTTTTCAACCGGCCATGCAACGCCATCGTCGCAGGGCGCTGGAAAAGAACGCGCGCCGCGCCGCTTTAGGTGTGGGCAGGCGAAGGTCTAGCCGGGGTGTGGAAGGAGCCGCGCACAAGGAACGGGGTGCGTAGCGGATATGGGCTACTGATCTTGATCTGAAAGGCGCTGGCGAAGCCGACTTATGTCCTCGCGTTTTTCCTGAATACGCTCGCGGAGCTTGCCTGCGTCCGAGGCCGTCTTGTCGAGCCGCTCGCGCAAGCGGCTGGCATCCCCAGCGGTAAACGCGTCCTCGTGGACCTGCTCGGCCCGCGTGCGTGCAAGTCGAGCCAGCTCTTTCGCCGATAATCTGCGAACACTGCGCTGCGCGGGGCGGGTAATCACGTCCGGTTCATCCTCCAGCGAGGAGGCCCCGTCATCTTCTAGCGACGATGCATCGTCTTGCTCAGGTCCTGCGGGGTCTTCCACCGGGGGAGCCGCTTCGGGAAGCTCCGCGCTGGTATCTTCCTCAAAATCGCTTTTGCGCCTAATGATCGGGTCATCTTTCGCCCCGATCTTCTTAATAATCATCGTGGAGGTCGTAGTGAGCGGGTCAAACTCCTGCTCGGGCTCGTCCTCAAAACGCGCACCTGGATCAGCCTTAGCGATCAACGCGTCCAGATTAGCCAGCTCGGCCTCAAGATTTTGCCTTGCAGAACCCTCCCACGCTGCTCCTCCCGGCGACAAATAAATCTGCGGACGAGAAAGCATGGAGCTCACAAAGCGGCGCCTTGCGTTCCAAAACTGCAGGTCTGACAGATTAGGGAACTCCTGGCGAAGCAGGCCGCGATACTGCTTGTACTCTTGCGGGGTTGCGGACAGATCACGCTGCGTTGCATCAAGTAATGCAGTCGCATCCACGTCCTGGGCAGGCGCGCGGTGAGTCACCACCACCCGGATCAGCTCACAAACTCGCTTACAAACCGCGGGCGAAAAACCAAGCCGCGTCAAAGAATCCGAGATCCGGTGCGAACACGACGCCTTAAACTCAGCCGAATCCGCAGTGTCAACCTTCACGGCTTCGGGCGGAACCAAACCCGCATACCAAACCGCAATCTGTAGCAGCTCCGGGGTGTGAGCGGCGGCAGCCAGCTGGTCAAACGCGGCAATTACGCGGCTCAAATAAGCAGCATTATGATACGGGCGATCCGCGGCCTGCCAAACTGTGAGCAGACCGTGTACCTCTTCATCAATCACCGGCTGCGCTGGCTCAACGCCGCACGCGAGCACCGCGCTTACAAACGTGCGTGGAAGCCACTGCGGAACCGTCGCGCTGGCAGGCAAATCCTGACCTATTTCAGCCACAGACCTATGCTAAGTCCATCGCGAGACATAGGCAAAGAAACTTCCTCGAAAACCAACCGTCCTCGCGCCCGGCTACTGCGGCTTTGTGGCGGGCACTGCATTTTTACCTTGCTTCAAAGGAAGTACCAGACGAACCGTTAGGCCCCCGCCCTCAGTCTTATCGAGCGTTGCCTGCCCCGAATGCAAAGCCAGAATCGACGCAATAATGGATAGGCCCAGGCCAGAACCACCTGAAGCACGCGAGCGGGACACGTCTGTGCGGAAGAAGCGCTCGAACACGCGGTCACGGTCAGGAACTGAGATGCCCGGCCCGTGGTCACGAACCTCCACGATCGCATTGCCTTCTTGCTGGCCAATTGCAATCTCTACCGGCGAGCCTTTAGGCGTGTAACGAATGATGTTTCCAATCAGGTTGGTGAACACCTGCGTGATCTGGTCTTTGTCGGCCTCGATAATCAGACTGCTTGGTGCAGGCTCGCCCGCGTTCATACTAATTACGCTCACAACGCGCGACGCGTCCAAAGCACGCACATCAAACAAGGAATCGTGAGCCAGTTTTACGAGGTCAACCGGCTCCGGGTGAATCTCCGGCACCTCATCCAATCGGGCTAGGGTCAACAGGTCTTCAACTAGCTTGCCCATGCGAACCGACTCGTTCTCGATGCGCTGCATGACCTCCGGGACGCGCTCATCCGGCACGCCGCCCATGCGATAAAGCTCGCCATAACCGCGCAGTGCGGAGAGGGGAGTGCGCAACTCGTGGGACGCGTCGGAAACGAAGCGACGCATGCGCTCTTCTGAACGTTGCTGCTGGGCAAACGAATTCTCGATCTGCGCAAGCATCACGTTCAAACTCTTCGCCAGCGAGCCAACCTCGGTCGATTCCGGCTCGGGGTTAACGCGCTGGGCCAAATCTCCCTGAGCAATCTTTCCGGCCACGTACTCAATGCGGCGAAGCGGGAACAAAGACTTGCGAATCAAATAGTACGAGGCCATCGCGCCCACCACCACGATCAGCAGGCCAAGTAGAGAGAAGTATTGGGCCGAGTTAAGAATCGTTTCGGTTGTATTAGCAAGTGGGAGCGCAACAGTGACCACACCGTAAGGCTTATCGCCAACCGACACGGGCACGGCAACCGCGCGCCAATACGAATCACTCTTCGAAGAAGGCACGTTCACCGGCTTTGTCACCGCGTCAGGCGGCACAACCGAATCAAGCGCTAAAAGCGTCCCCGGATTTGGAGTGCCGTAGCGCTGCGACGTATCGGTAGCAATAGCCACCTGACTTACCCCATCGGTTGACGTAAACCGAATGTAATAGTTGGAAGGCACATCGGCCGGCACGCTGGCAATCACCGAACGAACGGTAGAGACGGCCAGCTGCTTACCCGTGCTCTCCAGCTCACGGTCCACCTGGTTCACCAAATGCGCCTGCACGATGCCAACCATCACGGCTCCCGCAATCGTGAGGGCAACAGTGAGTAGCGAGGTGAACAAGATTACGAGTCTTGCCCGCAGGGTTGCGGAGAACCAAACCTCCCGCAGGGTCCGACGTGATTCGCGCGACCTCATAATTTAGGCGTTCTCAGGCCTCAACATGTATCCAACGCCTCGGCGCGTGTGGATCAAATCGCCCGAACTTCCCGGAACGGCAAGCTTGCGACGCAGGTATGAAATATAAGATTCCACAATCGCGGCTTCGCCATCCCAGTCGTATTCCCACACGTGATCTAAAATCTGCATTTTTGAAACGACGCGGCCCTCATTGATCATCAGGTAGCGCAAAAGCTTGAACTCGGTGGGGGACAGGTCAATCTCGTGACCCGCGCGCCGAACCTCATGCGCGCCCTCATCCAGCTCCAGGTCCGCAATGCGAAGCACGTTGTCGTCATCGCCCGCCTTCGTCCTACGCAGAATCGCGCGGATACGAGCCACAACCTCCTCAAGACCAAACGGCTTCGTCACATAATCATCGCCACCAACCGTGAGGCCCTCAATCTTGTCATCCATCTGATCACGAGCCGTCAAGAACAGCACGGGAGTGCGTGAACCGGCCTCGCGAAGACGCCTCGTAACCGTAAAACCATTCATATCTGGAAGCATCACGTCAAGCACGATCAGATCCGGATTTTCCGTAGTAGCTAAATGGAATGCGGACTTCCCATCCGAGGCTGTGAGCACCTCAAAACCGGCAAACCGCAACGATGACGCCAGTAGATCAAGAATATTTGGCTCGTCATCAACCACCAGCAGACGGGCTTCCGCGCCCGTATCATCCACACTCATCTTCAAACCCATTTCTCCATCACATACCTGTTGCCTTAAGAATATCTGAACAGCACATGCAAAACCCCCGCGAGCATAGCCGTGTAGAAACCAAAATGCCAGAACCTGTAACCTTGAACCTGGAAACGCCGCACGTCACAGACAGGTGAAACAAATGAGCGAAGCGCAAAATGCCGGCCAACTGCCGGAGGGAGTGTTCCCCTTTCAACCTCCAAAAACCCTCAGCGGTAACGCCGAGGTGGTTGGTGACAGCCCCTTCTTGCCCGCTGGCGTGCAGTTCTACGGTGTTTCTCCCGCGCTCGTGAAAGTGCGGGTTGTTAGCCTGCTCATTACGTTTGCCATCATGGTTATTCCCGGCATAGTCATGGCCATTCTTTTAACTAAGTGGATCTGGCTTTACGTTCTGGCCGTCGTTGCCCTTTTCGCGTGGCTGCTGTGGCTTGTTCCCCGGCAGGTGCGCGCCATCGGTTACGCAGAAGCCGAATCTGACCTGCTGATCCGCTCGGGCATCATGTGGAAACAACTTACCGTTGTGCCTTACGGGCGCCTGCAGTACGTAGATGTATCCGAGGGCCCCATCGCGCGCGCCTTCGGCATCGCTACCGTGCAGCTACACACGGCCTCGGCATCCACGGACGCATCTATCACCGGCCTGTCCGCAAAAGAAGCGGCGCGCCTGCGCACGAGTCTTGCCGAGCGCGGCGAATCCGAACTGGCAGGACTCTAAATGGCAAAGGAACGCAAAGAAACCGCAGTCGAAAGCGGCGTTGCAGAATCCGAGTGGAGGTCGCTGCACCCCGTCACGCCCCTAGCGAAAACCTGGGCCGTGTTTGCAGCCTTTTTCGCATTCGTCTTCTACCAGTTTGCCGACGTACTTAAAGAGCTCACCACGCTCGGTCTGCTCGAAACCTACGGGCCTGTGGTCGTCTTCCTCGTGATCGCGGCCGGGATCCTCGTGATCGTCATCGCGGCCGGCATCTACTCTTGGATTGCGTGGCGCAAAATGGGGTTTGCAATCACCCATGACGCCGTGTACTACCGCGAAGGAATCCTCTTTCGTAGTCAACGCCATGCGCGACTAGACCGAATTCAGGCTGTAAACATCACGCACCCGTTGATTGGCCGCATTCTTGGCCTGGGACGTATAGATATTGAGGTTGCTGGCGGGACGGACTCTAACTTCCAGCTGGGGCTACTTAAAACGCGACAGTTAGAGGACGTTCGCCGCGAAGTGCTGTCCGAGTCGCGCACTGCGAAACTGCGCAAAGCAGGGAAGCTAGACGCTGATACATCAGCCGGTGTTCTCGGGGGCGAGGCCGGTGTAGTCTCGACCGCCTTGGAAGATGGTCAGGCAGGAATCGATCAGGCTCAGGGCCTTGGCGCGCCGGTAGACGATCTTGAGCAGATCATCTACAAGGTTCCAGCAGGCCGTCTTGCCGCGTCACTGGCGCTCAACATGGGGATTATCTTCTCTATTCTCACGGGGTTGGCCATCGCCGCGGGTTCCATAATCGGCACTTTGGTTGAGGGCGCTTCTTTTGCCGCAATGATTCCCGTGCTTGTTGGTGGGTTCGCCTTGTTTGCCTACCCGTTCAACCAGTTTGCAAACAACTTTGGATTCACCGCATTCGTCACCCGCGATGGTATTCGCGTACGCTCTGGCCTGCTATCTACCCGCGCGCAAACCATTCCGGTGCAGCGCATCCACGCAGTAAAGGTTTCCCAGCCTTTCTTCTGGCGCTTTTTTGGCTGGTACCGCGTTAAAATCATCCAGGCCGGTTTCGCGGCGAACTCCCAAGACAAAGTGGAACACGACGTGCTGCTCCCCGTCGGTACGCGTGAAGAAATGCTCCAAGCCCTATGGATGGTCTACCCCGACCTTGGTGTTTCTAACCCAATTGAAACAATCATGTACGGCATTGAGGGCGAAGGTGAGATGCTTGGATTCAGCCAGAACCCGCAACGCTCACGCCTGTTCGACCCGCTGGTTTGGCGCCGCCGCTCAATCAAACTAACCGATGTGGCGATCCTGCTGCGCGACGGTTTCTTAACTCGGTCATTCTCTGTTCTAACCTATGATCGCCTGCAGTCCACACTCATCAACCAAGGCCCGCGGGACCGCAAGAAAGACCTCGCGGGTATTCACTTCCACCTGGTTGAATCTGGTTTATACATTGAGCACCTGGACAGCGCGCTTGCATCCACTCTCTACGCTGAAATCACGCGCCGCGCCACCATCAGCCGTCAAAAGGAGAGCCAGGAAGCCTGGGCCGCGCGAGCCGTTCCCGGTGCTCGCCAGACCCACAGCATTTACGAAAACAGTGCGGCCGGTAGCGACCCCGATAGCCTCGAGCAAAATGAGGGAGAGGCGCAGTGAAACCGGGGCGTTTTCGCGTAGGCATTATCGGCGCTGGCCGGGTAGGGCCAGTGATTGGCCGAGCCCTGCAACTCGTGGGGCATGAAATCATCGGCATCACCCGTTCCTCAAATCCGCAGCGCAACGATGCCGTTGAAGCGATCCTGGGCGCTGCCGTAATCGAGCCGGATGAAGCGTGCCGGGCCGACCTGGTAGTCATAGCTATTCCTGATGACCAGATCGAACCTCTCGTACAAGGCCTAGCAAAACTAGGGTGCTTCCGCCCCGGCCAAGTTGTTATACACACGAGCGGCGTGCACGGCATCAACGTGCTCGAAGCCGCGCAAGCCGCTGGGGCCCTACCCATCGCCCTGCACCCCGCGATGACATTTACCGGCACGAGCTTGGACGTTGAGCGCCTGCAGATGTGCCCGGCGGCCATCACTGCAACCGCGGTTGCCCAACCCATTGCATCTGCCCTCGCGATGGAAATGGGTATGGAGCCTTGCGTGGTTGAAGAGGAAGACCGCACGCTCTACCACGCGGGCCTTACTCACGGCGCCAACCATCTCGTCACCCTTGTTAACGAGGCCCTTTCTATCCTTGAGGCCGCCGGCATCGAAAACCCGGAACTCTATATTCGACCCCTCCTAAATGCCGCCTTAGATCGCGCGCTCTCCGAAGGCGTGCACGGCCTGACAGGGCCCGTACGCCGCGCGGATACCGGCACCCTCAAAGATCACCAGAAGGCATTAACTGAGGCCGGTTTGGACTCGATCCTAGAGAGCTACAAGAATATGGCGCGAGCAACCGCTCACCTGGCCGGCGACAACCTGCTACTCAGTGAAAAGCAAGTGCAGACCGTCTTGCGTGCTTTGGGTGAAGAATAAAAAGTGGCAAGTTGGCCACAAGTGGTCCTCCGGATTCGCGCCTAGCGCACCCAAAGGAGCACAATAGTCGCAAAGGAGGCATCTTGGAACCACAAGTCGTAAAGACCCGCGAAGAACTACGAGCCGCACTAGCGAAACTGCCTGGAAAGCTCGGCCTTGTCATGACCATGGGCGCGCTGCACGACGGGCACCTCAGCCTCGTTAAAGAGGCCAAGAAACACGCTGACCACGTCATGGTCACCGTGTTTGTGAACCCCACTCAGTTCGCGCCCGGTGAAGACTTCGACAAGTATCCGCGCGACCTCGATGCTGACCTCAAAGCAGTTGCGAAGGTAGGTGCAGACCTCGTGTTTGCACCCGCCGCTAAGGAAATGTATCCGGGTGAAGCCGCCGTCACTATCAACCCGGGTCCCACCGCAACGGTTCTGGAAGGCAAAACGCGGCCCACACATTTTGCGGGCGTACTGCTGGTAGTGCACAAAATGTTCAACCTCACCGGTGCGGACGTTGCCGTATTCGGTCAAAAGGATGCGCAGCAGCTGGCACTCATTCGTCAGATGGTTCGCGACCTCGACATGCCCATCCAAATCGTTGGCGCGCCCATCGTGCGCGGTGAGGACGGCCTAGCCCTTTCCTCGCGCAACGCCTACCTCTCCGATGCGGAGCACCAGCAGGCGCTGGCCCTCAGCGGCGCCCTCAAAGCCGGCAAACAAGCCAGTAACAGTGGGGCGAGCGCGAGCCAAATCAAGCAGGCTGCCCGCTCTGTCCTCGAAAACGCGGGCGTAAAAATCGACTATGTAGAGCTGGTTGACCAAACCACCTTCCAATCCGTAGAGGCCGGGGAAGCCGTGCTGGCCCTCGCCGCCTACGTCGGAAACACACGCCTGATTGACAACGCGATCTTGAAGATTGGGGAGGCCTCTAATGGCTAACGAAATCTACCGCACGCTAATGAGCGGCAAGATTCACCGCGCCACAGTGACGGGCGCGGACCTCAACTACGTTGGATCCATCACCGTAGACAAAACCCTGTTGGAAGCAGCCGGGATTCTTGAAGGTGAACGCGTTGACATTGTGAATGTCACCAACGGAAACCGCCTTTCCACCTACACCATAAATGGCGAGGCCGGATCGGGAATCATCCAGCTAAACGGTGCCGCCGCGCACTTGACCGACCCGGGCGATATCGTCATCATCATCGCCTACCAGTGTGTGCCCGAATCCATGGCACGCGGCTTCAAAGGCAAGGTTGTGTTGGTCGACAAAGACAACCGGATCATCGACCTCGGCTCAGACCCGGCCAGCGTGCCCGCCGGCCTCGAAAACGCTTCCGGTGGCGAAGGTCCGCTCGCGGCCCCAAACCGAGGCTAACGGGCCGGCTCTGAAGCGCGGATAATCTATCTGCCCCAGTAAGCCCTCGCGGCTATCGATAGCTTCACGCGTATGGGCCGCTGGGCGTGCGCGAAACGTGATATTAGCCCACTATTTCCCGCATGTAGCGCCCCTTTAGTACGATGGGGACGTGGAAAAGAACAACGAGTCGTCTGAAATTCAAGAAGCCCCCGAGCAGTTTCGTGTTCGCGCCGAAAAACGTGCGCGCATGCTCGCAGAGGGAACCGAACCCTACCCGGTAGAACTGCCCATCACCAGCACCATCAAGAAGGTACGTGAGGAGTTCGACCACCTCGAAATCGACGAACAGTCACCCGCGCCCGTGGGCGTCGCTGGACGTGTCATGTTTATCCGCGGCTCCGGTAAGCTCCAGTTCGTTGTCATCCAAGATGGCGAGGGCAACCGCATTCAGGTGATGCTCTCCGCTAAAGAGGTGGGTACCGACTCGCTAAAGGAATTCAAGGCAAACGTAGACCTTGGCGATCACCTGTTTGTGCACGGCCCGGCAATGCGTTCGCGCCGCGGCGAGCTCTCCATCTTCGCTCAGCCGAGTGAGGACGCGCCCGCGTGGCGCATCACCTCGAAGGCGCTACGTCCACTGCCGAAGACGTTCACAACGGATTCCGGTGAAGAGATGAGCCTTTCGGAAGAGGCTCGTATCCGCCAGCGCCACCTCGACATGATTTTGCGTCCGGCAGCTCGCGAGATGGTTCGCACGCGCGCGGACGTTGTGTGGTCGCTACGCGACTACTTCCACCGCGAGGGATTCTTGGAGATCGAAACGCCGATGCTCCAAAACATTCACGGTGGCGCGGCCGCACGCCCGTTCCAAACCCACATGAATGCATACGACACGGAGCTTTACTTGCGTATTGCGCCGGAACTGTTCTTGAAGCGCGCAGTGGTTGGTGGCGTGGAAAAGGTTTTTGAAATCAACCGTAATTTCCGAAATGAGGGCGCAGACTCGTCGCACTCTCCGGAGTTCACCATGCTTGAAGCCTACGAGGCCTACGGCACTTACAACACGATGGCTACCCGCACTCGCGATTTCATTCAGAAGGCCGCACGGGACGTGTTTGGTACCGAGAAGGTAACGCTTGCCGACGGCTCCGAGTACGACCTTTCTGGACAGTGGGATGAGATTTCACTTTACGAGGTTGTCTCGGAAGCGGTAAAGGAAGAAATCACGCCGGAAACCGAGCTTTCCCGCCTTGTGAAACTGGCAGAGGAACGCGGAATTGCTGTTCCGGATCACGCTGTGGCGGGCAAGGTAGTAGAAGAGATTTTTGAGCACGAAGTTGGCGATCACTTGTGGGCTCCGACGTTTGTGCGCGACTATCCGGTGGATACGTCCCCGCTGGTTCGCCAGCACCGTTGCCTGCCTGGCCGCGTGGAGAAGTGGGACCTGTACGTTCGCGGTTTCGAACTAGCCACCGCTTACTCCGAGTTGGTTGACCCGGTTATTCAGCGCGAGCGTTTTGAAGCCCAGGCGCTGGCCGCGGCTAACGGAGACCCGGAAGCGATGGTTCTTGACGAGGACTTCCTGCAGGCCATGGAACAGGGCATGCCGCCTACGGGTGGTATGGGTATGGGCCTCGATCGTCTGCTGATGGCGCTAACTGGCTATGGAATCCGCGAGACCATCACGTTCCCGCTAGTAAAGCGAATCGAGAACTGACGGTGAGTTAACTCATACTCAATCGGCATAACGTTTTCTTTGGCCAGAGCACTACAATGCTTGGTATCAAAGCCAAGATGTTAGGCGAGCAGAAGGCTCGCAAGCAGAGGCGCGTGCAAGCGCGAAGCGTAGGATTTTACCCGGCGCGAATGGCCCTGCTTGGACTGGGCATAGCGATTTTGGTTGGAACCGTATTGCTAATGCTCCCTATAGCGAGGTCTGACGCTCCCATGTGGCCAGGAAATGTGCCGGTGGCAGTTGCCGGCCCCTCCATTGCGGGAGGGGCGCCGCTGTCTGTAGCTCTATTTACCGCAACCTCGGCCACCTGTGTAACCGGCCTGATCGTGGTGGATACGGCCACATACTGGAGCACATTCGGTCACGCGGTGATCGCAATACTCATTGAGATTGGTGGCTTGGGGGCGATGACGTTCGCTGCCCTCCTCGCCGTATACGTAGCCCACCGCCTGAGTTTGAGCCAGCGCCTCGTGGTCGCTCAAATCACCGGCGCCCTCACAATGTCAGATATGCGCGGATTCGTGAAACGTATTGTGGGTATGGCCCTGATTGTGCAGGTAGTTCTTGCGATCCCGCTGGTAATCGACTTCTACGTGCGCTCCAAATCGCTGGGTGAGGCGCTGCAGTGGGGCACGTTTTTCTCGATTTCTGCGTTCAATAATGCCGGCTTCTCTTTGGAAACCGACAGTTTGATCCCGTTTGCTACAGACCCGTTCATAATCTTGCCAATCTCAATTCTGATTGTGATTGGAGGCCTCGGGTTCCCGGTTCTGGCTGAAATCGTGCACGCGTTAAAAACAAGGACGAGGAAGCCGTGGCACTGGTCGCTTAACGCGCGTCTAGTAGTGCACGGAACCATTGGTCTCATTCTTACCGGTTGGTTACTCATTACGCTGCTTGAGTGGAGCAACCTTTCGCAAACGGGTCAGTACAGTACTGCAGATAAGCTTCTCATCACACTGTTCACGGCAATTTCGCCGCGTACAGCCGGATTTAACTCGATGGATATAGCAACGCAAAGCGACGTCACTTGGCTGGTCACAGACATCCTCATGTTTATTGGAGCAGGTCCGGCTGGCACCGCGGGCGGTGTGAAGGTGACAACCATGCTGGTGCTCGTCTTTTTGGTTCTGACTGAGATCCGGGCGGGCCAGGCCGTTCAACTGTTTGGCTCCCGCATTGGCCGCTCCACCCAGCGTGCGGCGATTACGGTGCTCATGATTGCATTCAGCCTGGTTGTGGGTGCCACCGCCATAATCATGGTTCTCACGCCTTGGGGAATGGACCCGGTGTTGTATGAGGTCATATCCGCACTTAGCACGGTGGGCCTAACAACGGGCATCACCCCGCAGCTGCCTATAGCGGCGCAACTGATCATTTGCGCGCTTATGTTCTTCGGACGAGTGGGGCCCGTGGCAGTTGCAACAGTCTTAACTATTCGACCAGATACGAAGCTGTATGAGCTTCCTAAGGAAAGGCCAATCATTGGTTAGTTTTTCATTCCTTCCGCGAGTTCTTGCCGGAGAAGCTGGCGATGTTGCCATCATCGGCCTGGGACGTTTTGGAACGGCAATGGGCGAGGAACTCGTTGCATCCGGCGTGCAAGTGCTTGGAATAGATAAGGATACGGACGTAGTCCAGGCGATGAGAGGGCGTTTCACGCAGGTGGTGAAAGCCGACGCGTCCAGCGTTGAGGCGCTACAGCAACTGGGCGTTGATGAGTTCCAAACTGCCGTGGTTGCAATCGGGGAGAACTTGGCGTCCTCCATCCTCGTCGCATCTGCGCTATTACAGCTAGATGGGCCGGAAATCTGGGCTAAGGCGGCAACTGCGCAGCAGGCTGAAATATTCCGGCAACTAGGAATAAAACATGTGTTTGAGCCAGAGAAGAACATGGGGCAGAGGGCTGCGCACCTCATTACTCGCCGGCTTTCAGACTTTTTTGACCTCGGAAATGGGTTTGCGTTGGCAACGGCTACTGTGCCTGAAAAAGTGGGCGGGAAACTGGTAAGCGAAACGCGTTTCAGGTCCGGGCACGGAGTCACCCTGATTGGGATTCGCCAAGAAGATGGGACGTGGGAGCAGGTTTCTCCCAATACCAGGCTGGTTGCGGGGCAAACTGTTTTGGCCGCAGGTCCGTCCAACAACCTCGAGATCGCGTTCGCTTAATCCGTCGCAGGGTTTGAAACCTCGGGTAGGTGAGAGGCTGCGAAGACTCCCGCAAACCCAACGAGTGCTAGGAAAATCAGTGCAGGCGAAGCACCCCACATTGCGAGTGCGCCGGAGATCAAACCCACTAGAAGTAAGATGATGCCCATGAGCGTGTTCGCGGCTCCCACGTACCGCGTTCGCACGTCCGATTCGGCCATGTCAACGATGTAGGTTTTTCGGGCCACGCGCACCAAAATATGAGCGAGGTTGAGGGCAAAGAACGAGGTTGGCAGGATCCACGTGAGGGCAGTTTGAGGCCCAAAACGAACTGCAGCGAGGGTGAGCAAAATGATTATGGAGGCCGCCCCCGCTCCAATGGACATGGTGTTTTTTGAGGACTTGTCAGAAAACTTGCCGGAGATTCGCCCGCCAATAAGTGCGGAAAGTCCGGACGCAACCAGGAATAGGCCAAGCCCTGTGATATCGCTATCCACTTCTTGCGAGAGCAGGACGATAAAAGCCGTTGAAAGCGCCGATACGAGCAACAGTGAACGCACAATCACGAAGTTGCGGAAGTCCTTTTGATCGCGAAACAGTTCCCAGGTGTCTTTCCACCACGCTTTGTCGAGGCCTCCTCCATCGGCATCCGGATCGATAGGCTCGTCAATCTTGTTGAACACCAGGGCGGCCAGGAACCAGATGAGTCCGGAAAACACAATGAGAACTACGAGGGAGCTCGGCTTTTGCAAAGCTGGCGTGAGGGAGATGCTTAGGCCAATCACGAGCGAGACGAGGCCGCCGATAGCAGCTGATCGTCCGGTGATAAGACCGCGTTTGCCCTTATCCACGATCCGTCCCTGCACGTCCTTCGAAGCGATTGAACTGAGGGAGCGGAAGGTAGCGAAGACGGCGAGTAGCAGGAGGAAAGCGAGGCCAAGAGCCAAGCCTTCGAGGAGGAGTGCGGCAACTGCCATGAGCAGGGCAGCTACGCCCTGGCCGATCGCTCCGATCACCCAGATGCTCTTGCGGCGTTTGTGTCCGATAACCCACGGGGTGAACGCGGCCTGGGGGAGCATGGAGAGGGATTCACGCACTGGCACGAGCATGGCGATTGTGAAACCGGGCGCTCCGCCGGCCTGTAGTATCCACGGCAAAACAGTTTTGGCGGCAATGACCTGGTCACCAATATTTTGCAGGGCATTCGCGCCAATAAACCTGTTTACATTGGACCTTTCGGTCTTTTCTTCTTCTGCCACGTGCCACCTTCCTCGCTCGGCTTCCACCCTATGAAACATGGATGAGACCGGCTAATAAGGCTAACCAAACTACCTGCCTAGCCGTGTGATGGTAACGCTATTAGGCTGGTAGTAAAACGGTTAGGAGATTCTATGGATCTGCAAATCAGCGGGACAGTTGCGTTCGTTGCGGCCTCAACATCCGGGCTTGGAAGAGCGAGTGCAGTGGCGCTTGCCGCGGAAGGAGCACATGTTTGCGTTACGGGCCGTACTGCAAAGGCTCGTGAGGAAGTTGTGAAACAGATTCGCGAGGCCGGAGGAGTTGCGCTTGAGGCGCCACTAGATGTTGAGGATGCCACCTCCATTGAACAGGCCATCAGCACGTGCGAGCGCGAGTTGGGGCCGGTTAGCATCCTGGTGTTGAACGGGCCGGGACCGAAGCCAGCTTCGCCCTCAACAATCACGAGTGAGGATGTTGCTGGAGCCGCCGCGCGCCTTATTGAGCCACACGTGCTCATGGTTAATCGGGTTCTGCCCGGAATGCGTGAGCGCGGTTGGGGCAGGATCATTGCAATCGGGTCTACTGCGGTGGTTACCCCTTCACAGCAGCTGGTGCTCTCAACCATTGGGCGCCAAGGCTTGGCGGGGTACTTGAAGGCTCTGTCCCAAGAAGTGGGTGGGGACGGTGTCACGGTGAATATGGTTCATCCAGGCCGCATCTTGACGCCGCGTATCGACCAGCTTGACCAGGACGCCGCTACCCGCGAGGGCGTGAGTGCCGCAGGTGTTCGCGAGCGGTTTGAACAGACCATTCCGGTGAAACGCCTGGGCGATCCGGCCGAGATGGGCGCCGCGGTGGCCTTCCTCGCTTCGCGGCAGGCGGCTTATATTACGGGTACCGCCCTTCGCCTTGATGGGGGAGCAACGCCCGTTCTTTGATGGTTAAACCACCCGCACGTCGCTGCAGTATCTGCGCAGGTTCTCCACGTCCTTGGAAGATGCGTGAGTTGTTGTGAAAATGGTTGTGAACTCCTCGAGTGATGCGGTGCGTTGCCAGGCAGCGCGCGAGAACTTGTTGTGATCTAACATCAGCACTTTGCGCCCAGAAGCCTGCAGTATCGCCCGCTTCATGTTGACCACGAAGTCTTTCGGATTGTAGATCGAGTCAGCCCAAACCGCTGCATCTGACATGAATGAGATGTCGGCACGGAAGTCTTTAACCATTTCGGCCGCATGTGTTCCGTAGAATGAGTCAGCCCAGTTCATATAGTTCCCGCCCAGCAGGATTAGCTGGACCGAGTGAACTTCGCTAAATTCGCGCGCCACGTAAAGCGAATTAGTGATGATGGTTAGCGACTTTATCTGTTTCAAGATTGGGATGAGGGGCATGTTGGTTGTGGAATCGTCGAGGATAATTACATCGCCGGGTGAAACAAGTTTTACCGCTGCATGTGCAAGGGTGCGTTTCTCATCCAGCTGACGTTTGGCTCGCACGGCCGCGGGCAGTTCGGCAGTGGAGGGGGCTACCGCGCGGAGAAAACCCTTGGAGCGGATAACGATTCCCTGGTTTTCCAGGGTTTGCGCGTCTCGATAAGCGGTGGCGGTAGAGATGTGGAGGGCATCTGCAATCTGCTCAATGTGGAGCTCGCCCAGCTCAAAAAGCATGTCGGTTATCCACTCGCGGCGGCTAGGTGGATCTGACCAGTCGGTTTTTGTAGGGGCCAACGTGGGTTTTGGCTTAGTAGACATACGACAATCCTTGCGAAAAATGATGTGACTTAACTTAAGAATATCTAAAACCTGCACTGACTTTGCATGATTTTCTCATTTATTTGAGAAAAACTGCAAGCGTATTGATAAAAAACGCCTTTCGCTCTAGCCTGGCTGTGGTGAGCGACACTGGGGTTGCTCGGTTTAGGGAGGCGGAAGCTGTGCAAGAAGTTGTTATCGGCGTAGATGGCGGCACTACAGCAGTAAAGGCTGTGGCATTTGATCTGCACGGAAAGATCTTGGCAACGCATCACGAAGCTGTTCCTGTTCAGTACGGGGACAACGGTGAAGCTGAGCAGGACATGAATCAGATTTGGGAGGCCGTGGCCACCTGCTTGCGCGAAGTTGCAGGCGAGGTCAAGGATTCCAAGATCGTTGGTATCGGTCTTACCGGCCAGGGCGATGGTGCGTGGCTGATTGATGAGGCCGGCGAGCCGGTGCGTCCGGCCGCGAACTGGTTGGACGGGCGTGCTGCAAAGCGGGTGAAGCAGTGGGACGAGGATGGCCGCGCTGCAAAGGTGTTAGAGGTTACGGGTACAACAACGTTTGGTGGCCTGTTCCCTGTACTGATCGAGGAGCTGGCGGCCACGCAGCCCGAGGTAGTAGCCCGTGCAACTACGCATTTGAACTGTAAGGACTGGATCCGGTTTAAGCTCACCGGTGAGCGTTTGACCGACTACACAGAGGCCTCGCGCTCGTTCTTGGACGTGCGTACAACCGACGGTTTTAGCGCAGAACTCGCTAAGGATCTGGGGCTCGAGGAATACGCAAGGCTTCTCCCGGAGATCCACCGCGCGGACGGCAAGGCGGTGCCCCTCAGTGAAGAGGCAGCGCGTGAAACCGGTATTCCTGCGGGCACTCCGGTTGGCGTTGGCATGATCGACGTTGCGGTAACCGGAATGGGCCTGGGCGCGCTCGAGAATGGTGATTCGTGGCTGATTCTTGGCACCACCGCTTTTGTGGGAACGCTGCTACCGTCGGTTAGTGAGCGCCGCTCCGACCTATCGATGGTGCTTGCTACCGGCAACGGCAAGCAGGTGTTGGAGTTCATGGCGCCCATGACGGGCACGCCCAACCTCGACTGGATTCGCAAGGTATTGGGTCTGGAAGAGAAGAACTGGTCCGAACTTGAAAAACGTGCACGCATGTCGAAGCCAGGCGCTTCCGGCGTGGTGTACCTGCCCTACGCTTCACCCGGCGGCGAGCGCGCCCCCTTCCTTGACACGAACGCGTCGGCCTCGTGGGCGGGCATGTCGCTCACGTCCAGTACCGAAGACATTTTGCGTTCCGTGTACGAGGGCGTAGCGTTCTCCCTCGTTGAATGCATTAACACGCTGCAGATCCGCTCCGACCTGGTAGTCTCTGGCGGCGGCTTCCGCTCCGACCTCATTTGCGAGATCCTGGCGGATGCCACCGGGCAGACCGTTGTACGCCAAGACGCGCCCGAGGCTGGCGCTCGCGGAGCCGCAGTTTTGGCGCTAGTTTCCGCAGGTCGCTTCGACACTGTGGAGGAGGCATCGGAGGCTCTGCGCACCTCGCTAGAGACTTTCGAGCCGGACCCGGCAAAGTTCGAGGCTTACAAGAAGTCGCATGAGGTGTTCGTGAAGACGCGTCAGGCTCTGCAGCCGGTGTGGCCCGAAATGCGCGAGTTGCGTCGTAGCAGTGGTGAAAGGAGCGAGGCGTGAAAGTTTTACTCGCATCAGACCAGTTTTTAAGGGACGACATTTTGAAGGAGGCGCTACTGCGTGAGCTTCCCGACGCCGAAGTTTCTTCGATTGCCTCCACCTGGCCCGTGCCCCCATTCCATGACGTGGGTGAGGTTCGCGAGGCCCTCGGTGACGAGGACGAACTAATCGAAGCGCTCCAAGGCGTTGACGTGGCGTTCTCGCACACGTTCCCCTTTACCGAAAAAGTGATCTCTTCTTGCCCTGACCTGAAGATGATCACCATTTGCCGAGGCGGGCCGGTAAACGTAAACATTGACGCCGCAACCAAACACGGGGTGCTCGTCAGCTACGCACCGGGACGTAACGCGGTAGCAACCGCGGAGCACACGGTTGCGCTGATCCTCGCCGCTGCCCGTCAGATCGCGCAGCGCCACATGGAGGTTGTGGGCGGTCAATGGAGGTCGGACTACTACATTTTCGACAACGTGGGGCCCGAGATAGGCTCGTCAACCGTTGGCGTCATTGGCTACGGCAACGTCGGGAGGCGAGTGGCCAACATTATTGCCGCATTTGGTGGCAAGGTGCTGGTTTACGATCCGTGGACCAAGGATCGCAGCGGGGCGGACAATATTGAGTTCGTAGACAATCTTGAGGACCTACTCAAGGCCTCTAATATCGTTACGCTTCACGTGCGCGAATCAAAGGAAAATACGCGCATGATGAACGCGGAAAAGTTTGCGCTCATGCCGGAAAGCTCAATCTTCATCAATGCTGCCCGCGGAACGCTGGTCGATTACGACGACCTTGCGGATGCGCTCGATTCTGGCCACCTATTTGCGGCGGCGCTCGACTGCTTGCCAGAAGAGCCCATGCCTGCCGACCACAGGCTGCTTAAGACGCCCGGAATCACGTTCACCCCGCACCTTGCGGGTGCCTCCAAGAATGCTTCCATTCTTGCCGCCAAGATCGGCGCGGCAGACATCGCCGCATTCGCTCGCGGCGAAACTCCCGCCCACGTTGCCAACCCGGATGTTCTCAGAAAGTAGGAAATCATGCTTCTAGAAGAAGTACGCAAAGAAATCGTTGAAACCTGCCTGTTCATGCAGGCCGAGAAACTCATTGTCGGCACCGCTGGAAACGTGTCTGTTCGAGTCGATGACCTCGTTGCCATCTCTCCCTCGGGCGTTCCCTATGAAGAAATGACCGCCGAGGACGTTGTGGTTACCGACATGGAGGGCAACATCGTAGATGGCAAGCTCAAGCCGTCCTCGGAACTGCCCCTTCACCTCAATATTTACAAGTCCACGGACGCACGGGCTGTCACGCACAACCACGCTCCGGCTTCGACTGCGCTCGGCTTGGTTGTGGATGAGATTCCCACGTCGCACTACTACAGCGCGATGTTTGGCGGGCCGATCCGTGTGGCCCCCTACGCGGGCTTTGGCTCTGATGACTTGGCAATCAACGTAACCAAGGCGCTTGAAGGCCGCACTGCAGCGCTCATGAAGAACCACGGCGCTATCACCATTGGCCCTAACTTGAAGAAGGCTGTAAATGGCCTGCCGCTACTCGAATATATTTGTGAGATTCAGTTGCGGGCACTCTCAACGGGTCTGCCGGTGGCGCTGCTCTCGGAGCAGCAGATGCACGATGCGGGAGTTGGCATGGCCAACTACGGCAAGCAGCCCGCGCGCGACAAGGACTAGCCCGGCAAACTCAGGCGTAACCTAACTCCTAGTTGAATTAGGACGCGGCCCCGATTGCTCGGGGCCGCGTTTCATATGGTCGAAATCTACCTACTTCTGCGCCGCTGCGGAGGCGTCGATTGCGCCCTCAAGCAAATCGTCAGAGAGGCCGTATGCCCAGTGCAGAAGAGAAACCGGGTGAATCATCTTCGCGCCGGATCCCTTTGCCAGCTGCCAGCGGCACGTTTCCGTGTCACATGCTGCAAGGTCGGGGTTGTTGCGGCGAATGAAGTCAAACACGGGCTTGCCAACAGCCTCGGCAATCTCGCGCTTCTCTGACTTCATGCCGTACGTGCCCGCAATACCACAGCAAGGCTGGTTGGACTCCACTACCTTGACGCCCGGGACGAGCTCCATGAGCTCTACGGCCGGCATGCCCATAGCCTGGCTCTTCACCTGGCACGGCTGGTGGTAAGGAATCGTCATATCCAGACGGCGCAGGTCCTCCACGGGAAGTTCGCCCTTGTAGTACAGGTCAAGGAGGAATTCCGACGTCTCCACGGTGCGTACCGCAACATCTTCAAGCCGAGGATCATCAAGACCCATGATTTCCTTAGCCTCGTGCTTCAGCATGCCCGCGCAAGAGCCAGATGAGGACACGATGGTGAGGTCCTTACCTTCCGAAAGGAGGGCGTCGCACAGGCGCAAAACCTTCTTGGTTGCGCCGCCGAAAATGCCGTTGGACTGCTCAGCTAAGCCACAGCATCCCTGCTCTGGCACCAGAACCTCATAGCCGAGGTGTTCCAGTAGCTCGATGGTGTGCTTCGAAGTCTGAACCTCAAAGTAGCCACCTGCACAGCCATGGAAGAACACGATCGGGCCGCGCGGTGCCGGGCCGGCCGGAGCCTTGCGCTTCTTCAACCATCCGCGAAGCGACTGGTTGTGCGCAGTGGGCATAGGCGCTCCCTCAGAAACGCCGACAACAGCGGAAACAACCTTGCGCAGCGGCTTGATGCCCAGTGCAGTATTCGCAATGGGTGCGAACGGGGTCATTACCTTGCCCATGAGGTCGGTCTGGGTGATTAGGCGGTCACGAATCGGCATGCCATTTTGCGCCTTCATAACCGCGCGGGCCTGCGCGTTAATTTCTGCGATCTTCACGCCCTGCGGGCAAACCATGGTGCAAATACCACAACCCGAGCAGTAGTCCAGCGAGTGGTCTACCGACTGGCCGTGGCGGAACCGCTCTGCTTGCGGGCCCACAAACTTAGGTCCGGGGAACAGTGGAGTTACGCGGGCCACTGGGCACTGCGTCTCACAGATCGTGCACTTAACGCAGTTGTCTAGGGTTGCGCGCGCAAAGTTTTGCTGTGCGAACTTCAATGCGTCACTCATTACTTACCTCCGAGAATCGAATCGGTTGCCCGAATCATCGAACCAAGAGCAATACCTTCGCCCGACTTCTCTCGCCAACGCTTAGCGCCAGCAATCGTTCCACCAATTACACGTACGTTGTCGTACACAACCTTGCCGTCGCGGTCCAGCGGCCTCATTTCGCCATCAACCGCAACGCCTACCTTGAACAGGTTCTGCTGCTCGCCCCAGTAGTCACCGTGTACCAGGTCTGGCAGTTCACCACCCGTCACTGGCAGACCCAATGCGCGTTCAAAAATCTTGCCGTAAGAATCCAGCGTTATCGCACCGGACTCGAACCCGCCGCCAGCCAGGACCACGTTGTCGCACGCAATCTCGCGACCGCCACCTGCACTGTCGGTGATCACATGGGTGACGCGCTTGCCATCGGTTTTAACGCCGGTCACTTCAGCGCCGAGCATCAGGCGAACCCGCAGGTCCTTGATCCGTTGCGTGAGCTTCTGGTTCAACCTCATGCCGAGAACCGACGGGGGCTGTAGAGCGATCTCAAACACCGGGTGTCCCAGGAGTTCACGGAATTGCTTCCACACGCCCTCGCCGTTTACACCGAGGATTGCTGGAAGCGCTACGACCTCGCCATCTTCTACGTGCGGGCGGATCGTGTCAGCAAGTTTGCGCAGCAAAATCGGATCTTCCAGTGCGCGCGCAAACGTTAGTGCCGTTGAATCTATCTCGCCCTCGCGGACCTCGAAGTCCAGCATTAGCGTGCGTGCCTTAATCTGCTGACCGCCAATCTCTTGGCGCTCCAGGTTGCCCGCCACGAACTCGGGGAAGAAGTCCTTCATCTGTCGGAATCCAACCACCAGGTAACGCTTGCCCGGTTCGATCGCTCCCTCCATCATTGAAGGCTGCACGATGCAAGTGGGACGCATTGCGCCAATAGCCGAGGGCAGCAGGACGTTCTTCTGGGCATCTCCAACCAGTAGGCCCTCGCCAACCTCGTTCATCATGAACTTAACGCCCTCGCGAACCGCATCCGCGCCAATAATGGAGTACGGGTGATCGCCTTCCGGAGCGCCCTTTTCGAACTTATTCTCCGCGATTGTTTCAAGCGGCTTCTCAAGACGATCCGGAGCATATCCGAGAACGTCAATCGTGCCCTGTGAAAGCTGCAGGCCGCCGATACCCTTCGAGGCCAAAATAACGGGCTCGCCGGCCTCGCGAAGCCGGATTGCTGCGGTAAGTCCCGCGATACCCGCGCCAATAACTACCGTTGTCATCGCACTGCCTTACTGTTGTTCGAATCGTCCGCGCTGGGAAGGTGCTCAATGTCGTAAATACCCTGGAAAATCCAGTCATCAAGCGCTGTCTGTCGAGCTTGACGCCCGTACAGGATCGGCCACAAACCAATCCACCTGTTCTTCAAGAACAAGCGCATCAGCTCCGTAACATGAGCGGCATCGCCGCGCCCCATCTGCTGGGTGATACCCGCTGCGCGCATAGAGCAGAAACCGCCCTGACACGGGCCCATACCTAGGCGAAGCTGGCGACGCAAATCGTCGAACGTTGCATCCGGCTGCGACTCAAGCAGGGTTTCAAACATCTTGCGGTTCATGAGCTCACACTCACAAACAATCTGCGCGTCAAAGCGGTCGCCCTCACGCTCTTCGAGGCGGTGAGTGACCTCGTAGTTGTCACCGCGCTGGGTGCCCGGCATGATCTCTTCCGCCGTGCGGCAAGGGCGCCAGTCATCCATCTGGCGGCACATCACGTCAACAACGTTCTTAGCCATCAAGCGGTACGTGGTGAGCTTGCCGCCAGCAATCGTGAGTAGGCCGCCAATGCCGTCGCGCGTGGAGTGGTCGATGATCGACATGGTGCGCGACATGTGGCGCGTATCCGAAGCGTCCACGCGGCTATCCCTAACGAGCGGACGAGCGCCCGCCCATGCGTGCACCGCACGCGCCTCGCGGAATCCTGGAATCAGAGCTTCACCAGCGTCCAGCATCTGCTGAACTTCGTTGCGTGGAATCTCCAGGTGATCTGGGTCCTCCACCTTCACATCCGTGGTGCCGATAATTGAAACCGTGTGCACCGGAACGATGATGTCACCGTCGGAGGGGTAGATACAGCGGTTCACAACCTGGTTTACCAGGCGGTGGTTCATCGCGATCATGATGCCGCGGCCAGGAACCACGTCCACGCCATGCGCACCAGCCATCGCCGCGATCTGACCGGACCAGGGGCCACCGGCGTTGATCACAAACTTACAGTTGATGCGAACGTCCTCGCCGGTTTTCATACCGTGGGCATGAACTGCGATCACCTGGTTGTATGCGGTCTCGATCTTCTCAACGCGGTGGTAGGTGAGAACCTCAGCGCCGTACTGCTTTGCGGAGCGGATTGCGCCCCACAGCATCGCCCAACCATCAACCGTCTTATCTTTCACCTTGAATGCGCGTAGCAAACCCGGGTTTAGACGGGGCTCTTGCGCCAGTGCTTCTGACGGTTCAATTTCTTCGGTCCACACGCCGGTAGCTTGGGCACCGGCAAGGAACTGGTCGCCATACTCAGGATCATCCTCAGGCGTTACAACAAAGAGGCCGCCCGTGTCCTCCACTGCATCCGGGTGCAGGTTCGCAATAATCTCGTTTTCTTCAGCACACTCGGCTGCCGAAATAGGGTCTGATACGACGTATCGTCCACCGGAGTGGAGGAGTCCGTGGTAACGGCCCGTGGTGCCCTGGCCAATATCGGCGCGTTCTACCAAAACTGCTTTGAAACCACGCATTACGAGGTCCCTCAGCACGCCGACACCGGTTGCTCCACCACCGATAACAACAACTTCTGTGTCGAGTTTCTTCATTGATCACTCCTGGTCATCAGGGAGTGGCCGCACCCGCGGCCACTCATCTCACCTCAAGGCTAGGACGAAAAACATTCGCTAATTGCCGATTTTCGGATTCCCAATGCTTGCTTCTTCTGCTGAAATTATGTGCAATCTAGTTCTTGTGTTTTCCGCTTGTTTACGCGGATTTATAACTTTGCTAAACCGGACCTTGCAGGCGTGGACCGGAATTTTGTGTCTCGCCGTGCACGTTTGTGAACAGCCAAGGTCGGGTATTTATGAAACGAAAGACTTAGATAAATCGTGATCGCTGTCTCTTGACAGGTCAAATCAAAACTTGCTCGAACGAATGTGCAAAAGGTGTGGCCCCGAAAAATCGGGGCCACACCTTCTTGGAACTAGGAGTTATGCGTTCCGAACGTCCTCGTCAACCCAGTCGAAGGTGCGAGTTACTGCCTTCTTCCATAGGCGGTAGGTGCGTTCGCGCTCTTCCGCATCCATCTTCGGCGTCCAGCGCTTGCCTTCAGACCAGTTGTTGATGACGTCCTGCTCGCCCTGCCAGAAGCCAACCGCAATACCAGCTGCGTATGCAGCACCAAGAGCGGTGGTCTCCGTGACCTTCGGAGCAACAACGTCTACGCCAAGCACGTCAGCCTGGAACTGCATGAGCAACTCGTTAGCAACCATGCCGCCGTCAACGCGAAGCTCGGTCAGATCAACGCCCGAGTCAGCGTTCATAGCGTCAAGCACCTCGCGGGTCTGGAACGCGGTGGCCTCAAGGACAGCGCGGGCGATGTGGCCAGCGGTGTTGTAACGCGTGAGGCCAACGATGGCGCCACGGGCCTCGTCCTTCCAATACGGGGCGAAGAGGCCGGAGAACGCCGGAACGAAGTAGACGCCACCGTTGTCCTTAACGGACTTAGCAAGCGGCTCGATTTCTGGAGCGGTGTGGATCATGTGCAGGTTGTCGCGGACCCACTGTACGAGCGAGCCTGTAACAGCAATCGAACCCTCGAGAGCGTACTTGGTTGGCTGATCGCCAATCTTGTAGCAAACGGTGGTCAGAAGGCCATTCTCGGACTGAACGGGCTCTTCACCGGTGTTGATAAGCATGAAGCAGCCGGTGCCGTAGGTGTTCTTAGCCATGCCCTTTTCGAAGCAAGCCTGGCCGAACGTTGCAGCCTGCTGGTCACCGAGGATACCCGCGATCGGGGTGTCGATGATCAGCGAGTTCTTCGAACCGTAGCCGTAGACCTCTGCGGAAGAGCGAATCTCCGGAAGCATCGACATCGGGATGCCCATGTCAGCACAGGTGTCCTCGCGCCACTTCAGCGTCTTGATGTCCATGAGCATCGTACGAGAAGCGTTCGTTACGTCAGTTACGTGAACACCGCCATCCGGACCGCCGGTCAGGTTCCATAGCGTCCAGGTGTCCGTGTTGCCAAACAGGAGATCGCCGGCCTCAGCGCGCTCGCGAGCGCCCTCTACATTGTCGAGAATCCACTTGATCTTTGGACCGGAGAAGTAGGTGGAAAGCGGGAGGCCACAACGATCGCGGAAGCGGTCGTTGCCTTCGTCGCCGGCGAGCTCGCGAACGATCTCAGCCGTACGCGTATCTTGCCAAACGATTGCGTTGTAAACCGGCTCACCAGTGTTCTTGTCCCAAACGATCGCGGTCTCACGCTGGTTGGTGATACCGACAGCGGCTAGGCTGTGACGGTTGATAGCCGCGCCTGCCAATGCGGAGCCGATTGCCTGATGGATGTTGTCGCGAATCTCAATCGGATTGTGCTCTACCCAGCCGGCCTTCGGGAAGATCTGCTCGTGCTCGAGCTGCCCTACCGAAACAATTTCGCCGTCATGGTCGAACACAATTGCGCGAGATGACGTAGTGCCCTGATCAATGGCAAGTACGTACTTCTTTTCGCTCATGTTTACCTTCACTTCCTTGTGCAAACAGTTGAATAATGGGCGAATCAACAAGCGTTGACCTGCGTCGCTGCACCTTTGTGCCATGCATCACGAAGTCTATCGCTCATCTTTGAGACTTGCACTACAAACCAATCGGGTCGCCGGTTTGCAGTTAGGCTCCTTGAATGCGCTGTCTGGTCATCAGTAAGCGACATCGATAGCTAGTTGTATCCCAAAACTGTGGTCTAGATTGCAGGTATGAACTCCTAACCTCCTGAATTGAACAGCCGTGCATGGCAAACTATGAAGAATGAGCATACGTGATAACGATGCGCACGAGGCTGCATCAATGTACTACCTGCAGGGCGAAACCATGGAGATGATTGCGCGTCACCTCGGGGTTTCGCGGTCCTCCGTTTCGCGACTACTGGCATATGCCCGCGAATCCGGCCTGGTCCGCATTACCGTAGCGCCAGCGCCCGGCGAGCGCGGCACCCTAGCCGGCGAGCTCAACCAGATTTTCGGCATCCACTCAACCGTGGTGCGCGTGCGCGACCACGACACCGGCGTGAACCGCCTCGACTCGGTAGCTAAAGTTGCGGCCGAACGCCTGCTCGACTTCATCCACCCAGGCAGCAAGATCGGTATCGCGTGGGGTAATACCACCGCTGAGGTTGCCCGCAATCTCACGCCGGTGAACATCGACAACACAACGGTTGTGCAAATGAACGGCGCAGCAAGCGCATCCGGCACGGGCGTCAACTACATCGACACTACTATCTCGCGGGCAGCCGATGCTCTTGGGGCGTCCATGGTGCATTTTCCTGTGCCCGCCTTCTTCGACTATGAAGAAACGAAAGAAGCGATGTGGCGCGAGCGTTCGGTGAAGAGCGTAGTGGATCTCATCTCGAAGGTTGATGTGGCGATGTTCGGCGTAGGTGCTTTTGGGGGAGACGTGCCCTCGCACGTGTACTCCGCGGGATTCCTCGACCCATCCGAAATGGCGGAAGCACGTAACGAGGGGGTGGTGGGAGACATTTGCACCGTCCTCATTCGCGAAGATGGCTCGTATGAAGACATGTCCATTAACCGGCGCGCATCCGGTCCCACTCCGAAGCTACTGAAAACCATTCCCACGCGCCTTTGCGTGGTAGCGGGAGAGGCCAAAGCCATCCCCCTCATTGGCGCGCTACGCGCCGGCGTTGTCACCGACCTGGTGGTTGATGACCGCACCGCCCGCCGAGTGCTGGAACGCGCGCGCACCACCGGCCTGCGTTAGCCATACTGGAGGGGATGCTTAACCAAACCGTTCAGACCGCTGCAGGGGAAGTGCAGTTGCGCTTTGCCCGCCCGGCTGATGCCCGCGCGATATGGAACCTCACCAAGCCCTACGTTCAGCAAAAGATCCTTGTGGACAAACCCCTCATCGCCTACTTTGAGGACATCCAAGAGTTCATCGTTGCTGAAAGAGACGGTGAAGTTCTGGCCTGCGGCGCCCTCCACGTGCTCTGGGACGACATCGCGGAGGTGCGCACCCTTGCCGCTTCCCCCACTGCGCGTGGAAGTGGCGTAGGCTCGCTCATCTTGAATGCCCTTATAGAGCGGGCGCGTGACCTGCAACTAAAACGCATCTTTTGTCTAACATTTGCAGTTGATTTCTTTGCCCGGCACGGCTTCGAAGCCTTTGAGGGTATGGCTGTAGGGGTAGATGTGTACCAAAAGATGCTGCGCACCCACGATGACGGCGTGCGCGAATTTCTTGAACTGGCATCTGTCAAACCCAACACTCTGGGCAACACTCGCATGATCTTGCACCTTTAGGAAAGCGCGCTACTTTAGGTAGCCGCGCGCCCAGACGCCAAACAAAAGCGGCTTCCAGCCATAGTTGAAAGCCGCCCTCGTTAGCCGTTATTCGCCGTCGAACACCTAGATGAACTCGTACGGGTCGAAGTCCTCCAGATCGATAATTCGCAAGCGAGGCAGGCGCACCTGGAATGCGTCAATACCGTGCTCAATGTCGATGATCTCTAAGCCCTCGTCTGTTAGATCGTGCAGGCCCGACGAGATGAACTCGGGGAAACCGAGAATGCCAACGCGGTGACCAGCCTCAAGGAGGCGCTTGATTTCTGGCTCGTAATCGCCATCATGGCTGGCCAAAATCACGTCACCATACCCGCGTTCGCCGATCGCATCCAGCGTCTTCTTAATGCCCTGGTCAACCACCTGGTCATCCGGTATGCCCGAAAGGGGGATCGGACGGTAACGCATTGCGAGTAGTGCCTGCACGAAGTTCATCGGCATGTAACCCGACGAAGCATTCAGGAAGAACAAGCCCCTTACCGGCTGGTCCCAAAGTTCCTCGGTGGATGTTAGAACGCGATCCCACCGGGGGCGTTCTTCTGAGGCTGGCTTTCGATCCAGCACCGATACGCCAAGCGTGGTGTCAATATTTTCGCCATCAATAATTAAATAAGTAAGCGGATCCATTTTGGTACTTTCAATGGGTGGGGCAGAAAGCCCCACCCATGTAGTTGAAATTTGTAGTTGAAGCCTTGCGTCTAAACGTTTTAAGACTTCTTCTTTAGAGCGGCCAAGCGAGCCTCAATTTCAGACTGCTCGTCCAAGTTGTCCAGTTCGTCGAACTGGGACGCGAAAGAGTCAGCAGCGAGTTCTGCGCGGCCTTGAGCCATCGCTTCTTCGCGGCGAATCTGATCCTCAAAGCGCGAAAGCTCTGAAGTGGGGTCAAGCACGTTGATTGAGCCGACCGTATCCTGCAACTTCGCCTGCGCGGCAGCCGTCTTCTGGCGGGCCACAAGCTCATCGCGGCGGCGCTTCAAGTCCTCCAGCTTTTCCTTCGACTGCGAAAGACCAAGCTTGAGCTTGTCAACAACCTCGGTCTGGCTTGCAATCATCGGCGCTGCATTCTCAGCCGACTTCTCGTAGCTAAGTTGCTTGCCAAGAGCAACCTTTGCCAGGTTATTCCACTTGTCAACTTCTGCCGGATCGGTAGCGGAATCAGCGCGGGCAGATGCGGCTACAGCCTTCTCGCCCCACTCCTTGGCAGCCGCTACGTCAGAGTCGTAGTCGGCCTGTGCAAGACGGAGGTTTCCAATGGTCTGCGCAACGGCTTCCTCAGCCTCCGCGATCGAGTTGGTGTAGTCGCGAACAAGCTGATCAAGCATCTTCTTCGGGTCCTCAGCGCGGTCCAAGAGTGCGTTGATGTTCGCCTTTGCGAGTTGGGAAATGCGACCTAGGATCGACTGCTTCTCTGCCATGTGATCTCCTTTCAAGGAAAACGCCAGGGCGAAGGCGCCCAAGACGCGCACAAACGTGCATTCTCATTATATATGTGACGCGACACTCACCGCGCGCCAAATCAGAACTTGCCGGATCCACCCGAGCTAAAACCACCGCTGAAACCGCCGGAGCCTCCGGAACTGAAACCGCCGCCGAAATCACCCGATCCGCCGAAGTCAAAGCCTCCGCCGAAATCACCCGATCCTCCGGAGCCAAAGCCGCCGCTAGAGCGGCCGCTAGATCCACCGCCGCCAAACAAAAGTCCACCCAAGATCAGTGAGGTGAGGTCAATTCCGCCACTCGAACCTCCCGAACCGCGCGGCGGCGTGGGGCCGGACGACAAATCGACGGCACGGTTGGCAAGCACAAGCGCGTCAGCGAGCAAATCAAGGGCTTCAATGGGGGAAGACGGTGCAACCTTCGCGGCCTCTGCCCGCTTCGCCTTCGCCCGCGCGATGAGAGTTCGCGCCTGCGAACTAGCGCTGAACGGGTGGGCTGACACGCGTGAATCGGCCCGGACGATCGCGGCATCTACCTCTGCGAACCTGCGATCCAGGCGAGCATTGGTACGAAGCTGCTTCTCTTCTGCGTTACGTAGCGGTAACAATGCGTTGTCGAGGGCGTCCTCGGCTTCATGAAGTTCGGTCAGAGCACTCAGTGGATCCGCGCCGCCACGTCGGGCCGCGTTACCGTGCTCGATCGCGCGATGAGCATCCTCAACCAACGGATTGAACGACGCCTGGTTGTGGGCTAGACGCGAAACGTCCTCAAGATCTGAAGAGATCGAACCGATAGCTTGGGCCAGCTTATTCTTTGCATCTTGCAAGTTCGCCTCAGCGCTCATAACCTCCTTGATCTGAGCAAGCGCCTGCGTGAGCGCGCGCATTGCAAGATTCACGTGGAAAACGCCCGTCTTGCGATCCGAATCCTTCTTCGCCTTGGCCTCCGCGAGTGCCTGGCTTGCCGCGTCGAGCAGGCGGTTGGCCTCGTCCGGATTGTCTAAAATAGACTGCAAAACCTGATCGGAGTAGGTGAGACGAAGCGACTTAATCTCCAACTTCGCATGCTCCACCCGCTCGCGCGCCTCGCTTATGCGCTGGTCGATGCTGGAAATATTCGAATCGATATTAGATTCGACGTCTCGAAGCTCGCTAAAACGCTTGGCCTGCGCGTCCAAAATCGCGCTAACGCGAGTTACATCGTCTTCTAGCTCGTCAACCAGCTTGGTCTGCGTATCGGGGTTGGTTTCCGACTCCATCTCGGGTTGCTTCTTGAAGGCCTGCGTCATGATTGCCGTGGCTTCATCCAATGCCTGCGCAAATTCCGTAGTTTCCAGCTCGCCAAACTGAGCCTGTGCGAATGCTAGGTCTTCCTTGGCCGCACGAACCGCGTCATCAGTCTGCATCATTGAAACATTCAGCTTCTTAATGCGATCTTCAAGCTGTTCCGTGCGGCGCTTCCTGGCCTGACGCAGATGCTTCTTCTTGCTTCGTTGAGCTGCTATAACGATGAGAACGAGGCCGATAAAACCTACGAAAACTATGATGAGGAAGGTCCCGGCTGCTAGATCGCTATCGTAATCATCATCCGAGGTGCCACTTGAGCCGTTCTCGCTATCGGACAGGAGCCTGGAGGTGTCGGACAGTGCAGCTATCAGGTTTTCGGGCGTTATACCCCCACGTAAGTTTGAAGATCCCGCGGCCGCCGCAGAGTCCGCCTTCGAAGATCCAACTGGGGCGGATGGTCCCAAACAAATGTTGTATTCGCCCAGCTCCGTTGCAATCGCGTAAACCACCGCTGACGCCGGCAGCGACGGGTTATCATCACCCAGCTTGGAACACCACGACGATGGAGAAGTGCCTTCCCAATCCGTCGTAATCACCATGTAGAGCGGGAAATCCACCGCGGTTGTGGCCGTAGTTTCAAGCTGGGCCTTGGTATCAGCGTCGAGAATCCCAACCTCGTCAATCACGTGAGAATCATCAATGCGCACCGCTGCGCTGGCCATCGACGGCAAAAACATCAGTAGGGCAGTGGCTAGAGCTACCAGTACAGAACGCTTCTTCATACCCCTAGTTTTGCGCAAAAGCTGACTCGTGTCAGGTCAAAGTTCAAACTTCGCTCACTGCAAGCGCGATCTGCTCACATGTTCTTGTTATCTGCTCGCATGTGCGAACCGGTAGGCTGGGTTGTTCATTTTGCGGACCGGCATCGAGTAGCACGAGGCAACCCGCGAGCTTTGCTAGATCTTCGGCCTCTACGATCTCGCGCAGATCTATCAGGATCTCGGCAAGGCGAGTAGAAAGCACCGCTAGGCGCGTCCACTCCACCTCGCTGCCCGACACGCGTGCCCACTCTTTAGCTGGCAAGTATTTGCTCGTCAGGTCAATTGCGCGGCGAATCCACACTGCCTGAAGTAGGTCAGCCTCAATCTGAAGCAAGGCCGTAGCAGTTGGATCTTGTAGCAAGGCCAAAGCCTTCACGGATTCAGACACGATCTTTTGTGCCTGCGCCAAACCCGCACGCATGCGTGCGGAAACCTCCGAGCCTGCGGTGGGGGAAACCCTTGCCACCTCCAGGCGTGCCGTGGCAAGCCCCTCCTCGATTTCACTGGCGAGTCGAGCCAAACCAAACGTTGGATCTGGGCTTACGTAGCGTCCCGCACGAACCGCGGCGCGATGCGGATTGACTGAAGCGGGATCTTCCGCCCTGTACGCGGCTAAGGCATGTGCGTACTTGTTTGCACGTAGGCTACGCAGAGGCTCGGCCGGCTCTTTCAAAGCAGACACTGCGGCGTTCATTCGCGTGCAACCGGCGGGAAGTTCAGCTTTTCCTTCCATCACAGTTGCGTCGGCCAGGCAAGAAGCCGTAAGCGCGCGAGCCCTGCCCAGTTCAAACCGCAAATCGGCGCAGGCATCCTCTCCAAACATCCAGCGCGAAGCCCAATACTCACGGCGCATCTCGCGAATCGCACCATCCATGTCGAATGCGTTAAGCGGATCTGCGGCCGGAGATAACACCTCGTTAGTCGGGGCTGGCACTTCTTCCGAGCTGCTCCCTACGTCCTCGCTTGCGTCATAATTCGCTGCGTCGTCCGCGGCCTCGTCTGCGGGTCCACTCTGGTGTTCATCTGCGGGTTCAAAGGGAGTAATCGAATCTACCCTTTGCGAATCTAGACCGTCCTCGCCGTTCTTTCGAGCCTGGGAACGCCGCGCAATAACAGCAACAGCAATCGCAACAACCACCAGCGCCGCGCCCGCGCCAAACAACCAAACTACCGTGCTCACGCGGCCTCCCTCACCAATTTTGCGATGCGCCACACCAACCAACTCCCAGCGCAAATGCGCCACCCTTGGCGATGACAATGTCTCTCGCACTATCATAGGGGTTAGACGTAACAATCAAAGCGAGAAAACAGACTTAGGAGGCCCTCGTGCCCACCGGCAAGGTGAAATTCTTCGACGCGGATCGGGGATTCGGATTTATCGAAGGAGACGACGGCGAGTCCGTGTTCCTCCATGCATCCGCACTGCCCGAAGGCGTTCGCGCGCCGAAGGGTGGCACTCGCGTTGAATATTCTGTAGTTGACGGACGGAAAGGCGCGCAGGCAATGTTCGTAGAGATCCTGCAGGCCTCGCCCTCCATAAGTAAGCTAAACCGGCGCAAACCGCAGCAAATGGTTGGGCTAGTTGAAGACCTGATTAAGGTACTCGACGCCGCATCCGGATCGCTTCGCCACGGAAAGTACCCGAACAACTCAGAGAAGATCGCGGACCTGCTCCGCGCTGTAGCGGATGATTTCGATGCCTGAAAACGAAAAGAACGAACCCGCCGTAGCAGCCGATAAGATCCTAAAAGACGCGGTAAAAGAGACACTAGAGATCGTCCTTGAGGTTGTAGAACAAAGCGAAATCGGTGACCACCTGGGCTATCGCGCTGAAGGTGAACGCTTGCTCACACACTTTTTTGCGGCAAACAAAGAGGGATACCAAGGCTGGCACTGGGCCGTAACCGTATCTCGGGTTCCGCGAGCGAGGCGAGTGACCGTATCTGAAATCGATCTTCTGCCCGGTAAAGGCGCCTTGCTCGCACCCGAATGGGTGCCCTGGGAAGAACGCCTGCGTCCATCCGACGTATCCCCCTCAGACGTGCTTCCCTACCGTCAAGAGGATTCCCGCCTCGCGCTGATCCGCGACTCCAAGTACGGATCAGACGAGCCACCCCTCTCGCGTGTACGCACCCTCTCGCGAGAAGGCATTGACACCGCGCGCACCAGGTGGCACAGACGCTCGCGAGCCAAGGTGAACAAAACCGACTCGAAGTCCACTTGCGCGTCTTGCGGCTTCCTGGTTGCCCTTCGCTCCGAACTAGGGCAGAGCTTCGGCGTGTGCTCCAACGAGTGGTCCGGCCATGACGGCCGCCTTGTTCCCCTCACCTATGCCTGCGGCGCCCACTCCGAAACCGACGTGCAGGAAACCGGTAGCCAATGGAACGTTGTGCCTCCGCGCGTGAACGAACTGGACCTAGAGGTCATCAGCGACCTGTAAAACCTGAAAACACGCGGGAAATGTGACGCCCGCTACCCAGTGTCCACATGGTGGTAGCAGAATCGAAAAAGTACGCACAGTGAGAGCATTAGCCTGTGAGTACCAATACTGCACAGCGCTCAAAGCTAGATAGTTTCTTTCACATTACTGAACGCGGTTCCACAATTGGTCGCGAAGTACGAGGTGGCTTCGTCACCTTCTTCGCAATGGCCTACATCCTCGTTCTTAATCCCATCATCCTATCCGCAGCATTCCCCGAAGACGGATCCCTAACGATACCAACCATCGCGGCGGCAACGGCACTCGTCGCAGGCGTCATGACAATCCTCATGGGCCTGGTTGCCAACTACCCGATGGCGCTCGCGGCCGGCATGGGTTTGAACGCCATGGTTGCGTTCACCCTCGTTCTCGGTTCGGGCCTCACCTTCCAAGAGGCAATGGGTCTAATCGTCTGGGAAGGCATCCTCATCACAATCCTGGTTCTAACCGGATTCCGCGAGGCCGTCTTTAACGCGGTGCCGAACCAGCTCAAGGTAGCTATTTCGGTTGGTATCGGCCTGTTCATTGCGTTCGTTGGCCTAATTAACGCGGGCATCATCCGCCCCGGCGGCACCCCCGTTCAGCTGGGCATCGACGGGTCGCTTGCCGGCTGGCCAGCCCTCGTGTTTGTAGCTGGCCTTCTGCTAACCATCGTGCTGTACGTGCGCAAGGTTCGCGGCGCGATCCTAATCGGCATCATCTCTTCTACCGTACTTGCCGTCATCATTCAGGCCGTCGCAGCGATCGGACCGAAGAGTGATGAGAATCCGACCGGTTGGGGCGTTACCGTTCCAGAGCTTTCCGGCTCCCCGGTATCGCTTCCCGATTTCTCGTCGTTAGGCGCATTTGACCTATTCGGCGCGTTCGGCAAGCTCGGCCCGCTAGCCGTTGTCCTGCTGATCTTCTCGCTCATGCTTGCCGACTTCTTCGACACCATGGGCACCATGGTTGCGATCGGCGCAGAAGGTGATCTACTGGACGAGAACGGCAACCCGCCGCGCTCGCGCCAGATCCTCGTCATCGACTCTCTTGCAGCCATTGCCGGCGGCCTGGCAGGTACTTCCTCCAACACTTCCTACGTTGAATCTTCAGCGGGTGTTGGTGAAGGTGCACGCACCGGTCTCGCTTCTGTTGTAACCGGTATTCTGTTCCTGCTGTCCATCTTCCTTGCACCCGTCGTGGAGCTAGTACCAACCGAGGCTGCGTCTACCGCTCTCGTGTTCGTGGGCTTCCTTATGATGACGCAGGTCTTGGACATTGAATGGAAGAGGCCAGAGATCGCAATTCCGGCGTTCCTTACCATCGCGTTCATGCCGTTCGCCTACTCCATTTCGGTAGGTATTGGCGCCGGCTTCATCACCTACGTGATCGCTGCGGTAGCAGTTGGCAAGGCAAAGCAGATTAAACCGCTCATGTGGATCGTTTCCATTCTGTTTGCAGTTTACTTTGTGCTCGGCCCCATCCAGGCTGCACTGGGGGCCTAAGCTCCCGCTACGGGCAACCTGGCCAGACTGATCCTGAGCCAAGCCCGTAGGTACAACCCATTATTCGGCGCGGCTCGCGAAGATTACCTCTTCGCGAGCCGCATTAGAATTCCCAATCACAACCCGCAGGACAGGGGAAGATCAGGTTCCTCGTACATGGCGACAGAGGTCCAGATGTTCACAGATCAAGATGGATCCCCCGACGGGTGCCCTGGCGTAGCGACGCACAAACGATGCTGGCATTATTGAAAAAGGAGGTATACGAGGTGTCAAAAACGTTTGAATCATTAAAGTACTTCAACTACAGACTATGGTTCGGCGCCAACATCATCTCCTCCACCGGCATGTGGATGCAGCGCATCGCGCAAGACTGGGTGGTTCTCACCGTCCTTACCCAAGGTTCTGGGACCGCAATCGGTATTACCACCGCCCTCCAATTCTTACCCATTCTTTTATTCAGCCCGTGGGCTGGCGTGATCGTAGACCGCGTTAACCGCAGAAATCTAATCCAATTCACGCAGGGCATGATCGGCCTCATGTCGCTCATTTTAGGTGTCCTCATTCTGACGAATACGGCACAACTATGGCACGTGTACGTCCTTGCATTCCTCGCGGGCATACTCTCCACCATCGATGCGCCTGCCCGCCAAACTTTTGTATCCGAACTTGTTCCACTTGGATCCCTCCCTAACGCAGTTGGGCTCAACTCGGCAGCATTCAACGTGGCCCGCCTGATTGGGCCTGCTCTTGCCGGCCTCGTCATCGAATGGGTAGGGCCAGGCTGGGTATTCATCGTCAACCTACTTCTATTTGCCGCGCCCGTAACCGCGGTAGCTTTGATGAATAAGAACCTGCTCACCCCCGCCAGCCGGGTGAAGCGCGAAAGCGGGCAGATTCGCGAAGGCGTTCGCTACGTTTTGGGCCGCACCGACATTGTGGTCATCATGATCGTGGCCGGAACGGTGTCTGCATTCGCGATGAACTTCCAGCTCACCTCCGCCGTCATGGCCACCGAGGTTTACGGGAAGGGTGCTGGCGAATATGGAATCCTCGGATCATTCATGGCCATCGGATCGCTCACGGGCGCGCTTCTTGCCGCGCGCCGCAGGTTTCCGCGCGTGCGCCTGGTGGTTGTCTCTGCGTTCCTCTTCGGCCTTTGCGACATTGCGCTTGCGCTAGCGCCCACCTACGAATTGTTTGCGCTTATCGCCATCCCCACCGGCCTGGCCATGCTAACTATGATCACGTCGGCTAACGCCGCTATCCAGATCTCCACCGATCCTGCCATGCGAGGGCGCGTTATGTCGCTCTACCTCATGGTCTACATGGGGTCCACGCCCATTGGTGCTCCCATCGTCGGCTGGGTTGCCGACACCTGGGGAGGTCCCTGGTCGCTGGCCGTAGGAGGAATTTCGGCGGTTATCGTGTCTGTCGCCGCCGCCATCTGGGCAATCAAGTCCTGGGACGTGCGTATCAAAGCCAGCTGGTCTCGCCGGCCCATCATCACCTACGGCCCGCGTGAGCGTGCCCGCGACCTCGAAGCTGGCGGCGACCAGCCCACGGATTAGAACGCTCCTTAAAACAATCAGGGGCTCCGACAAACAGTTGTCGAAGCCCCTGATTGGACGCTGCTAGAGAATCCGGCTTGGCCTCATAAATCAAACGTCAAGTGCTTAGCGTCGTACTACAGGCGGGTGGCCACATAATCGATGCAACGCAGCAGGGCTGAAACATCTTGCGGGTCCACCGACGGGAACGCACCAATGCGTAGCTGATTGCGTCCCAGCTTGCGGTAAGGGTCCACATCAACCACTCCGTTATCGCGCAACACTTGCGAAACTGCGGAGGCATCCACGCCCTCAAAATCAATGGTTGCCACAACCGGAGAACGCAACGCCGGGTCAACCACGAACGGCGCGGCGAACTTGCTGTGCTCGGCCCACATGTAAATCAAATCCGTTGACGTCTTTGAACGCTTCGCCGTTGCGTCCAAACCGCCAAGGGCCAGCATCCACTCAAGCTGGGCGTGCATCATTAACAGTGTTGCCAGAGCGGGCGTATTCAGCGTTTGATCCTTGCGCGAGTTATCAACAGCGATCGAGAGATCCAAGAACTGGGGCATCCACCTGCCAGAATCAGCGTGCAACTGTTGCGCGCGTTCAATAGCCGCGGGGGAGAGGATTGCAAACCAGATGCCGCCGTCCGAGCCAAAACACTTTTGCGGCGCAAAATAGTAGGCGTCAGTTTGTGAAATATCCACGCTGGCCCCACCGGCAACCGAAGTTGCATCCACCAAGCACAGGCCTCCCGGCATGCGCTTCACAGGAGAAATAACGCCCGTGGACGTCTCGTGGTGCGGCCACGCGTACACGTCCGCGCCGGCAACCTCCTCAACCGTTGCAAGCTGCCCGGCAGGAGCATCAAAACGCGCGGGCTCGTCCAAGAATGGGGCGCGGGCGGCCTCCTCGAAAAACTTTGAACCGAACTCGCCAAACGTTGCGTGCGCGGAACGCTTCTCAATCAGCGAGGTGGTGGCTACCGCCCAAAATGCCGTGGAACCCCCATTTCCCAACACAACTTCATAACCATCGGGAAGGCTGAACAGGCGCGCGATCATCTCGCGTACCTCGCCAACAACGTTGCGCACCGGCGGCTTGCGATGGCTCGTGCCCATAATTAGGTGAGGAGACCTTGGCGTATTCCCGTCAGCCAAACGGTCAATTTGTTCCTTGCGAACAAGCGAAGGGCCGGAGCCGAAACGCCCGTCTTTCGGTAAAAGATCAAATGGAATCTGTATTTTGGTCGCCATACTGAAGAATCTAGTCGAATATGGTTCATTTAGGGCAACAGGTCAATAAATGGACCGCAAACAAAAAGGGGCGCGGCATGTGCCCCGCATTGTGGTGTGGAGACGAAAAGACGGGGAAACAATGCGCGATTTGATCGACACTACCGAGATGTATCTAAAAACCATCTACGAGCTCGAAGAAGATGGAATCACCCCCATGAGGGCGCGTATCGTTGAACGCCTCGGACATTCCGGGCCCACCGTGTCTCAAACCATTGCGCGAATGGAGCGCGACGGCCTCGTTATTGTTGAGGAGGACCGCACCCTAACTTTGACCGATGAAGGTGAGGGGCTGGCAATCGAGGTCATGCGCAAACACCGCCTAGCTGAACGCCTACTGGTTGATGTGATCGGTTTTGACTGGACGCTTGCGCACGAAGAGGCGTGCCGCTGGGAGCACGTGATGTCCGACAGGGTCGAACACAAGCTCAAAGAAATCCTGGACTGCACCAAGAAAGACCCCTATGGAAACCCGGTGCCGGGGGAATGGGAACTGCCCGAAGGCCCCATCTCCCTCTCTGACGTTCACGCCAGCCTCGCGGAAGGTGAGTCTTTGATCGCGGAACTTGCCCGCCTGGGTGAGCCCGTTCAATCGGAAGTGAGTGCTCTAAGTGCCCTCGACGATATCAAAATGAGACCAGGCGATGAGATCTCGGTCACTGTTAAGGGCGGGGAGTTGATGTTGTCTAAAAATGATAAATCCGCGGAAACTGGGGGATCCGTAGCAATTCCGGACTGGGCCGAGCCGCACATATTCATCCTCGCGACAACTATCTGAGTGGAACTGTTCACAACTTCGTTATCTTTACGTGACATTTCGGGTGCATGTTGGCTAGAGTGAACTTGTTATTTAAGAAACCTAAAAAGGCACCTTTTAAGGGAGAATATTTTGGCTAAGAAGATCGAGGCGCGGCACCGCCGAGCATGCCGTCCCGTGACGCCTCTAACGGACATCACCGAATCCATTAGCCCCGTCCGCGGCGTTGCAACGGTTTCCGCAACTGGACTTGCGCTAACCGTTCTTGGCAGTGGTATCGCAACCGCGGCCCCTGACTCGGCTCTAGACCTCGCTCCCAAAGCGCCTCCCACCATTCAGGAAGGACGTATCGCGCAGGCGAACCCCGTCCTTACCGCTCCTGCTGACGTCGAATGGGCATCCGGTGACGATCTATCGGTGAGCGTTGAGATCGTCGAAGAGGCAGTCGAAGAGGACGCCCTCGACGGTCGCGATGAAGCTGCTGACCGCGGTTACGAGCGCGAATCGTTCGAGCAGAGCCAGGCAACTCCGGTTTCGATTCCTTCAGCCAGCGCTTCTTCAGCTGTTGGTGTTGCCTCTCAGTACATTGGAGTTCCTTATGTTTGGGCGGGTGCCTCTCCGAGCGGTTTCGACTGCTCTGGCCTCGTGTCCTACGTGTACGGACAGCTGGGTTACAGCCTCCCGCACTCCTCGTATGGAATTGGTGCTTCCGGCACGCACGTTCCGGCATCTGAAGCGGCTCCCGGAGACATCGTCTACTACGGTGGCCACGTTGGTATCTACGCGGGCAACGGCATGATGATTCATTCGCCGGCCCCCGGCCGCGGCGTTGAATACGCTGCCGTTTACGGCGCGCCGAGCTACGTTCGCCTCTAAGGTTTATCGAAATAGTCCCAGCTCTCGCTGGGACTATTTTGTACCCAAAATGTAAAGCCGTTCAGTACGGCTCACATTTTTTGCCAACTGTGTGCAAAATAGAGGTGAAAGCTATAAGGGAGGCAACAATGGCTGGGCAGAAAGTAATCCTCGTTGGGGTAGACGGGTCTGCAGAGGCCAACATGGCACTCGATTGGGCAGCAGCTCGAGCAAAAGAAGACGGCTCTCTCGTCCACGTGGTCTGCACCTACGCCCTCGCCTCGTATTCCGCAGCCGCCCTCGATGGAGGATACGCCGCCCTTGACGATGACGCCCTCCAACAGGGCGCACAAAAAGCAGTTGATCACGGGTTGGAGAGGCTTCGTAGCCATGGCCTCACCGAAGTTACCGGCACCACTGAGCCCGGCGATGCTACGAGCGTCCTCGTGCAACTATCCGAAGAAGTAGACCTGATTGTTGTTGGCTCGCGTGGGGGTGGAGGCATTGCAGATCGGCTCCTTGGCACCGTCTCCTCGGCACTTCCGGCCCATGCGAAATGCCCCGTGGTTGTAGTTCCCAGGCACACGTCCGGCTCTCCCTTCTGGCCGATTAAGCGCATCGTCGCTGGCGTTGACGGATCTCGAACCGCTCACACAGCCCTCGAAAAAGCAGTTGACGAAGCCGCGCTGTGGGGCGCGCAAGTTGATGCGATCGCCGCTGTCCCAATCGCCACGGGTGCTGGCATGCTCTCGTGGGTGCCCACTACCATTGACCGCGAACGCCTTTATGAAGAAATGGAAGTGGAACTTGCCGCGGCATGCGACAAGGTAGTTGGGGACCGTGATGTGACGGTTAAACGGCACATTATTGACGGATCGCCGGCGGAGCTTCTGACCGAGTTCTCAACCGCTGTTGACCTCGTGGTTGTAGGTACAAGAGGTCGCGGTGGGTTTGCGGGCCTACTGCTCGGATCGACTTCACAAATCGTGCTAACTCACTCCACCTGCCCGGTTATGACTGTGCCGTCCGCGCGCGGCGCTGAGTCTGATAGCGTCAGTACGCCGTGGGAGCGTCGCTGACGCTGCGCCGGATCTATCAGGTGTCTGCGCATTCACGCGTCGACGCTTGCTCGTGGTAGGCTTTTTCAGGTTGAGCCCTCGTAGCTCAGGGGATAGAGCACCGCTCTCCTAAAGCGGGTGTCGGACGTTCGAATCGTCTCGAGGGCACTAAAGCGGCTTTGCTCCAACGAAAACGGCGAAATTTGGCGAGGTTTTGATCCGCAACCTGTAGTTGAAGGCCTGCCCCTGTTTGAAGGTTGAGCCCGTTCAGACTCTGTCCACACCATCCTCGTAGGCAGATTCGTGCACACCTCGGCATACCTAAGTGGCTTTTCGAGGCAAAAGCTAGGCATGGTGGTCTATGTGAAGAAAGTAAAACCCGGCGATGCCCTCGTGCTGTTTGTAGTGCTTGCAATTGGTGTAACCGTAGCCATTTGGGCTGGCGTGATGCGCTTTGATGGAGCGAAGGCCGAGGACGTGCCCATGTCGAAAGTGCGCGACGAACTCATGGCGCTTGAGGTTAGTGGGTGGGTGGACGCTCCGCCCTACGAACGCGAGGAATTTGGGGAGCCGTGGGCCGACGTGGACATGAACGGGTGCGACACTCGAAATGATGTTTTGGCGCGCGACATGGACCGCGTGGTTTTTCGAAGCAACTCCAGGTGCGTGGTGGCAGCCGGCATCTTGAATGACCCGTACACGGGAAGCGAGCTGTATTTTGAGCGGGGAGATAAAACGTCCCCACTGGTTCAAATAGACCACGTTGTGCCGCTTTCTAATGCATGGTTTGCGGGCGCCTGGCAGTGGGACGTAGCCAAACGGGAACAGTTTGCGAACGACCCGCAAAACCTCCTCGCCGTGGACGGGCAAGCCAACGAAGATAAAGCGAATCTAACGGCCGACAAGTGGCTACCCGAAAACGCCGACTACCACTGTGCGTATGTGGCCAGGCAGATACACGTCAAATATGTGTGGGGACTTAGCGTGAAAGAAAAAGAGAGGCAAGCCATGATCGACGTGCTCTCCAAATGCCCGGTGGTGGAGGTTCCAGCCCGGTAGAAACCTAGGGTAGCTCCGGTGGCTCATTTGCAATCGAGTTGATTGTGTCGGGAAGGGTGAGATTGAAGGGTGCGTGCAGGCCGTGTAGCTCAAATCCGCATATGACGAAGGGGGTGAGGAACCAGGTTTAGGGTTCCCCACCCCCTTTAGTCAGCTAGCTATAGCCTCTTGGAACTAACACTAGTGTCAGCTTGGAGCTGGCTACTTTTGTAGCTGATCAATAATCTGATTTAACGTATGCGACGGACGCATAACCGCGTAGGTCTTTTCCGTGTTCGGACGGTAGTAGCCTCCAATGTCAGCCGAGTGTCCCTGCACAGCGATAAGCTCGTCGTTAATCTTGTCCGCATTCTCGCGCAGCGCAATCGCAACTGGTGCGAAAACGCGAGCGAGGTCCACGTCCTCCGTCTGGTTGGCCAGAGCCTCGGCCCAGTACACCGCCAGCCACATGTGCGAACCACGGTTATCGATCTGGCCGAGCTTGCGGGCCGGAGACTTGCCTTCACTAAGTACCAGCTCCGTTGCCTCATCTAGCGCAGAAGCGAGGATCTGCGCTCGCGGATTGTCGTCGAACCGCGAGAGATGGCGTAGGGACTCGGCCAAGGCCAAGAACTCACCCAGCGAATCCCAACGCAGGTAGTTCTCCTTGAGCAACTGCTGCACGTGCTTGGGAGCAGAACCTCCCGCACCCGTTTCAAACAGGCCGCCACCATTCATAAGCGGCACCACCGAGAGCATCTTCGCGGAAGTGCCAAGCTCTAGGATGGGGAACAGATCCGTGTTGTAATCGCGAAGCACGTTGCCCGTCACACCAATCGTGTCCAAACCATCACGCATGCGCGCAACTGACAGCTTCGCTGCCTCAACCGGATCGAGAATCGAAATCGATAGGCCCTCCGTGTCGTGCTCTGGCAGGTACATCTCAACCTTCTCAATAAGAGCGGCGTCGTGTGCACGCTCAGGATCGAGCCAGAAAACAGCCGGTGTGGAGGACAGTCGGGCCCGGGTTACCGCAAGCTTTACCCAGTCGCGGATCGGTTCGTCCTTGGTCTGGCATGCACGCCAAATATCGCCGGCCTGCACCTCGTGTGACATCAGCACCTCGCCGGTTGCGTTCACAACCTCCACGGTGCCATCGGCAGGAATCTCAAAGGTCTTATCGTGCGAGCCGTACTCTTCTGCCTTTTGCGCCATTAGGCCCACGTTCGGAACCGTTCCCATCGTGCGCGGATCCAGCGCTCCGTTGGCCTGGCAATCCTCAATCACCGCCTGGTAGACGCCCGCGTAAGACGAATCGGGGATCACGGCAATTGTGTCGTCCTCCTCACCGCTTGGGCCCCACAGCTTTCCGCCATTGCGGATCATCGCGGGCATCGACGCGTCAATAATCACATCGGAGGGCACGTGCAGATTTGTGATTCCCCGATCAGAATCAACCATTGACAGGCGAGGACCAGCTGCAATCGCATCCTCAAACGCCTTGCGGATCTTGGCGGCGTCCTCCACCTTGCCCTCGTCAAGTGCAGCGAAAATCGTTCCGAGGCCATCATTGGGGGACAAGCCGGCTGCCTGCAACTGTGCGCCAAACCTATCGAACACGTCCTTGAAGAAAACGCGAACCACATGGCCGAAGATGATGGGATCAGACACCTTCATCATCGTTGCCTTCAGATGCACCGAGAAGAGGACATCCTTCTCCTTGGCGCGCGCAATCTCGTTCGCGATGAACTCCTCGAGTGCGGCAACCGACATGAAAGTGCCGTCAACAACCTCGCCCTCCAAAACCGGTAGGGAGTCCTTCAGCACCGTGGTTTGCCCATCGCGGCTACGCAAGCGAATCTGAAGAGTGTCGGCCTTATCCAGCACAATCGACTTCTCGTTGGACTTGAAGTCATTTGTGCCCATCGTGGCGACTTCGGTGGCCGAGCTTGTGCTCCACTCGCCCATGCGGTGCGGATTCTTGCGCGCGTAATTCTTCACAGCGATAGGAGCGCGGCGATCCGAGTTGCCCTCACGTAGCACCGGGTTCACTGCTGAACCCTTCACAGAATCGTAACGAGCTTTCACATCCTGCTCATCGCTGTTCGCGGGAGAATCAGGATAATCCGGGAGGTCGAAACCAAGCCCCTGAAGCTCTTTCACCGCCGCTTTCAACTGGGGGATGGATGCCGAAATGTTAGGAAGCTTAATGATGTTAGCTTCTGGCTTCTTCGCCAAAGCGCCGAGCTCCGCAAGCGCATCTTCAACCTGCTGCTCTGGCGGCAAACGATCCGAAAACGCGGCGAGGATGCGGCCCGCAAGAGAAATATCGCGAGTCTCAACATCGACTCCAGCGGCACGCGCAAAAGCCTCAATAATAGGAAGAAGCGAGTGCGTTGCAAGCATGGGGGCTTCATCAGTGTGAGTGTAAATGATGGTAGCCATCAGGGTTTCCTCTCCATTGGGTTCATCACGAGAATAACGAACAAAACCACGGTATTTTGCGCATTCAAAATAAGTATCTCACTCTTAAGTCTCTCGATGTCAAGAAATGTTGGTGGTGGTAGTCACGTTACAAGACGTCGAGCCATATAGAAATGAAACGGCGCCGCCGCGCCTACATCTTCAACTCCGTCCTCTTCGATAATGTTGAAACCGTGGTATCTAGTTTTTTCTCTCGCCCAAAATCGCAAGACCCGGACCGGTCCAAGAAAACCCGGTCCAACGAGACGACCTCAAATGAGGAGCTACACGACGGCCTCAAGAATAGGGAACAACGTGCGCATGACGCTGCCAGCGGAGCCGAAACTCGCAAGGTAGGCGTTGAGGAGGTAACTCCCAGTGCCAACGAAATAGACATGCGGCATGCGGTAGCGAAATGGGCACGCGAACTAGACGAAGTCACTCGCGAGTTCCTTGAGAACCCGAAGCGGCCAACACTCGACCTCACTTATGCGCACCCGGGCGGCATGGCGCAACTCTTCGCGCTTCGCACAACGCCACTGTCGTTACTCATACGCGAACCCAGCGAGGCTGAACGGGCCCGGGCAGCCGTGCGCTCCCTCATGAATCAATCCCGCGACGTAGCCGCTGCGCACGGTGTAGCCCCAATCCACATGGCCTTCGGACATGCCACCTGGCAGTCCGAAACCGGCCCGCGCACCAGCCCCATGTTGCTGTGCCCGACCGAACTTAAACTCGATGACGCCGGCGAACCTACCGTGCGCATTTCCAACATGCTTACCGTTGCGCCGGGCCTCATCGAAGCTGCTGCCGCCCGCGGCATCGAGCTAGACACCACCTCCATCGAAAACACTGCCCGGCAATCCCACGGCTTTACCGCAGCCCCCGCAATCACGCGTCTACGCAGCGCCCTATCCGGCCTCCTACCTGGATTCAAGTCTGATGAACGCATGGAACTATCACTATTCCTGCACCCAGCATCAGACCTACAAGCAGAACTTCAAAATGCTGACGCACTACTGCAATCCAACTTCGTGCTCGCGCTCGCAGGCAACAAACGGGCCGTTAGTGCGATCAAGAAGGAGCTCACCGAGCCCAATCCGTATGACCGCGATCCGTGGCAAGAACGCGGCATCGGAGACCAATTACCAGAAACGTTGGACCTGGTTGAAACCGTGGTTTCCGGCTCCAACGTCATGTTCGACACTCGCGGTGGGGCGAACCCCACGCCAGTGGTTGCCTCTATAGCCGCGGATGCCGCCGCAAACGGGCGCAAAGTCCTCGTTGTCGGTGCGAACAAGCACAGCGGTGAAGCCTTTTGGCGATACATGGACGAATCTGGCCTGTCGCACGCCGTGGCGCGAATCGACAGCAGTAAAGATGAGAAATCTAATCTTGTCTTGGAGCTCGAACGGATCTTCCGCGACGAATCTCCCTTTGTGGACCGCGAATCCATTGAGCTTATGCGCACGCAATTGCGACGCGTACGCGAATCGCTAGCGGAGCATACCGAAGAGTTACACCGGCCGGTAGCCGAATGGGGCGTATCCGCATACGACGCGCTTCAAGTGCTCACCGACCTCACTTCCACTAGGCCCGGCCCGCGCACCAAAGTGCGCCTATCTGCCGACACTCTCACCGCCCTCGCGCAAGACACCGATGACCAAGCTAAGGAGGCTCTACGAACAGCCTCCACCCAGGGCATGTTCACCAAGAGTGACGCCCATGACGCGTGGTTTGGCGCCGTAATTTCTTCGCCCGAGCAAGTCAGTCCCGTCCTCGAAATCGTTGCAAGACTTTCCACCGAATCGCTACCAAAACTACGCGTGGCCATGTCAACAACCGCCGGACAAACCGGCCTGCACCCCGCAACGACATTCAAAGAATGGGAAGATCAGTTAGTCATGCTGGAGGGCGTGCGCGAGGCCCTGGATGTGTTCCAACCTGCCATTTTTGAGCGCCCCATTGCCGACATGGTGATCGCCACCGCCTCCAAACAGTGGAGGCGCGACCACGGTTATCCAATGAAGCGCAGGCAGCGCAAATACTTGGTGAAGGCCGCAAAAGACATGCTGCGCCCGGGCCGCTACGTTGAAGACCTCAACGACGAACTGCGCAAAGTGCAACGCCAACGCGACGTGTGGCGCAAACACCAAGCCGTTGACGGGTGGCCAAAAGTTCCCACCAACCTCGACGAGCTCAAACAGCAGGCCGCGGGCGTGCGCGAAGACTTGAAGCTCCTCGACGCACACCTCGCAACCGCGCACGGGCCCCTGCAACGCATCGACATTGGCGAGCTTTCCCTTCTGATTGATCGCCTCCACGCGGACCCGAACGGGGCGCGCGAGCTACCGGAACGCCTCGAAATCATGAAGACGCTCCACAAGTTTGGCCTCGACGCCCTCGTCAAAGACCTACGCGAGCGCAATGTTCCAGACTCTTTGATCGACAAAGAGCTAGACCTTGCATGGTGGGCGTCCGCGCTGGGCGTCATGCTGACCCGCGTGCCCAGCCTTGGCGGCTTCGACCCCGCGAACCTGCAAAGCCTGATCGGCGAGTTGCAGCAGCTTGACCGTCAGCAGGTACAGTCACTTGCCGCAGTTGCCTCCGACAAAATCCGCCGCAGGCGCGTTGACCAGATGGCCCGCTACTTTGAAGAAGAAGCGCAGCTACGCACCGGCCTCGGCAATGGAACGCTTGTGCCCGGCGCGGCGGCATCACTTTATGCATCGTCGCCGCTCGTGCGCGCAATGTTCCCGATTCTGCTGACCGTGCCCGTGATGGTTCCACAGTTGCTACCACTGGGGCAAACGGTTGATCTCCTGGTTCTTGAGGACGTCAACCATCTGCCACTGGCGGAGCTAGTGCCCCTGCTTGCACGCGCACGCCAGGTGGTAATCACCGCCGACTTGACGGATCCAACACCAACCGTGGACGCGCTCCAACAGGTGACCGTAACCGCGCAGATTCATCCTGAACCCGTGCGAATCAACGAGTATGTTGGGCGCCTCTTCAACCGGTACCGCGTTGCGCACGCGGGTGTTCCCGTGCCAGTTCCGAGGGCTGGGTCGAAGCTCACCATCTCCTATGTTGACGGCCGGGGCATGCCCGCACCCGACAAGGCTGCCGTTGAATCCTCCGCTGCCGAAGTCGAGGCTGTCACGGAAATGATTATCGAGCACGCACTGCTGTACCCCGAGAAGTCGCTCGCTGTGCTCACCCTCAACGACGTGCATGCCGAGCGGTTGCGCGCGAACTTGGATGCGATGGTTGCCACCTCGCCAGCCCTTGAATCCTTCTTTGAGCAGGAACGACCTGATCCGTTCGTGATTGTAACGCCGAACTCGAACGCGGATGTCATGCGTGATCGTGCGATCTTATCGATTGGTTACGCGAAAACTCCGCACGGTCGAGTGCTACACGACTTTGGAGAGATCTCGCAGGCTGGAGGATTGGGGCTTCTTGCCCGAGTTCTAGGTTGTGCCGGCGACGAACTGAATATTGTCGCGGCTGTGCATCCCGCGCTGTTTGATAAAGACCGGTTCTCGAACGACGGTCCCAAACTGCTGCTGGACCTCATGACCAGCGCCGAAGCCGCCAGCGGTATTTCCTCCGGGGATCGCGATGCTGCGGCTGAATCGAGCGGCGCGAATGCAGACTTCCAGGCGGGCTCCCGCGCGGGAAAGTCTGTTGACACCGGGGCAGCGAACCTTGAGCCTGCTAGCGCAGACGATACTGCCGACGCCCCCGATGAGGAAGCGACGACTTCGTCATCTTCCACGATTCAGACCCAAAACGGCACACAGTGGCCAACGTTTGAAGCCAAACCGGATCAGCTTCTGATCGACCTCGCGGATCGGTTGTACTCGATCGGTTTGACGGTCATCCCTAATCTTGGGGTTGAAGGGGCGCTCCGCGTTCCACTGGCCATTGGGCACCCAGAATTTCCAGACGAGTTACTGGTTGCGGTATTGACCGATGACGACACGTACGTTGCGGAGCAGTCCTTGCGCCGCCGCGACCGCTACTGGCCAGAACTGCTGGAAGCAAACGGGTGGAAGACGCGAACAGAGCTTGCAATGGCCGTCTTCATTGACCCACAGAAGGAAGCGGACGCGATCATCGACCTAGTCCTTGACGCCGTGGATGAGCGCATGGCTGCGAGAGCTCAGGCTGAAACAAACGCTGGAGCCGCGGTTGATGAAATGCCTGCACAGCCTGCGAATGTCGATGGGGATGTTGATTCAGGTGAGAACGGTCCCGACCTCACGAATGAGACCGGTGAGTCTGCTGATTCAGGCCAGGCTCCTGCCGACTCAAATGAAGAGATGTTTGGCACGGAAACGGCGGCTCAGAAACTCGTGAGATTGCAGGCTGATCGGGATATTCACGGTAGCGCGGAGGAAACCGTTTGGAGGCCAAGCGGCGCCGAGCGAGGACGCCGGCCGGAGGTTGCGGTAGGCTTGCCGCTTGCAGCTTACTCGGATGATCAGTTGGACGAGATCGCGATGTGGATCGTGTCGGATGGTGTGGAGCGCAGTGAAGATCAGGTTGTGAACGAGATCCAAAGTGCGCTCGGCCTGACCAGGCGCGGCGCTCAGGTTGATGCCGTGCTGCGAAATGTTGCGCGCCGGATTGCTCGCGATGAACACTGAATCTGCGGACGCGACGGGGGAAGGGCTGCCAGCCTCACCGGCTGTGAGTGCTCGCCCCGCGCATGTGCGCAGACGACGCCGGGCTGAGCGGATTTCACGAGCTGACCAGCAGATTATTGAGGACGGCGGAAGCCCATCGTGGGAGCAGATTCGCCCTCTTGAACCGCCGGCTTGGGATGGCAAACTTGGTGAGCCAGTGGTGGAGTCGGCTCGCGATCGTGAGTTTCGGGAGAACAAACCGCCCCACTGGTAAGGCGCATTCTGTACCCGAAACTAGCCGACCCGGGTTGCTGTAGGTTGCGCTATTGCTCGCTTCTCCACCCGGTATTCAGACGGGAACTGCCGTTTTTGCACCCGGTTTTCACCAGTTTGGGTCGGAATACTGTTTGACCCAACCACGCAAAACCGCATCCGTGAGTGAAACTGCCGTTTTGGAAGGCGGTTTTGCCGGTTTGGGTCTGAATCGGTGCGGAGGGGGAGGTCCGGCGGGAGAGAGAAGGCGGAAAGGCGCGGTGGGGGGCAGGGAGATGAGGCTGCTTGCTCCTGTGGAGGGATGGGCGAATGAAGGAGGAAAGGCTAGACAGAAGGGACGAGAGGATGAAGAAAAAAGAAAGTCGACGAACCCCACAGGGCTCGCCGACTTCGTCTTCCTCAGTCAGCTAACGTGAGCTGACCGCCAGAAGACGTGCGTTTCTACTTGTTGGATGCTCGTAGCTCATCGCGGATTTCTTCGAGCAGGGTGAGGTGCGCGTCGGGTTGCGGCTCTTCAGCTACCTCGTCGGCAGCCTTCTGCTTACGCTCGGCCCACTTGTTCATGGGCATAACGATGAAGAAATACAGTGCGATGGCAACTAGCAGGAAGTTGATGATCGCATTGAGGAGCATGCCAGGCTGGACGACGGCGGGGTCTCCACCGATACCGATGGTGAACTGTCCGACGTTGTCGAAGCGTGGCTGGCCAAAAATGCCGCCGATAAGCGGATTGATGATGTTGTCCGTTAACGCGGTGACGATCTGCGTGAATGCCGCACCAATGACCATACCGACTGCGAGGTCAATGGCGCTGCCTCGTGAAATGAAATCCTTGAAGCCTTGAATCAAGACTGCTCCTTGTAGTTGTGGACTTGCTGCCTTGTAGGCGCATGCTACGTATCGGTTGCAACGGTGTGTACGCCGATGGCGAGAACCGTGCTGGTGAATCCTAATCGATAGGGATTAGCGGCCAGCGTTAACGAGGTTTTGGCAGGCTTGTTTGAAGCATGCGTGGAACCTAGTTTTGGCTGGTGTTCACCAGGGTGATTGTAGCGGAGTCTGTAACTCCAGCAACTACGGGAGTATCTTTGCGTGCGATTGCTAGCACCAGAGTCGCTGTTTGGGCCGCATTCCATTGGGTTTCTGCGGGGGTTGCGACTTTGGTTACAATTGCTCCTTGCGTTAGCAATTTCGCGGGGCAGTTGTGCATTTCGTCTTCGCATGTAGCGGGTGAATAGATGTCTAGGGTGTCTCCTTGCGTGAATAGTGCTGCGACGTCGACGGATACCGGAAGAGCTACCGTATCCCTCCCTTCCATGCTCTGTTCGGTGGTTGTGACGTACGCGGTTCTTATTGGTGTTTCGGGTTCGATGGTGACGCTTGTTCGCAGGCCGACCACGAGGGTGGGATCGATTGCCACGTCCGGAGGAGCTCCGGTTACGTTGGACCGCATCTGAACGTCCTTCGCTGTAATGATTTCGCCTGCAGGTATGCGTTTTATTGCTACAACCGCGTTGGTTCCAAGCGGTTGTATGACTGCGATGAGTGTTAGAAATACTGCGATGGCCGCTATTGTGATTGCGATGATCGCCCGTTTCTCGCTGATCCAGTGCGCGACGGTTCGGAGTTTTTCTTTCACGGGCTCGATGATTTCAAGATTGTCGAGGCAGGGATAGGACTGTAAGAAAAGATGTGGACGCGCGATAGCGTGGTGGGCCTGTGGATATCGGCCTTGCCTAGGCGACGTTTTGCGTCCGCTTAAAGAATGAGGCCGCAAGAGGCTAGAGGAGCACCCAACCTGCCTCTGTTATGACGCCATCCATGTGGATGTCGTGCGGTTCGGCGGGGAGTAGGCTGCGACTCACGTAGGTGTTTTGCGGTACTGCAGCGAAAAAGAGGGCCGCGGGTTGCGCTTGTTTGATTGCGGCGAGGGCTCGGTCATACCAACCGCCGCCCTGTCCGAGCCTGACGCCATCCTCGTCCACGGCCATTGCGGGTACTAGCACGAGGCTAACTGGCGGATCGATCCGTGTCGCACCGCCGGATGGTGTTGGCTGGCCGCCGGCAACGAATCCGATGGGAAGTTCCGAAAGCGGCATGCCTTTTGCGCTGGAGACAACGGGGAGCCAAACTTCTGTTCCGGATGCTTTGGAGGACGCGACGAATTTCCTGATGGACAGTTCCCCGGGGAGCGCCTCATATGCCGCAATTCCATGCGGCAGATCCTGCTTTTGTAGCACCGGATTAAGGGTGTTCCAGATTTCTGTGGCCGCATGCGAGCCGTCAAGCCGCTGATGTGTCGCCTTGCGCTGCGGCCTCAGGCTGTTTCGAAGAGCTCGCTTGGCTGCTTTGTGTTCTTTTGCGTGAACTGGTTCTAAGAGGGTTCGTAGGATTTCGATTTGCGAGGAATCCTTGCTTTCACGTATGGCCTCGTCAATGAATTTCCGGGTGGGTGTTGGGGCTGGCACGGTGTGGCTGACTCTACGCAGTGCGTGTAGCATCTCGTCACGCACAATCCGAGGAACCGCGGGCTGATTGCGGTACGGTGACACTCGCTTTCTTGATTCAGACCCCATGTGCCCATTTTCGCACACGCACCTCGGGACGAGTGCCGGAAACTGCCGTGATCAGGCCGCTGCGCTCCCAACGCATGCAGAACAAATTCACCATTCAGACAGGAACTGCCATTTTGGAGGCCCTGTCCCGCCGTTTTGGGTCTGAATACTGTGCGGGGTGTACGTGACCAATCGGTATCCCGAGGAGAAGTGGCAGTTTTGGCACCTGTTTGCGCCTGTTTGGGTCTGAATACCGTTGGGGCCGTGCTGTCATCCGCGATTGTGAGGGCAAGTGGTGAAACCTGCCCCTGTTTTTGGTGCTTTGGGTCTGAATACTGTTCGGGGTGGCCGTGACCAATCGGTATTCCGAGGGGAAGTGGCATTTTCGAGGCCTTTTTCACCAGTTTGGGTCGGACTCGTTGATGAGGGGGCCACCGCCACGGTACCTCGGGTCTGAATCGTGAGAGAAGGCAAGGGGAAAGGCGAGGGGCAAGGTGCCGAGGGGGGAGGAGTGCAAAGGGGCTCGTCGGTTTGCGCACCGCTTGCGGGCATACCCGCGTTTGCGGGGTTCCTCGGTTAGGCTTGGGTTATGAGCAGTTTGTTGAATAGCGCTTCGGTACGTCATGGGGTGATTCCGGCGGCGGGGCGGGGCACGCGTTTCTTGCCGATGACGAAGGCTATCCCGAAGGAGATGCTGCCGATTGTTGACCGCCCGGCGATTGAGCTGGTGGTTGAGGAGGCAACGCAGGCGGGTCTGGATGATTTGCTACTGATTGCGGCCGCACAGAAGCAGATGATTGAGGATCATTTTGATGCTGTACCCGACCTGGAGGCAGCGTTGCGCGAGGGCGAGAAGTGGGATCTGCTTGCGTCAATTGAGCGCTACCAGGATTTCGCGAGGATTCATTCGGTGCGGCAGGGGCATCCACGCGGGCTTGGCCACGCGGTGTTTCAGGCTCGCCATCATGTGGGTGACGCTCCGTTTGCGGTGCTGTTGCCGGATGATTTGATGCATCCGGAGGACCCGGTGCTGGAGAAGATGATCGCGGTGCGCGAGCAGATTGGCGGCTCCGTGGTGGCGTTGCTAGAGGTAACCCCGCAGCAGGCAACGGCTTACGGCTCGGCGGATGTGACTACCATTCCGCTCGCTTCAAATGGGCTGGATGGTATTGAGGGCCTGAATGACGGGGATGTTTTCCGTCTCAACAAGATTGTGGAGAAGCCTCCGATTGATGAGGTGTTGTCTGAGTACGCGTCGGTTGGACGTTACGTGCTTGACCCGAAGGTGTTTGAGATTTTGGAGACGCTCCCTCCGGGTCGTGGAGGCGAGATTCAGCTGACTGACTCGTTCCAGACTCTGATTGAGACGCCTGAGGACCGGGGCGGTGGCGTGACGGGCGTGGTGATTCGCGGCCGTAGGTTTGATACGGGTGACAAGTTGGGTTACCTGCAGGCCGTGGTAGAGATGGGGATTGAAGATCCACAGCTTGGCGGCGAGTTCCGGGCGCTACTTAAAGGACTTGTTAAAGGACTTGACCTGTAGGGTTTAGCCGCGTGCCGTGATGGCGCGCAAGCCACTGGTTTTGCCCGTTTGAAGGGGAGATGTGATGAGGTCGGTTGCGAATTTTTATCGCGATTGTCAGGATGCGGTTGGCCCGCAGCCTCCGTTGGATGTGATGTTGCCTGATTCGATGGGTTGCGTGCTTGCGGAGGACGTGATGGCGCCCTTCGACCTTCCGGTTGCGGATTTGGCTGCGCTTGATGGTTATGCGGTGAGGTCGGAGGATTTAGAGGGGGCCTCTGCGGATCATCCGGTGAAGCTCAACGTTACAGCGGAGCTCCGCGCTGGCGATGTTGAGCCGATGGCGAACATTGCGGGAGGGGCGATCCGGATTGCTTCTGGCGCGCCGATTCCGACGGGTGCTGATGCGGTGGTTGCTTTGGAGCACACGGATCATGGGGTGGCTCAGGTGGAGGTGTCTCATGGCCCGATGCCCGGTGAGAACATTCGCCCCAAGGCGCAGGACGTTCGTGCGGGCGATGTGCTGATTAGCCGCGGTACGCGCGTGGGGTCGCGCCAGATCGCGCTGATCGCGGGTGTTGGTCGTAACCGTATTCAGGTGCATCCGCGCCCTCGTGTGGTGATCATTTCGATTGGTGATGAGCTGATCGAACCTGGCGAGCAGGCCCGCCCGGGCGCGGTGTTTGATGCGAATGGTCATGCCCTGGCTACCGCTTTGACGGATGCGGGTGCGCAGACTTTCCGCGTGGCTGCCGTTCCTGATGAGCGGGCAACGCTACGGCAAACCATTGAGGACCAGTTGGTGCGTGCGGATTTGATCATCACAACGGGCGGTATATCTTACGGCTCGGGTGATACGGTGCGCGAGGTGCTGGGCTCGCTCGGCACAATCCGCTTTGACTCGGTGGCGGCTTTCCCGGGCCACATCCTTGGTGTTGGGCACGTTGAGTCGGGAACCCCGATTTTCTGTTTGCCGGGTGATCCGGTGTCGGCCCAGGTGTGTTACGAGGTTTACGTGCGTCCCGCTGTGCGCGCAATGCAGGGCTGGAGTTCGCTGAACCGCCCAACCGTGCAGGCGCGAGTGGACCGCGGGTGGCGTTCGCCGATGGGTAGGCGCGAGTTTGTGCGTGTGAAACTGCTGGGTAAGCCGTCGTCGGGCTACACGGCCACGGTGATGGGCCCAACTGACGCGCTCCTCCTTTCTGCGTTTGCAGAGTCGAACGCGCTCGCGGTTGTGCCGGAGAATGTGACGGATGTGCGCGCGGGTGATGCTCTGCGTTGCATGGTGCTCGATTAGTTGATGAGTTTCTTCAGGCGATTCTTCTCCGCCCCTCGCGTGTGGGGGCTGAGCGAATCGCAGGTTCGTATCGATATTGAGGATCCCGTTGGCCGGGGCCTCATTCATGCAACGCCTCGTTTGAATGTGGACGAGGACGTCTTTGCGCGCCCTGGGGAAAATGCATTCGGACCGCGTCGTCACAGTAGGGTGGCATCGAGCAAAATCCGTAGGCTCACGATTCGCCCGGTTCTGGGGCAGGCTCATCGCGAGGTTGAGCGCGTACGCTGGGCGGACCGAGACTGGCTGGAGCCGTGGGAGGCTACACTCGCTCCGGATGTTGATGAGCGTCTGCCTTCACTTGCGGAATATCAGCGTAAAACCGATGCCGAGGTGGAGTCGGGTATCACTCTTCCCATGATGATTGAGGCGGATGGGCGAGTGATCGGGGTGGTAACAGCGGCAAACACGGTGAGGGGCGCGCTGTATTCCACGACGGTTGGTTACTGGATTGTGTCCGAGTATGCGGGTCGGGGTATTGCGAGCTTGGCTGTGGCGGCGTTTATTGACCTGCTCATTTTGAAGCTGGGGATTCACCGCGTGGAGATCAACATTCGCCCCGAGAATGAGCCTTCGCTTGGCATTGCGCGAAAGCTCGGGCTCACTCACGAAGGCTACAGGCCGCGGTACATGGCGATTGCTGGCCAGTGGGCAGACCATTTGGCTTTTTCAATTGATCGCGAGTCGCTACCAAGCGGTGGCCTGGTGGAAGCAATCTGGGGCGTGAGCTTGCTGGGGGAGTAGAACCAAGCTCCTCGGAAATCAACTAAACGCATCGGGCACGCCGGTAATCCAGAGCGGCCGCGCCAGGCGCTGGCCAGTCGAGTGTTCGCAAGGTCTTCACTCGCAAAATAAGGGCGTCAAATGTCACGAAACAGACACGCCGAAGCTCTGCCCGACATGGAATAACAATGATGTAATTATGGGTACGTGAGCTTTTCTGGGTGGATTATCGGTGCGTTGGCCGTGTTGGTGGCTGCGTATTGGACGCCTGCACTCATAAAGAACCGCAATGAGGTTATCGAAACGCCTGTTGAAGATAGGTTTTCGACGGATCTCAAACTTGTTCCATTGGCTAAGGAACGGCCTGGTCTTGTTGTTCAAGGCGAGGTGGGTAGGAACCAGCCGCGTATTTTGCCTCACGTGGCGGTTTGTGGACCCGAACGGAGGGTTCAGGCCGTGGAGGCAGAGTCGATAGGGGGATATTCAATGGCTGATTCGCAGCGTATTTCGGGTGAGTTTGTTTCTTCGACTTCCCGGCAGATGGCGAAGCTTCGCGCGTCTCGCGCAGCTCGTGTTGCGAAGGAGAACGCTGCGGGTAAGCGCCGTTTCGCCATTTTTGGAGTGGCGTTGACACTGCTGGTGGCGTTCGTGGTTGCTGCTACGTTTTCGACGTTCTCCTGGTGGTTCCTACTGGTTCCCGCGACTGTTATGGGGGCAGTGCTAGCGGAGGGGCGTTTGGCCTACCGCCGTTCCATAGAGAAGGCTCGCGCCGAAGCTGAACTTTCGAAACAGTTGCGTGAGGAGCGCAGACTCGAGCAGGCTCGCTACAACCGCCTACGCTCATCTGTTGAACAGCGTATTGCGGCTACAGCACCGGCCACCGAGACCGTTGATCCCTCGGCATCTTCCGTCCAGGAATCGATTGATGAGGAACAGGTCGAGGTCGCCGCTGAACCCGCCGAGTGGATTCCCCGCGAGTTTCCCGCTCCCGCTTACGCTCGCGCTGCCAAGGCTCCGCGTAGGCGCGTAGTGGTTGATCCCAGCGTCCTCGAGAATAATGGTGAGGGCACCGCTTCTGCTGAAAGCACGGCCGAAAATAGGTCTGAGACCCAAAATGCTAGCCCATTGCGCCCAGTGGTTGCGAAGCCTCGTCCGCTTGACGCGATGACGTCTGAAGAGGCCGCTGAGATGGCTGAGACCGCGTTTGACCTGGAGGACATCCTCGAGTTCCGCCGCGCACAGTAACCCTTTTCGCAAGTTGCACGCATTGGTGCGCTACAACGTGCGAGGCCTCGACGCCGCTGAATTAACGGTTTTGCCGATGTGGTGCTAGGCTGGTTTTCGCACTTGGGGCTATGGCGCAGTTGGTAGCGCGTCTCGTTCGCAATGAGAAGGTCGGGGGTTCGAATCCCCCTAGCTCCACGGTTGTTATGTCTCGGGACATCGTTCATACGGTGCCCCGAGATCTTTTACTGCTACGCTCGTGCGTAGGAGCACTGGCAGGCTCTCCCAAACGGTCGCTACCCGCGATAACCCTCAAGACAGTGATCCTCAAGAAGAGCACAGACTCTATGAAAACACGGGATTTCGGATAGCCGCAGTATTGCGCAGGTAAGGTACAATCATCGCCGAGGATTCCTCAAAAATCTCATTGACGAATGTGAAAGAAACCCATGGATTTTGACCTCAAATCGAAGTACCAACGAATGCCTAAAAAGCTAAAAACAATCGCGCCAGAAAACTTGGCGCCCTTGTCACAGCGCGTTAGCGCGTGGGTGGTACACCTATTCACCATGTCGGGGGTGGCGTTTGCGGCTTTGGCTACGTTGGCTCTGATTCACCAAGAGATTGGCATGATGTGGCTGTGGCTTTTCATCGCGCTCGTGGTGGATGGCGTGGATGGCACTCTGGCTCGTAAGTTCCGGGTGCGAGAAGTGCTCCCTTGGTTCGATGGCGGTATTTTGGACATCATCATTGACTACTTGACGTGGACGTTCATCCCCGCGATTTTCATGTATCGCCACATAGAAATGGGCCAACCATATTTGGCTGCGGTCCTCACGGTTTTGATTCTGGCTACTTCCACGCTGTGCTATGCGAATGAGAACTGGAAGTCCTCAGATTTCTACTTCTACGGCTTCCCCGCGGCGTGGAACATTGTGGCGCTGTGTCTGTATGTTCTACAGACAGGCGAGGTGGTAAACATTATCGCGGTTGTGGCCTGCATTGTGCTCACGGTTGTCCCCAGCTATTGGACGCACCCGTTCCGCGTCAAGAAGTTCATGGTTATAAACCTGATCTCCATCGCGGTGTGGATTGGAATTACAGGTGCTCTTGTGGCTATTCACCCGGTGCAGCCGGTGTGGATGATGGTCTTGTTCTACGTGTCAGGAGGGTGGTTCCTGCTCACCGGCATCGTCCGCATGTTTACCGGGCCGGATCGAGCTAGCCGCAAAGCAGGCGTGGCGGCGTAGTGTAGGCCTTCTATTCAGATCTCGAGTAAAGTGTGCGCGAGATTCTCCTCGCGCACACTTTTTCTAAAGACATCTCCGGGCCCTCACGCACCTTGACTTCGCAGCCCGTCCGCAACGTAGCGGTCGCGCAGGTAGTTGCGCAGTTCGTAGAGGAAAGCGAATGCGATCATTCCTATTACCACCGCATTCACTCCCGGTGGGTATCCTCGCCCGTGCGTCCAGAAGTACACGTAGGGAGAAATAAACGTAACAAGGGTGACCAGTAGGCCGGTGTATCGAACCCACCATTTGTGAGCGGTCACGAATGCCAGCAGGCCCCACGTGTAGGGAATGGCAGTGATTACATCCATGCCCCACAGGACCCACAGGTTGCCGTGGAAATGTTTGACGAACGTTACCGGCAGAGCGCGAAGAGAAGAGTAGATGAACACTACCGCATAGGCCCAAAACTTCGGGCTGCGTAGCATGCGGTAGGCTTTCGAGGACGGAATTATTTTCGCTCCCGAGGCTTTGAGAGCCCGGTAATTCTTAGAGCTGATCGTCACGCTCTCAACCCAATCAAACGCTCGATGTATGAGGTTGAGGCGTGCCCCTTGGCTGTCACACCATGTTTGACACCACGCGGATGGATTCACAGCGATGGGGACAACTTTTTCGAGGGGACTTATGTCGAATCCAATGGAGTCGATCATCTGCGTTAGTTCCGCATTGCCAGCAAACGTGAAGCTGGGTCCAATTTGTTGCAGTAGTGGTTCAGGCTCTGTGCCGCTCGTGTCGTTGCCAAGAAGCTGCTGTAGCGCGGTGAAGCAGCTCTGCGGAACAAGATCTATTAGCGCCTGCTGGCGGCCGACGATCATAGCTCTTAGTGTTTCAGCCATTTCGCGAAGCAAAGGCCGAGGAATGCTTTCTAGAGCAATACTAGCTGCGTCATTGGAACCGGCTTGACGCGCGTGGTTGGCTATGGAAGAAAACAGGGTGGTGATGGTGATATTGCGCGGCGCTAGGTTGCCAAGGCGATCGATCTGGGAAGCTTTTTTGAGCGCCGCAGGATCGATTGTTACCTCTTTCAACAGTGGAATGCTCAGTGCTGAATGAGAGGTAATGAGGTTCACGAATCTGCTTTCTATGTGGTTGGCGGGCCACTCAAGATAGAGTGACCCACCTCTTGCCAGCCTAGTCTACCTGCGAGCGTACAGGTTGAGCAGGCGTGCTACTTCGTTTCGCACATTCTCCCGGCCAGGGCCAATGTATTTGCGCGGGTCGACTAGTTTATCGTTGGCGGCAAGTATTTCGCGCACAACGGACGTGAATCCCACATTGAGGTGGGTGGACACGTTGATCTTGGTCATGCCTGCCTCTATCGCGGCAACCATCCCATCGTCGGATACTCCGGAAGATCCGTGCAGTACGAGGGGCACGGGCACAGCGTCGCGGAGGCGGCTGATGAGGTCGGTGTCTAGCACTGCGGAGCGTTCCGTCATCGCGTGGGATGAACCAACAGCAACAGCCAGGAGGTCGACACCGGTGTCGGCTACGAATTTGGCGGCATCTTCGGGGTTGGTGCGGGCGGTGGGACTGTGTACGCCGTCCTTACCTCCTACCTCGCCAAGTTCAGCCTCAACCGCGACGCCTGCAGCGTGGCAGAACTCAACTACTGTTGCGGTGCTCTTGCGGTTTTCGAGGTCTTCGAGTTTCGAACCGTCGTACATCACAGAGTTGAAGCCGAGGTCCACGGCCTCGCGGCAGAGGTCCACGGACTCAGCGTGGTCTAGATGAACGGCTACCGGAACGCTTGCCTGTTCCGCGATTGCGAGCATGGCTTTCCCGATGGGGGCAATGTGCCCGCCATGGTATTTGATTGCGTTTTCGGACAGCTGAAGGATGACGGGTAGGCCGCAGCTTTCAGCAGCTTCAACTTCAGCGTGTGCGAACTCGAGTAGTACCACGTTGAAGGCGCCCAGACCGGTTTTTTCAACGGCAGCCTTGGCTGCCATCTTGCGGATATCTACTAGTGGCATTAGAGGGTCTCCACTTCGATTTCGGTTTTCATTTGATTGTAGATGGTGAGGTCAACTTCGCCGGCAACGGGCATCGCTACGGCGGCGCCCGATAGGGCAACGGCATAGGGCAGTCCGGCCTTCAAGTCGCTGGCCTGTAACGGCACTGCAGGAGCTTCACTGTCGAGGGCGCCGGTGATGTATGCGCACCAGGCGGCGACGGACGCGTCGCCCGCTCCCGTTGGGTTGCCTTCGATGTGACGCGCAGGGGCCGCGTGGTAGGAGCCGTCGGGCCCGTGAATGCTCATTCCTTTCGCGCCTTCAGACGTGATGACGATGCCAACGCCTCGGCGTAGGAGTTCGTGTGCTCCTTCAATCACTGTGGGCTTGCCGGTGGTTTCTCTTAGTTCGAGGTCGTTGGGTTTGACGAGGTCGACGCCGGCCTCGCACGCGTTTTTCAGTACCTGTCCGGTGGCATCAACTAGTACTAGTGCGTTGCGAGAGTGCGCTGTTTCAACGATTTTGGTCATCCATTCTGGGTTGGATGAGCCGGGGAACGAGCCGCAACAGGCGAGGACGTCGCCGGGTTTCAGACCTTCTCGCAGGCGCTCAAGGAGCGCGTCCCAATGGTTATCGGTTGGGGTTTCACCCGCTTCGTTGAGCACGGTTGCGTCGAAGTTGTCGTCAACGACGGCAATGCTAATGCGCGTTTCGAACGTCGTCCTTTGAAACTGGGTACCGATGAGGTCAGCTCGGTCGACGGCCCGCAGGAGCGATTCAAACCGAGCTCCGTTTGCGCCGCCGAGGAAGCCTGTTGCAGTGGTTGGTATGCCGAGGCTGGCAAGGACGCGACTCACGTTCACGCCCTTACCGCCCGGACGTACTGTGGTGTTGGTGATCCGGTGTGGGACGCCAACGGTCAGCTCCGAAATCCGATAGGTAAAGTCGAGTGCCGGATTAGGGGTTAGCGTCCACACGTTCACGATGGTCTCCAGTTACCTTAGTTGTCCTCGTCGAGGATCACGGAACGAGTGAGGTTGCGCGGCGTGTCCGGATTTAGGCCCTTGGCTTCAGCCCTGGCAACTGCAACGCGCTGCGCGATGATGAGGTCGGCCATCGGGTCCAGTTCACTTTCGTGGAGTTCAGCCCCGGTTGCAGCGATCTGTGCAGGCATGCCGTGTGGGGCCTTGCCAAATACCCATACAAGGCGGCCGGGCTCTGCAATTGAGATCGGACCGTGACGGTATTCCATAGCAGGGTAGGCTTCGGTCCAAGACTGGCTTGCTTCACGTAGTTTCAGTCCAGCTTCGTTTGCGAGGCCGATAGTCCATCCGGTGCCGAGGAACGAAATCTGCGTGGCTTTAACCCAGGAGTTCGGGATTTCGAACTCGACTGCTGTTTTGGCGTCCGCGATCGCGGTTTCAACGTCGTCGCCGAGCGTGGCGCGGAAGAAAGCGAGCGCAGAGGTGGCAAAGCGGGTCTGTACAACGGATTCCTCGTCGGCGAAGTCTAGTACTACCTCGAAGTCGGCGTACGGGCTAGCCGGCCCCTCCCCAACGGCGGTGATGAGTACTGCGGGGCGGCCTGCGTCTTGGAGGCGCTTCATGATGTCAATGATTTCCGAGGTGGTGCCCGAGCGCGACAAGCAGACAACGCGGTCGTAGTCACGCTCGATGGGGAACTCGGTTGCGGTAAAGGAGTCCGAAAGGCCCTTGCCCATGGTTTCTCGCATGCGCGTGTATGCCTGGGCGATGAACCAAGAGGTTCCACAACCGACTACGGCTAGTTTTGCGCCGTCTTCGATAAGTTCACCTACCTCGTGCGCAAGTGCAACCGCCTTTGCCCAGACTTCTGGTTGGCTGTTGATTTCGGCAATAGTTTTGCTCATTGAGATTTGCTCCTTCGTGACGATATCCGTATTTGTGACGGAAATTACGCTAAAACCGCAAGTTCATGATTTAATCTGATTATAACCACACGATAACAATCATCTTCAATCGTTTCGTCAGCTTTTTGTTAGGTGTAACATTTTTTCAGACGATGCGGTTTTACAGCACACTTGTGCCGGGCGAATGCGACGAGGAGGTTAACATGAGCCGTCAAGAACGTTTATCTGCGCTTGCGGATATGGTTCTAGCGCGTGGGTCTATCACTGTAGAAGACGCGGTGGAAGAGCTAGGCGTTTCTCCGGCAACTGTTAGGCGCGACCTCTCGACACTCGCTGAACAGCAGCTCATTTCTCGTACAAGGGGAGGGGCGGAAATTAACGCCTCTGCTGGAGAATTACCTCAGCGTTACCGGGCGGTAAGAAAGCCTCAAGAGAAGGCGGATATTTCCGCTGAGGTTTTGAAGCATATTCGGCCCGGAGACGTCGTTGGGTTCAACGGTGGAACGACGACCACGCTCGCTGCTTACGAGCTGGGCGTACTGGTTAGCAGTGATGACGAATTCGCCAATCGCGGAGTAGTTGTGGTCACTAATGCGATCAACATAGCCAATGATCTCGTTATTCGTCCGCGGATTCGCGTGGTCGCAACTGGCGGCACGGTTAGGTCGCGTTCTTACGAACTAATTGGTCCGCTTGCAGATGTGGTCCTGGAACAGATCAATATCGACACCCTTTTCTTGGGCGTAGACGGTATGGATCTAACTGGCGTCTACGCCAATCACGAGGGTGAGGCAAAGGTAAATGCTGCTCTCGTGGCTGCCGCTAGTCGCGTAATAGTCGTGGCGGATTCAACAAAGGTGGGTGAACGCGCGTTCGCACGTATTGCTCCATTGTCGGCTGTCAGCATGTTGATTACGGATCAAGGCGCTGACGAAGCCGTGTTGAAGACGCTTCGTTTGGAAGGCATTGAAGTTATTCAAGTTGGAAATAAGTGACAATAACGAGCTCCAAAGGAGGAAGCTTATGTCCGATATGAGAAAAATACGCAACGCTAGCCTGCTAGCTGCCGGTTTTGCCCTGGCAGCTGGCTCTCTAGCAGCTTGCGGTGACTCTGGCAAAGCCCCGGAGGCAAAAGACGGCGGCGAGCCGATCGAGATTCAGTACATTCACCGCCTTCCCGACGATGAAGGCATGACTAAGGTGGCTGACATTGTAGCTAAGTGGAACGAGGAGCACCCTGACATTCAGGTTACTGCAACCAAGTTCGACGGTGCGGCATCTGATCTGATCCAGAGGATCGAGACGGACGTTAATGCTAACAATGCTCCTTGCCTCGCTCAGGTTGGCTACGGTGAGATCACCCAGCTGTACGTGAAGGGCATGTTGGAGGACGTGACCTCCGAAGCTGAGAAGTACGCTTCGAACTTTGCTGACGGTCCGGTGTCGCTAATGAGCGCTGATGGCAAGTCCTTCGGCCTGCCTCAGGATGTTGGCCCCCTCGTTTACTACTACGACGCGGCTGCATTCGAGGAGCTTGGCCTCGAGGTACCTAAGACTACTGACGAGCTGATCTCAGCGGCTAAGGCTGCTGCTGAGAAGGGTAAGTACATCCTGTCCTTCCAACCGGATGAGTTCGGCAATATGTTCTCCGCTTTTGGCGCTGCTTCGGGTGATTCCTGGTTTACGATCGAGGATGGTTCCTGGAAGGTGGACCTGGGTGGTGAAGGCACCAAGAAGGTTGTTGACACCTGGCAGAAGCTTCTCGACGACGGATCTGTCCTGACCACACCGCGTTGGGATGACGCTTGGTCCGCAAAGGTTGCTGACGGCACCCTTATTGGCACCATCGGTGCTGCTTGGGAAGGCGCCCTCATTGCTCCGGCCGGCGAAGGCTCTCCGAACGCTGGTAAGTGGGCTGTTATTGAGATGCCGGACTGGTTCGGTAACAAAGGCATGACTGGTCCGGACGGTGGCTCTGGCGTTGCAGTTATTAAGGGCTGTGAACACCCGGCTGAGGCTATGGAGTTCAACAACTGGTTCAACACGCAGGTGGATGACCTTGCTACCCAGGGTCTCGTTCTTGCTGCTACCACCGCTACCCCGGCTACTCCGGAGAACTATGCGGGCTTCTTCGCCGGTGGAGAGGATCCGATGAAGGTCTTCGCGGCGGCTAACGAGCACATGAGTGACAAGCTCGTCTACATCCCGGGCTGGCCGGCGGTTTCCGCAGCCACTGCTGAGCCGGCAGCTGCTGCAGCTAATGGCACGGGCACTGTCCAGCAGGTAATCGATATCACGCAAAAGACCGCGATCTCGACCCTGAAGGACCTCGGACTGCCGCTAACCGAGTAGTCGTTCTACGATACTCATCTCTCGCGGCGCCGATAGGTGCACCGCACTTGTCGGCGCCGCGACTATTCCCTTTCAAGGCACCCTGCTTCGGGGTACCCTGCAGTTTTCTTGAACCTTCTGACCTAGGGGCAATTGATGGTTTCCTCAACATTCGGGGCGACAAAGCATACAAATCCAAAGGAACATAAGCGCAGTCAGCGTGAGCGTGAAGAGGCGCGCACCGGCTGGATATTCATGTCTCCTTTTCTGATCCTCTTCGGTCTAGTTTTCGTTTTCCCTATTCTCTACGCGATCTACGCATCTCTAACAACACAACGGGTGACTGGCTCGGGAGCGTTCGGCGGCGGTGAGCGCGAAACCGTTTTTGCTGGCTTTTCGAACTACGCGTTCGTACTCACTTCAACTGACTTCTGGAATGGCATCGGCCGGGTGATTCTCTACACCATTTTGCAGGTTCCGTTCATGATTGGCTTCGCGCTTCTTCTTGCGCTATTGGTTGATTCCTTCATCCTCAAACATATTTCGGGTTTCCGTCTCAGCTACTTTTTGCCTTACGCAATCCCTGGCGTCGCGGCTGCGATCATTTGGGTTTATCTCTACAACCCCACGCTTTCCCCACTGGTGAAATTCCTGCACAGTCTCGGCGTTCCTGTGGACTTCTTCGCCGATGGTTGGAACATTTTGTCGATGGCGAACATTACGACGTGGACATTCACGGGCTACAACATGCTGATCTTCCTCGCGGCCTTGCAAGCGATCCCGCATGACTTGTATGAGGCTGCAAGACTCGACGGTGCAAGTGGTTTCCAGATCGCTACGAAGATCAAGATTCCAAATGTTCGCGGCGCTGCGCTGTTGGCCATGCTTCTTTCGATCGTTGGAACGATCCAGCTGTTCAACGAGCCGCAGATTATGCAGACTGCCGATCCTGGTATTAGCAACGCGTTTACGCCGATGATGATGGCATTGAATACTATGAAGGGCAGTTTGAGCCCCCAAGGTCCGGGTCCTGCATCCGCGATTTCGATTGTTATGGCTCTGATTGCTGGTGTTCTAGCAGTGGGCTACTTCTTGGCTGAAAGGAAGTTGAACAAATGAGCACGGCAGTAGCAACTAAAGCTAAGAACGCCACTAAACCCAAGCGCAGGAAAGAACCGAAGTACGAGCCGCCTAAGTCGATGCACGCATCGACCGGGGTAAGAATCCTTACCATCGCTATTTTGGTACTTTCGTTCATCTACTTCGTTTTTCCAATCTACTGGATGATTGTCACATCAACGAAGACGCCGGGCCAGATTGTTTCTTCTAATGGCCTGTGGTTCGCGGTTCCCTTCTCGGACCTACCGGAGATGATCGCGCGTAACTATGAGAAGCTTATCGGCCTAACCAGGGGATTCTTCTGGCGCTGGGTAGGCAACTCGATCCTTTACTCGACGGTTGCGGCCACGATTGGCACGATCGTGTCAGTGATGGCAGGTTACGCAACGTCTAAGTTTGAGTTCCGCGGCAAGAACTTCACGATCGGTGTGGTTATGGCGGCACTGCTGATGCCTGCCGCCCTTATGACAATCCCGCAGTATGCTATCTTCCAGTCGGTTGGATTGGATAACACCATGTGGTCGATGATCATCCCGGCGTGTGTTTCCCCGTTCGGCTTCTTCCTCGGCCGGGTTTACTCCGATAACTCCGTTCCCAAGGAGCTCCTTGAAGCAGCGCGCATCGACGGTGCAAGTGAAGCGCGGATCTTCTTCACGATTGTTCTGCGCGTACTCGCGCCCGCAATGGTGACAATCTTCCTGTTCATGTTCGTCGCAACGTGGAACAACTTCCTGTTGCCCTTGATGATGATCTCATCGGACTCTTTGAAGCCTGTAACGCTTGGCCTCTATGGCATGATCTCTTACGCTCTGTTTAACGAAAATGGCGTGCTGATGATGGCCGCATTCTTTGGCATCATTCCCGTGATGATCCTGTTCCTCAGCTTGCAGCGCTTCTGGCAGGCCGGCCTTGCCGCTGGTTCGGTGAAGGAGTAGAAGGAAACACTATGTGGCCAAGTGTCGTCCCTAGCTTCGAGGGCGTGCAGTACGCCAGAGGTCGTTGGCCGGTCGATGGTACGCGTAGCGTGCACCTGGACTCGACTAGGGACGATCTGGGCCGTGAAGGTTTCGAACTGATAGTTTCTGCTTCCGAGGCGGTGATTATTGCTGCTTCGCAGGCGGGAGCAGACTACGGCCAGGATGCACTTGAAAACCTGGTAAGGGTTGCAAAACTAGCTGAAGAAAACTCGCTAGACTGCGGGCGTGTGATTTCAACACCCTTTTATAGGGAGAGGGGAGTAACGCTTTCGGCGTCCACGCTTGTTTTTTCGAGGCCGTTCCTGACCGAACTGCTCCGCCTGATGCGTTCGCTGAGGTTGAATCAGCTGTTGCTCGAAGTGAATATTGCCGAAAAAGGATCGCAGTGGCCATACTGGCGTGCAGAAGAAGTGCGTTGGATAGTTGAACAGGCCCGCATTAACCATATTGAGGTTATTCCGCAGGTGAACGCCCCCTCACATATGGAGACATATTTGCGTCACGTGCCCGAGATGGCGCTGGTTCGTGATGGCAAGCCAGATCTGGAGCGCTTGGATTTCACCAGGCCACAGGCACTCGAGTTTTACATGGCGATGGTGGATAAATATGCGGATGTGTTCACGTCCTCGTTGTGGCACATGGGGGCGGATGAGTTTGAACACGCTGGCGTGACTTTTGACGATTTCCCTCAGATTCGTGAGCGTGCACAAGAACTATTGGGGGCTGACGCGCAGCCGCAAGACCTATACGTGCATTTCATTAACGAGGTCGCGCAGCAACTGGCGCAGCGAGGCAAGCGCCTACGCATTTGGAATGACTCTTTGAAACCGACAAAGGTGGCGCTTGCCCAGGACATCGTGGTGGAGTATTGGCAAGATCGTGGGTACCGAGTTGGCGAGCTCCTCGATGCAGGTTTTGAAGTACTGAATGTTTCTGAGCATTTGTACTGGTCGCGTTCTGAAATGATGTGCATGGATCCGGAAGAAAAGTACGTTACGCGTACGGTTGATTCTTTCGCGACGGGGGAGCAGGTATACCACTCTAATGTGCTCGGACTACGCGCATCTATCTGGCCAGATCGGGCGTGGATACAAACCGAGAATGAAGTCATCGAGGAGGTGCGTCCCGGTCTTTCCCTAGTGGCGCAAAATGGCTGGAGCCACACCTACCCATGGCCGCAGTGGAGTGATGCGTTACAGGTAATCGACCAGGTGGTGGTGCAAGAGCAACCAGAATTGCCTGCATTCTTATCTAACAGAATTTGGGAAATACCCGCGTTGAGTGGGATCGGTGAGACATGGCGATTTCTGCCAACACCCGACGGGTATTTTCGTCTGCAACGGGTCACGGACTCTAAGCTCTTGTCGCTTCGATCCGGTAGGTGCATGCTCGGAGTCATCATGGAAGAGGGCGCCGAGCTTGAACTAAGAGACGATGTGGACCCGAGCGGTGTGGAGGCCGCTGCGGCGACGCGGCATACTTTCTCTGAAATTCCGCCGGCGCAAGACGGCAAGCCTTGGAATCAGACGATTCGCGAGGTGGAGAGTGAACTGTACGAATACAACTGTCAAAAATGGCAGGTGACGGTTGCGGGTGAGCCGTCAGGTACGAACGAGGCCACCAATGAGGCGCGGGTGATTATTCGCGCGGCGCTTAGCCAACTTGAACTTTCAGAAGATGAATCGGGTGTCCAAGTTCGCGCTCCCGAAGGCAAAACCATTGATCTAAAGCTTGTGAAGGAGTTACCGTGAAAGGCCGTCTAACTATTCCCACCGATCTTGATGTTGTGCCAGAAACGCTTGAACTTATCGAACGTTGGGGTGCGGATGCTGTGCGCGACGCGGACGGGACAGAGTTCCCTGCACAGTTGCGAGACGTTGATGCGAAGATCTACAAGACTTACTACACCACTCGTAAAGATAACGAGTGGGCAAAAGCGAACCCTGACGAGGTGCAACAGTCATACATCATGACTGCTTTTCATACGGCTGGTGAGCAAGAGTTGCGAATCAAGCTGATGAAGGGAATCAGTCCGGAGCTTATGCAGCCGAACACGCGCGATGACATTAAGCGCTGGTGGGAGGTCGTTGATCGCACCACCGGACAACCGCTTGATCCTGCCGAGTGGTATTACGATGAGGAGTCGGGCGAGGTAGTCATCGCGACGCCTACCGCATACCACGAGTACACTGTGAGTTTCCTGGCGTACTTGATTTGGGATCCAGTGCACATGTACAACGCGGTGGTGAACGAATGGAAGGATTTCGAACACCAGATAACGTTCGATGTGCGTCAGCCCAAAACGCACGCTTGGTCGTTGGAGCGCCTACGTAAGTTCATTAAGCAGAACCCACACGTTGACGTGATCCGGTTCACCACGTTTTTCCACCAGTTCACGCTGGTTTTTGATGAGCTGAAGCGTGAGAAGTACGTGGATTGGTACGGCTATTCGTCGTCGGTAAGCCCTTATATTTTGGAGCAATTCGAAGAAGAGGTCGGCTATAAGTTCCGTCCCGAGTTCATCATCGACCAGGGCTACTACAACAACCAGTACCGTATTCCGTCTAAAGAGTTTCAGGATTTCCAGGCGTTCCAGCGCCGCCAGGTGACGGCATTGGCTCGAGAGATGACAGATATCTGTCACGAGGCCGGCGTTGAGGCAATGATGTTTCTTGGAGACCATTGGATTGGCATGGAGCCATTCATGCCGGAGTTTCAAAATGCTGGTGTTGACGCGGTTGTGGGCTCGGTTGGCAACGGTTCTACGCTGCGCCTCATTTCTGATATTGAGGGCTGTAAGTACACGGAAGGTCGCTTCCTGCCGTACTTCTTCCCAGATTCGTTCTACGAGGGCGCGGATCCGGTTATCGAGGCTAAGGAAAACTGGGTTACCGCGCGCCGCGCGATTTTGCGTAAACCGATTGATCGCATTGGTTATGGCGGATACTTGAAGCTCGCATACCAGTTCCCGAAGTTCGTAGAGTACGTGGAGTCGGTTGCGAACGAGTTCCGTGAACTGTACGCGAACGTTGCGGGTACCACGCCGTTCACGATCAAGACGGTTGCGGTGCTCAACTCTTGGGGCAAGATGCGCGCGTGGGGTAACCACATGGTTCACCATGCGTTATACCAGAAGCAGAACTACTCATACGCAGGCTTGATTGAGGCGCTGTCGGGCGCTCCATTCGATGTCCGCTTCATTTCGTTTGACGATGTGAAGGCGGATGCGTCAGTGCTCGACGACATTGACGTGATTATTAATGTGGGCGATGCTGATACAGCTCACACGGGCGGATTCCGCTGGGAGGATCCACAGATTTCAACGACGATCCGCAAGTTCATTATGAATGGCGGCGGTTTTATTGGCGTGGGTGAGCCTTCAGCACACCAGTATCAGGGACGTTTCTTCCAGCTCGCGGCCGCACTGGGCGTTGAGAAAGAAACTGGCTTCACTCTGAACTACGACAAGTACAACTGGAATGAGTGTCGCGATCACTTCATTTTGGAGGACGTCGAGAGTGACGTTGACTTTGGGGAAGGCAAGAAGTCGGTGTTCGCACTGGAGGGCGCCCAGATTCTAGTGCAACACGATAAGGAAGTGCAGCTGGCGACCAACAGTTATGGCAACGGTAGAACGGTGTACATTTCTGGCTTGCCGTATTCGGCCGAGAACTCCCGCCTGCTGTACCGCGCAATTCTATGGGCGGCGAGTAGCGAGTCGGAATTACATCGATGGTTCTCTTCCAACGTGAACGTAGAGGTACACGCTTACCCGCAAAACGGTAAGTATTGCGCGGTGAATAACACTTACAAACCCCAATTCACCACGATTTACCTAGATGATGGATCTTCATTCGACATCGATATGCAGGCTAACGAGATCCGCTGGTACGAGATCTAATGCGGGAGCGATGAGGGGGACATTTCACAAGCATGTCCCCCTCAGTGTGTGGCCTCATGGCTTTGGCGCCGAGCGCCTAAACCTTAGGCTTTTACCGCTTTTGGTAGACGCCCTTGCGCCAATATTTCGGTTCACACGTCACATTAATCCCTAGGTTCCTGAAGATCCCCTCGTCAACAGAACCTAGGATCGTGGTGGTGTGTACGTCGCAACCTTGGAGCGCTTGTAGTTGTTCGAGGGCGCGGCGCGCATACTCATTGGTGTTTGCTGAAACCGATAGTGCGATGAGTACTTCATCGGTGTGTAGCCGCGGGTTGCGAGACCCAAGGTGCTCCGTTTTTAGCTTTTGAATGGGCTCGATGGATTCGGGCGCAAGCAGGTGCATCTTCGGAGGAATCCCAGCGAGTAGTTTGAGCGCATTTAGGAGCATCGCGGCCGACGGGCCCAGCAGGGCTGACGTTTTACCGGTAACGATGGTTCCGTCCTGCAGTTCGATGGCTGAACCCGGATTCTTAGTTTTGCGCTCAATTTCGAGGGCGGGGCGTACAACGGGTCGGTAGTTGCGGTCTATGCCCAGCTTGCCCATGATGATGGCAATGTGGTCAGATTCGTGACTGTCTGTACCGGCGCGCTTTTCTTCAACGAGCGCCTTGAAGTATCGACGAATGACTTCCTGCTTAGCGGCCTCACGGCATACATCATCGTTGCTGATGCAGCTCCCAACCATGTTCACACCCATGTCGGTTGGCGACTTGTAGGGGCATGACCCGGTGAGCTTTTCAAGCAGCGCCGAGAGTAGCGGGAACACTTCTAGGTCGCGGTTGTAGTTGACCGCTCTCGTGCCATACGCGGCGAGGTGGAAGTGATCGATCATGTTTACATCGTCGAGGTCGGCAGTGGCAGCCTCATACGCCATGTTCACAGGATGGTCGAGTGGAAGATCCCAGATGGGGAAGGTCTCAAACTTGGCGTATCCGGCTTGGTTACCCCGCTGGAATTCGTGGTAAATCTGCGACAGGCACGTGGCAAGCTTGCCCGATCCGGGTCCGGGGGCGGTTACAACGATTACGTCTCGCGAGGTTTCAATAAAATCATTGCGGCCAAATCCCTTGGGTGAGACGATGTGCTCAATGTCTGCCGGATACCCTTTAATGGTGCGATGCCGCGCAACTTTAAGCCCGAGCTTTTCTAGGCGCGTGCGGAACGCTTTCGCTTCCTTGTTTCCCTCATCCATTTGGGTGAGGACGACGTTCTCAACAAGAAAGCCTCGTTCGCGAAACACGTCTATGAGGCGAAGCGCATCCTCCTCATAGGGGATCCCCGTGTCTGCGCGAACCTTGGTATGCTCAAGATTCTTGGCGTTAATCGTAACGAGGATCTCGATGCGGTCTTTAAAGGTCTCGAGCATCGCGATCTTGTTGTCTGGTGTGAAGCCCGGAAGTACTCGAGAGGCATGGAAGTCGTCAAAAAGTTTTCCACCCATTTCAAGGTAGAGCTTCCCGCCGATCTGGTTTCGACGTTCGTTAATGTGCTTCGACTGAAGTTCGATGTATCGCTTGCGGTCAAACCCGAATGGCCGGTGCATAAACTACCTCTCGTGGTGCGGCTGGTGTGCGCCGCTTAGGGGATCACCGCCTTCCTATTCTACTGCACGCGAGGTGGAGTTAATACCCCGTAACCGTGCGGAAAAGTAGGTGTGGTGGGAGTCACCGCGAATAGATTTGACCCCGCAAATCCACGTGTGTAAAGTTTCTATTCGTTGCCCCGCGAAAGCGGAGGAACGAAACCTAGATAGTTTCTAAAACGAAGTCACTAAGTTGACAAGCCGGATAGAAACATTAGACTAGGAAGTCCGGTTAAAAATCCGGAAAGACACCTTAGCGAGAATCCAAAGTATTGAGGGTTCAGCTTCGTGTGGGTGTTGTTTGTGAACTCGATAGTGTGTTTTTTGTTTTGTCCTTATTTTTGTTTTGTTTTGTTTTTGTTTTTTGGTTGGGATCGCTGGGCTGGCCTGGTTTTTTGGGTTGGTTCTGGTTTTTCTCTGTTTTGTTTTTGTTTGGAGAGTTTGATCCTGGCTCAGGACGAACGCTGGCGGCGTGCTTAACACATGCAAGTCGAACGGGATCCAGGGCGTTTTTTACGTTTTGGTGAGAGTGGCGAACGGGTGAGTAACACGTGAGTAACCTGCCCCCTTCTTTTGGATAACCGCATGAAAGTGTGGCTAATACAGGATATTCCGCTTTGGTCGCATGGCTTTGGTGGGAAATGGTTTGGTCTGGTGGGGGATGGGCTCGCGGCCTATCAGCTTGTTGGTGGGGTGATGGCCTACCAAGGCGGTGACGGGTAGCCGGCCTGAGAGGGTGGGCGGTCACACTGGGACTGAGATACGGCCCAGACTCCTACGGGAGGCAGCAGTGGGGGATTTTGCACAATGGGCGCAAGCCTGATGCAGCGACGCCGCGTGAGGGATGGAGGCCTTCGGGTTGTAAACCTCTTTCGCTGGGTTGAAAGGCCATGCTTTGGGTGTGGTTGATTTGAACTGGTAAAGAAGTACCGGCTAACTACGTGCCAGCAGCCGCGGTAATACGTAGGGTACTAGCGTTGTCCGGATTTATTGGGCGTAAAGGGCTTGTAGGTGGTTTGTCGCGTCTGTCGTGAAATCCTGTGGCTTAACCATGGGCTTGCGGTGGGTACGGGCAGGCTTGAGTGCGGTAGGGGAGACTGGAATTCCTGGTGTAGCGGTGGAATGCGCAGATATCAGGAGGAACACCGGTGGCGAAGGCGGGTCTCTGGGCCGTTACTGACACTGAGGAGCGAAAGCGTGGGGAGCGAACAGGATTAGATACCCTGGTAGTCCATGCTGTAAACGTTGGGCACTAGGTGTGGGGGCCGTGTGGTTTCTGCGCCGTAGCTAACGCATTAAGTGTCCCGCCTGGGGAGTACGGCCGCAAGGCTAAAACTCAAAGGAATTGACGGGGACCCGCACAAGCGGCGGAGCATGCGGATTAATTCGATGCAACGCGAAGAACCTTACCAAGGCTTGACATGCACCGGTACAGTGTAGAGATATGCTGGCCTTTTTGGCTGGTGTGCAGGTGGTGCATGGTTGTCGTCAGCTCGTGTCGTGAGATGTTGGGTTAAGTCCCGCAACGAGCGCAACCCTTGTCTCGTGTTGCCAGCATTTGGTTGGGGACTCTCGAGAGACTGCCGGGGTTAACTCGGAGGAAGGTGGGGATGACGTCAAATCATCATGCCCCTTATGTCTTGGGCTTCACGCATGCTACAATGGATGGTACAGAGGGTTGCGATACTGTGAGGTGGAGCTAATCCCTTAAAGCTGTTCTCAGTTCGGATCGTAGTCTGCAACTCGACTACGTGAAGGTGGAGTCGCTAGTAATCGCAGATCAGCAACGCTGCGGTGAATACGTTCTCGGGTCTTGTACACACCGCCCGTCACGTCACGAAAGTTGGTAACACCCGAAGCCCGTGGCCTAACCACGAAAGTGGGGGGAGTGGTCGAAGGTGGGATTGGCGATTGGGACGAAGTCGTAACAAGGTAGCCGTACCGGAAGGTGCGGCTGGATCACCTCCTTTCTAAGGATTTTCTTTTTTTAAGGGCCTGGTTGGTGGTTGTTTCCACTGTTTTTGGTGGTGCTGCCCTCTGGGTTGTTCCTTAGTTTTTTGGATTGTTTTTGCAAGAACAGAACTGTTTTGGGATGAAGCAGGATTTACTCTGGATCAGGTTGCACTGGTTTTGTGTGGTTTGGTTTGGGGGCATGCTGTCGGGTTTATGGCTAACACTGTTGGTCTGGCCCTTCCACTATTCCATTGTTTGTTTGCATTGGCTGTTGGCTGGTGTGTGGTGGTTTGGTGGTTGTGGTTGGGTTGTTGGTGATTTGTATAGTGGTTGCGAGCATCTTTTTTGTTTGTTTTGTTGGGTTTTTTAGTTTTTGTGGGCGTTTGGTGGATGCCTTGGTGCCTAGAGCTGATGAAGGACGTTGTGGCCTGCGATATTCCCTGGGGAGTTGGCGAGCGAGTGTTGATCCGGGGGTTTCCGAATGGGGTAACCTGACAGGTTTTGTGGCCTGTTACCACTGCTTGAATGTATAGGGTGGTGGGGGGAACGTGGGGAAGTGAAACATCTTAGTACCTGCAGGAAGAGATATTCTGTGAGTAGTGGCGAGCGAAAGCGGATGATGGCTAAACTGTGTGCGTGTCAAGGCGGCAGCTGTTGCGCATGTGGGGTTGTTGGGGCGTGTTTTTCCATTCTCTGCCGGGGGTGGGGGTAGTTATAAATGGTTGTGTGGAGCTGAACAGTTTGGGATGGCTGACCGTAGGGCGTGATAGTCGTGTAGGTGGTTCATGCAACTCTGCTTGAGTGTGTTCCCAAGTAGCAGCGGGCTCGTGGAATCTGCTGTGAATCTGCCCAGACCACTGGGTAAGCCTGAATACTTCTAGGTGACCGATAGCGTATAGTACCGTGAGGGAATGGTGAAAAGTACCCCGGGAGGGGAGTGAAATAGTGCCTGAAACCAAGCGCTTTTAAGCCGTCAGAGCCGGTCGGCCCTTTTGGGGTTGTGGTGATGGCGTGCCTATTGAAAAATGAGCCTGCGAGTTAGTGATGCGTGGCGAGGTTAACCCTTGTGGGGTAGTCGTAGCGAAAGCGAGTCTTAAGTGGGCGGCTAGTCGCGTGTTCTAGACCCGAAGCGGGGTGATCTACCCATGGCCAGGTTGAAGCGATTGTAAAAGGTCGTGGAGGACCGTACCCACCTAGGTTGAAAACTGGGGGGATGAGTTGTGGGTAGGGGTGAAAGGCTAATCAAACTCCGTGATAGCTGGTTCTCCCCGAAATGCATTTAGGTGCAGCGTTCTGCGTGTGTTGTTGTGGTGGTAGAGCTACTGGTTGGTTGATGGGCCTTTGTGGTTACTGACGTCAGCTAAACTCCGAATGCCATTGATAATTGCAGGGCAGTGAGACTGCGGGGGATAAGCTTCGTAGTCGAGAGGGAAACAGCCCAGATCATCGGTTAAGGCCCCTAAGGGTGTGCTGAGTGGGAAAGGATGTGGAGTTGCATAGACAACCAGGAGGTTGGCTTAGAAGCAGCCATCCTTGAAAGAGTGCGTAATAGCTCACTGGTCAAGTGATTCCGCGCCGACAATGTAGCGGGGCTTAAGCACACCGCCGAAACCATGGCAGAAGTTTTTTCTGGGTAGGGGAGCGTCCTGATTGGGGTGAAGCAGGCCTGTGAGGGTTTGTGGACTGGTTGGGAGTGAGAATGCAGGCATGAGTAGCGAGTGGTGGGTGAGAATCCCACGCGCCGATTGACTAAGGGTTCCAGGGCAAGGTTTATCCGCCCTGGGTTAGTCGGGTCCTAAGGCGAGGCCGACAGGCGTAGTCGATGGATGACCAGTTGATATTCTGGTACCGGTTTTTTCTTGTCCAGTGCTGACAAAGTTGTGCTAACCAACGCCGTGATGGTGGTGATTCCTTCGGGTTTTGCCTCCTAGTGGTCTTGGGGTCCCTTCTTGGGTAGGCAAGCGTGTTAACAGGGGTGACGCAGTAGGGTAGCTGGTGCTGGCCGGTGGTTGTGCCAGTCTAAGGTTGTGGCCTGCATGCTAGGTAAATCCGGTGTGCTGTCTTTAATGACAAGGGTGAGGGCTGATGGGACTGCCATTTTGTGTGGTGGTTATTGGTGTGCCTGTGCTGTCTAGAAAAGCCTCGACGTTAGAGAAATAACCGCCCGTACCCTAAACCGACTCAGGTAGTTAGGTAGAGTATACTAAGGCGTGCGAGTGAATCATGGTTAAGGAACTCGGCAAAATGCCCCCGTAACTTCGGGATAAGGGGGACCAGGCCCGGACAATACTGTTTTTCTGGTATTTTTGTTTGGGTGTGGTCGCAGTGATTTGGAAGAAGCGACTGTTTACTAAAAACATAGGTGTGTGCGAAGCTGTAAGGCGATGTATACGCACTGACGCCTGCCCGGTGCTGGAAGGTTAAGCGGAAGGCTCAACCCCTGTTGGGGTGAAGGTTTGAAGTTAAGCCCCAGTAAACGGCGGTGGTAACTATAACCATCCTAAGGTAGCGAAATTCCTTGTCGGGTAAGTTCCGACCTGCACGAATGGCGTAACGACTTCTTCGCTGTCTCGACCATGAACTCGGTGAAATTGCATTACGAGTAAAGATGCTCGTTTCGCGCAGCAGGACGGAAAGACCCCGGGACCTTTACTATAGCTTGGTATTGGTAGCCGGTTGTGTTTGTGTAGGATAGGTGGGAGACTGTGAAGCCGCTACGCTAGTGGTGGTGGAGTCGTTGTTGAAATACCACTCTGATATAAACGGTTATCTAACCTTGGTCCGTGATCCGGATTGGGGACAGTGCCTGGTGGGTAGTTTAACTGGGGCGGTTGCCTCCTAAATGGTAACGGAGGCGCTCAAAGGTCTTCTCAGCCTGGTTGGTAATCAGGTGTTGAGTGTAAGTGTAGAAGAAGGCTTGACTGTGACACTGACGGGTGGAGCAGGTGCGAAAGCAGGAACTAGTGATCCGGCCGTGGTTCGTGGAAACGCGGTCGCTCAACGGATAAAAGGTACCCCGGGGATAACAGGCTGATCTTGCCCAAGAGTCCATATCGACGGCATGGTTTGGCACCTCGATGTCGGCTCGTCGCATCCTGGGGCTGGAGTCGGTCCCAAGGGTTGGGCTGTTCGCCCATTAAAGCGGTACGCGAGCTGGGTTTAGAACGTCGTGAGACAGTTCGGTCCCTATCCGCTGCGCGCGTAGGAAACTTGAGAAGGCCTGTCCCTAGTACGAGAGGACCGGGACGGACAAGCCTCTGGTGTGCCAGTTGTACCGCCAGGTGCATGGCTGGTTAGCTACGCTTGGGAAGGATAACCGCTGAAAGCATCTAAGCGGGAAGCCTGCTTCAAGACCAGGTTTCCAACCCCCGTTTGGGGGGAGAGACTCCCAATAGATGATTGGGTTGATAGGCCAGGCGTGTAAGCATGGTAACGTGTTTAGCTTACTGGTACTAATAGTCAACAACTAAAAACAACCAAACAACATGACAAACAGGAATCCTGTTTGCTCGTAACTACTATGCAAACCACTACCAACCCCACACACTCCAAGGCGTGTAAACGCTAACCGCGTGTGTGCAGCGAACACTGCTGGTAAACCATTTTGGTTAATACTAGCGTGTTTGGCAGGTTGGCTGATATTTTTGCGGTGGTCATAGCCACGGGGAAACGCCCAGTATTCCTTTCCGAACCTGGAAGCTAAGCCCGTGAACGCCGATGGTACTGCACCTGGTAGGGTGTGGGAGAGTAGGAAACCACCGCTACCACACTCAATTTGAGGGGGCTGCTAACCAAGCCGGTTAGCAGCCCCCTCAAAACAATTCACCCA